>NZ_LWLS01000120.1:0-27502 GCF_001905095.1 Micromonospora sp. CB01531
CGAAGCCATGATCTACATCGCCATGATCATGACCATGTCACGCCGACTCGCCCGCACCGGCAACTGGTGAAGTTCCCGGACGCTCACTTACACCACTCGCGCGGACGCGACCCGCCGGTTTCCCGCGTCCAGCCGAGGAACCTGTGGTGCAGGGTGCCGGCTGGCACCCACGTCAGGTCCTCGGCAGCCTGGACGAGGTAGGAGCCGAGGTAGAGGGTGAGGGACACCGGGGCGTCGGCGAACTCGGCCTGTAGTTCCCGTCGACGGGTCGGGCAGGGCCAGGCGGCGTTGCAGCCGCCGCAGCTCCAGATCGGCATGACGGGGCCGTGGGTGGTCACCGCACACCGCCGAGGAAGCGGGTCGTGATCGTCCGGGCCTGCCGGCTGGTCGCCCAGTCCACCTGCCAGCACGGGTACGGCGTCAGCCGCGACCACCAGGCGCGGCAGCCGACGCACATGCCGTCGATCCCTCGGACGTGTTCGGCCAGGATCGCCTGCTCCTGGTCGGCTTTCACTGCGCCTCCTCTCCTGGCCAGTGGCCGCGGTTGATGGGAATGCGGTGCCGGGCGTGGCAGGGCAGATCGGCTCCGCAGCGGCAGATCCGCCGCCACTTGCGCCACGACCAGACCGGCCGGTGCCGCCGGGCGAGGGTGAGGGCGACGGCTATCAGGTACTCCTCGTACGAGACGCGCAGCACCGGCTCTCCCCTCAGGCATGGGTCAACGGCACGGCGGCCGGGCCTGAGCTGGTCATCCGACCGCCGCGCCTGCTCGTTCACCGTACCGACGTAGGACTGTAGATACAATAAGATGTAGAACTGTTGGACACGTAGCGTCACATTCGTGATCGACCCCAGCTCGGATCGGGCCGTGTTCCGGCAGCTCGCAGACCTCCTGCGGGACCGGATCACGTCTGGCGACCTCGCGCCCGGTGCGTCGCTGCCAAGTGAGCTGCGGCTGGCTCAGGAGCACGGGCTGAGCCGGACGAGTGTGCGGCAGGCGATAGCGCTACTCCGGTCGGAAGGGCTCGTGATCGTGAAACCGCCGCGCGGCACCTTCGTCCGGGCCGTCGAGCCGGCCGAGACGGTGACCCTGCTCAAGGGCGACACCGCCTCCGCCCGGATGCCGACGCCTGCTGAGCGCCGTGAGCTGGAGATCGGGGAAGGTGTCCCGGTGCTCGTTGTCTTCCGGGCCGACGGCTCCCGCGAGCTGTACGCCGCCGACCGCATCCGCGTAGGAAGGTAGACCGGAGACGGCCTAAGTTGCGCTTGGGCGCTGTTGCCCTAGGGGTTCGGTCACGCCTTGCCTGCAAACTGCCCGGCAACGCTGATCGCCGTCGCCACGATGGTCGAGAGAATCCCCACGATGGCGCCTAGGGTCGTCAGTCCTTCCCTGGGCGACGCCCAAAGCCCGCGGTTCATCTGACGCCAGGCATGTGGAACGAACGTCATCCTGAGCTTCTGCCACTTGTGCTGCCGCTTGCTGCAACCAAGCAGCAGGCCAGCCGAGTTGTTACGGCACAAGGTCCCGTCGCGGTTCACGGCGCAGCACCAGACAGGGGCCTGGAACAGGAAGAAGCCGGTCACCAGCAGGGACAGCACGAGTAGCGCCACTGGCCCCACGGAGCGAGTCCACCAAGCCGTAATGAGGATGACGAACGCCAGATAGCCCCAGTATCGCGCCAGACTCTTCATGAAGATCGAACGTAATGGATCGCATGCGGTCAGTGATGGGCATGTGTCCGGCACCCGACAAGTGGTCTCGGGTGTTTGCAGAATCCGGCGTACAGGTCGACTCGTCCGTCGCCCACCAGGCCAGCCGTTCTCACGTGGCGGCTGACCTGCTGTTTCCTCGGGTGCTGGCGGTCGTCGTCGGTCATGGTTGGTCGCGTTCGACGGCCCGGCGTCGGCCCAGACGGCCCAGCAACGGCCCAGATCCTCTACGGCACCACAGCCAGCACGCATTCGCCAGGGCCGCTAGCCTGCCGTGGTGTCGTACCCGGCGTGGAACTACTACCCCCGCAACGTTCGGCCGCCAGAGTGGGTCGAGGGCTTCCTCTCCGTGATCCATGACGCTGCGCCACATATCTCGACGACTGAGCCGCGCATCGGTGTCACGAGTGACATGGTGCTACGCCACCTTGCTGCCGGACTCCAAGGGCTCGGCTTCGTGGTCGAAACGGGCAAGACGGTTGCCGGGAAGATCCGCCGGCCCGTCCTGTTCGGCGACAATGGGCGAGCAGAGGTGTCCTACGAGATCGACGCCTTCCACGATGGCTACGGCATCGTCGTAGAGGCTGAAGCCGGGCGCGGCGCTCGGGGTAATGCGGTCTACCGGGACATCGTTCGAACCAGCCTCATCCTCGATGCACGGTATCTCGCCCCTGCTGCTTCCGGTTGCCTATCGCCATCAGAGCGGGGGCCGTGAGGTAGCGGTGCCAGCCTTTCGTGACGCCCGAGACCAGTTCAACGCCATCTACGCTAGCCAGCGCCTACAGCTTCCCTTCGAAGGGGTCTTGCTAGTCGGCTATTGACACTTGGCGTTGATCTGTCGCCGGGCTACTGCGCGTGGACGAAGACGGTCTACTCGGACGCTGAGCTGCGCAAACGCCGGGCGTTGATGGTCTTCGTGGGTCAGTGCTGGTTCGAACTTGACGGCCTGGCGATGACCTGGGCCTAGGCCTCGTCCGCTCGCATGAACCTAGGTCACGCTCGCTCCGACGCCTCGCTTGTAAGCCCTGGGAGCCTCGTCCGGCTAGGTTCGCCCGCGTCACTGGCATCGGGCCATCGTCCGGCGTTGATTCTCCCAGGGCGTCGAGGCAGTAGGCCGGCCACCTCTGCGCGATCGCCGTCACCACTTGCTACCAGCGAGATGGTCGGGCAACGTCATGAGCCTGTGCTGAACGTGAGGAAGCAGACGTGACAGGACCTACCCCGAAACGGCGAATCCCGGTGCAATCGGTTCGTGACTCAGACGATGAAACTACGAAGAAGCTGAGACTGCTGTTCTACTTGGGCGAAGTGGAAAGGCAGGCTGAGATATACAACGAAGCCACCGAGGAAGCTGTTGAGGCTTGGCGTCGGGGCGCTCACCTCAAGACCATCTGGCGACATCTGCAAGCCGCGCTCTTTGCCGCAATAGTGGTGAACCGGCTTGTCACGAACAAGAATCCACAAGCGATCGGTTGGCCATGCTCTAGCGAGGAGGAGACAAACCAGTCAAAGAAGGAAGCAACGAAGGCGGCCAAGTGGAGAGTGCGGGAGCTGAAGAGGCTGCTGAATTTACCCTCAGATCCGAAGGCGACACCTATCTACACTGTTGCGAAAATCCGAAATAGCCTTGAGCATATAGATGAAAGAATCGATCTAGCATTTAGCTCCGCCAACGTGGCAAGCCTTTCGGATTTCTATATCAGCGACGGAACCCTTCTCGTCTCTCCGGAAGACGCTTCGAATGGCGACAGAAAGACGGGACTGAGGGCCTTTCATCCGGAGAGCGCCTCCCTCTTCTTTGATCAGGAGAGCTTGTCTTTCCTTTGCCTTGACCTTGAGATGAGGAAGCTACGCCATAAAACCAGAGAGGCTCAAGCTGAACTAATCAATGAACTAAAGGGGAGGCGAATGTTTGGCGGCCTGCAGGCGACGCGAGTGCCGGCGAGCGCGACGGATCCTTTTGTCAGATGGGAAAGGGAAAAGAGGCGAATAGCCGAAGTAATGGCCCACCCTCCGCATTACGGCAACATTGTCCTGTGGGCCGAATTGGACATGCCGCACCGCGAGACCTGAGGTTGCCGCGGGACAGCGAAGCATCGCGGCTACCCACGGACTGCGACCGTCGACGGAGCCCCGGCCATCCTGGAGCCGGAGGGCTCGCACACTCGAACGGCGGCCACTGTCAGTTTGGGAATCGGGTTGGTCCTGACTGCTGGTAGTTGTACTGCCCGACGGATGAACACGAAGTGTTCAGGTTGCCGCCGCGACGAAAGCCCTTTCTTGCCGGTGTTGGCAGCTGCATCGGGCACTTGCCGGGCACGCCACGCTCCGGGGCCAACTCACCACCTCCTACGGAGAGCTAATAGCGTAGTTAATTATCGGCCTCTATCGCCGAGTAGTCGAAGCTGATGCCTGCGAAGGGAAAAACATTCTTTCCGTCGGGTGCTGGCTCAACGGCCCAGCAGGCTAGTTCATGATAGCGCTCCTGATTCTTGGAAGCATGGATTACTACACTATCGCGTCGCTGTCGTCCAAATAGACTCCACAGGTCAACGCCACCCCCACGCCGCAGCAATGGACACGTCCAGTACGGGGAGAAGGGAGATGTCGAGCCGTCTACATACGTAGCAAGACACTTGAAGGGGTTGGCACCCTCTCGCAAGACATACGGGCTTTCTGCCGGCATTCCATCTGGGCCAATGATTGTCAGCTTGACGATCAGGTGAGGGCTTTTGACGAGCGGCCGAATGGGGGAGTCCATAACTTACGCTATCAGCCCAATGTTGCCCCACGTTGCCGTGATGCCTTTAATCGTGACCTGTATTGTCACCTCGACATCCTTGGGGTCGACATTCGGTTTCAGTAGCCTGTCAGTGTTAACGTTCACGCGAGTAATGAGCTTGTCGTCATCCAGCAGGCAATGCAAAGGATCTTCGTCCGGACTCGGCGTCCAACTCTTGGGAAGCTCACTTTCGTCAACTGGCCTCCTTAGCGCATCAAACAATGTCTTTAGCTGGTTGTCGATATCTCCGGAGTGGGAGATCACCGCACCCGGAGGCTCGGGGCGAAGAATGAATATGTCAAGCTCGGCATACAACTGCATAGACGGATGGACAAGCACAGCAAAATCGTGGCCCCGGATCTTTTTAAGGAGCTGACCGCACTTTGCTTCGGGGTCGTCTTCCACTGACCGCGACACCCATTCGAGGTTACCCACAAGCGCCGGGTGCGTTCGCCAAAGCTCCTTCAATTGCGGATGCAGGTCGGCACGGATCCGATTCTTGGCTGCGGCATTGCTGCTACTCGGCAGACGCCCTTGAAATGTAAGAGTAAAGTGCACCAGGCCACTATAGCCGCGATTGCCTATTGACGTTGGCCGCCGGAGGAGAGCCAGCGCTCGCCTGTCGCCGCTGGCCCATAGGTCACGCCGTTTCCCGCCAGGCCGCCCCTCCGAGGAGCAGGCCGCTCGCTCGGTCCACTCTGTCAAGAGAACCTTGACGGCCGGTCGGATGGCGACTGGCGATGGGTCGGTGCGCGACGAGGCCGTGGTGGGGATGCTGCGCGTGGTACACGGGCAGGCCCCCGCCTGCCGGCAACGCCGGCCCGAGGGGTCGCAGAGGCTCCGGGGTCAAGGGCGGCCCGGTGGGCCGTCGCGTCCGTCAGCGATGCGAAGCACCCTTGAGGCCGGAGGGGCGGCTCCGCATCCTCCGCGCCGCATCCCCACCACGGCCGGCGGTGACCCGCCCTACGGCGCGGCGGTGCGACGGCCGTCGCACCCCGGCCGGCTGCCGGCCTTGCAACCTCACCCACTCACGTCGCCACCGTCTGTGGCGGCCCCGGGCTTCCCGCTTGTCGCGCCAGCCGCCGGGCGTGTTGCGTGGCGAGCGTGGAGCGACAGCGGAGCGGCGGACGCGCGCCCGGGCGGCGGCGCGTGCGGCCCGATACGGGCCGCACGCGATAGACGTACAGAAAGTCCTCCCACACCGGCCGGCAGCCGGCCTGGTCCATCAGGGCATGCTGAGCACATGCACATCCCTTGGCGGACCAGCGTTGACGTGTTCGCGCAGATCCTGCGGCGGCATGGCGTCGAGCAGGACTCTGTGACCGATGTCGAGGCGGCATGGGTGGGGTTCACTGAGTTCCTGCAACTGGACATCGACGGCATCGACTCGACTCCGGACTCCGATGCTGATGGCTTCATCATCCAGTGGGGCCGACGGTCTTGGAGTGACAACCGCCTGATTCTGACCTTCACCCGACAGCTGGCCATCGCTGATGTCGGTGACCATGACGATCCCTACTGGCAGCCCGAACTTTGGCAGCTCGACTTCGAGATGGCCTTCGACGATGAGCCCGATCTGATCGGTCTTGACAATCTCGACGTCCATGACACGGGGTTCAGGTTCCCTCCCACCGGGCCGCTACGAACCGCAGCGCTGGCGGATACCTGGGCGGAGACGCAACGGCATGCCCCTGTCCGGGCAGCCTGGATCGCGACCCCAGCGAGTAGCGGATTGTTCTTCGAGTGCGTCTGCTGACACTCAGACCCGCAAGGAGGAGCGGGCTCGCCATTCAGTGAACCGGAGTCACGGCGGGTTGACGTGTCGATACCCGGTGCTAGTCTGGCGCCACCCTGCCGCTGCCCGACATCTGCACCGCGGCGCTCGACCGCCGCCGTGTCGCGCAGGCCGCTGCCCGGGATGCCGCCGGCCCCGCCTGGCAGCCCTCGGACCTCATCTTCACCACCCGCTACGGCCGGCCGGTCGAGCCGCGCAACTTCAACCGCTTCTCGGACAGGCGTTGCGACACAGCCGGAGTCCGGCGCATCACCGTCAGGGACGCCCGGCGCACCTGCGCCTCCCTCCTGGCCGACCTGGGCGTGCATCCCCGGGTCGCGATGCAGATCCTTCGGCACGCGCAGTTCGCCATCACCATGGAGATCTACACGGTGGTGTCCTCGGCGGCCACCCGCGACGCCCTCAAGCGGCTCGGCAGCGCACTGGACCGGTAAGGCGCTACTGCTGTACTTCGCTGCTGTACCGGCCCCGATCAAGGCAACAGCGGCCCCGGTCGGGGCCGCTGACCTGCGGAGGAGTGGGCCGCCAGGGACTCGAACCCTGAACCTATGGATTCCGGGGTGCCGGCCCGGGAGCCGCGAGGTTCCCGGGCCGGCCGGTCTCACGTGCCGTACACCTGGAAGGTATACAGCGAGTAGCCCCACTGGGTGCCGCGGGCCGTGCCGTAGATGCGCACGTACCGCGCCGAGGCGTTCAGGCCGGTGTTGTCGTCCTCACCGCCGTTGCCGTTGGTGACGGTCTGGATCGTGGTCCAGGTGTTCCCGTCGGCCGATGTCTGAATCTGGTAGTTCTTGCCGTAGGCGGCCTCCCACACCAGCCGCACCCGGTTGATCGTGTGGGTGGCGCCGAGGTCGACCCGGATCCACTGCGGGTCCGAGAACGCGCTCGACCACCGCGTGGTGGTGGACGCGTCCACGGCGTTCGAGGCGGGGAACGAGGCGTTCTCCACACTGGAGGCCGTCGCCGGGTGGTTCAGCGCCAGGTCGGCCGGCGGTGGCGTGGTGTCGACCGGGCAGTTGCCGGTGCCCTGGGCGGCGTAGCGGATGCCGCCGAGCAGGTGCGTGCGGTAGTTGGCTTCGCCGTAGCTGCCGATGGTGTGGCCCATGCCGGTGTAGAACGACCGGCCGCCGTCGTAGGCCCGGCACCACGAGATGGGATGGTCGCTGCCCATGGTGCCGCCGGTGTAGGTGGACTCGTCGAGGGTGGCGAGGACGTGCACCTGCGGGCGGGGGTTGGTGCGGTAGTTGTACCACTCGTCGGTGCGGCTCCAGGCGACCGGCAGGCCAACCGTCGCCGGGTGGGTGGTGTCGGCGATCCGGACAGTCGCGGGCTGGATCGCCGGGTGGCTGGCGAAGTACGCTCCGACGAGGTCGCTGTACCAGGCCCAGGTGTACTCGGTGTCGGCCGCCGCGTGCACGCCGACGTAGCCGCCGCCGGCGCGGATGTAGTTCTCGAACGCGGTCTGCTGTGTCGCGTTGAGTACGTCGCCGGTGGTGGACAGCCAGATGATCGCCCTGAACCGGGCCAGGTTCGTCGGGTTGAACTGGGTGGCGTCCTCCGTGGCCTCGACGGCGAAGTTGTTCGCCGTGCCCAGGGCGCGGATCGTCTGGATGCCGGTGGGGATGGAGTCGTGGCGGAATCCGGCGGTCTTGCTGAAGACGAGCACGGTGAAGTCCGGTGCCGCCTGGGCCGGCACGGCGGCGAGGCCGAGCGCGGCGGTGACCAGGGCGACGCAGAAGAAGGCCAGTCTGCCCAACATGATCGATACTTCCTTAGCCGTAGACTTCGAAGCTGAACAGCGAGTAGCCGTACCCGGTGCCGCGGGCCGTGCCGTAGATGCGCACGTACCGTGCCGAGGCGTTCAGGCCGGTGTTGTCGTCCTCACCGCCGTTGCCGCCGGTGACCGAGCGGACCGTGGTCCAGGTGGTGCCGTTGGCGGACGTCTGGATCTGGTATGCGGAGCCGTACGCCGCTTCCCACAGCAGGCGGACCCGGTTGACGGTGTAGGTGGCGCCCAGGTCCACCTGGATCCACTGCGGGTCGGAGAAGGCGCTCGACCAGCGCGTGGTCGGTGACGCGTCCACCGCGTTGGCGGCCGGGAAGCTGGCGTTCTCCACGCTGGACGCCGTGGCCGGCTTGTTCAGGGCCAGGTTCGTCGCCGGTGCGCTGCCGGTGACGAACGTGAAGCTGTCCAGGTCGAACAGCGCGCCGGTGCCGGTGCCGGCGAAGGTGATGTACAGCGAGGTGGTGGCCGCCGGTGCGCCGCTGACGGTGCCGTTCACGGTGGTGAACGTCTCCCACGATCCGGTCGGCGTGACGGCGGCCGAGCCGATGATCGTGCCGGTGGGTGAGCCGGTGCGGAACTGCAGCGTGCCGCCAGCCCCGGCGGAGGAGACCCGGGCGGTGAACGAGGTGGCGTTGTTGAGCTTGTACGGGTCGAACTGGATCCAGTCGCCGTTGTTGATGTCGCCGACGGTCATGCCGCCCTCGGCCGTGGTCTTGGCGAACTTGGTGACGCCCGAGGAGGTCTTGTAGTGCTCGGCCTGCCGGTGTTTCGGCGCCAGGATGTTTTGCGCGTGGGTGGTGAGGCCGCCCTTGTCGGTGTAGGACGCGTCGAAGATCGGGAAGATGTTCGCCGCGTCGTCGTGCTCGCCGTCCACTGGGATGGTGATCGTGCCGGAGCAGCCGGTCTGCGAGGTGATCTGGTGGGCGTGCTGGTCGTGCCCGATCAGGTAGGCCATGGTCACCTTGGTGCAGTCGATCGTGCCGTCCTCCGGGTCGGTGACCGTGACGCTCCACGGGACGCTGTCACCGAAGGCGGCCAACTGCCCGGAGGCGGGGCTGTTGACGGTGACCGTCGGGGCGGTGTTGCCGACGCTGATTGGCACGCTGGCCGTGCCGGTGGCGCCCTGCGGGTCGCGCACCGTCAGGGTGGCGACATAGTTGCCGTTGGTGGTGTACGTGTGCGATGGGTTGGCGGCGGTGGAGGTGCCGCCGTCGCCGAACGCCCACGAGTAGGTCAGCGTCCCGCCATCGGGGTCGCTGGAGCCCGCCGACGAGAACGTCACGGCCAGCGGTGCCGCGCCGGATGTCTTGTCGGCGCTGGCGACCGCGGTCGGGGCGCGGTTGCCGGCGGCGCCGACGTAGTCGTAGCGGTAGACTGCGGAGTTGGCGTCGCCGTTGAAGTAGCCGGTGCCGTAGTCCAGGACGTACAGCGACCCGTCGGGGCCGAAGGCCATGTCCATGACCTGCTTGCCGTTCCACGGGAAGTTGTCGATCACACCTGGCGAGCCGTCCGCGTTGACCACGATCGGCTTGATCCAGCCGCGGCCGAATTCGCCGGCGAAGTACTGCCCGTCCAGGCTGGCGGGGAACTTTGTGTTCGACGGGTTCGTGGCGTCGTATCGGTAGACCGGGCCGCCCATCGGCGACTCGGAGCCGCCGCCGAAGGCCGGTGGGGAGCCGGCGTCCCCGGCGTAGCGGATCCAGGCGGGCTTGGCCGCTGGCAGCGTGGTCAGGCCCGTGTTGCGGAAGGAGTTGTTCGTCGGGCCGCCGGTGCAGTTGAACTTCGGGCCGGTGGAGTTGGTGGCGAAGTTCCACTCGTTGTACGTCTCCGTGGTGGTGTTGGTGCCGGTGCAGTAAGGCCAGCCGTAGAAGCCCGGCCCGGTGATCCGGTCGAACTCGACCTGGCCGGACGGGCCCCGGTTGGGGTCGGTGGTGCCCGCGTCCGGCCCGTAGTCGCCGAGGTAGACGATGCCGGTGGCCTTGTCGACGCTCATCCGGAACGGGTTGCGAAAGCCCATGGCGTAGATCTCGGGCCGGGTGTTGGCGGTGCCCGGCGCGAAGAGGTTGCCGGCCGGGATCGAGTACGTCCCGTTGGCGTTGACCTTGATCCGTAGGACCTTGCCGCGCAGGTCGTTGGTGTTGCCGGCGGAGCGCTGTGCGTCGTAGGCGGGGTTGCGGTTGGTGCGCTCGTCGATCGGCGTGTAGCCGGACGACTCGAACGGGTTTGTGTCGTCGCCGGTGGACAGGTACAGGTTGCCGGCCGCGTCGAAGTCGATGTCACCGCCGACGTGGCAGCACATGCCGCGGCTGGTGGGCACCTCCAGGACGGTGACCTGGCTGGCCAGGTTGACCGTGTAGTCGGCGTTGAGGGTGAACCGGGACAGGCGGTTGACCCCGGTCCAGGTCGCCCAGTCGGTGGCGGTACCGGTGGCGGGGGCGTCGCCGGCCGGGGTGCTCAGCGGCGGCGCGTAGTAGAGGTAGATGTTGCGGTTGCTGGCGAAGTTGGGGTCCACGGCGACGCCCTGCAGGCCCTCCTCGTCGTGCGTGTAGACGGGGATGTTCGCGATCACCGAGGTGTTGCCGGCGGCGTCGGTGCGGCGCAGGGTGCCGTTGCGCGCGGTGTGCAGGACCGAGCGGTCCGGCAGCACCGCGAGTGCCATGGGTTCACCGGTCTCGGCCACGCCTTTGGCCAGCGTGACCTGCTGGAAGTCTGCGGGGTTGATCGCCGCCGCGGCCGGGGTCGCCGCGGCGACCACGATGAGCCCCGGAGTGAGCAGGAGGAGGGCGGCCGCCGTTGGTCGCCATCGACGGGTGGGGTGGGGTCGCTTCATGTGGATCCCCTTCCTGACCGAACCGTCATGCAGGGCGCGCGCCTCCGCGCCGCAGCCGAGGTTGCCCCGATGCCGGCCCGCGTCGTCGAGCACACCTCCACGTCCGGCGCCGATGGATCATCGAGAGAGCGCTCTCGGGCCGCGCGGTCACACTATGAAAGTTGTATCGATGTGTCTAGATACTTCGATCAGAGCGGCAGAACTTTTGGCGACGCCGGTCAAAAGATGGCCCCACGCCGCCCGGCTACCGGCGCTCGCCAGCGCACGCGTGGTCAGCGGCGCCACCGCAGCGGGCCGGGGTGTACCCGCCACAGCAGCCGCCGCCACCAGGGCCGGGCGTCGCGCAGTGCCGAGACGTATCCACCGGCCAGCGTCGCCGCCCGGTCCGCCTGATCGGGTGTCGCGGTGCCCGGGGCGAACGCCACCTGGTTGAGCAGCCGGGCCAACTCGTCGAACTCCCCGCCCGGCAGGTCAGCGACCGCACCATTCGACCCGGACGAGGGGGCGCCGTCCGGTACCACCGGGCCACCGCCCCCGGCGAGAGCCGCCCGGGCCTCGGCCAGGGTGCGGCGGGCCTGCGCGGCCACCTCCGCCGCCGCCAGGTCGTCGCCGACCGGCGCGCCGGCCAGCCGCAGCGCGTCGGTCAGCTCCCGCCAGGCGCCGGCGACGCGCCGGCCGGGGTCACCCCGTTCCAGCCGGGCCCGGGTCAGGTTCCGGCGCAGCGTGGCCAGCACCAGCAGCGCCAGCCCGATCAGCAGCACCAGAGCGCCCGTGCCGCCGCCGGCCAGCACCGCCGGGCCCGGCCCACGCCGGCCCGCGGCCGGACCGGGTGCGGCCTCGGCCGGAGGAGTCGCGGTGGGCTCCGCCGTCGGCTCCGGCACCTGCGACGGGGGCGGGTCGTCCGGGGGTGGGCGGAAGTCCTCCTCCACCGGGCGCGGCTCCTCGTCCGGCCGCGGCATCGGGTCGAACGGCACCCAGCCGACGCCCTCGAAGAGCACCTCCGGCCAGGCGAGGGCGTCCGCCGCGCGGACCGGCCCATCGCCCTTGGGCGTGAAGCCCACCACCACCCGGGTGGGCAGGCCGGCCAGCCGGCCGAGCACCGCGAACTGCTCCGAGGTGCCCCGCTGCCCGCCGCCGTTGCGCGGCCCGAACAGGAAGAACGCCAGATTCGGGTACGCGTGCCCGCTCGGCGCGTCCGCGGTCACCCGGTAATGCTCGGCCAGGAAGTCCTCGATCGCCGCGGCCCGGGCGTACGGGGCGCCGTTCTCCTCGGCGAGCTGGGTGGCCAGCCGGCGCAACTGCTCCGGCGCCCCGTCGGCCACCCGCAACACCCGGGCCACCGCGTCGCCGGCCGGTACGTTCGCCGTGGCGAGCAGGTTCGTGTCCGGGCGCTCGCGTACCGAGGTGACGGTGTAGCGCAGCCCCGGGACCAGGCCTTCCGGCCGGATCAGCGTCCCGGTCGCCGGGTCGTACGCCACCCGGGCGCCAGTCACCTCACGCGGGGTGGCTACGGCGGGCAGCAGCCGCCCGGTCAGGTCGGCCACGGTGATCTCCTGGCGCACCGTGTCGGTGGTGGTGTCCGGGGCGGTGGGCGTGGCGGGCAGGATCCGCCCGGCGTTGCGATAGGTGGCGCCGACCCGCCAGGTCACCCCGTCGTAGTCGCTGAGCACCGCGAGCCGGATCCGGGCACCCTGCTCCGGAGCGCCCTGCTCGGTGCGCACGTCCAGCAGCTGCTGGTCCGGGTTCAGCGCCCAACCGGAGATCCGGATCAGCGGGTTCTCGTCCAGCGACTCCACCTGCGGCGGTTCCACGTACCGGCGCGGGTCGACCGGGCGGTCGTCCACCTGGCCGGCCACCACCGGGGCGAGCAGGGCAGCCAGGGCGACCACCACCGCCACCCCGGCCGCGCTCGCCGCGAGCAGCCGCAGCCGCACCGCCGCGCGTACCGCCGGGGCCAGGCCGGCCGCCGGATCGGCCGAGGCCGGGGTGCGCTGCCCGGACGGCACCGCCAGCCCGGCCGCGGCGACCGCGGCGAACAGCACCGTCGGCCCGACCGCCGGGTCCGCGTTCGGCCCGACCACGTAGACCGCGCCCGCGTAGAGCAACACCGGTGGCAGGTAGCCGAGCAGCACCCGGCCGGTCCGCAGCGCCACCTCGGCGGCGGTCAACCCGGCCAGCCAGGCGGCGACCAGCGGCACCAGCACGGTGTCCGGCGCCGGCTCCACCGGGATCATCGCGGTGAGCAGCCGGGGGATCGCGTTGCGCGCGGCGTCCGCGGTCACCTCGCCGAGGCTGCCCGGCAGCCCGGCGTGGCTGGCCGCCAGCCGCAACGACAGCGCCGTCCACCCGGCCAGCGCGGCCACCGACACGGGCGCCACCAGCCACGACGGCAGCCGCCGGGCGGCCACACTCACCAGCACCGAGCCGACCGCCGCGCCGACCACCAGCCGGGTCAGCAGCGGACCCGCGTACACCCGGCCCAACACCACGCCGGCCAGGGCGATCATCGTGATCAGCGCCAGCGGCACCGGCACCACCCGCAGCAACCGGGCCCACCGTCCGCCCGGCCCGGCGTCATCTCCGGCCGGCACGCCCGGTCCGTCCGCGCGGGCCTGGGCCGGGGACACCGTCACCACCGGCGGATCCCGTCCCACTCGGCGGCGAACTCCGCGCCGTCGGCCGCGTCGACCACCACCAGGCCCGCCGCGCCGGCCGGCGTCGGGTCGGCCGCGCCGAACACCCCCACCACCACCGACGGGTACGCCCCGCGCAGCGCGCCCAGGTACCCCAGCTCGCTGCGGGCACCCGGCCCGGTGAGGAAGACGAGGCTGTCGCCGAGCCGTTCCTGCCGCAGCCGGCTCAGCGCGGTACGCAGCGCGTCGGCCCCCCGGTCGGCCAGCTCGACCGCGGCGAGCCGGTCCAGCGGCCCGCCGCCGGTCGAGTCGTCGTCAGGCGCGACCAGCAGCAGGCTCACCGGGAGGTCCTCCCGGATTGCGGCGGCCACCACCGACGCGGCCGCCTCGCACCCCGACTCGAACGACTCGGCGACCCCGTCCACCCGCTCCGGATGGGCGGCCGTCCGGTTGTCCAGCACCACCACGATCCGGGGCAGGCTGGTGTCCACGTTCTCCCGCACCATCAGCTCGCCCACCCGGGCGCTGGTCCGCCAGTGCACCCGGCGCAGTTCGTCGCCGACCACGTACTCCCGCAGCGAGTCGAAGGTGATCGAGCCGTGCGGGACGCTGTCGGTCCGCCCGTCCAGGCTGCGGCCGGCCCCGGTCGGCACTGCCGTCAGCGGGTGGATCCGTGGGTGCACCCAGACCGGCACCGTGCCCCCGTACGAGCGGGCCAACGCGACCAGGCCTAGCGGGTCGCGGCGGGTGACCCGCAGCGGCCCCACCGGCACCACGCCCCGGCGGTGGGTCGGCACGTCGTAGCGGACCTGGGTGTCCCGGCCGGGACGCAGCCGCAGCAGCGGCACCGGGACGAGGCGTCCGCCGCAGCGGTCCTCGGCGACCAGGTTCGCCGCCCGCAGTCGGCCGGTGTTGCGGATCGTCAGCGTCATGGCGGCCGGCTCACCTCGGGCCACCCGGTCCGGGTCGGCGATCCGGTCGACTTCCAGCCGCGGCCGCCAGGCGGCGCTGACCAGGGCGTACCCGACGGCGACGCCGGCCGCCGCGCCGAGCACGGTCAGCTCCGGGTACGCGTACCGGAAGCCGACGCCGAGCAGCACGACGGCGGCGACGAGCAGCCCGACGCCGCGGGCGGTGATCCCCACGGCTCAGCCGTGCACCGAGGCGGGCTGGCCCGACGGCAGCGGCACCGGCACCGAGGCGACCGCCTGGCGCAGCACCTCGGCGGCGGTCATCCCGCGCACCTGGGCGTCCGGGGTGAGCAGCAGCCGGTGCGCGAAGACCGGCTCGGTCAGGGTCTTCAGGTCCTCCGGCATGATCCAGCCGCGCCCGTCGATCAGCGCGTACGCGCACGCGGCCCGGGTGAGTGCGATGACGCCCCGAGGGCTCACCCCGACGCGGACCTGCGGGTGGTTGCGGGTGGCCGCGGCCAGCCGCACCGCGTACGCGTAGAGCGGCTCGGCGATGTGCACCCGCCGGGCCATCCGGACCATCTCCCCGATGGTGGCGGTGTCGGTGATCGCGCTGAGCGAGTCGGGGGAGCGGACCGTGGCGCCGCGCAGCACCTCCACCTCCACCGCCTCGTCGGGGTAGCCGACGGAGAGCTTCACGAGGAACCGGTCGAGCTGCGCCTCGGGCAGCCGGTAGGTGCCGTCCATCTCCACCGGGTTCTGGGTGGCCACCACCAGGAACGGCTGCGGCACCGGGTGCCGTACGCCGTCCACGGTGACCGTCCGCTCCTCCATCACCTCCAGCAGCGCCGACTGGGTCTTCGGCGACGCCCGGTTGATCTCGTCGGCGATGACGATGTTGGCGAAGACCGGGCCCGGGTGGAACTCGAAGCCCCGGGTGGCCTGGTTGAAGATGGTCACCCCGGACACGTCCGAGGGGAGCAGGTCCGGGGTGAACTGGATGCGCCGCCACTGACCCTTGACCGTCGCGGCGATCGCCCGAGCCAGGGTGGTCTTGCCGACCCCGGGCACGTCCTCGAGCAGGACGTGCCCCTGGGCGAACAGCGCGGTCAGCGCCAGCCGGACCACCTGCGGTTTGCCCAGCACGACCGCGTTGACGTTCTCCGCCAGCCGGGCGGCGAGGGCGGCGAAGCCCTGCACCTCCGGCTGGGTGAGCGGTTCCTGGGTGTTCACGTGCGCGGGTGCTCCTTGGAGACGGTGACGCGGTCAGCAGGTGGGTAGGAGGTTGATGTTGTCGCCGCCCTCCAGGTTCAGCCAGGCCCACGGGATGTAGTCCCGGCCCCGGCTGTGGTCCACCTGGACCCACCAGGTGCTGCGCTTGTCGTTGTTGTAGATGTACGCGTAGACCTCGTCGCCCTGCTTCTTGCAGTACGCCTTGAGCCGAGCGCCGTTGGGCTCCCAGCCCGCCTGCTGGGCGTTGTCCTGGCGGGTCACCCTGAAGATCTCGTTGCCGTTCCGCTCCCCGGGCACGTCCCGCGTGCAGTACGACGCCTCGGCGCCGGAGGAACCGTTGCGGCAGGTCGCGATCCCGTACAGCGCGTCGGTGCGCTGGTCCCGGGTGGCGGTGCCCTTGCCGGCCGCGTTGGTCGCGGTCACCGTCACCGTGTACGCGGTGCCCGGCGTCAGGCCGGTCACCCGCAGGCTGGAGCAGTTTCCGCTCGCGGTCTGCCCGCCGGTGGTCGCCGAGCAGGTGGCCTTGCCGCCGCCGGCGTCCACGGTGAACGACACCGTCACCGAGGTGGCGTCGGCCGACGAGCCGGTCACGGTGACCCGCGGCACGGCGACCGTCCGGGCGGTGGTGCTGGCCTCCGCGCCGGGACCGGCCTCGTTGACCGCCTTCACCTTCACCGTGACGTTCTGCCCGTTGCCGAGACCACCGACCGTGGTCTGGGTGTCGGTCACCTCGCTGCTCTTCCCGCCCACGTCCACCAGGTATTTCGTGACCGGGCGGCCGTTGTCGACCGAGGGCGCCCACTGCACCGAGATGGTGCCCGGCTGGTCGGCGACCGTGGCCGCGCGCAGCTCGGCCGGCGCGGCCGGGGCTGCGAACGGCACCACCGTGTTGCTCACCGGCGAGGCCTTCGAACCAGCGCCCCTGTCAGTCACCGAGACCACCGTGAACGCGTACTGGGTGCCGTACTCCAGTTGGCCGGCCGGGATCACCAGCTCGGTCTTGCGCGACTCACCGGCCGGGGCGGTGGCGCCGGCGGAGGTGGCGGTGACCGCGTACCTGGCGACGGTGTTGCCCTGGCCGTTGGCGGCGGGCCACTTCACCAGCACCGTGCCGTCCGGCCGGGCCTGCGCGGTGACGCTGGCCGGCGGGTCCGGCACCTCCGCCGTGGGGGTGACCGGGTTGCTCTTGCGGGCCGGTCCGTCGCCCTTGGCGTTGACCGCGTGCACCTCGAACCTGTACGTCTCGCCGTTGGTCAGCCCGGTGATCTCCAGGGCGCGCTGGTTCGCGCCCACCTCGTGGCGCTGGCCGGCGCCCTCCACCACGTACTTGGTGATCTCGGCGCCGTTCGCCGCCGCCGCCTGCCAGCTGATCCGTGCCGACGCGTCACCGGCGGCCGCCGTGACGGCCCGTGGCGCACCCGGCTTGCCCACCTTCGGCTTCTTCGGTGGGGGCGGCGGCGGGGGAGCCGGCGGCGGGTCACCGCCGAGCACGTCGTTGGCGTACTTGTTGACGTCGCGGACCTGGTTCTTGTCGTCCACCACCTGCGCGGTCGACGAGTTCGGCGGGTTGATGAACAGGTGGTTCTCGCGGACCTCCAACTCCATCGGGCCGGGCCGCCCGGAGCCCTTGATGGTGTCCACCAGCTGCCCGTTCGCGTCGAACGAGTAGACCCCGCCGGTGTTCTCGTCGGCGACGTAGAACCGCCCCGCCCACGCCACCGCCGGGGTGAGCCGGTCACCCGCGCCGGGGACGGTGAACTGCCGCACCTCACCACCGTCGCGGACCACGTGCACCTTCCGCGTGCCGGCGACCGTGACCGGCACCTGCGGGCCGCTGGTGCGCGGCGGCAGGCTGCCCGGGGCGGTCATCGTCAGCTTGGCCCGCTGCGTCCGGCCGCCCTGCACGGTCACCAGCGACGCGGAGGTGCGGTCCAGCACCGCGACACCGTCGTCCAGGGTGGACACCACCAGCTCGTGGCTCGGCTCGGCCACGTCGTACGTCTCGACCCGCTTCGGGCTCAGACCCGCCGGCGGCGCCGCGCCCGGCGTGGCCGGCAGCTCGGCGGCGGTGACCGCCGAGACCGTGCCCTCGCCGGGGACGGCGATCCACAACCGGCCCGCGCCGTCGAACGCCCCGCCGGTGATGCCCGGCGGGTAGCGGACCGGCTCGCCCACCGGGGTCAGCGCCCGCGGGTCGAGCTGCCGCACGATGCCCTGCACCGCGTCGACGACGAACGCGGAATCCTCGTGCAGCGCCACGCTCACCCCGAGGCCGGGAGTGGTCGGGGTGGTCGCGGTGATCTGCAGGGTGGCCAGGTCCAACGAGCTGACCTGGCCGGTGTTCAGGTCGCGCAGGATCAGCAGCCGGTCCGTCTGGGCCACCTGCATCTGGTGGCGGCGGGCCCCCGGCACCTCCGTCCGGGTGTCCACCCGCGCGGTCAGCCCGTTGACCCGGGCCATCTCGCTGCGGGTGGTGCTCCACAGCCAGGAAGACGCGTCGTAGTTGGCCACCGCGTTGTCGGCCGCGCCTAGGCCGAGCACGGTCAACCCCATCGCGGCCAGCAGCGCGACCACGACGCCGATGGTGACCAGGCCGCCCCGCATCCGGGTACGGGGTCGGGACGCCTGCGCCCCGGTGCTCGTGACGTCCTCGATGGTGGCCACTCCCGGATGCCTCCCCGTCTCGGTGCGGGAGGCGCCCACGCACGGGTGGGCCCTCCCCAGAGCCGGGAGCCATCATAGGGGCCGCCCGACGACCGTGGCACCCGGACCGTCCTCCTGTGGACACCCAGCGTGTCGTGCGTGGACCGCGCCGGTCAGCGGGTCCCCGTACCGCCCTGCCGGTCGGTGCAGACCTGCCCCGAGGTGGCGTACGTGTCCGTCGAGTAGACCGCGAGGACGGTGAAGCAGTAGTCCAGCTTGGCGCTCAGCCCGTTCACCGTGTAGCGGGTCTCCCCGGGGTCGACCGTGGCCATCACCCCCAGCTTCTGCCCGGCCCGACCGCCGGCCACCACGAACGGCACCCCGCCATCCGTCGGGTCGGTCCAGGTGACCGTGATCGTCGTGCTGTCGTCCTGCAACCGCAGGTCACCCGGGGGCGGGCCGCTCACCTTCGGCTTCCCGGGCGACGGACCGGACACGGGTGGCGGTGGCGCCGCGTCGCGGTTGAGCAGCACCACGCCCACGCCGAGCACGGCCACCACCGCGACCACCGCCGCGCCGACCACTACGGCCACCGCCGTCCGGTTCCGGCCGCGCGGCTCCGGCTCCTCCACCACCGGGTACGCCGGCGGCTGGTGGAACGGCGCCGGCACCGGCCAGGCGCCCTGCTCCGGGTACGCCTGCGGATTGGGCGCCGGTTGCGGGTGCTTCGGCTCGGGGAACTCGAGCAACTCGTCGTAGACCGGCAGCGACCGCCGCGCGCCGTCGCCGGTGTCCGGCCCGGCCAGGTCCGCGGGCCCCGGGTCTGCCTGCGCCACCTCGTCCGTCGCCGGCTGCGGCGGGGCGTCTTCGGGCTGGTCCAGCGGCTGCGGCGCGGTGTCGCCCGGCTGGTCGAGCGGCTGCGGCGGGGCGGCGCTGCTCCACGGCGGGGCGGTCAGCCCCCACGGCGGCACCGGCGACCCGCTGACCGGCGCGGCAGCCGGCGGACCACTCACCGGCGGCCCATCTCCCTGGTGGACAGGCGGCCCGCTTACCGGGTACGCCGGGGGCCCACTGATCGGGTACGCCGGCGGACCGCTCACCGGGGGCACCGGTGCGGGCGGGCCCACCGGAGGCTGCGGTGGCGCGGCGGGGGGCGGACCGCTCACCGGTGGAGCGCTGACCGGCGGACCATCGACCCGCGGCGCGCTGACAGGCGGGGCGGTCATGGGTGGCGGCGCGCTCATCGGACCGCTCACGGGCAGCGATGCGCTGATCGGCGCGCCGCTTGCGTGGGCTGGGCTGGCGGCCGGGGTTGCGCTTACCGGGGGGCCGCTCACCGGAGGAGCGCTGACGGGCGGGGCGGTGACCGGTGCCCCGCCGACAGGGGTGGCGGCCGGGGACGCTGCGGCTGACCGCTCCGCCTCCTCACGGAGCAGCGGCCCGATCTGCTGCACCTGGATCGTCGGCGTCGCCCAGCCGGGCGCGGGCGTGCCGGACGGGTGTGAGTCGGCGGACCCGACGGGGTTGCCCTGACCCGCCGCCGGCTGGTCGGACCCGTGCGGGGTCGGGCTCACCGGCGGCGTCGAGGCGGGCGTGGGCGGCGGGTGCGGCGCCGGGACTGCCGGGCTCACGAGGGGAGCCGAGGTGGGCGTGGGCGGGTGCGGCCCCGCGACGGCCGGTCCGACCGGGGGAGCCGACGTAGGCGTGGGAGGGTGCGGCGCCGGGACGACCGGAGAAGCCGAGGTGGGCGCGTTGAATGGCGGTCTGAAGCCTGGCGCGGCGCCGGCGATGGGAGGCACCGCCGGTGCCGGAACGGGCGGGGGCGGGGGCAGCGTGCCGGATCGCGGCGGGGCGGCGAGCGGCGCCGGGACCTGTGGGGCCGGGGGGACCGGCCGGGCGGCCGGCGGCATGGGCGGTGATCCCGGACCGACTGCGCGGGACGCCGCCGAGGCCGGGCCGGGCGGGGCCGGGATGACTGGTGCCGGCGGCAGGGTGGCCGGCGGCGTGGAGACAACTGGCGGACCGGAGACGGCCGACGGCGCGAACGGTGGCACCGGCCCGGGTACGGGCGGCGGCGCGACCGGCGGCGTTGGGCTCGCCGCCGAGACGACTGGTGGGACCGGCGGAACCGGGCCCGGCGCCGGCGGGAGTGCCGGTGGCGCGGGAGCCGGCCCGACAGCGGCGGACGGCGCGGGGACCGGCACGGCCGAGGTGGGCACCGGGATGACCGGAGGCGGCGGCAGCGGGGTGGCGGTGGGACCCGCGTGGGCCGGTGCGGGGACGACCGGCGCCGGGGGCAGGGGTCCCTCCGGGCCGGGGGCGGGAGGGGCCCAGGGCGACGGCCAGGCCGTTCCGGTCGGCGGCGTCCTGCCCGTACCCGGCACGGTCGAGGCCATCCCCGGTGCTCCCGGACCGGGTGGCACCGGGCGGGGAGCTGCCGGTACCCCGCGTGCGGGGGGCACGGCGCGGGGCTGGTGCGGGGCCGGCATGGCCGGCAGCGACATCGTCGGCCCGGACAGCGCGGCCGGGTCCGGCTGCGGGGCGGCCGCGGCGGCGGAGCCGCCGAGGTACTGGCGCGCGGTGCGTACCGCAGGGTGGTTCGGGCCGAGCACTGCGGGGCCGGCGATGGCCACCCGGGTGTAGTTGCGACGGGCCTCGTGTCGGTTGCCGAGCTCTTCCGCCACCCCCGCCAGGTCGAAGCTGAGCGCGAGCATCAGCGGGTCGGCCTCGCCGCGGCGACGCTCACCGGCCGCGTACGCCTGCTCCAGCACCCGCCGGGCGGCGGCCGGGTCGCCGGCCTCCCGGTGCAGGCGGGCGAGCAGGTGGCCGGTGGCCAACACGTCGGGGTGGTCCTCCCCGTAGGCCGGCCGGGCCGCGGCGATCGCGTCATCGAGCAGGCGGCGGGCGGTGGCCAGGTCACCGGCGGAGCGCAGGGCGAGGGCGTGGTGTTGCGCGGCCGTCAGGGGGGAGGGGTGTGACACATGAGCAATGCTGCCCGGAATCGGGCGTCGGACGCCACCCGACCCGGCGGATCTGGATGGGGTCTTGCGGGTCGGTCTCGTCTCGCCGCCCTGACCTGCGGAAACGGGCAGCCGGAACGGCGATGTGCATGATCCATCCGGGCCGTGTACAGTAATGCCCCGTGCGGCCCACGAGGGCGACCGAACCGGTGAGTAAGTCACCGCGGTCGACACGGTAGGCTGGACGAGTAAGTCCGGGTGGCGGAATGGCAGACGCGCTAGCTTGAGGTGCTAGTGCCCGTATAGGGCGTGGGGGTTCAAGTCCCCCCTCGGACACGTTATTTCCACACGAAGCGTGATAGTTCTTCGTGTTTTGTGTGATCCCCGTCCCGTTGAGCGGGGATTTTTGCTGTGGCGGGGAGGCCGCTTCCCTGCGGGTTGAGCGTGTAGACCGCGGTCTCGGCTTCGACTGCCCAAGCGTGGTGGTCACACACGATGACCATGTTGTTGGTGCGCAGGTAGGCGGTGACCTTGTCCGGGTCGGGGCTGCGCAGCGCGGGATGGTGACGGTGCAGTCCGCGGTCGTGGCGGATGCGGTCCAGCAGGTGGTCTTCGCGGATGTAGAGGATCTTCGGTTGGGCAGACGTCTTGGTGCGGGTGCTGGTGTGGCCGTGGCGGCAGCGGTATCCGGGGCGGCCGTGGACCCAGTGGGAGTCCATGATGCGGCCGCAGATGCCGCAGCATACGAGGCCGGCCAGGAGGTAGTGGCGAGGAGCGCCATCGGCGGGGGTAGGCGCGGTATGGATCGCCTGGGCTGCGACGAACTGTTCCTCGGTGACCAGCGGCGGGTGTGCGATCTGGCGGGAGATGACCCAGTGCGGGGCGGCGTTCCAGCGCTGGACCTCGCGGTGCCGTGCGACGGTCCCATGGGGCGTGAGGTCGTCGTGGTCGGTGCGTTGCCGGTTCCACACCTGCCGGCCGGTGTAGCGGGGGTTGGCCAGGATCGCCGCGACGGTGGTCAGCATCCAGCGTTGGCCGCTGCGGTGCCGGTTACGGGCCGGGTCGGCGCCGGACGGACACGGCACACCGGCGTCGTTGAGGGCGCGGGCGATGCTGGCCGCGCTGCGACCGGCTAGCCGCTGCTCGAAGATCCACCTCACCCATGGTGCGGTGGCCGGGTCGGGTTCCAGGCGGTGCAGGCGTCGCCCCCAGGCGGCGTGGGCGCGGTTCGGATGAGGTCCGGCGTCGACCAGCCGGTAGCCGTAGGGTGGCCGGCCGCCGAGATGTCGGCCCTGCAGTTCGGCTTGGGCGCGCATGGCCGCAGTCGTGCGATGCCGGGCCCGGGAGACCTCCCGCTGGGAGTGCACGCCCAGCAGGTCCAACAGCGCTAACTGTCGGGGGTTGTCGAAATCCACCGGCCCGTAAGTCTCCGGCAGCCACAACTGCACACCGTGCTTGAGCAGCGTGGGGGTCAGCTGCTCAAGCTGCTGGCCGTGGAAGGCGCGTTCGTACTCGCCGACGACGATCGCGTCGAACCCGCGTGCCGGGTCGGCCACGGTGGCGAGCAGCAGTGACGCTTGTGGTCGGTCCGGCCAGGCGATCCGGCGGGAGACGCCCTCGTCGAAGAACTCGGCCACGATCCGACCGTGGCCTGCGATCAGGTCTTCGGCGTAGTTGCGCTGCCATCGGCACGACGATGCCCGGTCCTGGAAGTCGACGGTGGACATTCGTCCGTAGAACGCGAACCGGGTGGCCGGTGGATTTGATGCTGTCGGGCGCCGCGCCGGGTGGCGGCCTCGCTGGCTCGACTGCCGTATCCACCGGCCGAGCAGGTCGGGTCCGTCGAGTTCCGGCGCGTATTGCATCAGACCCTCCCCACACTGAATACGCTCATCCATCTCGATATGGACGAACAGCGATGGGATGGTTCGTGGGATTCGGCCACTCGCAACATCTGTTGGCTCAACCGTGCGGTGGCGGGACCGGTTGTTCACCCGGTCCGCAGTCGTGCGGTGACAGTGGCAGCGAGTTTCGGTGCGCCACGCGCTGCTGTGAGCACAGCCGCGCGACCCGGTTCGGGGCGGCGGTGACGCCGTGGGCAGGTAGTTCATCGGCGATGAACCGGTACCCGAACGCCGGATCATCGGCGTGGATGTCCAACGCCGTGTTGATCAGATACGCGTCGTCGAGGTCCCGCTGACGGACCGGGTTGGCGCGCCACGCGTAGTAGGCCTGCTTGCTGAACCCCAGCACGCGCTGGTGTGCCCGTGCCGCAGCGGTAGCCGGCTCGGCCGTGCACCCAGTGCGATTCCAGCCGCCGTCCGCAGTGACCACAGCGCAGCAGACCGGACAGCAGGAAGGTGCGGGCGTGGCCGTCCTCGGGGGTCGGGTTACATCGGATGGCCTGGGCGGTGACGAAGTCCTCCTCGCTGACTAGCGCGGGGTGCGCCATCTCCTTGGAGACCACCCACTGTTCGGCAGGGTTCCATCGGTGCACCTCGCTGCGCTGGTGGTCGACGGGGTTGTGGTCGGTGCGTTGCCGGTTCCACACCTGTCGGCCGGTGTAGCAGGGGTTGTTCAAGATCGCGGCGACGGTGCGCAGGGTCCACCCGTCTCGGCTGCGGTGCGGGTTGCGGTCCGGGTCGACACCTGACGGAATCCGGCGACTCGGTGCCCGCAAGGGATGAGCGCCTGGTGGGTGTAATACCAATTCCTCCCTTCGTCGCTCTGGCGCGTTTAGCGTCGATCTCAGGGAACGGATTGTTCCCGTGGAACCACTGGAGGTATCGCATGGCAGAGCAGCAGAGTCGCGCCCAGCAGTTGGTGGGAGACATCGCGCCGAAGCTGGCCGAGCTGACCGATGAGGTGCTGTTCGGGGACGTGTGGGTGCGCCCGGAGCTTTCTCGCCGGGATCGCAGTCTGGTCACGGTGGCGGCGTTGACCGCGCTGGGCCGCACCGATCAGCTCCGCTCCCATCTGAACCTCGCGTTGGACAACGGCGTGACTCGGGAGGAGCTGGCCGAGGTCGCAACGCATCTGGCGTTCTACGCCGGGTGGCCTGCCGGGATGAGCACAGCGACGACTCTGAAGCAGGTGCTCGATGAGCGGTGACCCGGCGGCCACGCCATCGATGGTCGTCCTCCCGGTCCCGGCGACGACGAAGGCGGCAGCGGAGCGGTTCACGGGTGACGTGTGGGTGGACGACATCACCAACGGCGTCGGTCCCGGCACCGCAACGCTCGCGACGGTGCGCTTCGCGCCGGGTGCGCGCACCGCGTGGCACGTCCACGCCAACGGGCAGACCCTGCATGTGACCGATGGGGTCGGGATCGTCCGGTCGCGGGACGGGCGCACGATCGTGATGCGTCCGGGCGACACGGTGTACACCCCGCCGGGTGTCTGGCACTGGCATGGCGCGGCACCCGATTCGTTCATGGCCCACCTTGCGCTCTCCGGCGCCGGAGGCAACGTCGACTGGGGTGAGCACGTCACAGGCGACGAGCACGACGCCGCCACGAGCAGTAGCAAGACCGAAAGGAGCGCCCGATGACGAGCGACCTCACCACCCCATCCGATTCGGCTCCTTCACCGCTGGCGATCGCCGTGCAGGGCAGCTTCGCCGTCGGGGGGACGGTGGTCACCCGCGACGGGACGTTCGACCCGCGGAACCCGATGGACCCGGCCGGGCAGACGCTGCACGGCGACCACGCCCGCGTCACCTATCAGGTTCCGGTCGATGCCCGCCCGTTGCCGTTGCTGTTCTGGCACGGGTGGTGGGTGGACAGCTCTTGCTGGGACACCACCCCAGACGGCCGGGACGGGTTCCGCACCCTGTTCCTGCGCCGCGGGTTCCCGGTGTATCTGCTGGACCAGTCGCGGCGCGGGTCGGCGGGGAAGACGACCACGGCCGCGCCGATCAGTACCGAGCCGAACGAGCAGTGGTTCTTCAACCAGTTCCGCCTCGGGCTGTGGCCGGACCTGTATGAGGGCGGCCAGTTCTCCGGCGACCCGGCCGCTTTGGAGCAGTTCTTCCGGGCGATGGTGCCCGATACCGGCCCGCTGGATGAGGAGGTGATTGTCCAGGGTGCGTCGGCGGCGATCGACCGGATAGGTCCGCTCGTGCTGGTCACGCACTCGCACGCCGGGGGGTTCGGCTGGATTGCCGCGATCCGCAACAACCAGAACGTGCGCGCCGTGGTGAGCATCGAACCGGGCAGTGGGTTCGTGTTCCCCGAGGGAGAGCTGCCCGAGGCGATGCCCAGCTCGAACGGGACACTGGAGCCGGTGTCCATCCCGCTGGACGAGTTCGAGGTGCTGACGCAGGTGCCGATCATCGTCTATTACGGCGACAACATCCCCACCGAGCCGACCGACATCGCTGGGCGGGACAACTGGCGCACTCGGGTCGCGATGGCCCGGCTCTGGGTGGATGCGATCAACCGGCACGGCGGCGACGCGACCTTCGTGTCGCTGCCCGAGGTCGGCATCCACGGCAACACGCACTTCGCGTTCAGCGACCTCAACAACCACGAGATCGCGGAGCAGATCGGAACGTTCCTGGCCGAGAAGGGCCTGGACTGACCGGTCGGCCGCGACTCACGCACACCGCGCCTGATGCGGGCGCAGTATCGAGATGGAGATTCAGATGAGCGACATCGACATCATGGCGGACGCCGGCCCGGTGCACGACTACCGGCAGAACCCGTTTGGCCTGGTCTACGAATACCCAATCACGGAGAACGTGCCGGGCAAGGTCAACATCCACCCGGTCAGCTACATGCTGCGCGGGTTGAAGATCACCGCGAACGTGTACACCCCCGCGAACTACGACCCGAACGGCAGCTACCCGGCGATCACGGTGGCGCACCCCAACGGCGGCACGAAGGAGCAGACCGCCGGCCGGTACGCGCAGCGCCTGGCCGAGCAGGGCTACATCACCATCGCCGCCGACGCCGCCTACCAGGGCCACAGCGAGGGCGAGCCGCGCAGCGTGGACAAGCCCTTCTTCCGCACCGACGACATCCACGGCATGGCCGATTTCATCGCCACCTACCCCGGCGCCGACGCCAGCAGGCTCGGCGCGCTGGGCATCTGCGGCGGCGGCGGATACACCCTCAACGCCGCCAAGTCCGACAAGCGGTTCAAGGCCGTCGCCACAGTGAGCATGTTCAACTCCGGCCGAGTGCGCCGCAACGGGATGCAGGACTCGGCGTTGGACTCGATCCAGGACAAGCTCCGGCAGGCGTCGGAAGCGCGCGCCCTGGAGGCGGCAGGCGGTGAGGTCCGCTACGCGGGGGACGCCGACCTGACCGATGAGCAGATCGCGGCGCAGCCGTTCCCGCTGTACCGGGAGGGCTATGTCTACTACTGGAAGACCCACGCGTGCCCCGGCTCGACCTTCAAGTACACGATGAGTAGCCTGCTCGACCTGATGGCCTGGGATGCCACCGACCAGCTCGAACTGATCGACGTGCCGCTGCTGATGATCGCTGGAAGCGAGGCCGACACCCGCTACATGAGCGACGACGCCCTGCCGAAGGCGACCGGCACCGACGACAAGGAACTGTTCCTCATCGAGGGCGCGCAGCACATCGAGACGTACTGGATCGACAAGTACGTCGATGCCGCGATCGACAAGCTGACCGAGTTCTACGCCAGGACCCTCTAGGCGCACGGCAGGAGCCTCTCCACAGACGCCCCGCGCGACTGCATTTCGCGGAGCTGCGGAAGCAGTATCGAAACGAGTAGCGTTGAGAACGGCGACGCCCGACCGTGCTCAGTGTCGACGGAGGAACACCCGTTCCCACGGGTCTCCTCGGTAGGGGTGTAGTGACAGTTCCTCCCGCAATTCCGGAGGGCTTCGTAGCGTGGAAGGATGCGAACCACCAAACTGAAACGTGCCGCCCTCGCGACCGCTGCGTCCGTCGTGGCACTCGCACCGTTGGCGGCCTGTTCCAGTCCCGGCCCGGCGCCGTCCACGTCGGGGCCGACGTCGACACGCACGGCACCACCGTCGGGTAGCGCCGCCCCTTCCGCCTCGGGCTACGAGGACGGCACGCACAGCGCGATGGGCCGGTACGGCGGCGGACCGTCCTACCTCGACGTCACCGTGACCCTCAGCGGCAACGTCGTCACCGCGGTGACGGTTGAGCCGCAGGCGGAGAACGAGACTTCCCGCGGCTACCAGGAGCGGTTCGCCGCCGCCGTCCCGGACGAGGT
>NZ_LWLS01000120.1:27550-35051 GCF_001905095.1 Micromonospora sp. CB01531
AAGAGCCTGGATGAGGCCGAGGTCGGCAAGCTGGCAGGTGCGAGCACCTGCCCGGACGGGTTCAACGACGCCATCGCGCAGATCCGCGAGCAGGCTCGCTCCGACAGCTGACTGTGCGCGGGGTCCTGAGCGCGAGCCTTTGCTTCCCGCTGCATCACCGACCGCCGATGCCGACGACGACAGGGAGTACCCCGAGGATGACGAATACCCATACCCGACGAACGTTCCTGGCCCTGGCGACCGTCTCCGTCGCGAGCGTCGGCCTCGCCGGATGCTCGCTGTTCGGCGTCGACGACACCGGCGGGGCCGCCGTCGCGCAGGAGGAGATGCCTGCGGTGGACGGATCGCGCACGCTGGTGGTCTACTTCTCCGTTCCGGAGACCGACGACCCGAACGGTATGACCCAGGACGAGGAGAACAGCACGCACGTCGTCGACGGCAAGGTGTACGGGAACACCCAGTACGTCGCGCTGCTGATGGCCGAGCGGCTGGGTGCGGACACGTTCCGGATCGAGACCGCCGAGGAGCTGCCGCTGGACCACGACACCCTCATCGATCTCGCTGTCGAGTGGCAGGACGCGGGAACGCGGCCGGAGCTGAAGGCGCTGATCCCGAACCTCGATGAGTACGACACGGTCATCGTCGGATACCCGATCTGGGAGTACGACATGCCGATGCCGCTGTACTCGTTCTTCGAGCAGCACGACTTCAGCGGGAAGAACGTCTACCTCTACACCACCCACGACGTCAGCGGCCTGTCGGGGACGTTGGAAAAGGTCGCCGAGATGCTGCCCGATGCGACGGTCAGCGAGAACACGTTCGACATCTCCCGGTCCGACATGGATGACTCGGAGGCCCGGGTAGGCGAGTGGCTCGACGGCCTCGGAGCCTGACCGCCATCCCGCTGGCTACATCAGCCGCTCCTGGTGGATGCGACGACTCGCGACTCCCATGCGCCGTAGCAGCCGCTGGTTGGCGAGCACAGCGGGACTCGAGCCGACGATGAAGAACGCGCCGGTCCGCAGGGCCTCGCCCGTGAGCTCCCGCTCGAGGTCGTCGCGCCGGAACCGGCCGACGCTCGTAGTGACCTGCATCTTCCCGTCCGATGCCGCCTGGTAGTCGGCGAGCACGTCGCGGTAGTAGAGGTCTTCCGGGGTGCGCACCGACCACAGCAGATGGATTCTGCGGGTGGTGTGGTGCGCGGCGGCCAGGCTGAGCAGCGGCGCGACGCCCGCGCCCATGCCGACCAGCACGAGCGGCGCAGCCGGGTCGTGCGTGGCGACGATGGAGTCGAAGCGCCCGAAGGGGCCTTCCAGGCGTGCGCGGGTTCCTTCCGTGATATTGCTGAGTCGGCGTGTGTAGTCCCCGTGTTGGCGGATCGTGAAGGTGACGGTCGTCTGGTCGTCGTCGGTCACCGAGAACGGGTGGCGCTCTCGGCCGACCGCGCCCGCGTCCTCGAAGCTGAGGAAGAAGAAGTCGCCGGGCCGCACAGCGGTGTTCGCGTGGTCGAGTTCGACCGAGATCCTGCGAGTCGATTCACCGCGGGCTTCGTTGCCCATGACCGTGCCTCGCGCATTGGAGTCCGGCGCGATCCAACCCTTCCAGACGTAGATGCTCAGCACGGTCACCGTGTAGAGGTCGAAGAGCATCATGAACACGAGGTACTGGTTCATCCTCGCGAGCACGTGGACGTGCAGCCAGATCAGCAGCACGACCACGAGGTTGAGCCGATGGAGCCAGATGGACAGTTGATGCCGGAAGACGACTTTCTCCAGGAAACGCCTGGCTCGCAGGAGCCACCGTGACCGGTCGACCAGCCAGCCGCTGAGGAAGAACACTGCGAGACACAGGGTGGCGATCGTCCCGTAGAGCCCCCAGTCGCCGAGAGTGTGGGCCAGCTGGTTGCTGGTGTAGGAGTTCTGGTCGTGGATGTAGGCGAGCACGAGCGCCCCGATGCCGAGCACCCCATGCAACCGGTAGACCGCGGGCAGACCCACGAGCCGGTCGAGCCAGCGCGGTCGGACGCTGAGCAGGATCGCCAGCAACCACCAGCAGTAGGCGATCAGGGCAAACAGCACCAACTGTTTGAGGCTCACCGGCTCGGTGGCGATGGCGTCGTAGGCGAGCATCAACGGGAGGGGGAACACCACCGCGACCGCCCAGAAGGCCACGATGCGCAGCATGTTCATGACGCCTCCCAGACGTTGATGACGGTCAGAGCCGTCATGACCAGGACGGCGGCGGTGATCAGGACGGACAGCTTGAGCGTCGTGGTCACGCGTTCTCATTTCCTCGGGGGGTGTCGTTGTTCGGCAGCCCCATGCGGGGACGAACGGTGTGGGGTCAGAAGCGATCGCGGAGCGCGTCGAGTTCGCCGACCACCCGCTCAGGCTCGGCGGAAGGCGGCAGGTTGTTCCGATCCTTCGGACCGTCCAGCGTGGCCTCGTCGTCGGGTTGGAGGGCGGCGAAGACCGGGGTGAGGTCGGGCTGGGCCTCGCCCTTCTCGGCGACCAGCTCGAAGGTCTTGTGATCGGCTTTGTCGTTGGCGAGGCTGGCGACGAGGACTTCGGCGATCTGCTGTCGGGAGACCACGCCATCGGAGGAGTTGCCGGCCCACCGGGTGTCGCCTTGCAGCATCACGAGGTGGTGCTCGTCGGGCTCGTTGTAGTCGAACCAGCCGGGACGCACGATCGTGTAGGGCAGCCCGCTGGCGCGCACCAGGCGCTCGCCACGCCGCTTCCAGTCGTGGCCCGGAGTTGGCTTCGTGACCCCGAGTGCGGTCATCAGGGCGATCCGGGCCGGCGACGTGAGCGCATCCACGATGGCGTGGACGGGACGGTAGTTGACCTGCTCGGCGTCGTCGTCCCGGTAGGTGCCCTGGGTGAACACGATCCCGTTCACTCCGTCGAGGGCGTCGGCGAGCGTGTCGGCCTGGGTGGGTTCGCCGACGACGACTCGTGTGCCCTCGGGGAACAGGGACGCCTGGTTCGCGTCGCGGATCAGCGCGGTGGTCGTGAATCCGGCGTGGAGGGCTTGGGCGACGGCCAGGCGGCCGATGCTGCCGGACGCTCCGACGACGAGCACCGAATCGACGTTCGTCTGCGCGTTGTCTGGTTCGCGATGAAGTCGCTGTTCCACAGCTTCCACGCTATGTCCGGCTCGGGCGAGGCGGGAGGAACTGCTGGTACACCCCTTGCCCGGCGGCTACTGGCCTTCGCTGGCCTGATCACGAATCTTGGTCAGGGCGTCGTTGAACCCGTCCGCACAACCACTGGCGCCGGCGAGCTTGCCGACCGTCAGGTCGGCGATGGGCTTGCCGATCACCTCGTCGGGCACGGCGGCGGCGAACCGCTCCTGATAGCCGCGGGACGTGTCGTTGTTCTCTGGCATCGGTTCCACGGTCACGTCAGTGATCGTGTCGTCGGCGAGGGTGAGGGTGATCGCCATGTAGGAGGGCGCACCACCGTAGACCCCGCGGACCGTGTAGGTGCCGTCTGCATATTCGGATCGGCTGGGCTCGGTGCTGGTGCCCGGCGAGCCTGAGTTGGCGTCGGGCGTGGTCGATGGCCGTGACGCCGAGGGCGTTGGAGGGCTGCTCGCGCATCCGGCGACGGGCGCGATGACGGCGAGGGATGCGGCAGCGGCAGCGACCGCGCGCGTAGCGATCCGGGAGGTCATGTCTCTGTCTCCTTCTCGGGTGGGCGGGTTCGGCGGGCGGCGGGGCTAGAGGAACAGTTCCCCGTCGAAGTCGTTGGACCATTGGACGCGGCCGTCGGTGAGCATCCGCACCCAGGAGAACGTGAACGAGCCCAGACGTTCTGGTTCGGTGACGAATAGGGCAGTGGCGAGACCGTCAGCGGTGGCGGCATCGGCGGCGATGGTCCAGGCGGCGATCACGTTGGAGACCGGCTGCCGCGTGCGGCCGTCCAGGACGTGATGCAGCCCCTCGCCCCACGCGCGGCGGGTGGTGGCCGACGCGCACAGTGCCCGATCCTGTAGCGGGACGGTGCCGATGACCCGGCCCGGCCGGGTGGGATGCTCCAGTCCTACGACCACGGGGTCGAGGCCGCGGTGGCGAAGATCGCCGCTGCCGTCCACGATGAACCGGTCGACGTCGGCGTCGCGGAGCGTGTCGGCGATGAGGTCGACGAGGTAGCCCTTCCCGGCCGCGCCGATGTCGATCACCACCGGGTGATCCGTGATGATCGTGGTCGCCTCACGGCGGACGTCGCGGAACCAAGAATCCGGGACGCGATTGGCAAGACTGGCGTGGTCGGGGGTGAGGGTGTAGTCGGCGTCGTATCCGAGCAGTTCCAGGTCTCGTCCGACCAGCGGGTCAACCGCGCCTCCGGTCTCGGACACGAGCCGGTCGTACAGGTTCAGCAGTAGGGTGTCACGGCTTGGGAACGTGAAACGTCCCCCACCCGGCGCGTGCGCGATCTCGGTGACCAGCGAGTCGGTGCGAAACCGCGACCAGACCCGATCGAAGTCCTCTGTCAGCGCGGTGATCTCAGCTCGCAGCCGGCCAGGTAGCGGATGCTCGGTGTCGATCTGCCAGCCGGTGCCGATCGCCGTGAACTGGAACACGGCACCGTTCTCTGGTGCGTCGCTAGTCGCCACGGTCATCTGCGGCATGCGCTGCCCGCGGGTCACGCCTCGGGGATGTCGCGGTGAAACGCCTCCAGTGTCACCGCTGCCGGCTCCGGTCCGCCACGCACACCCGTGTCCAGGCCGTCGATCTGTGCGAGTTCGTCCGTCGACAGTTCGAAGCCGAACACATCGAAGTTGGAGGCGATCCGCTCGGGGTTGACCGACTTCGGGATCGCGGAGCGGCCCTCCTGCAGGTGCCAGCGCAGCATCACCTGCGCGGGCGTCTTCCCGTGCGCCTGGGCGATCTGCCCGATCACCGGGTCGTTGAACGTCGACCGGCTGGAGTCGCCGCGGTAGCTGGTGATCCCGCCCATCGGCGACCACGCCTGGGCCAGGATGCCGTGCTCTGCGTTCGCGGCCAGCACGTCCGGCTGGGAGAAGTACGGGTGCACCTCGACCTGGTTCACCGCGGGCACCACGCTGGTCTGGGCGAGGAGATCCGCCAGCACGTCGGGCATGAAGTTGCTCACGCCGATCGCACGCACCCTGCCATCGGCAAGCAGGGTCTCCAGCGCCTTGTATGCCCCGATCGTCTTGTCGAAGTCGGTGGGAAGCGGCTGGTGCAGCAGAAGCAGGTCGATCTGCTCGACGCCGAGCTTGCCGGCGGACTTGTCGAACGAGTGCAGGGCCTCGTCGTAGCCATAGTCGCTGATCCACAGCTTCGTCTCGATGAACACCTCGGAGCGATCGATGCCGGACTGGCGAATGCCCTCACCGACCTCGCGCTCGTTGAAGTACGAGGCGGCGGTGTCGATCAGCCGGTAGCCGACACGGAGCGCCTCGACGACGGAGGCGACGGTCTGCTCGGGAGGGGTCTGGAAGACGCCGAAGCCCAACGCGGGCATCACGACGCCGTTGTTCAAAGTCACGTTCATGCTCATGGTTCCACGTTAGGTTCGCCGTCGCAGTTCAGGGAGTAACTGGCAGTACACCCTTGTTGCCGTCAGTCGTCGCCATGCGCGTCGAACGGTTCGCCGCTGGCGGGGTCGGGGGCGGTGAGGCTGCACAGCAGTTGGAGTCTCTTATCGGTGGCGCTGCCGGGTTCGGCGGTGTGGGCGAACAGGAACCAGTCCGGGTTCGCGGGCATGTCCAACGCCTCGTAGTCCAGCTCGAGGTCGCCCACGAGCGGGTGGTGGATGCGTTTGATGCCGAGCCGGTGGAAGCGGACATTGTGTTTGGCCCAGCGGATGCGGAACTCGTCACTGCGGGTCACCAGCTCGCCGATCAGATCGGTCAATGCCTTGTCGTGCGGGCTTTGGCCCGCGTAGCTGCGCAGCGTGCCCGCGATCTCGTCCGCGCCACGCTCCCATTCTGGGAAGAACTCTTCCGCTTCTGGGTTGAGAAACATGAACCGAGCCGTGTTCGCGCTACTTGCCGGGTCGTCGATGATCGGCGCGTACAGCGCACGCCCGAGAGGGTTGGCGGTAACGATGTTCATCCGGCGGTCGCGAATCCATACCGGTGCGCCGGTGATCGCGTCCAGGAACCGGCGCAGGCTCGGCCTGACCGTCTGCTCTCCGGGGCGTCCGCGTCGACGCGGCGGACGGGGACCTGCGGCGTGGGCGAGGTCGAGCAGATGCGCGGTCTCCGCCTCATCCAACTGGAGCGCCTGGGAAAGGCTGTCCAGCACCTCGGATGAGACGCCGGAGAGGTCGCCGCGTTCCATCCGGGCGTAGTACTCCACGCTAACGCGGGTGAGCATGGCGACCTCTTCGCGGCGTAGGCCAGGCACCCGGCGGCGTCCGCCGCCGACAATGCCCGCATCATCTGGGGTGATGCGGTCCCGGCGGCTGCGCAGAAACTGCGCGACCTCTGCTCGATGATCCATATTCCCCACGCTAAGGGCGGCTGCACGCCGAAGGGAGGCACTGGCAGTACGTGCTCACCGTGGGGAGGTGCTGCGAATGCCCTCGGACCGGCGTCAGCGACGCCCGGGGCCGCTTCCGGTGGTCTGTCCGGCGACAGAAAGACTGCCCAGCAACATGAGGCGTTCCTCGGTCGGCGAGCCCGGCTCCGCGGTAAATGCGAACATGAACCAGTCCGGATTCGCGGGGAACTCCATCGCCTCGTATGACAGTTCCAGATCGCCAACCACCGGATGGTGGATTCGTTTGATCCCCGCCCGGTGATGACGCACGTTGTGCTTGGCCCACCGGTACCGGAACGTGTCACTGCGGGTAACCAGTTCCCCGATCAGGTCGGTGAGCTTCCGATCCAGTGGGTTCTGCCCGGCGTAGGTGCGCAGCGTCGCCACCATGTCGTCGGCGTTCTCCTCCCAGTCCGGGAAGAAGACCCGCGAGGCGGGATTGAGGAACGTGAACCGTGCCGTGTTGCCCTGGTTCGCCGGATCGTCCAGCATCGGCGCATACAGCGCCCGGCCGAGTGGATTGGCAGCAACGAAGTCCAGGCGTCGGTCCCGCACCCACATCGGCGCGCCGGTCACTGCGTCCAAGAACCGCTGCAACGTCGGCTTCACCGCTTGCTCGACGGGCCGTCGCCGTCGCGGCGGCGGGCCAGCGGCGCGGGCCAGGTCGTTGAGATGGTCGATCTCCGCCTCGTCGAGCTTCAGCGCACGGGCGAGAGCATCCAGGACCTCGACAGACACACCGCCGAGGTCTCCACGCTCCATCCGGGCGTAGTACTCGACGCTGACCCCGGTGAGCATGGCCACCTCTTCGCGGCGCAGCCCAGGCACCCGGCGGCGTTCGCCGCCGATGATGCCTGCTCGCTCTGGTGTGATCCGGTCCCTGCGCGTTCGCAGGAACTCCGTCACCTCCGCTCGATGATCCATACCTCAACGGTAACCTCGGCACCTGAGTCTTAGTGAGCGTCCGGGAACTCGGCAGGGCGC
>NZ_LWLS01000121.1 GCF_001905095.1 Micromonospora sp. CB01531
GCAACTGGTGAAGTTCCCGGACGCTCACTTAGACCCTGCTGGTTAATGGAGGCAGGGTGGCAAGCCGTCGCGGTCACCGACACCCGCCACGCCCGCTACCGCGGCCTACCGAAAACCCACCTGCAACACGTGGCCAGCGCCGCCGCGCTCAACCTCATCCGCCTGGATGCCTGGTTCAACGACGCACCCCTCGACCGCACCAGAACCAGCCACCTCGCCCGCCTGGACCTGGCCCTGGCTGCATAAACATCAATTACTCAGCAGGGTCGCAGTCGTTCCAGATGCGGGTCAGGTGTTGGGTCATGCGGGCGGTGGCGGGATGGTCGGGGTGGTGGCGGCGGTGGGTGGTGATGGTATCGGCGAGGAGGGTGCGGGCGGCTTGGCAGTGTCCGAGGTCGTGGAGGACAAGGGCGGTGGTGGCGTGGGTGGCGAGGGTGCGATGGGCGTGTGGGCCTTCGAGGCGGGTGAGCTGGTCGGCCAGTTCCCGGTAGAGGCGGAAGGCGCGCTGGTGATGTTCAGCCCGTCGATGGGCGATGGCGAGAAGGTGGAGGGCGTGAAGAGTCCGTGGGTAACGGGGCCCGTTGAGGTGGGTGGTGCTGCGGTGGGCGTAGGTGGCCCAGGCAATGGCGTCGGAGGGGCGGTCGAGCTGGAGTAGGAGTTCCGCTAGCAGCGCGGCGGCGTCGGTGTATAGCGGGTGTGCGGGCGCGGTGGCGGGGTTGATGCCGGTGAGGCTGTCGTGCAGGAGTTGTCGGGCGCGCATTGGATCGTCGTGGGCCAGGTGACGAGCGGTGGCGACAGCTTGTGCGCGTTCGGTGTCGACGCTGGGTCCGGGGAGGGGCGTGGCGCGCCAGGTGAGCGAGATGTCGCCGGGGGTGGTACCGATGGTGATGCGGGCGAGGACGCGGTGGGCGTGGGTGGCGGCGAGGTGTGGGGGTGTCGGCGCGCCGGTCGTGGGGACGATCTGCGGTGTGTGCCGCAGGATTGCCCGGCCGATCGTGTCGGCGATGGCCGCAGCGTCGAGGGGTCGGGGTCGGCAGTCCGGCTGGCACTGGTAGCCGTGCGCGGATTCCTGCAGCTTGGCCTGCGCCATCGGTTGGTGGCAGAACGTGCAGTGCAGCAGCCCCGCGGGTAGGTACGTCTCCCACGAGTCAACGGCCGGCTTGCCCGGCTGGGGCGGGGGTGGGGCGGTGGCTTGGGTGACCCATTTCTGGACCAGGCGCGGGTTGAGGTTCAGTTGGCGGGCGATCGTGGTGACCGCGCCGTATGCCTTGATGGTGCGGGCATCGGCGACGCGCTGCACGACGGCGCCGATGAGCTCTGGTGGGTATCTGCCGGGGAAGGCCATGAGATTGGGTTCCGTTGGGAAGGTCGGGGCTCAGCTGGTAGCGGATGTGACCGGTCGGCCTGTTTCGGTGGCGAGCGCTGTGCGACTACGGGTGCAGGTCTTGCCAGCGGTTGTCGACCAGGTGGGTGGAGTTGATCGGCACGGCGTTGCTGCGGCGGGAGTTGCGGCGCATCGGGCGCAGGGTCGGGCCGTCGGGGAGGGTGATGGGTGGTCGGGGTGTGTAGCCGTAGCGGGTGAGCAGGTGTTCCCCGCCCGCGGGGATGGTGGTCCAGGCGGGTAGGTCGATGCGGTTGAGGCGGCTGCGGTGGTGGGTTAGCAGCGCGGTGCCACGGCCGGCCTTCTGGGCGTCGGGGCGGACGACGAGGAACGCGAGGTGGTAATGAGGCTCGGTGGGCTGTTTCGTGGATAGCACGCTGTTCAGCAGGTCGAACCGGTCGGCGTGACCTCCGGCGGCGTCGCCGAGGCGGATGCGGTAGTTGGCTGGTGGTGGGATGGGCCGGTAGCGGTGGAAGCCGACCGTGACGGCGGCGTGGTCGTCGGTGAGGTAGATGTCGCCGAAGAACAAGGCGTGTTCCACCCAGATCCCGACGACGCTGGTTAGCACCTGGCGCCGCTGCTGCGGGTCGGGCACCAGCCACGCGGCGAGCGGGCTGGGGTGCAGGGCGTCGGCGATCAGAGCGGCGACCAGGTCCTTGTCCGTCCAGCGAGCGGCGCGGATACGCAACGGAGCCTCCATCGGATTTGGTGCACCTGGGGATTCGTTCAGCGGTAGGTCGCGGTGGCGAGGTCACCGACCGCGGCGTCGACGGTGGCGGTGATGTCCCGCACCGACCGGTGGTGCTGCTCGGCGATCGACTTCAGGCGTGTGGTGAGGGTGGCGGTGTCGTCGTCGAGGTAGAGGTGGGTGGTCAGGCCGAGGGTGGCGACGAGGCCGGCGAGGGCGGCGGTGTGGTTGTCGGGTTGCTCGCGGCCTTGCGCGACATATCGCAGGCGGGCGCGGGCGACGACGGCCCATTTGGTGTCGGTGGCGAGGTAGGTGTCGGTGCGGGCGAGGCCGCCGAGCCGACGACGTGTGCCGTGGCGGAGGATGCCGGCGGCGACGAGTCCGGCGCGGGTGCGTTCGTACAGGTCGGGGGAGAAGCCGCGCAGGAACGCCTTCACCGGTGGTGCGGTGCGGCCGTGGCGGATGGCGGCGATGGCGGTGTCGGCGATCAGGTCCCCGACCGGCTGATCGGTGCGCAGGCGCAGCCACCGCTCGCCGGCCGGGCGGCCGTCGTTGAGGTCCAGGACGATCCGGCCGGCGAGGAACAGGTCGATCAGGACTGCGCCAGCGAGCCCGAGCGCCAGTGCTTGCCGGTGGATGTGCGGCTGGCCGGTGTCGTCGTTGTGGCCGAGCAGGAACAGCTCGTCGCGCAGCGGCAAAGGGGGGATCGTCATCAGCCCGCTCCTACCCGAGCCCGGCAGCGAGTTGACGAAGCCGGCCGTGTGCCCCGTCGTACGCGGCGGTAGGGGAGGGGAGCAGCGCCTTGTCGACCGCGGCGAGGACCGTGTAGTTCGGGTCGCACACGTTGCCGATCGGCGCCCGACCCGCCTGAGAGACGAGCTGGTAGGCGTCGAGCATCTCCAGCCCGGTCAGGGACTCCACCCAGCCCACCATGTCGTGATGGGCGATCCGGTAGGCGTCCTCGAGTGGACGGGCGCAGCCGATCGACATGATCGAGGTGTCGGTTTCCAGGCGCGGCCACACGGTCGGCACGCCCTTGATGACGTCGATGGCGAGGGTTGTGGTGGTGGCGATCTCGACACCGACGCCGCATGCCTCACCCTCGCCTTGGCGGGCGTGGCCGTCGCCGAGGGCGAGCATCGCCCCGTGCATGTTCACCCCGAGGTAGAGGGTGGTCCCGGCTCGGAGTTCCGGGGTGTCGAGGTTCCCGCCGTGGCTGTCCGGGACGATGGTGGAACGGGCTTCGAACCCGCCGGGGGCGACCCCGATCGTGCCGATCATCGTCTCCAGGGGCAGATCCACCGTGTGGTCGGTTTCCGTGGCCCGGAACCGCACGATCCCTGCCTGCCGGTCGATGCCATACACCCACACCCGCTCTTCAAGCGGCGGTTGCAAGGTGGCCGTGTGCGAGGTCGACGTGAGCACGCCGAAGTGCGGGAACGTGGACGACACACCCCAGTCTCGGGCCGGGGTGATGGCGGCGAGGTGGATGGCGAGGGTGTCGCCGGGCTCGGCATCTTCGACGAAGAACGGCCCGGACACGGGGTTGAGGTAGGGCATGTGGCACACCTGCGACGGCAGATCCGCCGGCCCCCGCACGAGCCCGCCGAAGCAGTCCTCCGTAACCACCTCGAGCACATCCCCGGAGCGAAGGTGCGCGACCGGCATCCGCCCGCCGAAGGTGTAGGCCAGCTCGTCCCGAGCCGGACGGTAGGTGATCTTGTCCATGGTCACCACACCCGCTCGAAGTCACGCTGCTGCGGCTGCGCGGGTGCCAGCCCGGACAGCGCCGGCCGGCGACCCGACAGGTACAGGCCGGCAAGGACCAGGACGCCGAGGGCGAGCCAGGCCAGGCCGAGGCGTTGGGCGGCGATGTTGGCGTTGACCACCACGTAGGCGAGGATCACGAACCCGACCGCCGGCATCACCAGATGCGCCCACCAGTTCCCGCTGCGCTGGCGGATGAGGTGGTGCACCACCACGGAGACGTGCAGGACGAGGAACGCGACCATCGCCCCGAAGTTGATCAGCGACGACAACAAGGCGATCCCATCAGAGCGGGTGGCCATGTACAGGCCGAGGGCGAGGGACACGACGCCGGTAAGCAGGGTGGCGTTGATCGGCACGTTTCGGCGGATCGACACCTTCGCCAGAAACGCGGGCAGCTGCCGGTCCCGCGCCATCGCATACAGCAACCGGGAAGTGGCGACCTGGGCGACCATCGAGTTCGGCAACCCCCACGCCACCGCCGTCGCCACCGCACACACCGTCGCCAACCAACCCCCGCCCGCGGCCTGCGCTGCGTCGTAGAAGGCGGTCCCGCTCGGGTCCCCGTCGGTCAGCAGCGCGCCGGGGTCGGGGACGAGCATCGCCGCGAGCCACGTCTGCGCGATGAACAGCACCCCCGCCAGCCCGAGGACGGCGGCCATGGCGCGGCCGATCTGCCGGGAACCACCCTTGGCCTCCTCGGCCAGCATGCTGATGCCGTCGAACCCGAGGAAGGACAGCACCGCGATCGACACCGCGCCCGCGACGACCGACCAGGTGAACGTGTCCGGGTTGTAGAACGCCTCCCAACTGAAGCGGCCCTTCCCGGAAGCGACCGCCCATGCGGCGACGGCGATGAAGATCGCCAGGACGATCAGCTCGCTGACCAGCATGATTCGGGTGACCACCGCGGTCATACGGATCCCCACCGAGTTGACGACCGTGTTGACGGCAACGAAGCCCAGCAGCCACAACCAGACCGGCACCGAAGGCACCGTGGCGTGCATCGCCACCGACGCCACTAGATACAGCAGACCGGGTACCAGGACGTAGTCGAGCAGGATCACCCAGCCAGCGAGGAAACCGACTGGCGGGCTGATGCCGCGACCGGCGTAGTTGTAGACGCTGCCGGACATGGGGAACGCCTTCACCATCTGCGCGTAGGAGAACGCCGTGAAGACCACGGCCACCACACCGATCGCGTACGCCAGGGCCACCATTCCGCCGGAGCCGGCGTACACGCTGCCGAAGATCGCCATCGGCGCAATCGGCACCATGTACACCAACCCATAGGCCAACAGGTCCCGCAATCGGAGCTGCCTGCTCAACTCCTGTCGGTAGCCGTAGCGGGCCAGCTCATACTGGTCATACATCGTGCGAGCCTTCCTCATAGGGGTCACGGCGAACCGGGCGCTAGTCGGGAGTCGAGGTCAGTCGCGGGCGCTCCATCGCCACACCGGACCGAAACCCTGCGTTTCTGCTTGCAGGGGTTGCCATGGCGTCCTGCTGGTCGCCGCGCAGCGACCGATGCCAATTAACGATCACCGGAATAGGCGCGCAAAGGAATGCCGACCTACGGTCCGACCTTGCAGTCCTACCTGTGGTCCGATTTGCCGTCGACCGGCCCCTCGAGCAATCCGCGGCGCACTATATGACCCGGGAAGCAGTCGTGCGACCGATCGAATATGGGCCGGTAAGAGGCTGCCAGTGACGCCCGCCGATCAGGACTCGGCGCAAGCGACATGACGCGATCGCAAGCTGCCGCGACAGACGGATGGACGGTCGGCTGGTGCACGCGTTGTCAACGTGAGGCGGCTCGGTCGTTTGGCTGGGGCAGGCCGACGCATACCCGCACCCGCATCTTCCGGACCGCCATGCTGGCGGCCGTCGTAACCCAACCAGATGCCGTCGGCCAGGGGACGCCCGCTCGGTCAGTTGACAACGGTTGCTCGTAGTCGCCGTATCGATAACCCGACGGGGCGTGTCGTGGCGTTTTGTGGACCTATGCCTGCCCTCGAACGGGTTGCCGGAAGCGGCTCGCCAGAAAGCCGCTCCTGGCTGACACGTCAACGAGCCTGAACCCGGCTGGTACAACGTGCGGGGGAACGGCCGCGAGCGCTCTCGGAGGATCTGTTCTTCGCATGGCGACCACGATTTCATCAACGATAGTGAGGTCGCCATGAAGCGCCTCTGCGTGGCCGGACCCTACGAGTAGGACGCTTCGGGTGCCTGCTGCGTAGGTGGCGGTAAGCCAGTGCAGCAGACCGGTATCGGCATCGGCCTGGCCTGGTAGCGAGAAATGCTCGGCGGCGTGGCCGCCGAGGAGACCCTCCTCGTCTATCTCGTTCGCGACCACGAGATCTGCCCTGTAACGCAGGTCGACCAGGAGTTGTTCGTCCAATCCCTGGTCGCCGTCGCTGTTCGAGGCGTACGCCCATGTGAGGTGTGGTCTGCGTCGCAGGGTTGCAGTGAGCCAAGGTCCGAGGACAGCAAGCGCCTCGTCGTGGAGGACATCGGTCTCGACCTCGATGCCGGCGGCGGCGAGCATTGCGGCGCCCCCGTCACCCCGCGAGGTCGGGTCGATGACGCTGATGACGACCCGGGCGATGCCAGCGTCGATCAATTCCTGGCGGCAGGCAGGCGTGACGCCGACGTGATTGCACGGTTCGAGCGTGACGACGGCGGTGCCGCCGCGTGCTGCGGTGCCAGCCGCTGCAAGGGCGTGCACCTCTGCGTGCGCCTCTCCCTTTCGCCGGTGGAAGCCCGCGCCCACAACCGTTCCGTGGCGGTCGAGGATGACACATCCGACGGGCGGATTAGGGCTTGTGGTTCCCAGCCCGAGAGACGACAGCGTGATGGCTTGTCGCATCGCGGCGAGTTCGACTGCCGATGCCATCAGGTGGTCTCCGTAAGATCGTCGAGGAACGCGCGAACGTCAGCGAGCTGGCGGTGCCCGCCGACTGCTGCGCCTACTTGTGCGAGCTGCTGCAGGATTCGCCGCGACCCTGCTCGGCGAGCAATCGGTAGCGCCGCGCGTGCGGTGGTGGCAGCCAGATCGGGTTGGCTGGCCGCCAGGTGCGCTGCGGCTTTGCTGACGAGTGCTGAGGTGAAGTCTTGGCGATGCAGCCGCGGGATCGAGGGCAGTGCCTCTTCGAGGACGGTGATGGCCTCGTTTGGTCGCTGCGCAAGCTGGAGGCAAGTCCCTCGATAGACCTCGATATAGCCACTCGTGCAGTATGAGCCGTGCTCGCCTTCCGGCTTGCCCGGGTGGCGGTCTGCCGCCCAGCGATGCGCGTCGTCGAGCAGATGCATGGGCTGACGGTGTTCACCATCAGCAGCAAGCGCGTGTGCGTGCTGGACGCGAAGAGCGGCTCGCATCGGTCCCGGCAATCGCCGGTCGTGGACCATTGCGGCTTCGGCCTGTTCAACAGCACGGCGAGGATTCCCGACGATTAGCCAGTGCTGGCTGTAGCGATATGCCGCCCATGCCGTCATGGTTGGATCCGTGATCTGGTTCGCCCAGGCGAGTGCCTTTTCGGTCCAGTGCTGGCCTGCGGCATGCTCGTTGAGCGACTGGTTCAACCACGCTGCGGACTCGGCGTACTGCGCGGCGAGGCGAACGAGGGCGGGCCGGAACGCGTTGGGTACGTCGCTGAGGAGCTGCTCGAGCAGCATCAACTGCCTCGTCACGCCGATTAGCGCGTATTCCGGGCCGACTAGTTTGTCATTCTGAACAAGCAGATGCCACTGTCCTCGCAGCTGGTAGATCGTCTCGTCCCAGCTGCCCGGCGATGGCTGCACGGCGCTGCCGTGGGTAGCCTCATAGGTTGCGGTACGTCGCGGACTGTAGAGGTCGAGATCGGTGTCGTTCGAAGCGCCCAAGACTTTGCGGAGGGCGGCGCGGCGCGCCTCGCTGGGCCAGCGGTGTTCACCGCGCTCCAGCTTGCCGATCCATCGGAAGTCGACGTAGTGGGCGGTGAGATCCTGGCCGGGATAGAGCCGATCAAGAGTGGCGTTAACGGCGTCGGCCAACTCGCTGCGGGACATGCACTGACGCGGACGCCTTGGTGATGGCAGACCCTGACGAGCACGGGCAAGCGCCACATTCGGCCTGATCAAAGTGTCCGGATGGCGAGGCACTGTATCCCCCCTCGGCCAGGTGCGAAGCCCGGCGAACCCTGTCCACCGGCCTGTGGATCGTCCTGCAGCGGACTACGGCCGGACAGCGAATTGTCCGGCCGCGTCGGCCCACTGGCAAGCAGCGGCACAGCGCTGGCGCAGCCTGAACTACAAATCCTTGCCCCAGCGCAGCCGAAATCGACCGAGAGCGGCGCGAGCTGGTCCTCTCCCAACGACAGGTCCCGCCCGACCTCCGATGACTCTCGCGTACGGCCGTCACACAGGCAAGGCTAGTCGATCTTTATCGACGCCGGAGTGCAGCCCCCGGGATGGGGGAAGCGTCACGCAGGTCGGTTCGGCGACACGGGCGTTCTCGTGCGCGACGACAGCCGGCAATGGGCATGGGTACGGGCCAATTGGCGGAACACGCCCGGCGCCGCCGGGTCTCGGCCGATGATCAAAACATGTGGGCGAAGGTCGACGTACCGTGCGTTGGCGGGCCGGTGGACGGCCGCTCCGTCCTGGTGCCGGTCGACGAGGACGGCGTGCCCCCTGCGCAGATCGATCAGACCTGGTTGTGGATCGAGTACGGCGGCGAGTTGCTCGACACGGATGTGAACGGCGTGTACGAGCTGGAGTCGATCGGCGGGGGTGGCCCGCCGTGGGCTTACGTCTGGGTCGGCGCTTAACGGGTCGGCAGTCAGGTGATCAAGGGCGCTAGCAGCAGATTCGGTTGGCGTAGCGCTACCCGGGAACGACCTCGTGGCGGTACGCCCGCACGCGTGTCCCGTCAGTCAAGACCAGCTCAACCTGGCCACTCTCGTCGGTCGTCCTGGCAACGAAGCGAACCTGCTTGCCGGCATGCTCCCCGACGTCGTCGGCACGCTCCGGACGGAAGATCCACCCCAGGTTCAGAGGCTCAACGGGCCGCACATCACTCTCCCGAATAGCACAAACGTGCGATCGCTGAGCCTAGTCGCCTGGGAGCAGTCGCACCAGGCGACACGTCGACCCGCATGCGCGCGTCAAGGCGCCTCCGGTCGCCAACTAGACAGGCCCAATCGGTGGTCCGCCGCAGCATCCACGCGGGGAGGATCACGACAGGCGGTGGGCTGTGGCACTGTTGCCCGTCCAACGCGCAGTTCAGGTGAGTCGGTAGTTGAGGGCGGTGTGGCGGCGTCCGGCGCTGACGGTGCGGACGGCGGCGTTGAGGGCTCGGCGGGAGCCGACGAGGACAACGAGTTGTTTGGCGCGGGTGATGGCGGTGTAGAGCAGGTTGCGTTGGAGCATCATCCAGGCGCTAGTGGTGAGGGGGATGACGACGGCGGGGTATTCGGAGCCTTGGGAGCGGTGGATGGTCATGGCGTAGGCGTGGGCGAGTTCGTCGAGTTCGTCGAAGTCGTAGTCGATGCTCTCGTCCTCGTCGGTACGCACGGTCAGGGTCTGCTCCTCGGTGGAGAGGGCGGTGACGATGCCGAGGGTGCCGTTGAAGACGCCCGCTTGGCCTTTGTCGTAGTTGTTGCGGATCTGGGTGACCTTGTCGCCGACGCGGAACACCCGCCCGCCCATCCGCCGTTCCGGTTGCCCCTCACGGTGCGGGGTGAGGTGCTGTTGCAGCAGCGTGTTGAGGGTGCCGGCGCCGGCGGGGCCGCGGTGCATGGGGGTGAGGACCTGCACGTCGCGGCGCGGGTCAAGCCGGAATTTGGCGGGGATGCGGGTGCATGCGACGTCGACGGTGAGGGCGGCGGTGGCGTCGGTGTCGTCGCAGGCGAACAGGAAGAAGTCCGGCAGGCCCTGAACCACGGGTGGGCGGCCGGCGTTGATGCGGTGGGCGTTGGTCACGACACCGGACTGGGCGGCTTGGCGGAAGATCTGCGTCAGCCGCACCCGGGGGATGGCAGGGGCGGCGAGCAGGTCGCGCAGGACTTCCCCGGCGCCGACGGAGGGGAGCTGGTCGACGTCGCCGACGAGCAGCAGATGCGCGCCGGGTGGGATGGCTTTGACGAGTTTGTTGGCGAGGATCAGGTCGAGCATGGAGGCCTCGTCGACGACGAGCAGGTCGACGTCGAGGGGGTTGTCCCGGTCGTAGGAGGGATCGCCCCCGGGGCGTAGCTGCAGCAGGCGGTGCACGGTGGCGGCGGGGTGGCCGGTGAGCTCGGACAGGCGTTTCGCGGCGCGGCCGGTCGGCGCAACGAGGGTGACCTTGGCTTTCTTGGCGGCGGCGAGTTCGACGATCGAGCGGACGGTGAAGCTCTTGCCGCAGCCCGGCCCGCCGGTCAGCACCGCCACCTTCGCAGTCAGGGCGAGACGGACCGCCTGCTCCTGTTCGGCAGCGAGGTCGTTGCCGGTGCGTGCCTTCAACCATGCGAGAGCCTTGCCCCAGTCGACGTTCGTGAAGTGAGGCAGCCGGTCGGCCGGGGTGCTCAGCAGACGGTGTAGGGAACTGGCGAGGGACTGCTCGGCGCGGTGGAACGGCACCAGGTACACCGCCTGCACTGCCTCCCCATCCCCGGCGGGCAGCGTTTCGCGGACGACTCCCTCGTCGGCGACAAGGTCGTCGAGGCAGCGGGTGACCAGGTCGGCGGGCACCTCGAGGATCTTCGTCGCGTCGGCGACCAACTCGGGAGCGGGTAGGTAGCAGTGCCCGTCATCGGTGGCCTCGGACAGCGTGTATTGCAGGCCGGCCATGACCCGCTGCGGGCTGTCGTGGGGGATCCCTACCGCTTGCGCGATGGTGTCGGCGGTCTTGAAGCCGATGCCCCACACGTCCGCGGCCAGCCGATACGGCTCCTTGGTGACCACGTCGGTGGAGGCGTCGCCGTACTGCTTGTAGATCCGCACCGCCAAGGACGTGGAGACGCCCACACCTTGCAGGAAGACCATCACCTCCTTGATGGCCTTCTGCTCCTCCCACGCGGCGGTGATCTTCGCCGTGCGTTTCGGCCCCAACCCCGGCACCTCCACCAGGCGGGCGGGTTCCTCCTCGATGATTCGCAGGGTATCCAGGCCGAAATGGGCGACGATCCGCTCGGCGAACACCGGGCCGATACCCTTCACGAGGCCCGAGCCGAGATAGCGCTGGATGCCCTGAATCGTGGCAGGCAGCACCGTGGAGTAGGAGTCGACCTCGAACTGCCGACCGTACTTCGGGTGCGACGACCACCGCCCCTGCAGCCGCAGCGTCTCACCCGGCTGCGCGCCGAGCAGCGCCCCCACCACGGTCAGCAAGTCCGTGCCACGGTCGGTGGCCACGCGAGCAACGGTGTACCCGGTCTCCTCGTTGACATATGTCAACCGCTCCAGCACCGCGTCAAGTACGGCAAGCGGCGGACGGGCTGGCACAGTCATGGCTGACATCGTGCCGCTTGCCGCCGCAGCGCGGGCACCCGCCTCCCCGCTTGCCTGAAGCCGCGGGCCCTCAGGGTTGAATCGCCTGGCTACACGGCCACCTCTCGCCACAACGGGATGATCATTCCGGCGGCGGTTGTCGGAGGATGTCCACTCGTCCCGCGTACCGGTAGGTCGGCGGAACGGTCTCGTCGTCATCGCGTATGTCGTGATGCGTGATGGTCGGAGCGGGTTGTTCGCGTGGCCCACCATAGATGCCTGTCTGCGGGAGAAGCAGGGTCAATGGCAGGGTCCCGTCTCCTGACTTCCTTCCCACGCCTGAAGGGCGGGAGATTCCCGTGGCTGAGGCGTGTTCACGCCGCAAGCCGTTCGGGTGGTCCGGTCCCGCTGCACCGCCCCAGCCGCCATAGATCAACTGCTTGACCTGAATCCACCGATTTGATGTTTGGGGGGTGTCCTCCCGACGCAGCAGGCACGAATCTCGGCCGCTCTCGTGGGCCGACCCACCGGTCAATCAACGAGAACGTGCAGCGTGCGCAGGCCGCGCAGCAGTGGGTCGTCGCGGAACCTCGGTGCCTCCCGGTCCGGGTCCACGCGTAGGCGCGGGAAGCGGCTGACGAGGGTGGAAAAGTACGTCTGCCCCTCGATCTTCGCCAGCGCCGCGCCGACGCAGTAGTGGATGCCGAAGCCGAACCCGAGCTGGCCGTTGGGGGTGCGGGTCAGGTCGAGCCGCTCCGGGTCACCGAAGCGGGCCGGGTCGCGGTTGGCCGCGCCGACGACCGGGTACAGCAGCTGGCCCTTGCGGATCTGCTGGCCGCCGATGACCACGTCCTCGCCAGCCAGCTGCGGAGTCATGATCGGCGCCGGGCCGTCGAAGCGCAGCAACTCCTCGGCGGCGTGCTCGGCCAGCGCCGGGTTCTGCCGTAGCAACCGCATCTGCTCAGGGTGGCGCAGCAGCGCGAGGGTGCCGTTGCCGAGGTAGTTGGCGGTGGTCTCCAGGCCCGCGTTTAGCATGGCCATACAGTTGAGGACCAGTTCCTCCTCGGTGAGGGTACCGTCGGGGCCGGTCGCGTCGATGAGCGTGGACAGCAGGTCTGCGCGCGGCTCGCGGCGCCGCCGGGCGATCAGGTCGGTCATGTATGCGCTGAACTCGGTCATCGCCCGGTGGGCGCGGCGGGCGATCGCGGGTGCGTCGGCGGCGTACTGGGCACCGAGCAGAGCCATCATCTCGGTGGCGAGGAACGTCAGGCGTGGGTGGTCTGCCGCCGGTACCCCTATGAACTGCATGATGACCGTCGACGGCAGTGGGTAGGCGACCTCGGCGATGAGGTCGCCGCCGCCGGTGGCCTCGATCCGGTCGAGCAGGCCGTCGGTGAGCTGCTTGATCCGCGGTCGCATCGTCTCGACCGCTCGTGGTGTGAATGCATTGCTGACCAGCTTCCGCAGCCGGGTGTGGTGCGGCGGGTTGGCGAACGGCAACGCTGTGCCAAGTTGCCGCTCGAACTCGGCCATCTCGTCCCGGTCGGCCTGAGGTACAGAGGCGAACAGGTAGTCGGTGACCGGCGGGCGGATGACGGCGTGGTTGCGCAGCAGGGCCGACACGTCGTCGTACCGGGTGAATACCCAGCCGCCGAGGGTGTCCTCGTAGTGGATCGGCGCCGTCTCGCGCAGGGCGCGGTAGAAGGGGTACGGGTCGGCGAGGAACGCGGGATCGAGCGGGTTGAACGCGATGGTGGTCTCGGCGGGGCCTGCGCTGGTCAGCGTGTTCCCGCCGCGCCGGTGCTCTTCGGCGAGGCAGCGGTACACCGCGTCGCCAAGCGGCTCGCCACCTTGTTCGACGAACATTGTGAAGTGGTCGCCGGGGATCTCGATCACCTCGAGCGCGCCGAGCTCGACGTCCTCCCATCCGTTGGCCGGCCTGTCCAGCCGCAGGGCGGTGTTGCGGTGCGGCTTCATGACCGGCGGGAAGCCACCGGTGGCCTTGAGGAGCGTGACGGACAGGTCCGACGGCCGGGGCTGGTAGCGGACGTTGGCCTCCAAGTTGGCCTGGTACACCCGCAGCATGTTGCCGATGTGCTCCTCGACCGGCAACGAACCGTTGGCACCAAGGAACCGGCCGAGCCGCTCCTTCTGCTCGGCGATCGCGAGGGTCGCGTCGATCTCCACGCCGGCCGGGCCGCCGGAGGCGAAGGCGAGCCGGTTCATGGCCAGCAGCTCCTCGATGGCCGCGGCCTCATCGACCGGGGGCAGGGGCTGGCCGGGTACAGGGACGTAGGCGTCGAGCAGGACGACGCGGGTGACGTCCTCCCCGGCCGCCCGCAGCTGGCGACCCATCTCGTACGCGACGGCGCCGCCGAACGAGTGGCCGCCGAGCAGGTAGGGGCCGTAGGGCTGGACGACCCGGATCGACTCGATGTACCGGGCGGCGAGGTCCTCAACCGTTCGCAGTGGCTCCTCGGTCCCGTCGTACCCGGGGGCGCGCAGCCCGTAGAACGGCCGTGCCGCGCCGGCGTCGCGGGCCAGCGGGAGCAGGTAGTACGCGGCGCCGAGCGCGCCGCCGACGCAGAAGAACGGTCGGGCCGAGGTCAGGCCGAGCAGAAGCGTGGACGGGTGCCGGGCATCGACGACCGCGGCCTCGGTCCCGCTCGGCGCCAGGGACTGCGCGACCGCGTCGATCGTGGGGTGCTCCAGGAAGACGGTGTGCGGGACGCGGAAGCCGAGCCAGTCGGACAGGCCGGCCTGCAGCGCGGCGACCGAGATGGACTCCAGCGCGAAGGTGTCCAGGCGCACCGCTGGGTCCACCGCGTGCGCGGGTAGGCGCAGCTCGGCCGCGATGTGCTCGACCAGCCAGTCCCGGATGGCCGGTCCGGACGGCCGGGGTGCCGGCTGCGCTGTTGCCGCCGGGGTGTGGGGTTCCTCGTTCGGCGGGCCGCCGGGGAAGAAGCGGCGGACCAGGTCGCGGCTGTACGCCACCGCGCACTCGATGAGCTCGTAGGAGGGGAGGCTGCCGGCGTGGTAGGTGTGGTTCTCGCCCTGCAGGCGCTCCATGCGGTCGTACACGCCGGCGGCTAGGTCGTCGCTGCCGAAGTACGGCAGAAAGCGCCAGCGTCGCTGGGTGTGTACCTTGTGCAGCCGGCCGCCCATTCGCTTGATGTCTTGCTGCAGGCGATCGGCGACGTCCTCGGGCGTCATGCCGTCGGCTCCGTAGGAGTAGCAGGCGTAGACGTCGCTGCCGGGGTATCGGTGGTGGAAGGAGACCATGGTCCCGCGTCCGGCGTCCGGCCGGGTGGTTTCGTCGATGAGGTAGAACGCGGACTCGGGCAGGCCGGTCGCCGAGACCAACGTCGTGTAGTAGTCCATGACGCGGATCCGGCCGGCGAGGTCGCGCTCCTCGCGGGTGGCGTCGAGCACCGGCAGCAGCTGGTCGACGGGTACGGTCAGCACGAGGTCGTCGGCGATCACTTCGCCGGAGCTGGTCAGGATGCGTACCCCGCCGGCGTCGGCGTCCGGGTCGCGTTCGATGCCGGTGATGCGTACCCCGCAGCGCACGTCGGACAGGCCGATGGCGACCTTTTCCCACAGGCTCTGGACGCCGCCGACGATGGTGAAGCTGCCCGGGTGGCCGAGCAGTTCGGGCCTTGCCGACAGTAGGCCGGTCATCTCCGCGTACTTGACGAAGTACAGCGCCGGCAGGTCGCCGGCCAGATGCCCGTACCCGGCGGCGGTGTAGCCGGTGCCCAGCGACTCGGCCAGCGGCTGCAGGTCGTGCTCGGCGAGCCATTGGGAAACCGGCTTGGCGAGCGCCTTCGCGGAGTGCGCAAGGCCGGCCTCGGCGATGCGCGGGAACCGCTGTGCGCGTAGGTCCGTGTAACGGCCGAAGGTGTCGCGCCGGAAGAACGCCGCACTCTGTGGGGCCGCCCGGCCGGTCGTAATGCCGTATACCCGGTGGGGTGTGGTGTCCTCGGTCGCGAGGCCGAGCTCTTGGGCGATGCGGGCGACGTTGTCGTACCGGGTCGTGCAGACGTGGCCGCCGAGGTCGTACGCGTGCCCGTCGATCTCGATGGACTCGCATTTGCCGCCGACCTCGGGCGCGGACTCCAGGACGATCGCGCGGTGCCCGGCGCGTTCCAGCTCGCGGGCGAGGCTCAGTCCGGCCGGCCCGGCCCCGACGATCGCGACTGTTCTCGTTCTCCTTGCCGAGTACGGCACCGCGGCGACGACCTGGTGCGTAACCGTGATGTTCCCGCGTGTGGCGTTGGAGTACGGGCAGACCCGATCGGCGCGGGCCACGAGGTCGCAGGCGACGTCCTCGGCCAGCCCGGGCACGGTCACCGTCAGGTGGACGGCCAGCCCGTAACCGTCGTCGACCTTGGACAGTGTGACGCGGGCGGTGACGCGCGAACCGCTGACGTCCTGGCGTGCCCGGCGCGCCACGATGGTGAGCGCGCTGTGGAAGCAGGCCGCGTACCCGGCAGCGAACAGCTGCTCGGGGTTGGTCGCACCGCCGGGGCCACCGACCTCGGCCGGCGTTGCGACGGCGATGTCGAGCAGGCCGTCGCCGCTTTCCACCCGCCCGTCCCGGCCGCCGTGAGCGGTGGCCGTCGTGGCGTACAGCTCGGTCACGGTACCTCCAGCGGACTTGCCGATCGGGCGACTCGGATGGTGGTCGGGGCGCCGGCGACCTCGCCGCTGAGATACGCCTGCCTGCACGCGAGGCGGCGGACCTTGCCGCTGGTGGTCTTGCGTACGGTTCCAGCCCGGCCGAGGACGACGGCGTGGCAGCCGAGCTGGAACTCCGCGTACACCCTGCGCCGTACCGCCTGGACGATCTCGTCGGCCTCGGCCGCGCTGGGCCGGTCGCGGCGCGCCTCGACGAACAGCACGAGCTGTTCGCTGCCCTCGATGTCGGCGCCGAACGCGGCGACGCCGCCCGGCCGGATCAGCGGGTGGCAGTCGCGGACGCTGTCCTCGATGTCGACCGGGTACAGGTTGCGGCCGCGCACGATGATCATGTCCTTGGAGCGGCCGGTGATGAACAGCTCGCTGTCGTGGAAGAAGCCGAGGTCGCCGGTGCGCAGGTAGCCACGGCCGTCGTCGTACCCGCCGGCCAGGCGCGCCTGGAACGTTTCGTAGCTTTGCTCGGCCATGCCCCAGTAGCCCAGGCCCTTGGTGGGGGAGTCGACCCAGACCTCCCCGACCTCGCCCGGCTCGCACGGGATACGGGATGCCGGGTCGACGATGCGGACCACCGCGGCGGGCTTGGTGACCCGCCCACAACCGAAGATGCTGACCCCGTCCGAGGACTCGACCACCCGGCCGCTCTCCAGGGCTGCCGTGTCCAGGCGCAGCACGGAACTGCCGCCCATCGACACCGACACCGTGTGCTCGGCGAGGCCGTACGCGGGGAAGAACGCGTCGCGGGTCAGGCCGGTACCAGCGAACGCCGCGAAAAAGCTGTCCATCGTGGACTGACGGATCGGCTCCGCCGCGGACATGACCGTGCGCAGCGAGCGCAGGTCCCAGCGGGCGCGCTGTTCCGGTGTGGTCCTGCGCACGGCCAGCTCGTACGCGAAGTTGGGCGCGGCCGTGTGGGTCGCCCGCACCCGCGCCATCACGTCGAACCACACGGCCGGGTTCTGCAGGAAGGTCAGCGGGGACATCAGCGTGGTCTGCGCGTTGCCGGCGATCGTCGACAGGATCACGCTGATGAGGCCAAGGTCGTGGTACTGCGGTACCCAGAAGACGCCGCGCACGTGCGGACCCAGCCCGAGATCGGTCGCGTTGGCAGCGAGCTCGTGGGCGAGGTTGCCGTGGCTGATGATCACACCCCTCGGCGTCGCCGTGGAGCCGGACGTGTACTGCAGGAACGCCGGCTGGTCCAGGCGGGCCGGCTCGTGCCACACGACCGGCCCGGCCGGGTCGCGCAACCGGTCGGTGCGGTGCCACGGCAGGGCCGGCCAGCGAGGCGTGTCCTTGCTGATGAGGGTCGTCACCGCGCCGACCGAGCGGGACCGGTCGTACCCGGTGGTGGTCAGCGCACCGCGGGCGCCCGCGTCGGCCGTGATGCTGGCGAACCCGGCGAGGTCCTTCTTGAGCTTGAACGGGTTTGGCGGGTAGACCGGGACCGGTATCACGCCGGCCGCGAGGCAGCCGAGGAACGCCTCGATGAAGTCCAGCGACGGCGGGTACACGAGGATCGCCCGGTCGCCGGGCGCGAAGCCCCATGCCCGCAGCGCGGCGACAACCCGGTCGGCGGCCTGGCCCAGCTGCTCGACGGTGAGGACGTCCTGGTCGTCGCCGATGTCATCGACGTAGGTAAAGATCCTCCGCTGCGGCGTGGTCTCGCGCAGCCTGCGGAACGACGACAGGATCGATTCGGTCATGACGGCCTCCCGGTACTGGCGTCGGTCACCGTGACGTGATCGGCGGCCTGTTCGACGTGGACGTGGTACTCGCGGCCCGCGTGGTGCGCCCGGGTGAGATCGGCGCTGACCTCTACCGTGGTCGGGTGGCTGCCGAGCTGGCGCGCGATGTGGTCCTTGACCGCGATCACCGCGAGGTGGTCCACCCCTCGGGCCGTCGGCGGCAGCCCGTACGCGTGCGCGACGGTGCCGCCGAGCCAGTCGCACTGGGCTACGTCGCCATACGACAGCCGGGTGACGTGCTCGGTGCGGGAAAGCCCGATGCCGCTGGCGTACCGGTGGTCGCGCAGGAAGTCCCGCCGTGTCCGGGGACCGGCCGCACCGAATGCTCCGGTGGGCATGAGGATCTCGACGAGCCGCAGCGCGACGAGGACCCGCCCGTCCCGGACCAGTTGCAGGTCGACGAGCGGGTACCGGCGGTCCTCCCCGTCGAAGCCGGCGAAGCGGGCCTCCACCTGTACCTCACCGTCGCGCGGCAGCGCCTCGAACAGCTCAAACCGCGTGATGCGGTGCGGGTAGGCGACCATCCCGGACGGCGTGTCGGGCGCCCACTCCTGGAACCGGTCGTGCGGGATCACGTGGGTGGCGGCATCGAGCAGCCCCTGCCCGGCGCGGCCGTAGGGAACCGCGCCGCGGTTCGCGTCAAGCGTGCCGGAGGCGCCCTGAGGGCCACGGCGCACCTCGGTCACGTAGTGGAACGCCGGGCCGTGAAAGAGCGCGCCTGAGCCGTACACATCATCGACGCTGTCTGCGGCGGACAGTGGGGGGAACGGCTGGGGGCGCGGGCCGGGCGTCGCCACGGTCGCGGCCGCGAAGGGTTCAAAGCGGGACAGCGCGGCGGTCCGTGCCTCTCGCCAGACGAGCAGCCGTACGTCGTCGCCGGACCGCCGCGTGGTGAGCCGGGTCGGCGAGATCACCGGGATCCAGAGACGAAGCTCGACGCCGGTCAGGGCGACCGGGCCAGGCCGACCAGCCGCCCCGACCAGCCGGTCCACGGCCGACATCATCGGCAGGACCGGGACCGTCCATGTAGGCCTGTGGTCGGCCAGCCAGCCGGCCGCGTCGAGCGTTTCCTCGTCCGGTGCCGGGGCCGCGTCACGCACCCTGACCCCGATGTCCACGCTGCGGTAGATGCGCTTGCCGTCGACCCACAGCCACGCCTTGGCCAGGGCGTACCGGCCGTCGGCGTCCTCGCCGTACTCGGTGACCTCCAGCTCGCTGCTGATCGTGTGATGGTAGGGAGCGACCTGGCCCCGGTACTTCCAGACCAGCGGGCGGTTGCCGGTCAGGATCTCGAACTGGGGCGCGGCCATGCCCGCACCGGCGCCGCGTTCGAGCAGGTACCACTGGAGGAGCTGGTACAGGGCCTCAATGCCCAGCGAGCCGGGCTGCACCGGGTCCTGGAAGAAGTGCGCCCGGAAGAACCATTCGCCAGCGGCGACGTCCTTCTCGCCGGTGACCCGGCCGAGCCCGGCCGCCCCGCCGGTCGGGTCGTATCCGGTGATCCGGTCGAGCATCAGCAGCATCGGGCCGGGCAGGCGCAGCGCGCCGCCGCAGTACTTCGCCGGCCGCGTGGTGAGGTCAACAGTGGGGCCGGTCGGCGCGGCGAGCGCGGCCCGCTCCTCCGCAGTGCACGGCAGGCCCGGCTGGTCGACGAACGCCTCGGGCGGGAAGAAGCCGAAGACGGTGTGCAGCCGGAAGACGCTCACGTCGCCGGCGAAGCATTCGACGTCGAAGGAGACGATGATCATCGTACCGCTGCACGAAATGTCCCGCAGTCGCGCGTGCGTGCGGATGACGCCCGTCTCCGGCGTGACCGCACCGGTGATCGTGCCGGTGCCGTCGAGGTTGCGGAACAACAGGTCCTTGTCGATCTCGACCGCGCAGCCGGCGTACGAGGCTAGCCAGCCGCACGGCTGGAGCGCGACCTCCATGAGAACCGACAGCGGCATGGTCCGCTCGGCGTTCGCCGCGAAGTACCAGGCGTCGGCGGGCATGTCGTACTCAGCCGTGACCGCGCTGCCGGCGCGCATGCCGCCCAGCGGTCCGTCGACCGCGGTGATGCGAGTCACGAAGTGATACGGCGGGCCCGGCAGCCGGGCGACCCGGCGGTGGCCGTCGAAGCGCCGGTACAGCTCGCCGAACGCCTGCGTGGGCCGGCCCCATGCGCAGGCGAGCAGCGACTCGTGGTCGAAGCGGACCCCGCCGGCCGTCGCCACGGGCTTGTCGTCGCGGGTGACGAGCTCGTCGCGCCACTGATCGAGCGGCCAGTCCGGAACCAGGCGCAGCCCCACGCGCTTGGCGTGAAAGGCCTTCACACCATCCACAGCGCACAGCACGTCGGCGTACACGGTGGGTTCGGGTCCGGCGACCAGCTCGCTGACGAAGACCTCGTAGGTCAACGACCGGCTGTCCGGTGTGACCTGGCCCCGGCAGCGCATCGGGTACGCCTGCCCGGGTACCGGCTCGAACCGCCATCCGTCGTTGGCTAGCGTGAAGCCGCACGCCGCGAGGTAAAACGACATCGCCTGTAGGCAGCCCTCGAACATCAGCGTGCCGGGCATGCACGGGTCGTTCTTGAAGTGGCCGGCGAAGAACCAGTCGTCCGGCGAGATCGGGGTCCCAGCGCGCAGGTACCCGCGTCCCCACGGCCCGCCGGCCGGGTCGAACTCCTCGACCGTCCGCAGCAGCTGCATGTCGCCGCTGCCGATGCGCGGGGTACGGACGTGTGCCCGCGCCGGGTCCCACGCCGGGCCGAAGCACTCGGCCGGGCGGCCTTCGGCGAATGCCCGTACGGAGTCGGCGTCGTACGTGCGCGGCGCGCCGCCGACCGCCGGCGGGTCCGCGGTGGATGGTGGCGGGAGTTCGCGTCGCGGGTCCCACACCACGCCCGCGCTCGCGGCGAGCTCCGCGTCGGTGAAGAAGCCCGCCTGTCCGCCTCGGACGGTCAGCCGGAGCTCGTCGCCGATGTGGCAGTCGTAGTGGAAGAAGAACAGGTGCACGTCGTTGTGCTCGGCGTGGCCGTCGATGTGGATCTCGTACCTCAGGGTATCGCCCGGCACCGGCGGGCTGCCGTGGAAGGTCAGCTCGCAGCCGAGCAGCCGGTAGACGCGCTCGCCCATAGTGTGCAGGTCGGCGCCGAGCCAGCTGATGAGCAGCAGATCCGCCTGCCCGGCCTCGATCTGGATGCCGGCCGGCATGCGGCCGGTGGCGTCGAGGTACCACGCGTCCGGCGTCACGTCGGTCTCGGTCCAGATCGTGCCGGTACCCATCGAACCCGGTACCGCGTCGATCCCGGTGACCCGGTCGGCGAGCAGCATCGGCGGCCCGGGCATCCGGCACTGCCGCGTGTATCCGTCCTGGGCCTTGAACAGCTGGCCGAACAGGTCCGAGATCCGGCCGCTGGCCAGGTGCTCCAGTTGCCCGCGGTCGAAGGCGATCCCCGCCCGGATCGGCGCGGGCGGGTCCGCGATCACCGGAGGTAGTTGCGGCGCCCGGGCCATGACCGTTGCGGATGCGTGCTCCGGCAACGAGGCCGCCGGGGGGTGGGCGGGGAGCGTGAGCACGCGACCCCGGTCCCGAACAGGCGGGGCGGCCGTCGCGAGGTGGGTACGCAGGGCATCGACGTCCACCGGTACCCCGGCGGCGACGAGCTCAGCCGCGACGCGGAACAGATGCCGTACGCTGCGGCCGTCGGGGGAGTCGAGGGCGACGGCGAGGTGCTCGCGGCCGGCGAGGGTGCGCCGGATCCAGTCGGTGCACATGCCTTTTGGGCCGTGCTCGAGGAACACCCGGACCCCGTCCGACCACGCCTTCTCGACGGTGCCGGCGAAGTCCATCGGGCCGATCGCCTGGGCCGTCAGGACATCCGCGACGCTCTCGGCGTTCGGAGTGTACGAGCCGCCGATGGCGCAGCTGTAGAACCGTACGCCGGGCGGTGGCGTGGTCGGCCGGAAGTGCAGCCGCCACCAGTCGTCGCGTACCTCGCCGAGCTCCGGCACGTGCACCGCCAGCTCGTACGGGATCGGCAGGTGGTACGCCGCATCCAGTCTGCGCAGGGTGCGTTCGCACGCGGTCAGCTCGCCGCCGATCACCACCGAGTCGGGCGCGTTGACCGCGACGAGGTGTACTGCCGGCTCCTCGCGCAGTACCTTGCGCACCTGGTCCGGGTCGGCGCCGACGAGGTAGTTGCGCCACCTGTCCCCGACGATCCCGTCGCGCGCCCAGGCCCGGCGGATCGCCGCGAACTCGCCGGCCACCTGCCGGCTGAACACCCCGGACGTGGTCATCTCCTGGACGAGCTCGCGCATGTCGGTCCAGGCGCCGAGCGCCACCAGCGCGTTGGATTCGCCGGCCGAGTACCCGAGTGCCGCGTGCGGCGCGATGCCGAGGACCTCGCGGCCGATCGCGGCGTGTACCTGGCTCAGCAGCGCGGTACCCCAGATCTGGTCGAGCACCTCCCGCGGAGCGCTGGCCGGGCCGTCGAACGCCCACCCGGCAAGCTCGCGCAGCGAGCCGGACCCGGCCTCGATGCGCTCGACGAGGTGGGGGAAGGCGAGCAGCAGCTCCCGGCCCATGCCCGGGTAGGCGGCGAGGCCACCGGTGAAGACGAACGCGACCTCGCCCGCGATCGGCGCGGCGCGGAAGGCGACGCCCTCCGGTTGCGGGCCGCCACCGGTGAGCCAGGCGCGGGCGGCCTCGGCGCGGGCGGCGCGTTCGGTCTCGTCGGCGGCGAGGAGTACCAACCGGGCCGGGCCGTGCGACGACTCCCGATCGGCATCGAGCGCGGTGAGGGCGCTGGTCCGGTCCCCGCCGGCGTACACGTGCAAGCGTGGTGGGCGGTCGGCGACCCACGCGGCGCTGGCGTGTGCGCGCAGCCGCACCCGGGCTGGCGGCGCCTGTATCGGCGCGACGACGACCTCGGCGGTGTTCTGGTCGAACGCGGGGTCGGCGGGCGCGCCGTGGCGCGGGCGGGCCCGGTGGTGCAGCGCGAGCGCGGCCGCCGCGACGTCGACCAGCCCCTTGGCCGCGTGGGCGTTGCCGAACAGCGGGGCGGTGTCGACGGTCAGGTCGGCAGCGGCCGCCGTCGCCTTGTCCAGCAAGGCGATCACCGGCTCGCCAGCGCATTCAGCGTCGCCAAGGCGCTTGAGGACGAGGACGACGGCGGCGTCGCCGGGAGTACGGTCGATGCCGAGATCGGCCAGCGCCGCCTCGTGTACCGGCTCGCACGACAGGTCCACCGCACCGACGACTGCGGCGTCGACCTCACCGGTGCGCAGGGCACGGGCCGCGATCTCCAGCGCGACCAGGCCGGAGGCCTCCTCGGCCGAGACGGTGAAGCTGGGTCCGGCCACGTCGAGGAAGGCGTTGAGCCGGTTGGCGACGATGTTGGGCATCGTGCCGAGCACGCCGGCGCTGCGCAGCGCCGGCGCGACGGCGTCCCTCGTCCCGGCCGGCGAACGCCAGCGGGCGCCGTACCGGGCGACCTCCGGGTCGGTACCCATGCCGACGAGGACCATGGTGCGCTCACGGGGCAGGCCCAGCCCGCTGACCGTCTCGCGGGCCGCCTCCAGGACGAGTAGCTGCTGCGCCAACGTCTGCCGGAGGTCCAGCGGCGGGAACCGCAGCCCGTCGAGCGCGACGTCGACGTGCTCCCGCCGGGGCGTGCCGCTGCCGGAGAACAGGTTGCGTCGAACGGCGTCCACACCGTCGCCGTCGCCGACGCGTGCCCCGATCGCGACGATAGCGACCTTGTCGCGTCGCCGGCGTAGCACCGGCGCCGGGGAGACCGGGGACCCGTCCCACGCGTCGACGATCAGGTGCGCGTTATTGCCGCCGAACCCGAACGCGCTAACCGCCGCGCGGCGGGGCCCGGTCCACTCCTCAGCCTCGTGCAGCAGCCGGAGCGGCGTACCGTCAAGGGCCTCGATCGGCTCGTCCGCGTGCAGGGTCGCCGGGCGGATCCCGGCACGCATGGCGCCGAGCACCTTAAGCAGGCCCGCGACGCCGGCCGCGGTGACAAGATGGCCGACGTTAGACTTCGCTGACCCGATCGCGAGCCCGCGATGGCCGGCGAAGACCCGAGCGGTGCTGCGCACCTCGACCGCGTCACCGACGCCCGTGCCTGTCGCGTGGCACTCCAGCAACGTGACGGACTCCGGCGCCACACCGGCCATCTCGTACGCCGCGCGCATCGCACGCTCCTGGCCCTCCTCGGCCGGCACCAGCATCCCGGCACCCCGCCCGTCGTTGGACAGTCCCACGCCGCGGATCACACCCAGGATCGGCCGACCGGCCGCGACCGCGTCCGGCAGCCGCGCCAGCGCGACGAACGCCGCGCCCTCCGCGGGTACGAGACCATCGGCCCCGCGGTGGAATGGGCGGCTGCGACCGGTACGGCTCAACGCGGACAGCGCCGTGAAACCGACGTGGATGAACAGGTCGTCGGCGCAGTTCACCGCGCCGGCGATCATGAGGTCGGCGCTACGGTCGTGCAGCCGGTCGCAGGCGAGCTTGACGGCGTACAGCGACGAGGCGCACGCGGCGTCGAGCGCGAAGGCGCCCGCGCCGAGCCCGAGCGCCTGCGCCGCGAGGTGCGCCGGCAGGCCGGACATGAAACGGTTGCGCGCGTCGGGCCGCCTTCCCGAGCCGCGCCAGACCTCCTCGGCGTACTCGGCCATGCCCGCCGTCGGGAAGGACAGGTTGCCGAGCACCAGTCCCGCCCGCGGCGCCGGTTCGTCCTGCCCCGCCTCGCGCAGCGCCGCCCGCACCCCATGCAACACCCATTGGAACTGCGGATCCAGGCCGCTCCCGTCGAGCGGGAACCCGCTGACGTAGCCGCCGACGTCGCTCCACGTCCCATCCTCCGGCCCGGTCAGTGCCTCGGTAAGCCGCCACCGCCCCTCGGGTACCCGGCTCAGGCTCATCCGCCCGGCCGCGATGTTGTCCCAGAACGCGTCCGGGTCGAGCGCGCCGGGCAGGATAGTGCCCCGCCCGACGATCGCGATGGGTTCGAAGCTCATCGGTACGCTCCTCATGCCGGCCGGCGTACCAACGACACGCCCAGCAGCTCGGCCCGCACCGACCCGTCCGCGGCGAGGAACGCGATGTCGCAGTCGGCGGAGTCGGGGCGGACATCCCGGGCTCTCACCACGCACATGGTCCTGCCCTCGTACAACCCGGCCTGGTAGGCGCGGTACTCCGAGACGCCCATCGGCAACGACGCGCCGCCGAGCACCCGCTCGCCCCACAACAGTGCGAGTTGCAGGCCGCCGTCGACCGCCGCGGGGTCGGTGTGCCAACCATCACCGGCCCAGCCCATGTCGCCCACACCGGCCAGGACCGCGGCGGCGCCGGACGCGGACACACCCTCGACGCGGTGGATCGCCTGGAACCACGGCCCGTGGAAGAGCACGCCGCCGCCGTAGATGCGCCGGGGTACCGGGTGCAGGTCGTCCGGTACCTCCCAGCGGAGCGGCCGCCCGTCGTTGCATGCGGCCTGCGCGCGGTAGTGCCGAGAGTCGTTGTCCCCCAACAGCTCCAAGGCGAGGGACACCGAGCCGTCGCGGCTGCCCTGCACGGTCAGCCGGTCGCCGCCGTTGCTGAAGCGCTGCAGCCCGGCCCGGCGCAGCACCCGCACATCACGGATGAGCGCCGGCCCGCCCGGCAGCCACGCCTTGGCCGCCGCGGTGAACCACTCCAACACCAGAGCCACCGGTACCACCGGGATGCCGTCGATACCGTGGTCGGCGAGGTACGGGTGCGAGCTGGAGTTGAGCCGGATCTCGCCGCGCGCAGGACGTGCGGCGGCGCCATAGATGGGACCGGCATCACCCGCGGCGATGACCACGTGGGTGTCGCTGGACGTGCCGGCAAGCTCCGCGACGAACGCCTGCGCGCCCTGCGCGACCGGGATCAGCGGAAAGCCCTGCCGGTGGAAGTGCTCGGCCAGCGCGGGGCCGACCATGCCGCCCTCCCACGGCCCCCACGCGATCGACGCGACCCGAAGCCCGGGCCGGCTCGCGTGCTGGGCGTGTGCCACGTGGTTGAGCACCTCGTTGGCCATCGCGTAGTCGCACTGGCCCGGGTTGCCGATGTGGGCGGAGACCGAGGAGAACAGGCACAATACCGTCAGCGGATCCTCGGCGGTCGCGTCGAGCAGCGCCCGCAGCCCGCGTACCTTCGTGTCGAAGACCCGGTCGAACTGCTCGTCGGTTTTGTCGGCGATGAGCTTGTCGGCTAGGACCCCGGCACCGTGAACGATCCCGGTGATCGGTCCCCACGCCGCCCGTACCTCCTCGACGGCGAGGCGCACAGCCGTGTCGTCGCGGATGTCGACCGGCAGGTACCAGACCTGTGCGCCGGCGGCCGACATCGCGTCCAGGTTGGCCGCGATCTCGCGGGCCGCAAGGATGTGCGCGACCTCGGTGTTGAGCTGTGCCGGCGTGGGCGGGCGGCCGGTCGTCCGCGTGGTGTGCTCGGCGACCGCGCGCCTTAGCTCGGCCTCCTCGGTGACGCCGGACAGGTACGCCGGCTCGTTGCCGAGCTGGGTGCGGCCGAGCACGACAAGCTTGGGCCGGACCGCGCGCGCCAGAGCCTTCAGCGCCTCGGCCGTGACCCCCCGCGCGCCGCCCGTCGCCACGATCAGCGAGTCGGGCTCAACAAGGTTGCCGGCACCGGGTTCGCGCGGAGCGACGACAGCCTCGATCGTGGTACGGGTGCCGTCCGCACGCAGCCCCACGTCGAGCGCGGACCCGCCGGTGAGGAGCTCGTGGACGATCGCGCCGGCGATCGCCGCCGGATGCCGGTCGCCGCGCTCGCAGTCGATCGCCTTCACCGACGCCGACGGCCATTCCCGCGCGGCCGTACGGGCCAGCCCCGCGATGCCACCGAGCCACGCCCGCGCCGGGTCACCGCCCCGGCTGCCGAAGTCGCCACCGGTGTCCTGCACGGTGACGAACACCCCGCCGCGCTCGGCAACGGCCGGGGCGACGGTACGGGCGACCGCGAACGCCCGCCGCTGGACGGCGAGCGCCTCGTCCACGTCCTGGACGTCGGCCAGCCCGCCGAGGTACACCACGGCGTGGTTGTCGACCACCACATCGGCGCGCGCCTCGGCCGCGATGCCGTGCGCCCGCAGGCGGGTGACCACGTGCTCGGCGGTACCGTTCCCGTCGTCCGTGACGACGACCGGACCCTTGCCCAGACCCGGCAGCGCGAAGCCGGGCGCCGAGGCTGGCACGACCCGCACGGCGTGCCGGGTCAGACCGTCCTCCGGCGATACCGCCGGGATGGCCGGTGCCGGCTGGCGGCCGTTGAGCTGTGTGATGATCTCGCCGAGGGTGCGGAGTTTTGCCAGTTGCATGGGGTCGAGGTCGGGGAGGTTGGGTTCGGCGCGACGGATGGCGGCGAGGATCTCGACGCGTTTGATGGAGTCGATGCCGAGGTCGGCTTCGAGGTCCATGTGGGGTTCGAGCATGTCGACCGGGTAGCCGGTCTTGTCGGCGACCGTGGTCAGTACAAGGCTCTCCAGGTCGGTCGCCTCCGGGGTGCCCGGGTCTGGCTGCGCGACCGGTGCGGCCGGTTGGCGGCCGTTGAGTTGTGTGATGATCTCGCCGAGGGTGCGGAGTTTTGCCAGTTGCATGGGGTCGAGGTCGGGGAGGTTGGGTTCGGCGCGACGGATGGCGGCGAGGATCTCGACGCGTTTGATGGAGTCGATGCCGAGGTCGGCTTCGAGGTCCATGTGGGGTTCGAGCATGTCGACCGGGTAGCCGGTCTTGTCGGCGACCGTGGTCAGTACAAGGCTTTGCAAGCCGGCCGGTGCGGGCGCGGGCACCGGCACGGCGTCCGCGCGGGGAACCGGCGCGGGCTCGGCAACGACGACGGGATCGGGCAGGACGGGAACCGGCGCAATAGCGGGCGGCGCGGCGGGGGCGTCGACGGGCGGGTACGGCTTGCCGAAGTTGGCACCCGAGAGCATGGTGGTCATCCGTGGCTTCTGCTCGTCCGAAGGAGGTACGGGAGGCGCGTGGTCCGCCCACAGCGCGTCGAAGTTCACGCCGACGCCGGCGACCGCGAGCCGGCCCAGCGCCTCGTGCAGCGCGGTCACCCCGTTGCGGCCTTTGCGGTCCAGGCTCACCGCGAGGTGCGGGCGGCCGCCGAGGATCCGGTCGACCAGCGCGGTCAACGTCGACCCGGCGCCGATCTCGACGAAGGTGCGAACGCCGGCGGCGTACATGGCCTCGACCTCGTCCACGAACCGGACCGGCGCCGCGAGGTGAGTCGCCAGCCGTTGCCGCACCCCGTCCGGCGACGCGGGGTACGGGGCCGCGTCGGCGTTGCCGTATACCGGTATCCGGGGTGAGCCGACGGGCATCGACCGTAGGTATTCCGCGAGAGACGCGGAGGCCGGTTCGACGAGCGGCGAGTGGAACGCCGTGGCGGTCTGCAGCCGCCGGCCGGTGATCCCGGCCGCGGAAAGCCGGCCCTCGACGGCGGTGATCCCGTCGGCCGCGCCCGACACGACTACCTGGTCCGGCGCGTTGTGGTTGGCGATCCACACGTCCGCGAGGCCGTCGAGCAGGGCCTCGATGACCGCGCGCGGGGCCGACACCGCGAGCATCGCACCGCGGACGGAAGCCGCGTCGCGCATCGCCGCGCCGCGCCGGCGAGCCAGGCGTACCAAGGCTTCCGCGTCAAAGGCTCCCGCCGCGTGCAGCGCGACCAACTCGCCGAAGCTGTGCCCCGCCAGCACGTCCGGGCGGACCCCCAGAGCATCGAGCAGGCCGAGCGCGGCCAGGCTCGCCACGGCGAGCGCCGGCTGCGCCAACTCCGTCGCCGTGAGGGCCTGCTGCTGCGCGGCCCGCTCCTCGTCGGAGAAGGCCGGCACGGGGAAGACGGCGGAGTGCACCGCGAAGTCCAGCCCGGCGGCCCGGTCCCACGCCCGCCGCGCCACCGGGTACTCCATCGCCAGGTCCGCGCCCATCCCGACGTACTGGCTGCCCTGCCCGGAGAACAGGAACGCGACCTTCCCCGCCGGCGGAGCACCGGTGGCGTAGCTGACGCCCGAAGGAGACGTGAAGGACGCACCAGGGGAGGCGGCGATGGCGGTGACGGCCGCGCGCAGCTTCGCCACGAGGTCCTCGACGTCCGACGCGACGACCGCCAGTCGAGCCCCGTCGCCCGGTGCGAATTCCCGCTGCGACGCGCGGGCGATGTCCGGCAGCGACCGCGACGTGCCGACCGTGGACACCCGGTCGACGAGCCCCTGCGGGGTCGGTGCGCTCAGGAGTACCAGCTCGGTAGGTGCCGTCCGGACCCGGAACGGGCCTCCCGGCACGTACTCCTCGAGCGTCAGGTGGAAGTTGCTGCCACCGAAGCCGAAGCTGGACACCGACGCGCGGCGGGGGTGCCGGTCGTCGCGGATCCACGGCCGGGCCACCGTGTTGAGGTACAGCGGGCTGTTGCCCAGATCCAGCTTGCGGTTGGGCCGCTCGACCTTGATGGTCGGTGGCAGCAGCTTGTGGTGCAGGGCGAGCACGGCCTTGAGCAGACCGGCTGCGCCGGCCGCCGACTTCGTGTGGCCAATCTGCGACTTGACCGAGCCGAGCGCGCACCACTGGCTGTCCTGCCGGCCGCCGGCCGAGAAGACGGCACGCAGCGCGGTGAATTCCGCCAGGTCCCCGGCGAGGGTACCGGTGCCATGTGCCTCCACGAGCTCGACCGTCTCCGGCCCGTACCCCGCCGACTCATATGCCCTGCGCAACGCGCGGGACTGCCCGTCGGCCAGCGGCGCGTAGATGGCGGTGCTCCGCCCGTCCGAGGCGCTTCCCATCCCCTTGAGCACCGCGTAGATTCCGTCCCCGTCGCGCTCGGCGTCGGCCAGGCGCTTGAGCGCGAACATGACTAGGCCCTCGCCGAGGATCGTCCCGTCAGCCTGGTCGGAGAAGGGCTTGCAGTCACCGGACGGGGACAGCGCGGGGGTCTTGCTGAAGCACATATACATGGTGATGTCGTTGAGCGTGTCCACGCCGCCGGTGATGACCATGTCGGCCTGGCCGAGGGTGAGCTCGTTGACCCCGGCCGTGAGCGCCGCCAGCGAGCTGGCACAGGCGGCGTCGGTCGTGTAGTTCGTCCCGTGCAGGTCGAACCGATTCGCGATGCGACCCGCGACGACGTTGCTCAGCAGGCCGGGAAACGATGCCTCCTGCCACGGCACGTAGTGCGCGGCGATCCGCTCGCAGATGGCATCGGCGGACTCCTCCGGGATACCGCTGTCCAGCAACGCTTTGCGCCATACCGGCCGCTGCAGCCGGCTGGCCATCGTGGCGAGCAGCTCCAGCGGCGCGGTACCGAGGATGACGCTGACGCGCTCGCGATCCAGCTGCGCCAGGCTCCCGCCGGTCGCGTCCCTCAGGACCCGGTCGGCGACGATGAGGCTCAGCAGCTGGGTGGTATCGATGGCGGAGAGCTGGTTCGGGGGGATCCCGTATGCCATCGGGTCGAACGCCACCGGGTCGAGGAACGCACCCCGCCGCCCGTACGTTTTGTCGGGCGCCGTCGGATCCGGGTCGTAGTAGTCGTCGACGAGCCAGTGTGTCGGCGGTACACCTTTGATGAGATCCCGGCCGGACACGACGCAGCGCCAGAAGTCGTCGACGCCAGGCGATCCGGGGAGCAGGGCGCCGAGGCCAATCACGGCAATCGGCACATTCGCACCAGACATCGCGACACCTCGTCAGGTCAGGTTGCGCGGCGTGAAAGTGAACGCCTGCGCGGGAACGGGTACGCCGTACGTGCGCAGCTGGTGGGTGCGGGTGATGACCGCCGCGCCCTCGAGAAGGTTCCGGGCAACCTGCACGACGGTACGGTTCGCGGGCTCGGCGAGGAACGTGCCCGCGGTCCACCGGTTGAACGAGCCCATCGCCGGGCCGCACCAGATCTGGTAGTCGACGCGGCGGTCCGGGGTCCCTGCGATGGCCCAGCGGCTGGCGTTGCCGAGGTACCAGCGGAATACCAGCGCCATCTTGTGCCTCGGGTCGGCCTCGGCTAGCTCGATCTGGGACGGGTCCCGGTCGCGCCAGAACGCTTCGGTGGCAGACCAGATCGACGCCACCGGCGCCCGCAGGATCTCCCGCTCCAGCCGCTCACGCCGCAGCGACGGGATCGCGTCGAGGCTCGGGTACGTGCGGTACAACTCGTAGAGCTGGGACGCGCGCGCGGCGAACATGGTGCCCCGCTTCAGCACCTGGAGCCTGACGCCCAGCTCGAACATGTCGGCAGCCGGTGCCATGGCGACGTCGGCAACGTCGGCCTGCGCCAGCATCGCCTTCGCCTCTGCGGACAGGCCCGCCTCCACGCACGCCTGGTTAACCGACCCGGTCACGACGTACGCCGCGCCGAGGCCGAACGCGCCAGCCACCGCCTGGGGAGTGCCGAGCCCACCGGCCGCGCCGATGCGGACCGGCCGGGCGTACCCGTGCTCCCGGACGATGCCGTCGCGCAGCCCGAGGATCGTCGGGAGCAGAGCCACCAGCGGCCGGTTGTCGGTATGCCCGCCGCTGTCGGATTCCACCGTGATGTCCTCGGCCACCGGTACCCGCGCGGCGAGGTCCGCCTCGGACTCGGTGATCTGCCCGCGGTCGAGCAGCGTGCGCAGCAGCTCCGGCGGGGCCGGCGACATGAACCGCGCGGCGACCTCCGGCCGGGACACCTTCGCGAAGACCCTGGTGCGACGGACGACCCGGCCCCCGGCCTCGGCACGCAGACCGGCGACCGCGCACCGTATGACCGCCGGGGTCAGGCCCATGAACGCCGACGCCGACACGATCGGTACCCCGCGCCGGATCGACACGTCGGCGACCCGCTCCTCGATCGCCGGCTCGTTCGGCGAGTGGATAAGGTTCACGCCCCAATTCGGCCGATCACCGATCGTCGCGACGAGCTCGTCGACCGCGGCCTCGACGCGGGCCGGGGAGAGCCCGGCGGCGCCGAAGAAGCCGAGCATCTCGGCGCGGGCCATCGCGACGACCATCGTGGTGGTGGCGATCCCGTTGGCCATCTCGCCTACCACGTATGGGAACCGAACCTGGTGCGTCTCGCAGAACGCGCGGTCGCCGAGCCATTCCGGGTACAGCGGCGCGAGCGTACCGACGAGCTCGTGCCCGTCGACGGGCCGGAGGGACACCCCGCCGCGCACGACGTACACCGTCTCGCGTACCTGGGCCGCGATCCGGGCCACGCCCTCGGGATCGAAGGCCGGCTGGGCCACGGGAGCGTCGCGGTCTGGACCGATTGCGGTCGTCGTCGCGGTCATCGTTCCTCCCAAGTTGTGGCTGCCCTCACTTACGGAGCCCCGCACGGCAAGGTTCGAACTAAGCCTGAATCTCCGCGTGTCACGAACGTCGAGAGGAGCACCTACGACGTCACCGCTCGGTTAAGGGGGTTCCCGCGGTTGTCGACCTAGTCGGCATGAGTGCTCAGGAGTGCGGCCGACCGCGCCGTACGCGCGCACCGCAAGTGCCTCAAAGACCGCCCGCACACGAAGCCGTCACACAACCTGCCCCACCAACCGGCAGTCGCGACGGTCGCCGCGTCGAATAACCCGGCAACGGCATGCCCAGGGTCAACGTCCTGCATGGCAAGGGCATCTGGACCACGGCGATCAGAAGGCGCTGAACGTCGATGGCAAGACCATGCGCCGCTATCTCGGCGCGGGAACCCCGGGCAAGTTGATCACCGGGGCTGGCGGGTCTTCCGCCAGCATTGGGGTGTTCGGGGTTTATGGCCGAAGCAGCGGATGCTGCAAAGGAGGGGTTGAACCCCGGGGGTTCAGGCGCCGTAGAACGTGTGTCGCTGTGTTTCCCGTCGCAGCGGCTGGTGGCAGCGGTTGTCCACTGTCCGGCGCAGACCGCTGCCACCACCCTCATGCCGGTCGGGGTCGCGGTCGCGGGCTAGCGGTGGTATGTGTCGTGGGTTCCGCCGTTTGCCTGTCTGGGATGTGGCGGCCGCGACCCGCGACCCGGGCGGTGTTGGTGCTGGCTGGCTGGCGCGGGTGGCGGCCTTGACTAGCAGTTCCTCGATGCTGGTGGCGCGGGCGAAGCGGCGTACCGTCGAGCGGTCCAGGTCGAGTTGGCGGCTGATCGCCGACGGCGAGGCGCCGTTGGTCAGCAGTTGCTGCACGGCGGCGTAGCGCTCTCGGGTACGGATCACCAGGAGTCGTTTGCTGGACATGCTCGTGAGGTCAGCCGACCCCCATCAACTTCGTAGAGCCCGTATGCCGCTGGACGATATGAGCGTCGGGTGGGCCGACCTCAGCAGGGTTGGCCCACCCGACGCGTGCAGTCCTGCCGCCCGGTCGGTGCGGGTGTTGCATTCGTTCCATCGCAGCATTCAGGCTATCCGGATCGCCGCGTCAGAAGTCATCGGCCGCGCGGTCCGGGCGAACGCCTGGACGACTATTTCTCGGGTAGGTCGAAAGCAACTGGTAGGTCTTGCGATGTCATCGATCGGATCAGGACTGAGTCGCGTACCACCACGCGTCTTGGCCTCCGTTGGCCGTCGTGCCGCGTGTGTAGACCTTCCAACCCGGGTTGCTCGAGGCGGAGGCCGCGAAGCTACCCATCCAGAACGTGCTCGAAGAGGTGTTGAACATACCCCTCACCTCGATCTGGTAGGTGCCCGCAGGGATGTCCCACTTGCCACAGCTACCCGGCGCAACTCGGTAAGAGCTCAAATACGTGCCGGTGTACTCCAGGTAGGACCAGTAGTTGCCCTGTGAACAGAGCTGTACCCGGCCCTGTCCCATCGCTGCGGCAGCGGGCCCAGCCGTGGCGACGACCGTCCCCGCAGTGAGCGTTGCCGCCGCAGCAACACCGATAGCCGCCTTCTTGAGGATGGCATTGACGCCCATTCTCACTCCCTTCTCTGCCTGAGCCGTCACGTGATGCCCAGACCTGGCGTCGCTGGTTGGGGCTGGACCTTTGTCCCCAGATCAGAGCCAGGATGGCCATCGATCCGGTCAAGCGGTCTCGCGATCTCGCGGTCTCGCCTGAGCACCCACTACCGGGTGACGTATGGAACGTCCGGATTGTTCAATCAGCCGCCAAGACCGGCCTCAACAGGGCTCGGCGTGCCACCGCTGCGGCCATGCTGTCAGTTCCTCGTGCGTGCGTTCCGGCAGCAGGATCTCTAGAATTCCAGCCTGGTGCCGAGCGCGGCGGACATCTCGGCGTTCCAATTGGACAGGGCCAGCACGGCGGGGGCGTCTCCGCCGCACACCGCCCGGTGCGGCGCTTCAGGAGTACAGCTTGGCCCGCGCTACAGCGCCGCGCGCCATCGCGGTGATGGTGGATTGGTACTCCAAGTCACTTGATCTTCTGGCCGGCGTTGTGACCGAGTGCGCTGGTAGTGGGATCGCCGGGCTCGGGCTTGGGATGTTCGTCGCCAGATTGACCAGTGCAGGGTGTGTGCTGGTGGTAGTGGCAGGGTGAGGACGAAGGCGTTGAGGAGTCGGCGGATTTCGTCGACGGTCAACGCGATGATCTCCGGGTCGGCGTCGGGCTGTTCGGCGGTGGTGGCGGCAAGGACGGTCAGGATGGCCAGGGCGAGCATGGCCAGGGTGATGAAGCGGTGCCAGCCGGTCCAGCCACGAACCTGGTAGTGGTCCAGGCCGACCTGGCCTTTACCGGTCTGGAACAACTCCTCGATGCTCCAGCGTGAACCGGCCACGCGGACGAGGGTATGCAGCGGCGCCGGGCGCGGTGACCAGCACAGGTAGAACGCCAGCTCGCCGGTGGTGCGATTGCGGCGGATGAGCAGCCACCGATGCTCATTCGGCCGGGTGGCGGTGGTGATCCAGGCCCACAGGTAGCTTGGGATCTAGCGGTCCTCGCAACACCCAGAC
>NZ_LWLS01000122.1 GCF_001905095.1 Micromonospora sp. CB01531
ATTAGGGCGGCGGCCGAGCCGATACCGTTGTTGATGCGGCTCTGTTTCGCCACCTCCCGAGTCTGTAAGGCAGAGAAGCACAATGACACCGCGACCAGCGCTAGACCAGCGACGCTGAGGACCGTCTCCTGCATGTCCGGCCTACCCCTTCCGAGGATGGGAGTCTGTCCTCACGCTACGGTGGGACCGCAACCACCTGCAGTAGTCGTGTTCGGGTGTGGGAACGGGCAGTCGACGAGCTGCGGGTCGCGCTCGGCCGGGCCAGGCAGGGTGGACCCGGCTGCGGCGCGGCCGCGACCTCGACGACTTGGTTTCAACGCGGGGCGCCGACTCCAACGCTCAAAGAGTTAGGAGCTCTAAGCCCATCGCGTCACCGCCTGAGCACCGCTTCGCCCCGCGTTCCGAATCCGAAGTAGTCGGCTCCGCGAGATCTCTTGCTGATCTGCAGGTATCAGGCTCTGCGCGTGGCGGGCAGCGGACCAGGAAGGGCGGCGGTAATCTTCGCCGGGGTCGACCGTCGCCGAGGTCGCCCCACTCTGTGGGCAACCGGTCGCCGAGCCCAGGCGTCTTGTCAGATGTTCGCCCGAAGTGATCGAGTTAGGGGTACCGGTGCGAAGGCTGTTGTCACTCTGCGTCCTTGCGATGTTTGTGGCCGCGGTGGCGGGCTGCAGCGAGCCGAGCGCGCAGGCGGAGACGCCTGGTCTCGCGCCCCGGGGCACGACAATGACCACGGTGCAGCCCACCCGCCAAGACCTTGCCAATAAAGTGAGCCTGTCCGGGAAGGTGACCATCAACCCGGTATTCGGGATCGTGGCCCCAGCCGCCGGGCAGGTGCGGTATCGCGATGTCAGGACGCCGCAGAGCACGCCGACCAAGCCGACGAGGGTGGCGAGCGTCTGGGCGTCCGGCAAGGCGCACCGCATCGAAGTCCCGGCGGGTGCGGTGTTCGCCGGCAGGCTGGTGGACGACGGCTCCAAAGTGACCGCCGGGATGCCCATCGTTTCGGCAAAGAAGGTCGGCTACGGGCTCGTCGCCGACATCGACGGCGCCCAGGCTTACCAGATCTCGGATTCTCTCGCGACGGTCCAGGCCCAGATCAAGAACGGTCCCGGGCCGTTCCCGTGCAAGGTGCTCGGCACCATCGCCGCGCTGCCCGCCGGCACCATCCCGGACCCGCCGGCGGCACCGCCGTCCGCCGCGCCGTCCGGCCAGCCGTCCGCCCCGCCAGTCGTCCAGGCGTCGCCAAGCCAGCAGGATCGGACCGAGCCGTCGGAGCCGACCGGGATGCGCCTGATGTGTACCGCGCCCGCCAACGTGAAGCTGATCAACGGTGCCAGCGCCACGCTCGAGGTGGTGACCGCGAGGGCCACCAAGGCGCTGGTGCTCCCGGTCGAAGCGGTCGCCGGCGGGCAGGGCCTGGGCAAGGTGGACGTGGTCAAGCCGGACGGTAGCCGGGAGACCAGGGATGTCGTGCTCGGGCTCAGCGACGGCAAGGTCGTGCAGATCAAGTCCGGTCTCACCGGCGAGGAGACGGTCGCGGTCCCTGGCCCGAACCTCCCACCCGCCAAACCAGGCGTAGAGGGTGACCCGTCCGCTCCGATGGGTGGAAAGTGACGGCGTTGCTGGAGCTCCACGGGATCACGAAGACGTTGAAGGGCCAGAAGGCGCCGCGCGTCATTCTCGACGGCACCGACTTGACCGTCGATGGTGGTGAGAGCGTGGCCATCCTCGGACGGTCGGGATCCGGCAAGAGCACGCTGCTCAGCCTGATCGGCCTCTTCGACCGGCCCGACGGTGGGCGGTATCTGCTGGATGGGCGGGACATCACCCGGCTGCCGGAGCGGAAGGCGGCAGCTCTGCGCAGCGCCGAGTTCGGCTTCGTGTTCCAGCGGTTCTTCCTGCTCAAGCACCTGACCGCCGCGCAGAACGTGGCGATGGCCCTGGTCAACGGCCAGGGCTGGCTGTCGCGCCGCAAACGCAGGGCCCGGACCATGGCGGCCCTCGACCGGGTTGGCATCGCCCATCTCGCCAAGCACCGGCCGGCCCGCCTGTCCGGCGGCGAGCAACAGCGGGTGGCGATCGCCCGGGCGCTGGTGCGGGAGCCGCGTTTGCTGCTGGCCGACGAGCCGACCGGTGCGCTGGACACGGAGACGGGCAACCTGGTGATCGAGGTGCTGCGCTCGGCGACCGACCGGGGCTGTGGCCTGATCCTGGTCACCCATGACTGGGACCACGCCAACAAGATGCAACGCGTGCTGCGCCTCAGCGACGGAAAGCTTCATCCGGCTAGCGACACGAGGAGGGTGCTTCAGTGAGCGGGCCAGCACGGCGCATGGCGGCGGTCGGAACGGTGCGGGCCGATGCTGAGGGCAGCGGGGTCGCCGCGTGATCCGGCTCTCTGGGCGGTTCCGTTCGGCTCTGATCATCGGTGGTCAGGGCATCCGGGCCCGCAAGACCCGCACCCTCCTGTCGATGGTGAGCCTGTTCCTGGGGGTGATGGCCGTCGTGGTCGTCCAGGTCGGCGCCGAGACCGCCAAGAACGCTCGGCTGGCTGATCTGGAGCTGCACATGGGCAAGGACGGCACCCGGCAGACCTACCTGCCGGGTAACGCCGACACCATCCAGATCAGCCAGGACACCCTGAAAGGGCGAAAGGACGCGGTCGCGGTCTCCACCACCCAGGCGATCATCGGAGAGCCGGGTGTCAGCCCGGTCAACCCCGGTGGAGGCCCGATCGACCAGCCGGGCGGCGGACAGTACGTGGGTCCCGGTGGCGGCGACATGTACTGCGACCCCCGCGGGTACTGCCAGCCGATGAAGGCGGCCGGCGACGCCCCTGCCGTTCCCGTGCCCGGCAAGGCGATCGAGCTGAGCCTCAATGCGCTGACCGGCGACATCCGCCAGTTCCGGCCCTTCCGGCCGATGTCCGGCCAGTGGCTGGACTTCTCCTCCGACCCGTCGCTGTCCCCGCGGATCGTCATCAACCTCGAGGCGGCCAAGGGCTTCACGCGTCATCAGGTACCAGCCGAGATGCGCGTGGAAGGGGCCACCGCCAACCCGACGCCACGCATCATCGGCGTCATCGACGACGGCAATCCGCAGCCGACCGCCTACACCCGAGCCGATGAGCTGCAAAACTGGGTGCCCCGCGCGAGCAACGGCGGCGACTACGGCCCCGGGCTGCAAGTGATGCTCGCGCCCACCGCAGCCGACGTGGAGCAGCTCCTACGGATCCGCCTCACCGCCAGCGGGATACCCGCCGAGCAGATCCACTTCGAGACGATCCAGGCGCGCAAGGACATCGCCAAGGAGCTGGCACTCATCCGCTGGATCTTCCTCGGCATGGCCGGCCTGGTCCTCCTCATCGGCGTCGCCGGAATCCTCAACGTCGGACTCGCGACCGTCGGAGAGCGGGTCGAGGAATTCGCGCTGCGGCGAGCGGTCGGCACCTCACGGTCGCTGCTGGCCGGCATCGTCCTCGCGGAGACACTGTTGACCGGCCTACTCACCGCAGCCGCCGCCATCGGACTGTCCGCGCTCGCACTCACCGCGATCAGTACGCTGTTCGGCGATCGGGAGCAGCTCCTACGGGATCTCGTGTTCCCCTGGCAGGCAGGGGCCGCAGGCGTCATCGCCGGCCTGATCGCCGGACTACTCGGCGGCCTCATCCCCGCCATCCGCGCCGCCCGCATTCCCATCGCCACCGTCATGCGCGCCTGAGCAGTTGTGCCGGATCGGCACGCACATCGGCCGAACAGATATTGGGAACGCTGCAAGGCCAGGCGGTGGTATGGATCAGGTGCGGTCTCGGCCGCCCGAGCGTCCGGCAGTACGAACCAGCGCCGCAACCACCTTGTCTAGGCGTGGGGCATGTCGACGTCGTGCTCCTCGCCTACGGCGCGGATCCCGAATCTCCGCGAAGACCACGGAAGCGGCCGGTCGCCGCTCGCCGCCGGCCTGGACTTTATGCACCCCGGCGACATCCTCGTCGTACCTGCACTGGACCGGCTCTCATCGGCGACCTGCGAGAGCTGCGCGCCGCCGGCCGTGCCCGCGACCAGTTCCCCGCCGGCGTTACCGGCTGACCGGGTACAGGATCATCCGCGTTCGGGCGGGCGAGCGGCGGGACAGCAGGTGTCCAGTCAGCGCAGCGGCGAGGCCGGCCAGTCCGGCTGCCGCGAAGCCGCCCGCTGGCACGGAGACGTCGATCGCCAGCCCGACGATCGGGGATCCGAGCTCGAAACCCGCGCTCTGCGCCGAGGATTGCAGACCTGTCGCCTCACCCCGCACGCTGGCCGGCGCCAACCGGCTCACCGCGTCGGTCACGGTGGAAAGGGTCGGTGCGGTGAGAAGCCCGGCGCCGACCATGGCCACGCACAACCAGGGCCAGTCGTGGGCAAGCCCGGCGGGAATTGTCACGAGCCCGAGCAAGCCGAGCAGCAGCCACGTGGGCAGCGGTCGGGGCAGTGCGCCATAGATCAGCCCGCCGGCGACGGAGGCCACGCCGAACACGGCTACGACCACGGCGGCCCAGGACACCTGACCTGCTTCTTGGAGCGTGGCGACGATGGCGAGGTCGACGCCGCTGAGCAGCGTCGTGGTGCCGAACGCCATCATCAGTACGGCGATCATTCCGGTGCCCAGCCACTCCCGGCGCGGGGGCCGTCCAGCCGCGCCGGCATCCGCCTCGTCCTCGGCGCGCAGCGGCGGGTTGAGCAAGGCGATCCCGGCTCCGCCAGCCGCGATCGCGGCACCGACCCCCCACGCGACCACAGTGGGGGACGTCTTCGCCGCACAGAGGATCACTACCGCCGGGCCCACGATGTACGACAGTTCGCCCTGCACCGATTCCAGCGCGAACGCGGCCCGGCGCTGTCCCGGCGTCGTCATCGCGGCGATCGCCTGCCTGGTCACCGGCTGGGCCGGCACCATCAGCAGACCCGCGGCGAAGGCGGCGCCCAGGAGGATCCCGTACGGCAGGATCGGCACGCTCAGCCAGAACACGACCTGCAGTACGACAGTTACCAGCAGCACGGTGCGCGGGCCCCGCCAGTCGATCATGCGGCCAAGCAGCGGCCCGCCCAGCGCCACCCCGGCGGTCAGCGCCGCCGCGACACCACCCGCTGCCGTGTAGCTCATGTCCAGGCCCAGCACGACATACATCGTCAGCGCCATCACGTCAGCCGTGATCGCGGCACGGGCGAGCAGCGAGACGCCCAGCAGCGGTGCCATCCCTGGCACGGCGAGTACCTGTCGGTATCTGCTCACCTGCGGGACGCTAGGTCACCCGCCAGCTCATAGGAAGTGGTTAACTTCTTGGACCTGGCATAATGAACGCTTATGGCAAGGGATCTTGAGACGGCATTGCTGCGGTCGTTCGTCACCGCCGTGCGGACGGGCAGCATCACCCGCGCCGCGACCGCGCTCGGACATACCCAGCCCGCGCTCAGCCAGCAGCTGCGCAAGCTCGAGAGCGTCGTCGGCCGTCCGCTGCTTCACCGGTCGCCGTCTGGCGTCTCGCCGACCCGGGCAGGTGAGGAACTGCTGCCGTACGCCGAACGCATTCTCTCGCTCTCCGCACAGGCACTCACCGAAACCGGGCGCGCGCTTACCGGCCGCTGCGGCGTCGGGTTGCTCGAAGACCTCGCCGCGTCCCAGCTTCCACAGGCCCTCGCCGACCTCGCCCGGCTGCACCCCGGCGCGACGCTGGAGGTGCTCACATTTTCCAACGCCGCGATGCGGGAGGCCTACGACGCGGGCCGGGTCCAACTCGTGCTCGACGAGGTGCCGTACCTTCCCGGGCCGCCGCGCTGGACGGTACGCCGCCCGCTGGTCTGGGCGATCGGCCAGGGCATGGACGTGGCTGCCGATCCGCTGCCGGTGGTGCTGTTCTCGAACCCGTGCTTCTGGCGTACGTCAGTGCTGGAAACGCTCGAACGTGCCGATCGGCGCTGGCGGGTGGCGTTCGAGAGCAACAGCCTGCTCGGTGTGCTCGCCGCGGTACGGGCCGGGCTCGGCGTCGCGGCGCTCATGCCCGCGAACCTCGAACCGGTCATGGCCTGCCACGACGCAGACGCCCTGCCCACCCTGCCGGACGTCGAGCTCGGTCTCGCACGGCACCCACGGACCGAAGGTGATCCGCTGATCGATGCCGTGGAGACCGCGCTGCGACGCACGATCTGAGTTTCGCGGCTGGTCGGCGCGCCGGTTTCCGAACGCGCCTCGCGGCCCCGCCCGGCATGTGCTTGACGAGCCGGCTTTCCTGGGCCGCGCTTCGCCGGTCTGCACCCACCGGCGAGGCACGGCGTCGATCGCGCCGAGGCTAATTGCGGGGTCTCTTGTTACCGAGGCATCCTGCCCGTCAGTCGATCGTGTTGTCACGGACGTGCATCGAGGAATCGCGTGATTGCAGCCGCGACGGCTTGGTGGTCTTCGAGCATCGGTAGGTGCCCTGTATTCAGGTCGTTCTGCCAAGCTGCGCCGAGTCGCTGGGCGCAGCGTTGTTGCAGCGTCATCGGCAGCTCACGGTCGTCGGTGGTGCGCAGGTAACCGCGCCACCCGCTCCACGATCGGTGAGCGGTCCGGTCTCGGTAGAGGGCGGGTGACTCGGGGGTGAAGTCGGCGATGATGCGGTCGGCGACCGCCTCGTCCAGACCATGGGCGAGGCCACGTTTGATCGCCGAGTCCGGGGGCCGGGTCCCGGCGAGTCGCATCGCGGCACTGAGCACCCACCGGTTCGGCACCGGCATCGCCGAGACGAACGATCCCCCCGGCTGCGGGATCACGGCACTGATCGCCAGGAACGCGCTGACGCGTTCGGGCACGATCCGGGCGACTTCGGCGCCGATCACGCCACCAGCCGAGTGCGCGACGATCGCGTACCCACCCGGCGGCGTGGAGTCGATGACCGCTTGGGCGTAGTCGCGCAACCGGGCTCGGGCGCCCTGCGGTCGGGGAGCGACCAAGGTCTGCTGCCCTTCGCCGAGGTCGCGGCGGACGTCATCCCAGATCCAGGCGGGAAGCCCGGCGCCGCTGAGGAACACGATCGGATCGCGTGAGGTGCTCATGACACCAGCGTCACCCCCAGCGATGTCACCGGTATGTCACTATTTAGTGGATGAACCGCACCGACCGTCTCTACGCCCTGCGTGAGGAACTGCGGCGCGCGGGGCCCGCGGGGCGCTCGGCGGAACGACTCGCCGAGGTCTTCGAGGTCAGCGTCCGCACGATCAAGCGAGACATTTCGGCTCTGCAACACGGCGGCTTCCCGGTCTGGGCTCGACCCGGACCCGGTGGTGGCTACGTCGTTGACGCCGCTGCGACCCTCCCGCCGGTGAACTTCACCGACGCCGAGGTCTCCGGCCTCGCCGCCGCCGTGGCCGCCCACCGCGGACAGCCCTTCGACAGCCACGCCCGCGCCGCCCTCGTCAAGGTGCTCGGCGTGATGGACACCCGCGCACGAGAAAACGCCACCGCGTTGAACGGTCGTGTCTGGATCGACCACCCCGACACACCCGGCGATGCGCGGACACGGCACGCGATCGAGCAAGCACTCAAAGCACAGCGCGTCCTCGTCGTGGACTACCGCGACCGGCATGGCACGTCCACCACCCGGCAACTCGATCCCGTGCTCCTGGCCCGCACCCAAGGACACTGGTACCTCGTCGGGCACTGTCACACTCGTCAAGCGATCCGCTGGCTCCGCCTCGACCGCATCAGCGCCGCACACCTGACAACCCAGCCCGCCACTCGTATCCCCATCGAAGCCGTTGGCACACCGCCCACCACCGCCGAAGCCGTCGCCGAGCTGTGAAGCCATCCGCCATCGCCTTTCGCTACCACGGTCGACCGACACCAGCCCCTCGGCAAGCCCTGGACCGTCCGACGCCGCCCCGCAGTCCATCAAGGCCTCAAAAGGGCGTGATCGGAATACTCTTCTGCCCGCGTGGATTCACGGTGCTCGGTGTTTGCGGATCTCGTCCGGCCAGGCGAGGGTGACACCGAGGGTGTCGGTGAGCAAGCGCTGGTAGTCGGCCAGGTGGGTGTGGTCGATGCGGACCTTGCGGGGTGGCACGCCCCGGTCAAGGCAGTACGCCGCCATGGCGCCGGCGGCCTCCCCGATACTCCACTCGACCGGGTGCAGGCGGTAGCAGCCGTTGGTGATATGGGTACTGCCGAGGTTCTTGCCGGCGGCGAGCAGGTTGTCGACCCGGATCGGGATGAGGGCACCGAGCGGGATCTGGAACGGGTAGGACTCGATGTCGACGTATGTACGCCCGGCGGTACTGGGGTGCAGGTCGATGCGGTAGTGGCCGATGCCGACGCTGTCGGGGAAGATCTCGCTGCCAGCTCCGGGTGGGCGGGCGCCGACGCCGACATGCTGCTCGAGGACCGTGAACTCGGCCTGGATGCGGCGCGATTCGCGGATGTAGGGGGCGATGGCCAATCCATCGGTGGTTCCGGTGATGTCGCCCCGCAGCCGTAGCCCGGGGTATCCAGCGCCGTCGCCGTTCGGGTGCGGTGCCTCGGTCTGCATCCAGTGCAGGAACGACAGCGACAGGTCGCGGGCGCCGTCGAGCGCGGCGGCCCGGGTCGCGTCGTCGACGCCGAGCAGCGGGGTTTTCCAGTAGTCGATCTGCGGCCAGTTGACCAGGGTGATGTCGGCGAGGGCGGTGCTGGTGAACTGGCCGGCGGCCAGGATGCGCCGGTAGTGCCACAGGTCGTCGGCGGGCCCGCTGCCGGGGTCGTCGCGGAAGATTGGCCGGTTGCGTGTACTGAGGGTGATCGGTTCGACGTCGATCCAGGACAGCTGCGGGCCGGGCCAAAACGGGGCGACCGTGGTACGCCAGAAGTCGTAGCCTGAGGGGCGGTCGATGGTGTGATCCTCGCCGGGTCGGTGTTCCAGGGCGAAGCACCACGAGATCGCCTGCTGGTTGAGCGGGTTGGCGACCGGCAGCGCGTGGGGTTCGCCGGTGGTGTCCTGGCCTTCGGCGCCGATGACGTGTTCGACTCCGGCCAGCGGCAGCAGGTCACCGAGTTCGGTGGCGTCGAGGACGTAGTCGGCGGTGACGGTGATGTCGCTGCCGTCGGCGCGGCGTAGGGTGACCGCGGTGATCTGGTCCCCGGTGATGTCGGCGGCGACCGCTTCGTGCCGCAGCAAGACCGTCAGGCGACCGGCGGACTGCCACGGAGCCAGCAGCTGATCGATGACGGCGAGGGCCGAGCGCGGTTCGTGGCACAGCCGACTGACGTGTCCCAGGCCCGGGTTGAGCAGCGGATCGGCGGCGGCCCGCGGCGTGAGCGGGTAGTTGTCCCGGTAGTGGCGGCGGATGCGCTGCCGAAAGTCGGCGTAGCTGACGGCGGCCAGCTGGGTTTCGATCCAGGCGTTCTCGTCCGGTGGCACCGCCTGGCTGGTGAGTTGGCCGCCGAGCCACTCGGTGGCCTCGGCGAGTATCACCTTGCGGCCGAGCTTGGCGGCGGCCAGCGCGGCGGCGACGCCGCCGACTCCCCCGCCGACCACCAGGACATCCGTTTGCAGCTGCGTACTCACGCAGTCGTTCCCCTTTCGCACCTCAAGTTCATCGGCCGGTCGGCCGGTGTCGGGCTCCAGTGGCGGTTTTCCGACGACGAGCTGGCGCGCTCATCGGGGGTCCTCGCGTACGATCCGTGGCCCGGCGTTGGTTCCCATCTGGGCGAACCAGTCCGACGCGAAGTCCAGGTCCGGAACAGTTCCGAGCGGCAGCGGAATGCCAGGTGTGACAAGCTCGGCTGGCGTGCGGTGGGCGCGCAGCTCAGCGATCACGTTGCGGATCCGCGCTCCGACCGGCTTCACGGTGTTCTCGGTATCGATGAGGCCGAGCCCGTACTCGAGCTCGTCGAAGCCGCGCAGCTGGCGGTCGATGTCGTGCGACGCCCACCACGTCACGGCGGTCACCTCCGGGATCGCGGCGATCCGGCGCAACATCCGTTCGGCGAAGTCCGGAACCGTCGCCTGCTCGAGCCAGAGGTCGGACACGCCGACCTCCTGCACCCACAACGGCTTCCGCCGTCCGCCGAGGATCGCCAACGCGACCTGGGCGAGGTAGTCCGGGATCGCCCACGCGCCACGCTCCTGGTCACCAAACCGCGCCAAGGCCCCGGTGAAGTACGGCCAGGCGTGGATGGCGACAAGATCCGAGATGTCCACAACCGTCTCTGCGGTGAGCGCGCAGTGGCCGCTCATCCAGGGCTCGTGGTCAACACCGACGGTCACGGGTACGCCCGGCGCCGCGGCGCGTGCGGCCGTGACCATGCGGCGCGCCCAGCCATCGCAGGCGCCTGATGCAAGCCCGGACTGTCGCATGGGGACGTTCGGCTCGTTCGCGATGTCGAGACACCAGAGGGCTGGGTGTGCCGAGACGGCCGTGGCGACTGCGGCCACCAACAGCGCGGCCGCTTCCACCGCGTCGGTATCGATGAAGGGATTGGCACGCCGCAGCCAGGCGGGACGGAAGTCGAAGCCGCTCAGCCAGCCGTCGAGCACGGTTGGGCAGACCGCCAGGCCGCGCGTTCCGGCGAGATCGAGCAGGCGTACGAGCCGGGTGAGCATCGTTGGCGAGACGTACGTCGGATTCGGCTGGAACAAGGGCCACAAGCATTGGATACGTACGTGGTCGAAGCCGAGTCCGGCGATGACGTCGAGGTCACGCCCGATGTCAGCCTCGTTCCAGTCGACCCAGGCGTACCACCAGTTTCGGCTGGGCAGGTAATTGACGCCGTAGCGGACCGAGGTGCTCACCGGCCTAGCCGATCCGCGAGGAACGACGCCTGGAGCGCCCACTGACCCGCGGCTCCACCTTCATGGCCGTTGAAGTGGTGGACGGTGATCGCCTTCTCCCCCGCGTACGCGTTGTACGCGGCGAACACCGTGGACGGGGGGCAGGTCTGGTCGAGCAGACCGACGGAGAAGAGCGCCGCCGCAGACGCGCGAGAGGCGAAGCACACCCCGTCGAAGTACGACAGAGTCGTGAAGGCGCGCTCCGTCATGCCTCGTTGCACCCCGAGGTATCGGACGATCTCCTGATACGGATCACGGTCGGTGAGGCCGACCGCCCGCTCGAAGTGGCACAGCAGCGGGACGTCCGGCAGGGCGGCCACGAGGCCGTCGGAGAGCCCGGCGGCGGCCAACGCGATGCCGCCGCCCTGGCTGCCTCCGCAGATCGACACGCGTGCGGCGTCGACCAGCGGATGCTCCCGAACAGCGTCGATCGCCCGCACGGCATCGGTGAACACCCGGCGGTAGTAGTAGGTCTCGGGGCTATCGATGCCGCGGGTCATGACGCCACTTGCGGCAGGTCCGCTGCCGTGCGGATCGGGCGTGTGGCCGCCGACGCCCCACTGCGCCCCCTGCCCGCGCGTGTCCATGACGAAGAACGCGTATCCGGCGGCGGCCCAGGGCAGCCATTCGTGCGGCAGGCCTCGGCCTGCACCGTAACCCAGGTACTGCACGATGGTGGGTAGCGGCGCCTCGGCATCGGCCGGAACGAGCAGCCATCCCGCGACCGGGTCACCCGCGTACCCGGAGAACTGCACGTCGAAGACGTGGCATGCCGTCAGGGGCGACTCGACCGGCGTGAACGAAGGTTTGTCGCCTGCGGCGCGCGCCTCTGCGAGCGTACGCGTCCAGAAGTCGTCGAAGTCCGCCGGTTCGCGGATTTCGGGCCGGTACGCGCGGAGCTCGTCGAGGGGGAGGTCGAATCGAGGCATGGGGTTCCTTCCGAGATCAGGCATTCGATCCGTGGCGGACGGTGAGCGTCACGACGGAGGTGAGGGCGGCGGCCGGGGCGAGTGTCAGCGCGCTAAGGTCGTCGCTGGGATGATCACGGGGCTGGGATGCCGGTTCCACAGCGAGCGCGTCGGCCGGACCGGACCGGGGTGGTCCACGCTCACCCCTTCAGCGCTCCCGAGTTGCCGGCCGCTCGCAGGAACTGCCGCTGGAACACGAGGAAGAGCACCACCGGGATGATCACGGAGATGAACAGGGCACCCATGAATTGCGCGAAGTCGACGGCAGTCTCCAGCCGCGGCAGCGCGACCGAGATCGGCTGGTCCTGCGGATTCGGCAGCACCAGCAGCGGCCACAGGAACTCCTTGTACGCCCCGACGAGCGTCAACAGGCTCACCACGCCCAGGATCGGCCGTGACATCGGCAGCACGAGCGAGACGAAGACCCGGAAGGGACCCGCTCCGTCGATTCGGGCCGCCTCGAACAGGTCGGCTGGGATGGCCGCGAAGAACCGTTGCATGAGCAGCACGTTGACCGCGTTCGCTGAGGCGGGCAGCCACACTGCCCACAGGGTGCCGAGCAGGTTGACGTGCACGAGCGGCATGTCCATCACGGTCAGGTAGAGCGAGACGAGCGAGATGACGCCGGGTATGAACAGCGTCGCGAGGAGCGCTGCGAATACGGCCTTCGCGTACCTTGGTTTCAGGACGGCGAGCCCGTAGCCGCCGGTCGTCGCGACGAGGAGCCCGAAGAACAGCGACCCCGTCATGAGCCAGAGGGTGTTGACGAAGTAGCGTGCGAAGTCGACCTTTGTCCACACCTCGGCGAAGGTGTTCCAGTGGATCCCGCTCGGCCAGAGCGTGAAAGGGTCGGAAAGCGTCTCGGTCGTGGTCGATGTCGCGGCCTTGAACAGCCAGAACAGCGGTCCCACGCACAAGACGGCGAGGGCGGCGAACACCAGCGCTCGGACGGCGACGAGGGCGATCCGTACGCCGGGGCGGCGCCGGTCGAGACGGGACAGGATGCTGCGTTCGGCGTCGGCGGTCATGAGGTGCTCCAGCGCTTGGTCGCCCAGAGGTAGATCCAGGACAGCCCGGACAGGGCGATCGCCAGCAGTAGGCTCAGTGCGGTCGCGCGCCCGTAGTCCCCGGATACGAAGGCGTACCGGTAGATCAGCATGAGGATCGTGACCGTGCGGTCCTCGGGGCCGCCATTGGTCATGATGTAAGGCTCGGTGAAGACCTGGAAGGTGCCGATCAGCTGCAGCAGCATCATCACGAGCAGCACGCCGCGCATCTGCGGGAGAGTGACGTGCCAGAACCGCCGGAGCGCAATCGCCCCGTCTGTCTCTGCGGCGTCATACAGCTCGGTCTGTACGCCCATCAGCGTGGCGAGATAGATGATTGTCGCGGTTCCGAACGACGCCCAGGTGGCCTGCAGCACGATCGAGATCATGGCGAGGTCTCCGTCGTTGAGCCACGACAACGGACCCAGCCCGGCCCATCCGAGGATGGTGTTGAGCACGCCGGTCGGGCTCGGGTCGAAAAATGCCTTCCACAACAGGACGGCGACCACGGGCGGGAAGATCACGGGCAGGTACACCAGCGCCGAGGCCAGTCCGCGGGTGCGGCGCAGCTCCGCGATGAAGACCGCCAGGATCACCGGCACGGGAAACCCGAACACGAGGGCCAGCAGCGCGAACCACAGCGTGTTGAGCGTGGCCGTCAGCAGCAGTGGGTCGGCTAGGACTCGGGTGAAGTTGTCGAGGCCGACCCAGTCGGTGGTCAGGAAATTGGTGCGTTGGACGCTGAGCGGCAGCGACCGGAGGATCGGCCACCACGAGAACAACCCGAATGACAGCAGCACGGGCAGGAAGAACACAAGGGTGGACAGTCCGCCCCGGCGTACCCAGCTGATGAGGCCGCGCGAACGACGGCTCGGCACGGCTTCGTGCACGCGGTACGCCGGCCTGGACCGGGCAGGGACGGTCAGGGGAATCACCTCATCTGTACGCGGGCGGATCGCTGTCGCGCCGCGGGAACCGCGGCGCGACAGAGACGGTTGTTTGACGATCAACTGGCGGCGATAATCGCCTGGACCTTGCGCTGGGCGTCCTTCAGCAGCGCGTCGATGTCGGCGTCCCTGCGGGTCAGGACCGCTTGGACCACCGCGTCAAGCGCCCCGTACGTTTCCTGCGCCTTCGTCGGAGGCTCCGGCACCAGTGCCAGCGTCTGCGCCGTGGCGAAGTACCCGGCGTAGTTCTGCCGCGGCACGTTGATGTAGTCCTTCACCCAGCCGAGATACCGGTCGGTCGTCGCCTGGTCGAACAGGGGCAGCGCGGGGGCGCCCAACGGCTGCTTGTCGGCGACCTTGGCCTTCGCATCCGCGACGGCCTCCGGCTCGCTGCCGTACTTGCGCAGGTTGACGAACTCCAGCCACTTGATCGCGGCCTTGACCTCGGCTGCCGAGGCGCGCGGGTTGATGATCGCGACCGTACCGCCACCGAGCGCACCCAGCCCCTGGGCTGCCTGCGGCAACGGCGCGAGGCCGAAGTCGTCGGGCTTCATGCCCATGTTCGACACGAGCGTCGTGTACGCGTCCGCGCCCTGCACGAACATGCCGATTTTGCCGCCGGCGAACGCCTTCATGGCGTCGTTGTAGCCGATCAGGAAGTTCGAGCCGAACGTGTTGTCCTCCCACCGCAGGGAACGGTAGAACTCCAGCACCTTGCGGGTGGCGTCGTTGTCGACGGTTGCGTTCTTGCCGTCCGCCGACTCGATGGTGCCGCCGTTGGCGTAGCTCATCGTGGTGAGCACCCAGCCGCCGGTATTGTCCTTCGTCATGCTCCCGAAGCCCTGCACGCCGGTGGCCGACTGGATCACCTTCGCGTCCGCGCGTACCTCGTCCCACGTCGTCGGGGGCTTGTCGGGGTCAAGACCCGCCTTCTTGAACAGGTCACGGTTGTAGAGCAGACCCATGCTGTACGCCTGAATCGGCACCCCGTAGACGTGGTCGCTCGAGTCCTTGACCACCTTCATGACGGACGGGTTGATCCGGCTGACCATGGAGTCGGCGCCGATTGCGCTGGTGATGTCAGCGATCTGCTTGCGGGCGATGAGGCCCTGCATCTCGGTGAAGGGGACGTAGAAGACGGTCGGGAGTTTGCCGCCGGCCAGCAGCGCCTGGAACGTCCGCACATCGAAGACGGCCTCGTCGCCGACGACCTTGACCTCGGGGTTCGCCTTGGTGAAGTCGGAGATGTTTCGATTGAAGTTGTTGAGCAGCTCCGGCTGCTGATTGTTGGGCATGCCCGCGACGGTGATCGACACCGGCCCGGATGAGCCGCTGTTCGACTCGCTGCACCCGGTGACGAGGGTGAGCGCCGCGACGGCCAGGACTGCCGGCGCGAGAAGCTGTGTCCTTGTGCTCTTCATGAGTCTCCTCACATTGTTGGTGGTGGATCACTCGGTGTGGGCGGTACTGCCGGTCAGGGAGCGATGAGTCCTCCGTCCCGGCCGCGGACCCGCGCGGCCCACGCGTCGTGGCCGGAAAACCCGGCGGGGAATCGGGCGGCGGCTGACTCGTCGAGGTCGATCCCCCAGCCCGGCGCCTCGTTGGGGCGCAGCCAGCCGCGCTCGATGCGCAGCGTCCCGGGGAAGACCTCGTGCACGGCGTCGCCGTACACGTGGCCTTCCTGGATGCCGAAGGCCGGGCTGCTCACGTCCAACGCGACGTTCGCAGCCGCACCGATGGGCGACGTGTCGCCCGGGGCGTGCCACGCCGTGCGCACCCCCACGAGCTCCGCGGCCGCGGCAACCTTGCGCGCGGCGGTGAGGCCACCAATGCCGGAGACGTGGGAGCGGATGAAGTCAACGCCCCCGCCGAGCACGAGGCGCGCCGCGTCCGTGAGCGACGTGGTCAGCTCGCCCACCGCGAGGGGCACGGGCGAGGCCGCCCGCACCTCGGGCAGGCGGTCCCAGTGCTCGGGCGCGATGACGTCTTCCAGGAAGAACAGGCGGTACGGCTCCAGCGCGCGGGCGAGCACGACGGCCTGCTTCGGCGAGAGTCGCGAGTGGACGTCGTGCAGCAGGCCGATGTCGGGGCCGAGTCGGGCGCGGGCCGCCGCGAAGAGTTCAGGGGTACGCCGAAGGTACTCCTCGACGTTCCAACCGCCCGGATACTGGTAGTCGGCGGTTGCGGTGTGGGGCACTGCCGGGGCGCCGTAGTGCCCGGCACCCGGCTGGCCCGTCTGAAGCCGGATGTGCCGTAACCCTTCCTCCAGGAGGCGTTCCGCCTGGTCGAGGGTCTCCGCCACGGTCGCGCCGGCGGCGTGCAGGTAGGTGTCGGCCGCCGCGCGTACCTTGCCGCCGAGAAGCTCGTGCACCGGCCGTCCGGCCCGCTTTCCCGCGATGTCCCACAACGCCTGGTCGAGCCCGGAGATCGCGTTGTTGCCGACCGGACCTTCACGCCAGTAGGACGAGAATCGGGCGAGGCGTACGAGGTCTTCGATGTCGCCCGGGTACCGGCCGATGACGAGCCGGGCGAGGTGTTCCTCCACGTAGGTTGCGACCGCCCGCCAGCGCTGGGTGAAGGTCGCGCAGCCCAACCCGTAGAGGCCGTCGTCGCTCGTCTCGACCTTCACGACCAGCAGCGGAATGCCCTCTGGTGCGGTCGCGATCGCCCGGACCCGGGTGATGCGCACGTCGTCTGGGGCTTCCCAGGGCTGGGCGAAGGGAGACGTCGCGTCCTGCGTACTCATGCAGATGCCTCCATGACAGATGCCTCGCCCTCCACGAGTGAGACGACGGGAGCCCAGCCGAGTACGCGACGCGCGGCGGAGGTGTCGATCGGCGCTCGGCGCCCGTCGAAGCGTTGCCTGCGCTCGACCTGGGCGGCGTAGCGATCGAGAAGGTCCTCCGTGGACTCGTTCAGGATGGTGTCCGCAGCGGCGACCAGAAGTGTGTGCATCCCGGAGATCGGCTGGGTGAGGCCGCGCAGGATCGCGTCGACGGCATCCGACATCTCCAGGTACGCCCACCCCTCGCGGGCGAGGCGCGCCCGTTCGCCGGGAATCGCGATCATGCGCCGCACCGTGTCCCGCAACGCGGCGAGTTCGCGGACGAGCGGGAGGCGCAGCGCGACGACGGTCATGTCCCAACGACTGCAAGCGAACGCGGCGACCTGCTCGTCGACCCATTTCGACAGCGAGTACGCGTCGTCGTGCGCCACGGGCGACGCCTCGTCCAGCGGGTAGTACGCGGGCATCACGTCGTGCCGGTTCATCGGTACCCCGAAGGCGTTGATCGAACTCGCGATGACCGCCCGGCGGATGCCCGCCTCCCCCGCGCCCGCGAGGACCGTGAAGGTCGCGGAGGTGTTCCCGACGAACACGGCCCGCGGTGTGTCGAGGTCGGGGTGCGCCGTCGCCGCCAGATGGACGACCGCGTCCACGTCCGCCAGCGCGTCTCGCACCAAGGCTTCATCGGCGGCGTCGCCGGTGAAGACCCGGTCCGCCGGTGTCGGCGCGGACCAGGTGCGAGACAGCGCGGTGACGGCGATGCCGCGGTCGACGAGCGCCTCGACCGTCGGCCGGCCAACGGTCCCGTCGGCACCTGTGACCAACACTCGGGCGGGTCGGATGAGCTCAGGCACGCCGATAATCCTCACTGTCGGAGCCAAAGTTGCGAAACTGCTTTCGCAGCAGAGAAGCACACGCACCAGGGGATGTCAATACGCGGATGTCCATGGAGCGCTCCGGCGCACGCCGAGACACGGCAGTCCCATCAGGACTGCCGTGCGGTCAGAAACGCTGCTCTGTCGGGCTGCGCGTCAGGAGGAAGGACCGAGCACGAGGGTCGGCGCCACGAGGTGCTCGCCGGGCGCCCGCTCGGGAGAAAGGACATCGGCGGCGGCGAGCCGGCCGAGCCGCTGTAGCTCCAGATCGACGGTGGTAAGCCGGCGGATGCCCTGGTCCAGGACGATGCCTTCCCAGTTGTCGACGCCGACGACGGCGATGTCCGCGGGCACCCGGAGGCCACGCGCGGCACAGACCTCGAGCACACCCAAGCCGATATGGTCGTTGCCGCAGAAGATGGCGTCGATCTCGGCACCGGAATCGAGCAGTTCAGACATCGCCCTGGCACCCCAGTCGTGAGACCAGGACCCGTGCCGGGTCTCGCCGGCCTGCGTCAGCCCGGCAGCCTCCAGTTCCGTCCGCATCCCGCGCTCACGCAGGCGCACGGCGATGCTGTCCCGACTGCCCGTGATGTGGGCGATACGCGTGCGCCCGCCCTCCACCAGGTGCCGCGTCGCGAGGCGCCCCGCGCCCTCATTGTCGGGCAGGTAGACGACATCCTCGTGATGGTCCGACGCCGCGAACGCGTACGTCACGGGTGCGCCGAAATGGTGCGTCACCGAGGGCGACAAGCGTTCGTGACCGTCCCCGACGACGAGCAGACCGTCGATGCGACGCGCCTGGAGCGCCCGGATGCTGTCGGTCACCTGGCGGGGTACGAGCAGATCCTCGTCGAACACGAGAGACGCCTGCTGCAGCTCGCCAAGCTGCAGCACCGCGCCGATGAGGACCGGACCCGCGAAGGTACTGGCCGCGCGGTAGGTCAGGATCCCGATGGTCCGGCTGCGCCCGAGGGCGAAGGAACGCGCAAGCGCGTTCGGCTGGAAGTCGAGCCGCTCCGCGACCTCACGCACGCGCGCCCGGGTCTCCGCCGAGATCCGATCGCCCCCGTTCAGGGCCTTGGACGCGGTGGAGAGCGACACCCCGGCAATCGCGGCGATGTCGCTCAACCGGACGCTGCGGTTCGACGGCATGCCGAAAGCATACCGGCGCGAGGGCATTGACAGAGTTTGACCACCCGGCGAAAATTGCCGAACTGCGAAACCGGTTTCGCACCGCAAAGCCTCCCCGTCCCCCCGATCGCGATCATCCGACGCCTCATCGAGGAGTGCTCATGCCCAGGACGATCTCTCCGCATTCCGAAAGAGCGCTCGCCCGCCGAGCGCTCGCGCTGCTGGCTTCCCTCGCCGCCGCCATGGCGCTGCTGTCCGCCCCACAGCCCGCCGCCGCCAACACCGGGCCCGTCATGATCGGCGACTTCGAACACGGCACCGATCCGTGGTTCCCGGTGACGACGGGCGGCGCCACAGCGACGCTCACGACCACCACCGACACGCCTGCGGGCGGCACCGCGGCCGCCCGTCTCCAGGCGAATGCGCCGAGCGGAACGGTCGAGATGGCGCGCGCCGTCCCCTCACTTGACCTGCGAAGACTCGACCTCTCGGTACGCAGCGCCCAGCTGACCGGCCTGGTCCTGCGCCTCGTCGACAGCACCGGGCAGGCGCACCAGCAGACCCTCGCGCTCTCCCCCGGCACGCAATGGCAGCAGCTGTCAGTCACCACCTTCGCGGGCGGAACTCAGTACATTCACTGGGGCGGCGCCAATGACGGCGTGTGGCACGGGCCGCTGACGCAGATCTCGCTGCTGATCGACGCTTTCCGTATCTCTCCCGGACCGGCCGTGACACTCGACGTCGACGATGTCATCGCCCAGGGACCGCCGCCCCCGCTCGCCATCAGGCCGACCACGCTCGGCAACGCCTTCACGACCGGCGACCCAGTCTCTTTCGGCGTCGACACCGCCGCCACGTCGCTCAACTGGTCGGCGCGGGACGCGTACGGGGCCATCGTCGCCGCAGGCTCCGGCACCCCGGCGCAGCTCGGAAACACCATTTCCCTCGGTACGCTCGGGACCGGCTGGTACACGGTTGACATTGCCGCCGTCCAGCCCGACGGCACCACCGCCAACGGCGGCACGGACGTCTCAGTGCTGCCCGCGACTACGCTCCGTGAGCGGCGCATCGGTGCCGCCACCCACTACGGTCAGCGGTGGCCGACGGCCTCGGCACCCTTGCTCGGGAAGGCCGGTCTCGGCTTCGCCCGCGACGAGGCGTACTGGTCGGAAGTCGAACGGGTCAAAGGCACGTACACCTTCCCCACACGGGTGGAGAACGCCACGGCGGCGCTGCGCGCGAACGACGTGGACTTCCTGCAGGTGCTCGACTACGGCAACGCGCTCTACCACCAGGGAGAAGCGCCCGCCACCGATGAGGGACGAGCCGGTTTCGCCGGGTACGCCCAGGCATCCGTCGATCACTTCGGCACCACGCGCGCGGCCTACGAGGTGTGGAACGAGTGGAACATCCGCGACGTGAACGGCCCTGCAGGGGCGACGCCGCAGAACTATGTCGCGCTGCTCGCCGCGACGGCCACGAAAGTGAAGGCGACACATCCGGACGCGACGCTAGCCGGGCCTGCCCTCGCCCCGATGAACGAATGGCAGGGCTGGCTCGACGGCTTCATCTCCGCCGGCGGCCTCGACCACATCGACGCGTTCTCGACTCACCCGTACAACTTCACCGCCGAGCCGGAGGCGTTCAGAACCCACGTGGCGATCCTGCGGCAGAAGTTCGCCGCAGCGGGGCACCCCGACATGCCGATCTGGTTCACCGAGCAGGGCTGGTACACGACGCAGAACCCACCCGGCGTAGCGCCTGGCGTACAGGCACGCAACCTCGCGCGCGCACAACTGCTGAGCCTCGGCGACGGCATCGGGCGCTACACCGTCTACGACTTCAAGGACGACGGCACGAACCCGGCCGATGCCGAGCACAACTTCGGGATGATCCGCAATGAGGCCGACGCTCGAGGTGCCTATGCCCCGAAGCCCGCATTCACCGCTGCGGGCGTACTCACGCGTCAGACGGCCGAGCGCCCCGTACGCGAAGTTCTGTCGCTCGGCACCGGCCGCTACGGGGTCGAGTTCGGCCCGCGTACGGGCGAAGCCGCGGACACGCGCATGCAGGCGCTGTGGGCACTGACGCCGCAGACGTGGAGCGTCCAGGCGACCGGCCCGGTAACGGTCACCAACCTCTACGGCGGCACGACTGTCCTTGAGCCCGACGCCGACGGACGTGTGCACGTCTCGGTGGGGGCGGAGCCGATCTATCTGCAAGGCGCGTTGGGCCAGGTTGCGACCGCCTCGCCGTTCTCGCTGGCCGTGACGGGTGCCGTCGGTGGGAGCGCGCCGGACGCCACCTGGCACATCGCCAACACCGGGAGGTCGCCACGCACCCTCTCGCTCGTCTCCGACGGGCTGACCACGCAGGCGACCGTGCCCGCCGGGGCGGCGCAGGACATCGCGGCGGCGCTCGCGCCCGCCGAGGTCGGGCAGCGCACCTGGACCGCGGTCGTGCGGGAGGCAGGCCACGCGATCGGCGTCCTTACCGCTGCCGCCCAGGTCGTTCCCGCATTGCAACTGACGGGCGAGCACGCGCTCAGCGCTGCCGGCGCGGACGTGCTGCGGCTCAAGGTTCTCAACCGCAACACGCATGCCGTACGCCTCGACGGCGTCACCTGGACCGTCGGCGCTTCGAAGGGAACGGTGCTGACCGATGCGCAGGTGGCGGGCGGAGCCACGGCCGTACAGGATGTTCCGCTCACCACCTTCGGTGCGTGGTCGGCGACCGTCTCCGGACCTGCGACCGACACCGCGAGCGGCGTCGTCGTGGCGGCGAACTCCTTGGCGGTGGACGTCCCGTACCAGAGGGTGAAGGTCGACGGTGTGGCGGACCGAGTCCTGGAGAAGCTCCCGGCCCAGCCGCTGGGGAAGGACGAGCAGCTGATCACCGGATGGAAGGGTCCGCAGGACCTCAGCGGAAGCCTGTGGATCACTCACGACGGCAGCCGGCTCTACCTCACCGCGCAGATCATCGACGACGTCCAGGCGCAGCCCGCGAGGGATGCGGCCATCTGGCAGGGCGACAGTCTCCAGCTCGGGTCCTCCCCCGGCTGGCCGGGCGAAGGCGGCCGCCCGGTAGGCGAGGTCGGCACGGCCCTGACCGACGCGGGACCGGTCGACCTTACCCGATGGCTACCGGTGAGCGGCGGCACGGACGGCATCACGACCATGGTAAAGCGGGACGAGAAGACGAAGACGACCACCTACGAGCTGGCAGCGACGTGGGCGGCGCTCGGGGTTGACCCGGCCAATCGCATCATGGCCGCCACGATCGCGATCAACGACAACGACGGGTCCGGCCGTCGCGGCTGGAGCACCTGGGGCAAGGGTGTCGCCGAGTCGAAGGATCCGAACCTGTTCCACGCCCTGCGGCTCATGCCCCCCGGCGGCGACGAGGTGGACCTGTCGACCCAGGCACGGACGGTATGCCTTCCGTCCGGTGGCGCCGTCGCGATCGACGTGACGAACCGGGAGTTGGTGCCAGCCGGTGTCCGCATCACCACTCCATGGGGCATCAAGGAGTTCCGCGATGTGCCGCCCGGTAGGCAGGTCTCCCAGACCTTCACCACCAGGTCGGGATCGCTTCCCGCCGGGAAGGCGACCGTGGACGGTTCGGTCGTCGCCGCGAGCGGCCGGCCGTCCTACCAGGTGCGGCAGGTGCCCTACCCGCCGATCAACTGCCCCTGACTGCGCCCACCCGGACGAAGGGTCCACATACATGACCAATGTTCACGATTGTGGACAGCAATGCGGGGAGTTCGGAGCCGTGGAGGCCATCGCCGCAGGCCGGATCCTCCCGGTCGTCGTCCTCCACGGCGCCCGGGCCGCCGACCCGCTGGGAGCCGCGCTCATCGCCGGAGGAATCCGGAGTGCGGAGGTCACGTTCCGCACCGACGCGGCCGCCGACGCCATCCGCGCCCTGTCCGGCAACCCCGACCTTCTCGTCGGAGCCGGCACCGTGCTAACCAGGGAGCAGGTCGACCGGGCCATCGAAGCCGGGGCGCGGTTCGTCGTCAGCCCCGGATTCAGTCCTGCCGTCGTCCACCACTGCCAGGCGCTGGGCATCCCCGTCTTCCCGGGCGTCGCGTCGGCGACCGAGATACAGATGGCACTCGACGCGGGACTCGACACGGTGAAGTTCTTCCCGGCGGAACAGCTCGGCGGAGTCTCGATGATCAAAGCCCTGGCGGCGCCCTTCCGTTCGGTGCGCTTCATCCCGACCGGCGGCGTGAACCCCGCAAACCTGCGCGACTACCTCACCCAGCCCGCCGTCCTCGCGGTCGGCGGCACCTGGATAGTCGCCCCCGACCTGATCTCCACCGGCAGGTGGGACGAGATCACCAACCTGACCGCCGCGGCCGTGTCCGCCGCCCGGGAATGCTGACGAGGAGCCATGCCGCCGTTCGACCTACGCCCCGCCGAGCAGTGCCGCTACGACCTGGTCTCCCTCGGTGAGGTCATGCTCCGGCTCGACCCTGGCGAGGCGCGGGTCCGCACCGCCCGCACCTTCCGCACTTGGGAAGGCGGCGGCGAGTACAACGTCGCCCGCGGACTGCGCCGCTGCTTCGGGCTGCGCACCGCCATCGTCACCGCGCTCGCCGACAACGAGGTGGGTCGACTGATCGAGGACCTAATCCTGCAGGGCGGACTGGACACCTCGTTCATCAGGTGGATGCCCTACGACGGGGTCGGGCGTGCCGTGCGTAACGGGCTCAACTTCACCGAACGCGGCTTCGGCCTACGGGGGGCCGTCGGCACGTCCGACCGCGGCCACACCGCCTCCGGTCAACTGCACCCGGACGACGTCGACTGGGATCACCTGTTCGGCGATCTCGGGGTGCGGTGGCTGCACACCGGCGGCATCTACGCCGCGTTGTCGGAGACCACTCCGGACACCATCGAGGCGGCGATGACCGCGGCACGCCGGCACGGCACGATCATCTCGTACGACCTGAACTACCGGCCCAGCCTCTGGCAGGCGATCGGCGGGCAGACCCGCGCCCAGGACGTCAACCGGCGGCTCGCCCGGCACGTCGACGTGATGATCGGCAACGAGGAGGACTTCACCGCCAGCCTGGGCTTTGCGGTGCCCGACACCGACGGGAGCCTGTCCGTGCTGAAGGTGGCCAACTTTCAGCGGATGATCGAAGACGTCACCAAGGAGTACGACACCTTCCGCGTCGTCGCCACCACGCTGCGAACCGTGCACACCGCCACCATCAACGACTGGGGAGCCATCGCCTGGTCCGCCGGCACCGGCTTCGTCGAGGCGACCCACCGTCCCGGTCTGGAGATCATGGACCGGGTCGGCGGCGGCGACAGCTTCGCATCCGGTCTGATCTACGGCCTGCTGGAGCTCGGTGACCTGGCCACTGCGATGGAGTACGGCGCGGCCCACGGCGCACTGGCCATGACCACCCCGGGCGACACCTCGATGGCCAGCCGCAGGGAGGTGGAGGCGCTCATCCGAGGGGCCGGCGCTCGCGTCCAGCGTTGACCCAGATGGCCGGGCCGCCCCAGTGCCGCTGGCAGCGGCGACCGTCGGCCTCGCCGAGTCGGCTGGAATCGGCGCACGGGGAACTGCCGGCGGGGCAGCTTCCGCACGTGGCGGCGTGGCGCGACGCGTATCGGGCGTTCGGTGCCAAGCCGCAGCGCATCCGCAACAGCCTCAAGGCGCTGATGCGCACAGCGTCCGGCCTGCCCCGGGTAAACCGGCTCACCGACATCTACAACGCGATCTCGTTGCAGCACCGGATGCCTTTGGCTGATCGAATTCTGCCCGCCGATCCCCACCGCACCTGACTGACTCGGCCGACGACCCACTGGTCGTGTTCAACCTCGCCGACCAGGTCCGGGAGACATCCAGCAGACCCTGCACGAACTCCTGGAGCGTCGGCCCGACCCGTTCGGCCCCTGACCCGGCGCGGCTTCCCTGGGCGTCCCGCGCCGCGGAACCCATCCGGTCGGCATCGATCAGGTACGATATGTTGGCCGGTCGGTCATGAGGGGGCGTGACGTATGGGTCGTCGACGGAGGATCACGTGGCGGCATGTCGCCGCCGCGCTGCTGGCGCTGACCATGGGAGCGGTCGTCCTGCCGGCGCCCGCGCAGGCGGTGGACTACCCCGGCGGGCGGCGCATCTACAGCGTCGCGCTCGGGGCCATCCCTGCCGCCGGCGCGCCCGCCACCGGTCCGGTCTGGGTCCGGCTGGCGACCTACTACTTCTTCGGCAACGGCACGGTGACCGAGAGCTTCTGGTACTGGAACCGGGCCACCGTCGTCGGGGCCGCCGGCACGGGCGTCCGGACGACCGGCTGCACCGGCCACGACTGCGAGGTGCGGACGGCCGCCGGGTTCCAGCCTGGTGGCGTCGTGAAGTCCCTGAGCGGCACGTACACCAACTCCGGTGACAGCATCACCATCACCTGGAGCGGGGACGTCCAGGAAACCTGGGCGGTCAGCCAGCCCGCCAGCGACCTGGCCCGGCTCGACTTCGTCAGCTCCAACTACGGGGTCACCGTCGGCTGGGGCTTCGGCAGTTCCGCCTCGAACGACGCGTACACGCCGGTCAGCAACATCCCGCTGGCCCAGTACACCGGCCGGTACGCCGGCTACAGCGGAAGCACCGGTGCCGCCGGCCCCAGCGGGATGGACCTCCGCTCGTTCGCCCGATGCAACGGGAACTGCCTGAGCTGGCTCAGCCCCCCGACCGCCACCTGTTCGTCCTGCCCGAACGGCGCGACCTCCGCCCCGATCCGCTACTACCTCGCGGGATCGGGCCGGCGGAACTTCTACGAGCACTGGTGCACCTGCTTGACGTCGAGCACCTGCTACACCGGTGGTTCGCACCGCAAGCCGCAGCTCCAGGTGATCGGCGACACTGGGACGTTCCACGGGTGGGTCGGCGTGGAGGCGTCCAACTCCACGGCGAACACCGGCTACTTCGCGGTGCACTTCCACGTGAACGTCTGACCGGCCGGGGGCACCGCCCGGCTCAGGTCAGGGTGGTCAGGTCCAGGGGTCTGCCAGGCGGTCACCGTACGCCCGCGCGACGCCCTGAGCCATGCGCCGCATCGTTCGTCTCAGGGATGGCCGAAGGAGGAAGTGCAGACCGAAGGCGGCGTCGTACGATCCGCGCCAGATGATCGTCGTTCCGCCATCCGGCCTCTCCCTGAGCAGGACCTCCGCGCGGTAGTTCTTCAGGAATGGGTTGCTCACGCCGTGTTCACACGATTCTCTGCTCGTCGTCGCCGAGGGCCAGGTCCAGGCCGTCCAGGTGGACCATCAATGACCAGCGTCGGCAATCCGGCCGAGGTGTCTTGCTGAGCGTCACGCTGGCCCCAGCAACGATCAGCCGCTCAGCCAGATCGAGGCTCGCTTGATGTACGCGAGTTGTGCGGCGAAGGCGACCAGCGCGACCACCACACCGAGCGCGATCGCCAACGTGGCGGATCCGCTGGCCAGTCCGGTCAGCAGGGTCGCCCCCAGGCCGATCAGCAGTCCGTTGATAGCGCCCACCATGGCCGCCGTGGTCAGTAGCAGTTGCCAGCGAGAGGCGCTGCTGCCAACCGCCGCCGCGATCGTCCGCGTGTCTCCCCCGCCGGCCACCGCATCGGCGAAGAAGTCCTGATCACCGGCGAACTGGCGGTGATAGTAGGCGCGGATGCGCTGGATGCGCTTGAGATCCAGCGAGTTCTCCACCATGCTCTCCACCAGCCGGGCGAAGGTCAGCAGCCCGGTGATTATCAGGGTCGGCAGCACCGCGCCGAGGTACGGCTTGACCAGGTGTCCGCTGCTGGAGACGAAGCCCAGCCCGATCAGCGCGGCGGACAGCAGGGACAGGAACACGGTCGCCCGCCCGACGGACTCGGTGATCGTGGCGCTGCGCGAGGTCTGGAGCACGAAATGCTCGGTGGTCAGGGCGTTGAGCAGTCCCTGCTCGCGCGCGTCCTGGTCCATGCCACCGCCCCCTCCGGTGCTGCCCGCCCCTCATATTAGGGAAGAAAAGGCTCTTCGCCTGGTCAACCACACTGTCCGAGCCTCTGCTGTTCAGGGCCGGCCACGGTGACGGACGACAAGACCACGCCCGATAATGGGCGGGGTAGCCCGGGACTCGTGGACCCGCGAAGCATCGCACGTCGCTAGAAGGTCAGCCGCCGCTGTCCGCTCGTGCTGTGTAGTAGATGAACTCCTGGGAGCGGTCGACGTCGTTTGACCCGATGCCGACGGACAGAGTGACTCGGCCAGACGAGTCGTGCTGCGTGCGGGAAGTGAGGTTGCGCCCGCCAGGTGCCCTTTCTGCCAGGGTGAGTTGAGGCCAGCGCAACCAAGAACCCTGACTCCTTCATACGAGTACGGTTGCGGGACATCGCGCGATGTCATCAGATGTCGCTTTGCACATTGCTGAGCATGACCCCCGTGCCGCCTTGTGCGGTCTGGTCTCGGCCGTCGCTGCTCGTCTGGCTGCTTCCTCGCTCCTTCCCGTCCGTTCTCGACTGGCCGGACCGCGCGCGTTTACGCCTGCGCCGAGGCGGTATTCGCGGCTGACTGCACCTGATCGGGGCGGCGGCCACAGTCAACATGCGGGTATCCGCCGTGGCCCAGCGGGCCAGCCACGGGCAGAAACGACCACGCCACGCAGTAGGGAAGGAAGCCAGCATGAACGGCAGACCACGCATTGTCCTGGTCCATGGCGCATGGGCCGACGGCTCCTGCTGGAGCGGCGTTATCGAACGCCTGCAGGCCGAGGGCTATCAGGTGACGGCCCCGCAGTTCCCCCTGACCTCGACGGCCGACGATGTCGCCCGGCTACGCCAAGTCCTGACCTTGCAGGACGGCCCAACGATCGTGGCCGGGCACTCCTACGGTGGTCAGATCATGACCGCCCTCGGCACCGACGCACCGAACGCGGTCGGACTGGTGTACATCGCGGCCTTCGGGCTGGACCAGGGGGAGTCGCTCGGCGCTCTGCTGTCGCAGGGCCCCACACCGCCGGCGCTGGAGCACTTGTTCACCGACAAGCAGGGCTTCATGTGGCAGCCGCAGGACGACTTCGTCCAGCACTTCGCGGCCGACGTCGACCCGGTCCAGGCCAAGGTGCTGCACGCCGTGCAGCAGCCAATTGCCAGTTCAACCTTCTCGGAAGCGATGGGCGTTCCGGCCTGGAAATCGCTACCGTCCTGGTACCTCATCGCCACGCAGGACCAAGCGATCCCACCGGACGCGCAGCGCATGTTCGCCAGCCGCATGGGCGCGACCACCAGCGAAGTCCCTGCCAGCCACCTCGCGATGGTTTCTCACCCCGACGAAGCGGCACAGCTCATCAAGACGGCAGCCGAAACCCGGACCGCAATGCCGGCAGGTCGAGCACGCAGATGACAAAAGCCACAAGCAGCGGTGGAGCCCGCTGTGCCGTACGGGGGTCGCAGTGCCGCGCCCGGGTCAACCGAACCCGGCAAACAGTTCGACCGTCCGCCGCTTCCCAGGTCAGCACCCTAATGTGGTGTCCGTGGGCTTCTCCTGAGTGCCCGTTGAACAACCAGGTCAGCGTGGGTGGGCGCAGCTGAGGTGGTGAAAATCCGAATAGGTTTCGGTGTGTCGTGCGGACACGAGGTGGGGCCTTCGGGTACGGCAGTGGTTGTCGAAGCCCCACCGCCCCGAAGGCCCCACCGTGTCTTTCTACCTGGTCTGCGGCCAGGCCGCTGCCGCACCCCCGCCTGCCGCGTCCGAGCACCTGCCCACCGCCCGGCCCCGCCGCTACCCGTCCGACACCAGCGACGTCGAATGGGAGCTGATCGCCGCGTACCTGCCCGCCGGCGGCAGCGGCGAACGGGGTGGTCGCCCGGTGACCTACCCGCGCCGTGACATCGTCGACGCGATCCGCTACCTCGACCACAACAGCTGCGTGTGGCGCGCGCTGCCGGTCGACTTCCCGCCCTGGCCGACCGTCTACCACTACTTCCGCACCTGGGTCCGCGACGGCACCCTCACCCGCCTGCACGCCGGCCTGCGTGAACAGATCCGCACCGCCGAAGGCCGCAACGCCACCCCATCCGCAGCGATCATGGACTCCCAGTCCGTGCGCGCGGCCGAGACCGTCGCCAAGACCAGCCGCGGCTACGACGCCGGCAATTATCTGGGTCGGTTGGTTATGCCGGGCCGACCCGGATCGGGGCTGGTCCTCGACGGCATGGCTGGTTGATCTGGCGGCATAACGAACGCCGGGTCTCCGCTGCCTCCTTCATTGGAGCTTCTCGAAGGAGGCGTGTGTCATGGTGACGCAGGGCCGGTATCCGGTGCGGCCGAGTGGGCCGCTGGCCGAGTGGGTGCATCCGTTCCGGGAAGAGCTGATCCGTCGAGGGTTCAGGGCGCGGACGGCTCAGGACCATGCTTATGTGCTGGCGCATTTGAGCCGTTGGCTGCAGCGGGAGAGTCTGGATCCGGCCGAGTTCGGCGCCGAGGGGATCGCGGCGTTCGCCGTGGCGCGTCGGGATGGCGGGTATCGGCGGTGGCGGACAGTGGAGTCGCTGCGGTTGATGCTGGACTATCTGCGCGGACATGGTGCGCTGCCGGCCGAGGAACCGCGGATGGTGGGTCCGGTCGATGAGGTGCTGGAACGGTATCGACTCTGGCTTCGGCGCGAGCGCCGCCTGGGCGAGCAGACGGTTGGCTTGCGCCTGTTGTGGGCTCGCAAGTTCCTGTTGGCCCAGGTCGTCGATGGGAGCCTGGGGCTGGACCGGCTTGATCCAGATGCGGTGACCGGGTTCGTGCTGCACATGTCATGGCGGTATTCGACAGGGTCCATGAAGACGGCCACCTCGGGTCTGCGGTCGTTGCTGCGGTTCCTGTTCGTCGCCGGGGACGTCAATCGTGATCTGCCGTCGGTGGTGCCGTCGGTGGCTGGGTGGCGGTTGAGCGCGTTGCCGGTCGGTGCGGACGACGAGGCGGTGGCCGCGCTGCTGGCCTGCTGTGATCGGGCCACCGCGGTCGGGCGGCGGGACCTGGCGGTGCTGTTACTGATGGCGCGGCTGGGGCTGCGGGCGGTGGAACTCGCGCGGCTGCGCTTGGATGACGTGGACTGGCGCGGCGGTGAGCTGGTGGTCCGGGGCAAAGGCGGCCGCGTCGATTGGATGCCGCTGCCCCACGACGTGGGCGCTGCGCTGGCCGACTACCTGCGGCACGGCCGCCGTCCCTCACGGTTGCGGGAGGTGTTCCTGCGCACGACCGGCCCGGACGCCCCGATGACGCGGCAGTCGATCGTGATGGTGCCGCGCCGTGTCTCGCAGCGGGCCGGCATCCCCGTCGTCGGGGCGCACCAGTTGCGGCACCGGGCCGCCTGCCGGGTGCTGGCCGACGGCGGATCCCTGGCCGAGGTCGCCGAGTTGCTGCGGCACAACGATCTTGCGACCACGGCGATCTACGCGAAAGTCGACCTGGCCGCCCTGGCCGCGGTCGTGCGGCCCTGGCCTGCGGAGGGCGACGATGACCGGGCTGCGTGAGGCGGCCGACCGTTACCTGGCCATCCGTCGGGGCCTGGGCTACAAGCTGAAGATCGAGGGCCGGATGCTCGGCCAGTTCATCGGATTCTGCGATGCCCGCGGGATCGAGCACATCACGGCCGCCGCGGCCCTTGCCTGGGCCACGACCCCGACCGACGCCGACGTTTCCTGGTGGGCGGCCAGACTGACCGTGATCCGCGAGTTCGCCCGGTTCCTGGCCGCATCCGACGAACGCACCGAGATCCCGCCCACCGATCTGCTGCCGCGCACCGGCGACAACCGCATCCGGCCCTACCTGTATTCACCCGCGGAGATCGCCGCGCTGCTGCAGGCGGCACGCAACCTTGCGCATCCGCTTCGCGCCGCCACATTCGAGGCCCTCATCGGCCTGATGGCCACCACCGGCATCCGCACCGGGGAAGCGATCGGCCTGGACCGTGAGGACACCGACCTCGCCAGAGGCATCCTGGTGATCCGGGGCACCAAGTTCGGCAAGTCCCGCCTGGTCCCGCTGCACGCCACGACCGTGGAACATCTCACGGCCTACCAGCGGCGACGTGACCAGTTGTGTCCACGGCCAGCGACCACGGCATTCTTCCTGTCCAGCGCCGGCACCCGCCTGAACTCCACCAGCACCAGCAAGGCCTTCACCCGCATCCTGAAGGCCGCGGCGATCACCGCCGGCGCCGGCACGGCGAAACCACGCCTTTACGACCTGCGCCACACCTTCGCGGTGACCACCTTGACCAGCTGGTACGCCGCCGACACCGACGTCGCGCATCTGCTGCCGGCCCTGTCGACCTACCTCGGACACATCAGCCCCGCGACGACCTACTGGTATCTGCACGCCTGCCCACAGTTGATGACCGAGGCCGTCAAACGGCTGGAAGCATCCTGGAGGGATCCGTCGTGACCAGCCTGGCCCCGATCATGCAAGGGTTCTTCACCGAGCGGCTGGCTCAGCGTCGCGCCAGCGAACACACCGTCGCCGCCTACCGCGACACCTTCCGACTGCTGCTGCGCTACGCCCAACAGCAACTCGGCAGACCACCCGCAGCCTTGGACCTGGCCGACATCGGCGCCGACCTCGTCGGCCGCTTCCTCGACCATTTGGAAGCCAACCGGAACAACAGCATCACCACCCGCAACGCCCGGCTGGCCGCGATCCACTCCCTGTTCAACTACGCCGCACTGCGCTGTCCCGAACACGCCCTGCTCATCCAACGCGTCCTCGCGATTCCCCAGAAACGCGCCGATTCCACCGACGTGTGCTTCCTGACCCGCGCCGAGACCGACGCGCTGCTGGCCGTCCCGGACCAGTCCACCCCGCAGGGCCGCCGCGACCACCTACTGCTGCTCGTCGCCACGCAGACCGGGCTACGCGTGTCCGAACTGACCTCGCTGACCTGCGACGACGCCGAACTCGGACCCGGAGCGCATCTACGCTGCACCGGGAAAGGCCGCAAACAACGCTGCACCCCGCTGACCCGAACCACCGCCCGGCTACTCCAACGTTGGATCACCGACCGACACGCCGCACCAGACGACCCGCTGTTCCCCAACCGCACCGGTGGACACCTCAGCCGCGACGCCGTCGCCGACCTGCTCGACAAGTACCTGCCCACCGCCGCCGCGGCCTGCCCGACCCTCGCCTCCAAGAACGTCACCCCGCACACCATGCGCCACACCGCCGCGATGACACTGCTGCACGCCGGCGTCGACACCTCCACCATCGCCCTCTGGCTCGGGCACGCCAACACGAAAGCCACCGACATCTACCTCCACGCCGACATGGCCCTGAAAGAGAAAGCGCTAGCCCGCACCGCACCACGCCCCCAGGACACGAAGCGCTATCGCCCCACCGACAGCCTCCTGGCCTTCCTGGAAAACCTGTAGTTATCCCGGGCCGACCACCCCGCCGTCAGGACAGACGCGGTCGGCCCGGCATAACCAACCGCCCCAGATAATTGCCGTTATCCCGGGACCGGGATAACGGCAAGAAAGTCAACGGCCGCAAGCGCCACATCGTCGTCGACACCACCGGCCTGCTACTGATCATCCTGGTCACCACCGCCGGAGTCCAGGACCGCGACGCCGCCCGCGCACTGCTGCGGGCACTACGCACCTGCTTCACCCGCGTCGCCAACGTATGGGCCGACGCTGGGTACGCAGGCCAGCTCGTCGACTGGGCCACCGACACGCTCGGCCTAGCGGTCCAGATCGTGCGCAAGCTCGCCGACCAGGTCGGGTTCCAGGTCCTGCATCGCAGGTGGGTCGTGGAGAGGACCCTGTCGTGGATCACCCGCTGCCGGCGCACCGTCCGCGACTACGAGCGCCATCCCGAGCACCACGCCGCGATGGTCCAGTGGGCCATGGTCATCGTCATGACCCGGCGCCTGGCCCGCTACCACCGCACCGGCCGACTCCAACCCGCCATCAGCACCGGCTGACCTGGTTCTTCAACGGACTCTGAGACATGGACACCCTGATGTCGGACGTTGGTCCAGAGGAGGGGGTGTCCCCCGTTGGCGCGTCCATCGATGCAGACGGAAGAGTCTTGGCGTGAGCCCGACGTTTCCCGGATCCCCGAATGTCGGCAACAACGGACCGTACGGTGCGACAGGGCCAATGTCACCGAGGGCACGCTCCGGCGGTGAACATGAACACGTCCAACTTCTACCGAATGGTCCGGGGCGAGATCGACAAATGCCCCGTGGACCGCGCACATGATGACATTGATCAGCGAGCCGCGAGCGGATCGCGGCCTGACCAGCCCTGCCCGGCCGCCGCGCGCCCAGCCCGCCCGCCCGCCATTGAGCACCACCCGTACCGCACCGTTCGGTCCGAAGCGCGCCGTGCGCCAGCGCCAGGATTTCGAGTCGCAGGTGTGGACTGCAGCAACCTGACGGTGGCGGTTCGTCGATGAAGAGGCGTGAGGGATGAGAGCTGTCGTCTATCGCGATGTGCGAAGTGTCGACGTGTGCGATGTTCCCGAGCCGACCGTGCAGGAGGAGACCGACGCGGTCGTACAGGTCACGTCCACGGCCCTGTGCGGCACCGATCTGCACATGTACGACGGGCGAACGGGGGCACAGCCCGGCCTTGTTCTCGGCCACGAGCCGCTGGGTGTAGTCGAGCAGGTGGGGTCCGCGGTGCAGACGGTCCGCCCGGGCACCCGGGTGGTGGTCCCCACTCACCTGTTCTGCGGCATCTGCGCCATGTGCGCCCGCGGCCTGTCCGCGCTGTGCCTGCGGGCACGGACCGAAGGCCCTGGCGCCGCCTACGGCTACGCGGGCATGGGTCCCTACCCGGGCGCGCAAGCAGAACTGCTGCGCGTGCCGTGGGCCGACACGAACTGCCTGCCCGTGCCGGGAGAGCCGGGCGACGCGTACGAGAACGACTTCGTGTTGCTCGCCGACGCGTTTGTCACCGGCTGGCACGCTGCGGCCACCCTCGCCGACGTCCGTGCCGGAGACACCGTCGCCGTGTTCGGCGCCGGCACGATCGGACTGCTCGCCGCTTACTCCGCCAACCTGCTCGGCGCCCGCGCCGTCTACAGCGTCGACCACGTCGACGCCCGGCTGGACAAGGCCGAAGAACTGGGGGCGGTGCCCATCGACTTCCGCCAGGGGGATCCGGTCGAGCAGATCCGCGAGGACCGAGCCCGCCACGGCCTGCCACTGGGCGAGGAGAAGCTGCCGGGTGTGGACAAGATCGTCGACGCGGTCGGCTTCCAGGCCCACGACCGCGCCCACCCCGACCGCGAGCGCGCCGACCAGGTACTCGCCGACGCCGCCCGCCTGGTCAATCCCGGCGGCGCGATCGCCGTCGCCGGCGTCTACCCGCAGAAGGACCTCACACCCCAAGCCGGCGGCACCACCGACGGACACCTCAACGCCCCCTGGGGCACGCTCTTCGCCAAGGGCATCGCGGTACGGTTCGGGCGCACCCACGACCGCCGCTACACCCGGCTGCTGCGCGACATGGTGACCTCCGGCCGGGCCCGACCCGGCACGATCATCACCCACCACGGCAGCCTGGACGACGCCCCCGACTTCTATCGCCGGTTCGATCAACGGCAGGAGATGATCAAGACAGTTCTCCACCCGTGACCGCCTAAGGCGTGTTTCATAAGCCGGTCAGAGCCA
>NZ_LWLS01000123.1 GCF_001905095.1 Micromonospora sp. CB01531
CTTCACCCGCCGCAACCCCGACCGACAACGCGAGCGGCTCATCAAACAACTCCACAGCCTGGGCTACACCGTCACCCTCGACAAGGCCGCGTAGACAAGCCACGGTCGATTCTCTTCACAGACATACCGGTGACCGGACTTGTTGTCGTCCCGGCCCAAGGCCCTACCTGCCAGGTCCCCGCCGAGGGTCAGCTGCGCAGGTAGGAGGCGCCGTTGAGGTCGACGATGGTGCCGGAGGCCCACTCGGCCTCGGGGCTGGCCAGCCAGTGCACCGCGGCGGCGATCTCCTCGGGGCGTGCCACCCGCCGGAACGGGCTCTGCGCCCGGATCGCGTCGCCGCGCTCGCCGCTGAGGTGGGTGGTGGTCATGTCCGTCTCGACGAAGCCGGGCGCCACCGTGGCCACCGCGATGCCGTACGGGGCCAGGGCCAGCGCCAGCGACTGACCGAGCGCGTTCAACCCGGCCTTGCTCGCCCCGTACGCGGGCTGCTCCGGCTCGCCCCGGAAGGCGCCCCGCGAGGAGACGTTGACGATCCGGCCACCCCCCGCGCGCATGTGCTGGGCGGCGCACCAGGTGACGTTGGCGGCCCCGGTCAGGTTGGTCTCCAGCACCAGCCGCCACTGCTCGCGCCACTGCTCGTAGGTGTTGCCGAAGACCGGGTGCGGCAGGTCCCGGGGGCCGTACACGCCGGCATTGTTGACCAGCACGTCCAGCCCGCCCAGGCGTTCCGCCGCCGCGTCGACCATCGCCCGGACGGCGTCCGGGTCGGTCAGGTCGGCGCGGACCACCACGTGGCCCTCGCCGGGCAGTTCGGCGCGTACCCGCTCGGCCAGCTCCGCCGAGTCCCGGTGGTGGATCGCCACCCGGTCCCCGCCCGCCGCGAACGCCCGCGCCACCGCACGCCCGATGCCGCGCGAGGCCCCCGTCACCAGTACCGCCCGTCCCGTCATGCGCGCCATCGTGCCGCACCGGGCCGCGCCGGCTGACAACGGGCCCGCCCCAGGCGGGACCCGTCAACAGGGCCGCTTCCTTACACTGCCCGAATGGGAACCGACTGCCTGTTCTGCCGGATCGTCGCCGGGGAGATCCCGGCCACCATCGTGCGGGAGACCGCCACCACCCTCGCCTTCCGGGACATCAACCCCCAGGCGCCGACGCACGTGCTGGTGATCCCCAAGGAGCACTACGCGGACGTGGCCACCCTGGCCCAGGGCGACCCGGGGCTGGCCGGCGAGGTGCTCGCCACGGCCGCCACGGTGGCCGAGGAGGAGGGGCTGCTCGCCGACGGCTTCCGGCTGATGTTCAACACCGGGGCGTACGCCGGCCAGGAGGTCTTCCACGTGCACGCGCACGTGTTCGGCGGGGCGCCGCTCGGCCCGATGCTCTGCCGCTGAGTCCGTCCCTAGACTGCAACACATGATCACGGTGCATGACCGGCTCGACCGGATGGTGCGGCAGGCGCAGGTCCAGGGGCGGATCCCGGCGGTCTCGGCCGCCCTGCACCGGGCGGATCGGCCGCTGTGGACCTGCACGGTCGGCGGGACCGGCAACGACCGCCCGCTCGGCCCGGAGACGGTGTTCCGGATCGGCTCGGTCACCAAGACCTTCACCGCCGTGCTGGTCATGCAGTGCCGCGACGACGGGCTGCTCGACCTGGACGACCCGATCGGGCGGCACCTCGACCTGCCGGCGCACGGCGAGCTGACCGTACGCCGGCTGCTGTCACACACCGCCGGCCTGCAACGCGAGCCGCACGGCGACGTCTGGGACAGCCTGCGGGCGCCCGGCGTCGACGAGCTGCTCGCCGACCTGGCCCGGGTGGAGCGGGTACTGCCGACCGGCCGCCGCTACCACTACTCCAACCTCGGCATGGCCCTCCTCGGCGAGCTGGTCGCCCGGCTGCGGGGCGGCACCTGGGCCGAGGCGCTCGCCGAGCGGGTGCTCGTCCCGCTCGGGCTGACCGGGACCGGCCCCACCCCGGGCGAGCGGGCGGCGACCGGGTTCCTGATCGACGCGTACTCCGACGAGGCGCACCCGGAACCGCCGACCGACTTCGGCGCGGTGGCCCCGGCGGCGCAGCTGTGGAGCACCGCGCCGGACATGGCGCGCTGGGCGGCCTTCCTGGCCGACCCGGCGGCGCTGGACCCGGCCGGCGCGGTGCTCGCCCTGGCGACCCTCGACGAGATGCGCTGGCCGCTCACCACGACCGACGAGACGGTGTGGGCCGCCGGCTTCGGGCTCGGCCTGATCCTGGTGCCGCAGCCGCAACGGGTGGTGCACGTGGGGCACGACGGGGCGATGCCCGGTTTCCTGGCCGCCGTCTACGGCCGGCGTGGCGGGGACGGCACGGCCGGCGCGATGGGCTGCGCCGTGCTCGGCTCGTCCGGCACCGGCGTGCCGGTGTTCGAGCTGCCCCACCAGCTGCTCGCCGCCGCCGCCGAGCACGACCCGGCGGAGATCGAGCCGTGGCGCCCGGGCCCGCCTGCCCCGGCGCACCTGCGCGGGGTGCTGGGCCGCTGGTGGGGCGAGGGCTTCGAGTACGTCTTCTCCTGGCACGACGGGACGCTGCGGGCCCGGGGCGCGGACGACCCGGCCGGCAAGCCGCCGGCGGTCTTCGCCCCGCTGCCGGACCGGCCGGACGTGTTCCGGACCGTGGCCGGCCGGGAGGTGGGCGAGCTGCTCCGGCTGACCCGCGACGAGCGGGGCGCGGTGGTCCGGATGCACTGGGCCACCTACCGCTTCACCCGCCACCAGGAGACCTTCGACAGGTACGACTTCCGCCGGTAGTTGATCTCCTACCGGCGGAAATGCACGCGGTGCGGCCGGTGTTGACCCGATACGATGGGCGTAACGTCCGACCGCCGCGCCAGCAGGGCCCGGCACCGAGATCGAGAGCAGGTGGCGTAGGGCCCGACGGCCCGACCTATGACCGGCACCCCACCTCCCGGCCCGCCCCGGGTGCAGACCAGGATCACGGTCCCCGACCAGAAGATCATGGTGAACCTGCTCGGCGCGGGCGACGAGATCCTGCGACTCGTCGAACGCTCGGTCAACAGTGACGTCCACGTGCGGGGCAACGAGATCACCATCACCGGCGCGCCCGCGGACAACGCCCTCGCCGAGCGCCTCTTCAGCGAGCTGCTCGAACTGATCGAGAAAGGCGAGACCCTGACCACTGACGCCGTCCGGCGTACCGTCGGCATGCTCGAGCAGGGCAGCACCGAGCGGCCCGCCGAGGTCCTGACGCTCAACATCCTCTCCCGGCGCGGCCGCACCATCCGTCCCAAGACGCTCGGGCAGAAGCGGTACGTCGACGCGATCGACGCCAACACGATCGTCTTCGGCATCGGGCCCGCCGGCACCGGCAAGACCTACCTGGCCATGGCGAAGGCGGTCCAGGCGCTCCAGGCCAAGCAGGTCAACCGGATCATCCTGACCCGGCCGGCGGTCGAGGCGGGCGAGCGGCTGGGCTTCCTGCCCGGCACGCTCAACGAGAAGATCGACCCGTACCTGCGGCCGCTGTACGACGCGCTGCACGACATGCTCGACCCGGAGTCCATCCCGAAGCTGATGGCGGCCGGCACGATCGAGGTGGCGCCGCTCGCGTACATGCGGGGCCGGACGCTCAACGACGCGTTCATCATCCTGGATGAGGCGCAGAACACCACGCCCGAGCAGATGAAGATGTTCCTCACCCGGCTCGGCTTCGGTTCCAAGATCGTGGTCACCGGTGACGTCACCCAGGTGGACCTGCCCGGCGGGACGACCAGCGGCCTGCGGGTGGTCCGGGAGATCCTGAGCAACGTCGAGGACGTGCACTTCGCCCAGCTCTCCAGCGCCGACGTGGTCCGCCACAAGCTGGTGGGCGAGATCGTCGACGCGTACGCCCGCTGGGACGCCGAGCGGGAGAACCAGCAGGCACAGGGCGTGCACGCCGTGCCCGGGCGGACCGCCCAGGGCGGCCGGGCCGGCCGGCGCCGCTAATCCACCAGAGGAAGACAGTTGTCCATCGAGATCGCCAATGAGTCGGGTGTCGAGGTTGACACCGACGCCGTGCTCGCCGTCGCCCGGCACGCCCTCGACGAGATGGGGGTCAACCCGCTCGCCGAGCTCTCCATCCTGCTGGTCGACATCGACTACATGGCCGAGCTGAACCATCGCTGGATGGGCGGCGACGGCCCGACCGACGTGCTCGCCTTCCCCATGGACGAGGGCAGCGTCGACCACGGTCCGGGGGAGAGCAGCCCGGCCGGCGGCGAGCCGGCCCTGCTCGGCGACATCGTGCTCTGCCCCGAGGTGGCGGCCAAGCAGGCGGCCGCGGCCGGCCACTCCGCCGCCGACGAGCTGCACCTGCTCACCGTGCACGGCGTGCTGCACCTGCTCGGGTACGACCACGCCGAGCCGGAGGAGGAGCAGGAGATGTTCGGCCTCCAGGCCCGGCTGCTGGCGAGCTGGCGGTCGACCCGGTCGAAATGATGTCCACTCTGGCGGCCGGCACTCCGGCGGGACTGCCCGATCTCCAGCTCATCTTCGTCGCGGCGGGGCTGGTGGTGCTCGCCGGCCTCATCGCGATGACCGAGGCGGCGCTGGCCGCCGTCTCCCCGGCCCGGGCCGCCGAGCTGGCCCGGGACGGGGCGCGCGGCGCGCGTACCCTCCAGGCGGTCGCGGGCGACGTCGTCCGCCATCTCAACCTGCTGCTCCTGCTCCGGCTGCTGGCCGAGCTGACCGCCACCACGCTGGTCGCGCTGGTGGCCGTGGACAGCTTCGGTGCGGGCTGGCGGGCCGCCCTGGTCACCGCCGGGGCGATGACCGTGGTCAGCTTCGTGGTGGTCGGCGTGGCACCGCGCACCCTCGGCCGGCAGCACGCGTACGCGGTGGGTCGCACGGTCGCGCCGCTGGTGCGCTGGCTGGGCCGGGCCCTCAACCCGCTCGCCTCGCTGCTGATCCTGATCGGCAACGCGGTCACCCCGGGGCGCGGCTTCCGCGAGGGGCCGTTCGCCACCCAGGTGGAGCTGCGCGAACTGGTCGACCTGGCCGAGCAGCGCGGAGTGGTGGAGCACGGCGAACGCCAGATGATCCACTCGGTCTTCGCCCTCGGCGACACCATCGCCCGCGAGGTGATGGTGCCGCGTACCGAGATGGTGTGGATCGAGGAGAGTAAGACCCTGGCCCAGGCGCTGGCGCTCTTCCTGCGCTCCGGCTTCTCCCGGATTCCGGTGATCGGGGAGAGCGTGGACGACGTGCTCGGGGTGCTCTACCTCAAGGACCTGATCCGGCGGATCCAGGGTGCCCCGGAGGCCCGGCAGATGCCGGTGGCCGAGCTGATGCGTCCGGCGACCTTCGTGCCGGAGTCGAAGCCGGTCGACGACCTGCTGTCGGAGATGCAGGCGGCCCGCAACCACCTGGTCATCGTGGTCGACGAGTACGGCGGCACCGGCGGCCTGGTCACCATCGAGGACATCCTGGAGGAGATCGTCGGTGAGATCACCGACGAGTACGATGTCGAACGCCCGCCGGTCGAGCACCTGGCGGACGGGGCCGTGCGGGTGGCCGCCCGGCTGCCGGTGGAGAATCTGGGCGAGCTGTTCGACACCGAACTGCCCACCGACGAGGTGGAGACGGTCGGCGGCCTGCTCGCCCAGTCGCTCGGCCGGGTGCCGATCCCGGGCGCCGAGGCCGAGGTCGCCGGGCTTCGGCTGATCGCCGAGGGCACCACCGGGCGGCGCAACCGGATCGACACCGTGCTGGTGCGCCGGGTCGCGCCGAGCGACGCGTCCGACAACGGGGGCCGTGGCGAGCACGCCGAGCCCCGTGGCAACCACAACCGTTCCGAGGAGAGGCAACCCGCCGATGCCTGAGTCACCCGCCGTGCCGGCTGCCCGGCCCACCCCGTCCGACCTGGCCGAGCTGAGCGCCGAGGACGGCAAGCTGGTCGTCCTGGCCCGGGGCGCGCGCGGCCGGGTGGGCGCCGTGGAGGGCGCGGCGGTCCGCGACCAGGACGGCCGGACGTACGCGGCGGCCAGCGTGGCACTGCCGTCGCTGGCCCTGACCGCGCTGCAGCTCGCGGTCGCCTCGGCGGTGGCCGCCGGCGCCAGCCGGTTGGAGGCCGCCGTGGTGGTGACCGAGGCCTCGACGCTGGACGGCGCGGGGCACGCCGCCGTCCGGGACCTCTCCGCCGACGCGCCGATCCACGTGGCCGCCCCGGACGGCTCCGTCCTCGGCACGGTGGTCGAGTGACCGGGGTGCCGGACCCGGAGGAGCCGCGTCCGTACCGGGCGGGTTTCGCCTGTTTCGTCGGGCGGCCGAACGCCGGCAAGTCGACGCTGACCAACGCGATCGTCGGCACCAAGATCGCGATCACCTCGAACAAGCCGCAGACCACCCGGCACGTCATCCGGGCCGTCCTGCACCGCCCGGAGTCGCAGCTCGTGCTGGTCGACACCCCGGGCCTGCACCGCCCCCGTACGCTGCTCGGCGAGCGGCTGAACGATCTGGTCCGGGAGACCTGGAGCGAGGTCGACGTGATCGGCCTGTGCATCCCGGCCAACGAGCCGATCGGCCGGGGCGACCGGTTCATCACCGGTGAGCTGGCCAGCCTCAAGGCGACCGTGCTGGCCGTGGTCACCAAGACCGACCTGGTGGACCGCGGGCGGCTCGCCGAGCAGCTTCTCGCGGTCAGCGAGCTGGCCGACTTCGCCGACGTGGTGCCGGTGAGCGCGGTCTCCGGCCACCAGCTGGACACCCTGGTCGACGTGATGACCGGCTACCTGCCCGAGTCGCCGCAGCTCTACCCGGACGACATGCTCACCGACGACCCCGAGCAGGTGCTCGTCGCCGAGCTGATCCGTGAGGCGGCGCTGGAGGGCGTACGGGACGAGCTGCCGCACTCCATCGCCGTCGTGGTGGAGGAGATGATCGCGGAGGGTCAGCTCACCAAGATCTACGCCGACGTGTACGTCGAGCGGCCGAGCCAGAAGGCGATCATGATCGGTCACCGGGGTAGCCGGCTCAAGGAGGTCGGCACCACCGCACGCCGGCAGATCGAGGAGCTGCTCGGCGCCCGCGTCTATCTGGACCTGCACGTCCGGGTCGCCAAGGACTGGCAGCGCGACCCGAAGCAGCTGCGCAAGCTCGGCTTCTGAAACGGACGTTCGACCGGCGGCCCGGATCTTTCCGGCGCCGCCGGTGCGGCTTTTTGGGGCCTGGTGACCGGTCCTCGACGGCTGGTCCGGATCGGTCGCCTTTATGGGATGTTTCACTTTTGGCCCCGGCGCCTCGCCGTTTCGCCGCCTCGGGTCGGAGGGTAGGGAGAGGTTGATCCCCAGCCCCCGGACATAGATGCAGGCTTATGCGAAACCGATACCTGGACCTGCTCCGCTTCCTGGCCATCGTGCGAGTCGTCGTCTACCACGTCATCGGATCGGCGACCCTGACGCTGATCTTCCCGGCGATGTCGGTGATGTTCGCGCTCGCCGGCTCGCTGATGGCGGCCTCGCTGGACCGGACCGGCGCGCCGGCCGTGGCGCGCCGGCTGCGTCGCCTGCTGCCGTCGCTCTGGGTGCTCGCCCTGGTCTTCGTGCCGGCCATGCTGCTCAGCGGGCTGCCGTTCAGCCCGAAGGTGCTGCTCTGGCTCTTCCCGGTCAGCGACCCGCCGGCCAACTACTGGGGTGGCCTGGCCCTGAGCCCCATCTGGTATCTCCGGGACTACCTGTGGTTCGTGCTGGCCTCGCCGCTCGCGTTGTGGCTGTTCCGCCGGGCGCCGCTGCCCACCCTGCTCGCCCCGTACGCGCTGCTCGTGCTGATCGAGATGGGCGTCTACCCGGACGCGCCGGGCGTGCTGCGCGAGTTCGGCCTGTATTTCGGCGCCTGGCTGCTGGGCTTCGCCCACCACGAGGGCATGCTGCGCCGGATGAGCAACCGGGTCCTGGTGCCCGCGGCGCTCGCTCTCGGCGCCGCCGGCCTGGGCTGGATCTTCACCCACCCCGGCCCGCGCGGCTACGACCTGAACGACATCCACCTCGGCAACGCGCTCTGGTCGGCGGCGTTCATCCTGGTGGCGATCGGCCGGGCCCCGGCCGAGGCGGCCTGGGTCGACCGCGTCCCGCTGCTGAGCCGGGCGGTCACCGTGCTGAACCGTCGGGCGCTGACCATCTACCTGTGGCACATGCCGTTCGTGGTGGCGCTCACCCCGCTGGTCGGTCTGGTCGGCTGGACCCCGCGCGACCCGCTCGGCCTGGCGATCCGGGTGGTGCTGGTGTTCGCGCTGGTCGGCGTGGTCACCCTGCTGGTCGGCTGGGTCGAGGACGTGGCGGCCCGGCGTAGGCTGGAGCTGGTCCCCGGCCGGCCCCGGCCGACCGTGGCCGAGCGGGCGGCCACCGCGCCGGCCAGCCCCGCCCCGGCCGGGGCGGAGAGCGAGCTGGCGACGGCCGGGGCGGCCCGCCCGACTGCCGCGCGCCGGGTTCCCGAGCCCCGGCGCGCCGGCGACCGGTCCGGCACCGAACTCGGCGCCGGCTGACCGTCGCCCCGAGGGTCCTCGGGTGGCTCAGCGTCGGGTGATCGTCACGTTGCCGCTGCCGGTGCTGACGTCCAGCAGCAGGGCGGCGCCCGGATCGTCGACCACGCCGAGGTCCCGGTCGCCCGAGCCGGTGCTGGTCCGTACCCGGTACCGGCTGTCCGGCACGGTCAGCTCGACGTCGCCGCTGGCGGCGTGCACCCGGGCCGACGCCGGCTGGGCCAGCTCGACCGTCACGTTGCCGGAGGACGTCTCGGCGTCCACCCCGGCGGCGAGCCGCTGCGCGGTGATGTCGCCGGAGGCGGCGCGCAGCCGCACCGCACCGCCCGCGTCGATCACGTCGATGTTCCCCGAGCCGGTCTCGGCGCGGACGTCGCCGGTTGCCCCGCTGACCGAGACGTTGCCCGAGCCGAGCTTGAACTCCACCGCGCCGACCCGGCTCAGGTCGACGTCCCCGGAGCCGGTCTCGCCGCGTACCGTCACGCCCTCGGGGGCGGAGATCTCCCAGGAGACGCTGCACCGGGGACCGCATTCGGTGCGCAGCACCAGTTCGTCGCCGTTGATCTCGTATCGGGTGTCCGGCTGCCCGCCCTGGTAGCGGACCATCCGCTTGATGCGTACCTGCGGGGCGGAGCCGGCGGCGCGGACGGTGACGTCGCCCGAGCCCGGCTCCACGGTGATCCGGGTGATCTTCACCGCCTCGGTGTCGTCGTAGTCGAGCCGGCGGAACGAGATGGTGTCACACCCGCAGAGGAGGATCAGGGAGGCCGCCGCGGCGGCGGCGACGGTCCGGTGCACAGCCATGGTCAGCACGCTACGGGTGACCTCCGGGACGGCACATCCGGGTTCGACCGCCGATCCACCCCGAACCGACCCTGAGATCGCACCCCGAGGGAGAATGACCCGATGGCCGGGTACCGCCGACAGCTCTACCGCGACGACGCAGTGGTGCTGCGCGTGCAGAAGCTGGGCGAGTCCGACCGGATCATCACCCTGCTCACCCGCCGGCACGGCCGGCTGCGCGCGGTGGCCCGGGGCGTCCGGCGCACCAGCAGCCGGTTCGGCGCCCGGCTGGAGCCGTTCGGGCACGTGGACCTCCAGCTCGCCGGCGACCCCACGGGCAACCTGGGCAGCTCGCTGCACACCATCAGCCAGGTCGAGGGGATCGACCTCTACGGCAAACGGTTCCTCGGCGACTACCCGCGCTACACGGCGGCCAGCGCGATCGCCGAGACCGCGGAACGGCTCACCCCGGTCGAGCGGGAGCCGTCGCTGCGGTTGTTCCAGCTCACCCTCGGCGCGCTGCGCTCACTGGCCGGTGGCGAGCACGCCATCACCCTGGTGCTGGATGCCTACCTGCTGCGCGGGATGGCGTTCGCCGGCTGGGCGCCGGCGCTGGTCGCCTGCGCGGTCTGCGGCACCCCGGGGCGGCACCGGGCGTTCTCCGTACCGGCTGGGGGAGTGGTCTGCCCGGACTGCCGGCCGCCCGGCGCCGCCCACCCCGCCCCGGCCACCATCGCGCTGATGTCCGCGCTGACCACCGGCGACTGGGCGTACGCCGACGCCACCGAGCCCGGCGTACGCCGGGAGTGCAGTGGCCTGGTCGCGGCGCACCTCCAGTGGCATCTGGAGCGCGCGCTACGCTCGCTGCCGCTGGTCGACCGGGGTGGCCCGGCTTCCGGCACGGTCCCACCGCCGAGCGGCACGGGGCCGGGCGCGGTCCTGCCGGGCAGCGGCGTCGGGCCCGCCGCCGCTGGTGTGAACAGGGAGAAGACCGAGTGATCCGATCGATGAGGGCCGTCCGGCGCGAGCCGGTGCCACCGACTCCGCACCCGTCCGGGGCCCGGCCGCCGGCGCTGCCGGCGGAGGCCCTGCCGAAGCACGTCGCCATCGTCATGGACGGCAACGGCCGCTGGGCCAAGGAGCGCGGACTGCCCCGGACCAAGGGTCACGAGCAGGGGGAATACAGCCTCTTCGACACCATCGAGGGCGCGATCGAGCTGGGCATCCCCTACCTGTCGGCGTACGCGTTCTCCACCGAGAACTGGCGGCGCTCGCCGGACGAGGTCCGCTTCCTGATGGGCTTCAACCGGGACGTCATCCGCCGCCGCCGGGACCAGCTCGTCGACCTGGGCGTCCGGGTGGTCTGGTCGGGCCGGGCCGGGCGGCTCTGGAAGAGCGTCATTTCCGAGCTGCAGGCCGCCGAGGAGATGTCCCGGGGCAACTCGACGCTGACCCTGCAGTTCTGTGTCAACTACGGCGGCCAGGCGGAGATCGCCGACGCCGCCGCCGCGATCGCCCGGGACGTGGCCGCCGGCCGGCTCGACCCGGGCAAGGTCAACGAGAAGACCGTCGCGAAGTACCTCTACCACCCGGAAGTCCCCGAGGTGGACCTCTTCCTGCGCCCCTCCGGGGAGCAGCGCACCTCCAACTTCCTGCTCTGGCAGAGCGCGTACGCCGAGCTGGTGTTCCTGGACACCCTCTGGCCGGACTTCGACCGGCGCCACCTCTGGTACGCGTGCGAGCTCTACGCGCAGCGGGACCGCCGGTTCGGCGGCGCCCTGCCCAACCCGGTCGCCCCCGCAGTCTGAGCTCACGCTTACCGCCACGACCGACGGGGTACCAACCGGACAGCAGCCGATCGCGGAGGTGAACCAACATGGCGCAGAAGCGGATCGCCCAGTGGGCACTCATGGCGGTCGCCGTGCCGCTGGCGGCGGCCGGTGCACGCCGGCTCAGCCACTCCCTGGAGGCCCGTCGCGGCCCGACCGGAGTGAGTCGACTCCTCACCAGGGGCGCCGACCTGCTGCGGCCGCAGAAGGCGCGGCGTCGCCGGTTCTGGTGACGACCGGCGTCGACGCCGTCCCCCTGTGGGGGCGGTGTCGACGCGTTTCCGGTGGGCGGCGCGGCCTCGGCGCATACGATCGGCGCGAGGGCGCGCCGCCCGGTCGCGTCCGGCCACGGGGGTGGGCATGCGGGATCTCCGGTACGAGATGACGGCCGCGCTGGCCGGCGCGGGTCTGGTTGACGCCGCGCACCGGGAACGGGTCGCGGACCTCTGCGCCGGTGTTGCCGAGCGGTACTGCGCCGAGCTCGGGCACACGCCGGCCGTCCGCTCCGGCGAGATCGCCGAGCTGGCACAGGGCGAACCGGCCGCGGACTGGGCACCCACCCCTGCCGACGCCGCCGAACGGGCCTGGTGAGCGGCGCCACGGGAGGCGGCATGCCGCGGCGTCTCGGGCGACGAACGCCACCTGCGGCACATCGAGTGGATCAGGCTGCGCTCAGGCCTCCACTTCGGAGCGGTTACCGGCCCACAGGGTGTGGAACGTGCCGTCCCGGTCCACCCGGTGGTAGGTGTGCGCCCCGAAGTTGTCCCGCAGCCCCTGGATCAGCGCCGCCGGCAGCCGTTCCGCGCGCAGGCCGTCGAACCAGGCCAGCGACGACGAGAAGGCCGGGGTCGGCACGCCCGCCCGGGCCGCGTCGGCCACCACCCGCCGCCAGGCCGGGATCCCGGCGCTGACCCGGTCGGCGAACCACGGCGCCACCAGCAGCGTCGGCAGCTCCGGCTGCCCGTCGTACGCCTCCCGGATCCGGTCTAGGAAGCGGGCCCGGATGATGCAGCCGCCCCGCCAGATGGTCGCGGTGCCGCCCAGGTCGATGCCCCAGTCGTACTCCCGGCTGCCGGCCCGGATGTGGTCGAATCCCTGCGCGTACGCGACGATCTTGCTGGCCAGCAGCGCCCGCCGGACGTCCTCGACGAAGGTCTCCCCGTCGTCGACCGACCACTTCGCGCCCGCGTCGGGGAAGGCCCGGCGGGCGGCGGCCCGCTGGTCGGCGTGGCCGGACAGCGACCGGGCGAAGGTGGCCTCGGCGATGCCGGTGATCGGGACGCCGAGGTCGAGCGCGCTCTGCACGGTCCACCGCCCGGTGCCCTTCTGCTCGGCCTGGTCGAGCACCACGTCGACGAAGGCCCGGCCGGTCGCCGCGTCGGTGTGCGCCAGCACGTCGGCGGTGATCTCGATGAGGAACGACTCCAGCTCGCCCGTGTTCCACTCGCGGAAGATCTCCGCGATCTCCGCCGGGCTCGCCGACAGGCCCGCCCGCAACAGGTCGTACGCCTCGGCGATGAGCTGCATGTCGGCGTACTCGATGCCGTTGTGGACCATCTTGACGAAGTGGCCGGCGCCGTCCGGGCCGATGTGCCGGCAGCACGGGATGCCGTCCACGTGCGCGGCGATCTTCTCGAAGATCGGGCCGAGCTTCCGGTAGGACTCGGCCGAGCCGCCCGGCATGATGCTCGGGCCGTGCAGTGCGCCCTCCTCGCCGCCGGAGACGCCGGTGCCGACGAAGTGCAGCCCGTGACCGCGCAGCGCCTCCTCCCGCCGGCGGGTGTCGGCGAAGTGGGCGTTGCCGCAGTCGACGACGATGTCCCCCGCCTCGAGCAGGGGAACCAGCTCGTCGATCACCGCGTCGGTCGGCGCGCCCGCCTTCACCATGACGATTACCGCGCGTGGGCGTTCCAGCGAGGCGACGAAGTCGGCCAGCGACTCCGCCGGCACGAACCGGCCCTCGTCGCCGTGCTCGGCGACCAGGCTGCGGGTGCGCTGCGGCGAGCGGTTGTGCAGCGCCACGGTGAAGCCGTTGCGGGCCAGGTTCCGGGCCAGGTTACGGCCCATCACCGCCAGGCCGGTCACGCCGATCTGCGCCGTCGCCTGCTCTGCCACGCGTACCGCCACCTCTCGTCGGGTTGCCCGTCCTGCGACGGTATCGCGGTCGATGCGAGCGCGGGCGGGGACGCCCGACGGCGGGTGAGGGCCCGGTCGCGGTCCGTCCTCAGCCCGCCGCGAGGCGGGCCTGCACGGGGGCGACCTTCGCGGTCATCGCGTCGGTGACGCCGACCGTGGCAGTAAATCGGGTGCGCGGTGCGGCGGCGGTGGGTTAACCTGCCGTCATGCGTAACTGACGCCCTTCTTCCGAGCCCTGGTCCGCCGCCGTTCGCGCCGCGGATCCCTCCCGCTCCGGGCGTCCGCATCCGCACCGCCGTTGTCGCGGTGGCTTTCCTGTCGGACCTGCCGGGGCTTGCCCGCTCGCCGCGCCCACCCGGCGCCCCGACAGTCAGGAGGCAGCGTATGCCCGCCAAGCGCAGTCCGAAGAAATCCCGTCAGCCCGCGTCCACGCCGTCCCTGGTGGACGTGACCCCACCGGACCTCGACGCGCTGGCGGTGGCGCCCCCGGCACCGGTGACCCTGCCGGGCCGGGCCGACACCCCGCCGGCGCCGAAGGCCGGCCCGCCGGTCGGTCGGGAGTCCCGTCTCGCCGGCCGCAGCCAACGCGCCGGCCAGACCCGGTTCTACGCCTTCCGGCGGAGCTGAGGCCCGGCCGGGCCGCATGTCACGCCACCTCGCCGAGGTTGCGGTGCCCCGGCTGGCCGGATGCCGCGAGTTCGCCGAAGCGGCGGTGACAAGCGGCCCGCACCGGCCGGTCCGGGGCGGGGCGGCACGAGCCGCCCCGCCCCACTCCCGCGGCTCAGGCCGCAGCGGTCGCCGGGGTCGCCGTCCCGGCCGGCGCCTCGGCGGCACGCGACCGCTCGACGCCGCGGGCCAGGCCGACGAAGCCGGCCACCATCAGCACGCTCACCGCCACCTTGACCGGGACGCCGGTGCCGACCAGGTCCAGCACCTGTCCGGCGGTCAGGACCAGCGGCACCCAGAGCGCCACCAGCCGGGCGCGCCAGGCGCCGAAGGCGAGCACCAGGAGGCCGACCAGCCAGCCGAGCAGCCACACCGCGAACGAGGCCATCACGAACGGGTCCCCGTCGATGGCGGTGGTCACCGGCCGAGCGGCGCCGGCGTCGACGCCGCCGCCGGCCAGGGCCCCGAAGAAGGCGTTGTACTGCCACAGGTGGACGGTGGAGAAGTAGAGCCCGAGAAGGCTCGCCGCGCCGCCGACGGTGGCCACTACCGGCTTGCGCCGGCCCAGGGTAGCGGCCAGCCCGAGCATCGCCGGCAGCAGCAGCAGGTGGGCCAGGGCGAACAGGACGGTCTCCACCCGCCAGGCGCCCAGGTGCCCGGCGGCCACCGTGACGTTGTCGGCGGTGTCGGCCACGTCGTCAGGGAACATCACCCAGTAGAAGGCGTTCGCGGCGCCGTACATGACGCCGCCGGTGAGCAGCGCGCCCGCCGTGAGCCGCCGGCTCCGCCGCCGCCCGGTGCTGTCGTCCATCAGTGTCTCCTTCCGAAGTCGTGGCAGGGACGCTAGGAGCAGCACCGGGGCCGGGTCGTCGGCGCGGAAGTTGATCTGGGGGTGGAGCTCCGGCCGCCCTCGCTACACCCGTGGGTGGACGCGGAAGGGCGGCCGTCGTCGCTACCCTTCCGGCATGTCAGCCACCCCCGCCGTCCGGGCCCGGTGGCGCGAGGTGGCCACCTCGCTCGCCGGTGCCGCGTTGCTCGCGTTCGGCCTGGCCGAGCTCTACGTCCCGCTGGCGGGCTACGTGGAGGGGGAGGGTCCGGACCTCGCCGCGCTCTCCGCCGGTTGGCTCGCCGTCCTGACCGTGCTGCTGGTCGGCTACTGCCTCGCGGTGGCCGGCTGCACGGCGTACCCCCGGGCGGCGGCCGTCCTCGCCGGCGCCTGCTTTACCGCGCAGAGCTTCACGCCGGTCCTGCCGGAGTGGCCGGTGGTGCCACTGCTGGCGCTGCTCGCCGCGGCCTTCGGCTGTGTCGCCGTGGGCGGCCGGGCTGCCTTCACGGTCGCCGCGGTCAGCTATTTTCTCCCGCTCGGGATCGAGAACGCGGTGGCCGGCGACTCCGACTGGGTGTTCATCCTGTTCGTCGGGCTCGCTGTGCTCGGCCCCGGTTACGCCGTGCGGATGCGGCGGGCGCAGGCGGCCCGGCTGGTGGCGCTGGCCGCCGAGCGGGAGGCCGCCGCCCGGACGGACGAGCGGCTGCGGGTGGCCCGGGAACTGCACGACATCGTCTCGCACGGGGTCTCGGTGATGGTGCTGCAGGCCGCCGCGGCGCAGGCCGTGCTCGACACGGACGCGGCGCAGGCCCGCACGTCCCTCGACGCCGTGCAGGACGTCGGGCGTGAGGTCGTCACCGAGCTGCGCCGGCTGCTCGTCATCCTCCGCGGCGCCGAGCCGGCCCCGGAGGCGCTGCCCTCGCTACGCCGGCTCGAACCGTTGACCGCCGGGGTACGCCTCGCCGGCGGGCAGGTCGACGTGGATGTCACGGGCGACCTCGACATGATCCCGGCCGCCGCCGACGTCAGCGGGTACCGGATCCTCCAGGAGGCGCTGACCAACGCCGCCCGGCACGCGGCGGGCGCGGCGGTCCGCGTCTCGATCGAGGTGACCGGCGACGCCCTCCGGCTGCACGTGACCGACGACGGCACCGGCCGGGCCCGGCGGAGCGCCGGCACCGGACACGGCCTGACCGGCATCCGCGAGCGGGTGGAGCTGTTCGGCGGTACGGTCACCGCCGGCCCGCGCCCGCAGGGCGGCTTCGACGTACGCGTCGAGCTGCCCTTCGACGGCGAGGCGTCGGTCGGCACGCTCGCCACGACAGGAGTCACCGGATGACCCGGGTTCTCATCGCCGACGACGAGGCGTTGGTGCGGGGCGGCCTCCGGCTGATCCTCGCCGCGCAGCCCGACCTCGAGGTCGTCGCCGATGCGGCCGACGGTGAGGAAGCCGTGCAGCTCGCGAACCGGTTCGCACCCGACGTGGTGCTGATGGACATCCACATGGCGCCCACGGACGGGATCGCCGCGACCGAGCGGATCCTGGCCGCGCGTGGCGAGACCCGGATCATCATGCTGACCACCTTCGATCTCGACGAGTACGTGTACCGGGCGCTGCGCGCCGGCGCCTCCGGTTTCATGCTCAAGACCACTCCGCCCCGGGAACTGGCCGAGGCGGTGCGGACGGCGGCCCGCGGCGACGCCCTGCTCTCCCCGTCGATCACCCGGCGCCTGATCGACCACTACACCGCGACGGCGTCGGTGGCCGGCCACCCGGGCCTGGCGGAGCTGACCGCCCGGGAGACCGAGGTGTTGCGGATGATGGCTCTCGGCCTGTCCAACCAGGAAATCGCCGGCCAGCTCTTCGTCGGCGAGGCGACCGTGAAGACGCACGTGAACCGCATCTTCGCCAAGCTCGGAGTGCGGGACCGGGTGCAGGCGGTCGTGCTGGCGTACCAGAGCGGCGTGGCGCAGCTCCGGCGGTAGCGGACGCGGTCAGCCGATCAGGGGGCGGAACGTGCCGAGCGCGACGCTGACCGCGAGCGCCGCGCCGGCCAGCACCGCCGCGCCGGCGACCAGCAGGCCGTCCGCCCGGGTGAAGCGCTGCCGCCGGGCGACCGTACGCGGGATGCCGGCGTCGAAGCCGCGGGCGTCCATCGCGACCGCCAGTCGGGTGCCCCGGCGGATCGCCCCGACCAGCAGGGCGAACGCCGTCGACACGAAGAGCCGCACCTTGGCGACCGGGTTGCGGCCGGCGTCCACGCCCCGGGCCCGCCGGGCCATGCTGATCATCCGCCACTCCTGTTCGAGCAGCGGTACCAGCCGGAACGCGGCCAGCGCGCCGATGGCGAACCGGGCCGGCGCCTTCGCGTTCTGGATCAACGCGTCGGCCAGGTCGGTGGGGTCGGTGGTGGCGAAGACGAGGATCCCGGGCAGCGCCACCGCGAGCATCCGCAGTACCAGGCCGAGCGCGGTGAGCAGCACCCCTTCGGTCACCAGGATCGGACCGGCCTCGACCAGCACCCGGCCGGACCGGTCGGCGGCGAAGAGCACCAGGGTGACCAGGATGCCGCCGGCGCTGGCCAGCAGCGGCCAGGCCCGCCGGGCGAGCATCCGGTAGCGGACGCCGAACAGCGGCAGCACCACCAGTTCGATCGCGATGGCGATCGCCGGGGCCACCGGGTCCAGGGTGGCGATGAGGACCAACGAGAAGACCAGCGCGGCGGCCAGCTTCGCCACCGGGTTGCGGCGGGCCAGCGGCGCGCCGGGCCGGGCCACGGGCTCCACGCTGATCACGGCCGGCCCCCACGGTCCAGGGTGAGGGTGCGGTCGGCGAGCGCGGCGACGAAGTCCGGGTCGTGGGTGACCGCGACGATGCCGTGGCCGGCGTCGCGCAGCTCGGCGAAGAGGTCGACCAGTTCCGACCAGGTCCGCCGGTCCTGGCCGAAGGTGGGCTCGTCGCAGATCAGCAGGCGCGGTGCGGTGGCCAGAGCGGTCGCCACGCTCAGCCGCCGCGCCTCCCCGCCGGAGAGGGTGTATGGGTTGGCCCCGGCCAGCCGGGCCAGCCGCAGCCGGTCCAGCAGGTCGTCCACGGTGGCCCGTACCGCCGCCTCGGGCTCGCCGGTGCGGCGCGGGCCGAGCGCGAGTTCGTCGTAGACGGTGCCGGTGACGAACTGGTGCTCCGGGTCCTGGAAGACCGAGCCGATCCGCCGGGCCAGCAGGGGGGCGCGCCAGCGGTGCGGGGGAGTGCCGGCGTCCTGCCCGGCCAGGGCGGCGGTGGCGGTGGCCGTACCGGCGCCGGGGCGGAGCAGGCCGCCGAGGAGCAGGGCCAGGGTGGACTTGCCGGCGCCGTTCGGGCCGAGGACGGCGAGCGCCTCGCCGGCGCGGACCTCGAGGTCGACGGGGGCCAGCCGGGGCGGCAGGCCGAGCCGGTCGGCGGTGAGCAACCGGTCGCCCGGCGGCGCGGTGGCGTGCCGGGGCGACACGGTGCGACCCGGCACCCAGACCCCGGCGGCGGCGAGCGCGTCGCCGTGCGCGGAAAAGACCGTGTCGGGCGGCCCGTCGGCCCGCACCCCGCCGCCGGCCTCCAGCACCACCACCCGGTCGACCAGCGGCAGCGCCTCGGCGACCCGGTGCTCGACCAGGATCAGCGTGGTGTCCGCGTCGAGCGCGTCCGCGACGGCCTGCCGGACCAGCGCGGCGCCGGCCGGGTCGAGGTTGGCGGTGGGCTCGTCGAGCAGCAGCAGCCCGGGCCGCGGGGCGAGCGCCCCGGCGAGGGCGAGGCGCTGCTGCTCGCCGCCGGAGAGCGCCGCGGTGGGCCGGTCCCGGTGGTACGGGAAGCCGACCCGGCGCAGCGCCGCGTCCACCCGGGGCCAGATCTCCTCGGCGGGTACGCCCCGGTTCTCCAGCCCGAACGCGACGTCGTCGCCGCAGCGGGCCATCACCAGCTGGGTCTCCGGGTCCTGGAAGACGATGCCGACCCGTTCCCGGGCCTTGCGCGGGTCGAGCCCGTCGATCTCGACGGTGCCCTCCTGCTCGCCGGAGTCCTCGGGCAGCAGCCCGGCGAGCGCCGCCAGCAGGGTGCTCTTGCCCGCTCCGGACGCCCCCAGCAGCAGCACCCGCTCGCCGCGCTCGACGCGCAGGTCCACCCCACGGACGGCCCACCCCTTCCGCCCGGCGTGCCGCCACCCGAACCCCCGCAGCACCACCCCACTCACGCCCACACCCCTCCCGCCCGACCCCGCCTCGCCACGTTGATCACCCCGCCCCCGTCGATCATGAGGTTGGCGGCGGTTTCAGAGATCCACATCGCCGTCAACCTCATGATCAAGATGATTCGGATCGGGCGGTCAGACGGCGGCGCGTTCGCGGCCGGCGGGGAAGCGGTCGAGGACGCCGGTGTTCGCCAGGGCGCGGGTCAGCGCGACGCCGCCGAGGCCGGCCACGACCAGTGCGCTGGCGGCGGTGATGAGGATGTACGGCAGCCGGAAGCTGCCCCACGCGGTGTCCGGGTACCAGACGAAGACGTCGTAGATCGCGGCGGCGAGGCCGGCCAGGGTGGCGGCCAGCAGCGAGACCGGGAGCCGGTAGGTGCGGTAACCGAAGAGGGCGAAGGCCAGTTCGCCCGCCGCCGCCTCCAGCGGGCCCTGCACCACCAGGGTCCAGCCCCAACTGCTGCCGAGCGCGACCGACACCAGCGCCGCGAAGGTGAGCGTGAAGAACGCGGCTCCGGGCTTGCGGACGATCAGCGCGCCGAGCACGGCCGGCACCAGCCACACGCCGTACAGCGCCGCCCGGCCGGGCAGCGGGATGGCGTCCGCCGGCCCGTTCCAGAGCAGGCCCCACGCCCAGAAGATGACGCCGAACGACACCCCGAGCACCGAGGCGATGACGATGTCGATGGTGCGCCAGCGGTTGGCCGTTGGGTGAGTCATGGTTGCTCCCAGTTCGTCGAGGGTGAACCAGGAGAAGACGCACGCCGCGTCCGGATGCCCGGACGGCGGCGCGGCTGGAGGTCGACCGAACTCCCTGCGCTGGCATTACCCAGATCAGGTTCGAGGGTCTGCGGGCACCGGCCCGCACTCTCAGCGCTGTGCGCTCCCCTGTCGGATGTGAAGTTGTCTGCGCCAGACGCTAGCACCGCCGCCCGGCGCCGGCCCAGCAGGGCGAGCGGCGCCGGCCCGGCTGAGTAGGCTGCCGATCATGCGGGTCGAGGCGCGAGGTCTGACGTTCGAGGTACGCACCGGCGGTCCTGAGGACGGCGACGCGGTCCTGCTGCTGCACGGCTTCCCGCAGCACGGCGGCGAGTGGGACGAGGTGGTGCCCTTGCTGCACGCGGCCGGGCTGCGCACGTACGCGCTCGACCAGCGGGGCTACTCGTCGGGCGCCCGGCCGGCGGCGGTCGAGGCGTACCGGATCCCGGAGCTGGTGGCGGACGCGGCCGGCGTGCTCGACACGCTCGGCGTCAAGGCCGCGCACGTGGTCGGGCACGACTGGGGCGCGATCGTGGCCTGGAGCCTGGCGGCGGTGCACCCGGAGCGGGTCCGCAGCCTCACCGCAGTCTCGGTGCCGCACCCGGCGGCGATGGCCCACACGCTCGCCACCGACCCGCGACAGCGGGCCCGCTCCGCCTACATCACGCTGTTCCGCAAGCCCGGCAAGGCGGAGCGGGTGCTGCTCGCCCTCAACGCCGCCGCGCTGCGCCGGATGCTCGGCGGGGTGGGCGACCGCGCGCAGGTGGCCCGCTACGCCGACCCGATGTGCGAGCCGGGCGCGCTGACCGCCGCGCTGAACTGGTACCGGGCGATGACCGGGGCGGACCTGACGGCCGTCGGGCCGGTCGGCGTGCCGACCACCTTCGTGTGGAGCGACCGGGACATCGCGATCGGCCGCACCGCCGCCGCGGCCTGCGCACCCCACGTGACCGGCGACTACCGCTTCGTCGAGCTGCCCGGCGTCACGCACTGGATCCCGGACGAGGCGCCCGCCCCGCTGGCCGCCGCGATCCTCGCCCGGGTGGGCCGATGATCGCCGGCGCCGCAGCGGCCCGGCCGCACACCCGCGCGACGCTCGCCGCCCAGTTCCGCGCCGTCGGCGTACGCCCCGGCGGGACCGTCCTGGTGCACGTGTCCCTGCGTCCGGTGGGCTTCCTCTGCGGCGGCCCGGAGGCGGTGGCGCTCGCCCTGCGCGACGTGCTCGGCGCGGCCGTGCTGACCGGCGACGGCGGCCGGGCGTGGGTGTGGTGGGACGACATCCGCCTGGACGACGACCGCTTCGCCCGGCTCGGCACCGCGCTGGAGGCCACCGGAGCGGTACGGCTCGGGCCGGTCGGCGACGGGACGGGCCGGTTGATGAGGCAGCGGGTGGCGGTCGACTTCGCGGTGGACTGGCTGGCCCGGAACCGAGGGACGGAGGAATCATGACGGTGAGCGCCGAGGCGTACCTGGCGGTGGTGACCGAGACGATCGGCCGGGTGGCCGCCGGCCAGCGGGACGGGGTGGCGCGGGCCGCCGACCTGATCGCCGAGTCGCTGCGCGCCGACGGGGTGGTCCACGCGTTCGGCACCGGCCACTCGGAGGCGCTGGCGATGGAGATCGCCGGCCGGGCCGGTGGGCTGGTCCCCACCAACCGGATCGCCCTGCGCGACCTGGTCCTGTACGGGGGCGAGTCGGCCGACGTGCTCGGCCCGAAGCTGGAACGCGAGCCCGAGGTGGCGCACCGCCTCTACGAGCTGGCCCCGATCCGCCCGCAGGACGTCTTCGTGCTCGCTTCCAACTCCGGCGTGAACGGCGCGATGGTGGAGTTCGCGTCCATCGTCAAGGAGCGTGGGCACGCGCTGATCGCGATCACCTCGGCGGCGCACTCCGCCGGGATGGCCTCGCGCCACCCGTCCGGGCGCAAGCTCGCCGACTTCGCCGACGTGGCGCTCGACAACGGCGCCCCGTACGGCGACGCCACCCTGCCGCTGCCCGGCGGCGGCGCGGTCGGTGCGGTCTCCTCGATCACGGCGGCGCTGCTGGCGCAGCAGCTCGTGGCGGAGGTGGTGGCCCGGCTGCTGGCGGCGGGGGAGCGGCCCCCGGTCTACCTGTCGGCGAACATCACCGGCGGCGACGAGCACAACGCCGAGCTGGAGGCGCGTTACGCGGGTCGGATCCGCCGGGGTGCCTGAGCGCGAGGAGTGAGCCGGGTTTGCGAGGCCCGCAGCCGGGACGAGGGGCGGCGGCACGGTGAACCGGTTTCGCGACGGCGCGGACCGGGCACCGGCGGTACTGCCGACGGATGCTTCCGCCGGCAGTACCGTCATCCCTGGAGGTAGCGCGTGTCCAAGGAAACCGAGAAGCAGCGGTGGCAGCGCAACTTCGCCGACCTGCTCCAGGAGCTGCGGGTGGCGCAGACCGGCGTGCAGATCCTCTTCGCCTTCCTGCTCACCCTGCCGTTCAGCAGCGGTTTCACCCGGACCACCAACTTCCAGAAGGACACCTACATCATCGCGTTGCTGGCCGCCGCCGCAGCCGCTGCGATGATCATCTCGCCGGTCGCCTTCCACCGGGCGCTGTTCCGGCAGGGCCGCAAGCCGGAGCTGGTCCGGTTCGCCCACCGGGTGGCCATCGGCGGCCTGGCCTTCATGCTGATCTCGATGGTCAGTGCGGTCCTGCTGATCACCGACTTCGTGCTGGGCCGGCTGGCGGCCCTGGTGCTGACCGGGGTCACCGGGGCGTGGTTCCTGACCTTCTGGCTGGTCCTGCCGCTCGCCGCCCGGCGCAACTGGGGCGACGACATCGACGACGAGGACGACACCCCGCGGGTGCTGCCCGGCGACTGACCGCGCCGGTCCCGCCAAATCGGACGTGCACCGAACGCTACCCCTGGGTAACAACCGGGGGTAGCGTCGTTTTCGTCGCCCACGTCGACGCAGCCGGATCGAGGTCTCCAGGAGGCAGCCGTGACCACGACACAGAACAGCCGACCCGATCCCGCCGGACACGGCGGCCCGACCGGCCGGGTGGCCCCGATCGACGACACCGATCCGCCGGTCGGCACCGCCGCCGGCGACCGGGTGGACGGGGTGGGGCCGCTGCCCACCGAGGCCGGCCAGGTCTCCGAGAAGGAGGCCCGCCAGGTCGCGGAGGCGGCCCGCGAAGCGGCATGGGACCGGCCCAGCTTCGGCAAGGAACTGTTCCTCGGCCGGTTCCGCCTCGACCTGATCAGTCCGTGGCCGCGCGCGAACCCGGAGGACGTGGCGCGGGCGGAGGAGTTCCTCGGCGCGTTCGGGGCGTACCTGGACGCCGAGGTGGACGGTGCGGCGATCGAGCGGGACGCGCGCATCCCGGACGAGGTGTTCCGCGGGCTGGCCCGGCTGGGCGCCTTCGGCATGAAGATCGACCGGAAGTACGGCGGCCTCGGGCTGAGCAACCTGCACTACTGCCGGGCGTTGATGCGGGCCGGCTCGGCCAACCCGGCGATCAGCGCGCTGCTCTCCGCGCACCAGTCGATAGGCGTGCCGCAGCCGCTGAAGATGTTCGGCACCCCCGAGCAGAAGCAGCGCTTCCTGCCCCGGCTGGCCGCCGGTGAGGTGTCCGCGTTCCTGCTCACCGAGCCGGACGTCGGTTCCGACCCGGCGCGGCTGGCGACCACCGCCGAACCGACCGAGGACGGCACGGGTTACCGGCTCAACGGGGTCAAGCTGTGGGCCACCAACGGTACCGTCGCCACCCTGCTGGTGGTGATGGCCCGGGTGCCGGCGGCCGAGGGCCGGCGCGGCGGCATCACCGCCTTCGTGGTGGAGGGCGACAGCGAGGGCATCACGGTCGAGCGGCGCAACGCCTTCGTGGGCCTGCGCGGCCTGGAGAACAGCCTCACCCGGTTGCACGACGTGTTCGTGCCGAAGGAGAACGTGATCGGCGGCGAGGGCAAGGGCCTGAAGATCGCCCTGACCACGCTGAACACCGGGCGGCTGTCGCTGCCGGCCATGTGCGTCGGCGCCGGCAAGTGGTCGCTGAACGTGGCGCGGGAGTGGGCCGCCGACCGGGTCCAGTGGGGCCGGCCGGTCGGCGAGCACGAGGCGGTGGCCAAGAAGCTGGCCTTCATCGCCGCCACCACATACGGCATGGAGAGCATGCTCGACCTCTGCTGCCTGCTCGCCGACGACGACCGCAACGACCTCCGGATCGAGGCGGCGCTGGTGAAGCTCTACGCCAGCGAGATGGCCTGGAAGATCGCCGACGAGCTGATCCAGATCCGGGGTGGCCGCGGCTACGAGACGGCCGAGTCCCTGGCCGCCCGGGGCGAACGGCCGGCCGCGGTCGAGCAGATGCTGCGCGACCTGCGGATCAACCGGATCTTCGAAGGCTCCACCGAGATCATGCACCTGCTGATCGCCCGCGAGGCGGTCGACGCGCACCTCTCGGTGGCCGGCGACATCATCGACCCCGACGCCGGGCTGGGCCGCAAGGCGAAGGCGGGTGCCCGAGCCGGCGTCTTCTACGCGAAGTGGCTGCCCACCCTCGCCGTCGGCCGGGGCCAGGCACCCCGGGCGTACGCCGAGTTCGGCCCGCTCGCTGGCCACCTGCGACACGTCGAGCGCGCCTCCCGCAAGCTGGCCCGCGCCACCTTCTACGCGATGTCCCGCTGGCAGGGAAAGATGGAGCGCAAGCAGGCGTTCCTCGGCCGGGTGGTGGACATCGGCGCGGAGCTGTTCGCGATGGCCGCGGTCTGCGTACGGGCCACCGCCGAGTGGGCGGAACATCCGGAACACGTCGAGCTGGCCGACCTGTTCTGCCGGCAGGCCCGGCTGCGCGTCGAGGAGCTGTTCACCGGGCTGTGGTCCAACACCGACTCGGTTGACGTGGCGGCCGCGAAGCGGATCCTCGCCGGCCGGTACGCCGCCGTGGAGGAGGGCGTCGCGACCCCGCCGGCCGACCTGCCGTGGGTGGCCCGCTGGCAGCCCGGCCCGTCCACCGCCGAGGACGTCCGCCGCCGCATCCCACCCGCCGACTGACCGCGCCACGCACCCGCGCCGACCCGTTCGATCGGGCCGGATTCACGGAAGGCGTGGCCTCGCCGTCCCGCGCGGCCACCCTTTCCGTGAAGCTGCGCGCACCCCGGACCCGGCGCGGGCGAGGTGAGGCGGTGGGTGGCGGGTCAGCTGGCGACGATCGCCCAGGCCAGCACGCCGGCCAGGATGAGCCCGTTCAACGCGGCCAGCACGAGGTACGCGGCCGGCGGGATCTTGCGGCCCTTGCGGACGTAGCTCACCAGGACGCCCGCGTACGCCAGCAGCAGCACGGCGACGGCGATCAGGAAGTACAGCACCGCAACACCCTACCGGCCGGCCCGCAGGCCGAGTCTGCGCAGCTCCAGTGCGGCGAGCGCGTCGACGGTCGTGTCGTCGCCGCGGCGCCACGCCTCGGCCGCGTCCGGCGCGATCCGGGCCAGCCGACCGAGCGGCTGGCCGGCGAGCGCGCGCAGTGCCAGCAGGTCCCGGCCGGCGGGGGCGGCGGCGAGGGCCTGCGCCACGCCGGCCCGGCGCATCCAGCGGACCCGCAGCGGCAGCCAGCCGAAGAGCACGAGCCCGAGCGGGAAGACCAGCACCGCGATGCTCAGGCCGAGGGCCAGCTGGCCGACCAGTTCCTGCTGGTCGCGGCCGGCCTCGGCGACCGCGCGGGCGGCCTCGGCGGCCTTGGTGAACGGCGCGGTCAGCTCGTCGCCGACCAGCGGGACCCGGCCCACCTTGCCGCCGGCGTCGGCCAGGTTGTCGGCGAGGCCTCCGCCGGCCCCCTCCAGCTTCTGTCCGGGTACGGCCAGCTTCTCGATCAGGTCGTGCAGCCACAGCGCGAAGCGGATCGCCGCGTACACCCAGACGACCACGAGCAGATCGGTGAGGAGCTGGCGGAGGGCGGTCGGAAAACGGTCGGCGTAGATCTTCACGCCGGACAGCGTGCCACGGCCCGGCGACGTCGGCACGACGGCTCCGGAGCGCTGCGCGGCGACAGATACGCCGAGCTGGAGTTGTCGCCGGGGAGAATTCTCAGCCGGCGCAGGCCGGGCAGGTGCCGAAGATCTCCAGGGTGTGGCTGACCTCGGCATACCCGTGCTCGGCGGCGACCCGGTCCGCCCAGCGCTCCACCGCCGGCCCGGCCACCTCCACCGTCCGGCCGCAGGCCCGGCAGACCAGGTGGTGGTGATGGCCCTCGCTGCACCGGCGGTAGAGGTGCTCGCCGCCGGGCGGGCGCATCACGTCGATCTCTCCGGCGTCGGCGAGCCCCTGCAACGTCCGGTAGACGGTGGTGAGGCCGACCCGCTCGCCCCGCTCACGCAGCATCGCGTACAGGTCCTGCGCGCTGTGGAAGCCCGCCACCTCGGCCAGCAGCGCGCTCACCGCGGTCCGCTGGCGGGTGTTTCTCAGCGCCCCCTCGGTCATGCCGCCACCCGGTGGCCGGCGTGGGCGCTGGTGGTCCGCGCGGTCATGCCGGCCCCTCCCCGGCGTGGCTGACCGCGTCCGCCACGATGTGCGCGACGTGCTCGTCCACCAGGGCGTACGCGATCTCCCGGCCGCGCCGGGAGCCGCGGACCACCCCGGCACCGCGCAGCACCCGCAGATGCTGGGAGACCAGCGGCTGCGGGGCACCGAGCTTCTCCACCAGCTCGTGCACGCAGCGCTCACCCTGGGCCAGCTCGCTCACGATCGCCAGCCGGATGGGTGCCGACAGCGCGCGCAGCAGGTCACCCGCGCCCTCGAAGGCGTCGTATCCGTGCGTGGTGGTCATCCCGTAACGGTAACCAATCCCAGCAGCGGCGGTCCGGACGGGCTCACCGCAGCACCACCTCGTGCTCGTGCGGCTCCCCGGCCGGCGCGCCGGCCGGCCGGGCTCGCCGGCGTAGCGCCCGCCAGCCGGCCGCGACGAGCGCGACCACCAGAAACGAGCCGATGGCCAGCAGCACCACCGAGGCGCCGGGCGCGGTGTCGGCGGTGGCGGCCACCCAGACCCCGGCCGCGGCCGCGAAGAGCCCCAGCGCCATCGCCGCCGTCATGGTGCTCCGGAACCCCCGCGTCACCTGCTGGGCGGTGGCCACCGGCACCACCATCAGGGCGCTGATCAGCAGCACCCCGACGGCCCGCATGGCGATGGTCACGGTCACCGCGGTGGTCACCGCGAGCAGCAGGTTGAGCGCCCGGACCGGCAGGCCGGAGACGCGGGCGTACTCCTCGTCGTGACAGACCGCGAAGAGAGCCGGGCGCAGCGCCAGCATGGTCACCAGGATCGCCACGCCGAGCACCAGGATGGTGATCAGGTCGCCCGGCGACGTCGTGGTCAGCGACCCGAAGAGGTACGAGTTCAGCGACGCGCTGCTGGCGTCGGAGAGCCCGACCAGCAGCACGCCGCCGGCGATGCCGCCGTAGAAGAGCAGCGCCAGGGCCAGGTCCCCGGAGGTACGGCCGCGTGCGCGGACCAGCTCGATGGCGATCGCGCCCAGCGTCGCCGTGATCACCGCCACCAGCACCGGGGAACGGTTGAGCAGCAGCCCGGCGCCGACGCCGGTGAGCGCCACGTGCCCGATGCCGTCGCCGATCAGCGCCAGCCGCCGCTGCACCAGGTAGATCCCGAGCGCCGGGGCGGCCAGCCCGATGACCAGCGCGCCGACCAGGGCGCGCAGCATGAAGTCGTACTGAAAGAGGTCCATGTCACATGCTCCACAGCCCGGCGGGCTCCTCGTCGCAGTGCGGGTGCACGTGCTCGTGGTCGGGGTCGGCGTGGTGGCCGGCCGGTTCCGGCACCGCGCCGTCGTGGGCGATCCCGCCCTCGTGGACCACGACCGCCCGGCTGATCAGCGGGCGCAGCGGCCCCAGCTCGTGGGCGACCAGGAGCACCGTGCCACCGCCGTCGAGGAAACCGCGCAACGCTCCGGCGAACGCCTCCTGGCTGGCGGCGTCCACCCCGGCGGTCGGCTCGTCGAGCACCAGCAGCTCGGGCCGGCCGGCGAGCGCCCGGGCGATCAGGGTGCGCTGCTGCTGGCCGCCGGAGAGGGTGGCGACCGGGTCACCCGCCCGGTCGGCGAGCCCGACCGCGCGCAGCGCCGCGGCGCCCGCCTCCCGGTCGGCCCGTCCCGGTGGGCGCAGCAGGCCCCGACGGGCCAGCCGGCCCGACGCGACCACCTCGGCCACCGTGGCCGGTACGCCGCTGCCCGCGCCGAGCCGCTGTGGGACGTACCCGATGCGGTGCCACTGCCGGAAGCGGCGCTGCGGGGTGCCGAAGAGGGTGACCGACCCGGCGCTCAGCGGGACGAGGCCGAGCACGGCGCGGATCAGGGTCGACTTGCCGGAGCCGTTGGCGCCGAGCACGGCGACCACCTCACCGGCGGCCACGGCCAGCGAGACGTCCCGCAGCACGGGGCGGCCGTCGTAGCCGACAGCGGCATGCTCGACCTGGAAGACGCTCATGCCGTCACCTCGCTTCGCTCGGCGCCGTCCTGAGGCTTACCGGCGCTGTGCGGATGATTCGCTCGCTTTCGCTCGCTCATGAGCAGTCCAAGGCGGTGCGCAGGGTCTGGAGGTTGGCCCGCATGGCGGAGAGGTAGTCGCCCTCGGCCGGCGGGCCCTCGATCGGGTCGAGCACGGCGGTCTTCGCCCCGACCTCGCGGGCGACCGTCTCGGCCACCTTCGGGCTGACCAGCGTCTCGAAGAAGATGGTGGTGGCCCCGTGCTCCCGGGCCTCCTGCGCCACTTCGGCGAGCCGCTGTGGGGCGGGCTCGGCGTCCGGGGTGAGGCCGGTGATGCCGACCTGCTCCAGGTCGTAGCGGGCGGTCAGGTAGCCGAACGCGGTGTGGCTGGTCACGATCTCCCGGCGGGGGCAGGTCCGCAGGCCCGCGGCGTAGTCGGCGTCGAGCTTCTCCAGCGTGGTGCGCAGGGTCTTCGCCCGGGCGGTGAACTCGGCGGCCCGGCCCGGGTCGGCCTTGCCGAGCCGCTCGGCCAGCCGGTCGCCGATGGTGGCCAGCCGGGTCGGGTCGAGCCACACGTGCGGGTCCTTGCCGCCGCTCTCCTCCGCGTGCTCGGCCTCGCCCTCGTGCTGGTGGCCGCCGTCGGCCGCGTCGCGCAGCGGCTGCACGGTGGCCACGTCGAACGCCCGGTCACCGCCGTTCTGCTGGACCGCCTCGTCGACGGCCGGCTGGAACCCGGCGAGGAAGACGATCAGCTCCGCGTCGCTGACCTGGCCGACTTGGCGGGGGTTGAGTTCCAGGTCGTGCGGCTCGGCGCCGGGCTTGGTGAGGTTGGTGACCTTGACCGCGTCCCCGCCGATCTGCTCGGCGAGGAACTGGAGGGGGTAGAAGGCGGCCACCACGTCGACCCGCTCCGGGTCGCTCCCACCGCCACCGCCCTCCGCCGAGCAGGCGGCGATGCCAAGGGTGAGCAGGGCTGCGGTGGCTGCGGCGAGGGCGCGTGGGGCGGAGCGGACGGTCATGTGACCAACTGTCCGCGATAACGAAATTGATTGTCAAAAACGCATGATTGCATGTCAGAGCAGCTTGGCCAGGGCGACCGCGAGCAACAGCGTCAGCATCAGGAGCCGCAGCACCCGGGTCCCCGGCGTCTGCACCGGCCAGGTGACGCTCATCAGCCAGACCAGCCCCGCGGCCAGGGCGAGCAGCAGGACGCCGCCGACCGGGCCGGGCGTGAACAGGGCGACCAGCACCAGGACCAGCGTGGCCAGGAACACCGCGGTCGGGTTGAGCCGAGCGGGAAGGGGGCGCTGCGTACGCTGCATGGCACAGACTCTACGAGGAGGACCCGGGTGCTGGTCACCAACCGGTTCGTGGTCGACGCCGATGTCGCGTCCGAGTTCACCGAGCGGGCGCACGCCGCGCTCGCCGCGCTCGCCGCCCGCCCCGGCTATCTGCGTGGGGAACTGCTGCGGGCGCTGGACGACCCGACGCACTGGTGCCTGGTCACCGAGTGGGAGTCGGTCGGGGCGTATCGGCGGGCGCTGGGCGGCTTCGACGTCAAGGTCACCGCCGTGCCGCTGCTGGCCCAGTCCGTCGACGAGCCCTCGGCGTACGAGACGCTGGCCAGCGCCGCGCCCGAGGGCGAGATCGTCATCGTCGCCAGTGATCGGGCCGCAGGTCCTTACCGCTGAGGCCGGGGGCACTACCCTCTGGCGTATGACCGCTCCCGGACCGGCCGCCCCACCCCCGAATCCCGTGCCGTCCGGCGCGCCGCCGGTATCGGGCCCGCCAGCCGAGCCCGGCGTCCCCGCGCCGCCGGCGGGCCCCGGGGTCGCCCCGCCGTTCGCCGCCCCGCCGACCGAGGGGGGCCGGGCCCGGCTCTGGCTCGGTCTCGGCGTCGGCGCGCTCGCCGTGCTGCTCTGCTGCGGTGGGGGCGGCGCCGCCATCGTCGGGCTCGCGGTCAGCAACCTGCAGGCCGTCCAGGAGCAGGGCCGCGCGGTGACCGACAACTACTACCGGGCGCTGGTGCGGAAGGACTGGTCCAAGGCGTACGACCAGCTCTGCGACGACGCCCACCGGCGGGAGTCCCGGTCGGAGTTCGAGCAGCGGGCGGCCACCGAGCCGCAGATCTCCGGCTACCGGGTGGGCCAGGTCGACGCCCAGACGCTGACCGTGCCGGTGGACGTGACCCTGGCCGGCGGCAAGCGGGAGGCCCAGACGGTGACGCTGGCGACGGACCAGCAGACGGGTGCCGTGGAGGTGTGCGGGGTGAGCTGACCGGGCCCCGGCTGGGCTCGGCGGCTCCGGTGGTCGTACCGTTGTCCCGGACCGTCCGGTTCAATCCAGTCACCCCCGCCGACCGCCAGCCGGCGTAGGAGGAAACATGCCAGCCGACCGTATCGACGCCGTCGTCAGCCTCGCCAAGCGCCGGGGCTTCGTCTTCCCCTCCAGTGAGATCTATGGAGGCACCCGATCGGCGTGGGACTACGGTCCGCTCGGCGTGGAGCTCAAGGAGAACGTCCGGCGGCAGTGGTGGCGGACCATGGTCCAGCAGCGCGACGACGTCGTCGGCCTGGACTCGGCGGTCATCCTGGCCCGCCAGGTCTGGGAGGCCTCCGGCCACATCGCCGAGTTCGTCGACCCGCTCACCGAGTGCCAGGCCTGCCACAAGCGGTTCCGCGCCGACCACCTGGAAGAGGCCTTCGAGGCCAAGCACGGCCGGCCGCCGACCTCCCTGTCGGAGATCAACTGCCCGAACTGCGGCAACAAGGGCACCTTCACCGAGCCGAAGATGTTCAACGGCCTGATGAAGACCTACCTGGGCCCGGTGGAGAGCGAGGAGGGCCTGCACTACCTGCGCCCGGAGACCGCCCAGGGCATCTTCGTCAACTACAAGAACGTGGAGACGGTCGCCCGCAAGAAGCCGCCGTTCGGCATCGCGCAGACCGGCAAGTCGTTCCGCAACGAGATCACCCCCGGCAACTTCATCTTCCGGACCCGCGAGTTCGAGCAGATGGAGATGGAGTTCTTCGTCGAGCCGGGCACCGACGAGCAGTGGCACGAGTACTGGCTCCAGGAGCGCTGGAACTGGTACCTCGACCTCGGCCTGTCGGAGCAGAACCTGCGCTTCTACGAGCACCCCAAGGAGAAGCTCTCCCACTACTCGAAGCGCACGGTCGACATCGAGTACCGGTTCCAGTTCGGCGGCAGCGAGTTCGCCGAGCTGGAGGGCATCGCCAACCGCACCGACTTCGACCTGTCGACGCACAGCAAGCACTCTGGCGTCGACCTGTCGTACTTCGACCAGGGCAAGGGTGAGCGCTGGATCCCGTACGTGATCGAGCCGGCCGCCGGCCTGACCCGTGCCGTGCTCGCCTTCCTGCTCGAGGCGTACGACGAGGACGAGGCCCCGAACACCAAGGGCGGCGTGGACAAGCGCACCGTGATGCGCTTCGACCCGCGGCTGTCCCCGGTCAAGGTGGCGGTGCTCCCGCTGTCCCGCAACGAGGCGCTCTCGCCGAAGGCCCGGGGCCTCGCCGCGGACCTGCGTAAGCGCTGGGTGGTCGAGTTCGACGACTCGCAGGCGATCGGCCGCCGGTACCGCCGCCAGGACGAGATCGGCACGCCGTTCTGCGTCACGGTCGACTTTGACACCCTCGAGGACAACGCGGTGACCGTCCGGAACCGGGACACCATGGCCCAGGAGCGCATCTCGCTGGACCAGGTCGAGCGCTACCTGATCGAGCGCCTGCCCGGCTGCTGAGCTGGTCACGGGGCCCCGGCCGCGCCGGTCGGGGCCCCGTACACTTGCCCGGTGACCGCCCCGACCCTGCCCGCGCTGCGTTCGTTGACCCTGGGGCCGCACCAGGTGTGGCCGCCGGTGGTGCTCGCGCCGATGGCCGGGATCACCAACGTCGGCTTCCGCCGGCTGTGCCGGGAGCAGGGCGGCGGCATCTACGTCTGCGAGATGATCACCACCCGGGCGCTGGTGGAGCGCAACCCGAAGACGCTGCGGATGATCGCCTTCGGCGCCGAGGAACAGCCGCGCAGCCTCCAGCTCTACGGCACCGACCCGGAGATCACCGCCGCGGCCGTGCGGATCGTGGTCGAGCAGGGCCTCGCCGACCACATCGACCTCAACTTCGGCTGCCCGGTCCCCAAGGTGACCCGGCGGGGCGGCGGGTCCGCCCTGCCGTGGCGGCGCCGGCTCTTCGCCCGGCTGGTCAAGGCCGCGGTGGACGCCGCGTCACCCGCCGGGGTGCCGGTCACCGTCAAGATGCGCAAGGGTATCGACGACGACCACCTGACGTACGTCGAGGCGGGGCTCGCCGCGCAGGACGCCGGCGTCGCCGCGGTCGCCCTGCACGGGCGTACGGCCGCGCAGCGCTACTCGGGCACCGCCGACTGGGATGCCATCGCCACCCTGAAGCAGGCGCTCGACGTGCCGGCGCTCGGCAACGGCGACATCTGGGAGGCCGACGACGCGCTGCGAATGGTCGCCCACACCGGGGTGGACGGCGTGGTGATCGGGCGCGGCTGCCTGGGCCGGCCCTGGCTCTTCGCCGACCTGGAGGCCGCCTTCAACGGCCGGTCCGACCGGCGGCTGCCGAGCCTGGGCGAGGTGGCGGTGACCATGCGACGCCACGCCGAGCTGCTGGTCGACCAGTTCGTGGCCGGCGCCCGCAACCCCGCCCGGGGTGAGCGGGACGGGTGCACCGACTTCCGCAAGCACGTCGCCTGGTACCTCAAGGGCTTCCCGATCGGCAGTGAGCTGCGCCGGTCCCTCGCGATGATCGACAGCCTGGCCCAGCTCGACGACCTGCTCGGCAAGCTCGACCCGGCCGTGCCGTTCCCGGTGGAGGCCCTCGGTCAGCCGCGTGGCCGGACCAACTCCCCGGGCAAGGTCTTTCTGCCGGACGGTTGGCTGGCCAGCCGGGACGACGACACCCCACCCGACGGCGCCGAGCTGGACGACTCGGGCGGCTGACCGGCACCCGGCTCCGGGTGCCGAGACGACAACGGCCGGCCCCGTGGTGGGGTCGGCCGGGTGCCGGTCCCCGGGGAGCCGGCGGTGAAGTTGCCGAATGGCCGGCCTTCTTGTTGGGGGTCGGGTCGGCTGTTTCTGGGTGTGTTGAAGGGCCGGCCCCTTG
>NZ_LWLS01000124.1 GCF_001905095.1 Micromonospora sp. CB01531
CGCTGGCCTCAACTCACCCTGGCAGACAGGGCCCCGGCCACAGACGTTCAGGAGGGGTGCGGGTCCGCATCCAGTCCGCAAGAGGATGGCGAAAGGCAGGGGAGCGGTGTGAGATGTCGAGAACCGATTCCGCTGCTAGAAGCACATCCGCGCAGCTCGCCGGTTTGCTCATCTTGATCTCATAATCCCTCGGTCGCTGCCATCCATCGACCGGCAGCCGATGCTCCGGACGTCACCAGGGGGCCACGTCGACGCGCTCCCTGCTTCGGCCTGGCCCGCCATGGCCTTGTCGGCGGTGATCCCACAGCCGTCTGGGCAGCCACGTTGGTCGACGTACCTTGTCTGGGCTGCCCAAGGGGTGACAGCCTGAGCAGGTCCACGGTAGCCATAGACGGTTGCTGACAACAGTCGAGATCTTGCAAGGCACGGGTGTGAGGTGGCGGCTGAGCTGCTCTGTCAGACCCGGCCAGGGCTCCCGTGAGGGATTTGTCAGTTCCGGGTCAGACCCCCGGGGCGTTCGCCAGAGCTGACAGGGACCGGTTTGAGGGTGCGGAAGTCCCCCGACGGCGGCCACATGGCCGGACCCGGACGGTGCCTCCGCCCGTCGCCAGGGGGCCGGGATCGTGTCGGCCCGCCCGCGTGCCGGACGTCTCGGGTGCCGCGCAGTTTGGTGCGCTGACACCTCATCGAACAACCGCTACCCGACAAAGGGAGGAATGGCTCCTCCCGGGGACGGTCTCGGTTCGTGGCGCTGTCCGTGTCCGCGCCCTCTGGCGGCGGTCTGCACTTCTCTGACCGCCCGCTATCGCCCCGCCGTCACCCGCCGGGGCCGGAGGTGAAACGCCCATGTCCCGCATCCCGGCACGTTTTCGTGCCCTCATCCGCTCCCGAATCATTCGCCGTGCCGCCGCCATGACCACCACCGTGGCCTGGTTCTTGTCCACGCCGGTCACCGCCTACGCCGCGCCAGCCGAGCCGAAGGACGCTGGCCCGAATCCGCTGCCGGTCGTGATCGGCAACCTGCAGACCTGGCTGATGAGCATCCTCGCCGCGCTCGCCACCCTGTTCCTCGTCCTCGCCGGCGTCTACTGGGCGACCGCCGGGGGTGACCCGGCGCAGGTCGACAAGGCCAAGGGGGCGCTGAAGAACGCGCTGATCGGCTACGGCCTCGCCGTGCTGGCGCCGGTCCTGCTGCAGGTCGTCCGCGGAATCGTCGGAGGCTGACCATGGGTTGGCTGCTCGACCAGATCCTCGACTGGCTAGCCACGGCGATCCTCGCGGCCCTGGACGCCCTGTTCGGGCTGATCAGCAGCGTACTGCTGGTCACCCCGAAAGTGACCGGCCTGCCGCAGGTGCAGGCGTTGACCGGCCGTTCGGTGCTCGTCGTGGACACCGTCTTCGTCCTGGCCTTCCTCGCCGCCGGAGTGCTCACCATGACCGCCGGTGGCAGCGAGACCACCCGCTACACCGTCAAGGACCTGCTCCCGAGGCTGATCGTCGGATTTGTCGCCGCGCACTTCTCACAACTGTGGTGCGGCATGCTCATCGACCTCGCCAACGCCCTCACCGCCGCGCTCACCACAGGCGAGGCTGGCAGCGACGGGGCGCTGCGGGCGATCAAAACCCACATCACTGCTGGGCAGGACACGACGGCGGTGCTGCTGTTCGTGATCTGCGTAGCGATCATCGCCGTCCTCCTCGCCGGCACCGCGTTCAGCGTGATCGTCCGCTTCGCCGTCGTCCTCGTCCTCACCGCCGCCGCGCCCCTCGCCCTGGCCTGTCACGCCCTGCCCCAGACCGACCCCCTGGCGCGCCTGTGGTGGCGCTCGTACACCGGTGTCCTCGCAGTGCCGGTCGTGCAGGGCCTCACCCTCTACGCCGGGCAGTGGATGCTCACCGACCCGCAGCATCTGCTGCCCGTGCTCGGCCTGCCGGTCGAACCCGGCGGGGTGATCAACCTATTCGTCGTCATGGTCATGCTCTGGACCACCCTGCGGGTCCCGTCCCTGATGCGCCGCTACGTGGCCACCGGCAACAGCGGCCGCGGAGTAAACATGCTTGGCGCGGCGGTGCGGGTGATCGTCGTGCAGCAGGTCACCCGCTCGATGCCCGGCCTCGGCCGGGCGGTGAAGGCGGTGGGCCGATGAGCCGCCACGACGACCAGAACGAGGCGGGGCGGGCCCGGATGCCGACGGCTGCTTCATACTGCGCGGTTTCCGTTTCTGGTTGGGTTCGGCTTGAGGCGGAACGAGGCGGCGACTTTGCGCTGGTAGATGGCTTGGGTGTCGGGGTCCCAGGGGATGCACCAGCGTCCGCTGGGGCCGCGGCGGGCGGGGACTTGGTCGTGGGCGAGCCAGTTGTAGATGGCGTCGGCGGGAATGCCCAGCTCAGCGGCGGCTTGTTTGACGCTGATTTCGCCGTTTTGGATTGCGACGGTGCGGGGTGCCCTGATGGTGTAGTAGCCGCGGACGCGGGCGACGCCGGCTTTGCTCCAGCGGTGGCCGCGGCCGGTGCGCAGTCTCTCAGCGTTGAGGATCTCGGCGAGCTGTTCGCTGGTGTGGGTGGCACCGTGGCGGCGGATCAGCTCCAGTGCGGCTGCCGGGGTGCGGCCGGGCCCGATCCGGCCGGCGGTGATCTCGTCGGCGGCGCCGGTGTGCCAGCGCACCCCGATGCGGACTTCGTCTTTGTGCTGCTCGGGCAGCAGGGTGACATCGGCGATCAGGGTGCGCAGCAGCCGTTTGCGGTCACGGACCGGGGTGTTTGGATGGTGCCAGAGCTTGGGCAGGTCGGCGGCCAGCGCGAGCAGGGCGTCGCGTTCGGGCAGCGGTGGCCGGGCCGCTCGGGCGGTGATCAGGGCGGCTTCGGCGTCGGCGAGCGCCTGGAGCTTGGCCTCCCATTTGCTTTCCAGGGTGCGGGCGACGAGTCGGTTGGCCGGGTCGACGTTGCTGAAGGCGCGCTCGGCGCGGTCGGCTTCGTAGCGGGCGCGTTCGATGGCGAGTTCCGCGGCGCGGTGGCTGCGGGTGTAGCGGTCGGTCAGTTCCTCGGCGGCCTTGACCGCGAGCTTGAGCTGCTGCGGGGTGACCGCGTCGAGCAGCAGCGCGGCCACGGCGTCGTCGACGGTAACCGCCGCGACGGCGCGGCACGCGTCCGTGCGGTGAGGGTTGCTGTGCTGGCACAGGTAGCTCACCCGGCCGCCGCTGCCGTACTGGGTGCCCATCCGGCCGCCGCAGATGCCGCAGAAGATGATCCCCTGACACAGCGCCGACCCCTCACGGGGTGGCCGGAAGCCGGCCTTGGTGTTGTTGGCGGCGAGCTTGGCCTCGACGTCGAGGAACTGCTGCCAGGTGATGTAGCCGGGGTGGTGGTCCTGGATGAGCACCGTCCAGTCCGCGCGGGCGCGTTTGACCTTGGTCGCGGCGACGGTCCCGTCCGGGTGCACCTTGCGCGCGTCGTAGCTGCGCCCGTAGGCGTACGCGCCGGCGTAGACCGGGTTCTTGACCGCCTGCAGCACCCGCGAGTGAGTCAACCTGCCCCACTTGATCCGCCCGTCCCATGCCCCGCCCCACTTACGCTGCGGAAACAGACGGCCGGTGGCAGCGAACGCCTTGACCACACCCATCGCCGACCCGGTCGCGGTGAACTCGGCGAACAGGTCCTCCACGGCCTGACGGACCTGCTCGTCAGGGTCGAAAACAACCTCGCCGTCGTCGTAGACGTAACCCACCGCGAGGGGCGAGCGCAGTTCACCGCGGTGTGCGGCGGCCAGCTTCGCACCGTGCAGCCGGCCGGTGAGCAGGTGCAGCTCGGCTTCGCTCATGCTGCCCTTGAGGCCGAGCAGGAGGCGGTCGTTGACATCCGACAGGTCGTAGACGCCGTCGGCGTCGACCAGCAGCGTGTCGGTGAGCCGGGCCAGCTCCAGCAGCCGGGCGAATTCGCCGGACGAGCGCGCCAGCCGGGACACTTCCAGGCCAAAGATCGCACCGACCTCGCCGCGGCAGACCCGGGCCAGCAGTTCGGTGAACCCGTCGCGGTGCGCGCCGAACCGGCCGGACACGCCCAGGTCGGCGTCGATGGTCAACACTCCGCCTGGCGCCCAGCCCATCTCCACTGCGGTTGCGGCCAGCCCATACTGCCGGGTCGTGGATTCGCCGTGCACCCGGACCTGCACCACGCTCGACTGGCGCACGTACACCACCGCGAGGCGGCCCCGATGCGACGCGGTGATCTTCGACGTCGCTTTCACCACGACCTGCCCGGGCCAGGATTACCGCAGCGGCCATGTTCGCCACGGCCATCACCGCTTCGACCTGGTTCCAGCCGGCGCCCACGCCTCATCCCCGTTCGCGCCGACCATCCACTGTCCACAACGGAGAGCATTATTCCTCATCTCCGGAAGCGTTGCGCAGCCGGGAGGCCAGAGCGTCGACCAGCTCGCGGGCGGCGGTAAGCCCGTCGACGGCGAATCGGTTCGGCGTCGCCTCGGGTCCTCGGTCAGTCCACGACTGCGGCAGCGAGATCCGCCGCTTGCCGCCCTCGATCTCGCACACGAATACCAGGACGCCCTTCATCCGGGCCGTGAACAACACCGGCAACTCCTCACCCGTCATTGGGTGGAAAGGGTGCGTAACGACCAATGAATCCGAAGAAGAACTTCGACGACGAGCCCTATAGAGCTCGTATCCCCGCCGACGTCGACGCCCCCGACAAACTCCTCTACGGGCTGACGTTCCGGCAGCTGGCTATCCTCGCCGTCGCCGCCCTCGTCTTCTACGGCGCGTGGCGGGCCCTGCATCAGGTCGTGCCCGCGCCGGTGCTCGTCGGCGCCGCCGTCGTCATCGGCGGACTCGTCTTCGGCGTCGCTGTCGGCCGTCGCGACGGCCTGCCATTGGACGTGTGGCTGCTCGCCGCCGTCCGTCACGCGCGGGCTCCGCGCGCGCTATCGACAACTGACACGACGTCGAAGACACCGGACTGGGTGCAGGCGCCGACGGCGAAGGTGATGCTGCCGGCGCCGCTGAAGCTGCCCGCCGACGCCATCGACGACGGAGGGGAAATCCGACTCGGCGCCGCGCGGGCGGCGATGGTCGCTACGACGAACGTCAACCTCGCGCTGCGCACCGGCGATGAGCAGGCTGCCCTGGTCGACACCTTCGGCCGCTGGCTCAACAGCCTGTCGACCCCGACGCAAGTCGTGGTGTCGGCGCAGCCGGTCGACCTGCACTCAGCCGCCCGCAGCCTCGCCCAAGCAGCCATGCGGCTGCCGCACCCGGCGCTGACCGACGCGGCCGGCGACCACGCCCGCTTCCTCGACGACCTCGCAGCGCGCAAGGATCCGCTGCGCCGGCAGGTCCTCATCGTCACCCGCACGAGCACCGGTGAGCGCGGCGAGCACGCGGCTCGACGGCGCGCCGACGACACGGTCCGCGCCCTGTCCGGCCTCGGCGTCACCACCCGCGCCCTCGACGGGCCGGCGGTCACCGCGGCGCTTGCCGCAGCCGCCGACCCCTACCGGCCGTCCCGTCCCGGTGGCCTCGCGGCGCCCGACACCGTCATCACCTCAACCGCGCCTCATCAGCGTCACCGACCTGGAAGGAGCCGACAGTTATGAAGCTGCGCCATCGATCCCAGCCTGCCGACGGTGGCTGTCAGGCGGACGGGCTGGCGGCTGCCGTCGCCCCCGCCGCCGTCGAGGTGACACCGCGGATGCTGCGTGTCGGGGACGGCTACGCCGCCACCCTCGTGGTGACCGGCTACCCGGCCGAGGTTGGCCCGGCCTGGCTCGAGCCGCTGTTGTCTTGGCCGGGCCGGCTCGACCTTGCCCTGCACATCGACCCGCTACCCGCCCCGGTCGCCGCAGCCCGGCTGCGTAACCAGCGGGCCCGCTTCGAATCGTCCCGTCGGGCGGACGCCGGCCGGGGCAAGCTGCCCGACCCGTCCGTGGAGGCCGCCGCAGACGACGCCGCGGACCTCGCGCAACGGTTGGCGCGCGGTGCGGCGAAGCTGTTCCGCGTCGGTCTCTACCTGACCGTGCACGCCCGTACCGAAGACGAACTGCTCGAGGCGTGCGCGCAGGTGAAGGCGGCCGCCGCGTCGACGTTGATTGAGGTGCAGCCCGCCACGTGGCGGCACCTGGCCGGCTGGACCACCACCCTGCCCCTGGCGACGGACTCGCTGCAGGTGCGCCGCACCATGGACACCGCCGCTCTCGCCGCCGCGTTCCCCCTCGCCTCCGCGGATCTGCCCGCGCCGCTGCCCGGTGACCCGCCCGCCGACGGTGGGGTGCTCTACGGGGTGAACCCCGACTCCAGCGGGGTGGTGTGGTGGGACCGCTGGGCCCAGGAGAACCACAACAGCGTGGTCCTGGCCCGCTCCGGTGCCGGGAAGTCGTACTTCGTGAAGCTGGAGATCCTGCGCAACCTCTATCAGCAGGTGCAGGTCGCTGTCATCGACCCCGAAGACGAATACCTCCGCCTCGCCGACGCGGTCGGCGGTGCCGTGGTCCGCCTCGGCATGCCCGGTGTGAAGGTCAACCCTCTGGACCTGCCGGCAGGTGACTCCCGCCCTGATGTGCTTACCCGCCGTGGTCTGTTCCTGCACACTCTCATCAGCGTGCTGCTCGGGCAGCAGCCACCCCCGGCGGAACGGGCGGCCCTGGACCGGGCGATCCTGGCCGTCTACCGGGCCGCGGGCATCACCCCGGATCCGGCCACCCACCACCGGCCCGCCCCACTGCTGCGCGACCTCGCCGATTGCCTGCACGCCGACACCGGCCCCGCCGCCGGTCAGCTCGCCGCCCGCCTCGCCCCCTGGGTTGAGGGTTCCTTCTCGCATCTGTTCGACGGGCCCACCACCACCCGCCCTGACGGGCACCTCGTGGTGTGGTCACTGCGGCACCTGCCCGACGAGCTGCGCGGCGTCGGCACCCTCCTCGCCCTCGACGCGATCTGGCGGCAGGTCGACGCACCCGGCCGTACGGCCGCGCGGCGGCTCGTGGTGGCGGACGAGGCGTGGCTGCTGATGCGCGACGGTGAAGGCGCCCGGTTCCTGTTCCGCATGTCCAAGGCCGCCCGCAAACGCCATGCCGGACTGACCGTCATCACCCAGGACGTCGCCGACCTGCTCGGCACCGACCTCGGCCAAGCCGTCGTCGCCAACGCCGCCACCCAAATCCTGCTCAAGCAGGCCCCGCAGGCCATCGACGCCATCGGCGACGCCTTCGGGCTCACCGCCGGCGAACGCCGACTTCTCCTCGCCGCACGGGTCGGCACCGGCCTGCTGATCTCCGGCACCAACCGGACCAGCTTCGAAGCCATCGCCTCCCAAGCGGAGCACCAGCTGTGCACCACTGGCCTGGAGTTGGAGGAATCTGATCGGTGATTCCGACCGAGCTCTGGGGTGCCTGCCCCCAACGGGTGGGGCGAGCACCCGGAGTTCAGTGAACTTCGGGCGGGTGGATCCGCGTCGAACCGGCCTACTGGCCGCGTCGGTGGGCCGGCCGGGCCGCCGCCGCGGGTGAGGCTAGGGGCGCGCCGGTTGGCGGGAAACCGGGCGCGCTCGGCCGACGTGACTCGGCCGACCGCAGCCCATGGTGTTCGGTGCCCACGAAGCCGGAATCACGCGACGGGCAGCCCGATCGACTGTGGATCTCCCGCAGACCGCAGACCGCAGTCAGCAGCACTGCCAGGTGAACATGGCTCGGTCGAATCGCCGGGCGGCGAGGTCGTCGGGTCGGATGAGCCAGTAGAGCATGCCGACGTCGCCCCACATCATGTTCGCGTTGCTGTCGCTGTCGAACTGGGCTAGCAGCAGCCACCGGCCGGCCTCGGACGCGAGCGCCTGGTCTCGCCAGTCGACGCTGCCGCCCAGTGCCGCCTGCGCGACCTCGTACTCGACATCGCCCTGCACCGGACAGGCGTACCCGCCGAGTTGGTGCAGCGGGCCCTCGCCACAGCTGATCGCCGCACAGAACTCCCGGCGCCGAAGCGGATGCTCTGGTTTTGCTACCTGGCTGAACCCGTCCCCGAACGCGTCGTGCAGGACGGGATGGTCGTACGAGGGCGCCGTCGACACTGCACGCGAGGCGAGCCAAACCTGCTTGTAGGGTTCGATGCCTTCCGGGGTCGCCCGCTCCGTGCAGGCTCGGCCGGAAGGCACGTACACGACGCGGGCACCGGCCTGAGACTCGGGATCGCTGGCGAAGACCATCGCCTTACCGTCGTCGTACTGGCCGTTGAAATAGAAGAATAGAAGCCGGCCGTCGACCGGCAGCCCCAACTCGGTGGCCACCCCTGGCAGCACGGCGCAGTCGACGGAGGCGATGAAGCTCAACGGCCCGTGCCCCTCCCAGACCGGCCAGGCTAGGTCGTCGGGCAGTTCGGGCTCGCCGCCCAGGTATCCGACCGGAGGCCCGTCACCGTCGTCGGCAGGGACCAGCCGAATTCCCGGCCGCAGCAGCGACAACCACGTGTCGGCGACGTCTGCCGGCAGGTGCTCACGGGCCGCCGCCGCAAGATCGATCTGGCTGGTCATGCCGAGCATCATGCCACCGCACGCCGACACGGACGTCGGTGCTGGCCCGCCCCGGCCTCACCGTCGACCTGACCCCGCTGCTGGCCGAGCCACAACACCGTCAGCCGGCCGCAACACCAGTCCTCGATTGGGATCCGGCTCGCATATCCACATCGGACGCCGGCAAGTGCGTCGCTGGGCAGCGACCCGGGCCGACGCGGCGAACCCAACGAACGCACGACAGCCAGCCCTACAACCCTCCAACGATCGACGAGAGCGGCAGGAAGGCATGAAAACAGGCGACAGATCAGGATTCCCCGACCAACGGTCAACAGACCGTACAGCCGACGAGCGACGCGAGAGATCGACGTACTGGCCACCGACTACGGACCACACCGAAGCCACCGACCGCAGCCAACTCTTGATAGCTCCCGTAACGAAGCCCGGAGAGGTGGCCGACCCCGACGACGAAGGAGACGACCTATGACAGTGCCCCTGAACACTTCACCCTGGTCGCCTGCGCCAGTCCCCAGCCCGTCCTGGCCGGACATCGGCATCTCCACGCCGGCGACCGGCCCCGCGCGGTGGATGCTCGGCGCCGCCGGCTGGGCGGCGCAGCGGCCGTGGTTACTCGTCGTCGCGGCCACCGCACTCGTCGCCTACGTCGTCGCCCGTAACCTCCTGCGACTGTGGCGGCACCGCCGCCACGCCGACGCGGCACGACTCGTCACGATCGCCCCGCCACCCGACGTCGACCCGCATAGCGCGTCCGCGTTGTGGGCCAACCTCGCCGGCACCCTCACCCCCTCTCGGCGCCGCCGCTGGCTCTACGGCAGCCCGCACGTGGCTTGGGAGTACACCTGGACCGGTCGGCGGCTGCTCATCAGCGTGTGGGTACCCGGCACCGTCCCACCGGACGCGGTCGAAGCCGCTGTGGGCGCGGCGTGGCCCGGCGCGGCCTGCACCACCGACGACAGCCCGCCACCGCCGATACCGATCGAGGTGCCGGCAGCGGTGGGCGGGGACCTGCTGCCCACCGCGCCCGAGTGGCTGCCCCTGCGCATCGACCACGACACCGACCCGCTACGCGCCCTGATGTCCGCCGGATCCCACCTCAAGGCCGACGAGTACGTCTGCGTGCAGATCCTCGCCCGCCCCGCCGCACCTCGCCGCGCCCTGCGCGCCCGACGCGCCGCCGCCAGGCTGCGTGCCGGCAAGACCGCCATCCCCACCATCAACCCGGTCGCCCCGCTGCTCTGGCTCATCGAGGCGTTCCTCCCCGGCCGCCCCGCCACGACCCGGCCCGCACCGGCAGGCCGCCGCGACCCCGGGGTGGAACGCGACGTGCGCGCCATCCTCGACAAGACCTCCCACCCGCTCTGGGAGACCGCCACCCGCTACGCGGTCGGCAAAGACAGCCGCCGCGCCGGCGGCGACCAGCACCCGCGGCTGCGGGGCATCGCCGACACCATCGCCTCCGCGTTCGCCGTGTACTCCGGCCGCAACCGCCTCACCCCTCGAGCCCGCCTGCGGGCCCCCGCCGCCGTGCTGGCGTCGCGGCGTCTCGGCGCCGGGTTCCTCACCTCCACGCCCGAGTTGGCCGCGCTCGCCGCGTTGCCCCAAGATCTGGCCGTCCCCGGTTTGGACCGGGCGCGGGCGAAGTCCATGCCCGCGCCGGTCGCTGTCCCGACCGGCGGGCGTGGCACCAAGATGATCGGCGACGCGCAGGTCGGCGGCCACGGTGTCGCGCTGTCCGTTCCCGACGCCCGCTACCACCTGCATGTGGTCGGGTCCACCGGCTCCGGCAAGACCACCCTGTTGGTCAACATGGCTGTCGATGACATCAAGGCCCGTCGTGGCACCGTGGTCATCGACCCCCACGGCGACCTGGTCCTGGACATCCTCGACCGGCTTCCTGCCTCTGTCGCCGACCGTCTCGTCATCTTCGATCCGGACCAACCGAACCCGCCGGCGATTAATCCCCTCTCCGGCGACGACCCGGACCTGGTCGTCGACAACCTGGTGTCGATCTTCGGGAACATCTTCGCCAAGGCATGGGGACCGCGGATGGAGGACGTCATGCGGGTCGCCTGCTTGACGCTGTTGCGGCACGCCAACGTCACCCTTCAGCACATCCCGCCCCTGCTCAACTCGGCGCAGTTCCGGTCGGCGATGACCGTCGACCTGGACGATCCGGCCGGCCTGTCCGGGTTCTGGCAGTGGTACGACGAACTCAACCCCGCCCTGCGCTCACAGGTCATCGGCCCCGTCCTGGCACGGTTGCGGGCGTTCCTGCTGCGGGACTTCGTCAAGCGCACCATGCGCTACCCGCGCTCCAGCTTCGACATGGGCAAGGTCCTCGACGGCGGGGCGCTGCTCGTGCGCATTCCGAAGGGGCAGCTGGGGGAGGACACCAGCAAGCTGCTGGGCTCCCTGATCCTGGCGCAGGTGTGGCAGGCCGCCACCGCCCGCGCCCGTATCGCCCCCGACCGGCGCCGCGACGCCAGCCTGATCATCGACGAGGCGCAGAACTTCCTCACCCTCGCCAACAGCCTGGACACGATGCTCGCCGAGGCCCGCAAGTACCGGCTTTCGATGGTCTTGGCCCACCAGGACCTCGCCCAGTTTCCTAAGGACCTGCTCGCCGCTGTCTCCGCGAACGCCCGCAACAAGATCTACTTCTCGTGCGCGCCGGAGGACGCCCGCGTGCTGGCGCGCCACACCCTGCCGGAACTCGACGAGCACGACCTGACCCACCTCGACGCCTACACCGCCGCGACACGTCTCGTCGTCGACGGCCGGCAGACACCGGCGTTCACCCTCAAGACGCGCCCGCCCCGGCCGGTCGTGGGGGAGTCCACCGCGATCCGCGAACAGGTCGCGCGGAAGCCGGACCAGCAGAACACCAGCGCCATCGACGAGCTGGTCGACCGCTTGTCGAAGCCCACGGACGACAATCGGGCCACCAGGGGTAGGGGCGCCAAGGAAAAGCGCTGAACGTCCTTTCGCGAGCAGGCACGCCTCGATACCGCGTCTGTCACCGTCACCGAATCCGGGCTGCACAGCCCCTTCGATCAGCCCTTCACCTCCCGTTCACCACCGCTGCGCACACCGCCGGCAACACGCCCACCCGTACACGTCTGTCAGTGCTGCACACCAGCGGTGACCCGGCGTCACCACGGCCACCGCAGATTCCAGACACCCCTCCAACGGAGGGGTGTCTCCGTCTTCCCCTGAAGGGATCCCGCACATGTCCAGCGAATCCTCCAACTCGCTATCCGGCTCCTCCGAACCGGATCCGCCGGCCTCGTCCAACCCCTCCCCATCACAGTCGTCTCGTCGCCCCTCACGGCAGGAGCGCCTGGAACACCTGCGGCGGCTGACCCTGCGCGACCGCACGCTGCTCGGCTGGCTTGCCGAGCACTACCTGCTGTCCACCGACCAGATCGCCAAGGCCCTGTTCCCGTCACGCCGGGCGGCCCTGGTACGCCTCGCGACGCTGCGCTCCATCGAGGCCGTCACACGGTTTGTGGACATCACCACCGGCACCGGCCAGTACCTCTACGCCCTCGGCCCGCTCGGCGCCGTGCTGCACCCCACCGCCTACACCGACCCCGATCGGCCCACGGCCCGTCCGTCGCGCTCCAGCATCGAGCGCACCGAGCGCATCGTCGGCAGCCACAAGCTGCGCCACCTGCTCGGCGTCAACCAGCTCTTCGTCGACCTGCACGCCTACACCCGCACCGACCCGAACGCGCACCTGCTGCGCTGGTGGTCCGAGCAGCACGCCACCGCCGCCTACGCCGCCGCCGACATCCGCCCCGACGCCCACGGCGTCTGGTCCGTCGGCGACCGCACGGTCGGGTTCTTCCTCGAACACGACAACAACACCGAGAACCTGGGCCGCGTGCTGCGCAAGCTGCGCGCCTACGAACGCCTCGCCGAGTTCGGCCCCCGCTACCCGGTCCTGCTGCGTGTGCGCAGCCGCCGTCGCGAAGGCAACCTGCTGCGCGCCCTGGCCGGCGTGCCCACCGCCATGCCGGTGGCCACCGGTGTTCACGACGAGCACCCCGCCGGTCCGGCCTGGACCCTGACCACCGACCCGGGGCTGCGCCGCTGGCTGCACGAGCTGCCCAGCGACCACGGGCCCGACAACTCCGCCACCAACCCGCACCGTTTCATCCACCCCGACAACGACTGACACCGAACCCGCCCCACAGCATGGGCGGTCTAACAGGGCAGGTCACCGCCCCCGGAACCTGACCGTCCCACCGTCGGGGCCGGCGCAGCGGAGAGCCTCGGGCGGTGATCCTGCCCAGGGCATCTGTCAGACGAGCGGCTCCGCTGTCAGATCCGGCCGGTCTGACAGACCACACGCCTCAATCACCGCCGCAGCCACCCCCATCGCCTAACAACGCAGGTCAACGCCCTTATCGGCGGCTTCCCGAGGCGAAAGCCGCTGACAGATCCAACCCCTATCGTTTCGGCAACACCACACCTCACATATCGCTTCACATATCGCTCCACCCGGTTCGGTCCCACCTCAGGGATCCCTCGCCGCACCCCGCGGTACGCGACGCCCACCCGCTCCAGCCGGTCAGCACGCGCCCGCGCGGCGACCCTCCGAGGTCGCACCAACCACCCGCACCATCCCTCTGTCCCCTTCCGCTCTGACCCCGACCCATGCACCCGGTGGGCCGGTCAGTCCCGTGCGCCCCGGCGCCCCACCTGAAGGAGGACCGTGTATGTCCACTCTCAACGGCACCCCGCTGACCCGTCACGGCAGCCGTGTGCCCACCCTCCCGGCGAAGCCGGCCCCCACCCGGACCGCCACCGCCGCCCCGCCTCAGAAGACGGCCGCCACGGCCACCCCGGCCGTCGTGGCCAGCCCGCAGGCAGTCGTCCGCACCATGATCGTCTGCGTCTCCGAGGAACTGTTCCAGGCGCTGAGCGCCACCCGGCAACTCGAACGCCACCTCGGCATCTCGGGCACCAGCTGCCCCCGGTACTGGGCCCGCACAGGCATGCGCCCCTGGCAGCGGCGGCAGCTCATCGACCTACGCAAGGCCAAGACCGGGCCCTGGTACTGCGCCGGCGGGCCCATCCGCCTGCTCGACCTGGCCGGCATGCGCCACGGCGCCTACCTCGGCGCCAGCGTCCGCCACCAGCAGTGGGCCCACGTCGTCGCGGGCACGAAGGCGGCCACCCCGTGGCCTGTCTTCCTGCAGAAGCACCTGTCCGACCCGTCGGGATACCCGATGGACACCGCGACCGTCGAGTTCCACCGGCAGCCGTGCGTGCAGGCCATGCGCATGCACAACGCCGCGACACGCGGCCCGGGGCAGATCGACCTGGGCGACCTGGAGATGTTCCAGGCCGGCGCCGCCGCCTACGCCAACTACCACGCCCTGTGGGCGTTGTGCACCGACGCCTTCCTCACCGAGACCGGCGACCGGATGCAACCGGCCAGCGCGTTCTTCGCCGACCGGATCACCTACCTCGAGCAGGCGGCCCGCTACCTGGACTCGCTCGACGAGGACCAGCGGCTGTTCGCCATCGACCTGCACCACCGCTGACCACAGACCGGTCGGGACACCACCCCTCACACCCGAAAAGGCCTGTGCTGCCCCGACGATTCCATCCCAACCTCACGGCCTGCCGCTCCGCCTCATGCGGCGGATCGACTGCCGGCTTTCCGTACCGCCCGGCCATCGGCAACGTTGTGCCGCCGGGCTGGTTGCGCCCGAGCCTCCGGCTGTCGGGCCCGGCTCGAAGCCTGCCCTAGGCGGCGAACGACAGTCGCCGAGCCCCCCGGGCCGGGGCGCGCGGTCCGAGCCCGGCCGGCAACAGGCCGCCCTTTCCCTCTTCCACCCAGCCATCTCTCGCTCCCGGAAAACCGCTCTACGCCCAGCGGCGGACCGGACCCGCCGTACCGAATCTCGAGGTGTGTCCCGAGGTCCGGTCATCGCACTTGATCAGCGCCGCGTTCGAAGCGTGGATCAGTGCTGACCTCACACGAAAGGAAGATGCCCATGACCGACGCACCAGAGCCCGTGCCCGCCCACGCGATGTTCAAGGTCCTCGCCGCCCTCGCGGAACTCGGCGAGGCCACCGCCGCCGACGTGGCGGACAAGGCAGGCCTCGGCTACTCCACCGCCACGGCAAAGCTGCGCGCCTGGGAGCAGACCGGGCAGACCGAACGCATCCACACCGAGAGCAAGCGTGCCGTGTGGCGGCTGACCGACGCCGGTCGCGCCGCCGCCGGCACCGACCAGGCTGCGTCGCCGGCGCACGACACCCCGCCCGACATGCTGCCCGATGAACCGGCGGAGACCGCCCGCGACGTCGCCGACGACGACCCGACCGACGTCTCCGACATCGCGGAGCCACCCGCGGAACCGGCCACGCCGGGGCCCGAGAATCCCGCGCACGGGGAACCCCCGACCTCCGCCAGCGACACGACCGCCCCACCGGAGGCATCCACACCGCTCGTCGGTGAGGAAGAACCCGTGGCCGCGACCGACGGGGAAAGCCAGCAGCCTGCCTCCACGCCCGATGGCACCGAGGACACCGCCGCCCGGTCCGAGGACCCAGTCATCTCAACCGCCGGCGGCCGCCGGGCGAAGGGGTCCCTGCGAGGGTCGGTGCTGGACATCCTCGAAGCCCACCCCGACCGGCAGTACAGGACCAGCGAGCTGTGCAAGCTCATCGACGCCGCCAACGAAGGCGGCGGCGCGAAGAGGGCCAGCGCGGGCGCGGTCGTCAACGCGGTGGTCAAGCTCGTCGCCGCTGGCAAGGCCGTGCAGACCGTGGAAAAGCCGGCCACCTTCCAGCTCGCCCCCACCACCGGCAGCCGATAGCCGCCGGCCACCTGTCAGGCAGCCCGAGGGCGGGCGTCGAAGTTTGGCCGCTCCACGCCCGCCCCCGGTGCTCCTTCTTACCCAAGGAGCGTTTCAAGTGTCTTCCATCCTGCACACGATCGCCATCGCCGTCGGCGGGATCCTTACCGGTCTCGCCCCCGCCGCCGCCCTGCTCTGGCGGCAGCAACAACAACTGCAGATGGCCCGCTACGAGGCCACCCACGACGAGATCACCGGCCTGCCCAACCGCCGGCTGTTCCTCACCCGCTTGCGCGCCGCCCTGGAGAACAACGCGCCGATCGGTGTGGTGCTGCTGGACCTCAACCGGTTCAAGACCGTCAACGACACCCTCGGCCACGAGGTCGGCAACGACCTGCTCCACCAGGTCGGCCGCCGCCTGGCCAGCCTCCCCGCCCCGGTGGGGCTCGCGGCCCGGCTCTCCGGCGACGAGTTCGCGTTGCTGGTGACCGGCGACCGCGAAGACATCGCCGCCGCGGCGGAGGCCGCCTGGCAGGTGATCGCCGCTGACTCGATCCGCGTCGTCAACGGTGACCTGCAGGTGACCGCCTCGGTCGGCTACACCCACACCCACCACCCCAACACCAGCACCCGGCAATTACTCGGCCAGGCCGACTCCGCCATGTACGAGGCGAAACGTGTCGACGGCGGCGTACGCGAGTACCTGGCCCACCGCACACCGGCCATCCGCAGCCGCAGCCGTCACAACGGCTGACCCCGCACCTCCCACCACACATCTCAAGGGCCCCGCAGCCGCCCCGGCTGCGGGGCCTTTCGCCTGTCCACCCCTGCAAGGAGAACTTGGTGCTGTCCTCCAACACTGTCCGCGCCCTTACCGATTGCCTCGTCTCTGCGGACGCTGACGCCGACCAGATGGGATGGGGTCAGCCCCCGACACTGCTGCTCGTCCACGACTGGCTCCTCACCACTTCGCCGAAGCGGCGGCGCGCGATGCGCAGCCTGGAGTTCCCGCCGCACCCCGACGACCTCCTCGCCGACCCGGCCGGGCTGCCCGCGCTGCTGCACCGCCTCGCCACCGGGCTGACCAACCCCACGGAACCCACCCCATACCAGGCCACCCTCGACACGATCATCAGCCGGATCCGCGCGACCACACCGGACGCGCGCCTCGTGGCCTGGGCCGCCTGCTACGACGACATCCACACCCGCGACGGCCAGCCACGACAGGCCCGCCGCGTCGACGCCGTCGACACCGACGGACGCGTCTACCAGCTCACCCACCTGCGCGGCGAGGACCACCCGCTGATCCTCGTCGACGACACCCCCAACCTGGGCGACCTCCCCGCCACCTACCCCGGTCTGGTCGCCCTGCTGGCCGCCACCGCCCGCTACACCGAGACCAGGACCGCCGAGGGCACGCCACAACCGCACCCGTCCCGCCTCCGCACCGAGCCGGACGAGCCGATCTTCAGCGTGCGCGGACCCGACGGCGAGTCCATCCGCTGCCAGGTCTGCGGCGCCGTCGACGAGATCACCTCCGACGAGATGCCTTCCATGGCCGGCTACGGCCAAGACACCTACACCAAGTGCACCCGCTGCGGATCCGTCGAGACCACCGACCCGATCTTCGGCTGGCGCGCCAAGCCCGCCACCTGGCCGCCCACACCCTAGCCCGACCAGCCGTGACGCCCCTCGCGCTGCCCGATCGTCGCCCCTTTTGCCGAAGGAGTCCTGTCCTGTGCGCACCCACTGCTACATCGGCGCCACCCGCCCCGAGAACCCGCACCTGGTGCACGGCCGGTTCGTGCTCTTCGACGGCCACCCGGCCGTCGTGCTACCGACCCTGGCCGCGATCTGGGCCGGCCACGCCCACCACGACGCAGCCGCGTTGATCACCGCGATCCTCGCCCACGACTGGGAGTACCTCGACCCAGACATCACCGCCACCACGCTCTCCCCATTCACCGGGCAGCGTCCGGTGCCGGGCGTCGGCATGACCCTCGGCTCCGAGGTGGACCCGCCGGAGCCGGTCACGGTGTTCCCGCTGTGCCACGCCAGGCACCTCGACACCGAATGGATCTACCTCATCGAAGCGAACACCGACACCATCGCCGTGCACACCAGCCACGGCACCCACGTCGCCACCTACTACCTAATCAACTGCCTGCACCCGGGCGCCGCCGACCGAGCCGAGCAGCCATACGGGTCGCGACCAGCGGCGGGAGCACGGTGAGCGCCCGCGCCCTCGCCGTGATCGCCGCCGGGGTGATCGCCGTACTGGTGCTGTGCGCCGGCGCCGCCGGTGCCCTGTTCACCGGCGGCGGCACCGCGTCGGCCGCCTGCTACAGCGCGGTCGGCCCGGACGGGCAGCCGCTACTGCCCACCCTCACCATCTCCCCACCCACCCGCGCCGGCGGGTGGGACAGCGAGCAGACGGCCAACGCCGCCGTGATCGTCGCCGTCGGCGCGGACCTCAAGGTCCCGCCGCGGGGCTGGGTGATCGCCCTGGCCACCGCCATGCAGGAATCCACCCTGCGCAACCTGCCCGGCGGGGACCGCGACTCGGTCGGCCTGTTCCAGCAACGCCCCTCGCAAGGCTGGGGAACAGCGGCCAAACTGCGGGATCCCGGCTACGCGGCCGGGAAGTTCTACCAGGCGCTGCTGGCCGTTGACGGGTGGCAGGCCATGGCGCTGACCGACGCCGCCCAGGCAGTGCAGCGCTCCGCCTACCCCGGCGCCTACGCCAAATGGGAGGACGACGCGATCGCCCTGGTCCGGGTTCTCACCGGCGGCACCCCCGCCGGACCCGTCGATGGCGACCTGGAGCAGGCGATGAGCAACCCGCTGTGCCTGTTCGACGCAGGCGACGGCCAACCCGGTGGCGAGCAAGTTGCCCTGCCCGCCGGGTTCACCCTGCCGCCGGGCACACCGTTGCCGGTCGTGACGGCGATCGGCTGGGCCGTGGCGCAGCTCGGCACCCCGTACACGTTCGGCGGGGACTGCACCGCGGCACACTCCGGGATTCCCGCCCGCCAGTGCGACTGCTCTTCCCTCATGCAGCAGGCGTACCGGACCGCCGGCATCACCCTGCCCCGCACCACCAGCGAACAGGTCCACGCCGGCACCCCGGTCGCCGACTACCGCGACCTGCGGCCCGGGGATCTGCTGTTCATCCCCGGCAGCCGCGGCACGCCCGCCCGCCCCGGCCACGTCGGCATGTACCTCGGCCAGGGGCTGATCGTGCAGGCCCCGCACAGCGGCGACGTCGTCAAGATCAGCCGCCTGTCCGCGTGGGCCGGCCAGCTCGCCGCCGTACGCCGGATCGTCCCCTGAACCTTTCGGCACCCCGCAGGCCAGCTGCGGGCGGCCGGCCCACGCAGCCCGATTTCGGGCCGCCGACACCCGAACGAAACCTGACGGCGGCGGCAGCAGCGCCCGCCGACGACCACGAGAAGAGGAAACGACCATGACCAGCTCAGACGACAACGCCGGTCGAGCACGTCCGGACAACCGCGGTCCGGGACCCGCCTCGGCAGCGGACACCTACCAGCCCGGAGAGCGGATCGCGCTCGAGTCCACCAGCGACCCGCACACGCGGCTGCGGCCCGGTGACGAGGGCACGGTACGTCGCTACGACCCGCACCAGCAGGTTCTCAACGTGCAGTGGGACAGCGGCTCGAGCCTGTCCATGCTCCTCAACGCAGGCGACCGGGTCCGCCGGCTACGCGACGCCGGTTGGGAGCGGCTGCTCGACGCCCTCCGCGAGGCGGGCGCGGAAGCAGGCCGGGCTGCGGCCGAATGGTGGGCGCAGGACACGATCGGCGGACGGGCCACCGGCGACGTGACGGCGACGGCACGGAAGATCCTCACCAACATCGAAGCCGCCGGACTGGACATCGACGACCTGCCGGCCGCCGACCGGGACGACCTCGCTGAGGGTGCCACCCGCTACGCCGAGCACGCCCCGCCCGGTGCCCCCAGGTGGGAGGAGCTGCGGGGGTGGCAGCGGGACCGGGCGCGGTGGGCGTGGTGCGACGGCTTCGACCAGGCGGTCGAAGCCGAGGCGGCCCGGCAATGCCGCATCGTGCTGCACCCGCACGGTGACGACCGGGACCTGCGCCACGTGTACCCGGATCGGGTGCGCCTGGGCGGGCCCGGCGTGTTCGCAGGCGACTGGGCGTGGACGCCGAACAGCGCCGGGGACATGCGGATCCCCGTCGGGTTCGCCGGCACCCTGATCGAGACGTGGAACGGGTGGGGGGTGTTCACCTGCACCCGCGAGGTCGCCGAGGCGATCGTCGCCGACCAGCAGACCGCCCGCGACCGCTACCGGCAACAGCTCGCAGCAGAGGGTGTCACCGGGGATCGCCTGGACCGCATGGTCGACCAGTCCATGGGGCGGCTGTGCTTCGACGGCGACGTCATCGTCGCCGACGAAACCCGCGTGCACGACGACCCGGACGCCATCGAACGCCTCGCTCCCGACGCGGAAGGCCGGTACGTCGTGATGGGCCGCGCCTGGACCTGGCTGCCGGTGCACCCCTACGACTGCGACCGCATCGCCGGGCACATCCCCGACCCGCCATCGGCTGCCTGACAGGCTCCCCGCCTCATTGAGCAGTTTCATCGTGGTGCGCCGTCTGCTGGCTACCGAAGCTGTGGGTCTGTCTACTGGCCGAATGTGTAGCGGAGGTTCGCGTTGATCAGTTCGTTGAGCCGCTTGCGTAGGTGTCCCAGCAGCGACGGGTCGGGCAACGGCTCGGCGACCAGCAGCGTCCAACGCAGCTGCGTGCCTTCTCCACCGTCGGACATCAGGTCGAAACGCACCTGAGCATCCGGTCGCCTAGGCCACAGCGACGACCAGACGACCAGGCGCGGCTGCTTGGCCTGCAGGATCTGCGGCGATTGCTCGTCGTCGAGTAGCCGCAGCCAGGGACGCGCCGGGTCGCGGTCAGGCTCGGTGAGCGCCTCGAAGACGATGGCCGGTGGGGGTGGCTGGCTGCGCGTGCGGCTACCGGCTTCGAGCATGCCTCAGACTAGAGGCGAACAGCTCGTCGTGACGAAGCACGCCTGAACAGCATGCGCCGTGGCGTGTCGCCCGCTCCCCACGATGAAGCTCACTGCCCCGGGACGCCATCAACAGACAGCTGGTACCAGTAGTCGGCGGTGACCACATGCAGCACCGCTCCGCGGCCGATCACCGTCACATGAGCCGGAAGCGGGCCTCCACCAGGCAGCACGAGGCGGTACTCGCCGACGACGCGCATCGCCTGGCCCGCCAGCTCACCCACGACAAACCGGTCACGATCCGGCCCGTATCCGCCGAGCAATCCGACCCGGGTGCCGCTGAGCACCAGAGCCCTCGCCCCGGTGACCTGGTTACGCCAACCGGTGACCGAATCGCCACGGATCTGCACGATCGGGAAGTCGCTGTAGTAGCAGGTCCAGACCGCATCGTCGGTGACGTTGAGGGCGTAGCAGTCGTCGATCGCATCCCATTCGTTGTCCACGTGGGACGGAAACCGCCACGCCGGCTCCAGCTGAGGTGAGAAGCGAACCAACCCGCTGTTGCCCATCGGCGGAGCGGCGTCGCCCCAGCCGTAGTTTCCGTAGACGCCCTCATCGAAGTACCCCACCCACACCTCCCCGGAGGTGGTCGTGAAGACGTGTTCGATGCCGTCACCGAGCGTCGCCCGAGCCTCGACGTGTCCGTCGCTGTCGTAGACCACGGCATTGCGATCCGGGCCGTCGGCCCGCCACCGGCACCGGGCCCCGACCACCAGTACCCGCCCCTGCGGCAGTGGCTGGACCAGAGGGTGGGCCACCGTCAACCCGGTCAACGGGGTGACATCGGCAATGTTCCCCGCCTGCCTGCTCACCCGGGCGGCCACGGGTCGGGCGGCCGTGGGGTCAGGAAAGCTGGCCCAGCCGGGTTGGGTGGTGACCGATCGCAGCGCCGCCTCGTCCTGTCCTGTCGACCACAGCGCCACGAGGTCACCGGCAGGTCCAACCGACGCCGACACGAGGACGTCACAGCGGTCAGGCCGAACGACCGGCACACCCTCGTCGAGTTCCCACGTCGGCAGCCTGCGGACGGTCTGCTTCCCGTTCCGCCGGCGGCCCTTCCAGCCCTTCACGCCGATACCTCATCACCTGATCCCATCCCAACGCCAGCCGATTCGACCCGCAGCAGACGCCCACCGTCGGAGGCAGGCCGGCCGCGAACAGAGCGCCCGCCACCACGCCGCCTCCGGCGCCTGTCGAGGGCGACATCGGAAACGACACCATTCACAACCAGGAGCATCAGCATGTTCGATGACCGCGCCGAGGAGTTCGGCGAGTACGCCCACGAGGAGATCCTGCAGGCCCTCGTGACGCACATTCTCACCACCGCCGATTTGGACCAGCTCTGCGACGACGCCGACCTGCCCCACCTCACCCTCGCCGACGGCACCCCGGTGACCATCACGTCCGCCCGCGTCTACCGCGACGCCGGGGTGCTGACCCTCGACCGCGGTGTGTGGCTGGAGCTGTCCGACGGCAGTGTCTTCGGCCTGACCATCGGCATTTCCCGCCGCCCACGCGGCGAGGTCACTCTCCGCCGCCGGTAGCCAGCCCCAACCCCGGGTCGACTTGATCGATCCGACGCTGGCTGCGTTCCTTGTCGTCGCCTGGTGGCGGCGACACCCGATCGGGCAGCCCTACGGCGGGCTGCCTCTGCTTGATGTGAGCACTTCACGGAGGTTGCCGGGCCGACCCTGCCGCAGGGCGCGCCCGCCACCGCCGTCTCCGCCGCGCGGACACCGCACCAACCGCCGCGCGCCCCGAGACGGGTGCGCGGGCCCCTATGACAGGAGGACCCGTATGGATCCTGCAACCCCACCCACCAGCCCCGCCACAGATGCCGCCGATGCCGACGCCGGTCGTCGGCCCGGCTACCTCTACCGGCAGGTCGCCGCTCACCTGGCCGCGCACCCCGATCAGATGTTCAAGGTCGGGGAGCTGACCACCGCGATCACCGCCCGCTCCACCGGCGCCGTGTTCGAAGCCCTGAAGAAGATGGCCGCCGCCGGTTACGCCACCCATCAGACAGGCCCGCACCGGTTTCAGATCACCCAGGCCGGGATCGACGCGGCCGGGGCGATGCCACCGCCCGCCCCGCGCACACCCGCAGTGGCCGAGGGGCAGGTCGGCGGCAACCCGTCGCACGCCCCAACGGTGACCTGTACTTCCCCCGCAAGCTCGCGGGCGCCACCGACGTGGACGTGCTGCGCAGGCTGCGGGAGAAGCGTATCCCCGTGCTGCTCTACGGCCCGCCCGGCACCGGCAAGACCGCCCTCGTCGAAGCCGCCTTCCCGGACCTGCTCACCGTCGCCGGCACGGGCGACACGGTCGTGGAGGAATTCCTCGGCAACTTCATCCCCCTCCCCGACGGCGGGTTCGAATTCGTCTACGGCCCCCTCGTCACCGCCATGCGCCAAGGGCGGGCGCTGCTGGTCGACGACGCCACCCTCATCCCACCGAAAGTCCTCGCCGTGCTCTACCCAGCCATGGACGGCCGCCGCGTCATCACCATCCCCGGCTACCGCAACGAACGCGTCGAAGCCGTCGACGGGTTCTACGTCATCGCCGGCCACAACCCCGGCGTCCACGGCGCCATCCTCACCGAAGCCCTCGCCTCCCGGTTCGACGTGCACATCGAGGTCACCACCGACTGGGACCTCGCCCGCCACCTCGGCGTCCCCAACCCCGCCGTCCAAGCCGCCATCGCCCTCAACACCGACCTCACCGCCGGACGCATCGGCTGGGCACCGCAACTGAGAGAGCTGCTCGGCTTCGCCCGCGTCCGTAAAACCCTCGGCCTACCCGCCGCGGTGGCCAACCTGGCCGGCCGCGCCCCCGACGAGGACCGGGAGCAGGTCCTCGCCGCCCTCAGGCAGCAGTTCGGCGCAGAGATCACCCCGCTGACCCTCGGCAAACAACGCTGACCCCTCACCAGAAAGGAACCCCTCATGGCTCATCCCCGCACCCACCGGCGCGCAGGCACCACCTCCGCTGTCGGCGACCCGGACTGGCAGGCCTGGTGCGACGCCTGGACCCGCCACATCCCGCTGCTGACCGGCCGCACCGACCTGTCCGTGCTGGTCGCGCCCGGCGCGGGCGGCGGCGCCCCGGCCTGCTTCTACCCCGACGCCCGCCGCATCGAGGTCAATGCCACCCACATCGGCGCACCCGACATCGCCAACCCCCGCCGCGCAGGCCACAAACGCCTGGTACCGGCCGCCTACGGGCTGCTCGTGCACGAAGCCGCCCACGCCACCCACAGCCAATGGAGGACACCGGCGGGCACCCCGCCGATCGTCGCCGCCGTCGCCGACCTCCTCGAAGAGTCCCGCGCCGAGAACCGGCAACGCGGCAGACGACGCGGCGACCGCCGGTGGCTACGCCACACCGTCACCACCCTCATCACCCCCGACGACGCGCCCGTCGACGACCCGTGGCACGCCGCCCACCTCGCCGCCCTCCTCCTCGCACGGGTCGACGCCCGCATCATCACCGCCAAAGACATTCGTGGCGTGCGAGCCGCGGTCACCGCCGTCCTCGGGCGTAAGAAGCTGCGGCAGCTGCGCGATGTGTGGCGGCAAGCCCACACCGTCGGCGACACCGAGGCCCAGGCCATGGTTGACCTGGCATGGCGGTGGTGCCGGATCCTCGACATCGACCCCCACCGGCAACCCGAACCACCCCAGCCAGATGCAGGTCAGTTCGCCGGCCAGCTCGCCCAGGCCCTCGCCGACTACCTCGCCCACGCCACCAGCCTCACCCCCGCCCAATACACCGCCGGGCAGATCCAATCCCGACACGGGACGCCCGCGACATGGACCCGCCGCGACCCCACCGACAGCGAACACGCCGCCGCCCGCACCCTGGCCGCCCGACTACGACGGGCCCGCACCCACCAGCCCGAACCCGACACCCGGCCCAGCCCGGTACCGCCCGGCCGGCTCCGCACCCGCCACGCCATCACCGCCCAGGCGCAAGCCGCCGCCGGCACCATGCTCACCGCCACACCCTGGCAGCGGCGCGCCACCCTGCCGCCGCCGAAGCCGACCCTGCACCTGGCCGTGCTCGTCGACACCTCCGCATCCATGCGCGCCTACGCGGCGCCGATGGCCGCCGCCGGGTGGATCCTCGCCCACGCCGCCCGCACCAACCAGGCCACCACCACCATGATCGGCTTCGGCAGCCGCGCCACCCTGCTCGTGTCACCCCGCCAGCACCCCGCCCACGTCCTGCAGATGCGAGCAGTCGGAGGCACCACCGCGTTCACCGACGCGGTGAAGCTCGCCGACCATCTGCTGCACCTGCGCCAACCCGGCAGGGTGCGGATGCTCGCCGTCGTATCCGACGGCGACCTACCCGACATCACACCCGCCCAACGCCTCATCACCACACTGCATCAGGCCGGCTGCGCGGTGCTGTGGCTCCGCCCCGCCGACCTGCCCGGGCACACCTTCACCCATACCACCACCCTGCTGGTGGCCGACCCGGTGCAGGCCGTCGACGCCATTGCCGACGCCGCCGTCACCGCCCTCGAACACGCCTAACCAGCACTACCCCCAGCCGCCGCTGGCATTTCTGATGGCGCCGCTCGCGACATACAGCTGATCCCACATCCGCCCGCAACGGGCGTATCCAGCTGCGGCTGACCCACCAATCTCCCATCACACGGCCGTTGCCCGGCCACCGCGCACCCGTCGCGCACCCCGCGGGCACGGCCGTACGGCCGTGCCCGCGGCGCGACCAACGGCACCGAACAGGCCACCGGCCTCGTGGCCGCCTTCACCAACACCGCCGCTGCAGCGCCGACCTGGACGTGGCCCTGCACAGCTGGGCAACGCCGCCACCTCCCTGCCGCGGTCGCCGCCATCCACTGCGGCCCCGTCATCGACAGCGCCTCGGCCTCGGCACCCTCCCGGCTCACCGCAGCTGACCGGCCCCCGACCTGGCCGCACTGCCGGTAGCAGCCGCGCGCCGTGACCTGCCGGCTTCACCACCGCGAGCTCCGCACGCCCCATCCGACGGCTGCGGAGCCCCTTACTGCGAAGGAGTTATCCCGCCATGACGCACGACCATCCGGCCCGGCTGCCGCTGGCCTCGATCAGCGACCTGCTCGCCGCCGTGCCCTACCTGCTCGGCTTCCACTCCACCGACAGCCTCGTCACCGTCGGCCTCACCGGCCGCCGCATCACCGTGGCCGGCCGCACCGACCTCCCCGAGCCCGCCACGGTCACCGCCTGGGTGCACGCCGCCGGACGGCAGCACATCGCCCTGCTGCGCAACGTCGACGCCACCACCGCGATCCTCATCGGCTACGGACCCGCCACCACCGTCACCCCGGTCATCGACGCCCTCACCCCACACCTGCACGCGGCAGGCATCACCATCCTCGACACGCTGCGGGTCACCGAGGGCCGCTACCACTCCTACCAATGCCAGGACCCGCACTGCTGCCCACCCGACGGAGTGCCGTTCGACCCGCACCACAGCCCCACCGCAGTGCACGCGATCGTCGCCGGGCAGACCGCCCTGCCGGACCGGGCCGCCCTGGTAGCCAGCGTCGCCCCCATTCATAGCGTCGGCATGGCCGCGGCGAGCCGGCGGGCGCAGGAACGCGCGTTCACCGCGCAGACCTCCGGAGGGCGGGCGGCGCTCATCCGCGCCGGCAGAAAAGCCGTCGACGAGGCGTTCACCCGCTACGCCACCGACGCCGTCCTCACCTACAACTAGGTGGCCTGGCTGTCCGTCCTGCTCGCCGACATCGCCGTCCGCGACTACGCGGGGGAGGCCACCGGCGACCAGCTGTGGCACCTCGCCCTGTGGACCGACCTCACCCGCCGCGCCACCCCCGCCTACGCCGCCGCCCCCGCAACGTTGCTCGCCCTCACCGCCTGGCAGCAAGGCCAAGGCGCCCTCGCCTCCGTCGCCCTCAACCGCGCCCTCGCCGCCGACCCCCACTACCGCCTCGCCCGGCTCATCGACCACGCCCTACGACACGGCATCCCACCCAACGCCCTCAACGGCGGGCCCACCGGCAACCCCACCCCGTAACCGACTGACCCACGACGACCGGGGTGGCCGGCGCCCGCCGGTCCACCCGGTTCCGATCACCTCAAGGAGAGCCCCGATGCCACTGCACCTCCACTTCGACCTGCACGACACGCTGCGACTGGCCGAACACGCCGCAGCCAGCACCAGCCACGCCCCGTCCTTCACCGAACACCAAGACGGCATCACCTGCCCCGGCGCACTGGTGTGGGTCCACGACCACGGCGTCTACCTCATCTCCAGCGGCCTGCCCCACCTCGAAGACCCGAACCGTCCCGACAGCAGCCTCGTCGTCTACGCCCACGGCTGGAACCCCGACACCGACGGCCACCAGCAGGACCTCGACCTGGGCGGTGACGACTTCGTCGAGCATCTGCACCTCACCGAACAACCCTCCCCGCTGATCGACGAGCTTCGCGCCGCCCACACCACCGGCTACCGGTGGCTGCACCTGACCATCACCGCCGACGCCTACGAGGTGCGCGTCGCCCGCACCCGCCACCACCACTGACCACCCACCCGCCCGGCCCCGCACCCGCCTTCTCAGTGGGGGAGCGGGGCCAGCGGCGGTACGCCCCTGGAGATCCACATGTCCGCCCTCGAAAGCGACCCGCAACCGGCGGCTCTGGAGTCCGTCCTGCGCGACGCCTGGAACGCCTTCCAGCCCGGTCAGCCCACCCCGCTGGGCTGGCTCACCCATACCGCCGCCCGCATCCACGACTACCTCGGCGCCCACCAGCCCGCCCCGGCTCCGCCCGCCCCACGACCCGCCATCGACGAGCAGGCGGCGGAGCTTCGCCGGCAGGTGTGGCAGACGCTGCGCGACGCCGCCAGCGACCACGACATCGCCCCCGACGCCGCCGACCGCATCCTGCACGCCTTCGAGCTGCCCGGGCTGCCCCGCCGCTGGCAGGTCCGCCTCACCCTGCCCCTGACGATCGAGGTCACCGCCACCAACCGCGAGGACGCCCTCGACACACCGTGACCGGCGCCCACACGCAGGCACGCGTGGCGGCGACTTGATCCACACGGAAAGTCGAGCGTCACTGCACCCTGGCCGCCGCCCCGGCGTATCCCGACAGCGGGCATCCCCACACCGCTGGCCGGGGCGGCGGCCACCCACCACAGACAAAGAGGGGAAGCCAACGTATGCGGCACCGCCGTTCGATTCCCGGCACCGTCACCGACATCCTGCTGTGGCTGCTCGCCAGCGACGTCGCCGAATCCCACCCACCCCACCCCGACCGGTCCGGCCGATGCGCCAACCTGCGCTGCACACACGAGGCGTATCCATGCCCGCCAGCACGCGACGCCCACCGCGCCCGCGAAGCCGCCACCCGGCCCACACCACCCGCTCACGGCCGGGCACAGGTCATCCCAGCGGCCACCGCCCGGCGGTTCGCCGGCTGGTTCCGACCCACCCGGTCAGCGATCTCCCGGCAGCAGCGCCCGCCGACGCCACGTGCCGCTTGAGGTCGAACCAACCACCCGGTAACCGGCGGCCAGCCAGCTCGGCTGGCCCCACCAGTGGCGAGAACTGGCTGCGGCACCCGCACAGATTCGCCACCCAAACCGACATCAACCGGGAGCGTCGCCCGACGGCGACGCCCCCTGCCGGCTTTTTGGAGGCAGACCTCATGAACCCTGTAACCGGCCCCGACGACGAACCCGTCGAAGCCGATCCCGCCGAGACTCTCAGCGTCGGCGACCCGATCCTCGGCAAGTCACGGTTGCTATCGCGCCAATGCGACACCTGCATCTTCGCCCCCGGCAACCGCATGCACCTGCCACCCGGCCGGCTGCGCGAACTCGTCACCGAAACCCGGCGCCGGGAATCCTTCGTCATCTGCCACGACACCCTGCCCCACTACAAGGACCCCGAGGCCAAACCGGCGATCTGCCGCGGCTTCGCCGACCGCTACCGGACACAAGCTCTGCAGCTGATCGAACGGCTCTTCGGCTTCATCGAGATCAAACCGTGACCGATGGTGACAGGGCCGTCGCACCCTGGGCGCCATATACGGGTCTGGAAGCGGCCCGAGGTTTCACGTTGAGACGATTACGCATGGATGGGATCTGGCCGTCGCCACTGGCCAGCCCAGCGACGCGGATCGCGCCGAGGAGGCGGCGGTGGTGGGGGGACGCGGGAGATCAGCTCGACGGTGAGCAGCAGCGCCAGAGGCGGCCACGCGGCGATGATCTGGCTGATCGGGTTCGGGCGTGCGTGTAGGACATTCGCGGCCACCGACGCGGCGACGCCGAGAGCGAGGGTGGAGCGCACCGCCCACCGCAGCCGCCGCAGCTGCGCGGCCACGCCGCCCGGCGACGCGCCCACGAACTCACTGCTGGTGGTGGCAGTCGCGGTCACTTGGCCGCTCCCTCACGGTTGCCCGGGCGGTGGCTGCCGGCGAAGCGGCCGTGGCCGGACAGGTCGGTGATGAGCCGGTCGGCGAGGGCGAGGGTGTCGTCGCTGGGTTCGGCGTCGATCTCGCCGAGCCGGCGGGTCAGGGTCCGGCGTAGCGCCCGGATGCCGCCCGCATCGTCGAGTTCCGCGCGGGCGCGCATCGCCGCCTGGTAGAGGGCTTCGTGGTGTGGATGGTGGGTGATCGCGGCGTCGAGCACCGTGAGTTGCTGCGCGGGCTGCCCGGTGAGCGCGTCGGTCAGGGCGAGTGACGCGTCGAGGGCTTCCTGGCGTATCGCCTGGCGGTAGGACTCGACCCACTCGTAGTTCCAGCCCTCTGCGAGGGGCCCGGTGTAGGCGTCGACCGCCCGGCGCAGCGCTGCGGTACGGGTGTGCGGGTCGATCGTCTGCGCGGCGTCGCGGATCGCGGCGCGCATGCGCCACAGGTCCACGTCGAGCAGGTCCCGGTTGAGCAGGTAGCGGTGGTCGGGGTGGGTGACGTGCCCGCCGGCCCCGGCGGTGTGGCGTAGGACGGCGCGTAGTCCGGACACGTAGGTGTAGAGCCGGCCGGGGGCCTTGCGGGACGGGGCGTCGGGCAGCAGGTCGTCGAGGATCGCCTCGGTCGAGGCCGCCCCGTCATGGACCGCCAGGTACACGAGCAGTTCCAGGGACTTGGCGCGCGGCTTGCGCTGCGGGTCGGCGTCGACGACGCCGGGCGCGCCCAGCACCCGCACTCGCACCGTCGCGTTTTCCGGCTCGTCGGCTGCCCGGGCGGGGGCGGCCTGGCCGTCGCCAGCGGCGGCCCCAGATGCTCGGTGCGCGTCCTCGGGACTGGTGTCCGGTGCGGCGGAGATGCTTTCGTCGGCGTCTGCTGGCCCCGCGCCGGCGGCGTCACTGGCGTTGTCGGTCCGGGTCGCGTTCTCGACAGCGGTGTCGGTGACGCGTCGGTCGGTGAGGGCGGGGGACAACCGTGGGCTGTGGGTGGCGCCGTCGCCGATGAGTGAGCCGGACGTGTCGGCGGGGGCCGTGGGCGTGGGATCGGCGGGTGTCGGGTGCGGTGGCAGTCCGGTGTGTGACTCCGCGAGGGTGGCGAGCAGGTCGGCGGTCTCGGCGGGGTCGAGGACGGTCAGGCGGCCGACGTCGGCGACGTGGGCACCGTGCCGGAGGTGCCCGTCGGCGGGTGAGGTGGCACCGTCGGCGGCGACGACGACGGTGTCGCCGTCGGGCCACGCGCCGAGCAGCACGCCGTGGATGTCCAGACGCTGCCCCTGGGCCAGCAGGGCGGCGACGCGGGCCCGTTCGCGGCTGCCGGTGGCGTCGGCCAGCAGCATGACCGGGGGGAGGGGTTCCTCGTAGGGGTCGGCGGCGCGCAGTTCGGCGACGGTGTCGACGTCGTGCTGGTGGAGCAGCCGGGTGCGGTGCATCGCCTGCGCCTCGAGGGCCTCCAGGGCCTCGTTGAGGTCGGTGGTGATGGTTAACCGTGGGGTGCGGGGCGGGTTTGCGGCGGTCTCGCCGAGCAGGCTCGCGGCGGACGTCGATGGCATGACCACGTGGGTACGCGCGTCGGGATGGTCCGCACCGCCGGCGGCGAGGGCGGCGGTGAGGAATCCCCTGGCGGCGGCTTCCGCTCCTGGCCCGATTAGGCCCAACCCCGCCGCCGGCCATCGCGAAGACAGGGGATTGCTCAACATCGGCACCACGGGCAGCCGGCCGTTGTACATGGTGTCACCGGCGTCAGTGGCGACGGTGCGCTCCGACTCCTGGTCGTGGGGACCGGCACTGCTGATGGTGCGCTGGTCCGCGTCGGGGGCGGTAGTGGCGCGGTGTAGCCCGCGGCGGATCTGACCGACCACTCGAGGCATCGGGGCCAGGGTCGGGTCGTCGAGGCGGGGCCGTGCCGAGGGGGTGCGGGGGACGTAGCGGCGTTGACGGTGGGCCCAGACCAGCGCGACGGCCGCGACGATTGCCAAGGCCAGGCCGACGTCGACCCAGCCGCCGCTGGGCAGCCACACGCCGGGGGAGCCCTTCTCGTCCGGGCGGCTGTGGTCTGCCGCGGGGCTGGCCGTCTCACCTGCCGAGGTGCTGGCTGCGGCGGCGCTGCTGTCCGGGGCCGTGGTAGCGGTGGAGGCGGCCGGCTGCTGGGTGGTGTCCGGCGCCGGCCATGACGGTGCCGCGTCGGCGGTGTCCGGCACCGCCTGCTTGTCGGGGCCGGGCCCGTGTGGTGCTGGATCCTTAGGCGGATGTGGCCGGGGAGGTGGGGCGGCGTCGGCGGGCAGGTCGAGGTCCCAGCCGGGGTAGATGACGTTCGGGTCGCGCAGGGTGCCCCCGACGCCGGGAAAGTGGGTGCCTCGGTTGAGGGCGAAGATCTCCGGCCAGCGGTCGGCGTCACCGAGGGTGCGTTCGGCGATGCGGCAGAGGCTGTCGCCGCGCCGCACGGTGTAGGTGGGTGCCTGCTCGACGGATCGCGGATCCGGCCTCAGTTGATCTGAGGTGAGCGTGCGGCTGGTCGGTGGGGCGGCGGGCAGGTCACTGCTGCTCGTGGTGGCCGGGGTGGCGTGGGCGGCGGCGCCCGTGGCGGTGGTGACGGCGGTCGCGCCGAGCAGCGCCGCGGTGAGGCCCTGGACCGGGCCGGGAAGGCGCAGGGCGGGCGTCCAGCGCAGCCGGCGGGCCAGCGCGGCATAGGCGTGGGTGAGCACAGCGGTGGCCAGGAGCAGCCACAACATCACCGCCGCCGCAATGGTGAGGGCGGTGATGAAGCCAGTACTCATCGGTTGGGCGATCCACTGCCGCGCGGCGGCCGGTGAGGGCAGTCGCGGCGTCCATGTATCGGTGGCGGCGAGGACGACTGGTACGGCGGCTGTGGACAGGATGGTCGTCGTGATCGCGGCGATACGTGCTGTTCGGGATGTCACATGCCCTCCCTTCATCTCGCGGTCCGTCCGGCAGGCGATGCCGCAGCCGACGCGCAGGATTGGACAGTGACGTGACGCTATGACCGCCGACGCGGTAATGGGGCGAGGCGACGGCTGACAGCACCTCACACGACCTCACACGACCTCACAACCGCAGCTCAGCGCCATGGCGGGTGACAGTGGCGCCGAACGCGCGGTCGGCGGCACGGCGAACGGCTGTAGCGAATGGTTACTGCAAGAGCTGCCGCACGGCCGGGGCGATCACCGCAGCCACCGGGGTGTCGTCGTCCTGATGGACCGCCCAGTTGAGTGCGCCCAGTGTGGCCGCCGGGCGTGCCGAGGCCGCGGCGGCGAGGATCGCGGCGCGGAGCACGGTGTCCAGCAGTCGCCTGACGAGGACACCCTCGCCCCACAACGCTTCCGTGGGGTACGGCAGCCTGCCGAGCCAGTTCAGCAACGTTTCAGCACGTCCAGCCGGATCCGGTTCGGCCTCGGTGAGTCGCTGCGCCAAGGCCAGCAACCGTTTCGGCGGCAACTGCGCGACCTGGTCGCCACCGATCTGCAGCAGATCGGCTCGAAGCACCTCTGGCACCTGCCGCTCGGCCAGCACCTCGGGCTTCGCGGGTGGGCGGAACTGCGGCTCGTCGCTTCGCTCGTAGCGCCCCTGCGCCAAAACCAACGGGGCCACGGGTGGCAAGAGTGCCGGGATTGAAGTGCCGTCATTCATAGCTGAGGGAGTGGGCACCAACGATCCGGGGGATGTGCTGACCGTGCAACTCGGGATGGATCTGTACCGGAAATATGACGGGACTCGCGGGAGGTCCTTGACGCCGGAGATCTTGGACGCTGAGGTGCGGAATATCCTTCCGAGGCTCGCGCAGGCAACCGACTATCATGTGCGGAATGATGTCCCGTAACGGGCCTGGGAAGAGGGGCGTGGTCACGGCGGCTTCAGTTCTCGTTGCCGTCTTGGTTATTGCCCTCCTCTTGGTCCTGCCCCCCATAGTGCGTCTCGAAAACCGCGAAGTTAACGCTGAGGAACTGCTGGCTCCTGCAGCCGTCGTGTCCGACTCCGTGCCCGACGTGCTGGTGAGCGAGGAGACCTTTGACCTACCCGGCTACAGTGGCACCAAGGTCAGGCGGTGGCAGGTTGGCGACAGGGGCGTTAGCCTCCGAATCGAGGTGACCAAGGCGAGGAATTCGTTCTGGGGGCGGAAGGCCTGGAGGAATGATGATCCGGCGAACGGTTACCGTGGGAACTTTCCTCATGTCACCGTGGCAAGGTTCTCTCCGGCCGGTGCGGATGATGCAGAGAAAATCTGCGTGCATGGCCGGTACGATGAGTGCAAGATCTCATCTTTCTGGCTCAGATTCGGGCAGTTTCTCGTGTTGGTCAGCATCACTGACCAGAGTCCAGAAGCATCCCACAAGGACTTCGCGGAGGGTAACCTTGTAACGGCGGTCGCGGACTACGTTCGGGGGAAGCTGAACTCGCAGCCTGACTGATGCGGTGTCGGTCACCCGAAGGTCCCGGCCGTGCCGTTGACCGCACTCGGGCGTGATTTCGTACAAGCGGGCCATCGAACGGCGGTTCCCCGCCGCTATGTGATTGGTGTTTAGCGATGGCTGCCACGCCAGTGGCAGCCATCGCTATCTATTTATTTCAGGAAGTTTGGTGGCTCTGTTGCTTCGTCGGATCGGTGGACACGCCCGTGCCGCGTTCTGATGATCTTCAGCAAGCGAGCACAGCAACGCGGCGCTGCGATCAGCACGCGGGGAGGCCGGGGCGGGCGATCCGCAGGTCATCAGCGTGCGGATACAGATAGAGAAGCGTCTTAGGAAACCGTTGCTCTATCCCCTGAGCTACGAGGGCGCGAGCGCTCAGTCTAGCGACCTGCGCGTTGATCCGGGATGGCAGGGAGTGGCCTGCGTTGACCTGGGTTGATCGGTCCGCACGGGCGGGCGATGACCACACGTCGACCACACGGATCACGTCGACGACCGGCACCCGTGGCCCGGGTTGGCGGGTGATGACCCTGGTTGACCCGGGTTGGCACTTGCTGGAGGGCACACACCCCACACATCATCGAAGATCAGCAACAGACGGCTCGCCGAGCGTGGCGCAGCGGGAGACGCAAGAGTCCAGGCCCCTGGACGCAACCCTCAACGGCGCTGCCAACCAAATGAAGGGCCTCTCGGTCGCTCCAACCACGGTCGCCATGGCTGCCTAGCCACTCGCAACCCAAAGCATCTGATCCGTAGTCAGATGATCTTGCAGAAAGTCACGGTGTCCGAGTGCGTCCGCCTCGTGGCCACGCCGGTCCGGCGGTATCCCCGCAGGTCCGGCGGTCTAGTTACACCTGTGTATGGCTGCGGACCTTGATCTGTTGCGGCGAAATCCGTGTCCATCTTTGACTGTTCGCGTGAGTTCCCCGGCGTCCGAGCAGCCACCGAGCAGCCACCGAGCGAGGACCTCCCGGGCGACCAGACTCACCGCCCACGGCGTGATCGGATCCGCGGCGTTGACCAGCACGCGGGGTGAACGACGCCACCCCGGACAGTGCCACGTGCCGAGCCTGAGCGGGGGGCGCGTTGCTGTGCCGCGAAGGAGACATAACGCCAGACGCTCAAACTTCGGGGGCGGAGTAGGTGAATTCCTTGCCACCGCGCTCGGCCACCCCACGCCGCCGTACGAGCGCTCTCGCCGCGACAAGGCGTTTGAGTCGGTTATTCGCATTTGGAGCGCTGATACCCAGTTGTTCAGCGACCGTCGTCGCGGTGAAGGTGCCTAGCTCCCTGGCGAGCTTGAAGGTGTCCGAGAGAACTTCCGACGCCGCCAGCAGCACAAGGTCATCACCGAGTCGCTCGAGCGCGATAAGTTCGCGGCGTTCGAAGGCGATGACGATCGTTTCGCGGGTGTCGTTGTTGAGTCCGGTCACAAGCACGCAGGTCGGGCCGTCGTCCTGGGTGGCGAGGGTGGAGTAGTACTTGCGGAGGAACTCGTCGGTGAAGCTGACGGTCATCGCCTCCACGTTGGCGAAGTTGATGACGAGAAGGCTGGCCTCAGGCGGGATGCGGTCTTCTAGGTCGTGAAGCACTTTCCTGCCGCGTTCCCTGGTTGACAGGAACGCCCGGTGTTGTCCGACGTCGTAGGTGACGGTCGTAGCGGGATCCGGTTTCACCTGACTGATTGAAACACGTTACGGGCCGTTATGGAACTCGGACGCGGAGCCAGGCCCAGGTGCCGTCCACCGGTTCGGCGACGCGGCTGTAGATCGAGGTGGGTTCCGAGCGGAGCTTCGCGGTGGCAACGGCGTCTCCGCTGCGGAGCATGAGTTCACCTCCCTTGCCGCCTCGGATGGCCTGTCTCCACAGGTTCGGTAGTCCGTGGCCTCGCCCTTCGGCGCGTCTGACGCCGCCATTCAGTGCTAGCTCGAGAGCCGCGGGTCCTTCCAGATCCTGGTTGGTGGTGCTGGAAAGGACCTTTTGGATCCCGTCGCCGGAGTCGCAGACGGCGAACTCGAACCCCGGTGTACGGCTCAGAGTGCCGCTGTAGAGCTGGGCGGCGGTGAAGGCGCCGGTCTTGCTGTAGCCGTGTGTGGTGGCGTTGTTGAGTAGCTCGGCGAGGCTGTCGAATGCTGCCCTGCCCGCTTCCGGTCCAAGCCGCTCCGTGACCAGTAGGCCGAGCCTGTCGCAAACATCGTCGATGTTGGTGGGCGTGACCTCGGCGACCTCGAGGAGTTTGTCGGAGTGGTTCCGGCGCTCCTGGGATGGGACCGACCCATCGATCTCGGCGAAGGGCTTGAGTAGCTCCACCACGTTCATCCGCACGAGATAGGACGCGATCTTCGGGTCGTGAGGAACGAGCAGGCGGACTTCACGGCCGCGGGCATCAGCGACGGTCCCCAACGTGACGATGGCGGCGAGCTCAAGCGGGCTGACCCACTGGAGTCCCCGCGCGTCCAGCACCAGGTTCCCTGTGTCGCCATGAAAGTCGGCCCTCAGCTCTCGGCGTCGGAAAGGGTTCCGGCCCGCTAGCTCGATACGCACCCACCCAGCATGACAGCTCGAACGGGACCCGCACGCCCGCAGGACGCCGGAGTGGGTCAAAGGCCGCTTCGGGTTGTGCAAGGGACGATCACCTGTTTCACTGGTCTCAGTGAAACCGATATCTCGGCGGCGGCTGGTGCTCGACCAGCGGCTGCCGAGAGCGCGGAGCCGGTCAACACGGCCCCGCTCAAGCAAGAGGAGCAGATGTGATGATCCACAACCCTGCGGCCGGTGAGGCCGTCGAGAACCAGCGCCCGCCCCGGACCATCACGGTCTCGGTCAACAACCAGCAGGTCGAGTTGCCCGAGCACCGGGTCACCGGCCTGGAGATCAAGCAGGCCGCCATCGCGCAGGGCGTCCACCTCCAGCCGAACTTCCAGCTGTCGCTGAAGCGGGGCAACCGCTACGAGGTCATCGGCGACAACGACACCATCGCGGTCCACCCAAACCAGGAGTTCCTCGCCGTCGCGCCGGACGACAACTCGTGACCACGCTGACTCCCGCGGTCACCACCGCAGTCGACGCCGTCCGGGAACACTTCACCGGCAAGCCGGTCGAGGTCACCCCGGACGGCGCCGGCGGCGCCTTCGTGATCGTCAACGACATCGAGGTCGGCCCCAGCTACACCCCGTCGACCACCTGGCTGGGCTTCCAGATCAGCGCCGCCTACCCGAGCGCGGACGTCTACCCCCACTACACCGGCAGGCTGACCCGCACCGACGGAAAGCCCCACGGGCAGGCCATCCAACAGGTCGACTGGCAGAACCGGCCCGCCCTGCAGTTGTCCCGCCGCTCCCACGGGTGGCGGGCCGGGATCGACAACGCAGCACTCAAGGCCGAGAAGGTGATCACGTGGCTCGTCACCCAGTGAACCCGCCGACCGACGGCTGGAGCCTCACCCTGCCGCCCCAACTCTGGGGCGCCTTGGCCGATCACCTGTTCCGGGACGACAAGGAGGAGCACGGGGCGGTCATCCTCGCCGGCCGCGCCGACGGCCCACGGGGCCCTCGCCTGCTCGCCCGGGAGCTGATCATCGCGAAGGACGCCGTCGACTACGTTCCCGGCGAGACCGGCTACCGGGCGCTCGCGCCGTCCTTCGTGCGCGACGCCGCCCTCCGGGCCCGGGACGAAGGCCTCGCCTACCTCGCCGTCCACAACCACTTCGGCGATGTCACGGTCGGCTTCTCCCGGATCGACCTGGCCAGCCACGAGCGAGGCTACCCGGCGCTGCGGCAGATCACCGGGCAGGTCGTCGGCGGACTGGTCTTCACTCCCCAGGCCGCCGCCGGTGACCTGTGGTTGCCCCACGGGTCCCGCGTCGACCTGGCGGAAGTCGTCATCCCCGGCGGAAACCTCATCCGCTTGCGGCCTCAACCCGCCCGCGCGGGGACGGTCGACCTCATACATGACCGGCAGGCGAGGCTCTTCGGTCAGCTCGGCCAGGAGTCCCTCGGCCGCATGCGGGTCGCCGTCGTTGGCCTCGGCGGAGTCGGCAGCATCCTCGTCGAAGGCCTCGCCCGACTCGGCGTCGGCAGCCTTCTCCTGATCGACGACGACACCGTCGACGAGACCAACCTGCCCCGGCTGCTGGCCGCCGAGCGCGACGACATCGGCAAACCGAAGACCATCCCCGCGGTCCGCAACGCCCGCCGGGCCAACCCCCACATTCACCTCACGGTGCTCGAGGAGCGAGTCGAGACCAGCGAGGCGCGACAGGAGCTGGCCTCCTGCGACTGGATCTTCCTCGCCGCGGACAGCCACTCCGCCCGCTTTTGGGTCAACGCTGCCGCGAACCAGTACCTCATTCCCGCCACCCAGATCGGTGTCAAGATCCCGGTCGACGACGACGGCAACATCGGCGAGATCCACGCCGTCAGTCGGTTCTTCGTTCCGGGAAGCGGCTGCATGTGGTGTAACGAGCTCATCGACCCGACCGAACTCGCGATCGACATGCACCCCGACCACGAGCGCACTGCCGCCCGCTACGTGGCAGGCGTCCCAGCACCGAGCGTCATCGCCCTCAACGGCCTCGTCGCCATGGAAGCCGTCAACCACTTCATGCTCGCCACCACCGGCATGCACCATGACCCCGAGGACACCACCTCCACGATCCACCTACCGCGACAGCGTGAACGCTCGGCCCAGTTGCCACGCCGTGACGAGCGCTGCTCGTGGTGCTCCCGAGAGGGACCTCTCGGGCGGGGTGACATCTAATCAGGCTGAGACGGCGAGGACGGTTCGAGTTCGCCCGGCGCGCGGCGGTGGGTGCGCCGGGCAATTACCTTCCGGTGATCAGGGTCGGGCGGCGAGGTACCGCTCGGAGTCGAGGGCGGCGGCGCAGCCGGTGCCGGCGGCGGTGATGGCCTGCCGGTAGGTGCGGTCGACGAGGTCACCGGCGGCGAGCACGCCGGGCAGGTTGGTACGGGTGCTGGGTGCCTGGACGACGACGTAGCCGTCGGCGTCGAGATCGACCTGGCCGCGGAACAGCTCGCTGCGCGGGTCGTGGCCGATGGCGACGAACACCCCGGTCACGTCCAAGACGCGCTTCTCGCCGTTGTGAACGTCACGGACCCGGACGCTGCCCACGACGCCGTCGTGGCCGACGATTTCCTCGATGACGCTCCGCTGGAACATCAGCGGGCTTACGATCTCGTGCGCAATAGGACGGTCGG
>NZ_LWLS01000125.1 GCF_001905095.1 Micromonospora sp. CB01531
GCTATGAACCGCCGCCCAAATGAAAGACCGAGGTTAGGCGGCGTGGCCGGTATCTCCGCGGCCGGCGTTTTCGTGAAGCCCGCTACCTCACCTGCCCCTAACTGCGTGGCGGTTGTGGTGATGGTGGTCCGCACCGGCTCCGGCTCTGCTGCCTGCGCGGCACGCGGTGCCACGATCACCGCCGAGGCGACTGTTGCTGCCACGGCGGCTACCCACCATCGTCGAGTCTTTGTCATCTGCTCTCCCCGTCTGCCAATGTGGACGATCCACATCACCTGGCCTGGTGGGCCGCGCTTGGCCACGGGGAGCCACCGAAGAGTAAGCACGCGCAGATACACGCGGTCGACGTCGATCCCCCGTTGGCGTGCTGGATCCACAGGCACGCTTACATCGAGGATCAACGATGCAGCGGGTCAGGGAAATGATCTGTCGCCAATCCGACACCGCACCCCCGCTCAGCAAGGCGACGGCCTTGGACGCCGCTGCCGTCCCCCCACAAGGGACGATTCCCCACTCCTTTCCTGAGCGTCACGCCCGCCTTGGAGTGCGCATCCATCCCGCCAACCGCTCCCCGGGCTATGCTGCGGTAGTGCAGGCGCATGCTCGAGTCATCGTTTCCTCTCAGGCGGCGCTGGTCGGGCTTGCGCTTGCCGCCCTGACGCTCACTGCTTGCGGGCCACCGTCCTCGGCGCCGCGCACCGGATCCACCGCCACCCCCGACACGTCCGGTTCGGCCACCCTCTGCGTTCGGGCTGCTCCGGCCGCTCAGGACGGCGATCCCACCTACTGCCAGCGAGTGGTGGACGACGAGCTTCGCCGCAGCAAACTCACCCCAAGACAGCGAGCTGAGGCGGAGGCCGCTGCCGAGGCCGTCGGCGCAGCAATCGACCGGATGACGTCTGACTGCCCCCAACCGGTCACCGAGGAATGCATGGCAAAACAGGCCCGCCAGCGGCTGTTTCCAACCGCGGACAACCCCGAGCAGACCGTCGACCAGACCCGCGAGACACTCACCGCCGCCGGCTTCACCGACGTTGTTGTTCGACCAGCCGGGCCAGCGGATCCGGCACCCCGGCACGCCATCGTCTACGCCGTATCGACAGGCGCCGGTTGCGTGGTGGGCCACCTCGGTGCAAGCGGCCGAGGCGGCGCGCAGCAGCAAGTGCTCGGCGTCCTGCCGCACGGCCGGTGCCTTGCCTGAACTGCCGTTCAACAACGGGCGGTCGTACCCAGCGATCGGAAATGACCTCCGGCCTTGATCGGGACGGCGGGATCCGAACCTGGTGGCACTTGGTCACGTTTTGGTCATGACAGTGGTTGTTGGTGACCATCGCTCGTGCTGGCGCCGTACCCCGCCGCCGTTTCCCTCGAGGAACGGTGGATCCGACCGCGGATCTCGCCGGCACGGATGATGCCAGCGGCGCGCTGCTCCTCGCCGGCGTCGGATGCCGGCGGCGAGGAACCCGCCGACGATCCGCCGGACCGGCTCGTGGTGCGCCGTCGTGTTGTGCACATACCCGTCCATCGTGGTGGCCACCTGGGCGTGGCCGGCGAGGTGCGTCAGGCCGGCCAGCTCCAGACCCTCGGCGGCCAGCAGGGTCAGCAGCGAGTGCCGCAGCCCGTGCATCGTGATGTGCCCGCGCAGGCCCCGCGACTCGGCCAAGCTGCGGATCTTCACCCACCGCCAGTCGTAGAAATCCTCGTACCGCCAGTGGTTGCCGCGCGGCGCGACGAACAGGAACTTCGTGCCGGCCGCCGCGCGCCTCTTCACCATCTCCATGACCAGCGGGTGCACCGGCACGGACCGGTAGCCCTTCTTGGTCTTCGGCTTCGGCTCGACGACCCACTGCCGGTTGACCTTCCGCAGGACCTGCCGCACCTCGACGGTGCCGAGGTGCGCCCGGACCGACCCGGCGGTCAGGGCGGCGACCTCGCCCCAGCGCAGGCCGGTGGCCAGCTTCGTCAGGAGCAGGTCGGCGGCCTCCGGGTCGACCTCGTACGCCGCGGTGAGGAACAGCGCAGCGTCGTCGGGCGTCTCCAGGATGTCCCGCTCGTACTTCACGCCGTCGGGCAGCGCCAGGCCCTTCAGCGGGTTGTAGGTCCGCAGCGGCAGCTCCTCGTCCTCGCCTGGCAGGCACGAGGCGCGGAAGATCGGGAACACCGACTCGCCCCGGATGTTGGCGATCGTCTTGCGTGAGAGCCCGGCGTCGAACAGGCCCGTCTGCCACTCGCGCATCATCCGCCGGGTGATGCTGGCGATCGGCTTGTCGCCCAACACCGGGAAGACGTGCTTCTCCAGCCGCTCCCGGTACTTCCGCTTCGTCTCGACGCTCGGCTTCACCAGCGTGTCCAGCCACCTCGCCGACGGCTGGCAGCAGGGGCCCGAACGCCGCCAGGCTCACCACGGAGCTGCGCGACTGCGGCTACCGGGGAAGCGAGCGCAGCGTGCCGCGGCTGCCGCATACCTTGCGCAGCGGCGCCATTACACGAGCGGCAATGACGACCTCGACACCGAAGCCGCGGCAAGCGACATCGTCAACGACCGACCGCTACAAGATCGGCAGGACAGCCCCCGGCGGCGACGACCGACGTACGCCGATCGTCCGAAGCTCCGCTGGGCCGGCACCTGAGTCCGGTGGCTGAGCGCCTGCGGCCCCCTTTGTCGTCAGTCGGTCGTCCGGTCGACGGCGACCAGCCGGTCGAACATCAGGCCGCTGGAGCTCTCCCCCCGCCCTGGCCGTTTCCGCCGGCCCAGCCACAGGTGGGAGGAGCCGTCCGTCCAGCGGGCGTACTGCCAGCTGCGGGTGACCGTTGCGCCTTCACGGGGCACCTCCTCCTCGTGCAGGCTCAGCGGCTGGCCGGGCAGCAGCAGCCGGCCCTGCGGCTCGACCGGCATCTCGCCGTCGGGGGTCGGCCGGCGGACCGCGCCGCGGCGCAGTTCGATCCGGCCGGGTGCAAGTTCGTACGGGAGCAGCGGGATCCAGTGGTCGGGCACCTCGGTCATCAGCCGGTAGGCGAGCGGGTCGTCCGGGCTGGGTTCGTGGTCGGGCGCCTTGGCGGCGCGGCGCGCCTGCCACTGCGTGAAGCGGTCGATCCGGCCGCCGGCCACGCCCTCTACGAAGCGTTCGATCGCCCAGGCGAGGTTGGCCTGTTCGTCCCGGGTGAGCAGCACCTCCTCGACCGGTTCGCCCTCGAGCGAGGTGCCGAGGGCAGGCGGCAGGAACAGCCGGTCGGCGCGGCGCTCGTCGCCCGGCCCGGCGTCGTGGTGGGAGAGTTCGAACATCGACCATTCGGGGTCGCGTATCCGGTCGACGAGGGTGCGTTCGCCGAAGGTGTCGATGACGACGAGGGAGTGCACGGCGGTCAGGGAACCCACGGGCAGGTCGACCGGGAGCAGGTACCAGTCGTTGCCGTAGACGGTGGCGAACTCGGCCAGCAGCATCCGGCCGAGGTCCTCCGGCGCGGCTTCGATGCCGCCGAAGTCGACCCGGCTGTCCTCGAACTGCCACCAGCGGCGGGCGGGCATGCCGGGGTAGGTGACGGGTGCGGCGAGCGCGGTGGCGACGACGTCCTCTCCGGACTCGTCGGGGGTGGATCGGCCGGGCCGGAGAGAGAAGCTATACCAGTCGAGGTTGCCGTCGGTGTATTCGGCAGCCTCCAGGGTGACCGGGGTGCCGTCGCTGCGGGCGGATACGGCGAATCCGTATTCCTGGCGGGCGGGCTGCCAGGTGCGCTGGTCGTCGCCGGGGCGGGTGACGAGGGTGTCGTACCAGGTCAGCCAGGTGGTGGCGGCGGCGCGGAAGGCGGCGCGGTCGGCGGGGTCGACGGGCAGCGCGGCGGGCAGGGTGCCGGCCGCAAGGGGCCCGCGCAGGGCGGCGGCAGCCTGGTCGCCGTCGGGAGCGCGGCCGGTCATCAGGGTGAGGTAGCGGAAGCTGTCCGGGTCGGTTTCCGCGGCTGGCGTGGGGATCGGGTACGCGGCGCAGAGCGGGCTGCGGTAGTGGGTTAGGCCTGCGGCGGTGAGCAGGCGCAGCAGGTGCTGGCCGGTCTCGGCGGCGAGGCGGGCGTCGGGGGCGGGGGTTTCCCGTTCGACCAGTGCCTCCAGTGGGAGGCTGCCGTCGTACGGCTGCTCGGGCTGGTCGGGGTCCGGGCCGGGTCGCCAGGCGGTGAGCCGGTCCGCGCGGCCGCGTAGCCGGGCTGCGATCGGGGTGCCGGCGTCCTCCCCCTGGAACTCGCCGATCTGCCACTGGCGGCCGAGCAGCCAGAGCGGGTCGTGTACTCGCGCCTCGAGGGAGGGTCGCATGTCGGTGCCGCGTGCTCTCGGCTCCAGTCGGGTCCAGCTGGTGATGGAGGGCACGGGTCACTTCCCCTCGGTGAAGTTGGTGGACACGACGTCCCCTTTGATGTTGAGCGCGAAGTACGCGGCGGGCAGGAACTGGCCGATGTCGGTGAGCGCGTCGGGGTCGATCGGATGCAGCGCCTCGAAGTCGACGAGGCGCAGCCGGGCGAGGTCCATGGCTTCGAGCAGGGTCTGCTCGATCAGTTCGTTGCTCCAGGTGCCGCGGGCGTCCGGGGGCACGGCGAGCAGTACTGCCTGCGGGGCGCTGGCGCCGGGGGTGTCGAAGTGGTAGGCGACGGCGGTGGTTTCCTGGGCGTTGGGGATCACCTCGGTCCACTCGTCGACGACCAGGCCGGCGGTGGGGCCGGAGCGGGCCTGTGGTGCGGCGTGTACGACGAGGGAGATCCGGCTGCCGGGTGGGGTGCCGGCCGCGGCGCGTAGGCCCAGCCAGCGGTCGTGGTCGGCGGTGGGTCGCTGGGCGACGGCGAGGGTGAATGCGTCGCCGGTCTGCAGGGCGTCGGCGTAGGACAGGGTGGCGACGAGTCGCTGGACGCCGGGGCGGACGCGTGCGGTGCGGGTGGCCCAGGTGACCGCGGCGAACGGGTCGCCGCCGAGCAGTGCGGTGCTGGCGGCCGGTGGTGGGTTGACCGCGTCGGGGTCGGTGGTGGTGAACGCGGTGATGATCGGGAAGTTCTCCCCGAACACGGCGGTCATCCGGTCCCGGTCGGTGGTGGCGGCGGTCGCGAGGTCTCGGCGGCGGGTCACCTCGGCGAGGGCGGAGGTGGTCTGACGGGTGAGCGTGGCGGCGGCCTCGGCGGTGTCGTCGGGTGCCGGGGGTACGGCGAACGGGACGCCGAGCGCGGTGGCCCGGCGCAGCCCCTCGTGCTGCCTGGCCGGGTCGGTGAGGGCCGCGGCGGCGCGGTTCAGGGCGAGCAGTGCGCCGGCCGCCCGGTCGGCCAGGTCCTGGTCGGTGGGGACGGGTGCGGCGGGGGCTTCGGGGACGGTGAGGTCCCGTGGTTCGAGGGCTCGGGCGGAGGTGACCAGCGCACGGGCGGCGCGGACCGCTTCGAGGAACTCGGGGACGGTGACCGCGTCGGGGGTCCAGCGTGGGTCGCGGGCGTAGTCGAAGGTGAGTCCGGCGCGGGGGCCGACCTCGGGGCGGGCGTGGAGTGTGGCGATGAGGTGCTGCTCCAGTTCGGTCGGCTGGCCCTGCCCGGTGCCTTCGGGCATGAGCACGTAGTCCAGTGCGGACAGCTGCAGTGGGGCCAGGTCCACCAGGCGGTGTAGGTAGCTGCCGTCGGGTTGATCGACGCGGACGCGGCAGCGGACCCGGTCGGGGGTGGGCAATAGGCGGCTCAGCCAGGCGTCGAGGCGCGGTTCGGCGGCCTGCCGGGTCTGGGTGGCGTCGACCGGCCAGCCGGGTGCCGGGGTGGGGTCGCCGAGGGCGACGACGACGCGGTGGGTGACGGCGGTGCCGGTGCGCGGGGTGCGTACTCCCTCGAGTTCGGGTGCCGGGGAATCGCCGCCCGAGGTGGCGTCGAGGGTCGCTGCGGCGCGCAGCGGCTGGCCTTGGACGGCGTGGTGGACGGATTCGGCGAGCAGGGCGTCGGCGAGGGCGTCGACGGCGTCGTCGAGGTGGCGCAGCACCTGCTGCGCGGCGTCGCGTTCGGCGGGGTGGCGGGCGTCGAGGCCGAGCGTGTCGAGGTCGAGCCGTCCGGAGCGCCACAGGCGGTGCAGGGCGAGGCCGTCGACCACATCGGTGGCGGCCACCGCTTCTTGGGGTGGTTCCCCGGCGGCGACCCGGGTGCCGCGGACCGGCGCGAGGGCTCGGAAGTCGTCGAGGTAGGCGGCGAGGGTGCCGACCGGGTGTTCCTGCAGGGCCCGTTCGAAGCGGTAGCCGAGCAGCGCGCCGAGCGGCTGGCCCTGTCGTAGGCCGTCGAGGAGCCAGGCGGCGAGGCGTACCCGGCGGGATGGGAGGTCGACGGCGAGGGGGCCGCCGGCGGTGGTGGCGTGGGCGCGGTGGGCGGCGCGGAGGACGGCGGCAGTGGTGGCCTGGCCGATGGAGGGGGCGTGGATGAAGCCGGCGTTGTCGGGCTGGCGGTAGAGCGGCTGCTGGTCCTCGCCGGCTGGGCGGGGCAGGGCCTCCTTGCGGGTTGGGCGGGGGCGCAGGTTCTCCACCCAGGCGTATGCGCCGAGGTGGATGCCGCTCGCGGCGGCGGCGTTGCGGCTGCGCATCCAGCGCAGTCGGCGGGTGGCGAGGGAGGTGAGCCAGGCGTCGAGGCGGTGGGAGGCGAGCGGCAGGGTCTCGCGGACCAGCCGGTCGAGGGTGTCCGGCGGCAGGGCGGCCAGTTGGGTGAGGGCGGTGCGCAGGTCCGCCAGGGCGGTGGTGGCGGGGTCGCCGGGTTCGGGGTTCATCAGGTAGTTGGTGAGGGTGCGGGTGGCCCCGGACGGGGTTCGTACGGTGCGGGTGAGCCGTTCCCAGAGGGTGACCGTGGTGCGGCCGGGGAGGATCCCGGACAGTTCGGGGTCGAGGTGTTCGCCGGCCGGCGGTGGTGGGGTTTGCCGGTTCAGGACGCGGGCGGCGGCCATCGCGTACTCGGTGAGCATGGCGTGGCGGGCCAGCCGGTAGAGCAGCGGGGTCTGGCCGGCGGGGACGGTCTCGCGGCGGGCCTGCAGGGCTTCCGGGGTGGCGGTGGCGATGTCGGTGAGGTATTGGGCGGCGGTGGGGCCGGTGGCGGCGGCGACGGTCGGGGCGTCGATGGGGAACGAGTTGGTGGCGAACACGGCTTGGCCGACGCGGGGGTTCCAGCCGGGCAGGCCGAGTCGGGCGCGTAGCGCGTCGGCGCTGTCGCGCAGCTGGGCGCGCCAGTTCTCGTCGAGGTTGAGGTCGGCGAAGCGCCACAGGTTGGCGAAGTACTCCATGCCGAGCAGGCTGCGGCCGTAGATCTGCTGGGCGGTGGGGGCCATGCCGAGGATTCGCAGCACGGTTTCCTGTGGGTCGGGGCCGTGTCCGGCGACGTGTGGCAGGGCGGTCAGCGCGGGTCGCCAGACGTCGCGGCGCAGCCGGCCGAGGAAGTCCACCACGGACGGTGGTATGCCGGGTGGGTCGAGGTCCGGGGTTTCGGTGGGTCGCCAGGCGGCCAGTGGGGTGATCGGGAGGATGCCGTAGGGCTGGTCGCCGACGCGGACGGCCGGTAGTGGGCCGCTGGCGCGGACGTAGGCCTGGAAGTGCCGTCGCCCGGTGGTGATGGCGGCGTCGGTGAACATGGGGTGCATCTGCTGCCAGAGGAAGCCGCCCCAGGTGGCCGGCCAGAGCAGGGTGTTCATGGCGCGGGCCTGGGCCTGTTCGTCGCGGGTGGCGTCGACGGCGCGGGCCAGGGCCAGCGGGCGTCCGGGTGGGCCGGGTCGGCGGGTCGGGCCGGGGCGCGGGTCGGTGGAGTCGACGGCGAGGCCGAGCGCGGCGGCGAGGACGGCGGCGTTGGCCTGGGGGTCGGTGGGCGCTCGGTCGGTGTCGGTGACGCGCTGCGCGGCGGCGCGTTCGGGGCTGCGTCGGCCGGGGACTCGGGTGGCGGTGGCGGTTTGGTTGGTGGGGGTGCCCTGGGGGACGTAGGTGAGGCCGTGGGTGTGCTGGTGGGTCTCCAGCAGGTCGGCCAGTTCGCGGGCGGCGGCCTGCGGGTCGGGGTTCTCCCGGACGCCGTAGACGAGCAGTCGGTCGATGCCGCGGGTGAGTAGCTCGGGGTGGGCGGCGAGGGAGAGGGTGACGGCCATGCCGGCGGCGCGGGCTTCTTCGTAGTCGACCAGCCAGCGGGTGGCGGCGTCGACGGGGAGGGTGTCCGGGGTGAGGGTGCCGGGGTGGAAGCCGCGGCCGGGGGCGATGGCCAGCGGTTTGCGCACGGGTGCGCTGGTCGCGGCGAGGCGCAGGGCGGGTGGTCCGTCGACGATGGCGACGACGTGCCAGCGGTCCGGCAGCGCGGCGGCGCGGGGTGCCCGGGTCCAGGTGTCGGTGCGGCTGGCCGGGGTGGGGAATCGGGGGGCCGGGTTGAGGTCGGTGGTGGGTGGGACGGTGGTGGTGGGGCGGTCGCCGGGGTTGAGGGGTTCCAGGCAGCGGGCGACCCAGGCGGCGCGTTCGGCGGGCAGCCGGGTGAGCAGGTCGTCCCAGGCGGCGGCCTGGGCGGTGGGGTCGGTGCCGGCGTGCCAGACCGCCGTCCAGTAGCGGTGGCCGGCGGCCACCTCGTCGGCGGTCAGTTCGGGTTCGTGGGTGTCGACGTGGATCTGGTCGGGGAAGACGCGCACCCGCAGGTCGGTGCCGGCGAAGCGGGTTTCGATGCGCACCGGCAGCAGCGCGAACGGGTGGGCGGTGTCGTGGGACAGCAGCTCGGACAGGGCGTACCGGGGCAGGCTGGGCAGGTTGTCGCTGGTGCCGCCGCCGGCGCGGGTACGTAGGTACTCGCGGCCGCCGGCGCCGCGGACCACGACCACTTCGGCCGGTGGGCTGCCGGGTTGCTGGACGTAGAGGCGGTCGCCGCGGCGTACGGCGGCGACGGCGTCGGCCTCGCTGAGGCGCCACCAGCGGCCGTCCGGGTACTGGCCGGCCACGGCGGTGACGTTGTGCTCGACCCTGACCACGTGGGTGATGCGCCACTGTCCGGGGGTGGCGGGCAGCGGGTCAGACATCGGCATCCTTCGGCAGGTTGGGCAGGGCGTGCAGGTTGTCTCCGAGGCCGCCGCCGGCCCGGGTGCGTAGGTATTCGCGGCCGCCTCGGCCGCGGACCACGACCACCTCGGCCGGCGGGCCGCCGGGTGGCTGGACGAACAGTCGTTCGCGTAGGCGTACGGCGGCGATCGCCTCGGCGAGGCCGAGCCGCCACCAGCGGCCGTCCGGGTGCTTTCCGGCCACCGCGGCGATGCTGTGCCGGACCCGCACGACGTGGGTGATGTGCCACTGCCCTGTGGTGTGCGGCAGCAGGTCGGTGGCGTGGATGGCGAACAGGACCGGCCGCTGCAGGGTGATGTGGGCGGTGTGGGCGGAGTTTTCGGCCCAGCGGAAGCTGTCGGCGTTGGGCCGGTCGTCGCGGACGGGCAGGGTGGTGTCGGCAGGGAAGGGCAGGGTCAGCGGCGCGTGGGTGAGGCTGTCCAGGGCGGCCTGGTTCGGCACGACGGCGGCCCAGTCGAGGTGGTTCCACGCCGTCGGTGCGCGGCCCCAGGCCGGCGCGGCTCCCGGTTCGTCGAGGCCGAAGCGGGGCTCGGTGGGGTGTTCCTGGAAGGCGAAGAACCAGCCGGCGTCGGTGCCGGCGGTGCCGCGGGCCTCGGCCACGGTGAACGGGAAGCCGAAGAACAGGATGTCCGGGTCGATGGAGCCGTGGAAGTCGGGTGCGAGGGTGGTGGAGGTGAGCGTGCGGCGGCCGTTGACGTATGTGGCGCGGATGGCGGAGACCACGGTGTTCGGGTGTCGGCGTAGCAGTTCGCCGCGGATGACCAGCACCGCCATGTCGGGGCCGCCGACCCCTGCGGCGGAGGCGCCGAGCTGCGCGGTGGGCTGCCACCGGTCGATTGGGGGGATGTCGGTGCCGCCGTCGGCGCGGTTCCAGAACTGCCGGAAGAAGGTGCCGGTCCGGTCGGCGGGCATCTCCCGCCAGAGCAGTTCCCGGGCCATCTCGTGGTTGAGGCCGACCAGGAACGATTCGATGAAGGCGGGGGTGGCGCGCAGCAGCGACACGGTGTCTGGGGGGATCCGTTCGACGCCGGGCAGTAGGTGTTCCCGGGCGATGTCGCGGACCAACTCGTACGCGGGCACGTCGAAGGTGGGGGCGGCGAGCACCGGGTTGAGCCGGTCGGTGGCGGCGACCCGGGTCAGGTCGATACCGCGCACCCGGGCGGCGACCCGTTGCTCGACCCGGTTGGCGGGGGCCAGGCCGGTACGGGTGGTGGCGGCGACGGTCTGCAGTGGCACGGTCGCGTCGTCGGTGGCGGTGAGGCGCTGGGCGACGTCGAGGACGGCTTGGTGCTCCCGGGCTGCGTCGTGGAACGCCTGGGCGAACTGCCGTTTGCGGTTCATCAGGTCCGGGTCGAGGTCGCCGACGGCGATGCCGGCGCCCCGGTTCTCCCAGCCGAACCAGCCGGGGATCCGCTGGTCCGGCAGCCAGGCCAGGGCTTCCCGGGTGGTGGGGTTGAGGTCCCGGCCCACCCGGTACCAGCCGGTGTTGTCGGTGGGTCCGTTCTCCAGCAGCAGGACGACCAGGTCGGGGCGTTCGTTGCCGGTGAGGTCGGCGACGGTGAGCGCCGCGCCCTGCAGGGCGGCGGGCAGCGGGCCGCCGCCGACGGCGATCGGTGTGCTCCACCCGCCGGTGACCCGGCCGCGGGCGTTGAGCCCGTATCCGATGCGGTAGGTGGCTTGTAGGCCGCCGCCGGGGGCGCGGGTCACGTAGAGCACGACGAGGTCGGGTCGGAGGCGGTTGGTGGTGGCGGCGACGGCGACGCCGATGCCGACGGTGGGGGCGCCGGGGGCGGGCAGCGGCTGGGATTCGCTCCACCCCTGGGTGACGTCGCCTGCGGCGTTCAGGCACCAGCCGATGCGGTAGAACGCGCGTGGTGTCGCCTCCTGGGTGACGTAGGCCATGATCAGTTCCGGGCGTTCGTCGCCGTCGAGGTCGGCGACGTCGATGTCGGTGTCGGCGACCCGCACCTGGATGCTGAGGGCGCCGCCGGAGGTGATGGTGGTGGCCACCGGGGTCGGGCAGCGCTTCACCGGTGACCAGGAGGTGGGGGTGCCGCCGGCGCCGAGGTCGAAGCCGACCCGGTAGGTGGGGAAGTTGCCGCCGGCGTGGTCCTGGATCCAGAGGGCGACCAGGTCCCGGCGGGGTGCCTCGCCGCCGCGGCCGCGGATGTCGGTCAGGGCGATGCCCATGCCTTGGGTGTCGGTGCCGATCGTTTCGGGCACGGCCGGTAGCAGGTTCCAGCCGCCGCGTACCTCGGCGTCGTAGCCGAGGTCCGGGCCGACGCGTTCGTACAGGCGGTCGCCGCCGGCGGCGGCGTCGACGTGGGCGACGACCATGCTGCCCATCAGCCCGAGGACGGGGCGCCAGCGCCGGTGCTCGGGTGGGGTGGCCTTGGGCGCGCCCACGCCGGGGGTCAGTGGTGGGCCGGAGTCGGTCCAGCCGCTGTGGGTGCCTTCCAGGTAGTGGCCGTTGACGGCCACCACGATCACGCCGTCGGGGCGGACGGCGCCGCGCAGGGTCTGCCCGGCGACGTGGCCGGGTGGCGGTGGCAGGTATGACGACCAGGTCACGAAGAGGGGGTTGGTGGTGTTGCCGAGCAGCACCTCGCCGCTGGTGGTGCTGATCAGCAGGCCCTGCCCGGGCAGCACCCCGAGGATGGCGCCGAGGTCGGTGCGGGTCTGGGTCCACCGGTAGGCGGGTGGGAAGGACAGTTGCAGGCTGTAGAGCCACAGCTGGTTGGTGAACCGGCCGACGCCGAAGCGGTAGTCGCCGATGGCGAAGGGCTGGCCGCCGCCGAGCGGGGCGGTGCTGGCGGCGGTGCCGCCGCGGATCTGGGTCCACTGCCAGGCGCCGGTGGTGCGGTTGATGGCCCGGCTCCACAGGAACCCGTCGGTGCCGGGGACGAGGATCGACCAGGCGTCGACGCTGCCGGGGCGGCCGGTGACCCGGACGCCCGGGTGGTCGGTGAGCTCGTCGCCGGGGTTGCCGTGCGGGCTCCATCCGCCGCCGCTGTTGAGTTGGTAGAGCTTGCCGTCGGTGGCCACCACCCACACCATGTCGTACGTGCCGGTGCGGGCAAGGCCGCCGCCGACCGGGCGGGAGTCCGCCCAGGTGGTCCACGGGGCGATGGTGCCGATGACTTGCAGCCCGTTCGACAGGGGGCGGCTCTGCCAGGCCCAGCAGTCGCCGTCCCAGGCCAGCTCCCAGACCTGCCGGTCGGCTCCGGTCACGTACACGCGTAGGTCGCGGATGGCGGCGGGCGGGGTGACGGCGGTGGTGTTGGGTGGGGTGCCGTGGTCCTGCCAGCCGCTGAACGCGCCCTGGGTGACCCGAGACATCAGCCGTCCGTCGGTGGTGGTGACGAACACCCGGCCGGGCATGAACGCGCCGGGGTGTCCGGCCTGTGGGTCGGCGGGCACCGGCTGGCCGAGCGGTCCGGTCGGTGGCGCCATCCAGGGGGGCAGGGTGACCCGGGAGCTTTTGAGTGCCCGCATCGACTCGCCCGTGGACAGGGCGTCCGGGGAGGCCATGCCGGGCGGTGCGACCAGCGGTGGGTTGACGGTGACCTGGCGGGCGGCCAGCCGGGTCATCGGGCGGGCGACGGTCGTGCCGGCGAGTCGGGCCAGCGGGCGGCCGGGGCGGGTGACCTTGCGGAACGCGACGGAGGCGGTGGCGCGTACGGCCTGGCCGCGGGCCAGCGCGGCGGAGGTGCCCAGGGCTTGGTGCACGGGGCCGGTGATCTGCAGCAGCCGGTCGTCCGGCAGAGCCGGTCCGGGTCGGGTGGCGTCGACCCGCCGGTCGTAGATGGCCTGGTCGACGGTGCGGGCGAGTTGGCCGTTGCGCAGGGCCTGGTTGAGTTCCTGCAGGGCGGCCACCTGTTCCCAGGCGGCCGCGACGAGGTCTTCCTGGTTGTCCTGGACGGCGCGGGTGCCGAGGGCGGCGATCGCCCGGTAGCGGGGGTCCAGGTTGAGCTGGCGCAGCCAGTTGATCCGGTCGGCGTCGCCGGTGAAGCCGCGCCGGCCGGTGTGCAGGAGGCCGTAGAGCGGGGGGATGACCTGGTCGGTGTCGGTCGGTTCGATGCGGAGGCGCAGGGCGGTTTCGAACGCCGCGCGGGTGGCCGGGTCCCAGGGTGCGGTGATGGTGGCCGGTGAGCGCAGGGCGCCCTCGAGTTCCACGACGGCGCCGGGCCGGCGGGGATCGACGGTGGGCAGGCCGCCGCCGGGCCGGCTGACGTCGAGGTCGCGCACGCCGACGTCGCGGGGCAGCGGGCGGCCTTGGAGCCGGGCGACGAGTGCTTCGAAGCTGCCGCTGTCGCCGGTGGCGAAGGACCAGTGGTGGTAGACGGGCAGCAGCGGCGCCTCCCCGGTGCCGGCGGTCCAGGCCGGGCGCAGGGTGGTGCGGTCGGTGTCGTCGGGGTCGAGGCCGAGGCCGGTCTTGCGGCCCGGTTCGAAGGCGGGGACGAGGCAGGCCAGGTAGGGGCGGCGGGGGTGCAGGCGGCGGGGGCAGATCAGGCGGGACAGCGTCCGGTCGGGGGCGCCGGTGAGCAGCCGGTCGAGGCGGGCGTCGTCGAGGGCGCCGTCGAGGGCGACCTGGGCGTGTGCCCACAGGTGTGACTCGGCGAGGTCGGGCAGTTGGTCGAGGCGGGTCTTGAGGGCCGGCAGCGCGCCGCCGGGGAGCAGTTCGGCGTGGTCGCGTTCGACCACGACGAGGACCAGCCAGGGTCGCAGCCGGTCGCGGTCGGCGGGGGTGGCTGGGGTGAACAGCCAGGGCAGGTCGGGCCGGTCGAACTCCACCAGGGGGAACAGGTGTGGTGGGAAGGTGTCGTCCTCGGGCCGGGGGTCGGTGCGGATGATCTGTCGGGTGTCGAGGCCGGTGATGTCGCCGGGTCCGTAGAGGCGGGCGGTCAGCGGTGGCAGTGGGGCTCGGGCGTTCACGGCGACGGTGAGGTCGACGGGCGCGGCGACGGGCAGGTTGCCGGTGAGGGGGTCGAGGGTGACCTTGCCGGCGGGCATTGCCTGGCGGGTCCAGGAGAGGAAGGCGAGCTGGCCGTCGGTCATTCGGTCACGCCCAGACCGAGGTTGGGGCCGGTGAAGCGGCCGGCGCCGGTGCGGCGCGCGGGGGACGCGGCGGCCGGCGAGCGGGGCACCTGCGCGGCCAGTTCGTCGCCGGTGAGCCGGCGCAGCCGGGGGCGGCGGGCTGCTCGGGCGGTGAGGTTGGCGGTGTCGGGGGCGTCCATCACCTTCTCCTCGTAGTCCAGGGGTGCCGCGCGGACCTGCCAGCGGTCGCGGTCGGCGGTGGTGGCGGCGAGACGCTGCCCGGCCGGCATGGGTTGGAAGGAGGGCTGGTTGAGCCGTTCGTCGTCGGTGAGGACGAAGAACTGTCCGGGCGCGAACTGCTCCTGCAGGGTGGCCGCGGCGGTGGCGGTGGTGCCGTTGACGGTGACGGTCACGTTGAAGCGGGTGTCGTCCTTGGGGCGGGCGGTGCCGAAACGGTCGATGTCGGTGGCCAGCGGGACGACCCGTTGGGTGAACTGCAGGGTGCCGAGCGGGTGGGCGAGCAGTTCCCGGGGGCCGGGGGTGATTTCCCGCAGGGTGACGAGGGTGTCGGCGGTGGGCAGCTGGGCGCTCCAGCTGCGGAGGTCGGCCAGGGCGGTTTCCAGCAGGGCGGCGACGTCGGCCGGGGCGGGCAGGGGTGGCGGGTCGGGCCGGCCGAAGGTGAGGTCGAAGGCGACGGACGCGTCGACGAAGAGCACGTGGAAGGTGGCCAGGCCGTGGGCGTGCCAGGGGCGGGGGCCGGACAGGTGCAGCTCGACGGTGACGGCGAACAGTGTGGTGGAGCCGTGGCGGAGCTGGACGCCGCCGGTGATGTCGACCTCGAAGGCGAACGGTTCGAACTGGAACAGGGCGTCGAAGCCGAGCCAGCCGCGGATGTTGAAGCCGGACGCCTCCGCGTACAGCTCCAGCCGGGCGCCGAACTGGGCGGTGTTGGCGGTCAGCGCGAGGTAGGACTCCAGGCGGATGCGGGGGTTGTCGCCGGTGGCGAGGCTGATGGCGAGCCGGCGCAGGGCTGGGAAGTTGGGTGGGGGTCGGAATCGGGGGTGGAAGCCGCCGGCGGCGAGGGCGAACATCGGGTTGCGTCCCCAGGAGGCGCGCAGGGCCATGTCGCCGGTGATGTCGAAGGCGGCGACGCGGGAGTCGAACAGGGACGCGTCGAAGGACAGTTCGCCGCAGTCGAAGTCGACGGTGCCGAGGACGTCGAGGTTGATGGCGACGACGGGGTCGCGTTCGTCGGGCAGTGCCATCCGGACGCGGCCCATGATGATCAGTCGTACGGGTGCCGGCAGGTCGAGGATGACGCCGAGGGTGGCCGTGACGATGGGTGGGGTGCCCCAGGCGATTTTGCCCATCGGTCCGATGAGGAACCGGCCGGGGGCCTGTGGGAACACCCGGTTGAGGTCACTGATGATCTTCGGGGCGTTGGCGACCAGGTCGGTGGGGAACAGCACCGAGCCGAGGGTGCCCTCGCGGACGCCGGTGCGTAGCGCGGGCAGGTCGGTGGTGCGGTTGAGGCCGAGCAGGCCGCCGACGCCGATGAGGGTGAAGCCGAAGCCGAGCTGGATCGGGGTGAACTCGGCGGCGACGATGATCAGCAGGGAGAAGCCGGGCGATCCGTCGGGGGCGCGGGTGGTGATGATGCCGACGGCTTTGAGGGAGATCGCCGCGAACTGGAGTTGGACGGCTCCGGAGTACTGGTGCAGGGCCTCGTCGTGGGCGAGGTAGCCGCCGCCGGAGACGACGCCGGCGTCCAGGGACAGGCCGGCGCCGTCGGGTGCCCGGAACGCCAGCTCTGACCCGGCGGCGCCGAAGCGGGCCTCGACGCCGACGCGTTTGACCACGAGGTGCAGCGGGCCGAGGTCGGCTCTGCCGCTGACTGCGGCCGCGAGGGTGGTGGTGCCGGCGCCGATGCCCAGGCGCAGCCACATTTCGGTGAGTTGGAAGATGGCGGCCCGCACGTCCAGCGGGACGGTCAGTTCCAGGCCGCCGGCCGCGGCGGCCCGGTGCAAACGCAGCCCTTGCGTCTCGCGCCAGGAGACGGCGAGGTCGAGGGGGGCGTCCACGTCCGACGGCAGGAGTTGGGCGACGAAGGAGTCGGCGTCGGCGGCGGAGAGCACCAGGTGGGCGTCGTCGAGCTGGGCGCCGGCGCCGAGGTCGGTGACGGACAGCGCCGGGGCGCCGTGGGTGTCGACGAATGTGGCGGCGGCGAAGACGAACACGCCGAGGGCGCGGATGCGCAGGCTGGTGTCCAGCAGCGGCGTGTCCCGGCCGGAGAGGACCACGCCGAGGCCGGTGAGTTGCAGTGCCGGGCGCAGCTCGGGCAGGTCGCCGGAGGGCGGGTCGGCGAGCAGCCAGACGGTGACGCCGGCGGTGGGGTCGGTGAGCCAGTCGGTGTCGCCGAAGCGGAGGCTGACGGTGAGGTCGCCGGCGTCGATCGGTTGGCGGCCGGTGAGCCGGACCCCGTACCGGCCGCCCTCGGTGACGAGGGCGACGCGCAGGTCGGCCAGCCGCGCGGACAGGCCGTCGGCGAGCGCGGCCAGGGCGCGCAGCGCCACCTGCGGCAGCGGCGGCGGGTCGGCGGCGACCTCGGGCCCGTCGGGTCCGGTGGTGACGACGCCGGCGGTGGTGAGCACGGACCGGGCGGTGGGGCCGTGCGCCCACCACGGGGTGTCCAGGTCGTCGGCGAAGGCGGTGAGCACGATGGTCGCGACGAGCGGGACGGCCCAGCGTTGCACCAGCGCGAGCGCGCCGTCGTCGGTCATCACGACGGCGGGTACGGGGGCGAGGGTGATCGCCGCGTCCGCGGCTTCGGCCGCGCCGAAGGGAAGGACCCGGACGGCGAAGCGGGCCTGCCCGTGCGCGAGGTCGACGTCCACGCCGACGTCCAGGCTGGGCCGCAGGTACGCGACCGGGGCGGGTGGGCGCAGTCCGGCCCGCAGGTGGGCGTGCAGGTCGCCGTCGTAGCCGAGGCGGGCCTGTTCGATGGTCACTGGTCCGAGGTCGATGCCGGCGAGTTCGACGAGCAGGGTGGGTGTGCCGGCCGTCGACCAGCCGGCGGTGACGGCGAGGCTGCCGCCGGCGAGGCCGACGGTGGCGCGCATGGCCGGGCCGAGGTCTTCGACGGTGTCGAAGGGCAGGTCGATCGCCTGGAGCAGGTCGACGATCAGGGTGGCGACGTCGGACGCGGACGCGGTCCGCGACGCCAGCCATCCGGGTTGCAGCATTCGGGCCAGTTCGGCGGACCGGTCGGGGCGCAGGAAGCCGTCGGCGTCGTCGCCGTAGATGCCGAGGGCGGCGGCTACCGCCAGCGCGGCGTTGAGGACCGGTCCGGGCGGTCCGCCGGCCTTGACGGCGGTGACCACGGCCTGGAGGACCTGCGGCAGCAGCCGGGTGGCCGCCCCGGCGAGGGCGCCGACGCCGTCGACCTGCGGCAGCAGGGTGATCGGGGTGCCGTCGGCGGGGGTGACGGACAGGGCCAGCCCGTGCCGGTCCACGCCGGCGGTGACGGTCACCGACGTCCAGTCGCCGGGCACCGCGCGGGTGAGGCGCAGCTGTCCGGTCGGGGCCCCGGCGTCCGGGCCGGCGAGGCCGATGCCGGCGCCGATCTGCAGGCTCTCCCCCGGGCCCACCTCGATGGTGGCGGTGAGCATCAGCCGGGTCGGGGCGGCGACGGCGTGCACGGTCAGTCCGCCGGGCAGGGCGAGCCCGTCGGTGGTGTCGAGGCCGAGCAGGTCGCCGGCCGCGGTGAGCAGGTCGTTGATCCGGCCGGGGTCGATGTCGCCGCCCGGGCCGGCGAGGACGTCGCGGCCGGTGAGGAAGGCGGCTGGGGCGGCCAGGAGCCGGCCGAGCGGGCGCAGCATCCGGCCGTCGGGCAGCAACGCACCGGCGACGAGGGTGGCGACCGTGTCGAGGGCCGCGTAGGCCAGGGCGGCGGGGGCGCCGGGTGGCACGGCCGGTGTGGCGGGGGCGGGCAGCAGCGTGATCGGGTCGATCCAGCCGGGGACCTGGGCGGTGAGCCGGCCGGTGGCCGCCGACCAGTGTGCGACCAGGGCACCGCAGCGGGCGGTGGCGTCGGCTGTGGTGGCGCCGGACGGGAGGGCGAGGGTGCCGGTCAGTTCCACCGGTGGTGGGGTGCCGGCCGGTGTCAGGGTGGCGGTCCACGGCCCGGCGGTGACGGTCAGTTCGGTGCCGAACTGCGGCAGGGCGGCGTGCCACGGCCCGCCGGTGGGGCCGGTCAGGCCGACGGCGGGAAGCAGCAGGTCGGCCAGGGTGGTCACCGCCGCGGCGAGGGTGGCGGCGGGGGCGGCGGCGAACCGGCGCAGGGCGTCGGGGTCGAGCATGGTCGCGCCGGCCGGCGCCAGCGCGGCGGCGCGCAGGGCGTCCACCACGAGCGTGGGCAGGGCGGGAAGCGGCAGCGGGGCGGCCCGGTCGCCGAGCCGTCGCATCGCGGTCTCGAACGGCACGAGCGGCTCGGTCGGGCCGCCGAGGCGGGCGTCGTACAGGTCGGCGATCGGGGTGGTCGTGCGGCCGCCGTTGCCGGCGTTGGTGATCGTCACCCCGATGCGGGCGGCGCGGACTCGGTCGGGGACGAGCCAGCCGTCGGGGCTGCCGAGCCATGCCTCGGCCTGTAGCCGGCGTCGGCGGGGCGCGGTCGGGGCGGTCGGGTCGAGCAGCACCTCGGCGAGGGGGATCCGGATCCGGGCGGTCATGTCCGGCACGGTGGGTCGTATGGCCAGGCCCAGGGCCAGGGTGCGGGCCGGTATGTCGTCCGGGCCGGCGACGTCGTACAGCTGGCCGGCGACGGCGGCGGCCAGGTGTGGGACCAGGGTGGGCCCGGCGACGGCGTTGACGGCGAAGCCGGGGGTGTCGGCGTCGGCGTGGTCGCCGGGCAGGCCGGTGAAGGCTGCCGGGTCCGGTGCGTCGGCCAGGATCGTGATCGCGCGTAGCGGGGCGGTTCGGCGGGTGGGCGCGAGGGCCGCGGCGACGCGGACGGCGTCGGCCTGGCCGGGGTCGGTGCGCGGGGTGAGTGGGCTGCCGGCGTGCGGGGTGCCGAGGGTGATGATCCCGGCGACCCGGTCGGGGTGGGCGGCGGCGTACGCGCGGGCGGTGACCCCGGCGGTGGAGTGGGCGACGAGGTGCACGCGCGGGTGGCCGGTGAGGGCGCGGGCGTGGTCCACGACCCGGCCGAGCTGTCCCAGCAGGTCGAGCGGGTCGGCGTCGCGGTCGGCGAGGTCGACGGTGTACGTCGGGGAGACCGCCCGGGTGTCGGCAAGATCGACGGTCATCGGGTCGACGTCGGGGATCCGCAGGTGGAAGTGGGCGTCGGGGGCGTGCTGCGGGTCGATGGCGGCCAGCAGCGGGCCCCAGCTGCGGTGGTCGGCGAACGGCGCGGAGACGAGCAGGACGCACCGGTCGTCGGCCGGTGCGGTGGCGTCGAGGCGTCGGCGGATCTGGTCGATGGCGTCCGGGTGGGTGGGCAGGTCCTGGTGGGCGCAGGTCAGTCTCTCCTCCACCTGCCAGGTCGGGCCGACCGCGACCTGCGACCAGTGCGGTACGACGCCGTCGGTGTCGGCGCACCAGCGGGCCAGCGCGTCTAGTGCGTCGGCGAGGGCCTGCGGATCGAGGCCGTGCAGGGCAGCGGTGGCGGCGGGTAGCGGTGCGGCGGTCGCCCGCAGCCGGTCGACGAGGTCGGCGCCGGTGTCGGTGTCGAGGAGGTCGCGGGCGTACGCGTCGACCCAGCCGGGTCCCGGGCCGGTTTCTCCGGTCCACAGGAGCAGTTCGGCGCGGTCGTCGGCGGGCAGCGCCAGCCGCCACGGGTGCTCCTCGCTCCCCCAGCCGGCGGGCAGCGGCGGCAGGAGGGCCGGGTCGAGGGTGTCGGCGCCGCTCAGGACGGCGGTGAGCCAGCGCAGCGCGGGCATCGCGAACGGGGTGCCGTCGCTGGAGGTCCCGGTGGTGAGCTGCCGCAAGTGCTCGCGCAGGGCGGGCATCGGGTCGCGCAGCAGGGCGGCAAGGTCGTCGTCGGGGCGGCCGGCGAGCAGCACCGGCCAGTCGCCGGGCAGCCCGGGCAGCCGCCGGTGCAGGCCGAGCAGCGCGGCCGCCACGGCGGCGCGGGGGCCGCCCCAGCTCAGCGCGGCCTCCGCGACGAGCAGGCGCAGCAACGCGGCGAGGACGTCCGGGGGTACGCCGATGCCCAGGTCGGGTGCGGTGGGGTCGAAGCCGCCGGGGGCGGGCACGGTGAGGTCGACCGGTCCGAGGCGTTCGCCGTCGGCGCGTACCACCAGGCCGGCGACGTGCGCGTCGACGCGCGGCGCGGCCCCGGGCACCCAGGCGGCCTGTAGCCAGGCGCGTTGGGCGTCGAGTCGGGTGCCGCCGGGGGTGCGTACGGCCGGTGGGACCGCGCCGGCGGTGACGGTGATGCCGGGCAGCAGCGTGGCACCGGTGGGGCCGTCGGTGAGGTCGAAGCCGAGCAGCCCGGCGCGGGCGGTGAACTGCGCCCAGCCGGTGTCGGCCTCGGCGTGGAAGCCGACGCGCAGGCCGTGCGCGTGCGGGTCGGTCGGGTGGGGTTCGTCCCAGGCGGCGAGGTCCACGCCGACGGCGCCGGCGGTGGCGAGGCGGACCCGCCACGGGTCGATGGGTGTGCCGGTGCCGGTGACGGCGGCGTCGAGGCCGGCGAGGGCGGCCAGTTCGGCCAGCAGCGCCGACCAGCGGCCGGGGTCGTCGAGGACCGCGCGGTGGAACGCGGCGATCGCGCGGGTCGGCGCGGCGGCCAGGTCGGCGATGACGATCCGGTGCGGTGAGGTGGGGTCGGTCGTCGGGGGGACGAGGCCGATCAGCGCGGCGAGCGCGTGACCGGGGCCGGTGGGCCCGAGCAGTTGGTGCAAGGCGTCGCCGAGCGCGGTCGCGGCGGCTGCTTCCACCGCGTCGGCGCTGGAGAGGTCCAGCACCGGGTAGCTGGCGGCGCCGAGGGTCACCTCGTGCAGTTCGAGGTGCGGTTGGACGGTGCTGCCCTGCCACCGCAACCCGGCGCTGATCTCGCCGACGGTGACCGTGCTCGACGGGGGCAGCGGCGGCACGGCGGACAGGCGCAGGCCCGCCTCGGGCAGGATCACGGCGGCGGCGGTGCCGCCCGTGGCGATCGCCGCGAGGGTGGCGCCGGCGTCGAGCCGGACGGCGTCGCCGGTCAGTTCGGCGCGCAGTCCGAACAGCACCCGGCCGGTCTCCCCCGCGCCGGACCGGGCGAGGGTGAGCACCAGCCGGGGCCCGTCGGGGACGGCCAGCAGGACGGCCCGGTACGGCCGCGTTTCGGTGCCGTCGCCGGTGACGGTGGGGTCGGCGCCGGCCAGGCCGGCCAGGTGACCGAACCAGGTGCGCAGCACGGCCGGGTCGGCGGCGAGCGCGCCGATCCAGTCGCGGAAGGCGGCCGGGTCGCCGGCGAGGCGGGCGAATGGCAGCGCCGGCATGCCGGGGGTCAGGCCGAGCACGCCGGGCAGGTGGGTGACGACGGGGTTGTCGGCGACGCCGAGGCGGTCCAGGGTTTCCCGGACGAGGGCGACCAGCACCGGGGCGGCGCCGGCGTCGAGCGCCGCCGGGTCCAGCTCGACGGTGCGCGGTTGTCCGTCGCCGAGGTCGATGTCGCGGAGCACGATGCGGACGGATCCGCCGCCGTCGAGGGCGACGCGGGCTAGCACGGAGGCGTCGACGCCGCTGGTGGCGAGGTCGAGGCGTACCTCCAGCGGGCCGGCGGCGGTGCCGGCGACGACGGTCAGCCCGGCGGCGGCGTCGACCAGGGGCAGGGTGAGGACCAGGGCGGCGGTCGGGTCCCCGGTGCCGGTGCCGGCGCGGGCGGCGAGCCCGAGCACGTCACCGGCGACGGTCAGGTAGAGCCCGAACGGGTCCTTTTCGAACAGCGGGTGCCAGGACTCCCCCGGCCGGCCGAGCCCGGGTGCGGGTGGCAGCGCGAGGTCGAGCAGGTCGAGCAGGGCGCGGCGCTGCACCGGGTTGGTGACCATGTCGCGTAGGCGACTGATCGGGTCGGTGAACCAGTCCTGGTTCACGTTGCCGTCCCCGTCGACCATGCCGATCGCTTTGGCCAGGGCCGCGATTCGGGGGTCGACGCCGGACGGGGAGGTCATGGTTGCCTCAATGGACGATGTGCTTCCCCCACGCCGTGACGATTGCATAGGAGCCACGGCCAGGCATAGAAGGCGTGGGTGGATTCCAATGAGTCAGCCGGTGCAATCTGTCGTCACGTCCACCACCGGTGTCAGCCGCATGGGGGATGTCGAACTCGGTGCCTATTTGAATCGGCAACCGTCCGCCGACGTGTCGGGATTCCTGTTGCCGCTGGGCGGTGTCGCCGGTCTGGAGGCGTCCTGTCCACAGTCGGCGCCGGCGTTCCTGCGGCAGCTCGCCGGCCGGTACGGGGCGGCGGCGGTGCAGCGGCTACGGGCCGCGGACGCCCGGGTGCTGGCGGCGGTCCGCGCCGCCGAGGCGGTGCGGAACCTGCTGGTCAAGGAGCAGCTGCGGATGTCACCGCGGACGGCGGAGGTGGGCTTCCTGGCGTTGGACCGGCAGATCACCGCGCACGAGCTGAGCTACGCCGACGTGCTGACCGTCCTCGCGCTCGGCGATGACGACCGGCCGGCCGGCGGGCTGGACGAGGTGGAGCCGCCGCCGGCGGCGCTGGCGGTGCTGGGCGAGATGCTGTGGAGCAGCGCGTACGCGGAGCCGCAGCGGCGGGTCGCCGCGCTGGTCCGCGGGGCCACCGACGCGCAGGAGCTGGCCGACGCGTATGTGGAGGTCGGTCGGCAGCTGACCGGGGTGGTGGTGGCCCGCCACGAGGGCGACGACGAGGACGTGCGCGCCGGGGCGGTGCTGGCGCCGCTGGCCGGATGTTTGGATGAGGAGCAGGCGATCGCCCAGGCCCGGCTGACCGGCGTCGCGACCGCCGTGCTGCGGGCGACCGCCGTGGTGCCGCGCATCCACTACACGTGCGCGCTGTCGACGAACCTCACGTATGCCGACGTGCTGTCCGGCACCGGTCCCGCCCGCACCGACCTGACCACGCAGGGGGCCGACGCGCGGGTGGTGGCGCTGACCACCGCGGAGGGGCACGTGCTGCGGGCCGGCGGCGGCCGGTACTTCTGCCTGGCGGGCATGCCGCACCGGGCGCCGTGGCTGTCGGCGGAGTATCCCGACCACGACCCCGGCGTGTGGCTGCGGGCCGACCTGCGGCTGGCCGAGTTGCACGCGCGCGGCGACGACGCGTGGGACGGCGACGTCTACCGCCCGGACCTGCCGCTGGGCGCGCTGTTCACCCAGACCGCGCTGGACTACACCCTGGCCCGGCTGATGTTGGCCGAACGGACCCTCGACGCGCAGCGCCGCCGGTTCAAGCCGACGGACGCGCCGCTGCCGCTGCCGGAGCCGGGCGGCGCGCTGCGGGCGAAGACGGCCGAGCTGCGCCCGCTGTTGCACGAGGCGGCGCTGTTGGCCTGGGTGCTCGGCGATCGGGAACCTACTGAGGCGGAGAGCCGCAGCGCGCAGCGGTTGACCGCGCGGATCGGCGAGATTGCCGCCGCGGAGCCGCTGGCGCCGCTGTTCATCACGATCGACCGGGACGAGGACGAGGCCCCGGAGCTCGGGGAGTTCACTGATGAGCTGGCCGGCGGGCTGGACGGCGACGCGTCGCGCAAGGTGCTCGCCGCGCTCGACGAGCGGCTGGACAATGTGGCGAAGCTGCGCGGGTACCTGCTGTCGGCGCATCCGGTTGCGGCGCGGCGGCTGGCCCCGGTCCATCCGGATGTGATCGAGGCGTTCACTGACGAGCAGCGCCGCATGATCGGTCTGGTACTGCTCGTCGGCCAGTTGCGGGACCTTGCCGGCGAGCTGGGCATGGAGCTGGCGAACGTGCTCCTGCTGGTGCTGGGGCTGGTCGAGCCGCCGGTCGCGCTCGCCGCCGGTAGCCTGTCCGCGGCGATCGGCGCGGTCGGGGTCGTGCAGGGGTTCCAGCAGGCGGAGCTGCTGGCCGTGATGGCCGCCCTGGACGCACCGGGCGGGTTCCAGCTCGCCGCCGCCGAGGACGCCGCCGAGGCCCGCACGGCGGCGTGGCGGGGGCTGGCGCTGTCCCTGGTCGACTTCCTGCTGCTCGGCGCGGATGTGGGACGGCAGCTGCGGCGGGCGGCGATCGGCAGGGCCGCGACCAGTCCGCTGGCCGCGCAGATCGCCGCCGACTCGGTACGGGTGCCGTTTCTGCGGGCCATCCCCGCGCCGGCCGCCGTCGCCGCCGCGCTGCCGGGCGCCGCGTCGGCCGGCGCGAAGGTGTCCGAGCTGGCCGCGGCGGCGGAGCTGGCGAACAAGCAGCGGCTGAGCAGTCGCGCGTTCAAGAGCCTGAGCAGCGAACTGCGCATGTCGCAGCGCAGCCTGCGGAACCTGATCATCAGCGCGGTCGACGAGGTGCGTCGCGCTGAGGCGGTGCTGCTGCTGCGCAAGGCGGCTCGGAACCTGCTGGAGGGCGGGGCCGCGAAGAGCGTCCCGGCGACCTCGGTGCTCAAGGGCGCCAGGAAGGCGGTGACCAGCATCGCTCCCCGTTCGGTGCGGGAGTACCTGGTGGTCGGGGCGGCTGACCCGGAGATCGGCTGGGGGTTGGAGCAGCTGGCCGCCGGCCGGCGCACCACGGTGGTGGCGCCGGCCCGCAACGCGGGCGTGGACGCGGTCGTGGCCGGCAACGGCCGGTTCGTGCAGGGCGGCGTCACCGATCTGCCGGCCGGCTACCAGTGCACGGTCGCCCGGGAGGAGCTGCTCAATCCGGCGCAGCTGCCCGACCCGGTGACCTTCGTGACGCAGCGGGTGGACCGGCTGCGCCAGGGCGGCCAGTGGGTCGTGGTGACCGAGTCACCGGCGTTCGCCCGGTCCCTCGCCGGGGTGGCGCCCCGCTCCGGGGTGCGGATCTGGACGACCGAGTACACCACCATCCGCAACGGCGTCGCCGTGCCCCGCCACGTCGTGGTGGTGGCTCGGCCCCGGCCGACGACGATGACCGCGATCACGGCGCTGATCCAGCCGCCCGGGCTCACCCCGGCGCGGGTCACCGGCTACCTGCAGACCCTGCTGAGCCCGGCCAACCTGCCCCGCCTGCAGCGCAAGCTCACCGAACTGTGGCACCAGGGCATGATCGAGGCCGGGCAGGTCCCCGACTGGGTGCTGCGCAACCTGACCGGCAACATCGGCGAGATCCTCGCCGACGGCTACAAGGACCGGGTCCTCAGAGGCCGCCTCGTCGGGGAGAGCGCCGCCAAGCTGCAGTCCGGCGTACGCCGGATCGACGGGGTGACCGAGATGTCCAAGGAGTTCACCGACGACCTGATCACCGTCGAACGCAACGGCAATCTGATCGTGCTGGACGTCTTCGAGATCAAGGCCGGACCGCGCGGCGGCCAGGAAGGCATCAGCCAGCTGTTCGAATGGATGGAGAACGAACTGGAGGTGGGTGACCGGATCGCCGTGGGCGGCCGGGAGTTCGTCTACGACCCGGCCGCCACCGGCCGCGGCCGGATCATCGGCCTGAGCGGGGCCCGCCGGCACCTCGTCGTGGCCAAGGGCGCCGAGACGGCCGGGCGGCGTAGCGCCGATCAGGTGGCCGCGGAGGTGATAACCGAGACGTTGGACCTGTCCGCCGCGGAGATCCGCCACCTGGCCCGGCGGATCATCGAGGGCCTGCCGCCCGTGCCGTGACCCCGCCGGGCCGGGTCGCGACGGTCAGGCGTCCCGGTACGCGCCGGCCAGGTCGTGCCACTGCGCGACAGCCAGCCGCTGGATGGTGTTGAAGTGGACGTTGGTGTTGTCCGGCGGCGGCGAGCCGACCCACGGGCGCAGCTTCGCCGACAGGTTGTCGGCCAGGGCGCGGGCGGTGGACGGGCGGGAGTTGAACCGGGCGTAGGTGAGGAACCGGCGGCTCAGCTCATCGGTCACCGCGACCGGCGGCACCTTGCCGGCCAGGTACGCGGTCATCTCGTCTAGCCGGGCGTGCAGCTCGGCGGCGACCAGCTCGATCGCCGCCGCCCACCCGTTGACCGTGCCCACCTCGAGGCTGCGGGTGAATCCCGCCTCGGTGCGCACCTCGGTGCGGTCCCAGTTCACCGCCAACGCCACGGCCGGGTCCACGTACCCGGCGGTGACCAGGTTGAACATGTACTCGGCGCGTTCGTCGGCCGCGCTGGCCGGCACCTCCGGCGGGATCGCCGGCCGGCCTGCGGGCAGCCGACCGGTGCGGTAGACGATCAGGTCGAGGCCGACGAAGTCGTACGCCTGCAGCACCTCGTTGGCGTTGAACGCGCCAGAGGCGGGCAGCTCGTTTGCGCCGCCCTCGCCGAAGAAGACGACCTGCAGGAACTCCGGTGACAGGCCGTGCCGGCCGGCGGACTCCCGGAACAGCGCGTACAGGGCACTCTGCGGGCGGTTGCGGACGTTGCGGGGCACGATCCACGCCAGGTGAGCGTCGACGTTCCAGTGCGCGCCGGCCTTGTCCTGCAGCTGCTTCTGCCGGGACGCGACCGCCCAGTAGTTCTCCCACACCATCGCCGCGTCGTACTGCCGCAGATGGGTGTCGATGGCGGCGGCCGGGGCGGCGCCGAGCGGCACGTCCACGGTGGGCTGCGGCGGGGCGCCGACAAGGCGCGGCAGTGCGGGCGGCAGGCTCAGCCGCACCTGGTCGCCGGCGAGCACCGCGGACGGGTCGGCCGAGCGGGGAATGACCCAGAACCGGTAGGTGTCGTCGGCCAGCGGCAGGTGGACCACACCGGACAGCGGCAGCCGCAGCGACTCCGTCGCCCCGCCGCCGACGGGCCGCCAGCACAGCTGATGCGCCGGGTACGGGCGGCGGGGCGCGGCGCCGGTGTCCGGGCCGGGCAGGGGCGGGCGGCGCAGTTCGAGGCGCCGGTAGCGTCGCCCGTCGGGGCGGGGCGCGGCGAGCGCCGCCCGCAGCGGCGCGGCCGCGTGGTCCGGCGCATACGCGGCGTCCGGGGCGGCCTGGAACAGCGCCCACGCGGAGATCACGCTGTGCGCCGGGTGGGCCGGGTTGGTGAGCTGGTCGGTGAGGGTGCGCAGGGCCGGCGGGACCAGTTGTTCGCCGGGCAGGTCGTCGTAGGCGGGTCGCTGGTCGAACCAGGTCGGGGAGAGCACCTCGAAGCTGGTGGCGGCCACGGTCAGCCGCAGTCGGGTCTTCCCGCCGGCCGCTGGTGGGGCGATCACCGGCATGGGCAGGGCGGCGGTGTCGCGGGCCGGGTCGGCGGGGTCGACGGTGATCCAGAGCCGGCCGGTACCGGACAGCAAGCTGATCACCAGTTTCTGGTGGTGGAGCGGGTCGGTTTCGGCGACGCTGACGCCGCCCAGGGTGAACCGACGTCGCGGCACCGACGCGAGGGTGGTGAACAGGAACTCGCGGGTGAGCGTCACCTTGCTGTAGCGGACGAGCTGCGGCACGGGATCGAAGCCGGGCAGATGCTGCCCGAAGGCGTCCTCGTGCACCATGGTCGGGGTCTTCAGCACCAGGTCGCCGGTCACCGACCACTTGTCGTAGCGGCCGGGCACGACCTCACCCGGCACGGTCGGGTTACCGGCGACGCTGTCCGGGACGAACTGCAGAACTCCTTCCCACAGCGGCGCGATCTGCACGGGCCGGCCTGGGGAGTCGGTGTCGAAGGACAGCTCCAGCGTCTGCGGAAACGGGTCACCCGGCTTCGGGTCGCCGTCGAGCGGAACCTCGGTGACCGCCAGTTCGCGCAGCTGGGTCTGCTGGTCGGCGCTGATCGGGGTACGGAGGAACGTGTCGACGCGCATGGACGCCTCCTTCGGCTGCACCGTGACGGCGCATCGTGCTCCCCAGGGCCTCCGGCGCCGACCCCGCAGACGCTGGGCGGCTCGGGCAGGCGTGAAGAGATCGTACCCGGGCCGGCAAGGGCGGTACCGGCGCCGCGCGCGGCACGCCACTCCAGGATGTGGCAGTGGTACATGCCCTCCCGGCGCAGGATCGCCGTCCCTCACCGGCGGCCTTCGCCGCGTCGTATTCCGCCGCCGCCACAGCGTCATCGTCTCGGCCACCGCGGCACTTCAGGCATCGAGGGCGACGAGGCCCGCGGAGATGTTGTCGACGTTGGCGGCGATCGCGACGTCGTGGAAGACGATCGGTGAGCTACTCATCACTCGATCCCACGAGGAGGCCCATGAGCCGGCTGTTGTCCGTAGGAGGTGCCCCGGCACCCCCGTTCGTGTCCAGCGCTACCACCTGCAGGCCTTGGTTCGTGACGGTGCACGACACCGCCGTGGCGACGCTCGGGCCGGGACCCTGCCTGCCAGCACTCACGTTGGTCCAGGCCGTCCACGACCCGTTCTCCGCGCGCGTGGTGTGGAAGACCTGCCCGCTCTGCGTGACCCCTGTCTGTCATTCCTGAAGCAGCGGGGGCGTGTCAACCCTTCTTGGCTGGACTGCTGCGACCGGTTTGTGTCGATTCCTGGCTCGGTGCTGACAAACGCCGGTAAGGGGTCGGGGTCAAGACTCGACCGGAGGTCGACCGCGTCAGCGGCTTGGTCTTGACGCCGATCCCGTGGGGCGCAGAATCGGTGCGCCGGGAGACTCTCACTGGTGAAGTTGTGGGGTGGCCGTGTTCTTCACCGTCCGGTAGTGCGGACGCTTTGGCAGCCCGGGGGTCCCGGTGCCGGTCATTCCTTCGCCACGCGGGGGCTGTCCTTGTGGCATGAAGTGAAACGGCCGCGGCCAGGCGGGGTCAATCAGAATCACTCGACCACGCCAGCGGGGGTCAGACAGACAACGACCTCGCGCCTGGCCGCGCCGGGACCGGGGGTGTTCATGCCGGGGTGGTGGCCAGGCAGCGGATGCGTCCGTCGCGGAGGCCGTAGAAGACGAGGGCGAGTAGTTCGCGGGCGGCGGCGACCTTGGCGATGTTGTTGCCCCGCCGGGCAGCCAGCCGGGCCTTGGTGGCGGCGAGGGGACCGTGGTGGACGCGTTGGACGGCCTCGACCGCGGCCCAGCGGACGAGGTGGTTGCCCTGCTTGGTGATGCGCCCACGGTGGACTCTCGTGTCCGACTCGCGGTGCCGGGGTGTCATGCCGGCCCAGGAGCACAGCTGCTGCGGGCGGGTGAAACGGGTGATGTCGCCGATCTCGGCGACGAACACCGCGCCCAGCACCGGGCCCACGCCGGGTAGGGCCTGGATCGCCTTGAACCCCGCATGATGCTTCAGCTCGGCGCTGACCCGCTTGCCGACCATGTCGATCTCGAAGGTGTACGCGTCGATCAGCCGGAGCAGGGACAGCACCCGGGCCTGGAACGGTGGATCGAGCCGCAGCTCGTCGAGCTGTCGCCGGCCGGCGGCGCCGAACATGTCCGAGGGCGCAAGGGTGACGCCCTGCCGGGCGAGCACGGCGTGGACCTGTGCCTTGAGCCCGGAACGTAGCGCGACGAGCTTGGCCCGGTGCCGTACCGACTCCCGCAGTGCCCGCACCTGCGGCGGCGCGATCCACGCCTCAGGCAGGCGGCCCATACGCAGCAGATCAGCCAGGTCCGCGGCATCACGCTCGTCGTTCTTCACCCGCCGGTACGCGAAACCCTTCACCCCCAACGGGTGAGCCAGGTGCACCGTGGCGCCGGCCTCGGCGAGGACGTCGGAAGCCCAGTACCAGCCATAGGTGGCCTCCAGCACCACCTCAGGAGCCTCGCCCCACGAACTGACCTGCGCGGCGAACTCCACCGGGTCGCTGGCGATACGCACCACCGGCCCGATCCGCTCGCCGTCCGGAGTCATCCGCACG
>NZ_LWLS01000126.1 GCF_001905095.1 Micromonospora sp. CB01531
CGATCTGGCGGCAGGTCGACGCACCCGGCCGTATGGCCGCGCGGCGGCTCGTGGTGGTGGACGAGGCGTGGCTGCTGATGCGCGACGGTGAAGGTGCCCGGTTCCTGTTCCGCATGTCCAAGGCCGCCCGCAAACGCCATGCCGGACTGACCGTCATCACCCAGGACGTCGCCGACCTGCTCGGCACCGACCTCGGCCAAGCCGTCGTCGCCAACGCCGCCACCCAAATCCTGCTCAAGCAGGCCCCGCAGGCCATCGACGCCATCGGTGACGCCTTCGGGCTCACCGCCGGCGAACGCCGCCTGCTCCTCGCCGCCCGGGTCGGCACCGGCCTGCTGATCTCCGGCACCAACCGGACCAGCTTCGAAGCCATCGCCTCCCAAGCGGAGCACCAGCTGTGTACGACACGCCCGAGCGAACTCGCCGACCTCGACGAGGGAGACGACCTGTGACCCCGTCTACCACCTACCTCGTGTATGACCCGCCGCCGCCCAGCGCGTCCGGGCCAGGCGCTGGCGTCGCCGTGGCGCCCACCGGCGTCACCCGCTGGGTGCTCGAGGCCGCCGAATGGGTGGGGCAGCGGCCGTGGCTGCTCGCCGTCGCCGCCGGCTTGCTCGTGGCGCACGTCGCCGGCCGGAATCTCCTCGCAGGGTGGCGGCACCGCCGGCACAGTGATGGCGCGAGGCTCGTGACGATCGCGCCACCACCCGAGGTCGATCCGCACTGTGCGTCCGCGCTGTGGGCCAACCTCGCCGGCACCCTCACCCCGTCCCGGCGCCGCCGCTGGCTCTACGGCAGCCCGCACGTCGCCTGGCAGTACACCTGGGCGGGACGACGACTGCTTATCTCCATCTGGGTGCCCGGCACCGTCCCATCCGGCGCGGTCGAAGCGGCCGTGCGCGCCGCGTGGCCGGGCGCCGCGTGCATCACCGACGACACCCCCGCGCCGCCCGTCCCGCTCGACGTGCCAGCGGTGGTGGGCGGATATCTGCTGCCCACCGCCGCCGAGTGGCTACCGCTGCGCATCGACCACGACAACGACCCGTTGCGCGCGTTGATCTCCGCCGGCTCCGGGCTGCGGGCCGGCGAGTATGCCTGCGTGCAGGTCCTCGCCCGTCCCGCCGCGTCCCGCCGCGCCTCGCGTGCCCGACGCACCGCCGGCAGGTTGCGCGACGGCAAGACTGCCGTACCCGCCGTCAACCCGGCCGCGCCGCTGCTGTGGCTCGTGGAGGCATTCCTACCCGGCAGCGCCTCCAGCGCGCGCCGACCGTGGCCGACGGGCCGCCGCGATCCTGCGCTGGAACGCGACGTGCGTGCCATCCTCGACAAGACCTCCCACCCTCTGTGGGAGACGGCCATCCGATACGCGGTCGGTAAGGACAGTCGACGTGCTGGCACCGATCCGCGGCCCCGGCTGCGGGGTATCGCCGGCACTATCGCCGCCTCTTTCGCCGTGTATTCCGGCCGTAACGGGCTTTCCCCGCGGGCCGGTATGCGGGTCCCCGCTGCGGTTCTCGCGCGGCGGCGCCTCGGCGCCGGGTTCCTCACCTCCACGCCCGAGTTGGCCGCGCTCGCCGCGCTGCCCCAAGATCTGGCGGTGCCTGGGCTGGACCGGGCGCGGGCGAAGTCGATGCCCGCCCCGGTCGCCGTGCCGAGCGGCGGGCGTGGCGCCAAGGTCCTCGGCACCGCCGAGGTTGGCGGCCACGGCGTGGCGCTGTCCGTGCCGGATTCGAGGTATCACCTGCATGTGATCGGATCCACTGGCAGCGGGAAGACGACGCTGTTGGTCAACATGGTCGTGGACGACATCACCGCCGGCCGCGGCACTGTCGTCATCGACCCGCACGGCGACTTGGTTCTGGACATCCTCGACCGGCTTCCTGCCTCTGTCGCCGATCGTCTCGTCATCTTCGACCCGGACCAGCCGAATTCGCCGACCATCAACCCTCTTGCCGGGGACGATCCCGACCTGGTCGTGGACAACCTGGTGTCGATCTTCGGGACTATTTTCGCTAAGGCGTGGGGGCCTCGGATGGACGACGTGATGCGGGTGGCCTGCCTGACCCTGTTGCGTCATGCCAACGTGACCCTGCAGCACATCCCGCCCTTGTTGAACTCGGCGCAGTTCCGGTCGGCGATGACCGTCGACCTGGACGACCCGGCCGGCCTTTCGGGGTTTTGGCAGTGGTACGACGACCTGAACCCCGCTCTGCGCTCGCAGGTCATCGGTCCCGTCCTCGCCCGCCTGCGCGCGTTCCTGCTGCGTGACTTCGTCAAACGGAGCATGCGCTACCCGCGCTCGAGCTTCGACATGGGCAAGGTCCTCGACGGCGGCGCGCTGCTCGTTCGGATTCCGAAAGGCCAGCTGGGTGAGGACACCAGCAAGCTGCTGGGCTCTTTGGTCCTGGCGCAGGTGTGGCAGGCCGCCACCGCCCGCGCGCGCATCGCCCCCGACAAACGCCGGGACGCCACCCTGGTCATCGACGAGGCGCAGAATTTCCTCACGCTCGCCAACAGCCTGGACACGATGCTCGCCGAGGCCCGCAAGTACCGGCTGTCCCTCGTGCTGGCCCACCAGGACCTCGCCCAGTTCCCGAAGGACCTCCTCGCCGCCGCCTCGGCGAACGCCCGCAACAAGGTCTACTTCTCGTGCGCGCCCGAGGACGCCCGCGTCCTTGCCCGCCACACCCTGCCCGAGCTCGACGAGCACGACCTGACCCATCTCGACGCCTACACCGCCGCGGCGCGTCTCGTCGTCGACGGCCGCCAGACACCGGCATTCACCATGAAGACGCGCCCGCCGAAACCGGTGGTCGGGGCGGCGACCGCGATCCGGCAGGTCGCCGCCGACGCCATCAAACCCCAGGACACCAGCGCCATCGACGCCCTCGTCGACCGGTTCTCCCGCCCAGACAAGAGCGACCGGCCCGCCGAAGCGGACACTCGTGTCGCCAGGCGGAGCAGCCGGCCTTCCCGCCTCGCCTGACCGCCAACCGGCGTGTGGCCGGAACCGTCGCCGTCAGCGGCGGCGTGGGCTGATCCGGCGGCCCGGTGGGCTTTCCATGGCGCCTTCCGCTGCGGCTTCACCGCGCCTTCACCACCTCTCACGACCTCCCGACCGGCACCGCCGCGGTATCCGGCTGTCAGCGCAGCACACCGCCGTGAGGAGCTCGGCTGAACGGCGGTGACATTTCCAGACTCCCTCTCCATGGGGAGGGAGTCTCTTTGTCTACTCCCTGAGGAGATCTCTCGTGTCCCGCGAATCCACCAATCGTGAGTCCCGCCCGTCACGCTCCCCCTCCAGCAAACTGCAGCGGCTGGCCCACCTGCGTCGGCTGACCCTGCGCGACCGTCAACTGCTGGCCTGGCTCGCCGAGCACTATGTGCTGTCCACCGCCCAGATCGCCACGGCTCTGTTCCCGTCACCGCGCTCCGCGCGGCTGCGCCTGGCCGCCCTGCATCGCATCGACGCGGTGCACCGCTTCGTCGACGTCACCACCGGCGACGGCCAACACCTCTATACCCTCGGCCCCCTCGGCATGCTGGTGCACCCGAGCACCTACACCGACCCCGAGCACCCTGATGCCCGGCCGCCGCGCTCCAGCATCGAACGTACCGAACGCATTATCGGCAGCCCCCGCCTGCGGCACCTGCTCGGCGCCAACCAGCTCTTCATCGACCTGCACGGCTACACCCGCACCGATCCCAGCGCGAAGCTGGCACGGTGGTGGTCCGAGCAGCACGCCACCGCCGCCTACACCCTCGCCGGCATCCGCCCCGACGGGCACGGCATCTGGTCGGCCGCTGGCCGGTCTGTCGGGTTCTTCCTCGAGCACGACAACGGCACCGAACCCCTGGGCAGGGTGCTGCGCAAGCTGCGCGGCTACGAACGCCTCGCCGAGTTCGGCCCCCGTTACCCCGTTCTTCTGCGGGTGCCGGCCCGGCGCCGCGAAGCCCACCTCCTCGACGCTCTCTCCGGTGTGCCGACGGTGATGCCCGTGGCCACCGGCCTGCACGACGAGCACCCCGCCGGCCCTGCCTGGACCCTCGCCGCCGAGCCTGGCTCACGTCGGTGGCTGCACGATCTGCCCTCCGACCACGGCCCCCGCAACACCGCCACGAACCCTCACCGCTACACCGACACCGACGGCGGCCGCTGACACCCAGGTCCCCGCTCACCGCGCAGGTCGCGGCCCTGCCGCACCCCCAGTTTCCTTGCTGACTGTCACACCGCAAGATCGGCTGTGAGTGGATCGACCACTCACAGCGCGAAATGCCTCACCCGCCGGACAGCGGCTGTTGATCTCTCACGGTGCAGGTCAACCGCCTTTCCTGCCGCTGTTGCCGCTGGGATGGGCTGTGAGTGGCAGCCGCTACCTTTCCGGCAACACCACACCCCAGATATCGCTCCGCCCCGGTTCGGTCCCACCTCCGGGATCCCCGCCGCACCCCAGCGGTACGCGACGCCCACCCGCTTCGGCCGGTCGGCACGCGGCCCGCGCGGCGGCCCCTCGAGGTCGCACCAGCCACCCGCACCACCTCTTCGCCTTCTGCCTTAATCCGACCCACGCACCCGGTGGGCCGGTCGATCCTGCGCGCCCGCGCGCACCCATCGAAGGAGGACAGCCGTATGTCCACTGTCAACGGCACCCCGCTGACCCGCCACGGCAGCCGTGTGTCAGCCATCCCGGCACGACCGGTGAAGGCGATGCCGGTACCCGCGCCCCGCCCGGTTTCCACCCGGGCCGCCACCAACGCGCGGCCAACTGTCACGCCGGCCCCGACCATCGCCACGATGGTCATCTGCCTGCCCGACGCGCTGCCTGCCGAGGCGCTCACGAGCCACCAGCTCGACACCCACTTCGGTGTCACCGGCACTCTCGCGCCCCTGTTCTGGGCGGTCGCGCAGCTGCGGGTGTGGCAGCGCCGGCAGATGATCGGGCTGCGCAAGGGTCGACCCGCGCCGTGCGCGGGCGGACCGGTGCGGCTGCTCGACCTACACGGAATGCGCCGGGCTGCCGCTGTCGGTGCCGGGATCCGCTACCAGATCTGGCAGCGGGTTGTGCATGGCACGGCACCGGCCACCTCGTGGCCGGTGTTCGAAACCTGCCACCTCACCGACCCCGACCGCTACCCCCTCGACATGGCGATCGCGGACTTTTACGCCCAACCTCGTGTCCACGCCATGCGCCTGCACGCCGCCGCCACTGCCGGCCCTGGCCAGCCCGGTGTCGGCGAGCTGGAGATGTATCAGGCGGGGCAGATGGCCTACCAGCAGTACCGCGCCGCTAGCGCCGTTGCCGGCGACGCGATGCTCACCGCCGACGGCCGCAAGCTCGCCCCGGCCAGCGACGCCCTCGTCCACCGCATCACTTACCTCGAGCAGGCCCTGGCCTACCTCGACACCCTCGACCCCGATCAGCGGCTACTCGCCGTCGCTCTCTAACCCACACCGCCCACGCCCCGGCGTCGAGCGCAGCGGAATCCGCCGCGGGCCCAGTCCCATGTGTTGTTCCCCAGCGATCGGTCGATGCCGTGTCAACCGGCGGGGCCGGCTTTCCTCTGGGGCTGTCGACGCACCGCATCTGCATCAATGGCCAGCTGCCGCACCGCCTCACACCGCGGCGGTCAGTGCTCTACAGGCCGGGCGCCCCGGGCGTGGGGGTGCCCGCTCCCGCCTGGCCTGCACAGGCCGCCGTGTTCCTCTTCCAGCACTCTTCGTCGGGCCGGAGGCCCTCCCCACGGTGACCGCATCGTAGACGTGCTGCCCTTCGCGGAGCACGCCATGGCCTGCCCGGCCCACCGCATCACCGGACCGCAAGACGCGGGCGAGCGCAGCGAGGCGGGTCCTGGCCGGGCGTCACCCGCCGACGTCGAGTCCTCGTTCTAACCGCACCCAGCCGGCGCCCGCCGGCCGATCACTCATTCCTTCCCACGCGCGCCCGCCACGCCTCCGGCTGGCGACCGACCGCAGCGCGGATCTTGCGGGTTGTCCCGAGATCTGGTCATCGCACTTGATCAACGGCGCGATCGAAGCGTGGATCACTGCTGACCTTCACACCAGAAAGGACGTGCCCATGACGGATGCAACGGAGCCCGTGCCGGCGCACACGATGTTCACGGTCCTCGCCGCGCTCAGCGAGCTCGGCGAGGCCACTGCCACGGCCGTGGCCGAGCACGCCGGGCTCGGCTATTCCACGGCAACGGCGAAGCTGCGCGCCTGGGAGAAGACCGGGCAGGCCGAGCGGTTCCGCAGCGACGACAACCGCGCCATGTGGCGGTTGACCGACGTCGGCCGCACCACCACCGCCGCGCCACCGTCCACACGGGGTGCGGCTGACACTTCAACCGGCGGGGCCGCGGTCGCCACCTCGGACACGGCCACCCCGACCGATCCCCTTGGCACCGCTGGCGTGCCCGAACGGGGCGGCGAGCCTCCTGTACCGGTAGCCCGGGACGCGGACGGTGCTTCCCCGGCCCTGGCTTCCACCGGTGGCGCATCTGCTCCGCTGGACACGGTCACGTCTTCCCGTGGCGGCGGCGAGCAGTCGCCTTCGGGAGAGGCGGGCCACGACCGCCAGCAGTCCGACGGCACGTCCGACGACGGCGAGGCCCCGGGCGAGTCGAACCCCGACCCGCAGGGGCAGGAGGCCGCGACGGGGAACAGCCGTCGGGTGAAGGGCTCCCTGCGGGGTGCGGTCCTGGACATCTTCGAAGCGCACCCTGACCGCGAGTACAAGACCAGTGAGCTGTGCAAGCTCATCGACGCCGCGAACGCCGGCAGCGGCGCGAGGAAAGCCAGCCAGGGCGCGGTGTACAACGCGGCGATCAAGTTGGTCGCGGCCGGCACGGCCGTGCAGACCGTCGAACGCCCGGCCACTTTCCAACTCGCCCCCAGCGGTGGCGGCCAGTAGTCCCGACTCGTCAGGTAGCCCGAGGGCGGGCGTCGAAGTTTGGCGACTCACGCCCGCCCCCGGTGCTCCTTCCTAATCAAGGAGCGTTCCGAGTGTCTCCCATCCTGCAAGGAATCGTCACCACCGTCGGCGGGATCCTCGCCGGCCTCGCCCTCGCCAGCGCCCTGCTGTGGCGTCAACAGCAAGCCCTCGAAGTCGCCCGCTACCAGGCCAGCCACGACGAGATCACCGGGCTGCCCAACCGGCGGCTGTTCCTCACCCGACTGCGCGCCGCCCTCGCCGACCGGGCGGCGGTCGGGGTGGTGCTGCTCGACCTCGACGGGTTCAAGACCGTCAACGACACCCTCGGCCACGACACCGGCAACCTTCTGCTCGCCCACGTCGGTCGGCTCCTCTCCTCGCTCGACGCGCCGGTGGAGATCGCCGCTCGGCTGTCCGGCGACGAGTTCGCCCTCCTCGTGCGCGGCGACCACGAGGACGTGGCCGCTGCCGCCCGCGCCGCATGGCAGGCCATAGGCGCCGCCCCCTTCCCCCTCGACAGCGGCGAGGTCAGTGTCCGCGGCTCCGTCGGCTACACCCACAACCCCGCCTACCTGTCCACCAACCCCCGCCAGCTGCTGGCCGAAGCGGACGCGGCGATGTACCACGCGAAACGTTCCGGTACCGGTGTGCACGGCCACCGTCCCTTGGCCGCCCCAGTGGGGCGCAGCCGCGACCGCCACCACCACTGACAGATCTGACTCCTTGAGGGCCCCGCAACCACCCGGTTGCGGGGCCCTCCCCCGTTTTCCGCCCTGACAAGGGAGACCCCTGTGCTGTCTTTCACCGCTGTCCACGCCGTGGCTGGTTGCCTCCTGGCGACCGACGTCGACGCCGAGCATCTGGGCTGGGGCAAGCCCCCGACGCTGCTGCTCATCCACACCCGGCCCCTGCACACGGCCTCGCCCGCGCACGCTTTGCGCAGCGTGGAATTCCCGCTGCGCCGCGACGACCTGCTCGCCGACCCGGCCGGCCTGCCTGCCCTGCTGCACCGCCTCGCCGCAGGGTTGCGCCAGCCCCACGCGTCAACGCCCTACCAGGCCACCCTCCACACGATCGTCCGCCTGATCCGGGCGACCGAACCCGATGCGCGGCTGCTGGCCTGGGCCGCCTGCTACGACGACATCCGCGCTATCGGCGACGCGCCACGGCAGGCCCGCCGCATCGACGCCGTCGACACCGACGGCCGTCTCTACCAGCTCACCCATCCGCGCGGCGATGACCATCCGCTGCTGCTCATCGACGACACCCCGGACCCGGGTGACGTCCCCGCCACCTACCCAGGATTGACCGCCCTGCTCACCGCCACCGCCCAGCCGACCAGCAGCAACGACGGCGGTGGGGATGGCATGACCGGCCGGCGACGGCGACCTGACGCCAACGGCGAGGAGCCGATCTTCATCACGTGGGGGCCCGACGGGACGTCACTGCGCTGCCGGGTGTGCGGGGCCGTCGACGAGTTCGTTCAGGACGAGATGCCGTCCATGGCCGGCTTTGGCGAAGACACCTACATCCGCTGCGGCCGCTGCGGATCGGTCGAGACCAGCGACCCGATCTTCGGCTGGCGCGCCAAGCCCGCGCCTTGGCCGGCGCCCCCGCACCAGGAGGAGCCGTGACCGTCCCAGCTGGCGTCGGCACGTCCAGCGTCTCGGCCACCGGTGCGCGCACCTCACGCCCTCCCATTCCCGCATCCGCTGCGAAGGAGACCTGCCCCGTGAGCACCCACTGCTTTATCGGCGTCACCGATGCCGCGAACCCGCACCTTGTGCACGCCCGGTTCGTGCTCTTCGACGGCCTCCCAGGCGTCGTCGTGCCCACCCTCGCCGCGATCTGGGTCGGCCACGCCCACCGCGACGCCCAATCGCTGAGCACCGCGGTCCTCGCCTGCGACTGGGAGTACCTCGATCCGGCTATCACCGCTGCCACCGAATGCGGGTTCGTCGGGCAGCGCCCGGTGCCCGGCGTCGGCATGACCCTTGCCAACACCACCGACGGTGCCATCGAGGCACCGGAACCGGTCACCGTGTTCCCGCTGTCCCACGCCCGGCACCTCGACACGGAATGGATCTACCTGATCGACCCGCTCACCGCCACGGTCACGGTGCACACCGACGACGGGCAGCACTCGGCCCGCTACCGGCTCGCCGGCTGCCTGCCCCCGTCACCGGATGCCACCTGCACCCCCGCGAGCCGCTCTCCCGCGGCGCGCTACGCCCCGCAGCCGGCTGCGGGAGCCCCGCGGTGAACGGGCGCGGTCTCGCCGCAATCGTCGCCGGGGTGCTCGCGGTGCTGATGCTGTGCGCGGGCGGGATCGGAATGCTGTTCACCGGCGGTGGCACCGCCTCGGCCGCGTGCACGGTCGGCCCAGGCCGGCAGCCGTTGCTGCCCACCGTCACCATGTCCCCGCCCGCCGCCGAGGTGGGGGGCTGGACCGGCGAGCAGGTCACCAACGCAGCGGTGATCGTGTCCGTCGGCGTCGAGCTCACGGTCCCGCCGCGAGGCTGGGTCATCGCCCTGGCCACCGCCATGCAGGAGTCCACCCTGCGTAACCTTCCCGGCGGGGACCGCGACTCGGTGGGGTTGTTCCAGCAGCGCCCGTCCCAAGGCTGGGGCACACCCGCCCAATTACAGGGCCCGCGCTACGCGGCCGGCAGGTTCTACAACGCGTTGCTGGCCGTTGACGGTTGGCAGGTCATGCCGTTGACCGACGCCGCCCAAGCGGTGCAGCGATCCGCCTACCCGGGTGCCTACGCGAAGTGGGAGGACGACGCGATCGCCTTGGTCCGCGTCCTTGCCGGCGGCACCCCCGCCGGGCCCGTCGCAGGGGGTCTGGAGCGGGCGATGAGCAACCCGCTGTGCCTGTTCGACGCAGGTGACGGCCAGGCCGGCGGTGAGCAGGTGCCGCTGCCGGCGGGGTTCACCCTGCCGGCGGGCACGCCGGGGCCGGTCGTGACGGCGATCGGCTGGGCCCTGGCGCAGCTGGGCAGCCCGTACACCTTCGGTGGGGACTGCACCGCAGCACACTCCGGCATTCCCGCCCGCCAATGCGACTGCTCATCGCTGATGCAACAGGCCTACCGGGCCGCCGGCATCAGCCTGCCCCGCACCACCAGCGACCAGATCCATGCCGGCCGGCCGGTCACCGACTACCGGGACCTGCGGCCGGGGGACCTGCTGTTCATTCCTGGCAGCCGCGGCACCACCGCCAAGCCCGGGCACGTGGGTCTCTACCTCGGGCAGGGGCTGATCGTGCAGGCCCCGCACAGCGGCGACGTTGTCAAGATCAGCCGCCTGTCCGCGTGGGCTGCGCACCTCGCCGCCGCGCGCCGCGTCATCGGCTGAACCACCGCATCCACAAAGCGCGGATCCCGTCGGCCGGGCCGGCCTTCTGGGCGCCGGCCGCTGCGGATCCCCTTCCCTTCAGAGAGGACATCACCGTGACCGACACGGACCACACCAGCAGCAGGAAACTGCCGGGGTCCCGGCCTGAGGACCACACGGACTGGGTCGCCCTGGGCCGCTGGCTGCAGGACATCCAGAACACCCTGGTCCACCATGAGAGGACCCCGCGTTACGGCGACGACTTCTACGCCGAGGCGTTGCGCCGGCTGCTGAGCGACTCTCGCTGCGGCTGGATCAGCACTGCGGAGCACCTGTGGCTGCTCGACCTGCACACCCACGTGGACCGGCGCAACGCGCAGGAGGCGAATCGGCGGGCCCGTGAGGCCCGCGCCCGCTACGCCACTGCCTCCCGCAAGATCCGCGCTGAGTTGGCTGGTTGGCTGCGCCGGGTCACCAATGAGCGGACCGTGGCGGGCCGCTACCGCCGTGAGGGGGTGCTGCTCGCCGCCGACTGGCTCGACCCGGCCACCTCCGCATCCCCATACGCCGGTCTCCAGACCGGCGCCGTTTCCCGTAGCCCTCAGTTGACGGCCGTGTCGCCGGTCGGCTCGGACGTGCTGCTGGCGTTGCGGAACGCGGGTGAGCGTGAGGGACGGCTCGCTGTGGGTTGGTGGCAGCAGCACGCCCTCGAGGGGCGCGGCGCGTCCGAGCAGGCGCTGACCGCCCGGACGGTCCTGGGCGGTATCGACAGCAGCGACGACGGGGTCCTGGCGGCGTTGCCCCGCTTCGACGTTGCCGGCTACGACGCTGACCGGTACCAGGCCCACGCGCCGGCCGGCGCGCCGGGCTGGTCGGAGCTGCTCGACCACGATCAGGCGCTGGTGGTCGACGCGGTGCGGGACGGGTTCACCGACGCCGTCCGCGACGGTGTCGCCGCCCGCTGCCACGCCGTCCTGACGGCGCGGGCGGTGACCCGATGACCTACCAGCCGGGCGAGCGGGTGGCGCTTGAGCACACCAGCGACCCGCACACTCTGCTGCGTCCGGGTGACGAGGGCACGGTGCGCCACTACAACCCGGATCAGCAGGTCCTCGAGGTGAACTGGGACAGCGGTTCCCGCCTGTCGATGCTTCTGGGGGCCGGTGACCGCGTCCGCCGGCTCCCCGCCCCCACTGGCGACTCCGGCTGGGAGCAGGTGCTGGACGGCTTGCGGATCGCTGGCGCGGCGGCTGGCCGGGACGCAGCCGTGTGGTGGGCGCAGAACGTCATCGGCGGAAGGGCCACCGGCGACGTCCGCGAGGTCGCGCGGCAGGTGCTGGCCGGCATCGACGACGTGGACCCGCCCGTCATGGACGGGCTGCCCGCCGCCGACCGGTACGTCCTCGCCGAGGACCGCGACCGGTACGCCGAGCACGCCCCGCGGGGTGCCCCGGTGTGGGAGGACCTGACCGGCCGGCAGCGCGACCAGACGCGGTGGGCGTGGTGCGACGGGTTCGACAACGCCGCCGAAGCCGAGGTGGCCCGGCAGTGCCGGATCGTGCTGCACCCGCACGGCGACGACCGGGAGATGAGCCACCTGGCTCCCGACCGGGTGCGCCTGGGCGGGCCGGGCGTCTTCGCCGGGGACTGGGCGTGGACGCCGAACGGCGACGGGGAGATGCGGATCCGGGTCGGGTTCGTCGGCACGCTGGTGGACACGTGGAACGGGTGGGTGGTGTTCACCTGCACCCGGCAGGTGGCCGAGGCGATCGTCGCCGACCAGCGCGACGCCCGCGACCGCTGCCGGCAACAGCTCGCCGCCGAGGGCATCAGCGGCCAGCGGCTGGACCGGATGGTCGACGAGTCCATGGGGCGGCTGTGGTTCGACGGCGACGTCATCGTCGCCGATGAAACCCGCGTGCACGACGACCCGGACGCCACCGAACGGATCAGCCCCGACTCGGACGGCCAGTACAGGGTGATGGGCCGGGCCTGGACCTGGCTGCCGGTGCACCCGTACGACTGCGACCGCATCGCAGGCGACATCCCCGACCCGCCCTCCGCCGCCAGCACTGCACGAACGCCGACGACGACGGGAGCAGCTGATGCCTGACGATCTGACTGACGAGTTCGGCGAGTACGCCCACGAGGAAATCTTGCAAGCCCTCGTCCTGAGGCTGCTGACCAGCGCCGACCTGGACGAGCTGTGCGACGACGTTGACCTGCCGCAGCTCACCCACGACGACGGGCTGCCGGTGGCGATCACGTCGGCGCGCACGTACCGGGACGCGGGGGTCCTGACTTTGGACCGCGGGGTGTGGCTGGAGCTGTCCGACGGCAGCGTCTTCGGCCTGACCATTGGCATTTCCCGCCGCCCCCGCGGCGAGGTCACCCTCCGCCGCAGGTAACCGCACTGGCGCACCGTCGCCGGATCGACTTGATCAATCCCGGCGCCGGTGCGTTCCTTGTCGTCGCCCACCACCCGATGGCGGGGACATCACCGAGCCGCAGCCCTTCTGAGCTGCCTGAGTTCGGCACCTTGAGCGGGCACCGGGTGGACAGGTTTTTCGGGTACCACCGTGGCCGACTGTGTTGTTGGCACTCGTAGCCGTGGGCCATGATCGGCACCTTCTTGCGGGGCCATCTGTTTGGCGTTTCGCCATGATCGGCACGTTCTCTGGGTGCCATCGCGCAAGCCCGCCGTGGTGCGAACCATGAGGTAGGTGGCTGCTTCTGGCGAGGCGGGCGTGGTGGAGTCGCCGAGAGAATTGGTGTAGATATATATGCATTCACCGGAGACAGCCCTCTTCATCACTGATTGGTAAGCATCGGAACAGGGTCGACTTCCGACTTCCGCAAATAACAGACAGCAACCGTGATTAACATTGACGCTGGCTACTGCGAGCGCTTGAGTGGTTTCGACTAGTCATCGTTGCAGCTGCGCACGTGTGCTATCCGTCAACGAGGATCGGAGAATCGCATGAGGCGATCGGCGGCAGCCGTGATGGCCGTCGCCCTCGGGCTGTCCACTATCGCGGTGGCCAGTCCGGCATGGGCGGAACCGCCAGGCTGCTCCCACGGCTACCCGGACATCTACGAGGAGAGTCCCGGCTACATGACCGCGTACGGAAGCGGGTCATGCAGCGCGTCCGAGACGCGCACGTTCCGGGTCGAGATCAAAAGGGATGTGTCGGGCCTGCCCGACCCGGTCGTGTCCAGCTACGACGACCGGCACACGGGCATGAGCTACTACGCTGAGACCAGCAGTTGCGACGGCGGACGGAACGCCAAGTACTACGGCCGAACGTTCTTCACGTCGAGTCCAACCTACAAGGACAGCCCGCACATCACTGTGAACACCTGCTGACCTGACGCAATCGGGGGACCCGCGATGGACGACCCAATCATTGGGCACGGACTGGCGCAGCGGTACGGGAAGCGGAATGTGTTTCGCGATCTCGATGTCGTCGTTCCGCGCGGCGTGGCGATTCTGTTGGGGCCGAATGGCGCCGGGAAGACCACGCTGTTGCACACCATCGTGGGTCTCAAGCGTCCCGAGGTGGGGAATCTCCACGTGCTCGGTCGGGATGTCCTGCGCCGCGGCGGCCTTCGGGCCGTCGCGGCGCGGATCGGATTTCTGCCTCAAGTCGTGTCCCACTATCCCGGCTACACCGTCCGGGAGGCCGTCGCCTATGCCGCGTGGCTCAAGGGCGTGCCGGAGCGAGACATCGGCTCGAAGGTGGATCGGGCGCTCGCGTTGATGCGCCTGTCCGGCCGTGCCGGGTCACGGATGAGCAGCCTGTCGGGTGGGCTACTGCGCCGGACGGGGATCGCCCAGGCGATCGTGCACGAGCCAGCGTTGCTCATTCTCGACGAGCCGGCGGCCGGGTTGGACCCCCAGCAGCGCATCGAGCTGCGCCGCGTCCTGCGCGCGGTCGCCGGCTTGGCCACCGTGTTGGTCAGTACGCACGTGGTGGAAGATGCCCGGCACGTCGCCGACACGATCATCGTGCTCAACGAGGGGACGGTGGTGTTCACCGGAACGGTCGACGGGCTGGAGGGTCTCGCCAGGCCGGGGGTGGACGGGGACAGTGATCTGGAGCGCGGCTACCTGAGCGCGTTGCAGCAGTCGGCGGTGCCGGCGTGACCCCGGTCAGGATCGAGCTGCGCCGAGGGCCAGGCTTGTGGAGCCTTCCCGTTCTGGTGGTGATCGGCGTGTTCGCGGCCCGTGCCCAACTTGATACGGACACCATCTGGTCGTATGCCACGGGCGCGGCGACGAGCGCCCCCATGCTGATGGCGCCGCTGGCGGTGGGCCTTGCTGCTTGGGCGGGAGGCCGCTCACAGCGCCGTGGAGCTAGCCAAGCCTGGCTGCTGGCGGGGCGCGACCCGGCACACGCGCCACTGGTCGAGGCCGGGGTGCTGGTGGCCTGCGCCGTTGTCGCCTACGCCCTGGTGGCGACGGCGACGCTGCTACCCACAGCGGTTGCCGCGACGTGGGGCGGCCCGTTTTGGTGGTGGCTGGCGTCTGCCGGGGTCGGGTTCGCCGCCGCCGTCGCGGCCGCCTACGGGGTGGGCGTGCTGGTGCCGGGGAGGCTCATCCCGTTCGCCACCGCTCTGGTCACCTACCTGGCCACGACCTGGAACCTCGGGCAGATTGGCACCTGGCATGCGATGTTCCCGGTCACCATCGAGATGATCCTGCCGTTCAACGCGCCGCACACCCAGACCATGCGGGGGCAGTTGCTGTGGTTCGCTGGCCTGGGTTTGCTGGCCCTCGCGCTGGTCGCCGTCAAGGTGCGTTCATCAGCGCGGCTGGTGATCCCGGCGGTCGGGCTGTCCCTCGCCCTGGCTGTCGGCGGCGCCGCTGTGGTGATCGGCGAGAACGGCCGCTATGTCGACCTGAACCGCCACATCACATGGTCCTGCTCGGGCAGCTCGCCGCAGGTGTGCATCCACCCCGCCTTCGCCGACAGCCTCGCGCCAATCAGCCAGCGGGCGCAGGCGATCAGCCAGCGCCTGGCCTCGACACCGTTTGCCATCACCCGGGTCGAGCAGCGACCCCGAGGCGTTGGCAGCCTACCCACACCAGGCGCGATCGCCTACGCCATCGACGCGCCCGCCGACGACGACTACGACCGCGCGGGCTTCGACATTGCCATCGCCGCCCTCGGCGTCCGCTCCTGCGGCCGCGGGCCCCTACGCGACACCGACGCCCACGCCATGGCGCAACTCCTCGTCGCCTGGGTAGTCGGGGACGAGAGGTGGTTCGTGCCACGCGGCCCCGAACAGCAGCAGGCGAAGGCTCGTTTTCTGAACCTGCCGCTGGCAGGCCAGCAGCAGTGGCTCACCACCCACGCCGATGCTGTCCGCACCTGTTCCCTGACCCCGCAGTCGTTCACGTGACCGGCCCGCGCCTACTGCTGAAGTCGCGACGGGCGGCCCCGCTCCTGCTGGCCCTCGTCGCCGTCGCAGTCCTCTCCCACGAGTTCGGCGGCCAGCGTCTACTCGTCGGCGCCACCGAGCCAGTTCCGCTGCCGTGGGCTGCGGTCCTTCCCGCGATCACCGCCTACCTCACCGTGGTCGCGGCATGGTCGGCGCTGCCGCTGGAGGAGCACCTCAGCGTCCGCCGCATCGACCTCTACGACCTGCTTTATCTCGCCGTGGCCGCCCTGATCGGCGCCGGACTGGTCGCATGGGCAGCCCAGCCGCTCATCGGCACCATCACTGAGCCAGGCGCAGTGCGCAACTACCTCGGACTGCTCGGCTACTCCCTGCTCGGCGCCACCGCCTTCCGCCTCAGCATGGGCTGGACGGTGCCCACCATGCTGCTCACTATCGGCCTGGTCGTCGCCGGCGCCAGCGCCGACTTTCCGCCGCTGGACTGGCCAGCCCGCCACGACACCGAGCCGACGTCCTGGGCCATCAGCATCGCGATCCTGCTCGCCGGACTGGCGGCTTTCGCCAGCCCCACACGCCGGCACGTCCTCGCCCTGCGCGCAGCACGCACCGAACCCGACTGACGCTCACCACGGCGATCCGCGAACGCTGCATGCAGCAAGAGGTTCAGATGCCGGCCTTGCTGCAACCTCGACCTCGACACGCGGCAGTGGCCGTTATGCCCGCCTTGCTCGACTTGTCGACATGGGTGGGCTTTAGCTTGATCCCGGTCATATCGGGAGGCCAGGTTGTTCACGCGTGTCGAATTGTTCGAGCGCATTCGCGCTGATCGGCGGGCTGATCCGTCCGTTTCGCAGCGGGAGTTGGCGCGCCGGCACCGGGTGTCGCGCCGCACCGTCCGTGCGGCGTTGGCGTCGGCGGTTCCGCCGCCGCGCAAGCCGCCGGTCCGGGGGCGGCCGCTGGCACTGGGGCCGGTGCTCGCCGCGGTGGACGAGATGCTGCGCTCGGACGTGGTCGGCCCGCGCAAGCAGCGGCACACGATCGAGCGGATCTGTCAGCGCCTGGCCGTCGAGCACGGTTTCACCAGCGCGTCGTACTCGACGGTGCGCAACTATGTGGCCCGACGCCGGCCGCAGATCCTCGCCGAGGCGCGGGAGGGCCGTGGGCACCTGGACGGGATGGTGCCGCAGGTCCACCCGCCGGGTGAGGAGGCGGAGGTCGACTTCGCCGAGGCGTTCGCCGTTGTCGGTGGCACGCAAATGAAGTGTTACCTGTTCACGCTGCGGATGTCGTACTCGGGCAAGGCGGTGCACCGGGTGTTCGCCTCGCAGGGCCAGGAGGCGTTCATGGAGGGCCACGTCGAGGCGTTCCGGGTCCTCGGCGGGGTGCCGACCCGGCACATCCGCTACGACAACCTCAAACCTGCCGTGCGGCAGGTGCTGTTCGGCCGCGGCCGGGTCGAGTCGCAGCGATGGGTGGCGTTCCGCTCCCACTACGGCTTCCACGCCTTCTACTGCCTGCCCGGCAAGGACGGCGCGCACGAGAAGGGCGGGGTGGAGCACGAGGGCGGCCGGTTCCGCCGCAATCACCTGGTCCCGCCGCCGCAGGTCGCGTCCCTGGCCGTTAACGACCGTCTGGCCGACATCGACACGGCCGAGGACGCCCGGCACGTGCACGGTGCGCCGGCCAGCATCGGGTTCAACTTCGCCGCCGAAGCGCCGCTGCTGCACCCGCTGCCGGCCGATGACTTCGAGCTCGGCACCACGCTCACGCCGCTGGTGCGCCGCAACGCCCGCATCGTGGTCCGGCAGTGCTACTACTCGGTGCCCGCCCGGTTCATCGACCGCAAAGTCCGGGTCAGCCTGCGCGCCAACGAGGTCCTCGTGTTCGACGGCCGGCAGGTCGTCGCCCGCCACCCGCGGCTGTCGCGCCGCTACGACTACCGCGACGACCTGGACCACTACCTGGAGATCCTCCTGGTCAAACCCGGCGCCCTGGCCGGGTCGACCGCGTTGGCGCAGGCCCGCGCCGAGGGGTCGTTCACATCGGTGCACGACGCGTTCTGGGCCGCCGCCCGCACCGCGCACGGCGAGGCCGAAGGCACCCGGGCGTTGATCGAGGTGCTACTGCTGCACCGGCAGCTGCCGCACGCGGCGCTGGTCGCCGGGATCACCGCCACTGTCAGCGCCGGCTCCTGCAGCCCCGAGCTGGTCGCGATCGAGGCCCGCAAGGCCGCCGACGCGGGCACCGTCGCCGACTCGTCGGACGTCGCGGCATCCGTCGACGAGGGCGCCGAGGACGGGCTCGAACTCGCCGAGCCCGTTGACGACCCATCTCCCGGCGGGGCTCGCGTGATCTCCCTGCACACGCGGCGGCTGCCCTCGGGCACCGAGCACAAACCACCGCCGATGAGCGTCTACGACCAACTGCTGTCCCACCGAACGAAAGGCACAACCGCGTGAGCGCGAACGCTTCCACCGCCAAGGTGTCCCGCACCCCACGGCCCCGCCAGTCCGCCCCCGGCATCGACCCGATCGACGCCGCCATCGACACCGCGTGCACCGAGTTGCGCCTGCCCAGCATCCGCGACCGCTACGCCGACATCGCCGAACAGGCGCTGCGCGACCGCGCCAACTACAAGGGCTTCCTGCTCGACCTGCTCCGCGCTGAGATCGCCGACCGCGACGAGCGGCGCAAACAACGCCTCGTCCGCGACGCCGCGTTCCACCGGCCCAAGCGCCTGGAGGACTTCGACTACGACGAGAACCCTCAGGTCGACGCCGTCTACGTCAACAACCTCGCCAACCCCGCCTGGGTCAGAGCCGGCGCGCCGCTGGTCCTGGTCGGCAACTCGGGCACTGGCAAGAGCCACTTACTCATCGGCATCGGCACCGCCATCGCCGAACACGGCCTGCGAGTCCGCTACACCACCACCGCGAACCTGGTCAACGAACTCGCCGAAGCCCACAACGAGAAACGCCTGTCCAAGACCCTCTACCGCTACGCCCGCTACGACCTGCTCTGCCTCGACGAATTCGGATACCTCAACCTCGACCGCACCGGCGCGAAACTGCTGTTCCAGATCTTCACCGAAAGCGAGGAACGCAAAGCCATCGCCGTCGCCTCCAACGCCCCGTTCTCCGAATGGGATAAAACCTTCACCGAGGAACGCCTCTGCTCCGCCATCGTCGACCGACTCACCTTCAACGGCTACCTCGTCGAGACCGGCAACGACTCCTACCGACTGCAGACCACCCTCGAACGCAACCGCATCTGACAGCCCCATCACGAACAGCGGCGCCGGGACGAACCGTCCCGGCGCCGCCGCGTCTCACCCTCACACAGAGAGCCGGGCTCCCCAGACCCCGCATCGGGAGCAGAGCCTGAAAGAACCCGGTCTGCCCCGATACTAACCAGCCCCAGCCCTAACGCAGCGCAGCGACCCACATCCAAAGCAGCGGCCTCGCCAACGCGGTGGAGCCCAAACAAAGTGCCGATCATGAACGCTCGCCAGCTGGTGCCCAAAGAAGCTAACGATCAAGGGTCGCCGATAGATCACGACGGCAGGTGGTGCCCGAAGAACCTGCCCGAGTGGTGCCGGTTCAACGTGCCGGAATCAGGCTGCCTGCTGAGCACCTCACGGAGCTTGCCGGCCGTCCTGCCAACGGGGGCCCGGCCTGTCAACCGCCCCGTCTCCACCGCGCGGACACCGCAACACCTTGCCCGCGCACCCGGAGACGGGGTGCGCGGGCCCAACCCCAGATCACAGGAGGTCTGCATGGACCCTGCAACCCCAACCCCAACCACCGGCGATCCCTCCCGCACACCAGACCAGGGTGACGGCCGCCGGCCCGGCTACCTCTACCGGCAGGTGGCCGCTCATCTGGCCGCGCATCCCGATCAGGTGTTCAAGGTCGGTGAGCTGACCACGGCGATCGCCGCCCGCTCGACCGGCGCGGTGTTCGAAGCCCTGAAGAAGATGGCCGCCGCCGGGTACGCCACCCATCAGACGGGCCCGCACCGGTTTCAGATCAGCCCGGCCGGGATCGACGCGGCCGGGACGATGCCACCGCCTGCCCCGCGCACACCCCGCAGTGGCCGCGGGGCAGGTCGGCGGCAGCCCGTCGCACGGCCCAACGGTGACCTGTACTTCCCCCGCAAGCTCGCGGGGGCCACCGACGTGGACGTGCTGTGCAGGCTGCGGGAGAAGCGTATCCCGGTGCTGCTGTACGGGCCGCCGGGTACCGGCAAGACCGCACTCGTCGAGGCCGCGTTCCCGGACCTGCTCACCGTCGCCGGGACGGGGGACACGGTGGTGGAGGACTTCCTCGGCAACTTCATCCCCCTCCCGGACGGTGGGTTCGAGTTCGTCTACGGGCCCCTCGTCACCGCCATGCGGGAAGGCAGGGCGCTGCTGGTCGACGACGCCACCCTTATCCCCCCGAAGGTCCTCGCCGTGCTCTACCCGGCCATGGACGGCCGGCGGGTCATCACCATCCCCGGCTACCGCAACGAACGCGTCGAGGCCGTCGACGGGTTCTACGTGATCGCCGGGCACAACCCGGGCGTGCACGGCGCGATCCTGACCGATGCCCTCGCCTCCCGGTTCGACGTGCACGTCGAGGTCACCACCGACTGGGACCTCGCCCGCCACCTCGGCGTTTCCAACCCAGCCGTGCAGGCCGCGATCGCGCTCAACGCCGACTTCGCCGCTGGACGTGTCAGCTGGGCGCCGCAACTGCGGGAGTTGCTCGGCTTCGCCCGTGTCCGCAGAACCCTCGGCCTCGCCGCGGCCGTGGCGAACCTCGCGGGCCGTGCCCCCGCCGACGACCGCGAGCAGGTCTTCGCCGCGCTGCGGCAGCAGTTCGGCACCGACATCACCGCGCTGACCCTCGGCAAACAGCGCTGACAAGGAGAACCTGATGCCTCACCCTCACCGTCACCTGCAGACCGGCCCGGCCGCGCCCACGGCGGGTGACCCGGACTGGCAGGTGTGGAGCGACGCCTGGACCCGGCACATCCCGACCCTGACCGGCCGCACCGACCTGACCGTCACCGTCGCTCCCGGCGCCGGTGGCGGCGCCCCTGCCTGCTGCTACCCGGACGCCGGCCGCATCGAGGTCGACGCCACCTACATCGGTGCGCCCGACGTCGCCAATCCCCGCCGTGCCGGCCACAAACGCCTCGTCCCGACCGCTTACGGGCTGCTGGTGCACGAAGCCGCTCACGCCGCGCACAGCCGCTGGCGCACCCCGCCCGGCACCCCGGCTGTGGTCGCCGCCGTCGCGGAGCTGCTGGAGGAGTCCCGCATCGAGTATCGGCAGCGCAGCCGTCGGCGCGGTGACCGCAGGTGGCTGCGGCACACCGTCACGACCCTGATCAGCCCCGACGACGCCGCTGTTGACGACCCCTGGCACGCCGCGCACCTTGCCGGTCTGCTGCTGGCGCGGGTCGACGCCCGCATCCTCACCGCCAAGGACACCAAAGGAATCCGGGCCGCCGTCACCACCGTGCTCGGGCGTAAGCGGCTGCTGCAGCTGCGCGACGTGTGGCGGCAGGCCCACGCCATCGACGACAGCGACGCCGACACGATGATCGATCTGGCGTGGCGGTGGTGCCGGCTGCTTGGCATCGACCCGCACCGGCAACCGCACACACCCGCCGCGGACGCGGGGGTGTTCGCTGGCCTGCTCGCCCAAGCGCTCACCGACTACCTTGCCCACACCGCCGGTCTCACACCCGCGCAGTACCGTGACCAGCAGATCAGCGGCCGTTTCTCGGCGCCCGCGACGTGGACCAGCCGCGACCCGACGGACGCCGAACGCGCCGCCGCCCGCACTTTCGCTGCACGGCTGCGCCGTGCGCGTACCCACCTCAAGGAACCCGATATCCGGCCGAGCCCGGTTCCGCCGGGACGGCTACGTACCCGCCACGCCATCACCGCGCAGGCGCAAATCGCCGCTGGCACCATGCCCACCGCCACGCCCTGGCAACGCCGTACCCAGTTGCCGCCGCGGAAACCGACCCTGCATCTGGGCGTCATCGTCGACGCCTCCTACTCCATGCGCCCCTACGCGGCGCCGATGTCGTCGGCCGGCTGGATCCTCGCCCACGCCGCCGGCAGCAACCAGGCGGTCACCGCCACCATCGCCTTCGGCAGCAGAGCGACCCTGCTCGTGCCGCCGCGGCGACGGCCCAGCCAGGTGCTGGAACTGGCCGCCGCCGGTGGCAGCAGGGCCTTCACCGACGCGGTGAAACTCGCCGACCAGCTGCTACAGCTGCGCCAACCCGGCCGGCTGCGGATGCTCGCCGTCGTCTCCGACGGCGACCTGCCCGACACCGGTCCCGCCCAGCGTCTCATCACCGCACTGCACCAGGCGGGCTGCCCGGTGCTGTGGCTACGCCCCGCCGACCTGCCCGGGCACACCTTCGCGGACACCACCACCGTCGAGGTCGCCGACCCGGTGCAGGCCATCGGGCACATCGCCGACGCCGCCGTCACCGCCCTCGAGCACGCCTGACTTCTCGGCTCAGGCCACCCGTCCTCGCCGAGGCCCCTCGCGGTCCACCAGACGACTGGCCCGCACGGCGGCGAGCGGCAACCAACTCAGAACACATCCCACCGTTTCGGCCGCCTGCCCGGCCACTTCGCGCATTCCAGCCCCGGGCACGGCCGATCAGCCGTGCCCGGGTCCTCATCTCGGAGACAACAGGAGACATCGTGAGTGACCCGAACATCCCTCGGCTACCGATCACCTCACCCGGCGACCTGCTGGCTGCCGTGCCCTACCTGCTCGGCTTCAATCCCATCGACAGCGCCGTGATTATCGGCCTCACCGGCACCCGCGTCGTCGTAGCCAGCCGCACCGACCTCCCCCAACCCGGCGACGTCGCCGCCTGGGCCGACGAATACACCCTCACGCAGATCCGCATGCTCGCCAACGCGGCGGCTACCCGCGCCATCGCCGTCGGCTACGGGCCCGCCACCACCGTCACACCGGTCATGGACACCGTCATCCCACGGCTGACCGCCGCCGGCACCGACATCTTCGACGCCCTGCGAGTCACCGACGGCCGCTACTTCTCCTACACCTGCCAGGACCCCGCCTGCTGCCCCATCGACGGGGTGCCGTTCGACCCGCGCCGCAGCGACATCACGATGCACGCCATTGTCGCCGGCTGCCACGCTCTGCCCGACCGGGCGGCGCTCGTCGCCAGCGTCGCGCCCACCACCGGGCCTGCCCGCGTCGCCGTCACCCGCGCCACCGCTCACGCCAGATCCCGCCGCCGCGCCCTGATCAACCAGGCCGGGCGTGACGGGCTGATCCGCGCCGGCGACGACGCCGTCCGGGATGCGTTCGCCCGCTACGCCGACGAGCACACCCTCACCGACGACGAACTGGCCTGGCTCACCGTCCTGCTCCCCGTCCCGGCGATCCGCGACGCCGCCTGGCGGGCCACCGACGACAAGCCCTGGCAGGCCGCCATGTGGGCCGACATCACCCGACGCGCCCACCCGCCCCTGGCAGCCCCACCGGCCAGCTTGCTCGCCTTCGCCGCGTGGCGCCGCGGCGAGGGCGCGCTCGCCTGCGTCGCCATCGACCGCGCCCTGGCCGCCCACCCCGGCTACACCCTCGCGCAGCTCATCGACCGGGCGCTGCGTGCCGGGTTGCCCCCGTCCGTGCTCGACGGCTGGCCCCACCCCGAACAGCCCACTGCCTGACCCCTCGCCCCGCGCATCCATTCCGACGCGCCGGGGTGACGCCCTGACCAGCACGACCGCACCCGCCGTCTGACACAGGCGGCGGGTGCGCCCCCACCTACCCAACGAGGAACCCCGGATGACCGAACCCACGGCGACCAGCCAGGCACCGCCGACACTCGAATTCGTCCTGCGCCACGCCTGGGACGCCTTCCATCCCGGCCAGCCCGCCCCACTGGGATGGCTCACCCACACCACCACCCAAATCCAGGCCTACGTGGACGAGCACCACACCGACCCGCAGACGCAGCCGCCGACCGTGCCCGCGGAATCGCTGCCGCAGCTGCGCAGCCGCGTGTGGCACGCGCTACGCGACGCGGTCATCTCGCACGACATCGACGTCGACGCCGCCAACCACATCCTGGACGCCGTAGACCTGCCGCTGCTGCCGCGCCGCTGGCAGGTCCGCCTCACCTTGACCGTGGTCACCGAGGTGACGGCCACCTGCCGTGAGGACGCCTTCGACACCGCCGAAACCGCCGTCGAGACCGCCCTCACCGGCGCCGAACTCGAGGCCCGTATCGAGTGGGACGGCCGCGAACGCGACAACGCCGACCCCGGAGAGCTCGACACCACCGCAGCCGAATACCCAGGCCCCGACCAGTGACGACCACAGCGGCGTCCCTCGCCTTGACGTCCGCAGCGCCGTGGCGACGCCACCCGCCCGCCATGGCAACGGGCCGGCGGCTGCCGTCAACACAGCCCGCCGACGCTGCCTCCATGCCGATCCTGGCGCCCGGCCGCCTGTGGCTGGTGGCAGCTGATCCCAGAAGCCGGTCGGCGACTTGATCTAGGCGCAAAGTCGAGCGTCACTCGTCCCGGCCGCCACCCCGGCGTACCCGACAGCGCACATCCCCACAGCGCTGGCCGGGGTGGCGGCCACCCAGGCCGACACCGCCCGCGAAGGGGACTACCGATGAACCAGCCGCACCGCCACCGCATACCCCCCACCGTCACCGACGTGCCGCTGTGGCTGCTCGCCACCGACGTCGCTTCCGCTCACCTCCCCCACGCCCACCATCCCGACCGCTGCGCCAACCTGCGCTGCGCCGGCCAGCCGTACCCGTGCTCGCCGGCACGCGACGCCCGCCGCGCCTATCAGGCGGCGACCCGTCCCCGACCATTCGCACGAGGTCGGGCGCACGTCACTACCCCGGCCACTGCCGCGCGGTACGCCGACTGGTTCCAGCCCGCACGACCGCTGGCACCCCCACACCGGCTACTGCCCACATCGAGTGCCGCCTGACGGCCCGACCACCACACGCGGTGACGTCAGGCGGGACACCGGCCCCTCGCCGAACCCGCCACACGTCGCTGCGTTTCCGCTTACCCGGCTGTAGGGCCTGTCGATGCCTCAACGCTGCCACCAAGCGCGGCCGCCAGGCGGCCGCAGGGCCGAGCAGGGGAACTGCTGCTCGGCCCGCTATGCCGCACCTGCGACCGCCGCCCGTGAGCCGCACGCACGCTCCGGGTGGCGGGCTCCGCCCCCTGAACCACCGACAAACATCGGAGATTCCACCCCGCCATGAGTATTGAAGCTGTCTCCTGGGCGCTCAGCCGCGCCCCCGACGTTCCACCACAGTGCCTCGCCGTGCTCATCGGCCTGGCCAACCACGCCGACGCCGCCGGCCGTGCCGCCTTCCCCTCCCAGGAACGCCTCGCCCACTACGCCCGCAAGACCGTACGATCCGTACGCCGCGACCTGGACGAGCTGGAACGCCTCGGCCTCATCCGCCGCGGCGACCAACGCCACACGGCGTTCCTGCCCGCGGACCGCCGGCCCGTCGTCTGGGACCTCGCGACGCACCGCCGCCGCCCGCTGCCGGCAAGCCTCGACCCGTCCGCCGAACCGCAACCCGGCCGCCCCACCGACGTCCACAACCCTGTGGATAACCGGGAGGACGTCCACGTCCCCCCGGTTATCCACCGGCCGGACGCACACGTCCAAACGGCCGGACGTACACGACCGAACGACCGGACGCACACGTCCGACGAACCGTCCTTAACCATCCACAACCAAAAACGCGCGCGCCCGCGAAGCGGCATCGCCTCACCAGCCGACGTCCGGGCTCGGCAGTGTCCCCAGCACCGCGGATCGCCAGCCCACAACTGTGGGCCCTGCCGGGCGGAGCGTCTCGGGCGTGAGGCCAACGACCGCCCGTCCCCTGACCAGCGCGCCACGGTTGACAAGCTGCGGCCGGCCTCTGCTCCGAGCGCCGCACCGCATGACCATCGACGCCCAGCAGCCCCGCCCACCACGGTGGTGGATCGGCCCGCTGCCTCGCCGACCCTGCATCGGAGGCACCGTGATCATGATGCCGGCGACGGCCTCACCCGCCGTTGGTTGTCGCCATACGCAGCGGCCACGGCTCCACCACCGCCCTACGGGCACACGTCAACCGAGAGCTACAGACCAGCCCGCACCGCTACCGGCGCAGCTTCCGTCCCGCCGCGCCATCGCACGCCGATTAAAATTAGGAAATGTAAAGGACAGGCGGAGGTCGCTCGACAACCACCTGGCTTGACCTGCGCCGCTATGCCGGCCGCCACGTCCAGGAGCTGACCGCCGTTGACCGTCGGCTCTCGCCCCGACGGCGACGCTCACCCATATAGCTCCGTCTCTGATCCGGGTGGGCGATCTCCGCGCTTGAGCGGCACTCCTCGCCCAGTGCCGCCGCCGACCATAAAGATCAAGTTATCGACAGAAGCTAATTCTTGCCCGCCGATCGCTGTACGGCGAGCGCTTCTTAGCGCTAGCATTGGCGCACTCGTTCCATCATGGAGACAGGAGGCTGATGGCGCTTATGTACGGGCGTATCAAGTCGTTTCTTGCAGCCGGAACCGCGGCCCTTGTCGCTGCCGTTTCGCTGGCGGTCGTCAGTGCTTCTCCGGCAGCGGCCGCGATAAGCTGCCGGGGTGAGTATTTCCCGGCGGGGAACATCGTGAGCCAATGGAGTCAGGTGAAGAACACGGCGACGTGGACCACGGTAGCCAGCAACACGACCACGCCCTACTGCCAGGACATCCAGGTCAGGGTTGGGGGACTCCCCAACGACTACGAGTACTTCTGCGTCGTGTTCAAAGACGTCACCAGCAAATGCAACTATGCCACGACGGTGTATAGGAATAACGCATGGTACACCATTGCGACGAATGTCAGGGATGGCGTGCGCTACGACATTCAGGTATTCCTGCGGAATGGACGGTCCGGCGACTTCTTCTTTGATTACGCCGGCTAAAGTGTCCTCAACGCGGTGGGTGGTTCAACTCGTTGAACCACCCACCGGCGGCGTCCAGGACTTTTGCGTCGAAAAGCGGCGTGTGTAGTGGCATCGTCGGACTCGGGCTTGATGGCGTCGGTGCCCGAGAACATCAACTTCCGGGCACTACCCCAAGACGCCGACCAACGCTGAGTACGGCAAGACGAAGCTGACCATGCCGGTTCTCGCACTCGGCGCCCGAGCCAGCCTCGGGGAGGCGGTACCTACCCAGGTCGCGCAGGACGCCACTGTCGCGGCACGTCCACGGCCTCCGCGGTCTCTATCCCGCGCGTTGAAGCGGCGCTCCTGTTGGCCCGCCTGACCCGAGACCAGGTTCCCCTACTCAGAAACTGGTCCGGCTTGCCGGCGACGCAGCGTGCGGATCCACCCCTGGGCAGTGTGCCGCGGCACGTTGTAGTGGTCGGCGACGGCATTCACACTCCCGGCCTGCTGGTAGACCGCTTCGAGATCGGCCGGTGAGCGCCGGTATACCCGCCCCTCGCCCCCGGAGGCCGCACCTTCGGAGGTCCGCTTCGTGGCCTTCCCTGCCGTACGCGTGGCCTTGGCGTCCGCCGCGGTCTTCCCCTTGCCCCCGCGGCTGCGGGTCGCGCCACCGCCCGACGCCCGGCTGGCCTTCTTCACCTCGCTTGCCGTGGTTGCCGGTGACACCTGCTTGGGCACCACGACGTCAACCGCGTCAGCTTCCACGGTGCTACTCGCAGCCGGCTCATCGGCAACCGTTGTAGGGGCGGTGGACTGGACCGCCGTCGACTCGGCGGCGGGCTCCCCGTCGTCAACGGACATACCGGCGGCTGCGGGCACCTCGTCGGATACGGCAGCCGGCGGCGTCGTTATCGCCTGCCGCCCGCTGGCGGCGGGCGCGATCGCCTTCAAGAGCATGTCCAGATCGACCGCAGGGATCTGACCCGCGGTCAGCCCGTCCCCCTGCCCGGCGCGTACCAGCAGTTCGGTGATGCGCGGGATGCTGTCGCTGACCTCGACCTTGAGGGTTGTGGTCGCTCGACTGGCATCGTCCGCGGCGATTGTGATGGTGTAGGAACTCATCGAAACATAGCCTCCAATGTGGATACGATTGTCGCCTCATGTAAGGCGCCCGGCAATGGGACAGAGACTGCACCTGTTCACCGGTCGGTGTTGGTGAAGAAGATACCGCAGGCCCCTGAGCTGATATTTCAACCCATCACCCATCCAGGTCTGTCGCTCAAGCGGTACGGCTCTGGTGTTGCGGATCCTGTTCGCGGTGGTGGTTGCGGCTTCGTGGTGCAGCCGCTTGACGGCGCTTTGTCCCTGTCACGGATCTGCCGCAGACAATGCGCGGGTCGGCGCCAATCGCCGCTCGGTAAGCACCAGCGCAGACTACGTTCGCTAGCCGAGAGCAGCGACAATCGGCCCGTGGTAGGGCCAGTGATGGCCGTCCCGGTGGAGCCCATCTCGTGTCCGTCATCGCCAGACACAAGGCCGCGATCCGACCCGACCATGCCGTTCGATCAACGAGTCCTCCTGACGATCGGACGGTTCCACTCGCCGCTCGTGCCGAGCCCCGAGGGAGAAACGGGCCCTTTCGTCGTTGGGTCGCGCTTTGCGGTGCCGTCTGTGGTCGTCAAGCCGCGGGGCGGCACAGGACGGCGGGTTCACTGGCGGGGGCTGTCGGCGAGGTGACCGTTGATGTGCGGTGGGCTGCTGGGCGGTGGTGGTGGCCAGTGGCGGCGGACGGTGCGTTCGGACCGGCCGATGCGCTCGGCGATCTGGGCGGGGTGAAGGTCGGGGTCGCGGTGGTGCCAGTAGGCCACGGCGGCGGCCGTGTTCGAGGGCACATTGTCTGGCGGCCTGTCATCTGAGGGATCCGGCGGCTGGTCCGTGGGATTGCCGTCGCCGGGAGGCGTCGGTCGCGTGTCGCGCGTCCGGATCACCTCGCGCGTGTCGCCGTCATGGGTGCGGGTGCGCGGTCGAGGCCGGTTGGCGGTGTTGGGTGTGCCGCCGGTGTTGTCGGCCTGGGGGTGGTGTCGGTGGCGTTTGGCCGCAAGAGGGACCCTGTTGGCCATTTGATGGCCTGGTAGGGCGCGCGTCGCGCGTTGGTCGGGCTGCGGCTTTGCGATGGTCGGGCGCGGTCGTCTTCCCCCTTCCCGGCCGTAGGATCGGGTGTCTGATGTCGATGCAGCCGTTGCCGTGGCCCGAGCCCGCGGGAGAGATCACCCGGGCGGTCGCGGAGATGTATCGGGGGCGGCGGGCGCCGTTGCCGGTCGCGGTCCGTGACGAGTTGGAAGAGCTGTTCGCCG
>NZ_LWLS01000127.1 GCF_001905095.1 Micromonospora sp. CB01531
GCCGGTGCGCGCGTCGATCGGGACCAGGCCACCGTTGGGGATCTGGCTGGACGCGACGTAGAGCGTGCGCAGGTCGTAGGAGGGCACCACGTGCTGCGGCTCCGGCCCGCCGGGGAACTTCTCCACCACCTTGAAGGTCGCCGGGTCGATCACCCACACGTCGTTGCTCTTCGTGTTCGGCACGTAGACCAGCGGCCGGTCCCCGCGCACCGGCGCGGTGAGCTGGTCGGGACCGGCCGCGGCGTAGACGTTGCCGGCCGTCGGGTAGGTCGGCATGCCCGGCACCAGCGGCCCGAACGACCCGCCCGCCGAGGTGCCGGCGGACGGGCTGGTCAGCGTCTCCCTGGGGGCCCGGTCGGTGCAGGCCAGCAGCCCGGCCGACAGGATCAGGACCGGGACGGCAGCCAGCAGCTGTCGGCGGGACACATCGCCACAATAAGGGACAAACAGCGACCCGGCGGGCAGAACCTCAGCTGACGTTGGCCGGGCCGAGGACGCTCTTCAGGTCGCCCATCAGGGCGGTGGTGGCCGCCACCCGGAACGGCCCGAGGCGCAGCGTGGTGATCTTGCCGCCGTTGAGCAGCTTGACGTGCACCTCGGTGTCGCCGGGGTGCAGCACCAGGGTCTCCTTGAGCTTCTCCACCAGCGGCGGCGTGCAGCGGTGCACCGGGATGGTCAGCGTGACCGGCTTGTTCGCCGGGTTGCTGCTGATGTCTGGCATGGACATGTCCATCGCCATGATTCGCGGAGTGTCGTCCCGGCGGTCCACCCGCCCCTTGACCACCACGATCGCGTCCTCGGCGATGTACTGGCCGATCACCTCGTAGGTGTTGGGGAAGAACAGCGTCTCGACGCCACCGGCCAGGTCCTCCAGCGTGGCGGAGGCCCAGGCCCGGCCCTGCTTGGTAACCCGGCGCTGCACGCCGGAGAGAATCCCCGCCAGGGTCACCACCGCCCCGTCGGGCACGGTCCCCTCCTCGGAGAGCGCGGCGATGGTGCAGTCGGCCGCCGCGCCGAGCACGTGCTCCAGGCCGAACAGCGGGTGGTCGGAGACGTACAGGCCGAGCATCTCGCGTTCGAAGGCGAGCTTGTCCCGTTTGTCCCACTCCCCCTCGCCGATGGTCGGCATCACCGTGGTGCTGCTGCCGGCGTCCGCGTCGCCGAAGCCGGCGCCGAAGAGGTCGTACTGGCCGACCGCCTCCTTGCGCTTGACGTCGGCGTACGCGTCGATGGCGTCGGCGTGCACGGCGAGCAGGCCCTTGCGGGGGTGGCCGAGCGAGTCGAACGCCCCGGCCTTGATCAGCGATTCGATGGTCTTCTTGTTACAGACCACCGCGTCCACCTTCGACAGGAAGTCGTAGAAGTCGGCGTAGGCGTCCTTCTCCTCGCGGCACCGCATGATCGAGGTGACCACGTTCGCGCCGACGTTGCGGATGGCGGCCAGGCCGAAGCGGATGTCCCGGCCGACCGGGGTGAACGGCCCGGCCGAGGTGTTCACGTCGGGCGGCAGCACCTGGATGCCCATCCGCCGGCACTCGGACAGGTAGAGCGCCATCTTGTCCTTGTCGTCGCCGACGGAGGTGAGCAGCGCCGCCATGTACTCGGCCGGGTAGTGCGCCTTGAGGTACGCCGTCCAGTACGACACCAGGCCGTACGCGGCCGAGTGGGCCTTGTTGAAGGCGTAGCCGGCGAACGGGACGAGCACGTCCCACACCGCCTGGATCGCCTCGTCGGAGTAGCCGCGCTCGCGGCAACCGTCCCGGAACGGGATGAACTCCTTGTCGAGGATCTCCTTCTTCTTCTTACCCATCGCCCGGCGCAGCAGGTCGGCCTGGCCGAGGGTGTAGCCGGCGAGGATCTGCGCGGCGCGCTGCACCTGCTCCTGATAGACGATCAGGCCGTAGGTGGGGGCGAGGATCTCCCGCAGCGGCTCCGCCAGCTCCGGGTGGATCGGCGTGATCTCCTGGAGGTTGTTCTTGCGCAGCGCATAGTTGGTGTGCGAGTCCACGCCCATCGGGCCGGGCCGGTAGAGCGCCAGCACGGCGGAGATGTCCTCGAAGTTGTCCGGCTTCATCAGGCGCAGCAGTGAGCGCATCGGCCCGCCGTCGAGCTGGAACACGCCCAGGGTGTCACCGCGGGCGAGCAGCTCGTAGGCGGCCTTGTCGTCCAGCGGCAGGTCCAGCAGGTCCAGCTCCTTGCCGTGGTTGAGCTGGATGTTCTTGACCGCGTCGTCGATGATCGTGAGGTTGCGCAGGCCGAGGAAGTCCATCTTCAACAGCCCGAGCGACTCGCACGTCGGGTAGTCGAACTGGGTGATGATGGCCCCGTCGGCGTCCCGCCGCATCAGCGGGATGTGCTCGATGATCGGCTCGGCGGACATGATGACGCCGGCGGCATGCACGCCGGTCTGCCGGATCAGCCCCTCGATGCCCTTCGCGGTCTCGATGACCTTCTTGACGTCCGGGTCGGACTCGTAGAGGCCGCGGATCTCGCCCGCCTCGGCGTAGCGCGGGTGCTTCGGGTCGAAGATGCCCGACAGCGGGATGTCCTTGCCCATCACCGCCGGGGGCATCGCCTTGGTGATCCGGTCGCCCACCGCGTACGGGTAGCCGAGCACCCGGGCCGAGTCCTTGATCGCGGCCTTCGCCTTGATCGTGCCGAAGGTGGCGATCTGCGCGACCTTGTCCTCGCCCCACTTGTCGGTGACGTACCGGATCACCTCACCGCGCCGGCGCTCGTCGAAGTCGATGTCGACATCGGGCATCGAGACGCGCTCGGGGTTGAGGAACCGCTCGAAGATCAGGCCGTGCGGGATCGGATCCAGGTCGGTGATGCCCAGGGCGTACGCGACCAGCGAGCCGGCGGCCGAGCCACGGCCCGGGCCGACAGCGATGCCCTGGCTCTTGGCCCACTGGATGAAGTCGGCGACCACGAGGAAGTACGACGGGAAGCCCATCTGCACGATGACGCCCAGTTCGTACTCGGCCTGGGTGACGTGCCCCTCCGGGATGCCGTTCGGGAAGCGGCGCTCCAGCCCCCTGTACGTCTCCTTGCGGAACCAGGACTCCTCGGTCTCCCCCGCGGGGATCGGGAACCGCGGCATCAGGTTGTGGAACTCGAACATCCCGGCCGGGTCGACCTTCTCGGCGACCAGCAGGGTATTGCGGCAGCCCTGCTGCCACAGCTCGGACGAGTCGACCGCGCGCATCTGGTCGGCGGACTTGACGAAGTAGCCGCCGCCCTCGAACCGGAACCGGTTGGGGTCGGCGATGTTGCTGCCGGTCTGTACGCAGAGCAGCACGTCGTGCGCCTCGGCCTGCGCCTCGTGGGTGTAGTGCGAGTCGTTGGTGACCACGGGCGGGATGTCGAGCTTGTGGGCGATCTCGACGAGGCCGTCGCGGACCCGGCGCTCGATCTCGAGGCCGTGGTCCATGATCTCCAGGAAGTAGTTGTCCTTGCCGAAGATGTCCTGGTATGCGGCGGCGACCTTGAGCGCCTCGTCGAACTGACCGAGCCGCAGCCGGGTCTGCACCGCGCCGGACGGGCAGCCGGTGGTCGCCATGATGCCCTCGGCGTGCTCGGCGATCAGCTCCATGTCCATCCGGGGCCACTTGACGTAGTGGCCCTCCATCGAGGCGCGGGAGTTGAGCGTGAAGAGATTGTGCAGCCCGTTCTTGTTCGCCGCCCACATGGTCATGTGGGTGATCGCGCCGTTACCCGAGACGTCGTCACTCTTCTGTTCCGGCCGGCCCCACTTGACCCGCTGCTTGTGGAAGCGCGACTCCGGCGCCACGTACGCCTCGACGCCGAGGATGGGCTTGACGCCGGCCGCCGTCGCCTGCTTGTAGAAGTCGTTCGCGCCGTGCATGTTGCCGTGGTCGGTGATCGCCACCGCCGGCATGCCGAGCCGGGCCGCCTCGGCGAAGAGGTCCTTGAGCCGGGCCGCCCCGTCGAGCATCGAGTACTCAGTGTGCACGTGCAGATGCGCGAACGAATCGCCCATGCGTGGCGCCCCCCGGGGTGTGGATCAAGGCTGCGTCGGAGTCGACCGACTCACCCTACCTAGGTCGCCTGACCGGCTCCACCGTCCGCGCCGAGGGTGTTCCGGGTCTCTCTTCCGATGGTTGCGTGCCGCACGATGCTGTACGGGGTTGGAATAGTGTGTGCCACACAGTATTGTGTGTCGCATGGTGAGCGACGAGGTCCTCCGGACCCATCTTCAGGAGCTGCGGCGCGGCACGGTCGTGGTGGCGAGCCTGGTCGCCCTGCGCCGGCCCGACTACGGCTACGCGCTGCTGCAACGGCTGGGCGAGCACGGCTTCCCGGTCGACGCCAACACGCTCTATCCCCTGCTCCGGCGGCTGGAGGAGCAGGGGCTGCTGACCAGCGAGTGGAACACCGAGGAGAGCCGGCCGCGCAAGTTCTACCGCACCAGTGCCGACGGCGAGGTCGTGCTGGACCGCCTGCTGGACGACCTGACCGCCGTGCAGACCTCCGTCGCCGGCCTGATCGAAGGAGTGGACCGATGAGTTCCCTGACCGACCGGTACGTCACCGCCACCCTGCGTACGGTGCCGGCACCCCGTCGCGCGGAGATCGCCTCCGAGTTGCGGGCGTCCATCGCGGACATGATCGACGGCCGGACCGGCGCCGGGCAGGACGCCGACACCGCCGAGCGGGAGGTGCTCACCGAGCTGGGCAACCCCGACCAGCTCGCGGCCCGCTACGCCGACCGCCGGCTGCAGCTCATCGGCCCGCGCTACTACCTGGTCTGGTGGCGGCTGCTGCGGACGCTGCTCACCTTCATTCCCGCCATCGTGGGCGTCGCGACCGGCGTGGTGAAGGCGACGGTCGACGGCGAGCCCGGCGCGGCGATCGGCGCCGGGGTGGTCGGCGCGATGCAGACGGCGGTGCAGATCGCGTTCTGGCTCACCCTCGTCTTCGCCGTGCTCGAGCGCACCAACACGCCGCTGAACCTGCCCGAGTGGAGCGTCGACCAGCTGCCCGAGGCGCCGAACGAGCGGCAGGTGCCGCTCGGCGACACCTGCGCCTCGATCGTGTTCCTGCTGTTCGCCATCGCGTTCTTCCCCTGGCAGCACTTCCAGCCCTGGATCTCGGGTGACGGCTCCCGACTGCCGATGATCGACCCGGCGCTGTGGAGCTTCTGGCTGCCCGTGCTGCTGGCGGTCCTGGTCGCCGACATCTGCCTGGAGGTCGCGAAGTACCGGTCGGGGCGGTGGACCTGGCCGCTGGTCGCGGTCAGGACGGTGCTCGATCTCGCGTTCGCCGTGCCGCTCACCTGGCTGCTGCTCACCGACCGGCTGCTCAACCCGGAGCTGGTCCAGCGGTTCGAGTGGCTGCGCGAGGGCGGCACGCAGGACCTGGCGCGGGCCACCGTCCTGCTCACCGCCGTCATCGTCGTCCTGAGCTTCATCGACAGCGCCGTCAAGGCGCGGCGGCACGCCGCCTGAAGCGGTCTCGGCCCGGCGCGCACGGGGGCGCCGGGCCGAGCCTTGTTCCCGGTCAGTCGGCGGTCAGGCGGGCCCGCCACTCCCGACCCAGCATGGCGTAGACCACCTCGTCGGTCCACTCGCCCTTGACGAACTCGTTCTCCCGCAGGTGCGCCTCGCGGCGCATGCCGAGCCGTTCCAGCACCCGCGCCGAGGCGCTGTTCCGGGCGTCGAGGCGGCCGACGATCCGGTGCAGGCCGAGGCCCTCGAAGCCGAGCCGCAGCATCTCCCGGGCCGCCTCGGTGACGTACCCCCGGCCGGTGTGGTCCGGGTGCAGCACGTACCCGATCTCGCCCTGCTGGTGCTCGCCGCTGGCCCAGGTCAGCAGCACGTCGCCGACCAGCTCGCCGGTCGCCGGCAGCACCATCGCCAGGTTCAACACGTCGCCCGGTGCGCGCACCTCGGTGCGCCCCCGCAGGCGCTCGATCGCCGCTGCTGCGGCGGCGTCGTCGTACGGCTCGTGGTAGAGGTAGCGGGTGACCTCCGGCCGGGAGCGGTAGGCGGTCAGGGCGGCGAGGTCGTCGGCGGTGAACGCGCGCAGCACGAGCCGGTCGGTGCGCAGCGGCAGGTCGGGGACGAGCATCCGGGAAGGGTACGGGCACGACCGGCGACCGGTCAGCCGAGTTTCGTATCGATAGGGAGTGGCCAGGCGGATCCGGGGCCTCGAGGTGGTGCTGATGGCCACCAGCGGCGAACGTCAGCTGATCCGCTCCTGGCTCAGTTGCGGCACGAGCCTGGCCGCGGTCTCGAAGTCGGCGTCCTGATGAAGCACGACCAACTTCAGGCGGATGGCGGTGGCGATCACCAGGTGATCCGCGACGGACAGGCCCTGGTGCGCGCTCTGGCTGGCGAGTTCCTGCCGCACCGCCCGCACGACCTGCCAGGCATCGTCGGGAACCGGAACCCATGGGTACAGGTCTCGCAGCCCCCGCTCAACCCGGTCGTAGGCCTTGGCGTCAGCGATAGTCAGGGTTTCCACGACCACCGGGTCACAGATGGCGATCAGGCCACGGGCGGCGAGGTCGGACCAGCTCGAATCGACCTGACGACGGACCATGCGGACCAGCGCGCTCGTGTCGACCAGATACTTCACTGGTCGAGCTCGTTGAGCCGCTCGAAGTGGAAGCCCCCCTCGTCGGCGACCTCCTGAAGGTCGGCCAAGGCCCGCTGCCGGCGCTCGCGGCTGGACTCCACAGCCTGTCGGAGGGCCTCCGTCACCGTCTCCTTCTTGGTGGCGGTGCCGAGCGCGGCGGTCGCTTCCGCCAGAAGATCCTCATCGAGATCCAACAGAGTCTTGGCCATGAAATACACCTCCCGAACGATGATATATCCGGGAGGCGCGTATATCCAGACCCGACGGGTGGCATGATCTCGCGCCGGACGACGACGTCGCCCGGCGCAAACCGCACACGGGTCACGGCCGGCTCAGCCGACCGCCGCCATGACCTCGTCGGAGACGTCGAAGTTCGCGTACACGTTCTGCACGTCGTCGCAGTCCTCGAGGACGTCGATCAACTTGAAGATCTTGCGCGCGCCCTCCTCGTCCAGCGGCACGCTGACGCTGGGCACGAGGGAGGACTCGGCGGACTCGTACTCGATGCCGGCGTCCTGCAGGGCGGAGCGCACCGCGATCAGGTCGCCCGGCTCGGAGACCACCTCGTACGCCTCACCGAGGTCGTTGACCTCCTCGGCGCCGGCGTCCAGGACCGCCATCATCACGTCGTCCTCGGTGGTGCCCGCCTTGGGGACGATCACCACGCCCTTGCGGGAGAACAGGTACGACACCGAGCCGGCGTCGGCGAACGAGCCGCCGTTGCGGGTCAGTGCGGTGCGCACCTCGGTGGCGGCGCGGTTGCGGTTGTCGGTGAGGCACTCGATGAGCAGCGCGACGCCGTTCGGGCCGTAGCCCTCGTACATGATCGTCTGGTAGTCGGCGCCACCGGCCTCCAGGCCGGAGCCGCGCTTGACCGCACGGTCGATGTTGTCGTTCGGGACCGAGTTCTTCTTCGCCTTCTGGATGGCGTCGTAGAGGGTCGGGTTGCCGGCCGGGTCGCCGCCGCCGGTCCGGGCCGCCACCTCGACGTTCTTGATCAGCTTGGCGAACATCTTGCCGCGCTTGGCGTCGATGACGGCCTTCTTGTGCTTGGTGGTCGCCCACTTTGAGTGGCCAGACATCTCATACCTCCGTTTGATGATCCACGCCTGCGTCGACTTCCCGCGCCGAATCCACGGTCAACCGGATCGGATGGTGCTGGCCGGGCGGCTCCGCGTGGACGGCTGCGGCGAGCGATGGCCCTGCCGAACCGCGGCAATCCTACCGAGACGGCGTCCCCGCATGTCACACCCGGCACCCGTGCCGGGGGCGGCGGGCCGGCCGGCCGTTGCCGGAGGACAGCAACCGCGGGCCGGTGAACCTGCCGGCGAGGGCAGGGAAGGGCTGCTCCCAGGCTCAGGCCGCGGCCCGGACCAGGTCCACGAAGTAGCGGTGCACCCGCAGGTCGCCGGTGAGTTCCGGGTGGAACGAGGTGGCCAGCAGATTGCCCTGCCGGACCGCGACGATCCGGTCGGCCGCCGGGCCCTCGGTGACCCGGCCGAGCACCTCGACGCCCGCGCCGACCCGCTCGACCCACGGGGCCCGGATGAAGACGGCGTGGAACGGTTCGCCGTCGACCCCGTCAATCTCCACCGGCGCCTCGAACGAGTCGACCTGCCGGCCGAACGCGTTACGCCGGACGGTCATCCCGATGCCCTGGAAGCCCCGCTGGTCGGGGCGGCCGTCCAGCACCTCGGCAGCCAGCATGATCATGCCGGCGCAGGACCCGTACACCGGCATGCCGGCGGCGATCCGCTTGTCGATCGGCTCGCGCAGCTCGAAGATGTCGGCGAGCTTGCTGATGGTGGTGGACTCGCCGCCTGGGATGACCAGCCCGTCGACGGCGTCCAGCTCGGCCGGACGGCGCACCGGGCGGGCGTGCGCGCCGGCCCCGGCCAGCGCGGCGAGGTGCTCCCGCACGTCGCCCTGCAGGGCGAGCACCCCGATCACGGGTGTGTCGCTCATCGCGTCGTCGCTCCTTCGTCGTCGCGTCGTCGCGGACCGCCGGGCCCGCGGGTGCGGGGCGGGCCGGCTGGCCCGCCCCGCCGGGATCACCAGCCGCGCTCGGCCAGCCGGTGCGGCTGCGGGATCTCGTCGACGTTGATGCCCACCATCGCCTCGCCCAGGCCGCGGGAGACCTTGGCCAGCACGTCCGGGTCGTCGTGGAAGGTGGTGGCCTTCACGATCGCGGCGGCACGCTGGGCCGGGTTGCCCGACTTGAAGATGCCCGAGCCGACGAAGACGCCCTCGGCGCCGAGCTGCATCATCATGGCCGCGTCGGCCGGGGTGGCGATGCCACCCGCGGTGAACAGCACCACTGGCAGCTTGCCGGTCTCGGCGACCTCCTTGACCAGCTCGTACGGCGCCTGGAGTTCCTTGGCGGCGACGAACAGTTCGTCGGCCGGCAGCGACTGGAGGCGGCGGATCTCCTTGCGGATCTTGCGCATGTGGGTGGTGGCGTTCGAGACGTCACCGGTGCCGGCCTCGCCCTTCGAGCGGATCATGGCCGCGCCCTCGGTGATCCGGCGCAGCGCCTCGCCCAGGTTGGTCGCGCCGCAGACGAAGGGGACGGTGAAGGCCCACTTGTCGATGTGGTTCTCGTAGTCGGCCGGGGTCAGCACCTCGGACTCGTCGATGTAGTCCACGCCGAGGGACTGCAGGACCTGCGCCTCGACGAAGTGGCCGATCCGGGCCTTGGCCATGACCGGGATCGAGACGGCGTTGATGATGCCGTCGATCATGTCCGGGTCGCTCATCCGGGACACGCCGCCCTGCGCGCGGATGTCGGCGGGCACCCGCTCCAGCGCCATGACGGCGACCGCGCCGGCGTCCTCGGCGATCTTGGCCTGCTCGGGGGTGACCACGTCCATGATCACGCCGCCCTTGAGCATCTCGGCCATGCCCCGCTTGACGCGGGCGGTGCCGACGACGGGGGTGGCGTTGGTGTTCGGGGAGGTGGATTCGGGCACGGGTCATCGCTCCTTGGGCGTGCTCGGGGGTGGCTGCGAAAAAATGCTACGACGGGGTCAACGCCGATCCGACAGCCAATCAGACCCATGGTGGCCTGCTCTGTGGTCGCCGTCACGCCTGGTGGGCGCAGGGTGCGGGGACCGGGACGGTCAGCCCGTGGTGACGTCGGCCCGGGTGGTGACGGTGGGGTCGTCGATGTCGAAGTACTGCGGCCAGTCGTGCCGGCGCCCCATCCGGAACAGGCGTACCAGGGGGCGGCCGCGGGCCGCCCGGGCGTCCCGGACTAGGTCGGTGTGCACCTGCCGGGCCAGGGCCAACCGCCGGCTGGCCGCGATCACCGCCTCGCCGGCCGGGTCGTCCGGGTCCAGCTCGACCGCGCGCAGCTGCCGGGTGAGGTCGTTCTCGGCGGCCTCCCGCTCCTCGGGCACGGCGTCCAGGGCGATCCGGGCGGCCGCGTACAGCTCCACGCCGTAGCGCCGCTCGGCCAGCACGGCAGCGGCGGCCGCGCGGCGCAGCAGGTGGGCGTCGAGCGCCCGGGTCGCGGACTCCGCGCGGGCCTGCAGCCGCTCGACCCGGCCGGCCGTCCAGATCAGGTACGCCGCGACGAGCCCGACGGCCAGGACCGTGCCCACCACCCACCACATGCCCGGCATCGTAGTGCTGCTCCGTTCCCGTCCGAACCGGCGCGGCCAACGGGCGCGCTCGTCACATCGACCTCACCGGCCACCGGGCTCAGCCCAGCCCCACCCACTCCTGGTCCATCACCCGGCCGTCGGTGGCCTCGATCGCCGCTGCGTATACCTCCACAACCCGGCGGGCAACCACGGGCCAGTCGAAGCTCGCCACGACCTGCTCGCCGCAGGCGGTCAGCGCCGCCCGCCGGTCCGCGTCGTCGAGCAGCTCGGCCAGGGCGGTGCGCAGCGCCGCCGCGTCGCCGGTCGGGAACAGCTGCCCGGCCCGCCCGCCGTCCAGCACCCGACGGAAGGCGTCGAGGTCGCTGGCCACCACGGTGGTGCCGGCGGCGAGCGCCTCGGTGAGGATCATCCCGAACGACTCCCCGCCGGTGTTCGGCGCCACGTAGAGGTGGAGGCTGCGCAGCATGCGAGGTTTGTCCGCCTCCGAGACCCGGCCGAGGAAGCTCACCCGGTCCCGCAGTTCGGCCGGGAACTGCCCGTAGAGGTCGTCCGGGTCGCCCGGCCCGGCCACCAGCAGACGCAGCCCGGGCCGGTGCGGGGCGAGCGCGACGAAGGCGTCCCGCAGGATCGGGAAGCCCTTGCGGGGCTCGGTGAACCGGCCCAGGAAACCGAGCGTCCCGCCGGTGCCCGGCCCGCACTCCCCCGGCCAGCCGGGCAGCGGCTCGACGCCGGCGAACTTCGCCACCGCCACCCCGTTGGGGATCTCCACCGCGCCGCCGTCCATGTGCTCGACCTGCACCTTGCGGGCCAGGGCGCTGACCGCGATCCGGGCGGTGATCCGCTCCAGCAGGATCTGCAGCACCCCCTGGGCCGCCGAGAGCACCCGGGAGCGGGTCATCGCGGTGTGGAAGGTGGCCACCACCGGGCCGCGCGCGCAGAGCACGGCCAGCATCGACAGGCTGGGGGTCAGCGGCTCGTGCACGTGCAGCACGTCGAAGTCGCCCCGGGTGATCCAGCGCCGCACCCGCGCGGTGGAGACCGGGCCGAACGCGATCCGGGCGACCGAGCCGTTGTACGGCAGCGGCACCGCCCGGCCGGCCGGCACCACGTACGGCGGCAGCGGCGAGTCCTCGTCGGCCGGGGCCAGGACGCTCACCTCGTGCCCCAGCCCGATCAGCGCCTCGGCCAGGTCCATGACGTGGTTCTGCACTCCGCCCGGGACGTCGAAGGAGTAGGGGCACACGATGCCGATCCGCATTTGCGCCCGCTCCCTCAGATGGTCCCGGCGCTGGCCGGCGGCGTTGCCGGGGCGCCCGTGCCGCCGTCGGCCGTCGCGCGCTGGTCCAGCCACATCCGCTGCAACATGTGCCAGTCTTCCGGATGCCGGGCGATGCCCGCCGCCAGACCGTCGGCAATCCGTTGGGTCAGCAGGCGGACCCGCTCGTCCAGCGGGCCGCTGTCCGGATCGGGCAGCTCCAACCGGGCCAGGGCTCCGCAGGCGATCTCCGGCTCGTACCACATCGACGTCACGTACAGCGGCGCCCCGGTCCGGATCGCCAACAGGGCCGGGCCGGCCGGCATGCGGGTCCGGGCGCCGAAGAAGTCCACCTCCACCCCGCGGGCGGAGAGGTCCCGGTCGGCCAGCAGCGGCACCACCGCGCCCGCCCGCACCCGGTCCAGCAGCACGTCGAACGCCGGCCGGTCGCCGCCCCGGGTGGGCAGGATCTCCATGCCGAGGCCCTGCCGGAAGGCCAGGAACCGCTCGTAGACGGCCTCCGGCTTGAGCCGCTCGGCCACCGTGGTGATCGGCCAGCCGGTGGCGGCCACCCAGGCGCCCGCGGCGTCCCAGTTGCCGGCGTGCGGCAGCGCGATCACCGCGCCCCGGCCGGACGCCACGTCGGCGCCGAGCATGTCCGCGCCCTCGAGGCGGAACCCGGCGAGGATCTCCCGACGGCTCAGGGCGGGCAGCCGGAACGCCTCCATCCAGTACCGGGCGTACGACCGCAGGCCGGCCCGGACCAGCTCGTCCAGCTCTGCCTCGCTCACCTCCGGGCCGACCACCCGGCGCAGGTTGGCGCGGAGTCGGGCCGTACTCCCGCCGCCCCTGCGGTGCGCGCGATCGGCGCCCGCCCGGAAGGCGGCGGCGACCACCGGCCGGGGCAGCGCCCGGGCCACCCGCCAGCCGGCGACGAGGCCCAGCTCGGTGAGGTTCACTCGTGGCCGACCTGCTGCGCCTGCCGGTACACGTGGACCATGCGCTGCCCGACCGTGAAGATCGAGACCGCGGCGAGCAGCCAGAGCGCGATCGGCAGCGCCGGTGTGACGCCGAGGCCGGTGAGCAGGCCGCCCACCCCGACGATCAGCAGCCGCTCGGTGCGCTCGGCGATGCCCACGTTGGCGGTCATGCCCAGGCCCTCGGCGCGGGCCTTGACGTACGACACCAGCCCCCCGGCGGCCAGGCAGAGCAGCGCCGCCGCCACCCCCGAGTAGTGGTGCTGGGTGGCCAGCCAGTACGCGACCGCGCCGAAGACCGCGCTGTCGGCGATCCGGTCCATGCTCGAGTCGAGGAAGGCCCCGAACCGGGTGGAGCCACCGCTCATCCGGGCCATCGTGCCGTCGAGCAGGTCGGTGAGCGCGAAGACCGTGACGATCAGCGCACCGGCGACCAGCTGGCCGCGGGCGCCGAAGCCGAGCGCGCCGACGAGCACGCCGAGGGTGCCGGTCACGGTGACCGCGTTGGGGGACACGCCCGCGCGGAGCAACCCGCGCGCGACCGGCTCCACGACGCGGGTCATGCCCGCCCGGGCCGTCACTTGGAAGATCTTCGCCATGGCGGTCCCACGATAACGGCCGGCGGCCGCGCACGACACGGCTGGTCGTCCCGACCCGCCAGGCAGGCTTGTGCCGGGTCGGCATCGGGTGTGAGATCGAGCGAGGGAGGTGAGCCAGCTCACCGTCCCTCCGTCCGAGAACCCGTCGTCCAGGAGACCACCGGAGGATATCGCCGCGGTACCCGCTCGGGCCCGCTTCCCCGTCGCGCGCGGCGGTCGCCACCCACCACCGGCTGAGGGAGGTGCGCCGCGATGGCGCAGAAAAATCAGGAGAAGGGTGTCACCGGCGGCGCGCCGGTGGTGACCGAGCCCGGCAGGGTTCGCAACGTGGTGCTGGTCGGGCACTCGGGAACGGGCAAGACCACACTGGTCGAGGCCCTGCTCGCGGCCAGCGGCACGATCGGCCGGGCCGGCACCGTCACCGACGGCACCACGGTCTGCGACCACGATCCCGCCGCCGTCCGCCAGCAGCGCTCGGTGAGCCTGTGCTGCGCCCCGCTGCTCCACCGCGACGTCAAGGTCAACCTCCTGGACACCCCCGGGTACGCCGACTTCGTCGGCGAGCTGCGCGCGGGGCTGCGGGCCGCCGACGCCGCGCTCTTCGTGGTCTCCGCCGTCGACGGGATGGACGCCGCCACCGCCGCGCTCTGGGAGGAGTGCGCCGCGGTGGACATGCCCCGCGCCGTGGCGGTCAGCCGGCTGGACCACCCGCGCGCCGACTTCGACGAGGCGGTGGCGCTCTGCCAGCGCGTCTTCGGCGACAACGTGCTCCCGCTCTACCTGCCGATGCTCGGCGACGACGGCGTGTCGGTCGTCGGCCTGATGGGGCTAATCACCCGACGGGTCTTCGACTATTCGAACGGGTCGCCGGCCACCGTGCGGGAGCCGGATCCGGAGCACCTGCCGGCCATCCAGGAGGCCCGCAACGAGCTGATCGAGGGGATCATCGCGGAGAGCGAGGACGAGACCCTGATGGACCGCTACCTCGGTGGCGAGGAGATCGACACCGAGGTGCTCATCACCGACCTGGAGACGGCGGTGGCCCGGGGCCACTTCTACCCGGTGGTGCCGGTCTGCGCGGAGACCGGCGTCGGCCTGGACGTGCTGCTCGACGGCCTTGTGGCGGCGTTCCCGTCGCCGCTGGAGCACGAGCTGCCGGCGGTCACCGGGGTGGATGGCTCGCCGCGGCCGCCACTGGCCTGCGACCCGGACGGCCCGCTGGTCGCCGAGGTGGTCAAGACCACCGTCGACCGGCACGTCGGGCGGGTCTCCCTGGTCCGGGTCTTCTCCGGCACCCTCCGCCCCGACCAGGTGATCCACGTGTCGGGGCACGGCATGGCCGAGCGGGGCCACGCCGACCACGACGCCGACGAGCGGGTCGGCCACCTCTACAGCCCGCTCGGCGCGACGCTGCGCGAGGTGCCCGCCGCGGTCGCCGGGGACCTCTGCGCGATCACCAAGTCGGGCAGCGCGGAGACCGGCGACACCATCTCCGCCAAGGAGGAGCCGCTGCTCATCGCCCCGTGGGAGATGCCCGAGCCGCTGCTGCCGGTGGCGATCGTGGCGAAGAGCCGGGCCGACGAGGACGCCCTGGCCCGCAACCTGGCCCGGCTGGTGGCCGGCGACCCGACGCTGCGGCTGGAGCGCAATCCGGAGACCCACCAGCTGGTGCTCTGGTGCATGGGCGAGGCGCACGCCGACGTGGTGCTCGACCGGCTGCGCGCCGGCGGGGTGGAGCTGGAGACCGAACCGGTCCGGGTGGCACTGCGCGAGACGTTCACCAGCGCCGCTCGTGGGCACGGGCGGCACGTCAAGCAGTCCGGCGGCCACGGCCAGTACGCCGTCTGCGACATCGAGGTGGAGCCGCTGCCCCGCGGCGGCGGCTTCGAGTTCGTGGACAAGGTGGTCGGCGGCGCGGTCCCGCACAACTACATCCCGTCGGTGGAGAAGGGCGTCCGGGCGCAGATGGAGCGCGGCCTGGTCGCCGGCTGCCCGGTGGTGGACCTGCGGGTGACCCTCTTCGACGGCAAGGCGCACAGCGTCGACTCCTCCGACGCCGCGTTCCAGACCGCCGGCGGCCTGGCCCTGCGCGACGCCGCCGAGAAGGGGCAGCCGACGCTGCTGGAGCCGGTCGACGAGGTGACCATCCGGGTACCCGACTCGTCGGTGGGCGCGGTGATGGGCGACCTCTCCGGCCGGCGCGGCCGGGTGCTGGGCACCGAACCGGACCCGGACGCCGAGGGGCGGACGCTGGTCCGTGCCGAGGTGCCCGCCACCGAGCTGCTCCGGTACGCGGTCGAGCTGCGCTCGATGACCGCCGGCACCGGCACCTTCCGGCGGGAGTTCGCCCGGTACGAGCCGATGCCCGCGCACCTCGCCGAGCAGGTCCGCAAGGAGCACACCGCCCGCTCCTGATCCCCCGGGGTCACCGGCGCGCCGTGCGCGCACTTTCGCGGGAAGTGTGGCCTCCCGGGCTGTAGAGCCACACTTCCCGGCAATCGGCGGCCATCCCGGCGGCGCGGCGAGGTGCGCGGGGTCCGTCAGGGCGGCGGCGGGAACGTCACCGAGGGTGCCCGGGCACGGCGGACGGTCAGCGGGGCACGGCGTAGGCCAGCACGAGCGGGGTGGCCTGCCCCGGCCAGGCACCGGTCAGGCAGGCGTCGGCGGGGGCCTCGCCGGGTACCGGCCGCCGGATGACGGCCAGCTCGACCGGGTCGGCCCGGATCAGCGTGAGGTCGCCGTCGACCACCTCCCGGGGCGCGCCGACCACCGGCGGTGCGCCCGCGCCGGCCCGGCCGCCGGTGACGGTCATGCTCGGCGGGCGGACCTCCCGGCGCCCGTCCACCTCGAAGTACTCCTCCGCCGGCCCGGCGCCGGTCAGGACGGCGGCGGCCAGGGCCGGCGGGTAGACCGGGTCGGCGCAGGCGTCGTACACCCAGCGGGGGCCCAGCACGGAGTGCTCGGTGGTGCCGACCAGCCAGCCGTCGGCACCGGCCAGCGGCGCACCCCGGTAGGTGAGCGGCACCTGCAGGACGGGCCCGTCCCCGGCCCGGACGAGCAGGGTCTCGATCCCGACCTCGCCGGCCGGGTCGTCGAAGCGGTAGGTCGCCACCCGGGTGACGTCGGCGCCCGCCGTGCCCGCGAACCACGGGCGGCCGGGCAGCCAGGCGGCGAGCAGGTCGAGCTTCGACGGGCGCAGTTCCGCGCGGTGCAGCAATGCCATGCGGGAGATCGTACTGTCGAAGGGAGGCGCCCGGCGTTTGCCGATCTTGGCGTCGAGGCACTACCGCGGCCTGGAGGAACCATGGGCACGGCGGCGGAACAGGTCCATCGGGCGACAGACGTACCACCGGCGCCCCGCTGGGTGGCACCCACCTTCGCGGTGCTGGCGCTGCTCACCCTGCCCTGGATCGGCTACCTGGCCCTGACGCTGCCCCGGCACGCCGTCATCGTGCACTACCGGGCCGCCTGGGTGGGCTTCGACCTGGGGCTGATGGTGATGCTGGCGTTGACGGCGGTACAGGCGTACCGGGGGCACCGGCAGGTCGGCCTGGCGGTCAGCGCCACCGCGACCATGCTGGTGGTGGACGCCTGGTTCGACGTCATCACCACCCCCGCCGGGCCGGACCTGGCGCTGTCGGTGCTGCTGGCCGCACTGGTCGAGCTGCCGCTGGCCGCGGTCTGCGTCTGGATCGCCCGGCACGGCGACCGGATGGTGGAGCGGCGGCTGCGCCAGCTCACCGTCCGCGCCGCGGTCGCCACCGACCGGGCCGAGGCGGCCGAGCGGACGGCCACCAGTACGCGTCGCCGGCCGCGCCGCGCCCGCGGCCGGACACGCTGACGGCCGTTACCGACCGGCCCCAGCCGCACCGGCGCGCGGGCCGCCACACCCGTCGGCCGGCCGCGCTCCGGATCAGGCGGGCCAGGCCTTGGCGAGCAGGTCGCGGGTGTCGGCGAGCAGCTGGGGCAGCACCTTCGTCCGGCCGATGACCGGCATGAAGTTCGCGTCCCCGCCCCACCGCGGCACCACGTGCTGGTGCAGGTGGGCGGCGATACCGGCGCCGGCCACCCCGCCCTGGTTCAGGCCCAGGTTGAAGCCGTGCGCGTTGGAGACGTGGCGGACCACCCGCATGGCGTCCTTGGTGAACGCCGCCAGCTCGGCGGTCTCCGGCGCGTCCAGCTCGGTGTAGTCGGCCACGTGCCGGTAGGGGCAGACCAGCAGGTGCCCCGGGTTGTACGGGTAGAGATTGAGCACCACGAAGACGTGCTCGCCCCGGGCGACCACCAGGCTCTCGTCCGGCGGCAGGCCGGGGGCCAGGCAGAACGGGCAGCCGGCGGGCTTCTCGTAGCCGCCCTCGGGCCGGTCCTCGCCCGAGATGTAGGTCATCCGGTGCGGCGTCCAGAGCCGTTCCAGCCCGTCCGCCAGACCATTGTCGGTGCCGTTCTCGAAGTGCCGATCCGCCCCAGTCACAGCGCCGATCCTACGGTCACCGCACCCCGATCAGCCCGGGTGCCTGGTCGCCGGTGCCGAGCACCAGACGCGGCGAATGGCGGTGCCCCGGCATCGGGACTCCGCCATTCGCGGCACGTCACGCCCAGCCGCCGCCGGGCCGGTGATCAGCTCTCCGCCGACGGGCCGGAGTTGGTGCGGGAGTTGACCACGTCGAGCACGTGGGTCACCGCCTCGACCATCGGCACACCGTTACGCTGCGAGCCGTCCCGGTAGCGGAACGAGACCGTGCCGGCGGCCACGTCGTCGTCACCGGCGATCACCATGAACGGAATCTTCTGCTGCTGCGCGTTGCGGATCTTCTTCTGCATCCGGTCGGTGCCGGTGTCCACCTGGGCGCGGATCCCCTCGGCGCGCAGCGCGGCCACGAAGCCGTGCAGGTAGTCGGTGTGCTCCTCGCGGATCGGGATGCCGATCACCTGCACCGGGGCCAGCCAGGCCGGGAAGGCGCCCGCGTAGTGCTCGGTGAGCACGCCGAAGAAGCGCTCGATCGAGCCGAAGAGGGCCCGGTGGATCATCACCGGCCGCTGCCGGCTGCCGTCCGCCGCCTGGTACTCCAGCCCGAACCGCTCCGGCTGGTTGAAGTCGACCTGGATGGTGGACATCTGCCAGGTGCGGCCGATCGCGTCCTTGGCCTGCACCGAGATCTTCGGGCCGTAGAAGGCCGCGCCGCCCGGATCCGGCACCAGGTCCAGCCCGGAGGCCTCGGCAGCGCTGCGCAGGGCCTCCGTGGCCTCCGCCCAGTCCTCGTCCGAGCCGATGAACTTCGGCGAGTCGTCCCGGGTGGACAGCTCCAGGTAGAAGTCGTCCAGGCCGTAGTCGCGCAGCAGGTCGAGCACGAAGGTGAGCAGGGTGGTCAGCTCGCCCGGCATCTGCTCGCGGGTGCAGTAGATGTGCGAGTCGTCCTGGGTCAGGCCGCGGACCCGGGTCAGGCCGTGCACCACGCCGGACTTCTCGTACCGGTAGACCGTGCCGAACTCGAAGAGCCGCAGCGGCAGCTCCCGGTACGACCGCCCGCGCGCCCTGAAGATCAGGTTGTGCATCGGGCAGTTCATGGCCTTGAGGTAGTAGTCCGCGCCCTCCAGCTGCATGGGCGGGAACATCGTGTCGGCGTAGTAGGGCAGGTGACCGGAGGTCTCGAAGAGCTGCGCCTTGGTGATGTGCGGGCTGTTGACGAACTCGTACCCGGCCGCCTCGTGCCGGCGACGCGAGTAGTTCTCCAGCTCCCGCCGGATGATGCCGCCCTTCGGGTGGAAGACCGCCAGGCCCGAGCCGATCTCGTCGGGGAAGCTGAACAGGTCCAGGTCCGCGCCGAGCTTGCGGTGGTCGCGCCGGGCGGCCTCCTCCAGCAGCTTCAGATACGCCTTGAGCTCGTCCCGGGTCGGCCACGCGGTGCCGTACACCCGCTGCAGCTGCGGGTTCTGCTCCGAGCCGCGCCAGTACGCGGCGGCCGAGCGCATCAGCTTGAACGCGCCGATCAGTCGGGTGTTCGGCAGGTGCGGGCCGCGGCACAGGTCCGACCAGCAGACCTTGTCCTCGGCGGCGGCGAGGTTGTCGTAGATGGTCAGCTCGCCGCCGCCCACCTCCATCACCTGCGAGGAGTCGAGCCCCTCCCCCTTGACGTCGATCAGCTCCAGCTTGAACGGCTCGTTGGCCAGCTCGGCCCGGGCCTCGTCGAGACTGTTGAAGCGGCGCCGACGGAACCGCTGCCCGGACTTGACGATCTCCTGCATCCGCTTCTCGAGCTTGGCCAGGTCGTCCGGCTGGAACGGCTTGTCGACCTGGAAGTCGTAGTAGAAGCCGTTCTCGATCGGCGGCCCGATGCCGAGCTTGGCCTCCGGGAAGACGTCCTGCACCGCCTGGGCGAGCACGTGCGCGGTCGAGTGGCGCAGCACGTTCAGCCCGTCCGGCGAGTCGAGGCTCACCGGCTCGACGGCGGTCTCCTCCGCCGGCTTCCAGTCCAGGTCACGCAGCACGCCCTGGGGGTCGCGGACCACCACGATCGCCTTCGGGCCCGTGGTGGGCAGCCCGGCCGCCGCCACCGCGTCGGCCGCCGTCGTCCCGGCGGCGACGACGACGGGGTCGGCCACGACGGGGGTACGGGGTGCGGACACGGTGACTCCTGTCGTCGATGGGTTCGAATGTGCCGGGTACCGGCCCCTGCGATGCTATCGGTCGCCCTTTCCGCACCGTCGGCGACGCCGCGCTGTCCCGATCCGTGACCGGACGAGTTCGGCCTCCGCGTTGAACCTTTCCGCCGCCGGGCGCGAAAGTGGGCGAACCTTGCGCGGGCCGGATGGGCGCCAGGCGCGGATCTTGTGGCGGTGGTGGGTGCGGGTGAGGTCAGGTGTGGGCGGGGAGCCAGTCGGGCAGGGGTTCGCGGGCGGCGAGCCAGCCGTCCGGTACCCCGCCCGGCGTGCCGATCCCGGTGTACGCGGCGACCACCCCGCCGACGATCGCCGCCGTGGTGTCCACGTCCCCGCCCGCCTCGACGCAGACCCGGATCGCGGTCGGGTAGTCGCCGAGGTGGGTGGCGGCGACCCAGAGGGTGAACGGGACGGTGTCCTGCGCGGTGACCCGGGAGCCGTTGCCGAGCGCGTCGACCACCGCGGCGGCCGACTGGCCGAGCAGCTTGGCGGCCCGGCGTACGCCCCGGTGCACCTCGCCGGCCGGATCGAGGGCGCCGGCCACCGCATTGAGCAGCCGGGCCGGTTCGGGGCGGTCCCCGTCGAGCCGGGCCCGGGCGGCCAGCGAGGCGGCCACCGCCACCGCGACCGCCCCGGCGATCCCCTCCGGGTGGGCGTGCGTCACCTCGGCGGAGGCGCGGGCCTGGTCGGCGGCGCGGCGGATCGAGTCGGCGTACCAGGCGCCGAGCGGGGCGACCCGCATGGCGGCGCCGTTGCCGCAGGAGCCCTGCCCGTCGAACGCGGACGCGGCGGCCACCGGCCAGGGCGTACCGGTGCGGATCAGCCGCAGGATGGTCACCGCGCCCGGACCGTAACCGCGGTACGGCTCGCAGTGCTCGGCGAAGGCGAGCGCCAGCGCGTCCGGGTCGATCCGCCCGGTACCGCCCAGCGCGGCCACCACGGAACAGGCCATCTCAGTGTCGTCGGTCCAGGACCACGGCGGCGCGGGCAGCCGGCCGGCGGCGAGGTCCGCGGGGTGCCGGCCGGGGACGAAGAACTGGGAGCCGAGGGCGTCACCGACCGACAGGCCGGCGAGGGCGTCGCGGGCGAGCGCCAGGCGGGTGTCGGGGAAGAGGGTGAACGTCATCGTCGTCCCAGCTTGCCCGGTTCCCAGATGCGCCGCAACGCGATCAACTTGCCACGCCGAGTACGGTGCTGACGTGGCAACCGTCCTCCTGGTCGAAGACGATCACGTCGTACGCGGCGCCATGCTGCGTTCCCTCGCCGATCGGGGGCACGCCGTGCACGCCGTCGGCACGGCGCTGGACGCACTGCGCCGGGTCGCCGCCGAGACACCCGACCTGGTCGTGCTCGATCTCGGCCTGCCCGATCTGGACGGCTCGGACGCGCTGCGGATGCTGCGCGGGATCACCGACGTGCCGATCATCATCGCCACCGCGCGGGACGACGAGCAGTCCGTGGTACGCCTGCTGCGGGCGGGCGCCGACGACTACATGGTCAAGCCGTTCACCGGCGCCCATCTGGACGCCCGAATCACCACGGTGCTCCGCCGGGCGGGCCGGGCCAGCCGTACCGTCCAGCCGGCCGTGCACACGGTGGGTGGCCTGCGGGTGGACGTCGGCGAGCGCAGTGCGGTGCTGGACGGGGAGCCGCTGGCCCTGACCCGTAAGGAGTTCGACCTGCTGGCGTATCTCGCCGCGCGTCCCGGCCGGGTAGTGTCCCGGCGCGAACTCTTGGAGGAGGTATGGCGGCAGCCCTCGGTCGGCGAGGACCAGACCATCGACGTTCATCTATACTGGCTGCGCCGCAAAATGGGCGAATCCGCAGCGAAGCCGCGCTACCTGCGCACCGTGCGGGGGGTCGGCTTCCGGCTGGTGGCGCCGGACTGAGGCCGGCGCTGGCCTGGCTCACGGCCGGCATGTGCTGCCTCGTCGCGCTCGCCTTCCTCATTCCGCTCGGGATCACCCTCGGCGACCAGGCGCGCGACGACAAGCTGGCCGACGCGGCCCGGCGCAGCGCCCTGGTCACCGGCGCGCTCGCGGCCAGCACCGACCCGGAGGTGGTCCGGCGGGCGGTGGCCGCGGCCGGCGACGAGCGCACGCCACGGCCGGTCGTACACGGGATCGGCGTGGACGAGTCCGGCGGCCGGGCCGACGCCACGGCGCTGGACCGGGCCGGCACCGGACGCCGCTCGGTGGTCATCGACGTGCCCGGCGGCGTGCTGCGGCTGGACCCGGTGGTGCTCGGCGACAAGATCGCCGTGGTGGAGGTCTTCGTCCCCGAGACGGTGCTCGACGAGGGCTCCGTCGAGCGGTGGCTGCTGCTGTTCGCGGTGGCCGTGGCGCTGGTCGGGGCCGCGGTGATCGTGGTCGACCGGGTGGCCGCCCGCGCGGTGGATGCCACCGGCGAACTGGTCAAGGCGGCGCTCGCGGTCGGCGACGGTGACCTCGGGGCACGGATCGACCCGACCGGCCCGCGGGAGCTGGCCGAGGCCGGGCACGCGTTCAACCGGATGGCGGAGCGCCTGGTCGCGCTCCGCGCCGACGAGCGCGAACTCGTCGCCGACCTGTCCCACCGGCTGCGTACCCCGCTGACCGCGCTGCGACTGGACGCCGAGGCGCTGGAGTCCGACGACACCAGCATCGGCACGTTCAGCGCGGCGGAGCTGGACCGCCGCCGGGGCATCCGGCGGATCCGCCAGGCGATCGCCACGCTGGAGGGCGAGGTCGACCAGCTGATCAAGACGACCCGCAAGGCGGTCAGCCAGGAGACCGGCCCGGCCACCTGCGACGCCAGCGAGGTGGTCCGGGACCGGATGGTCTTCTGGGCGGCGCTGGCCGGCGACCAGAACCGCCCGCACCGGGTGGTCGGGGCGCAGCTGCGCATCCCGGTCCCGGTGCCCCGGGCCGAGCTGGCCGCCGCGCTCGACGCGGTGATCGGCAACGTCTTCCGCTACACCCCACAGGGCACCGCCTTCGAGGTGGCGGTCAGCCGGCGGGACGGGTGGGTGGCGCTCCGCATCGACGACGCCGGCCCGGGCATCGCCAACCCCGACCGGGCGCTGCGCCGGGGCGCCAGCGACCAGGGCTCCACCGGCCTGGGGCTGGACATCGCCAAGCGGGTGGCGCTGCAGGCCAACGGGTCGGTCAGCATCGACCGGGCCCGGCTCGGCGGGGCCAGCGTGGTGATGCTGCTCGCCGACCCGGAGGCGACGCCCCGGCCGGTCAACCGGTTCGGCCTGGTGGGGCGGATGGCGCGGGACGCCCGGGAGCAGAAGACCGGCCGCCGCTGGCGGCGCCCGCGCTGAGGCGCTGGTTGTGCGCCGGCGCAAGTCTTCCTTAGGACTGGATTAACGGCGGTCGACTTGCCCTCGTGAGCTGCCAGGATCAGAAGCCGAACCCATCAGTTCCGTCGGCCGGGACGCCCCGTCACACCATCCGGCCGGTGGGGCCGTGCGCGCGGCGGGAGTCGGTCCCCCCACATCCGCTCCCGTCGCGCGCCACCCCCCCGTCGCCTCGCACCGCATCCCGGCCTGGCCTGACCGCGGCCGGTGCGCTCAGCGCACCGTGGTCGCCAGGTACGCGTCGATCTCGCCGCCGATCCGGGCCTGCTCGGTGGGCTCCAGGAACGCGGCGGTGACCGCGTTACGGGCCAGCGCGGCGAGCCCGTCCGGGCCGAGGTGCAGCAGCCGGGCGGCGACCGCGTACTCGTCGTTGAGGGTGGTGCCGAACATCGGCGGGTCGTCGGAGTTGACGGTGACCAGCACCCCGGCCTCGACGAACTGCGGCAGCGGGTGCTCCTCGATGCTCGCCACCGCCCGGGTGCGGACGTTGGAGGTGGGGCACACCTCCAACGGGATCTGCCGCTCGGCCAGGTAGGTGAGCAGCTCCGGGTCGAGCGCGGCGGAGACGCCGTGGCCGATCCGCTCCGCGCCCAGCTCCCGCAGCGCGTCCCAGACGGTCTCCGGGCCGGTGGTCTCGCCGGCGTGCGGCACCGAGCGCAGCCCGGCCGCCCGCGCCTGGTCGAAGTACGGCTTGAACTGCGGCCGCGGCACCCCGATCTCCGGCCCGCCCAGGCCGAAGCTGATCAACCCGTCCGGCCGCTGCTCCAGCGCGATCCGCAGGGTCTCCTCGGCGGCCGGCAGCCCCGCCTCCCCCGGGATGTCGAAGCACCAACGCAGCGCGATGCCGAAGTCCGCCTCGGCCCGCTTGCGGGCGTCCTCGATCGCCTCGCAGAACGCCGGTGCCGGAATCCCCCGCCGCACGTGCGAGTACGGCGTGACGGTCAGCTCGGCGTACCGAACCTGCTGCCGGGCCAGTTCGCGGGCCACCTCATGGGTCAGGATCCAGACGTCCTCGGGATCGCGGATCAGGTCCACGACGCTGAGGTAGACCTCGACGAAGTGAGCGAAGTCGCGGAAGGCGAAGTAGTCGGCGAGCCGATCCGGGTCGGCCGGGACCGGGCTGCGTCCCTCGTGCCGGGCAGCCAGCTCGGCGACGATCCGGGGGGAGGCGGAGCCGACGTGGTGCACGTGCAGCTCCACCTTGGGCAGTCCGGCGATGAACGTGGGCAGGTCGGTCACAGATTCTCCTCGCCGCGGGCGCCGGTACGGGCGACCACGAAGATCCGGCGGAACGGGAAGTACACCTGACCCTGCCGCACCGGGTACGCCTGCGCGAGCCGCACCCCGAGCTCGGCACGGAAGTCGGCCCAGCCGGCGGCGTCGAGCGCGGCCCGGACCGGGCGCAGCGCCGTCCCCTCCATCCAGCTCAGCACCGGGTGGTCCGCGCCCGCGGCGGCGGGAAGCAGGTGCACGTAGGTAGTTTCCCAGGCGTCGACCGCGCAGCCCGCACCGGCCAGCAGCGCGGCGTAGTCGACCGGGTCGTCGACGGGCGCCTCGCGTAGCAGCGGGGCGAGCGTGTCCCGCCACCGGTCGTGCCCGGCCACCTCGCGCAGCCACCGGTGCGACGGGGCGGCGAAGTTGCCGGGCACCTGGGCCGCGAGCCACGCGCCGGACGGCAGCTCGGCGGCCCATCGGGCGAGCAGTTCCTGGTGGCCGGGCACCCACTGGAGCACCGCGTTGCAGACGACCACGTCGACGTCCGGCTCTGGCCGCCAGGAGCGCACGTCCCCGACCGAGAAGGTGAGCGGTTCGGCCAGGGTGCCGGCCGCAGCCAGGCTACGGACCCGGGTCAGGGCGCGGGCCCGCGCGATCATCTCGGCGGAGGAGTCCAGGCCGGAGATCCGGCTGTCCGGCCAGCGGCCGGCGAGGGTCGCGGTCAAGGTGCCCGGACCGCAGCCGAGGTCGACGACCGCGCGGGGCCGCTCCGCCGGGACCCGGGCCAGCAGGTCGTGGAACGGCCGGGACCGCTCGTCGCCATAGCGCAGGTAGGTGCTGGGATCCCACATGACGGCCTCCAAACCGTACGTACGTCTTGTTAGACCCTATGGCCCGCCGCGAGAACCGGCAAGCCGCTCACTAGGCTCTCCGGCGTGGAACAGCGCAGCTTCGACCGGCTCGGCCGGCAGGTGGGCATCGTCGGACTCGGCGCCTGGCAGCTCGGCGCCGACTGGGGTGAGGTCAGCGAGAGCGCGGCGATGGCCGTCCTCGCCGCCGCCGTGGACGCCGGGGTCACCTTCCTGGACACCGCCGACGTGTACGGCGACGGCCGCAGCGAGCAGCTGATCGGCCGGTTCCTGCGCGAGCGCCCCGGGCACGGGCTGACCGTGGCCACCAAGATGGGCCGGCGGGTGCCGCAGACGCCGGAGGCGTACACCCTGGACAACTTCCGGACCTGGACCGACCGGTCCCGCGCCAACCTCGGGGTGGACACCCTCGACCTGGTGCAGCTGCACTGCCCGCCCACCGCGGTCTTCGCCGACGACCGGGTCTTCGACGCGCTGGACACCCTGGTCGCCGAGCAGCGCGTCGCCGGGTACGGGGTCAGCGTCGAGACCTGCGACCAGGCGCTCACCGCCATCGCCCGCCCCGGGGTGGCCAGCGTGCAGATCATCCTCAACGCGGTCCGGCACAAGCCCCTGGACCGGGTGCTGCCCGCCGCCGCGGCGGCCGGGGTCGGCATCATCGCCCGGGTGCCGCTGGCCAGCGGCCTGCTCTCCGGGCGGTACGACGAGCACACCACCTTCCCCGCGAACGACCACCGCACCTTCAACCGGCACGGCGAGTCGTTCGACGTCGGCGAGACCTTCTCCGGGGTGGACTACGACCTCGGCCTGGCCGCCGTACGCCGGCTCGCGCCGCTGGTCGGCGCCGACCGGACGATGGCCCAGTTCGCGCTCCGCTGGATCCTCGACCAGCCCGGCGTCACCGTGGTCATCCCCGGCGCGCGCAACGCCGAGCAGGCCCGGCGCAACGCCGCCGCGGCCGACCTGCCGCCGCTGGCCGAGGGGGAGCTGGCCGCCGTCCGCGAGACCTACGACGAGCTGATCCGGCCGCAGGTGCACGGGCGGTGGTGACCCGGCCCGTGGGCGGCGTCGGCGCGGCGTCGCCGCGGACCGCCGCCGGCGGGCATCCTGGAGTCGGGCGGGCGTCGTCGGAGGGGGAACGATGAAGGGCTGGTTCCGGCTCACCGTGGGGCTGCTGGCCGTCGTGCTGGGTGCGGTCTGGACGCTGCAGGGACTGGGCTACGTGGACGGCAGCATGATGACCGGCGAACGGATCTGGGTGGTCATCGGCCCGATCGTCGTCCTGATCGGACTCGTCGTGCTCTGGTACGGGTTGCGGGCCCGGCGCCGGCGTACCTGAATCCGAGGAACGCGTCCAGATGCGGAAAGCCCCGCATCCCGGAAGCGGGAAGCGGGGCTTCGTGCCGGCCGGCGCGGCCGGCAACTGGTCGCTCAGAGGGGGCGGACCTGCTCGGCCTGCGGACCCTTCTGACCCTGGGCGATCTCGAACTCCACCCGCTGGTTCTCCTCCAGCGTGCGGTAGCCGCTGGTCTGGATGGCCGAGAAGTGGACGAACACGTCAGCACCCCCGCCGTCGACGGTGATGAAGCCGAAGCCCTTGTCAGCGTTGAACCACTTCACGGTTCCCTGCGCCATGTGTATCTCCTTCTAAAACTGGCGGCCGAGCACGCCGTGCGGCCGGTTGGCCGTTTTCGAGCAGCGGCGCCTGAGGCGGCCCCCGGTGAAGGAGACTTCTCTCAACCCACGCGTCTCTCAACAGCGTGAGACAGCAAACCACGTACGCAAAAACTCTGCACAGCCTACCCGACGAAATTCTCCGACATGTGACCTGACGGTTGTGAAAGGTCCACTGGCCGGGCGGTGCGAGCCGTGCGAAAGGCCCCCTTCCCGCGCTGGCGAAAAGAGGGCCTGCCGTGCGTAACTGATCAGTCGGGCCAGTGGCCGGTGAGCCGGCGTACGCCGACCGCCCCGCCCCGGGCCACCGCCGAGTGGACGACCGCGAAGATGGCCCCCTGCAACGCCGCGGCGGCCAGGATCTCGCCCCAGCCCCGCTCCTCGTCGGTGGCGCTCGGCGCGTCGCCCTCGCCCGCCGTGATCCGCCAGACCTGCCGGAAGATGGCCCCGGCGACCGTACCGGCGGCCACCCCGAGCAGCACCCCGACGGGCTTGTACGCCACCTTGCCGATCCTGTTGCTCACCTACGCCTCCCGCGCACGATCAGCAGCACCACCACGGTCGCCACCGCGCCGGCCGCGACGGCCGCCCAGGGCGCGACCGCCCTGCCCTTCCCGGACGCCCGGGCCCGGGCGATCCGGGCCTTTCCGGCCGCCTGCTCCCGGGCGAACCGGGACTTCGCCGTCGCCTGTCCGCGCACCCGGGCCACGGCCTGGGCGGCCTGCTCGCGCACGCGCCCCTTCGCCTGCTCGGCAGACTCCCGCAGCCGGGCCTTCACGTCGGCCCGGGCGGCCAGCAGCTCCATCGTCTCACCGAGTTCCACCCGCGTGCGGCGGATCTCCTCACGGAGCGCCTCCACATCGCCGCGTCCGTTGCCGGTCATCCCCGTCTCCCGTCCTTCACCGCGGCGGCGACGGTGTCGACGTCCGCCCGGACACTGCGGACCGTCGCCTCCGGCACCGGTGGGACGGCACGGCTGACCTGCGTCTTGCCGACCAGGGCGAGAATCCCGGCGAGCAGGAAGAGCGCCACCGCCACGATCAGGGCGGCCAGCCACGCGGGCAGGACCAGCGCCAGCGCCAGGATCACCGTGGCGACCAGCGCCCCCGCGCCGTAGAGGGCCATCACCCCGCCGCCGCCGAACAGGCCGATCCCGATGCCGGCGTGCTTGCCCTTGCGGGTGAGTTCCACCCGGGCCAGCGCCAGTTCGTCCCGGACCAGGCGGGAGACCTGCTCGGTGGCTCGCTGGATGAGCTCCGCGGTGGACGGCTCGCTCCCGTTCCGGGACGTGCTGCGACTCGCGACGTCAGCCATGCTGTCCTCCTTTCATCATCCCCGCGCTGTATGCCCGGAGTCGCCGCCCGTCAATCCTGCGCGGAGAACGGCCGGTCGGCCCGGCCGTGCACCATCGGACGTCGGGCCGCCGGGATGGCGAGCCCGAGCCGGGGCGTGCGCCGCGGGTCCCCCGAAACGCGCCGGACAAACGCGGCGGGCGGAATGTGTTGCGCGGAGGCGACGCCCCGGTGGCTGCCCCTGGCACCGGGGTCGCCGCCCGCGGACGCGCGGGAGCCCCCGGTGCCGGGGGCGACCGGGCGCTCCGGGAGCGGTCCGGTCAGCGGTGGGCGTCGACGGGCTCCTCGGGGCCGACGAAGACCTCGCTGCGGGCCTCGCCGTCGTCGCTGCCGCCGAAGACCCGGGCGTCGTCGGGCACGTCGGTGTCGGGCAGCCGGGGGGCCGGTCGCCGGGACCGCACCGCCTGCCACGGCAGCGCGCCGGAGGCGTCGCCCACCTCGGTACGCAGCCGGGGCAGCGCGGCCGGGCGCTGGTCGCGTACCCAGGCCGCCAGGTGCTCGCGGACCATGCAGCGCAGGTCCCACAGGCTGCCGGCGTCGGCGGCGCTGACCAGGGCCCGCACCTTGACCATGCCGCCGGTGGCATCGGTCACCTGGAGTACGCAGACCCGGCCGTCCCACAGCTCGGTGCTCTCGCAGAGCCGGCGTAGCTCCTCCCGCATCGCCTGGACCGGGATCGCCCAGTCCACGTCGAACTCGGCGGTGCCGAGCACGGCCGCCTCGGTACGGGTCCAGTTCTGGAACGGGGTGCGGGTGAAGTACGAGGTGGGCAGGATCAACCGCCGGTCGTCCCAGATCTGCACCACCACGTAGCTGAGGGTCAGCTCCTCGATCCGGCCCCACTCCCCCTCGACCACCACCACGTCGTCGAGGCGTACCGCGTCGCTGAAGGCGAGCTGGAGGCCGGCGAAGACGTTGCCCAGCAGGCTCTGGGCGGCCAGCGCGGCGACCGCGGCCGCCACACCGGCGGAGGTCAGCACGCCGGCGCCGATGCCCCGGACCGCGGGGAACGTCATCAGCATGACGCCCACGGTCAGGATGACGATCACCGCGATGGTGAGCCGGCGGAGCATCACCACCTGGGTCCGCACCCGGCGGGCGTGCCGGTTGTTCGGCACGTCCACCCGGAACCGGGCCAGCGCGGTGTCCTCGATCACCACCAGCAGCGAGGCGACCAGCCAGGCCGCGGCGACGATCAGGGCCAGCACCAGGACGTGCAGGACGACCTGACGCCACGGGCTGCCGACCGCGTACAGGGTGCCGAAGCGGACGGCGAGCTGCCCGGCGAACACGGTCGCGGCCACCTGGAACGGGCGGTGCGAGTGCTCGGTGAGCTCGGTTATCAGCACCGAGCGCCGGCCCAGCCGGCGGGCCACCCGGTGCACCACCTCGACCAGCAGCAGAGCGGCCGCCGCCGCGGCGATCGCGGCAACGGCCGTTCCGACGTAACTCTGCACGGATCTCTCTCCCTCCAGCCGGGCATGCTCGGGCAAAGGGCCCATAATGCCCGACGGCCCCCGTATCGACCAGGATCAGACCCGCCGGTACCGGGACTGGAGGAAGCAGTAGATGCCGAAGGCGGCGATGCCGAGCGCCGCGAGGGTGAGCAGCACCGGCCCGTACGACTGGTCCCGCAGGGTACGCAGGGCGGCGTCGAGGCCGCGGGCCTTCGCCGGGTCGTACTTCACCGCGGCCACCACGATCAGCAGGCCGGCGATGGCGAAGACCGCGCCCCGGGCGGCGTACCCGGCCATGCCGAGGCGGCGGGCCAGAGTGTGCGCCCTCGGGGTCAGCTGCCCGATTTTGAGATTGCGCTCGAACTTCTTCTTCAGCCCGTACCCGATCATGCCGACGCCGACGGCGGCGAGCACCAGGCCGGCCAGGCCGACCACCCAGCGGCCGCCGGTGCCGGCCATCAGCTTCGCGGTGAGCGCCTGCTGCTGGTCGGCGGCGTTGGCGCTGGCGTCCTGGAAGACCTTGACGGCGGTCCAGGCCAGCCAGCCGAAGACGACGGTACGCAGCACGGACGCGATCCGCTCGAAGAGGCGGTCCCGGCCGCGCAGGCCCCGGTGGCCGATGGCCGCCTCGAACGCCTGCCAGATGGCCATGGCGAACAGGCCGATCGCGATCGCCACCAGCAGGAACTTGCCGAGCGGCTGGGCACCCAGGGTGCGCAGGGCGCCGTTCTGGTTGCCCTCCTCACCGGAGTGACCGAAGGCGATCTGGAGCGCGAGCCAGGCGAAGAGGAGGTGCAGGATCCCGTAGCCGACGAAGCCGGCCCGGGTCAACAGTTCGAGCCACCGGCTGTTGGCGGCCCGGGCGGCGGTGGCGCCGGCGTTCCGGGTGAGTGACATGGCGGCACAATCTCCCGCCGCCATGATCTCCAAACGTCGGCCACCACCGTCGGTGGCCGACGGTCAGCCGTTGGGGTTACGGGCCACCCGGATGGCGACCTGGTCGGCGGTGACGCTGTCCAGGCTCACCTGGAAGCCGCCGGCCTCGGTGGTCTGCTGGCCGGTGGTGAGCGAGAGCTGCTCCCCGGCCACCTCCACGGTCACCTGGTCACCCTGGACGCCGACCAGCTTGGCCTCGACGCCGAGGATGCTGGCGCTGGCCTCGACACCCCGGTCGAAGGTGACCGTGCAGGCGTCCAGCCCACAGTCGGTGGAGGCGCCCTCGGAGCTGCAGCCGGCCAGCAGCGCGACGCCGAGCGCGAGGCCGGCCAGCAGGCCGCCGGCGCGGCGGACGGGGGTCAGTGCGGGGGAAACGTGTCGGTTCGTCACCGGGCCAAGGGTACGAGACGATCGCCACGCCGCCACCGGCGTGTGATCGTTTCCGGCGGGCGTTAGGGTCCCGCCATGCCGTTCGACATCGCCCGCACCCGGGCCGCCTACCCCGCGCTGACCGAGGGCTTCGCCCACTTCGACGGTGCCGGCGGCACCCAGACCGCCCAGCCCGTGATCGACGCGGTCACCGCCGCGATGCGGGCCGCGACGGGCAACCGGAGCAGCGCCTTCGAGCCCGGCCGGCGGTCGCTGGAGCTGGTCGCCGCCGCCCGCTCGGCGGTGGCGGACCTGCTCGGCGCCCAGCCCGACGGGGTGGTGCTCGGGCCGAGCGCCACGGCGCTGACGTACACCCTGGCCCGGACCCTCGGCGCGGGCTGGCGGCCGGGCGACGAGGTGGTCGTCTCCCGGCTGGACCACGACGCCAACGTCCGGCCGTGGGTGCAGGCGGCCGAGGCCGCCGGGGCAACCGTGCGCTGGGCCGAGTTCGACCCGGCGACCGGCGAGCTGCCCGCGGGCCAGTACGCCGACCTGGTCGGCGAGCGCACCCGGCTGGTCGCGGTGACCGCCGGCAGCAACGCCATCGGCACGGTGCCCGACGTCGCGGCGATCGCCAAGACCGCGCACGCGGCCGGCGCGCTGGTCTGCGTGGACGGAGTCCACGCGGTGCCGCACGGCCCCACCGACCTGACCTCGCTCGGCGCGGACTTCCTGGTCACCAGCGCCTACAAGTGGTCGGGGCCGCACATCGCGGCGATGGTCGCCGACCCGGACCGCTGGGCGGCGCTGCGGCCGGCGAAGCTGCTGCCCTCCTCCGACGCTGTTCCGGAGCGGTTCGAGTACGGCACGCCGAGCTTCCCGCTGCTGGCCGGGGTGGCCGCCGCCGTGGACCACCTGGCCACTCTGGACCCCACGGCGACCGGCAGCCGCCGGGACCGGGTCCGGGCCGGGCTGGCCGCCGCCCAGGCCCATGAGGAGGCGGTCTTCGAGCGGCTGCTCGCCGGGCTGGCCGAGCGGCCGGCGGTCACCGTGTACGGCTCCCCGGCCCGGCGCTGCCCCACCGTGTCGTTCCGGCTGGCCGGGCTGGGCCCGGCGGAGACGGCGGCGGCGCTGGGCGCGGCCGGCGTCTGCCTCTCCTCCGGTGACTACTACGCGTACGAGTACTTCGAAACGATGGGGCTGCGGGACAGCGGTGGCGCGGTCCGGGCCAGCGTCTACCACTACAACACGGCCGAGGAGGTGGACCGGTTGCTGGCCGAACTGGACCGGATGGCCGACGCCGGGGAGACAATGGGCTAGTGAGCTACCTGGTCGAGGACGACCCCGCCAAGCGTCGGTTCGAGATCCTGGTCGACGACGCGCTGGCCGGGTTCACCGCGTACCTGCCGCGCAACGGCGTGCTGGTCCTGACGTACACCGAGGTGGACGAGCGCTACCGGGGCATGGGCGTGGGCGAGGCGCTGGTCCGGGGCACCCTGGACCAGCTCCGCGAGCGCGGTGACCGCATCGTGCCGCAGTGCGCCTTCGTCGCCAGGTTCATCGAGCGCCATACCGAGTACGCCGATCTGGTGGTCGCCGCGCCGTAGGCCCCGACCGGGGGGATGGCCGGCCCGGCCGCGCCCAGGTCAGCGGGCGCCGGCGAGGAGTTCGGCGGCGGCGTACCCGGCCGCCCGGGTGGCGCCGTGGGTGGCCACGTGCACCGCGCCGGTGACCAGCTCGGGGACGCCCAGCTCGACCACCACCGCGTCGGGGCGGGCCGCCAGCGCGAGGTCCACCGCCGCCCGCATCCAGTCGTGCCGGTGCAGGTCCCGCACCACCAGCACCAGGGGGCGGCCGACCGCCGCGCCGGTCGGATCGGCCGGGGTGTCGTCCTCGGCGTACCGGACGGTGGTGGTGCCGGCGACGAGCGCGGTCAGCGGTGCGGCGATCCCCCACGGGGTCTCCGCGCCGATGGCGATGTTGCGGGGCGGGGCGAACTCCACCACGTGCGCCGGTCCGGCCAGCGGTAGCACCCCGGCCCCGGCCGCCCCGGTGACCACGCGCACCGCCCGGCGCGCGGCGGCCAGCCCGATCGCCGAGGCGCTGCCGGCGTGGAGCACCGGCGGCCGGTCGGCGCGGGCGGCGACCGTCCAGGCGGCGAGCTGGCCGACCCGCTTCGCCGCCTCGGCCAGGCGTTCCTCGGGCAACTGGCCGGCCACCACCGCGGCGACGATGGCGTCGCGCAGCTCCGCCGCGTCCGCCTCGGCGGCCCGCTCCCCACCCACGCAGATGGCGTCCGCCCCGGCGGCGAGGGCGCGCACGGCCGCCCCGGCGAAGCCGTAGCGGTCGGCGACCGCCCGCATCTCCACCGCGTCGGTCACCACCACCCCCTGGAAGCCCAGCTCATCGCGGAGCAGCCCGCCGAGGATCCGGGGGCTCAGCGTGGCCGGCAGCTCCGGGTCCAGCGCCGGCACCAGCAGGTGCCCGGTCATCACCGCCTGCGCCCCGGCGGCCACCGCCGCCCGGAACGGGGCCAGCTCGACCGCGTCCAGCCGGGCCCGGTCGCCGTCGATGCGGGGCAGGTCGTGGTGCGAGTCGACGTGGGTGTCGCCGTGACCGGGGAAGTGCTTGGCGCAGGCGGCCACCCCGCCGGCCTGGAGTCCGCGTACCCAGGCGGCGGTGTGCCGGGCCACCAGGGCCGGCTGGGCGCCGAACGAGCGGACCCCGATGACCGGGTTGGCCGGGTTGGAGTTGACGTCGGCGTCCGGGGCGTAGTTGAGGCTGACTCCCAGGGCGGCCAGCTCGGCGCCCAGATCGCGGGCGACCTCCTCGGTCAGCTTCGGGTCGTCGACCGCGCCGAGGGCGAAGTTGCCGGGTCGCGAGCTGCCCCGGGCGGACTCGATCCGGGTGACGTCCCCCGCCTCCTCGTCGATCGCGACGATCACGTCGGGCCGCTCGGCACGCAGCGCCGCGGTCAGGCGGGCGAGCTGGTCGTGGTCGACGACGTTGCGGGCGAAGAGGACCACCGAGCCGAGCCCCGAGCCGAGCCACCGGCGGATCCAGGCCGGCGGGGTGGTGCCGACGAATCCGGGTTGCAGGACGGCCGCGGCGAGACCCGCCAGGTCTCCGGTCGCTCCCTCGATCCGCGCGCTCACACGTACCCCCGTCTCCCCCACGGCCCGCCGCCTCCGGCGGTGGTGTCATGGTCACATCGCCTCCCGAAATAGTCAACAATCCTTACTGTTAGCGCCTGGCGCACCCCGGCATGCCGTGGGAGAGTGCGACCATGCACCCCGCGCTGCTCGCCGACGCCACCACCGCCGCGGAGATCCCCGGCGTACGCCTGCTCGGCCTGGTGGTGGGCGGCCTGCTCCTGCTGCTCGCCATCCGCGCGATGTTCCGCCGCTGATCGCCGGAGCCGGCGGCGTTCGCGCGCCAGCTTCCCGGGTACGGCTCTCGTCGTCCGTACGGTGCGCCCGGCACCCGGCGAGGGGGATGTGATGAAGATCGGTTACTTCCTGTCCAGCGAGGAGTACGGCCCGGCGGAACTGCTCGCGCAGGCACGCGCCGCCGAGCAGGCCGGCTTCGCGGCGCTGTGGATCTCCGACCACTATCACCCCTGGCTCGACGTGCAGGGCCAGAGCTCCTTCGTCTGGTCCACGATCGGCGCGCTCAGCCAGGTCTGCTCGCTACCGGTGACCACCGCGGTGACCTGCCCGATCATGCGAATCCATCCGGCGCTGATCGCCCAGGCCGCGGCCACCAGCGCGGTGCTGCACTCAGGCCGGTTCGTGCTCGGTGTCGGCACCGGCGAGGCGCTCAACGAGCACATCCTCGGCGACCACTGGCCGCAGCTCGACCTGCGGTTGGCGATGCTGGAGGAGGCGGTCGAGGTGATGCGCAAGCTGTGGCGCGGCCGGTTCGTCAACCACTACGGCCAGCACTACACGGTGCAGCACGCGCGGATCTACACGTTGCCGGACACTCCCCCGCCGGTCTACCTGTCCGGCTTCGGTCCGAAGTCGATCGCCCTGGCCGCCCGGATCGGCGACGGCTACATCAGCACCAAACCCGACGCCGACCTGGTCCGCCGGTTCCGGGACGGCGGCGGCGGCGACAAGCCGTGCCAGGCCGGCTTCAAGGCGGCGTACGCCGAGAGCGAGGACGAGGGCGCTCGGCTCGCGTACGAGAAGTGGCCGAACGAGGCAATGCCCGGCGAGCTGTCCCAGGTGCTCCCCTCGCCGCGGCACTTCGAGCAGGCCGCGCAGCTGGTCAAGCCGGAGATGATGAAGCAGTCGTTCGTCTGCGGCAAGAATCCGGACGCCCACCTGGAGATGATCGACAAGTTCGCCAAGGCCGGCTACGACGAGCTCTACGTGACCAACACCGGCCCGCACTGGCAGGGCCTGCTCGACCTCTATCAGCGCGAGGTGCTGCCCCGGCTGCGTTGACCGTCCGGCCGTGCCGGGCCGCCGCTAGTCGCCGGGCAGGACGCCGTGCAGCAGGGTGGCGACCAGCGCGTCCACCAGCTCGGCCGGGGGCTCGGGTGGCGGTCCGGACGGGTCGAGCAGCCGGCCGAGGACCAGGTCGTGGCAGACGCCGACGACCAGCGTGGCGACCGCCTCCGGGCTGGCCGAGGCGGCCACCCGGCCGAGCCGCCGCTCGGCGTGGACGTAACCGGCGAGTTCCGTCCGCAGGTCCTGGCCGCCGGCCAGCGGGGTGGCCAGGTCACCCAGGCGGGCCAGCAGTTTCGGCTGGGCGGTCAGCCCGGCGAAGGCCGGCAGGATCGCCGCGTGCAGCGCCAGCGCCCGCGCCAGGTACGCGCGCAGGTTCGCCGCGACGGTCCCCTCTCCCGGGCGGGGAGCCGCGCCGTCCAGCTCCGCCTCGACCGCCCGCACGTGCGCGTGCAGCGCGTACGCGAGCAGTTCCTCCTTGTCGGCGAAGTGGTTGTAGAGCACCCCGTCGGCGACCCCGGCCTCCCCGGCGATGTCCCGGACGGTCAGCCCGGCGGTGCCGCGCCGGGCGACCAGCGCCCGGGCGGCGGCGATCAGGTGCTCCCGTAGGCTCTGCTCGCCGCCGCGCAGCGCCGCCGCTCGTCTCGGTGCCATGAGGGGGCATCCTAAGGAGGCGCTTGGCGGTCAGTCGGGGCACCGGGCGGTGACCAGCCAGGCCGCGCCCTGCAGGTGCACCCCGTCCGAGCCCTCGTACGGGCGCATGGCCTCGACCAGCGCGGCCTGGACCCGCTCGCCGACCGCCGCGTCGAGCGGGGCGAGCTGGTGCTGGACCGGCCCCCAGCCGGCGAGGAAGGCAGCCGCGTCCGCCGCGTCCCGCCCCCACCGTCCCAGCGCCGGCCGCGGGGCGCAGGCCACCTCGACGAACCCGGCGTCGGCGAGCACCCCGCGGACGACGTCGGGGTCGGCGAAGGAGAGCGGTTCGCCGGCGGCCGTGCCGTCGGTGCCCGGCGGCAGGTGCGCGGCGAGGGATGCGAGCACTCCGCCGAGGTCGCCCCGCCGGACGTCGTCGAGGCAGACGAAGGTGAGCCGGCCGCCCGGGCGCAGCGCCCGGCGTACGTTGGCGAACGCGGCGACCGGGTCGGCGAAGAACATCACCCCGAACCGGCTCAGCGCGACGTCGAACCCTGCGGCCGGGAACGGGTGCACCTGGGCGTCGCCGCGGACGAAGTCCACGTTGTCCACGCCCTCGTCGGCCGCCGACGCCCGGGCCCGGTCGAGCATCGGCGTGGAGAAGTCGACGCCGACCGCGTGGCCGGTGCCGGAGCGCCGGGCGGCGAGCCGGGTGAGCTGCCCGTTGCCGCAGCCGATGTCGAGCACCCGGTCACCGGGCCGGACGGCGGCGAGCAGCAGCTCGTTGAAGCCGCTGTTGACGGCGTCGTAGCGGGCCTGGTGCGCGGCCCAGTGTCGCCCCTCGTAACCGTTCCAGGCCTGCTCCTGATGCCCGTTCACGATCGTCCCCACCCCGGCCTCCTTAATGAACGACTGTTCATGAACGCGTATTCAGAATGGACTCGACGAGCAGGCCCGTCAACACCTGGTCCGGTTTCGGCCGTGATCGACGGGGGTACCGCGTGGTGCACAGCCACATACGGCATCCGGAATGAGGTCCCGGCCTGGTGCTGAGCTACGAGGAGGACCGGATGACGGTGCTCTTCGACGAGGTGGGCTACCAGACGTTGTCCGTGCGCGTGGTGTCCGAACAGGGCCTGCTGACGCTGGACTAGCCTGACCCGGGCACACCAGGCGTGCCCGTCCACACACGACCACCACGGCGAAAGGGGCTTGATCGTGATCGAGCAGCCGGCGTACACCGGGTTCGGTTTCTCCGACGAGGAGTGGGGGCTGCTGGTCGGGCTGCCGCAGTCCGTCCTCACCGCGGCGAGCGCGGCGGAGTCCGACGGCGCCCGACGCACCATGGCCGAGAACGCCGCCGGGCTGGAGACCATCGCGGCCGGACGCGAATCGGCCAGCCCGCTGGTGGCCGCCGTCGCCGGCGAGGTCGTCGCCCGAGTGGGTGACCCGGAGATCGGCGCGGAGCTGCCGGTCATCGAGCCCGCCGACCCGCAGGCGATGACCGACGACGTGCTCGCCCGGGCCGCGCAGGCGTCGACCCTGCTGGCCACCAAGGTGGACGAGGGGCAGGCCGGGGCCTACCGGCACTGGCTGGTGGAGATCGCCGAGCAGGTGGTGGGTGCCGCCGCCAGCGGCGGCCTGCTGGGCCTCGGCGGCGACGTGGTCAGCGACTCGGAGCGCCACTTCCGGGACCGGCTGGCGCAGGTCCTGAACGACTGATCCGGGGGCGCGACCCCGCGCCCGGCCCGGGACACCGGCCGAGGCCGACGGATCTAACAGATGAAGTTATCCTCGTCAATGACGGATATCAGACGCCCCACGACCGCAGACTGCGGCCTCCGTGGGACGTCGTCATGGATGGAGGGTGACCGAAACACGGGGGTCGTGCCATGGAAATGATGCTCAACCGGATAATTCTCGACACCGAGCGGGTGCCCGCAGCCGATCGCTTCGGGCTGTGGCTGGACATGCTCGCCGACTCGCCCGCGCCCCTGCGGGTACGCACCGAGCACGCCGACGACTTCGTGGCGCGGGCGGACACCATCGACCTGGGCCGGATGCGGCTGGTCCGCTACCGCTACCCGTCGCTGGACTGCGTCCGGAGCCGGAAGCTGATCCAGCGCTCCGACCCGGACTACTACGTGCTCGCGCTGACCCTCGCCGGCACCGGCACGGCGGACCAGGCCGGCCAACGGAGCGAATGCCGCCCCGGCGACTTCACTTTCTACGACTGCTCCCGGCCGCACGAGGTCAGCCACCACGGCGAGCACCACGGGCCCGCGCACCCCAGCTCGATCGTGGCCTTCATCCCGTACGACGCGCTGCCGCTGCCCCACCGCCGGCTCGCCGCGCTGTTCGCGGGCCGGATGCCCGGGAACGAGGGGATCGGGGCGCTGCTCGCCGACTACCTCATCCGGATCACCGGTCACCCCGAGCAGTACCACGCGGCGGACGCCGAACGGTTGGCCGGCATCGGGCTCGACCTGGTGTCCATGATGCTCGGCCGGCATCTAGTGTCCGAGGACGTGGTACCCACCGAGGTCCGCCGCCAGGCGCTGCTGGCCCAGGTGCGCTCCCACATCCGCCAGCACCTGGGGGACACCACGCTGAGCCCGCAGTCGATCGCGGACGCGCACCACATCTCAGTGCGGTCGCTGCACCGGCTCTTCGAGGCCGAGGAGACCACGGTGGCGGCGTGCATCCGGGACCAGCGGCTGGAGCGGTGCCGGCGCGACCTCGCCGACCCGGCCCTGCGCGACCGGCCGATCCAGCTGATCGCGGGCCGCTGGGGCTTCCGGGACAAGGCCCACTTCAGCCGCGCCTTCCGGGCCGCGCACGAGGAGACTCCTCAGGCGTACCGGGTGCGGCACCTCGAACAGGCACGCATCGTCAACACTCCGGCGTCCGTAATCAACTCGCAGCGGACATACTGATCCCGGGCCGACAGCCGGGAGACCGGCGCGGCCCACTGGTAACGGGGGGCCGCGGCGAGGCGCCCGCGACAGGTCGTCGCGGGCGGCCGCCCGGTGCCGGCGCCTCCGCGACCCTCGCGGACCGGCCAGTTCCCCCGCCGGCCGTCGACGGCCACGCCGGATTCCGGCCCCGTCCATCTCCCCCCAGGACCTCACGACGGGGCCGGTCAGGCCGCCTCCTCCAGCAGCGCCAGCACGGCCTTCTCCACCGTCTCCCGCGGCGTCGCCGGCTCCACCGGGACCACCACCCCGTCGTGGTAGAGGTCCACCACCCGCGGGTCCACGTAGGACGTGCGGGCCACGGTGGGCGTGTTGCCGAGCAGGTCGGCGACCGAGCGCATCACCGCGGCGACCGCCCGCTTCCGGGCCGTCGCGGAGCGCTGGGCGCCGGCCGTCGCCAGCTCGGTGGCGGCCAGCACGGTGGCGTGCCAGGTGCGGAAGTCCTTGGCGGTCATCTCCCCGCCGCTGGCGTCCCGCAGGTAGTCGTTGACCTCGTCGCTGCGTACGTCCTTCCAGAGCCGGCCGTCCCAGTAGCCGAACAGCCGCTCCTCGGTCCGCCGCCGGCGCCGCAGGCTGGTCAGCACCTGGCACAGCTCGGCGTCCTCGATCCGGCGTACCTGCTCGACGCCGCCCTTCGCCGGGAACTCGAAGACCACGCAGCCGCCCCGGGACCGGGCGTGCTCGGGGCGCAGGGTGGCGACGCCGAAGGTGGGGTCGTCGCCGGTGGCGTACTGGTCGCTGCCGACCCGAAAGGTGCCCATGTCCAGCAGCCGGGCGACGGTGGCGAGGACGCGTTCCCGGCGCAGCCCGCGCAGCGCCAGGTCGTGGTCCACCTGGTCGCGCAGCACCGGTAGCCGGTGCGCCACCTCCAGCACGTGGTCGAACTTGGCTTCGTCCCGCTTCTGCCGCCACTGCGGGTGGTAGAGGTACTGCTTGCGCCCGGCCGCGTCGATGCCGGTGGCCTGGATGTGCCCGTTGGGGTACGGCGAGATCCACACGTCCCGCCAGGCCGGCGGGATGACGAGATCGCGCAGCCGGGCCAGCTCGTCGGGGTCGCGGACCGGCGCGCCCTCCGGGTCGACGAAGAGCCAGCCCTTGCCGCGCCGCCGGCGTCCGTACCCCGGGCGGCCCGGATCGCTACGCCGTAATCGCACCGGAGACTCGCATCGCCCGTTCCGCCTCGTCCACGGCGGCCAGCACCTCGTCCACCTGAATGGCCGCAAGAGTCGGGTGGCTTCCTACCCCGACGCCGGCCCGCCAACCCGGATCGCGCCCGGGGCGGCGCGTGACGTCGAGCACCCGGTGCCGGGGCCGGTCCGGCGGCGGCCCCCAGTGCGCCGACGGCACCGGCCCGAAGAGCACCACCGACGCGGTGCCGTACCCGGTGGCCAGGTGGGCCACCCCGGTGTCCCCGCTGATCACCAGCCGGGCGTCGGCAACCAGGGCGGCCAGTTCGGCCAGGTCGGTCCGGCCGGCGAGCACCGCGTCCGGCGGCAGCCCGGCGTCCCGGGCGATCCGGGCGGACAGGTCCCGCTCGCCGGTCAAACCGGTGAGCACCACCCGGTGCCCCCGGTCGGCGAGGGCCCGGGCGAGCGCCGCGAACCGCCCCGCCGGCCAGCGCTTCGCCGGGATCTTGCTCCCCGGGTGCAGCACGGTGACGCCGGCCGGCATCCCGGCGGCGGGCGGGCGGCGCAGCGCCAGGTCGCCCGGGGCGGCCGGCAGGCCGTACCAGTCCAGCAGCCGGCACCAGCGGCGGACCTCGTGCTCGTCGTCGTCCCACGGCGGGCCGTCACCGTGCCCCGCCTCGGCGTTCGCGAAGGCGAGCAGCCGGCCGGGCCGGGCGGCGGCGAGCATCCGGTGCGACCGCGGGCCCCGGCCGTGCAGGTTGACCGCCACCTCCGGCGGCGCGCCGGACCAGGCCGGGTGATCCGCCAGCCCGTCGGTGGGCAGCACCCGGTCAATCCCGCCGACCAGGTCGGCCAGCGGCGCCAGCCAGGCCGGCGCGGCCAGCACCAGCTCGCGGTCCGGGAAGCCGGCCCGCAGGCCGCGCAGCGCCGGGACGGCGGTGGCCAGGTCGCCGACGCCGAGCGCCCGGAGCACGAGGATCACGGGTACGAGGATTCCTGCTCGGCGCAGACCACCATCTCCCGTACGGCGCAGCCGGCCGGCTGGGAGAGGGCGAACATGATCGCGGCGGCGGTGTCGGCGGGTTCGTTGAGCGCCGCGTCGGGGCCGGGCCGGTACTGCGCGTCCCGCTCGTCGAAGAACGCGGTGCGCATGCCGCCGGGGATGAGCAGGGTGACGCCGACCGCGCCGGCCAGTTCGGCGGCGAGCGCCCGGGTGAAGCCGACCACGCCGAACTTCGCCGCGCAGTACGCGGTGGCGTCGCTGACCGCCTTCACGCCGAGGGTGGAGGCGACCGTGACGATGTTCCCCCGGGCGGCTTCCAGGTACGGCAGCGCGGCCCGGATCACCGCGGCCGTGGCGAGCAGGTCGACCGTGACGATCCGTTCCCAGGTCTCCCCCGGGATGTCGGCCAGCCGGCCCGGCATGTCCATGCCGGCGGCGGTGACCACGGCGTCCAGCCCGCCGGAACGTTCGGCCAGCTCCCGGGTTGCGGCCTCGGCGGCCCGGGTGTCGGCCAGGTCGCACTCGATCCACGGAACCCCGTCCGCGGGACGCTGCCGGTCCAGCACGAGGGGACGGCCGCCGGCGCGGGCCACCGCGGTGACCACCGCGGCGCCCAGTCCGCTCGCGCCGCCGGTGACCAGGACGGTGGGGCCCGCCCCGGGTGGACTGCTGCTCATGCCGCCTCCTCGCTCCGCTCGACGCCGGCATGAGGCACCACCGCACTGCGTTGATGATTCGCTCGCTGACGCTCGCTCATCGTGCCCCCTCCGTCGTCGGCCGGATGACCGCCGCCCGGGCCGGGCCGCCGGTGCCGGGCGGGACGCCGCCGCCCGGCGGGACGGCGGAGCCTCGACCGGCGCGGGCCGCCGCGATCATGTCGCTGGTGGACCGCCCGTCCAGATAGGGCACGACGACGGTGTGCCCGCCCCAGCGGGCCAGGATCTCCGCCTCGGGCAGGGTCTCCGGGCCGCCACCGCTGGCGTAGTCGCCGCCCTTGACCCAGATGTCCGGCCGCAGCCAGGAGAGCGCCGCGTGCGGCGTCGGCTCGTCGAAGATCATCACCGCGTCGACGCAGCCCAGCGCGGCGAGCAGTCGGCTGCGGTCGCCCTGCGGCACGACCGGGCGCTCGGGGCCCTTCAGGCCGGCCACGCTGGCGTCGGAGTTGAGGCACACGACGAGGCAGTCGCCGAGCTGCCGGGCCGCCTGGAGGGTCGCCACGTGCCCGGCGTGCAGCAGGTCGAAGCAACCGCCGGTGGCGACCACCGTGCCGCCGGCGGCCCGCACCTCGGCGACCACCGCACCGGCGGCGTCGGCGCCGATCCGGTCCCCGCCGCCGGAGACCACCACCGGTGAGGCGTCCCGGACCGGGGCGGGCAGCGCATTGCCCACTCCCCCGCCGGCCACGTACGCGGACGCCTCGGCGACCGCCGCCTGCACCGCCTCGGAGACGAGCGCGCCCCCGGCCAGGGCGAGGGCGGCCGCGGCCGCGAACCGGTCCCCCGCCCCGCAGGTGTCCCCCTCCGCGCTGGCGGGCGCGGGGACCACCAGCGGGGTCGAGCCGGCGTGGCAGAGCAGCGCGCCCTCCCCGCCCATGGTCACCGCGACCGCGCCGGCCTGCCAGCGCTGGCGCAGGGCCTGGGCGCTCCGGGACGCGGTGACCAGCCGGGACGCGCCCGGCCGCACCTTCGCCAGCTCGCGTGCCTCCGCCTCGTTCGGGGTGGCCAGGTGCACCCCGGGCACCGCCTCCGGCCCGCGCGGGTGCGGGTCCCACACCACGGGCGCGCGGGTGGCGGCGAGCGCCGCCCGCAGCGCCGGATCCCGGGCGACGCCCCGGCCGTAGTCGCTGACCAGCACCACGGCGGCGTCGGCGAGCAGCCGCAGCACCACCTCGCTCGGCTCACCGGGCTCGCCGGCCGGCCCGCCGCGGTCGTGCCGCAGCAGCACCCGGCCGCGGGCCCGCAGCCGGATCTTCTCCGGGGTGGACCCGGCCAGCGGCAGCGCGTACAGCTGCACGCCGGCGGCGGCGAGCAGCGTGCCGAGCCGGGCCCCGCCGGCGTCGTCGGCGACCGCGGTGACCAGCGCGACCTCGGCGCCCTCGGCGGCGGCGAAGACCGCGGCCAGGCCGGCGCCGCCGGGGCGGTCGACGTACGTGCTTTCGTCGAGCACCGGCACCGGGGAGTCCGGGCAGAGCCGGTTCACCGTGCCCTCGACGTCCCGGTCCAACAGGGTGTCGCCGAGCACCACCACGGGTCCCGTCACGTTCGACCTCCTCATCGGGCCTGCACCTCCCGGCCGGTGTCGTCACCGAGCACCACCTCGACGCCGGTACGCACCGGGCCCGACCCGGCCGCCGTCCGCGCGGCCAGCGCCGCCGGCAGAGCCCGGTCGACGTACTCGCAGAGCACGTGGGTGGCGACCAGGTGTAGCTCCTGCACCACCTGGCTCTCCGGCGAGTCGATGGCGAGGACTTCGTGGCAGGCGTCGGCGAGTGGGTTGGGTGTCGGGCCGGTGAAGGCCCAGCAGCGCAGTCCGGTTTCGTGTGCGGTGTGGGCGGCGGTGAGCAGGTTGGTGCTGGTGCCGCTGGTGGACAGGAGTAGGAGGATGTCGTCGGTTCGGCCGTGGGCGCGGACCTGGCGGGCGAAGACCTCGTGGTAGCCGTAGTCGTTGCCGATGGCGGTGAGTGCGGAGGTTTCGGCGTGCAGGGCGATGGCGGACAGGGGTTCGCGGTCGTCGCGGAGTTTGCCGACGAGTTCGGCGGTGAGGTGCTGGGCCTCCGCGGCGCTGCCCCCGTTGCCCGCCACCAGCAGCCGCCCACCGCCGGCCAGCCGGTGCGCCAACTCCCCGCCCCAGCGGGCCAGCAGATCCTCCGACTGCCGGAACGGCAGCAACGCGGCGGCCAGGTGCGTCAGGTGGTCCTCCAGGACCGTTCCGCCGACCACGGGTCCGGGCGCCGTCATCAGGCGACCACCCGGGTGGGTCGACGCACGGTGGCCACCTGGCCGTACACCTCCGCCAGCCGCTCGGCGGTGCTCGACCAGGAGTAGCGGGTGCGGGCCCGGTCCAGGGCCGCCGTGGCGTACGCGAACCGGCGGATCCGGTCACTGAAGAGCCGGCGGATCGCCGCACCGAGAGCCGCCGGGTCCCGGGCGGGCACGAGGTCGCCGGTCCGTCCGGGCACCACCGTGTCGGTCAGCCCGCCGACCGCGGTGCCGATCACCGGTACGCCGCAGGCCATCGCTTCCAGCGGGGTGAGTCCGAACGGCTCGTACCAGGGGGCGGCCACCAGCACGTCCGCCGACCGGTACCAGCGGCCCATCTCCTCCCGGGGCACCGCGCCGATCAGCTTGACCCGGTCGGCGACCCCGCAGGACTCGGCGAGCGCCCGCAGCCGCCGGGCGTACGGGTCGGTCTCCAGCAGCCCGGCCGGCGGTCCGCCCACCACCACGCACTCGGCGTCGGGGACCAGCGCGGTGGCCCGGATGACGTCCTGGAAGCCCTTGCGTTCCACCAGTCGCCCCACGGTGAGGATGCGCGGCCGGACGCCGTCCCGTTCGGCGACCGGGCCGAGCGGGGCGAAGGTGCTCAGGTTCACCCCGGACGGGACGACGGTCATCCGCGACCGGGGCACTCCCAGCCGGACCAGCTCGGCGACCTCGTCCTGGCACTGGGCCACCACCCGGTCGACCGAGCGGCCCAGCTTGCGCTCGTGCTCGATCCGGCCGGGCGGGCTGGTGTCCTGCGCGCCCTGGTGGCGCCGCTTCACGGTGCCGAGCGCGTGGTACGTCTGCACCACCGGCACCCCGGTCCGCCGGCCGGCGGCGAGTGCGGCGAGACCGCTCATCCAGAAGTGCCCGTGGACCACCTCGGGCTGCCAGTCGCCGGCCCGCCACCGCTCGGCCAACCACTCCCCGAACGCGGGCATGTACGGCAGCAGGTCGTCCTTGGCGACCGGCTCGGCCGGGCCGGCGGGCACGTGCACCACCTCGTAGCCGTCCGCGGTGCGGACCGTCACGGGCAGGTCGACGGCGTCTCGCCGGGTGTAGACCCGGACGTCGTGGCCGGCGGCCGCGAGCGCGGCGGAGAGCTCCGCGACATGCGTGTTCTGGCCACCGGCGTCCTCCCCGCCGAGGACGGCGAGCGGGCTGGCGTGCTCCGAGATCATCGCGATGCGCATACTTCCTCCTCCAGCAGCCGGTCCCAGTCGGCGAGGAAACGCTCCAGGCCATAGCGCTGCCGTGCGGCGCTACGGGCCTCGGTGCCGGCCCGGCGGGCTGCCGCCGGGTCGTCCACGAGGCCCCGGGCCGCCTCCAGCAGCACGTCGACCCGGGTGGAGAGGGCGCCGGCGGACGGTGGCACCGCCTCCACGGCTTCGGTGGTGGCCAGCGCCACCACGGGCATGCCCATGGTCATTGCCTCGATGAGGCTTAGTCCGAGGGATGTCCAGCGGCACAGGTGCAGGTACGCCCGTCGTTGGGCGAGTTCGGTGTGCATGGCGTGTTGTGGGAGGTCGTCGTGGCTGGTGAGTCGGTCGGGTGGGAGTTCGAGGTGGTCGGCCAGGCCGGTGACGCTCATGCCGTAGACGTCCAGTGGGGCGATCTCGGCGAAGCGGGGGAGCAGGTCGGTGCCGGTGATGCGCCAGCGGCGTACGGGTTCGTTGATGACGACGGCGAGGCGGTTCAGCTCGCCGGTCCATTCGGCGGCCGGTGGGAGGACTCCGTGTTCGATGACGGTGGTGCGGGTGTTGCCGTTGTTCCAGAACAGCTCGTTGAAGTGGGTGACGTGGGCGATGATCAGGTCGTTCCGGTCGGCCATCGGGTGGCGGGTGTTCGGCACGTCGCCCTTGGGGGTGTTGTGCTCGACGTAGATCGCCGGCACGTCGCGGCCCACCCGGCGGCCCAGCCACTCGCAGGCCAGGTCGAATTCCTCGGGGCGCTGGAGCAGCACCAGGTCCACCTCGGACCGGCGCAGCTGCTGGGGAGTCACCTCGACGGCGTTGTCCGGCCACCGGTAGGTCCGCGCCCGCCCGAGGCCGTACGGACCCCGGTCCGGGGTGACCGGCACCAGATAACGGTGCTTGCCGTGGACGAACGACGTGGTCCACGACCCGTGCACGTGCCACACCAGGATGTTCATCCGACCACCCCGCCGGTTCGGCTGGCCACCGGGCCGGCGAGGACGGACTCCGGCGCGTCGGCGGGTACGCCGAGCAGCCGCAGCGCCTCCAGCACGCGCCCCGGCTCCACGGCGGACAGGCACGGGTGCCCGGGGACCGGGCAGCGGGTGGCCCGGGTGTCCCGACACGGCGCTCCGGCGTCGCCGAGCCGGACGGTCGGCACCCGGTACGGTCCCCACTGACCGAACGGGACGGTGGGGGCGAAGAGGCTGACCACGGGCACGCCGAGCGCGGCGGCCAGGTGCGCCGGCCCGGTGTTGCCGACCACCAGGGCGCCGGCCCGGGCGATGACGGCGGCCAGTTCGCCGAGTCCGGTACGCCCGCCTAGGTCCACGCCGCCGGCGGCGGCGACCCGCGCGGTCAGGTCCCGCTCGTCCGGGCCACCGGTCACCACCACCCGGTACCCGGCGGCGCTGAGCACCCGGACGATCCGGGTGGCCAGCTCGGGCGGGCAGGCCCGGGTCTCCACGGAGGAGCCCGGGTGCAGCACGACATAGCCCGGTTCGCCGGCCCCGGCCGGAACGGGCGGCAGCCGGTCGGTACGCAGTCGTAGTCCTGGTTCGTCGTCGGGGGGGAGGGTGTATCCGGCGGCGGCGGCGAGGGAGAGGGCTCGTTCGGGTTCGGGTATGCCGGTGGGGACGTGGTGGCGGATGTCGAGCAGGGTGCCGGGGTAGTCGTCGCTGATGGCGCTGATGCGGGGTACGCCGGCGAGGCGGAGGAGCAGGGCGAGGGGTAGGGGGGACTGGTGGAAGGAGGTGAAAATGATTGCTTCGTCGGCATGGGTGGTGGTGAGGCGGGTGGTGAGGTGGTGTATGTCGTGTGGGTCGACGGGTTGGGGGTTGCCGTCGATCCAGGGCAGTGGCCATTCGATGATTTCGTCGATGCCGGGTAGCAGGTCGGCGGCTGCGCGGCCTTGTGGCCCGCAGAGGAGTACGACCCGGTCGGCGCCGGCCGCGACCGCGCGGATGCCCGGGCCGGTGACCAGCACGTCCCCGGCCGCGTCGCTGCGCACCACCAGGACGGTGCCCCGCTGGGGCGGGGACCCGGGGGCGGCCACCAGCCGCACCCGGCGCAGGATCTCGGTCGCCGCCTCCGGCAGGTCGCGGGCGACCGTGGGCGCGGCAGCCACCTCAGCCGCCCGGGTGGCCGGGGTGGGGACCAGGATGCCGGCCGCGCCGGCCGCCGCGGCGGCGGTCATGTCGGCGCCGATGTCGCCGACCAGCACGCACCGGGCCGGCGTGGTGCCGAGCGCCCGGGCGGCGGCGTGCACCAGACCCGGCGCCGGCTTGCGGCAGGCACAGCCGTCCGGCTCGCCGTGCGGGCAGATCTGCCAACTGTCGAAGGGTCCGAGCAGCTCCTCCACCCGGGCGTGGACGGCGTGCATCTGCCGCTCCGTGAAGTAGCCCCGGGCCAGGCCGGACTGGTTGCTGACCACGGCCAGGCGCAGCCCGGCCGCGCGCAACCGGTCCAGCGCCTCCCGCGCGCCGGGCACCGGACGGACCTTCTCCGGGTCGCCGTTGTAGGGCACATCCTCGACGAGCGTGCCGTCCCGATCCAGCAGCACCGCGTCGTACAGGCCGGACGGGAACCGGTCAGCACCCGGGTCAACCCGGGCTGACCTGCACTGATCCCGCTCGTGGTCCCGTCGCACGGGCGGCGGGTTCCCGACCCCCCGAGGAGTAAACATCAACTTCGGCGGAGCCGCCTCCGCCGGTGCTGCCACGGCCGGTGCGTCCCGCGCTCCGCCGGCCCGGTCCGGCGATACCCGCCGCCCCCGAGAAGCTAACCCGGAGTCGTCGTTAGCCGTGGCGGAGGCGGGGTACGGGGTTGGCGTGGCGATTGTGGAGAAAGTGATCGACGCACCCCCGCAGCAGGTCTTCGCCGTGCTCGCCGACGGGTGGACGTACAGCGACTGGGTGGTCGGCACGGCGCACGTGCGGGGGGTGGACGACAGCTGGCCGCAGGTCGGCAGCCGGCTGCACCACCGGGTCGGACCGTGGCCCTTCTCGCTGCAGGACTGCTCCCACGTGCTGGCCTGCGAACCGGCGCGCCGGCTCGTGCTCCGAGCGAGGCTGTGGCCGGCGGGCGAGGCGATCGTCGACTTCACCCTGGAGCCGCTCGACGGCGGCCGGACCCAGGTCCGCTTCCGCGAGGATTTCGCTGCCGGACCGTTGCGCTGGGTCTGGACCGGGCTCGACGGCCTGGTCCTGCGTCAGCGCAATAAGGAGATGTTGAACCGGCTCTCCGACATCGCCACCAGGCAGAAGATGATGCGCTGACGCCACTCGCGGTGACCGCCGGTCGCACCGTCGGTTCCGCCGGCCCGCAACCCCGAAACGGCGCTTCCGGCCCGCCGAGCGGGCGTCTGTGCGGACCTGGCGCGGGCGACTGGCTACCCTCTCAGGTGAACCATGTCGGCCGACCGAGGATGTCCGTGATGATCGAACCCGTGCAGTTGCCCGCCCCGTGGCGCGACGCACGCCTGACCGTCGTCGTTCCCACCTACAACGAGGCGGGCAATCTCCCGGTGCTGGTCGAGCGGCTCCTCGCCCTGCCGCTGCCCGGATTGAAGGTGCTCGTCGCGGACGACAACTCACCGGACGGGACCGGCGAGGTGGCCGACAAACTGGCCATCGAGCACCCGGACCGGGTGCTCGTGGTGCACCGCCCGGGCAAGGAGGGACTCGGCCGGGCGTACGTGGACGGGATCGGGCGGGCGCTCGCCGGCGACGCCGAGTTCGTCGCGCAGATGGACGCGGACCTGTCGCACCCGCCGGAGGCCCTGCCCGGCATGCTCGGCGCGCTGCTCTCCACCCAGGCCGGCGTGGTCATCGGCTCCCGGTACGTGCCCGGCGGCGAGTTGGACGAGAACTGGCCGCTCTACCGGCGTGCGCTCAGCGGCTGGGCCAACCTCTACGTGCACACCCTGCTGCGGGTGCGGATCCGCGACCTGACCGCCGGCTTCAAGATCTGGCGGGCCGACGCGCTGCGCGACATCGGCCTGGAGCGGGTGCAGTCCAACGGCTACAGCTTCCAGGTGGAGATGCACTACCTGGCCACCAAGCTGGGGCACACCATCCTGGAGGTGCCGATCCGCTTCGAGGAGCGCCGCGAGGGCGCCTCGAAGATGACCACCGCCACCAAGATCGAGAGCGCGCTGATGCCGTTCATGCTGCGGGCCCGGCACCGCAACCTGCCGGACTGACGGCAGCGATTCACCATCTCCAGCCTCACGCTGCGTCATCGTGACGCAGCGTGAGACCTCTCCCTCTGCCTATGATGCCTGTCGCCGCCTTTGCTCTGCAGCCATCCGCGCAACACCGCGATGACCTGAGACGTTGGATCAGCGGCCGCCGTCGCCCGACTTCGCGTCATGTACCGACCGTGACCGCTGCGTATCTGGCTGCAGAGCAAAGGCAACGCGCGGCATGATGCCGGCGGTCCACATATATCACGCACCGCGACCGCGCCACTGCCCGCACACCGCCGCGCCGACGAACCGCCACCGAAGCGGTGAGCACGCATGGGTGTGCGCCGAGCGTTCCCAGCCCCGAGCACGCCGAGCACGGCGGGCGTCAGCGGTAGACCGCCCGCTGCGCCGCGCCGATCGCGCCCGCGTACAGGCCGCCGGCGAACGCCCGGTCGCGCGCCAGGGCGGCCCGCGCGGCGTTCGCGCCGGGCGCGCCGTGCACGCCGCCGCCCGGATGTGCCGAGGCACTGGCCAGGAAGAGCCGGTCCACCGGGGTGTCCGCGCGCCCCAGGCCGGGGATCGGCCGCAGGAACATCTGCTGGTACGCGGCCGCGGTGCCGCCGGCGAGCGCGCCGCCGACCAGGCTGGGATCGCCCGCCTCCAGCTCGGCCGGGCCGGCCACGTGCCGCCCGACGATCAGTGAGCGGAACCCGGGAGCGGCGTCCTCCAGCACCTCCTCCATCCGCGCCACCTGTCCGGCGAGTTCCTCGCCCCGCCAGTCGCGCCGGAACGGAAGGTGGGTGTAGGACCACAGCGACTCGGTACCCGGCGGGGAGTGGCTCGGGTCGGCCACCGACATCTGCCCGACCAGCAGGAACGGGTCCCGGGGCACCTCGCCGCGGGCCAGCGCCGCCGAGTACGTGGTGAGCCCGTTCAGGTCGGCGCCGAGGTGCACCGTGCCGGCGCCGGCCACCGCCCGGTTGCGCCAGGGCACCGGCGCGGACAGCGCCCAGTCGACCTTGAGCGTGGAGCCGTCCCACCGGAAGTGGGCCAGGTCCTCGACGAGGCGGGGCGGCAGCGCGGCCGGGCCCACCAGGTCCAGGTAGAGCGCCGGGGCGGGCACGTCCGCGAGCACCGCTCGCCGGGCCCGCCAGCTGGCGCCGCCGACCGTGCGGACCCCCATGGCCCGCCCCCGGGCGGTGAGCACCCGGTCGACCCGGGCACCGTAGTCGATCCGGCCGCCCCGTTCGACCAGCCGGGCCACCAGCGCGTCGGTGATCTTCTGGGCGCCGCCGACCGGCACCGGCCAGCCGACCTGCTGGCCGAGCATGGCGAGCAGCCACCCGTACACCCCGGAGCCCGCCTCGTCCGGCGACAGGTCGGTGTGCAGCGCGCAGCCGGCGAGCAGTGCCGGCCCGCCCTCGCCGGCGAAGAGCTCGTCGCCGAGCCTGCGGACCGGTACGACGAGCCGCCGGGCCAGCCGCAACGCGCCCGACAGGTGAAGCCGGCGCAGCAGGGTCAGCCCGCCACGGACCGGCGGGAAGGGACTGGTGATGACGCCGAGCATCGGCTCGGCCACCTCGCACCAGGCCGCGTACGCCTGCCGCCAGCGGTCCCCGTCGCCGGGGGCGAACGCCGCCAGCGAGGCCGCGGTCACCTCCAGGTCCCGGTTGACCACCGCCGCCCGGCCGTCCGGTAGCAGATGGGCCAGCACGTCCGGGGCGTGCGTCCAGGCCAGCCCGTACCGGTCGAGTCCGAGCCTGCGCAGCACCGGGGAGGCGTAGCCGAGCGGATAGAACGAGCTGTAGAGGTCACTGAGGTAGCCGGGGGCGGTGACCTGGGCCGAGCGGACCGCCCCGCCCGGCGCCTGGGTGGCCTCCAGCACCAGGACGTCCCAGCCCGCGTCGGCGAGCAGGTTGGCGGCCACCAGACCGTTGTGGCCGGCGCCGATGACGACAGCGTCCGCGCTCTGCGCGCCGGGCGGGTTCATCCGATCCGCCTACCCGGCCGGTTACCGGGCAAAACGCGTTTGCCTCGGCCGGGTCGGGGCATCCACCGCCGCATGTACACGGTTGCGCAACTCATAGGTGGAGTGTGGGGCGCGGGTGGTGAGGGGGGCGAACTGGTCGTACGTGATCCGGCCGACGACTCCCCGGTGGCCACCGTGCCGGTGGCGACGGCGGACGAGGTGGCGAAGGCGGTCGAGGCCGCCCGGGGCGTGGCGGCGGACTGGGCGGTGACCGACCCGGCGAATCGGGCGGCGGCGCTGCACCGGGCGGCGGACGCGGTCGAGACCGCCGCGGAGGAGCTGGCCCAGGCCACCACGGCCGAGATGGGCAAGCCGCTGGACGACGCCCGCGGCGGCGTGGCCGCCGGCATCGGCACCCTTCGCCAGTACGCGGAGCTCGGCCCGCTGCGCGGCGGGCGGACGCTGCACGGCGGGCACGGCGCCCTCGACTTCATGACCCCCGAACCGCGCGGCGTGGTCGCCGCGATCACCCCCTGGAACGATCCGGTCGCGGTCTCCTGCGGCCTGCTCGGCGCGGCCCTGGTGACCGGGAACGTCGTGCTCTACAAGCCCAGCGAGCGCACCCCGACCACCGGCTGGCTGCTGGCGCGCGCCCTCGACACCGCGCTGCCGGCCGGGGTGCTGTCCCTGCTCACCGGCGGGGCCGAGGTGGGCGCGGCGCTGGCCGGCCAGGACGTGGACGTGGTGGCCCACGTCGGGTCCACCGAAACCGGCCGGGCGATCGCCGCCGCCGGCGCGCGCACCGGCGCCAAGGTGCTGCTGGAGAACGGCGGCAGCGACCCGCTGGTGATCGACAACGGGGTGGATCCGGTCTGGGCGGCCGATCAGGCCGCGCTGGGCTGCTTCGCGAACGCCGGGCAGATCTGCGTCGCCGTGGAACGCATCTACGTGCACCGGGACGTGGCCGAGGACTTCGTCGACGCGCTGATCCAGCGCGCGGAGGCGCTGACCGTGGGCCCCGGCCGGGAACCTGGTACGCAGCTCGGACCGCTGGTGGACCGGCGGCACCGGGACCACGTGCACGGGCAGGTCACCGCGGCGGTGGCCGAGGGGGCGCGGCTCCGCACCGGCGGAGAGCTCCCGGACGGCCCGGGGGCGTTCTACCCGGCCACGGTGGTGTCGGACTGCCGACACGAGATGGTTCTGGTGCGGGAGGAGACGTTCGGCCCGGTCGCCCCGGTGGTCGTGGTCGACTCGTTCAGCGAGGGGCTGCGCTGCGCCGCCGACTCGCCGTACGGGCTGGCCGCAACGGTGCTGACCGGCTCGATGAGCCACGCCCACCGGGCCTGGCGGGAGCTGCCGGTGGGCACCGTCAAGGTGAACGCGGTCTTCGGGGGTGCGCCGGGCGGCGCCGCGCAGCCGCGCCGCGGCAGCGGCCAGGGCTTCGGGTACGGCCCGGAACTGTTGGACGAGTTCAGCACGGTGAAGACGGTGCACATCGAGGCGCCGGGCGGCGGTCACTGGTGACCGACCTGGAAAGGGTGGCTGTCCGAGGGACAGCCACCCTTTTCGGTGGTGCGGTCAGCGGCCGCGGGACTTGGCGGTCTCCCGGGCCTGGGTGGTCTGGCGGGCGTTCGCCTTCTGGATCGCCTTGACCAGTTCCGGCTTGGTCATCCGGGACCGGCCGGGCACGTCCAGCTTCTTGGCGACCTCCATGAGGTGCTCCTTGGGCGCGTTGGCGTCCACCCCGGCGGCGGTGGGTGCCCGCCGCGCCGGGCCACCTCCGGCGGCCTGCCGGTCGCTCGGGCCCTTGCGTCCCTTGGGCTCCCAGTGGTCGCCGACCTTCTCGAACTCGTGCTTCACCGCGGCGAACGCGGTGCGGTGCGCCCGCTGTCCCTCGCCGTACGTCTCCACGGCCGAGTCGTGCGTCTTCTCCCAGGTCCGCTGCGCCTTCGCCGGGGAGCGCCGCAGCGTGCTGGGCAGTACCTCGCGCCCGGGCATCTCGTCCTCCTCCGTCTCGATGGGTTCCTATGACCGTTCCCCCGCGTTCCGGCCGCAAACCGCCACCCGGTTTGTCGATTTCGGCGCCGGGGTACCGCCGGGCCACGCGCGACGGGCGCGCCCGGGGCGGAGGAGGCGGTCATGGCGGCGACGACGGAGCCGGCGGTTCCGGCCCGGAAGCAGGCTCGGATGCCGCGCCGGGTACGCCAGCTGAGCTGGGCGACCTGGCGCGGGGTGCTGGTCCGCAGCGGGCGGAACTTCGTGAAGGACAACTGCGCCGACTGGGCCGCGGCGTTGACGTACTACGGAGTGCTGGCGCTCTTCCCCGCGACCGTCGTGGTGGTCGCCCTGGTCGGGCTGGTTTCCGACGGCGAGCGGACCGTCGACACGGTGATCGGCCTGGCGCGGGAGATCGGCGCCGGGTCGGTGGTCGGCAACGACGGCTTCGTCAGCGTGGTCCGCGGCGTGGTGGCGCAGCAGGGCTCGGCGAAGGTGCTGCTCAGCTTCGGTCTGCTCGGCGCACTCTGGTCGGCGTCCGGGTTCATCGGCGCGTTCACCCGGGCGTCCAACGCCGTCTACGGCGTCGCGGAGGGGCGGCCGTTCTACCGGCTGCGCCCGCTGCAGATCGGTCTGGCCGGGTTGTCGCTGGTGCTGCTCGCGGTGGTCGCCACCGGGCTGATCGTCAGCGGCCCGGTCACCGACGCGGTCGGCGACCGGCTGCACGTCGGCGGCCTGACCCGCACGGTGTGGACGGTGGCCAAGTGGCCGATGCTCGCCCTGGTGGCGATGACCCTGCTGTCGCTGCTGTTCTGGATCGCCCCGAACGTCCGGCAGCCCCGGTTCCGCTGGCTCACCCCGGGCGGCGCCCTCGCCCTGCTGGCCTGGGTGCTCGCCTCCGCCGGCTTCGGCCTCTACGTCGCCAACTTCGGCTCGTACGACGTCACGTACGGCAGCCTCGGCGCGGTCATCGCCTTCCTGGTCTGGTTCTACCTGTCCAACTGCGCCCTGCTGCTGGGCGTGCAGGTCAACGCGGAGCTGCAGCGCGGCCGGGTGCTGCAGACCGGCGCCACTGACCCGGGCGAGCCGGTGCTGCCGCCCCGCGCGCCGGCCGATTCGTGACCGGATGACCGGCTCTGCCGGCCACCCCCGGTTTACCGGCGGCCCCCTCGGGCATGTCTGTCGGCATGGAACGTGGCAACAGCAAGCACTCACCCAGGGTCGACGACAACATGAGCCAGGACGTCAGCGGCCTCATCCAGGGTCCGGGGGCCGGCGGCTCGCGCGTCGAGGAGTCCCGCCAGCCGGAACCGGCGGGTGAGGACCAGCCGGAGCCGAAGACGCTCACGGCCGGCGCCAGCCGCGGCGGCAACCCGCAGGGGATGAGCATGGACGACGTCGAGGCGCGCAGCCGACTCGGCCGGTTCATCACCATGACCGCGCTGCCTGGGGACCGCGACGCGCTGGTGGCCAACGCGCGGGAGAACCAGGCGCCGGCGGACATCGTGGCCGCCCTGGAACGCCTGCCCGACGGCACCCGTTACCAGACGATTTCCGAGGTGTGGGCCGCACTCGGGCACAAGAACGAGACGACGCGCTGGTGAGCGAATCGGCCCACGTTCCGTACGACGACACCGGCGGGAACAGGAGGATTCGACGATGAGCGGCGTGATGGAACACGTGGACGTTTCCGTTCCGATCCGCACCGCCTACGACCAGTGGACGCAGTTCGAGGAGTTTCCGCACTTCATGGAGGGCGTCCAGGAGGTCCGGCAGCTCTCCGACACGCTGACGCACTGGACGGTCGAGATCGGCGGCGTGAAGCGCGAGTTCGACGCCGAGATCACCGAGCAGTTGCCGGACGAGCGGGTGGCCTGGCGGTCCACCGAGGGCACCCAGCAGGCCGGCGTGGTGACCTTCCACCGCCTCGACGAGCGGAACACGCGGGTCACCTTGCAGATGGAGTTCGAGCCGCACGGCGTGGTCGAACAGGCCGGCGCCAAGCTCGGCGCGGTGGACCGCCGGGCCAGGGGCGACCTGGAGCGGTTCAAGCAGTTCATCGAGCGGCGCGGCCAGGAGACCGGGGCCTGGCGCGGCACGGTCGAGCGACCCACCCCCTGACATCGCGCTCCCGGACACGACAAATCCGATGGCCGCCGGTACGTTCCGGCGGCCATCGCCGTGCCCGCCGCCAGCCGGCCGGGCCGTTTGCGATCACCAGGTCCGGGTACCGCTGGGGAATGACCGACAAAGACAGGCACGTGTGGCGCGACGAGGATCGCACCTCCCTGCACGAACTGGACCGGGCGATCGCCCGGTCGACCGTCGACGGGCAGGGCGACGACGTCACCGGCAACGACGCCGGCGAGGAGTCCGCGTTCGGCCACGGGCCCGAGGCGGTGGACCGGGGCGCCGGCCCGGAGGCCGAGCGCCGGGAGATGACCGACGCGGACCGGGCGTACCGGCCGTCGACCACCGGCCGGACCGGCCCCGACGCGTGATCCCGCCTCCGGGCGTCGCGAGGCGCCCGGAGGCCGACCCGTGCGACGGTGACGCGCGGTTCGCCCGAAACGACAAGAAGTGAGGTACGGACGGTCGGAAAAACGGACAGCCCATCCAGAATCGGCCGAACGGGGGACGGCGATGTTCCCGTCCCACGTAAGACTTTTCGGATGCAACAGGGCACCGGCTTCCTCACCACCCGTCAGCGTCGCCTGGCCTGGCTGGGCTTCCTGCTCGTCGCCGCCCAGGCGCCCGTCGCCGCCAAACTGGTGGCCGACAGCTCCTGGCTGTTCAGCCTCGTGGTGGCGCTCATGGTGGCGACCGTGATCATCGCCGACGACGCCATGCGGCGCCGGCCGGCGGACGCCCGCTCGTCCGACTAGCCGTCCGCGCCGGGCCGCGCCTCATGTCCCGGCCTCCCCCGGGTACGTCGGCGTTCCTTCATCTCCGCCTCGTAGAGGTGCCGCCGGCCGCCGACCAGCTCGTCGCGGGCCCGGCGGTCCAGCTCCCGGAACAGCGCGTAGTACCCGTCGTCGAAGTCCTCGATGAGCTGGAAGGTCCAGCGCCCGGCGATCACGTTGCGGCCGAGCAGGTCCTGCTCGATCCGGTCGGCGATCCCGTCGTGGCCGGCGGACCGGAACAGCGCCACCGCGTCGTCCAGCATCAGGTCGGCGTGGCCGATCAGCTGGTGCACCGAGTAGAAGTGCCCCCGGGCCCGCTCCACGCACTCCAGGGCCTCGCTGAGCTTGCCGAGCGCCTCGACCGTGGTGTCACTCACGCCCGCCGGCCGCCGGTGCGCCTCGTCCGGTCCGTCCGCCTGCTGTGCCAATTCCGCTCCTCCACGGGTCCGCCGCACGGTTCGCCGGTTTCCATCTGCCCCCTGGCGGCCGGCTCAATCCCGGCGGGCGGGACCGGACCGCGCCCGGTGGACCCCGGCATCGGCCGGTCGGCCGAGGCCGCCGCGCTCGCCGCGCGGTTAGCCTCGGTCACCATGCGCGTGCCGAACAACCGGGTGGTGTCCCGCTCCGCGGCGGAATCCGCGCGGTCCACCCTCGTCAGGCTCACCGCCTCCGTCGGCACCGCGGGGCTCATCGCGGCCGCCGCCGACCCCGGCCTGCTCGCCGCGGTCGACCAGCACGCCGCTGGCGTACGCGACAGTCTGCAGGGCGACCGCCGGGTGCTGACCGTGGCCGCGCTGGCCGGGTACGCCGAAGGGGTCCTCGCCGCGGCGCTGGAGCACGGCTGGCGGCCACCGGTCAAGCCGATCGACTGGGCGCAGCCGGACTGGCTGCTCACCCGCCTGCTCGCTGTCTGTGCCCTGGCCCGCTCGCTGGACCCCCGGCACCTGGCCTGAGACACGGCGGAGCCGCCCTCCCCCCGTATCGGCGTGCGGCTCTGACCTGCGTGAGCCGCTGCACCGGGCGATTCGGCGACCCGGCCCACCGCGCGTGATCGAAACCAGTACGGCACTCTCCGGATAGGCTGCGGTCATGCCAGGCACGGTCGGGCGGGTTCCCACGCCATCAGCCCCCACCTCGGGGGCACCCATGGGCTCGGGCGCCGCCGCGTCCCCCGCCGGGGCAGCGCACTCGTGGGCCGGCACGCCGCTCGGCGCACCTGAGCAGTGGGACCCGGCCGTCCGTGCGGTGGTCGACCTCGTGCTCGCCTCGCCCGTGCCGATGGCCCTGCTCTACGGCGAGGACCTGGTCCTGCTCTACAACGAGGGGTACGCCGAACTGATCGGCGCGCGGCATCCAGCGGCGCTCGGGCGGCCGGCGGCGGAGGTGTTCGCCGACATCTGGCACGAACCGGATGCCGGGGAGGTGATCGGGCGGGCATACCGGCAGGGCGAGCCGTTCCTGGAACGGGAGGCCGTGCTGCCGGTCGACCGGCACCGGGCCGGGGCCGCCGAGCCACCGGTGTTCACCCGCGGCTATTCGCCCGTCCGGGACAGCGCCGGCCAGATCATCGGCGTGCTCAGCGTGGCCGCGCAGACCACCCACGTCACCCAACAGTTGCAGAGCCTCAGCGACTTCGCCGCCGCGCTCTCCGGCACCCTCACCCTGGACGACGTCGCCCGGGTCACCCTCCGCTACTGCCTCGACTCGTTCGACGCCGACCGGGTCTCCTTCATGGTCGACGACGGGCCGGCCTGGCGAATGGTCCGCCGGGTCCGCGGCGAGTTGCTGGACGAGGCCGACGAGCGGCTGCCGCCGCTGTGGCGCCGGATACCGGCCGAGTCGCCCGTCCCGATCGTGGTGACGTCCCGCAGTGGCGTGCCCGTGTTCACCACCGACGGGCAGCCGCTGCGGAACACCGCGGCGGACCGGCACGACCAGAAGATCCGGTCGCTCGCTTCCCTGCCGCTGCGCTCGGCGGTGATCCGCGGCGCGGTCACCGTGGGCTACCAGTCCCCGCACCCCTGGTCGCCGGCGGAGCGCGCGCTGCTGGCCGCGTCCGCGGAGCTGGTCGGCCAGGCCGCCGAGCGGGCCCGCCGCTTCGAGACCCAGCACGGCACGGCCCAGCTGCTCCAACGCAGCATGCTCCCCGAGCAGTTACCGGACCTGCCCCGGCTGCGGATCGCCGCGCGGTACGACCCCGGCGTGGACGGTAATGCCGCCGGGGGTGACTTCTACGACGCGTTCCTGCTGCCCAGCGGCGCGCTCGGGGTGGTCCTCGGCGACGTGGCCGGACACGACGTGCAGGCCGCCGCCCGGATGGGGCAGGTCCGCGCCGCGCTGCGCGCGCTGGCGCTCACCGACCCGCGCCCGGACGCCGTGCTCGCCGGCCTGGACCGGCTCGTTGCCAGCCTGGGCGCCGAACGCGGGACGCAGGAGCTGTTCGTCACCGTGGTGTTCGGGGTCATCGACATCGACCGGGAGCGGATCACCCTGGCCAGCGCCGGCCATCCCGCCCCGTTGATCCGGCGCTGCCCGCCGGTGGGCGGTCCGGCGGCCGAGTACGTCGAGGTACCCCCCAGTCCGCCGCTGGGGCTGGGCCACCAGTCGGGGACGGCTACCGTGGCGTTCCGCCCCGGCGACACCCTGCTGCTGTACAGCGACGGGGTGGTGGAGCGGCGCGGCCAGGACCTCGGCACCGGGCTGGCCGGGCTGGCCGCGGCGGTGACGGCGGCGACCAGCGGTGACCCCCGGTCGCTCTGCGCGGTGGCCACCGCCGCCGTGCCCGGCACGACGGAGGACGACGTGGCGGTGCTCGCCGTGGAGCACGCGGTCAAGCCGAGCCGCTCGGCCAGCATGGCGGTGCCGGCGGAGCCGACCGCGCCGGGCCGGGTCCGGCACTGGTTGACCGCCCAGCTCGTCGAGTGGCAGGTGCCCGAGTCGGTGGTCGGCGCCGCCGTGCTGTGCACGAGCGAGCTGACCACGAACGCCCTGCTGCACGCCGGGACCGCCGCCCGGGTGGAGATCGACCTGACCGCGGAACGGCTGCTGGTCTCGGTGGCCGACTCGGGCACCCGGGGTCAGGTGACGCGGGCCCAGACCGACACCCTGAGCAGCCGGGGGCGCGGGCTGGGGCTGATCGAGGAGCTGAGCGACGCCTGGGGCACCGACCCGACGGTGCGCGGGTCGACCGTCTGGTTCGAGATCCTTATTCCCGCGACCTGAGTCGCGCGTCGGCGACGGCGCGGGCGGGTAGGAGGGTCGGGACAAGCCGGACCCGGAGGCATGGCGGGCCGGATTACGGGGCACTGGTGACCACCTGGCCGCCGCGGGCGGCGGGAGGGTGGTGCCGTGGAACCGGTGGATGTCGCGATCGCGCTGCTGGGCGCCGGTGCGCTGCTCGCGGGGGTGCTGCCGCGGGTCCTTGAACGCCGGCCGCTGTCCATGCCGATCGCCTTCCTCGGGCTCGGCATGCTGGTGTTCCTGCTGCCCACGGGGCTGCCGACGCCGGACCCGCTGCGCTGGCCGGAGGTCACCACCCACCTCACCGAGATCGGCGTGATCGTGGCGCTGATGGGCGCCGGACTGAAGATCGACCGGCCGCTGAGCCCGGTCCGCTGGGCGTCGACCTGGCGACTGCTGGCGATCGCCATGCCGCTGTGCATCGCGGCGGTGGCGCTGCTCGGCTGGTGGTGGGCGGGCCTGGTGCCGGCGGCGGCGCTGCTGCTGGGCGCCGTGCTCGCCCCGACCGACCCGGTGCTCGCCGCCGACGTACAGGTGGGCGAGCCGACCGACGTGGAGGATTCCGAGGACGAGGTCCGCTTCGCCCTCACCTCCGAGGCCGGGCTGAATGACGGCCTGGCCTTTCCCTTCGTGTACGCGGCCATCGCCATCGCCACCACCAGCCTCGCCCCGGCGGAGTGGCTGGCTCGCTGGTTCACCGTGCACGTGCTGTATCAGATCGCCGTCGGATGCGCCGGCGGGCTGCTGATCGGCTGGCTGCTCGGCAAGCTCTTCTTCCGGGCGCCGAGCCAGCTGCGGCTCGCCCGGCACGCCGAGGGCTTCCTCGTGCTGGCCGCCACCTTCCTGGCGTACGGGCTGGTGGAGGTGGCCGGCGGATACGGCTTCCTGGCCGTGTTCGTGGCCGCCCGGGCGATCCGGGCCGCCGAGCGGACCCACGAGTTCCACGCCGTGCTGCACGACTTCGCCGAGCAGGTCGAGCGCCTGCTGACCGTGCTGTTGCTGCTGCTCTTCGGCGGTGCGGTGGTCGGCGGCCTGCTCGCCCCGCTGACCTGGCCGGCGGCCATGGTCGGGCTGGCCCTGCTCCTCGTGATCCGGCCGCTGTCCGGGTGGCTGTCGCTGCGCGGCGCCCCCGGCCGACCGGCCGAGCACTGGGTGATCGCCCTGTTCGGCATCCGCGGCGTCGGCTCGTTCTACTACCTGGCCTACGCGACCAGCAGGACCGACTTCCCGCAGGCCGAGCTGCTCTGGGCGACGGTCGGCCTGGTGGTGATCGTCTCGGTGGTGGGGCACGGCATCGCGGCTACCCCGGTCATGCAGCTGCTCGACCGGGCGGGCGAGCGGAGCCGCGACGCCTCGGCGCGGGACCGGACGGACGAACCCACATTGGACAGCGTCCCCGCTGACCGGGGGCTGCCAGGGGGGTTGCCGCATCAGCGCGCCGGGACGCGACAATCTCCCCGAAGGTAGGCGGATCTTGAACGGGGCCCGGTCAGCCGCGATCGGCGAGCAACCGGGCCGCGAGCGCCCGGCCGAGGTCGCGGCCGGAGCGCCAGGCGCTCTGCACCCGAGGCCGCCCGAACGCGTCCCCGGCAACGCCGATCCCGTCGTCGTCCAGGTGGTAGGTGCCGTCACCGCCGTCGGTGGGGGTGGCGTACGTCCAGCGGTGCACGTGCACCAGCTCGGCCGGCTCAGGCAGGCCGAGCAGGTCGCGGACCGCCTCCTCGATCGCCGGGCCTGCGGTGGTGGGCTGCAACAGGTGCGCCGCGGCGAACTCGGGGGTGGTGTGCGCGACCAGCACCGGCGCGACGTCGCCCCGCCGGTCGCCGTCGTCGCAGACCAGACGCAGCAGCGGGTGGTCGTTGACGAAGGCACCCCGGAAGTCGGTCCAGCGGCGGGCCGGGAAGCGCAGCACCGCAGCCAGCGCCGACGACCAGCGCTGCGCGGCCACCGCCCGGGTGGCCGCCGCAAGTGCGGGGTCGAGCAACAGGGCCGCCTGTGGGCCTGGCATGGCCAGCACCGCCGCCTCGCACGCCCGGCCGTCCACCCGCGGCCCCGGTTCCACGGTCATCACCACCCGGTCGTGCACCACGGTGAGGTCCCGGGCCAGGTGCTCGACCAGCGACCGCAGCCCGCGCGGGGCCGCCCAGCGCATCGGCCCGGCGACCTCGCGCTGCCCCTCCGGGCCGTACGCGATCAGGGTGTCGGTCCACGGCCGGATCAGGCCGGCGGCCCGCCAGCCGTCGACGACCTCGGCGAAGTCCGGGTCGTCGACGGTGAGGTACGCGGCCCCCAGGTCGGCGGGGCGGCCGTCGAAGCTTTCGCTGGCCATCCGCCCGCCGGTGAGCCGGGCCCGCTCGCGGACCTCCACCGGAACGCCGGCCCGAGTCAGCTCGTTCGCGCAGGCCACCCCGGCGATGCCCGCGCCGACCACCACCACACCCGCCCGGTCCGCCGCCACTCCATGATCGTAAGCGGCAGGGGGCGTGCCGACCTCCGGACCGAAGGGCTGACCGAGGCGGCATCTCGCCGGATCGACGAGCTCCCGGCGGAGGCCGGTCGCGGCCGGTGCGAGTCAGCGCGAGGGCAGGCGGTGCAGCTCCACCCGGTCGAGCCGCCCCGCCGCCACTTGCGCGGTCAGGTACGTCGCGTACGGCTGGGCCCGACGGTCGGTGGGCGAGCCGGGGTTGAGCAGGCGCAGTCCGTTCGGGGCGACGCTGTCCCACGGGATGTGGGAGTGGCACAAGGTATCACTACCTACAACGTGTACGATACCCCGGTGACCGATCTCGCCGCACTCCTCGCCACCCCCGGCCGTTCCCTCGACGGGGTCACAGTGTCGGGCGACGAGGCCCGCGCCCAACTGAACGTCCAGTTGTACCCGCCGGGTGTCCGCACCCTGGAGGGCCTGCATGTGGCCATCTACCTGCGGATCTCCGACGACCGACAGGAAGAGTACCGAGGGGTGCGCCGCCAGGCGCTGGACACCATCGCCCATGCGCTGGCCCGTGGTGCTGCCTCGGTCACGATCTACGAGGAGAACGACACCTCCGCGTTCAAGAAGAAGCGGGTCACGGTCACGGACACCACGGGCAACTCGTACGTCGCCTACCGAGTGATCCGCCCGCGGTGGCAGGCCATGCTCTCCGACCTGCGGGCTGGCGCCCAGAAGGCCGCGACCGTCTACGACATCGACCGGCTGGCCCGCGACCCCCGGGACCTGGAGGACGCCATCGAGGTCGCCGAGTTCTACCGCCGGCGCTTCGAGGGCACGACGGGCAGCCTGGACCTGAACACGGACAACGGCCGGACGATGGCGCGGGTCATGGTGGCGATGGCCAACAAGTCGTCGGCCGACACAGCGCGCCGGGTCAAGCGCATGCACCGTGAGCTGGCCGAGGAGGGTAGGCCGGTCGGGTCGAACCGCCCGTTCGGCTGGAAGGCCGACAAGCGCACGCTGGACCCGGCCGAGTCCGAGGAGATCCGCGAGGCCATCGACAAGGTTCTGGCCGGCGTCAACCCGATGGCGATCGTGGCGGACTGGAACAAGCGGGGGCTGCGGACGACGCGCGGCAACCCCTGGCGACGGTCCGTCTTCATAGGTATGTTGCGCAACCCCAGGATCGCCGGGTACCGGAGCACCATGGTGCACGGCAGCAGGGAGGACGGCGAGGTTGCCGTCCGGTACCAGATCGTCACCAAGGCCGACGGCACCGAGGTCAAGGGGCAGTGGACGCCCCTCGTTGACCGGGCCGTCTGGGAGTCCCTGGTCGACAAGATCGGGAGGCATGCCCAGACCCCCGGAAGCTCCGAGCGTGGTCGACACGGCAAGTACCTGCTCTCCGGGCTCGTCCGGTGCGGCCGGTGCCCCTCTCATCCACGGATGGCGGGCACTCACACCCTTCAGAAGGGCAAGGACTTCTGGCGGTACGGCTGCGAGGGCACGGAGGAGGGCGCGTGCTCGAACACCCGACACATGGGCCGGGTCGATGACTTCATCAGGGACATGGTCTTCGGGGTGCACGACAAGCGGGCCACCGAGGCCCAGTCCGTGCCGGTCGGCCCGTCACCCGAGGTAGAGCAGAGGCTGGCGGACATCCAGGAGCTGCTCTCCGACCTGTACGGGCAGTGGAAGGCCAAGGCGCTGCCCACCCAGGAGTACTTCGCGATGCGGAAGGATCTGTCCGAGGAGCGCGACAAGCTGGTGGCCGCCAAGGCTGCGGCCGAGCAGCGCGAGGTCAGCGCGAACGCCTCGGCCAGCGTGCGGGACAGGTGGGACGCCCCCGAGACCACGATGGGCGAGCGCCAGGCGTTCCTGGCCTCGTATCTCCAGGCCGTGATCATCATGCCGATCGAGCCGGAGTGGGACGAGAAGCGCGGCAAGATGGTGAAGCGCAAGACCTTCAACGAGGGCCTGATCGAGCCGGTCTGGATCGACTGACCCGGATAGCAAGAAGCCCCCCAGCGAAATGCTGAGGGGGCCTTCTTGTTCACGGGGACGGCGTGGCTTGCGGCCTGCGCCAGACCTTGACGCCCAGCGCGGCGTTGGCCCGCTCCCAGCGTTCCCAGGTGGGCATCGGGGCCCGGCTGATGTGGTACGCCAGCCACTCCTCCCGTGTGCGCTTGGCCTGCGTCGTTGCCTGGCTCATGCCGCGACCAGCACCAGGTAGAGGGAGGCCAGCAGGCCGAGCATGCCAGCCGCGAGCAGCCCGAGGGCGGCGGCCAGCCAGGTGAGGGCGGTGCGGAGGGTGCTCACAGTTACACGTTCTCCCGGGCGTTGGCCTGGTCGAGGATCTCGAACAGCTCGTACTGGTTGATGCGCAGCACCTCGCCGCCGTACATGCTGGCGTAGCGGTGCAGCAGGTCGAAGAAGCGGAACGAGTAGCGCACGCTCGGGGCGTTCGGCGTGTAGTAGGCGCGGCGGAACCGCCGGCCATACAGCCGCTCAGGAGCGGCGGCGCTGAACACCTGCCGTCGGTGGAACTGCGGGTACTGGCTGGCCTCGTTGAGCCAGCCGACCACCAGCATGTCCATCTCATGGGCCTGCTCGGTCACGCGGCCACCGCCTGGCTCTGCTTGATCAGCTCCTGGATGCGGCGCTGGCTCAGCCCCACCTTCTCGCGGATCTCCTTCGGGCCGTAGCCCTTGGCGCTCAGCTCGGCGACGAGCGCCGCACGGTTGTCGACCCACTCGACACCCAGCCGGGTGGCGACGGCGTCGGCCCGCACGCCCGTGACCTTGGAGATGGCGAGCACGTCGGTGTAGCCACGCTCGGCGCACAGCTCCACCACCAGGTCCCACTCGTGGTCTCTGGCCTGGGTCTGCGGGGTGGCGGCGCGGAACCGGGCCATCGCCCGCTCGATCGGGTCGGTGCCACCCCAGATGCCGTGCTCCTCGGTGGCGCCCAGCTCGGCGCACGCCTTGCGCATGGGGCAGCCGCCGCAGATGGCCTTGGCCGCCTCCTCCTGCGTGACGTCGAAGAACAGGTCGGGGTCGTACTTGCACTTCATCGGCGGGCCTCCAAGGCGAGGAGCAGGGACAGGACGTAGGACAGGAGGACGAGCACGGCGACCAGGGCCTTGCGTCGGAGGTAGGTCACGGGGCGACCCGCCCGTGCTTCTCGAAGGCGGCGTAGGTGGCCGGGAAGAGGTTGGCGAAGTGCCGCTCCATCCCCTCGGCGAGCAGCTCGACCTCGTGCTGCGGGTGGCTGACGATGGTGGCGTTCTCCCTGCCCGCGGTGCGCAGGCTGAGCAGGTTCATCAGCGAGCGGGCGTTGATGGTGACGTAGCCCGAGGTGTAGATGTTCACCGGCAGGACGGAGCGGGCGATCTCTCGAGCGACGCCCTGCTTGAGCAGGTGCTGGTACTCGGTCCAGGCGTGCTCGGCGGTGGAGCGCACGCTCTCCTCGACGTCGGCGAGCTGGTCGACCGTGCCGTACTCGAACACGTACGCGCCGGGCTTGCCGACCTGCACCAGCTTGCGGGCGGGGCTGGGGCTGTAGAACACCGGCTCCAGCTCCACGTACCGGCCGGACGCCTCGCTGATCGAGCTGTGCCGGTGCTTGACGAGCTGCCGCCACACCATGATCGGGGCCTCGATGTAGAAGGTCATGGCGATGTGCTCGAAGGGCACGCCGTGCCGCTCCCTGACCAAAAAGTTGATGAACCCCTCGCGGGCGGCCTGGTCCATGGCCGCGCCGGTCTTCTTGATGCTGGCCTTGGCCATGCGGATGACCTTGGCGTCGCTGCCCATGCTGTCGTCGAGGGAGACGGTCAGGTCGGTGCGGTAGGTGATGGTCACTGGCTCACGTCCTTGCGGGGGGTGGCGGTCAGGTGGAACAGGCCCTGCGAGCAGCGGAAGTAGCGGCTCTCCCGGCGGATGCCTCGCCCGGTGCCCCGCTTGGCGGCGAGGCGGTCACGCTTGGCCTGCGCTCGGCCGAGGGCCTTGTCGGCGTCGTGCTTGTCGAGGAACCCGCGCAGGTGGCAGGCGGTGCAGTGGATGTGGTCGACGGACTTGTTCTTCATGGCTGCCTCACTTCTTCATCTCGTCGCAGGGGCAGGACTCCAGGACGCACTTGCCTCGGCTGTTGCCGAGCGCGCTGTGGGTCCAGGCGGCGTGCAGACAGGCCGGGTTGGCGCAGAAGTCCTTGGTCGGGCGCTTGGCGCCCAGGAGGTTGGCCACGAGCAGGCCGGGGCTGCCCAGCCTGACCACGCTGAACCTCCCGCCGAGCGCCAGCTTGTCGGCCAGGCGCTGGGCCTCGATCGCCGATCCGAACGGGCCCCAGTTGAGCCCGAGCTGACCGTTGTCGCCGAAGCGGTGGGTCAGGGCCACCCAGTCGCGCATGTCGAGCAGCTCGGCGACTTCCTTGATCACGGCCTTCGCCATGGCCTGGGCGCTGTCGTACTGGTCGCTCTCCAGGACCGCGACGACTGCCGCGACTTCCTCCTTGCGCGGGGTGATCCTCACTGTGACCCTCCTCTCTGGCTCTCAGTTACACGTCAGGCGCTGGCAGGGGGGAGGTAGATCAGCTTCAGCTCCCCCGTCATGGCGGCGTAGTGGGTGGTGAAGTTGAACGTGCCGTCCCGGCCGGCGATGCGCCACACGCCGCCATCCTTGTACCGGATGGGCCACTCCGACCCCTCGGTGGCCACCTTGACCACGCTGCCCTCGGGCAGGCGGCGCAGCTCCCCGAGCGACTCGATGTCGCGGTCGAGGACTTCCCCGTAGACGCTCACTGGCATCCCCTCCTTGTCTTGCTCCACGTTACACGTCCTCGCCGTCTCGTGCAACTTGGAGCCGGTCCTGACGGTCATCGAACTGCTCGCGCAGCGCCGGGCGGTGGGCCCACTCGTTCAGGGTGAAGCAGTGCCAGGCAGCGGCGATCAGGTGCGGCTGCCCCGTCTCCGGGTCGAGATCCTCGCCCGACCAGAAGGCGTTGACGTGCCGTTGCAGCGCCGCGTACGACAGCGACCAGGCGTAGCCCTTGCGCCAGTTGTCCAGCTCCCCCGGCTGCACCGGGTACTTCGAGTTGCCGAACCCGTACCGCTCGGCGAGCTGGCGCAGGGACAGCGTCGGGATCTGGTCGAACCTCGCAGGCTTCGCGTCCTTCTGCCCACCCGTGGCGCTGGTCTTGCGCACCACCTCGAAGCTCGGCTCGGTCATGTCGTCCTCGTGCACCTGGCGCAGCGGAGGCTTGCCGTCCACCGTCACCATCCACACGTCGGGACGGTAGCCCTGGCACTGGATCGACGCCTCGGTGCCGGGCTGGATGCCGTGGTCCAGGCACGCCTCGTCCCCGGTCACCACCACCCGCTCCCCGCTGCGGACTCGCACCGCCACTACGCGGCCAGCTCGTAGCGGAGCACGTCCCGCGGGCTCACCATCTCGTCCTCGTCGACCGCGACCACCTGGCCGGCGGCGGCGTAGACCGCACGCGGCACGAGCACGTCACCGTCCAGGAAGTCCTCGCCCCGGCCGGTGATCCGCCAGTGCCCGGCCTCCCGCTTCTCGATCAGGCCCCAGTAGGTCAGCTTCTGGAACACGCTGTACTCCACCCCGGTCAGGCCCAGCTCCTGCCGGGAGCCGGAGCCCCACCGCCGCAGCTTGATCAGGCCGGACACCATCGACCGGCTCAGCGTGTACCGCCGCACGGTCGCGGTCTGCCCGCAGCTCTCACACGTCGCGCCCACTCGCACCACTCTCCTCACGTGTCGCTTGGTCTCGCTCTTGCTCACAGTATCACGTGCCCGGCATGGATGGGGGAGAGCCGCGCAGGCCCTCCCCCATTCCTACGTCAGTCCTCCTGGCAGTAGCCCATGTCGTGCTCCCCTCGTCGTCGTCGTGTTACTTGTTCCCGTCCACAGCTCACACCGTCAGGTGAGGGTGAGCTGGCTCACCTCCACCGGAACGCCGGCTCGCTTGATGGCGTCGAGCAGGGCGGCCTGCCGGTTGGCCTTGGCGTCGGGCCCGTAGAAGTAGTGGCCGTTGCTCCAGCTCGTGTCGCTCGCCGAGCGGACCCACCCGGTCACGCACTCCCCCCGGTGGTCGTCGGCGGCGATCACGTACCCGTCGACCAGGCCGCCCGCGTACAGGCGGGGGATGACGGCGAACACCTGGTACCCGTTGATCTTCTGCACGGTCTCTCCTTGTTTCGGTGGTGGTGGGGTCAGGACCCGAGCGCGTACCCGTCGGGGCAGACCACCCAAGAGGTGTCGCCCACGTACCAGGTGCACACCGACCAGTCCCGGTCGGCCTGGCCCGGCTCCTCGGCCAGCGCCTCGGCCATGTCGGCGGGCACCGGCTGCCCCGTCTCGGGCAGCGCCGCGAACTTGGCGCCCAGGCCATTGCTCCCCCCGTACCAGTTGCATGGGCCCTCGCTGTCCTCAGTGGGGCACTCGGGCAGGCCCTCAATCGGGGCGGGCAGGGCAGGCACCGCAGGCTCGGTCTCCACCTGCACCACGGCGGCGGGCTGGGTGGTGGGCTCGGGCCGGTCGGCCAGGCGACCCTCGACAGCGCCGAGCGTGGCGACGGCGAGCAGGACGGCGAGGGTGGGCAGGATCTTGCGCATGGTGACTCCTCGGGTGGGTGATGCTGGGATGGGTGGGTGGTGGTGCCTGCGGTGGGTCGTGAACCCTCGCCGCCCCTGTCGGGCCGCAGGCGATCAGGTCAGGCCGCGACCAGCTCCGCGCCGAGCGCGGCACGCACCAGCGCCTGGTGCCGGGTGGTCGTCGCCGAGTAGGTCATCGGCGGGATCACCACCTCACCGGCCAGCGTCACCCAGGCGATCGGGGTGCCGTAGCTGGTCACCACGTAGGCCGGGGCGTGCGGGACAGCCTCGCGACCCTCGCCCGCCAGGTAGCGCGCCGTGCGCTCCCGCTGCGCCTCGCGCAGGGTCTCGGCGTACTCGGCGGGCAGCTCACCGGTCGCCGCCACACCCGACAGCACCTGGAGGCAGTCCCCCCGCAGGCTGCCCGCGGTGAACGGGCACAGGTTGGCGATGAAGCGGGCGGCGTCGGCGATCTTGACTCGCATGGTGGTGCCTCTCTCTCGTGGCATGGCTCAACGTTACACGTGTTACTTGGCTCCGTCCACCGCTCACACCATCAGGTGTGGGTGGCGTGGGTCACAGGGTGCGACCGTCCAGGATCTCCAGGCTGGCGCCCAGGGTGGCGGCCCGGCTGCGCAGGCCCTCGGCCACCTCGTCGAACGCGGCACCGTCCAGGATCACGGCCCGCCGGCTCTGCCCGTGCACCACGGTGACCAGCACAGCGGTGCTCACGTCCAGGACCCGGCCGGTCCGCTGGCAGAACATCTCCCGGCTCACGGCGTGCCGCAGGTACTCACGGTTCAGGGCGGCGTCCCGCTCGGCGTCAGTCTCGGCGAGCATGGCGGCGAGGGTGTTGTGCAGCATGGCTGGTCTCCCGTCAGGGTGGGTGGTCTCTTGCGTGCCTGCACCGGGTCGCGAACCCCCGCCGGCTCTCCGGCGTGCAGGCTGGTGGATCAGGGGCGGAGTCGGTCCCGCAGGTCGATCACCACGCCCATCGGGTCACCGTCGCCCGTCACCGCGTGCTCATCGCAGTACTGGCCCTCGTAGTCAGTGCCGGGCCGGGTGGTGTACCGCGTCGCCTCCCGCGTGCAGATCGGTCGCTTCGGTGCTCCCGCCCGGTACTCAGCCCGGGTCATCTGCCCGTACGTGCACAGCGCCCTCACGCCCGTACCTCCCCCATCACGCGCCGGGTCAGGGTCACCCGGTTGCCCGTCGTGGGCAGGTACATCAGATCGCACAGCTCGCGCAGGGTGCGCGGCGGCAGCTTCCCGCAGATGTCCTCGGCGACGGTCGCGTCGGCGGCGTTCACCAGCGCGTCCATGGCCTCGTCGGCGGTCCAGGTGAGCATGTCGTGCCTCTCGCGTCGGGGGGATCTTGCGGAGTGCCTGCCGGGGGAATCGGACCCCCGCGTGCCGCACCAGCGGGCAGGCGATCAGTCAGCGGGTGGCGAGTTCAGCGGTGAGCGCGTCCATGGCCGTGCGGTGCGACCCGGGGATGCTGGCCAGCCACGCCATGGCCTGCCGGATCTCGTCATCGGACAGGTCGGCCGTCGCCTGCTGGATCTCGCGGCGGCGAGCGATGCGCGCCTGACGGCGCCCCTCCAGGTACTCGGAGTCGAACCGGTCGCGGATGTCGTACACGTCCATGTCAGTGCCTCTCGTGTGCCTTGGAGCGTCTGGCGACGCCCCGTGAGTGCCTGCCGGGAGAATCGAACCCCCGCGCCACCCCGCCAGGGGGCAGGCTCCAAGTGTCACGTGTGGTCAGTCAGCGCGACCGTTGCGGGCCACGATCCACGTGGTGGCCTGCATGGTGGTGGGGTCTACGCCGGCACGCTGCGCGGCCAGGCGGTAGGCGTGCTCCACCGCGTCATAGACGTTCACCCACCCCAGCACAGTCTCGGGATCATCGAACCGGTCACCGAACGCGACCCGTGCCGCCCACACGTCAACCGTCACCTGGTCACGGTCGCCGAGGATGTTGCGGGCGAACCGGCGAGTCTTCGGAGCGTCAGGCCCGAAAGTCTCGAGAGGGGTCGGCGACACCAGCGCACGCCGCGCCCGCTTGATGTTGTCCCCGATGCACCCCGCCGCGTCTCCCCCGTGCAGGAGAGAGATCGCCCCGGCCACGTTCCGCGACCAGGAGGTACGCGGGGACAGGTGGGAGATGACGGCCGCGACGGTCTCCCGGCTGTAGCCGGTGGCCTCCGCCTGCTCGGTGCAGATACGCCCGGCATCGGCGTACCACTCCGCACCCCGGGCCACGTCCACCGGAGTGGCCATGTCCCAGACCCGCACGATGCGGTCGGTGCACGCCCGAGTGTTGGTGCCGATCTGCACCAGGCGAGCGTTGCCCGTGAGTGCCCTGCGTCCCATCGCTCCTACTTTCACGTCCGGGCCACCCGATTGGGCGGCGCTGCGGTCAACCTTACCAGCTCCTGTTGCTTGGAGCAACTCGGCGACTTTGGCTGCGGCCGGTCGCCGTGACCGCCGTTCTAACCTCGCCTGGCCCTCACTCTACCGGGCGGCGCCCGGTCCTGCAAGTTGGAGCCATTCCCGCCGCTCCGGCTGCCCGGTGCGGCGTTGGGACCAATCTTGCCTGTCGCCGCTCCAAGTGTCAAATCAGCAGGCTGCGAGCCGGGTCACAGACTCGAGGGATCGGGGGTACTGCTTTCCTATACGCGATAGGGTCACTCTCCGCTGTCACGCCGTGACGCTGGGCGCCCAGTGCGCCGGCGGTCGGGCAGCATGACGGTCCGGTTACGCGCAGTGACAAGTGCGCCGGCGGTCAGCCTGTCGCTACGTGGCGTGACGGACGGGGCGCCGCAGGTGATCGTTGCGCAGAGTGGTCGGCGTGTGGCCGACGGTGACTGGCCGGCGTGGACAGTCCAGGGTGGACGGCCGACGGTCCCGTGTGGACTGTCGCGAGTGGACGAGCCGACGGTCGACTGTGGACGGGCGCGACGGCGTCGCTTGTGGACGGTCCCGCGTGTCCACTGTGGGGAGTGGGGATATGTCCCCTTTGGACACCGGCGCGGCACCGCCGTGTCTTAGCGGGCAAGATTGCGCCACGGTTCCAGGGTCGATCAGGGCGGGAGCGCCAGGGCCGGCCGACCGCATCGCCGCAGGTCAGGGCAGGGGTGGGCCAGGTCATCCTGTCCCCCATCGCCGCCCCATCCGGGCCATCTGCCGTCGCCACAGCGCCAGGATACTGCATCGCCGGGTAGGCGTCATGCCTGGTCATGGCCCCTTCGGGGCCCATGCTGGTTAACCGGCTCATCCTGGTGATGGCCCCTTCGGGGCACATCCTCCTTGCCGGTGCATCCCCTCTGCCGCTGCCTGGCTATCTGTAAGTGTGAGCCCGGCCACAGTCATCCTGACAATCAGCGGTCTGCGACGGAATTAATACTGTAAGCAAGTTGACCGGTCAGCCGATGAGCTGCCAGCAGGTTGGGCCCCGAAGGGGCCACACACAGTTGACCTGTCTACTGGTTGCGCCCCGGTAGGGGCGACCACCGGTCAACCAGCTTCCCCGTGATCTGGTCCCGGGTCCGCAGTCTTCGGGCAAACGCGGTCGGGACCTTCCTCGTAATGGAGGGGGGAGCCGGGATGCCGAACTGGCAGAACAGCGACCGGCGAGACCGGCTCCCCCCGAACTGGGATGCGATCCGCAAGCGGGTGCTGAAGCGCGACGGGTACCGGTGCCGGGCGACGAACGTCTACGGCGAGCGGTGCGACGAGCGGGCGGTCGACGTCGACCACATCAAGCGGGACGACGACCACTCGGAAGACGCCTTGCAGTCGCTGTGCGAGTGGCACCACGACAAGAAGTCCGGCGCTGAGGGCGCTCGGGCGCGGGCCGCGATTCGACGGCGGCACGCTCAGAAGTTCCGCAGGACCGAGGGTCACCCCGGCCTGCTGTAGACGGGCCGTCTACGGGTGCGCGCCATGACATGCGACCCGGCGGCCCAGCACTGCGCGCTCCGGGTACCCCGTGGAGCGCGGGGAGGTGCGGGCTCTGTCCCCTCCCCTGCTGGCCCCTGCCTGGTCCCCCTCTCCCGGGCAGGGGCCGCACGACTTCCGCCCCAGACCGAGGAGGCCCGCGTGACCGACGAGCAGTACAAGGGCACCTGGGCCCGGATCTGGGGCTGGTGGGTGGTCCTGTTCGCTGTCTCCTTCGCTCTGCTGGAGGGCATCGCCCTGGCGAAGAAGCCCGAGGGCGACACGCTCAGCGAGAACACCCGCAAGTGGCTGGGCATCCGCGACGGCAAGTGGCGCACGCCTGGCGTGTTCGCCTTCATCGTCGCCCTGGTCGGCTTCGTGGCCTGGTTCGTTCCGCACATCGCCTGGCAGGTCTGGTGAGACTCGCGCTGCGGCTGAGCGCCGCGGGCTGGGGCCTGGAGGTTGACTTCGGCCGCACCGAGGAAGAGGAGCCCCAGGAGCACGTCGTGCTCTCCGGTGGTCCCATCGGCTTCGCTCTGCCTGAGCCGGAGATCGAGGAGTACGACGAGGAGGACGAGGAGTGCCCGTAGAGCAGAGGACGGACCCGACGCTCGTCAGCGCCGGCGGCTTCGCCATGAAGGCCGTCTCGAACGGCGTGCTTCAGGCCACCATTCGGATCGACGGCGACCCGGCGATGGGCTTCCCCCCGGACGACGAGCTGACCGCGATCCTCCTCGAACTGTTCGCGGCGGTAGGCGCTGTCGGCTGGTCGGGCTCGGTCACCAAGAACTACTCCTCGTCGCACACGATCTTCGCCGACGCTGTCGCCCCTCCGGCGCCCGACGAGCCGCCGGCTGAGCCCGCACCTGAGTAAGGAGGTGACCGCATGCCTGGCCCCGTACCGAACCGCGAGGACGACCTCGCCCGCCCGCGCAGCCGCAAGGGCAAGGACCAGGTGGCGGTCACCAAGGGCGAGGCTCGCCCGGTCAGGGTTCCCAACGCGGACCCCGAGTGGCACCCCATCGCCCGCAAGCTGTGGGACGGCCTGAAGTCGTCCGGCCAAGCGGACTTCTACCAGAACTCCGACTGGGCCTTCGCCTACTCGCTGTGCGAAGACCTGTCGGTCTACAAGCAGTCGGGCAAGCGCAGCGGCCAGATGCTCCAGACGATCTACTCCGCGTTCGAGCGGCTGCTCGTCGCCGAGGGCGATCGTCGCCGCGTCCGGATCGAGCTGCACGAACCCGAGCAGGAAGTCGAGCTGGCCTCCGTGCACGCGATCCAGGACTACCAGCGCCAGCTCGGCGTAGCCCAGTAGTCCGGCCTCCCCGGAACGGAGGGATGCCCTCCGAGGGGAGGTGAGCGATGTCAGTGGCCGTAGCGCCGCCGCCGATGACGGAAGAGGAGATCCGACTCCTCCACCCGACCTACCTCGGCCCGACCTGGATGACCCGTGAGGACGGCTCCTGGCATCTGCCGGAGCGGACCATCGGCTGGCAGATCGCAGGCTGGTGCGCCGAGTACCTCCTGGCCGAGGACGGCGGACCCTGGCGGTTCACGCCGGAGCAGCTCCGCTTCATCCTGTGGTGGTACGCCGTCGACGAGGACGGCCGGTTCATCCACCGCACTGGCGTCCTCCAGCGCATGAAGGGCTGGGGCAAGGACCCGCTCCTGGCCGTGATGTGCCTGGTCGAGCTGGTCGGCCCCTCCCGGTTCGACCGGTGGGCGACCGCAGACGACGTGAAGAAGGGTCGCGCCGCGAAGGCCGGCGACCCGGTTGGCAAGGCCCACCCGCAGGCGTGGGTCCAGGTCACCGCCGTCAACCAGTCGCAGACGACCAACACGATGGCGCTGATCCCGTCGTTGATGAGCGACCACTTCAAGCACACGTACAAGATCAAGGAAGGCGCGATCCTCATTCGCGCCAACGGTGGGCGCCAGCGACTTGAGGCGGTTACCAGCTCGTACCGGGCCCTCGAAGGTAAGCGCACGACATTCACCCTGCTGAATGAGACGCACCACTGGGTCAGTGGCAACAACGGCCACAAGATGTACGAGACGATCGACGGTAACGCGACGAAGAAGGACTCGCGGTACCTGGCGATCACCAACGCCTACCTGCCCGGCGAGGACAGCGTGGCCGAGCGGATGCGCCTGGCCTACGAGAAGATCGTCGAGGGCAAGGCCGCGGACGTTGGCTTCATGTACGACTCGCTTGAGGCGCACCCGAAGACCCCGCTCACCGCCGAGGCGCTGCGCATCGTCCTGCCCCTGATCCGGGGCGACGCGGTGTGGCTCAACGTCGAGACCATCATCAAGTCGATCCACAACACCACCCTCTCGGTGGCCCGGTCCCGCCGGATGTGGCTCAACCAGGTGGTCGCCGACGAGGACGCGCTGTACGGCCCCGAGCAGTGGAAGCCCCTCGAAGTCGAGGGTGCCCTGCTGAAGCCGGGCGACGAGATCGCCATTGGCTTCGACGGCGGCAAGACCGACGACGCGACCGCCCTGGTCGCCATCCGGGTCACCGACATGGTGGCCTTCAACCTCGGTGTCTGGGAAAAGCCGGACGGCCCACAAGGCGACGACTGGCAGGTCCCCCGACACGCGGTCGACTCGGCCGTGCACGACACCTTCCGGGTGTTCAACGTGCGCGGCTTCTACGCCGACGTGGCGCTGTGGGAGTCCTACATCACCGAGTGGGAGGAAGCCTACGGCGAGGGCCTGGGCGTGAAGGCCGGCGAGAAGTCGGTCATCGCCTGGGACATGCGCGGCTCGCAGCAGCGCAGCACCCGAGCCCACGAGCGGCTGATGGCCTCGATCTTCGACGGCAAGCTGCACCACGACGGCGACATAACGCTGCGCCGCCACGTGCTCAACGCACACCGTCGCGTGAACAACTACGGCGTGTCCTTCGGCAAGGCGTCCGAGGAACGAAAGATCGACGCCTACGCCGCCCTGATGTTGGCGCACGAGGCGCTGCATGACCTCCGCACCCGTGGTCGCAAGGTCAAGCCCAAGACCAAGCGGGGCTACTTCCTGTAGGGACGTGATACTTTGAGCGAGACGCCTACCTCGAAGGCCCTGGCCAAGCAGCTCCTCGCCATCCTGGACAAGGACTCGCAGCGCCTCCAGCGGGTCGACGACTACGTCCAGGGCAAGCACGACGACCCGTACATGCCCGAGGGCGCGGACGACGAGTACCGAATGCTGGCCAAGCGGGCGGTGTCCAACTGGATGCCCCTGCTGGTGAAGACGCCCACGCAGGCGCTCTACGTCGACCAGTTCCGGCGCGGCGGCGCGGACGCCGTCCGGCTGCGGGACCTGCCCGAGTGGGACCACTGGCAGCGTTCGCGCATGGATGCCCGGCAGATCGCCGTGCACCGGGGTGCGGTCACCTACGGCCACTCCTTCACCGTCACCGAGCAGACCCCGAAGGGATCGCGGACGCGGGGCCTGAGCCCGTTGCGGACGGCGGCCCTGTTCGAGGACCCGGCGAACGACCACACCCCGTACGCCGCGCTCACCGTGCTGCGCAAGCCCACGGACGAGACGCCCGGCAAGGCGAAGATGTGGGACGCGACCAACGTCTACGAGGTGACGTTCAAGTCGTTCACCGACGAGGACGGCGTCACGGTCGGGGCTGGGGTCAAGCACGGCGCGACCGAGTGCCCGATCACCCGGTTCTCCGCGTACATCGACCTGGACGGCCGGACCTACGGCGTGGTCGAGCCGATGATCCCGGTGCAGAACCGCATCAACCAGACGGTGTTCGACCTGCTGGTCGCCCAGACCTACGCCTCCACCAAGGTGCGCTGGGTCACCGGCATGGCCCCGCCGCTCAAGCGGTACCCCGAGCTGGACGAGAGCGGGCAGCCGCACCCGCAGGCCGGCGAGCCGGTGCTGGACGCCAACGGCAACCCGATCCCGCTGCCGATCAACCACAACGCCAAGCGGTTCCTGTTCGCCGAGGACGACACGGTCAAGTTCGGCAGCCTGGACGAGACCCCGCTGGGCGGCTTCATCGAGTCCATCGACATGTCGATCCGGCACCTGTCGGCGATCTCGCAGACGCCGCCGCATCACTTGCTCGGGCAGATCGCCAACCTCTCCGCTGAGGCGCTGCTGGCCGCCGAGACCGCGCTGTCGCGCATGGTCGAGGAGTTCCGCACCAGCTTCGGTGAGAGCTGGGAGCGGGTGGCCCGCCTGGCTGCGGAGATGGACGCCGCCGACGTCGACCTGGACGACTACGAGATCGAGGTCATCTGGCGCGACATGGAGCTGAAGTCCCTGGCTCAGTCCGCTGACGGCCTCGGCAAGCTGGCCGACCAGCTCCAGATCCCGGTCAAGGGTCTGTGGGGTCGGGTGCCGGGTGTCACGAAGGCCGAGCTGGACGAGTGGGACCGCCTCGCCGAGGAGCAGGACGGCGCACGCCAGCTCGCCCAGGCCCTGCGTAGGGCGGCGCCCCGCAGCGCCGGGTCGACCACCGACGTGAGCAGCACCTTCGCTGCCTCCACCGCTGGTACGGAGGTAGCCGCTGCGTGACCATGACGAACCGACAGAGGGCGGCCGAGGCTGAGAAGGTCTCGGTCGCCTACCAGATCGCACTGACCCAGCTCGGCGTGAAGACCGTCGAGGAAGCACTGGAGCTGTGGTCCGCCGTTCCAGCCACACGGGCAGTCGCCACAAGCGATGCCTGGCTGGCCCAAGCCATCCACCTGGTGATGACGCGGCGGACCATGGCTCGCGCCCTGGCGATGGCGTACTACCGGCTCATCCGGGCGCTGCTGACCGGCAGGACCGTCGCGGACCCCGACAAGCCCGAGCCTGAGTACGTCACCCTCGCCATGCTGCGGCAGGAGTTCAAGGAGCTGGCAGGCAAGCAGACGCCCCCGGAGGGCGCTGACGCCAAGCCTGCCTCCAAGGACGTGCCCGCGGCGGGCGACGGCTGGGAGCTGGCCGACGACGACAACGCACTCGACGAGGAGCACATCCCGGTCGAGGACCTGGACGGAGATTCCGCTGCGGAGGCAGAGCGCCTGGAGCGCCTGGCCGAAGAGGAAGCCGTCACCGTCCTTGATGCCCTGGGTCCTGCGAATCTCGAGGAAAAGCTGACGGCCATCAATCCCGAGAGGCCAGCTGTAGAGGTCGACGCCGCCCGCGAGGAGGCGCACTTCCAGGCCGGTACTCGGCAGGCGGCAGCCGCTGAGCGCGTGGTCCTGGACGGCGCGAGAGGGACGGTCTGGAACAACGCCGAGCGCGACAAGCGTGTGATCGGTTACGTCCGCATGTCGCGCACCGGAACCCCCTGCGGGTGGTGCGCGATGTTGATCAGCCGGGGCCCGGTCTACCGATCGGAGTCTGCGGCTGAGTACGCGGACGGCGACAAGTACCACGACAACTGCCACTGCGTGGCAGAGCCCGTCTTCAGCAGGGAGCAGTACGCCTCCGCGCTGTTCGACGTGAACCGCAAGTACCACGAGCTGTGGCCGCAGGTGACCAAGGGCCTGTCCGGCAAGGCAGCCGTATCAGCGTGGCGGCGCTTCATCCGCCAAGAACAGCAACTCGCCCAGGAGGCGAGCCGATCCCGAGCCCTGGAGGCTGACCGTGCCTGAGACCCCCGAGACCCCCGAGACCCCGGTGACCGAGACCCCGGAGACGCCGCCGGCTGAGACGCCGGAGACCCCGGAGACCGAGACCCCGGAGACCCCGGAGACCCCGGAGGGCGAGAGTGACGGCACGGACGAGCTGCCCGAGTGGGCTCGGAAGAAGCTGACCAAGGCGAACGCCGAGGCGGCCAACTACCGCACTCGCCTCCGCGAGGCCGAGACCAAGCTCAGCGCCGCGAAGACGGTTGAGGAGTTCGAGGTCGCGACCAAGGAGCTGCGGGAAGCCAACGCTGCACTGGAGCACCAGCTCCTCGTGCGCGACGTTGCCGAGACGCACGGCCTGCCGAAGGAGCTGGCCGCCCGACTCATGGGCAACACCAAGGAGGAGCTGGAGGCTGACGCCAAGCAGCTCAAGAAGTTCGCCGTCACTCCTCCGCCGAGTGACCTGCGGGGTGGCCTCGACCCGTCCGACGACAGCGAGGCGTTCGACCCCGTGAAGGCGGCCCGCCAGGCGCGGCGATCCCGCTACTGATCCCCAACCCGCAAGCCCCGAGTCTCACCAGCTCGGGGCTTCTTCGTAGCCCTGGAGGGCAGACACAGTGGTGCACCAGGTAGTCAAGGCAGAGAAGATCGCCGCCACCGCGGCGGTCGCTCTGGAGGAGCAGCTCATCGTTCCGGCCGTGTTCCGGCGCGAGGGCATCGACCAGTACAAGGGTGCCGAGAACGACACCATCAACGTCAAGGTCGAGGGCGTGCTGCCGTACCGGAGCTACGGCTGGCGTGCGGACCGCGCCCAGGAAGTCCAGTTCGACGAGTACACCGAGCGGACGGTTGCCGTTCAGTTCGGTGGCGACATCTACTCGGCCGTCAAGCTGACCGACGAGCAGAACGACATGGACCTGGGTGGCTGGGCCAAGCTCGCCACCAAGCAGACCGAGGCGATCGGTCGGGGTCTGGAGTGGGGCGCCACCAAGGCGCTCATCGACGCCCCGTACGAGATCACCCTGAAGCTCGACTCGGCCAACCTGAAGTCCAGCCTGATCCGGGCCCGCAAGGTCATGAACGCCCTGCGCGTTCCCGCCGGCCAGCGGACCATCCTCGTCGGCACCGACGTCGAGGCCGCCCTGCTGGAGGACGAGAAGCTGAACCTCGCCTCCAACGTGGGTGAGGCCGAGGCCGTCTCCGCTCTGCGCGAGGCGACCCTGGGTCGGCGCTACGGCTTCAACTTCGTCGTGGCCGCCGAGCTGGACCCGGACATGGCGGTCGGCATGGTCGACTCCGCGTTCATCTTCGCGACCGGCGCCCCGTCGGTTCCGCAGTCGGTTCCGTTCGGCGCGACCGCCTCGCACAACGGCGTGGCGATCCGGTGGATTCGGGACTACGACTCCACCCGGTTCCAGGACCGCTCGATCTTCAACACCTACAAGGGCTTCCGCCACGTGGAGGACGTCCTGGTGGGTCGCGACGCGGCCGGCCAGGCGTTCGTCTCGCAGAACACCCACTTCGTCCGGGCGATCAAGCTCGTGCTCGACGGTGCGGACGTTCTGCCGGACCCGGACGGCCCGGACGCCAAGCAGAAGGAGCTGTTCCAGATCACCGGCATCGGTGGCACCGCTGACGGCCCGACCGTCTGACCTGACGTGTAAATGTGAGCGGGCTGCCTCTTCGGAGGTGGCCCGCTCGCTCCCTCGTGAGTGAGGAGGACGGCATGGCTGAGTTCGCCACGCTGGACGAGCTGAAGGACCGCCTCGACTGGACCCTCGACGCTGACGAGGAACGGATCGCGCAGGCCGCCCTGGAGGATGCCTCGGACCTGGCCTGCTTCTACGGCAAGGAATGGGCTGCCGGGGCCGCGCCCCGCATGGTGCGGACCCTGGTGCTGCGGGCCTGCAAGCGGTACATGGACAACCCCGCCGGATACACGCAGTCGCGTGCCGGCGACGAGACCCTTGGCTGGAACGACGCCGCAGGCGAGAACGCCGGAACGGTGCACTTCACCAAGGACGAGCAGGCGCTGCTCAAGACCCTGGCCGGGAAGCGGCCGGGCATCTACTCCGCGGCCATCTCGGCGTGGGGCCCGCAGCGCAAGCACACCCCCGGCCTGGTCCCCGACGCGGGGAGCAACGAGCCGATCCAGTACTTCGCCAATGACGAGGACCCCTGGTGAGCATGCAGCGACGGCGCGGCCAGGCGGCCCGGGTCTGGCGTACCAAGGTGGTCACCGACAACCGGGGCAACAAGATCAAGGCTGCGGACCCCGACTCCGTCTTCGAGGTGCGCGCCGTCTTCATCCCTCAGCGGTCGGCTCGGGCCGAGGTGCCCGGCCAGCAGCAGATCAACGTGGTCCGCATGCTGGTCAGCGCCGACCTGGACGACGTCGACCTGTGGTCCCGCGTCGAGTGGAACGGCAAGCTCTGGGACGTCGTGACGCCCCCGGCTCACCACCACGGCAGCCGCCACACCCGGCACTGGTCGATCGACCTGCGGGAGCGGCCCTGATGGCGCAGGTCTACCGCTACGTCGAGGGCCAGAAGTTCGAGCGGTTCATGGCTGACTTCGAGCCGGTGCAGCTCCACCTGATGGACCTGCTGTTCGCGGCCAAGGCCAAGGCCGACGTCTACCTGATCGAGAACAGGCAGGAAGGCGACGCCGCGATCGAGATCGACCACGGCGACATCGACTGGTACCTGACCCTGTCCGACGAGCGCGGCCAGGGGGCCGCCATGTCCATCGAGTACGGCCGACAGGCCGGGTCCTACGAGATGCAGTACAGCGACGGCGAGGTCCGAGAGATCGAGTACGGCGCGAGCGAGGGCCTCTACATCCTGCACCGGGCTCTGAACGTCCCCCGCAAGGAGGGGCGCCGCAAGCCGGTCAAGGTCAAGGGCAGGCGGGTCAAGGTCAACTACACCCGCTGGGAGCAGGTCCAACGCTTCCGCCGGCGCAAGGACGAGGAGGCGTAGTGGCTGGTATCCCCCAGAGTGTCCGGGCGCGCGCCGAGCTGAGTCCGGTGGAAGACCTCCTCCTGCCCATCCTGCGCGAGGGCCTGCCCGGCGTCCCGGTGCAGAGCCTGATCGCCGACGACCAGACCTTCCCCCTGGTCCTGCCTCGCCGCGTCCCGCACTTCGGAGAGTGGGCGGCCGACCAGCGATTCACCGACCAGGCCGACGTCATCATCCACTGCTTCGCGCAGGACCCGAACGGCGACGAAGACGCGGCGATCCTGTCCGAGGCGGTGCGGGTTGTCCTGCGTGACGCCTGGCTGAACCAGAAGAGTGTGCCCGGTCGGGGCCACCTGATCCGCGTCGACATGACGTCGGCCCCTCGGCGGGCCACCGACTGGGCCACGGCTACCGGCCCCGTCCAGTACGCCGACCTGCCCACGGGTGTCTGGCGGTACGAGACCGCGTACCGCATCGACATCCGCAAGCCGCGCCAGCGGCCCTACCAGTAACCCGCCCCGCCCCTGACCCTGCCCGCGGCTCGTGGGTGGGGTCTTCGGCATGCCCTCGTAAGGAGCCGCCCCCGTGGCACTCAACGACGCCGCGACCCTTGTCATTGGGTCCGGCAACTTCTTCACCGCGCCGGTCGGCACCGACCTGCCGGCCGACCTGGCTGCCGTCTCCACCCCGTGGGACAAGGTTGGCCACACCTCGCTGGAGGACATCTTCGGCATCACCTCCGAGGGTGGTGAGGCGACGACCCTGGGCTCGCTCCAGAACAAGTCGCTGCGGACGAAGTACAGCCCGCGCCAGGAGACGATGACCTTCACTCTCCAGCAGTTCGACACCCCGGGCCTGAAGCTGTTCTACGGCTCGAACGCGCCGACCCTGGCCAACGGCATGCTCGGCGTCCCGCAGGACCCGGTGCCCACCGTCTGCGCCTTCCTGGTCGTGTTCATCGACGGCGACAACCTGTTCGCCTTCTACGCCCCCAAGGCCGAGGTGTACCGGGCCGACGACATGTCGCTGTCCGACACCGAGTCGCTGGCCGGTCTGCCCCTCGGCGTCAAGCCGATGGTGCTCGGCACCAACGACTACTCCTACGCGGTGACCCCGCTGGGTGACGCGCCCGCCGCCGGCTGACGCACCCGCTGAACCACCCCGCCCGCGATGACAGCGGACCCATCGCGGGCGGGGTCCTCCCCTCCCCTGGTCCGCTCCCCCTTTTCTTCCGCCCTACCTGGAGGTCCGCAACCCCATGTCCACGATCACCCTTGACTCCATCCGCGCCGCCGCCGAGGCGAAGTACGGCTCGCTCGACATCGAGCTTGGCACCGAGACCGTCCGGCTGCTCAACCCGCTGCGTCTGGCCAAGGCCAACCGGGACGCGCTGATGGCGGTGCAGGACCGCCTGAACGACAAGGACGACGACGCCGACCAGGCCGAGATGCTGACCGAGGCGCTGCGCCTGGTCGCCGAGAGCAAGGTCAAGGGCGACAAGCTGATCAAGGCGCTGGACGGCGACCTGGCCCTGCTGGCCGAGGTCTTCGAGTCCTACGTCAAGGGGACGCAGGCGGGGGAAGCCTCGGGCTCGGACGCCTGATCGACGAGTACGGCGAGGGGCTGTACCCCGACCTCCTTCACCACTACCGGGTTGACCTGGTCGACGTGATCGAGGGTCGCGGTCCGGCCCCTTCGCTTGTGCTCGCGCTTGCGCTGGGCCTACCCGACACCTCCCTGACCTCCGCCCTCGCGTCGGGCGGCAGGCAGTTCTTCGGCTGGGGCGTGGACCGCCACCTCCAGGCCGACCTCTTCGACGCGCTCAACGCGAACACCCGAGCCACCGGCAACTGGAAGAAGGGCAAGGCCCCTGACCTCCCGGCCTGGCCTCGGCCGAAGCGCAAGGCGGCCGAGTCCGAGCAGAAGAAGCCGGTCTCCGTCGCCGATCTGTTCCACCGGCTCACACGGAGGTAGGCATGGCAGCAGGCACGATCATCGGCCGCGTCTCGGTCAAGGTGCTTCCCGACACCTCGGGATTCCGCCAGAAGGCTGAGACAGAACTGGGGAAGGCCGAGAAGGGCCTTACCGCCAAGGCCGAGATTGAGCTGGACGACAAGGGCCTGGGCACCCAGGTCAAGGCGGCGCGCGAGAAGGCGCAGAAGCAGCTCAAGGAACTGACCCTCCAGATCAACCTGGACAACCAGCAGTCCCTGATGCGGTCCATCCGCCAGGTGCAGGCCGAGCTGGACAAGCTCGACGCAACCGAGCTGAAGGTGGGCCTCAACCGCGACGACCTGAACGCTGCGGCTGACCTGCTCAAGGAGCGCCTGGACGAGGTCGCCACGCTCGACCTGAAGATCGACAAGAAGTCGCAGGCCGGGCTTGAGTCGGCGATCTCGAAGATCAACCAGCAGCTCGTGGAGATGGAGAAGATCGACTTCTCCGTCAAGCTCGATCGAGCGTCGCTGATCAAGGCGCGTGACGAGATGCTGGCCGAGCTGGACCAGAAGATCCAGCTCCAGGTGGAGGTCGACCGCCAGGCGGCCAACGCCATCCGCCAGCGGATCGTCGACCAGCTCAAGGCGATCCCGATCAACACCAAGCTGGACCAGGCGTCGGTCACCAAGGTCATGCGTGAGATCGAGGGCTACCTCGACCAGATCGAAGACCTGCGGGCCGTCATCACGCCGGAGATGGACGAGCGCGCCAAGGCGCAGGTCAACCGGCAGATCGACGACATCAAGGACAAGATCGACGACCTCAAGGCCCAGATCAAGCCGGATGTCTCGATGCCCTTCTGGGCCAACGCCTGGAAGACCCTCGCCCTGCTGACGCGGGACCGCTTCGTTCACCTCTACACCAAGGTCAACGAGGCGTCCCTCGCTGCGGCGACGGCGGCCATCAACCGGCTGTCCGGCGCCCGAGTGGTGACCAACATGGTCAAGGAGCTGGGCGAGTCCCTGGGCAACCTGGACCGCTCTGCCCCGAAGATCGCCGGCATCGCCGCAGGCATCTTCGCCCTGGGCGGGGCTGCGACCAACGCGGTCGGCTCCGTGCTCTCGCTGGCTGGCTCGCTGATCAGCATGGCCCCGGCCGCCCTCGCGCTGCCCGGCCTGCTCGGCGGCATGGCTCTCGGCGCGCTCGCCGCGGGCATCGCCTTCAAGGACTTCGGCAAGTACGTGCCCGAGCTGAAGACCGACTGGAACAACCTGAAGTCGACCATCTCAGACAACTTCTGGGACAAGGCCGCCACGCCGATGCGGGACATGGTCCGCACCCTGTTCCCGCAGTTCTCCGCTGGCATGTCGATGATCGGCACCAAGACCGGCGAGTTCTTCGGCAAGTTCGCCAACTCCCTGACGGGCGCGCTTGATGGCCGCCTCGACGGGATGTTCGCCAACCTCGGCAAGTCGATCGACATCGCCGGTAACTCCACCGGCTCCCTGGCCAACATCATCGCCATCCTGGGCGACCTCGGGTCGCAGTACCTTCCCCGGCTGGCGCAGTGGTTCGTCGACATCACGAAGCAGTTCTCGGACTTCCTCACCAAGTCGGAGAAGACCGGGGCGCTGAAGGAGTGGGTCGACAACGGCATCACTGCCCTCGGGCAGCTCGGCTCCGTCCTGAAGTCGATCGGCTCGATCTTCCTCAGCCTCACTGAGGCGGCGACCCTCGGCGGTGGCGGCACGCTCGCTGGCCTGTCCACGACCCTCGCCGGTGTCGCGGAGGTGGCGAAGGACCCGGTCTTCCAGGGGCAGCTCGCGGAGTTCTTCCGCTCGACCAGTGAGGCGATGAGCCTCATTGGGGAGCGGGCCGGACCGGCGTTGCAGGCATTCCTCAGCAACCTGCTGACGACCTTCTCCAACGTCCTGCCGACGATCGGCGCAACGCTGGGCATCGCGCTCGACGCGGTCGCCACCGCGCTGGCCGACCCGGCTCTGTCCGCCGGCCTGTCGTCGATGTTCCAGGGACTGAAGGAGGGCGTGGCTGCAATCGCGCCGGTCTTCTCCACCCTGGGCCCGGTCCTGGGCATGCTGGCGCAGACCATCGGCGCGGTGCTGTCGGCCCTGGGGCCGGTCATCGCGGCGGTCCTGTCCGCCCTGATCCCGGCGCTGGAGACGCTCCTGCCGGTACTCCAGCCGATCATCGAGATGCTGGGCGGCATCCTCACGCAGGCGCTCACCGCGCTGACTCCGCTGTTCACGACGCTGGTCACGCTGATCGCTGCGCTGCTCCCGCCGATCGCCGCGCTGATCGAGCCGCTGTTCAACCTCGTCATGGCGATCCTCCAGCCCCTGCTGGACATCATCACCGAGGTCGTCACGGCGGCCATGCCTCCGCTGACCGCCGCGTTCACTCGGCTGTCCGAGTCGCTTCAGCCGGTCATCGAGATCCTGACGGTCGTCGTCGGCTTCCTCATGGACATGCTCGGCCCGGCCATCAAGTTCGTGGCCGAGATGCTGATGAACACCCTGATCGTCGCCTTCGAGCTGATCGCCACGGTGTTCGAGGTCGTCGTCGGCGTGGTGATGGGGATCTGGAACACCTGGTCCGCCCTGTTCCGGGGCGACTGGGAAGGCGTCTGGAACGGCATCAAGCAAATCTGGGGCTCCGTCTGGGACGGCATCGTCAGCATCTTCAAGACGATCTGGGACCAGATCCAGCGCTTCTGGGGCCAGGCGTCGAGCATGTTCACCGACCGCTGGGAGTCGGTCTGGAACGGGATCAAGTCGTTCTTCAGCGGGATCTGGAAGGCCATCTCGTCGGCGTTCAGCGCCGCGCTGGGTGCGGTCCGGTCCCTCTGGGACAGCAACCTGAACACGATCCAGACCCTCTGGTCGACCTGCTGGAACGCGGTGCGGAACTTCCTGAGCAGCGCGTGGCAGGCCATCCAGACCGCGATCGGCACCGGGATCACCAACGCGATCCAGTTCTTCCGAGACATGCCGAACCGGATCTTGTCCGCCCTGGGCAACCTGGGCAACCTGCTCCTCGGCGTCGGTGAGGACATCATCAACGGCCTGATCCGAGGCATCCGCAACATGTTCGGCGACGTCGAGAACGTCCTCGGCAACCTGACCAGCATGCTGCCGGACTGGAAGGGCCCGGAGTCGCTGGACAAGGTGCTGCTCGTCCGCGCTGGCGAGCTTGTCATCGGTGGCTTCATCCGAGGGATGGAGTCCCAGTACGACGCCGTGCGCCGGTCCCTCCGGGGGCTGACGAGCGACGTCGCCGGGATGACGGTCGACGGCCCGCAGATCGGCGGGGTGAACACCCCGAACATGGCCAACCAGATCGCCGGCGCCCTCTCGGCGACCGGCACTGAGGGGCCTGTCGTGAAGGTACTCAACTACTACGCCGCGGCTGGCTCCTCGCTCGACGGCGAGGAAGACCTGTTCGCTGCCGCCGGGCGGGCAAGGATGGTGTGGTAATGCCGAGACTCCAACTGGAGTCGGCCACTGATGTACTGAATCTGGACGACGTCCTGAACAAGGACGTAGGTGTGCAGGCCCTGTCTGGCGTTGCCGGGCTGGGCCTGCCCCAGGTCTCCACCCAGTGGCTCGAAGGAGCTGGTGACGGGGCGACGTACCGAGGTCGGCGCGTCCTGCCCCGCGACATTGACATCCCCATCTACGTCGCCGCCAAGGACCGGCTCGGCCTTCAGGGGCTGCTGTCCCGGCTGGCCGTCATGCTGGCCGGCGAGATGACGCTGCGCCTGGTCGAGGCCGACGGCTCGGACTGGTCGACCAAGGTCTACCGCGTAGGCGGCGGCGACTACATCTACGGCGTCGACACCATCGGCGAGCGAGACTTCCAGACGGTCATCACGCTGCGAGCGGGTGACCCGTTCTGGACCTACTCGCGGGCCAGCCGGAAGGTCATCGAAAACTCCGGCGCTGGCCGCGGCTTGCTCAAGGGCCTGGCCAGCATGAAGGTCTCGGCCAGTCAGGCGATCGGCACGATCACCCTGGAGAACCCCGGCGATGCGCCGGCCTACCCGGTGTGGACGGTGAACGGGCCCGGCAAGGACTTCAAGGCGTACCTGGGCAACGGCCTGGGCTTCCACTGGACCGGCACGCTGGCGGCCGACGAGACCCTGACGATCGACACCCGGACGGGCAGTGTGGTCGACGGGACGGGCGCCAACCGCTACTCGGCGATGGCTGCCGCGCCCAGGCTGTGGAGCGTCCCGCCGGGCACCACCACGGCGACCGCCTCGCTGGAGAACACCTCGGCGGGCACGGTGCAGGGCGGCACGGTGGTCACGAGGAACCTGGTCACCAACCCCCGGTTCGAGAGCCTGTCCGGCACGACGGTCACCCGCACCAACCTGCACCCCAACCCGAGCGTCTCCAGCGACAACTCGAACTGGACCTCTCTCGGTGGCTCGAACGCTCGGTCGACGGAGCAGTCGCAGTCCGGCAGCTCCTCGCTCAAGGTCACCTGCAACGCGAACCTCCAGGGCTGGGGCGGCAACGGCTCGACCCTCCCCGGGTCCGTCGCGGCTGGCGACCCGATCTACGGATCGGTGTACGTCTACCCGTCGAAGGACATGACGGTGCAGGCCGGCGTCGAGTTCAAGGACGCGGCGAACGTCAAGCTGAACGTCGTCCTCGGTACGGCGACCTCGGTCAAGGCGAACACCTGGACGCGGATCGGCACTTACGGCGGCATCGCCCCGGCGAACACCAGCCACGTGACGGTGACCTGCTACACCACCGCCTCGAACGGTGCCGCCGTCTCCGGTGATGTGATGTACCTGGACGCGATGCTGATCGAGAAGGCCGCGTCGATGGAGACCTACTTCGACGGCAACTTCTCGCCCTCGACTATCTACACCTACCGCTTCACCGGGACGGCGAACGCCTCCAGCTCGGAGCGGCTGGCACCACTGGCCGTCGGTCAGTCCACCTCGACCGACAAGCCCTACACCCACTGCTACGCCGAGGGCTCGGCCGGTTCCCGGTACGGCCGCTGGCGGACGCTCCCCGGCACCCCGAAGCCGGGCTGGCGGGTCGCCCGATCCGTCGCCCTGTCGCGGGCAGACGTGGTGGCCGGGCAGAAGTACACGTTCATCGCCCGCGTGCGCCTCTCGGGCTGGACGGCCAGGACGATGGACTTCCGGCTCGCGGACGGCACGGCGACCAAGGCGATCATGAACCCGGTCCTTGTGCCGAGCATCGGGTCCGACTGGAAGGACGTGCGGGTCACCTTCACCGCACTGAACGACGGCTCGCTCGACGCGGGCATCGGCCTCTACGTGAGCCTGCCGCCCGACGCGCCGGCCACCGTGGACGGGTACTTCGACGTGGCCTACTGGGCGGTCGTCACGGGCGACTACACGGGTGAGTACTTCGACGGCGACACCCCGGACTCGCAGACGGTCGGCGTCTACGACTGGTCCGGCACTCCGCACGCCTCGGTCTCGACGGTCTCTGTGCCGAAGATCGTCGGCCGTTCCTCGATCACCTGCTCATGGCGACCTCGGAAGTGGATGGTGGTCTGACGTGAAAGTTGGAGCAAGGTGAAGCTGACTGACATCACCGTCGAGGTGCGGGACAAGAACCTCACCCGCCTCGGCATGATCCGCCACGAGGATCTCGACCTGGAGCTGTCCGACCTCCACAACAACGTCGGATCGTGGAAGCTGAGCCTGGCCGTGGAGCACCCCCTCGCGGGGGCTCTGCGCCAGCCCGGCTCCGGCATCGTGATCGTGGGGCCGGACGGCAAGGAGATGTTCTCCGGCCCCACCGTCAAGAACGAGAACCAGGCGACCGCCACCGACCCGGCGGGCACGATCATCTTCGAGGGCGTGGATGACACTGTCATCCTGGGCGACTACCTCGCCTTCCCCGAGCCGGGCAACCTGGACCCGACCAAGCAGAAGCTCGCCCACGACGTGCGGACCGGCACGACCGAGACGCTGATGCACGCCTACGTCAAGGCGAACATCGGCCCGGACGCACCGGCCGCACGCCGCAAGGCGAACCTCGTGATGGGCGCCAACCTCGGTCGCGGCCGGTCGGTCACCAAGTCCGCCCGGTTCAAGGTGCTCGGCAACCTGCTCAACGAGCTGGCCACCGTCGACAACCTCGGCTTCCGAGTGATCCAGCGCGGCAACAAGCTGGCCTTCGAGACCTACCAGGTCTACGACCGTAGCCGGGAGATCCGGCTCGACGTCTACAACAACACGCTCGCCGGCCACAAGGTCGCCTGGTCCCCGCCTGGCGCGACGCAGGTCATCGTCGCCGGACAGAACGAAGGCGTCGACCGGCAGTTCCGCCACCTCACCACCCCCGAGTCCCTCGCCGCCGAGCAGGACTGGGGTCGACGGATCGAGCGGTTCGTCGACCAGCGCCAGACCGACAAGGTCGAGGAGCTGGACCAGGCGGGCATGGAGGTGCTGTCCGAGGAGGGCTTCTCCACGCTGGCCGTGCAGGCGGTCCCGATGGAAGACAGCCCGATGAACTTCGGCCGGGACTGGAACGTGGGCGACCGCGTGACCGTCGTGGTCGAGGGCCAGGAGCTGGCCTCCACCGTGACCGGCTACGTGATGAAGGTCAACCGCGAGGGCTTCCGCTCCGGCGCGCTGATCGGTGACCCCGCCGGCTTCGACCAGGACGCAGCCATGAGCAAGCGGGTGGCCAACACCGAGAACCGGGTGGCGCAGCTCGAACGCAACGCCGAGAACAACGCACCCGGCGCGACGCCGCTCGACATCGCCTTCTTCGCCGAGAGCACCCCGCCCGAGGGTTACCCGCTCGGCGAGTCGTTGCTGCACATGGTCAGCGCGGAAGCTACGTCCGGCTGGCCGACGTTCGCTGGCAAGGGGGGCTCGGTCCTCACCCTCAAGTGGACGGGCGACGACGCCTCGCAGGTCTGGACCCGGCGGGGAACCACGGTCACTCCCGAGCAGTGGATTCGGTCGGGGAACAGAGTCAACGGCTGGTCGGCGTGGAAGAAGCTCGCCGTCGCCGACGACCTCACCCTGGTCGACAACCGGGTCAAGACCCTGGAGGGCGCTCGCAACGTGGCGCCCAACTCGATCAGCGAGACCGACCCGCCGAGCAAGTACCCCCTTGGCACGTCGCTGTACTCGCTTGCGAACGCCAGCCCGGCCTGGGCCCCCGGTGCCTACGGCACGGTCGTCACGTTCAACCACGACGGCAACTCGCGGGTCGCCCAGGTTCTCCACGGCAACGAGGGCGTCGCCATGTGGAAGCGCAGCTACCACGCGAACAACCCCGGTGGCGGGTGGAGCGCCTGGTACCCGGTCGTCCGTCCGTGGGCACTGCCCGATCCCGTGAACGCCAGGTACAACAACACCAACTCGATCACCGCCACGGCCTGGGCGAACCTTCCGAACGACCTGGTGTCCACGCTCACCCTGCCGGCGGACGCCATCGTGCAGGTCGAGTTCGGTGCCTGGCTGGGCGTGCCCGCGAACCAGAACATCCGTGTGGGCATCTCGCACAACGGGGCCAACCCGCAGGATCTGTTCGGCGGCATGTGGGGCAACGTCCTCTACGCGGCGCAACTCTCCGAGCAGGCCGGCGGTGAGATGCGGTTCTTCTCCGCGACCGCGCGGCTCGCGGTGGGTACGCACACCTTCCGGGCCAAGGCGTACATGAGTGGCGGCACGGGCGGATGCAACTACCCCATGCTGCGCGTCACCCCCATCCGCTGGGCTGAGTAGCCCACCCCCTCCTCGGACCCCTGGGCCTTCGGGCCTGGGGGTCCTTCGCATGTCCTCAAGGAGCCGCCCAGTGGCCATCACGTCTTACCCCTTCGACAACCAGGACACGAGCGAGATCCAGTACAGCTCGCTGTTCCGCGAGCTTCAGGACTCCGGCATCGCCGACACCCACGGCGGCACCGGCTTCCAGGTGTCCGGCGATCCGTCCGGCATGGGCGTCTTCCTCCAGCCCGGCTTCGCCTTGCTCCGCGGGCACGCCTGCCAGTCCACCGCCGTCGAGCGGCTGGACATCCAGCCCGCCAGTCCTGCCCTGCGCATCGACCGCGTGGTCCTCCGGCTCGACCCGGTGGCCAACTCGATCGTCCCGGTCGTGCTTCAGGGCGTGCCGAACAGCACCGCCCCGGCGCTGACCCAGACCGACACCGGCGTCTACGAGGAGTCCCTGGGCCTGGTCGCGGTCGACCCCAACGTCGGCGTCATCGCGCTGACCAAGGTGACCGACGACCGCGCCTTCCTCGGTTCGCGAGTCGGCTGCTGGTCGACCGCCACCCGCCCGAAGACCCCGCGCAAGGCCCGGCTCGGCCTGAACACCACGACCGGCAAGTGGGAGTACCACAACGGCACGGGTTGGGCGGACCTGATCCCCAGCACGGTCGACAACTCGACCCGGTGGAACGGCTACACGGTGACGGTGTCGACCACCACGCCGTCCGGCACGCCGACCACCGACCGCATCTGGATTCAGCCGACGAGCTGAGGGAGGTCACATGGCTACCACCTGGGGTTCTACCGAGGGCCACCTCCGGGTCGGCATCGACTGCTGGACCACTACCCCGACCGCGAGCAGCACGGCGGTCGCTGTCTCCCTCCGCGTCTACGTGCAGTGCATGGACTCCTGGGACTTCGACGACGACCAGGATTTCAAGGTCACCGGCACGGGCGGCGGCACGGGCACGTTCCACAACAGCCTGAGCGGCAGCTCGACGAAGCTCATCTACTCGCACGACATGAGCGCGTCGATCGACTACGACGGCGGGCCCACCTACACGTGGACCGCCTCGATCTCGGACATGTACAACGGGGGCACCCCGAGCCACACCCGGTCGATCACGCTGCCGAAGAGGCCAGCCTCCCCGCCATCCGCTCCGGCCACCCCGACCGCTGCAAGCATCACCTCGACCAGCGCCGCGCTCTCGTGGTCCGTGCCAGCCAACAACGGCGCAGCCATCGACTCGTACGGCCTGTGGGTGTCCACCAGCTCCACCTTCCCCGGCAGCACGTACGTCACCCAGACCGGCACGTCCAGAACGTGGACCGGCCTGGCGAAGGGCACCACGTACTACGCCAGGGTCAACGCCCACAACGCGGCGGGCTGGGGCTCCTACTCGGGTACCCGCACCTTCACGACCGGCACCACGGCGCCCGGCTCGATGACCGCGCCGACTGTCGGCAGCATCGGGGCCACCACGGCGTCGGTGACCTGGTCCGCCCCCTCTGACGATGGCGGCAAGGACCTGGACCTCATCGCCGGTCAGGTGTCGCGCAACTCGACCTTCACCGACGTGATCCTGAGCTGGGAGTCGGCGGGCACCGACATCCGCAAGGATCTGACCGGCCTGCCCAAGGGCGCGGTGCTCTACGTCCGCACGCAGGCGCACAACGCGGTCGGCTGGGGCGCCTGGTCGCCCTCCCGCACCTTCACCACCGACACCACGGCAGCCGGCGCAACCTCGAAGCCCAGCGTCGCCAGCGTCCTCGCCACCTCGGCGTCGGTCTCCTGGTCCGCCCCGTCTGACACGGGCGGCGCATCCATCACCGGCTACGAGCTTCAGCGGGACACCAGCTCGTCCTTCGCGGCCCCGGTGACGGCGACCACCACCAACCCGTCTACCTCCCTGTCCGGCCTGCTGCCGGGCACCACCTACTACCTCCGGGTCCGCGCAGTCACCTCTGCGGGCACGGGTGGCTGGTCCGCGACCACCACGTTCACCACGCTCTCCGGGGTCAAGGTGGGCGACGGCACGCGATGGGTCGACGCCATCGTGTGGGTCGGCGACGGCTCCAAGTGGGTGCTTGCCCAGGTCAAGTCCGGCAACGGGACCACCTGGAAGTGAGACACCTTGTGACCACGCTCGCCCTGGAAGCCCCGGTCCAGGCCGCAATGGTGACCGCCGGCGGTGGCGTCGCCGTCGCCCTCATCGGCGTGCTCGTCGAGATACTGCGTCGGCAGCACAAGCGCCTCGGTGAGGTGCGGGACCACGTCGCCAACTCGCACACCACCAACCTGCGCGACGACGTGGACAGGGTGCTCGCTGGCCTGAACGACGTGAAGACGTTGATCCACGGGCAGGGCCGGGACATCGCCGGGCTGCGTGAGGAGATCCGCCACGAGCGGACCGAGCGCCTGGAGGTCGAGCGCCGCCTCGACCAGTACATGGCTCGGTGATCCGCAAGGACTGGGACGAGTACTACCTCGACATCGCTCACGCGGTCGCCGCCAGAGCGGACTGCACCCGACGCCAGGTCGGGGCGGTCATCGTCAACGCAGACCACCGGCAGATCGGGCAGGGGTACAACGGTGCCCCGCCCGGCGAGCCTGGCTGCTTGACCGCTGGCGCGTGCCCGCGTGGGCGCTTCGGCCCGGACGTCGTCCCCCCGGGTTCCTCCTACGACACGGGCCCCGGCTCCTGCATCTCCGTGCATGCCGAGGTCAACGCGCTCCTCGACGCGGGTGGCCGAGCCGCCTGCCTCGGAGCCGTCCTCTACATCACCCACCCGCCGTGCGACGGCTGCGCCCGGATCATCCGCGCCGCCGGGATCGCCCGGGTGGTCACCCCCGAGACCCTGGAGGTCACCCCCTCGTGACGAATCCGAACCCTGCCCGCATCCATGACTCGATGTGGTGGCTGTGGGAGCAGCTCGACCAGCTCGACCCCGACATCGCCCTCGGCGGGATCTACGCCAACAAGAAGGGCTACCACAACACCCGCGCCGCGAACGACGCGAACTGGCCCGGCAACTACTCCGTCATCCACGCCGACGACCGCAAGGGCCCGTCCGACAAGGCGGCTGCCATCGACCTGACCTTCCGGTCGGCGCAGGGCGGGGACTACCGCACCATCGAGAAGTACAGCGACCGGCTGTACGCGGCGGGCAAGGCGGAAGACCCCCGGCTGGACGGCTGGCGGGAGTTCTTCGGCCAGTGCGACAACGACACCCACGTCGAGGGCTGGGACTTCCGCAAGGACCAGGACACCACGTCCGACAGCTCCCACCTATGGCACATCCACTGCTCCGAGGTGCGCGCCTACGTCGAGTCGATGGCCAACAAGGAGTGCCTGCTCTCCGTGCTGAAGGGCGAGTCGCTGGCCGACTACCTGGCTCGCGGCGGCAAGCTGGCCGTCCCGGTCCAGTCGGCCCCGGCGCCCGCTCCCAAGCCGGCGGCCCTGCCGTCCTACAAGCTCGGCTCCCGCGTGCTGCGCAAGGGCATGACGGGCACCGACGTCAAGAACATGCAGACCCTGCTGGTCAAGCGCGGTCGCAAGGTCGCCCAGGACGGCGTGTTCGGCTCGCACACCGAGGCCGGGGTCAAGGACTTCCAGAAGGCCCGGTGGCTGGAGGGCGACGGCATCGTCGGCCCGGACACCCTCAGCGCCCTGGTGACCAACCTCGGCGTGCGGGTGCTGCGCGAGGGCATGACCGGCTCCGACGTGAAGGAGTTGCAGCGCCTGCTCACCCGCATGGGCTACAAGCTGGTGCTCGACGGCGTCTTCGGCGGCCGGACGGTGGCCGCGGTGAAGGCGTTCCAGAAGTCCCGCCGGCTCAAGGCGGACGGGATCGCCGGACCCAAGACCGTCGAGGCGCTGCGCAAGTGACCCAGCTCCTCTACTTCTCCGCTCAGTGGTGCCGCCCCTGCAAGGCGTTCGGTCCCCGGCTCACAGCTGAGGCTGACGCCCGGGGGCTGGAGCTGCTGAAGGTCGACATCGACGGACCGAACAAGCACCTCGTCGACGAGTTCGGGGTGTCCTCCGTCCCGACCGTCCTGGTGCTGAAGGCCGGCAAGGTCGCCGACAAGTTCGGCCCGCTCTCCCCCCAGTACCTCCGTGCCCGGCTGGATGCAGCCGAAGAAGGGATCGCCCAGTGACTGACGCTACGAGGCGTCGCATCCGCACCACGTTCCAGACTGTCGTGGCCGCCGCCCCGGTCATGCTGGTCGCCGTCCCGCTCCTGCTGGAGCACGCCAAGGACGTCGTGCCCGGTGAGACGTACACCATCCTGGCCAGCGCTGGCGCGGCCATCGTCGCCATCGCGAGCTGGATCACCAAGGTCATGAACAACCCGGCCGTGGCCGCCGTCATCGAGCAGCGCCTGCCCTGGCTGGCCGCGACCGACCCGGCCGTGGTCGAGGAGCAGACGATCGCTGACGACATGGCGATCGTTGAGCCCCGCGAGGACTGGACCGAGCCGCCCGCCATGTACGAGGAGCTGGGCCTGCCGGTCGAGGACATCGGCGCGGTCGACCCGGAAGACGCCCAGACCGTGACCTTCCCCGCCGTCCAGTAACGAAGAGGCCCCACCTGCCGGAATGGCGGGTGGGGCCCTATCGTTGTCTCTGGTGTGTCACTTGGACTTCTTGGCCTCGATCTCCTCGACGGTGGTGACCGGCGTGCGGTGCGGCCTGCGCGGGCCCTTCTTCGCCTTGGTGAGGAGCTGCCGGATCGGCGCGGCGTCATCGACGCAGAGGTCCAGGTTGACGGTGCCCTCCTCGGTCCTGATGGTGTACCGCTGCGCCTCTTTGCTGCGATCGGCGCAGATGTCGCAGACGGTCACACTGACCTTCGCCATCCTGTTGTCTCCTCCGGCGCACCGAAATGACCTGCTGTCCGGTTAAAGCTATCATGCGAGTTGACAGTAGGACTGGGCGTCGCTAATACTTACACGTGTCATCGCGAGACACACTTACACCTGGGGGTTGGCATGGTTGCCACGAAGATCGTGAACGAGCAGGAAGCCGTTCGCTGGATCGAAGAGGGCAAGACCTACAAGTGGATCGTCGAGGAGTACAAGCGCAAGTACGGCATCGACACCGCGCCTTCGCTCTGGGGCAACCTGCGCCGCAAGCACGGCATCGACCCTCGCATCGTGCGCAACGACGACCTGCTCCCCTGGGAGATCAAGGAGGAGCACCGCTGGCTGTTCCCGCCCCAGATGCTGCGGGCTGAGGCTCGGCGGCGTGCGGGCAAGTCGATCGGCCCGGAGGACGACAAGGTCCGCCTGGAGAACTTCCTCAAGCGACTGAAGGACGACAACCTGGTCGTGCACTACGACCCGGACACCCCCGAGGGCTTCTTCTACGTGCCAGCTCGAGAGGGCATAGACACCGACCTGGTGCGCGTGCCGCAGCGCAAGACCACGAAGAGACGCCGCGCAGACTGAGAAGGGCCCCCGGATTACCGGGGGCCCTTCTCGTATCTGGGGTCAGGCTGCGTGCCGCAGCTCCTGGACGAGCTGCCCGAAGTTGCCCTCGACCACCACGTCCTTGTGGTGCGCCAGCTCGGCGATCAACTGGCCGAAGATCGGCGGCTCCGGCTCGCCGATCGCCAGGGCAGTCTCCTCGGCCATCGGGATGGCCTCGTCCTGCGGCACCACGATCGGGTCGGTCAGCGGGTCCGGCGTGGCGGTCGGCTCCGTCGCCTCGACCGGTGCCGTCACCACCGGGCTGCTGGTAGGCGCGGTCTCCACCGGGGCGGGTGCGGGCGCCGTCACAACCGGGGCTGGCGCGGGGGCCGGCGCACTGGGCGCGGTCTCCACGGGGGCGGACTCGACCGGCTCGGCGTTCGGGGCTGGCTCGGCAGGCATGGTGTCGGACAGGACTGGCGGGGCGGGCAGCGGCATGTCCGGGGAGGACGGACCGATCGGTGGGGTCACAGCCGCAGGCAGGGTGGGGTCGCCAGCAACGATCCGCTGGACGTTGACCCGCAACTGCTCCTTCACCGTCCTCGGCTGCTTGGTGACCGGCTCCGTGCCTGGCTCGGGCAGCAGGGCAAGGGCGATGGCCGCCTCCGTCACATCGTCCGGCAGGACCACCCGGTCGTCCAACTGCGCAGCCCACCGGCTGATGCGCGCCTCGTCGGTCCCGTAGATCACCCAGCGTTCCCCCTCGACCAAGTTGGGGAGGGTGTGGTGAGCGGGGTTCCCCACATCCCACCGATCGTGCGCACCGGCGTCGGCGAAGACCTTCACCTCGTTGCGCTCCTCGCCGTAGCTGAAGACGAAGTGGACCGAGTCCGGCCCCATGTACGCCTCGACCTGCATCGTGGTGCCGTCCTCGGTGATGCAGGTCGCCTTGAGGTCGGCATCCTCCAGGCCAGCGCAGGTCCAGGACGAGCCGGTCTGCATCGCGCTGAAGACCTGGTTGTGCCATGCCTGGTTGGCGGCCACCGGGGTGGTGCCTCCCGCGAACATCGGGACCAGGACGCCGCCAAGCACGGCGGCGGCTGTGAGGGAGCCAGCCCTCCTACCCAGGGCGGCCACGTTGACCGGCTGCCGACGCGGCCTGGCGGCGCGGTGCCGACCTGGCTTGATGTCGATCGGGCGCACCGGGCGGTACTGGCGGGCCACCGCCGGGATGATCTGGGTGACGGCCTCGGGTCGCCGGATCGGGATGCCCGCGGTGACGACCCAGTGCTCCACCAATTCTCGGTGGGTCGGGAGAACCGCCTGGATGGCGTCGATCGCGGTGTACTGGCCGATCGCGGGGTCGATGAGAACGACGTCCTTCTCCGGAACCGGCACGGCTGCGGCCCCGGTGTGCGCCTGAACGATCTTCACTATGCGTGTCCTTGGTGCGAGGTGCTGGTTGGAGAGGGCAACGGTGCCGTTCCCCTACCGGGGCTGCCGTTATGCCTGATCAGGCGCGCTGCCGGGCGATCGTAAGAGGAACAGTTGTCGCCGCGCAAGTTTCGTTAACTAAGCTTGTTGATCACGGTCGGTCACAGGTTGCGCAGGTGGAACTCGACGAGCGCGGCGACGGAAGCCTGCTGCTCGGGGGTGAGCTTCTCGATGTTGCTGATCAGAATCCGCGTGCCTGTGTCCGGCGTCTCGGTCTCGTAGACGTGGTAGCCGGCGGACGCCTCTGCGGCGCGGAGCACCACGTCCTCGGGCACCCCGAGGGCTGCTGCGAGGGCGGTGATCTGCTCGGGCTTCGGCATGGGCGGGCGGTCGGTGGTGGCCAGCTTGTGCACGTATGACTTCGACAGGTGCTCGCCGCCGCGCTCGGCGATGTCGCCGTAAGACTCCTTGTGGTCTCTCCTTCTCTTCTCGATGAGCTGAGCCAGCTCGTGCTCTGGCATGACGCCTCCTGGTTCGCTCGGGGGCGACCTGACCATAGCCGCTGACCTGGCCTTTCGTCCAAGCGGACGGACGGGTAGTCCACGATCGTGGACACCTGAATCACGCTTCGTCATCCGTTCGTCCAGTCTTGGGGATGGGGCGTCCACGGATGTGGACGGGGGCCATCCGGCCCCGTACAGTGATCGCCGCAGGTCAGGGGGTGCGACCCCGGCCCGCGCTCCAACTAATAGGTACGGCCCACCTCGGCGTAGAGTGTGGGCTCCGCTCACAGTTACAGGTGAGCGATCTGGGGAAGAGGATGTCCGCAACATGCAACACGGCAACACCATCACCATCGGCCAGGTCGACATCTTCCTGGACCCCGAGAACCACGACTGGCACATCGACGCCCGCCCCGGCTACAAGTCCCGCGAGCTGAAGGGTGCGCTGAAGCAGGCGCACGAGCTGGGCATGGACGTCTACAGCCCGGAGGAGTGTGAAGCAGGCATCTTGGACGACGGAACGATTCGCATCTGGATGAGCCCGAAGGAGCCTGTGTGACCGTCACGTTCGCTCGACCCAAGGCGGTCGACCCGAAGGTGAAGGCGGGCGACAAGGTCCCGCGTGACGGCCATGGCTCTCCGCTGGTCGTCCCGTACGGGGGCGGCAAGCCCAAGCCGTACACGCGGGTCACGACCTTCATCGACTGCATCGAGGACAAGTCCAACCTGGAGCGGTACGGCAAGCGCATGGTGCTGGTCGGGGCCGCGAAGCAGCCGACCATCCTCAACGCGGTGCAGGGCCTGGACCCGAACGACAAGGCCGACAAGAAGAAACTGGACGGCATCGCCGAGAAGGCGTCGATCGTGGCCGGGTCCAAGGACAAGGCCGACAAGGGTACGCACCTGCACGACCTGTCCGAGTACGTCGACCGAGGCGAGCCCCTGCCCCTGTGCAGCGAGGCGGACCTCGTCGACATGGCGGCCTACAAGCTGGCCACCGTGGACCTGGACGTCGTGCACATCGAGCGCCTGGTCGTGGTCGACGAGACGTCCACGGCCGGTACGCCGGACCGCGTCTCGTTCTACGACGGGCCCGGCCCGGTTGTCGACGGCGAGCGCATCCACATCAAGGGCAACCTCATCACCGACCTCAAGACCGGGTCGGTGGAGTACGGCGCGCTCAAGATGGCCATGCAGCTCGCGGACTACAGCCGGGGCAAGTTCTACGACCACACCAAGTTCCCTGCGCCGGACCGCGAGGTCGACGGGGAGAAGGCGTGGCAGGCGTGGCGCAAGACTGAGTTCACCGCCGAGGAGGCGGCTGCGGCGTACACCGAGCTGCCGGACGTGAACCAGGACTGGGGCCTGATCATCCACCTGCCTGCGGGCAGCGGGGTGTGCACCGTCTACTGGATCGACCTGCGCGCTGGCTGGGAGGGCGTGCAGGCGGCGAAGGTTGTCCGGGGGCTGCGCAGCAAGAAGAAGGTCATGTTCCCGTTCGATCCTCGTGTAAGTGTGAGCGCAGACACGGCGCAGTAGTAAGAGCCGCTCGACCAGCACCTGTAAGTTTGAGCAAGAGCGAGAGGGGAGACACCAACAGTGAGCATCGCGAGCGAGCCCAAGGCGCGGGGTGTCCAGGTCACCATCAAGTACGGCCGGGACTACGACGACCCCTGGGTCACCTTCGCCGGAATGCCCCACGAGATCCGCGAGGACATCGTCGAGTACTTCGACATCGACCGCGACAGCGTGGCGGGAGTGAGCCTGTCGGCGGTGGTTGCCACGGCCCGCAACCTGGCGACGGCCAAGGGCACCCTGGCCTCCACCTTCGGGGCCACGGTCATCCGGCCGGCCCAGCAGGCGAAGGCCCCGTCGGGTGACGTGTGGGCTGAGGCTGGCCGGGCGGCCCAGGCTGTCCAGGGCGCCAAGCCTGCCGAGCCCGAGGTCAACCCGCTGTTCGCCCTGATCGAGGGCACCACGTCGGTCGCCGATCTCCAGCGACTGTGGGCTGAGAACCAGTCCGCCTTCGAGGACAAGGCGGTCATGGACGCCTGGAAGGCCAAGGGCAAGCAGCTCCAGGGCGCGGCCAGGTGAGGCAGCGGCACAAGGACACCGCCGCCATCGTCGTCGCCCTGCTGGTCCTGATGGCCGTGGGTGTCGGCATCTGGGCGCACTACAACGCTCCGTGCGACAGCTTCGTGTTCGCACACCAGAAGGCCAGCGAGCTGCCTGCCCGCTGCGTCACGTTCTACAAGCACTGAGAGAGGAACCAACCCGTGGCCCTGTTCAAGGACACCGTCGCCCCCGCCCAGCCCTCCCTGGAGGAGCGCGTCAACGCGGCTGCCGCGACCGCTGCCTTCGCCCGTAACGCCTTCGAGGCCGCCGCCTCCGACCTGGAGAACGCCGCCCACGAGCAGGCCCAGATCCGCGACGCCGCCCTCGCCGAGGCTGAGCGGCTCAACGACCTGGCCCTCGCCGCCGACGACGAGTGCATCCGCAACGCCGAGGCGGCCAGCAAGATCCGGGCTCTCGTCGCCTGACCCTGCCCGCCCTTCCTTCTTCCCGCACGTGTAAGTGACAGCAAGACCAGAGGAGCAGTCAACAGTGTCTTTCCAGTTCGCCAAGCCGACCGGTGGTTCGTCCTTCTTCAAGCCGGGCGACCACATGAACGACCTCGCCCTCCTGGTGGAGGCCAAGTCGATCGCCAAGAACCGGCCGCACACCTACCAGGGTCGTACCTCCACCCGTGACGAGGTGATGGCGGACATCACCGTCTTCGGCACGCTGGAGTCCCTGGAGAAGGGGCAGCCGACCGCCGTCCTCAAGAACGTGAAGGTCGCCCACGCCATGCTCTGCTCCGACCTGGAGGACAGCATCGGCCAGCCCTTCCTCGGCGTGGTCCGCAAGACCCCGACCGCCGGCGGCTCGGGCTACGTGTTCCGGCCGGTCGACCCGACCACCGAGGGCCAGGTCGCGGGCTACTACCAGCAGCGCGAGGCGGCCATCACCGCGGCCGTCGCTGACGCGCCGTCGTTCGACTGAACCACCAACCCGAGGAGGCTGTAGCAGTTGCTGACCGCTGGTAGGTCCCTGGCACTGCACGCCGAGTCCGGTCGTGAACTTCCCCGGGTGGCGGCATTCGAGGCGCTGTATGCGCGTGGATGCCGCCCCCGGCACGGGGAGGTCATCATGGTGGCCGGTCGTTCCGGCACGCAGAAGTCGGGCTTCGCCCTGTTCTGGGTGGCGCAGATGAACCTGCCCACCCTGTACTTCAGCGCCGACATGAGCGCGTTCACCGCCAGCTCCCGGCTCGCCAGCATGGCGACCGGCGACACCACCGAGGTGGTCGAGAAGGGCATGGCGATGGGCGGCAGGTATCGGCAGAAGTACCTCGACGCCCTGGCCGACAACCGCATCACCTTCAGCTTCGGCTCGCCTATCAACTGGCAGGCGGTCGACGAGGAGCTGGAGGCATACATCGAGCTGCACGACCGGTACCCCGAGGTCATTGTCTTCGACAACCTCATGGACTTCGACGGTGCCGAGTCGGACTACACCGAGCAGATGTCGGTGATGTCGATGTCCACCGAGCTGGCCCGCAACACCGGGGCCACGACGATCATCCTTCACCACGCGAGCGACAAGTCCTGGGAAGCCAAGAGCGACCCGTGGGCGCCACCGTCTCGCGACCAGGTGAAGGGCGGCCTGTCGGAGAAGCCTGAGCTGTCGCTGTCCGTGGCGCTCGACCCGAACACGATGGAGTACCGGGTCGCCACGATCAAGCAGCGCATGGGCCCATCCGATCCGACGGCCCGAAAGTACGCGGTCATGTACTGCGAGCCCGAGCTGACCCGCTTCCACTCCACTCCCCCGTCCCACCGTGCTCGTTCTCTGGAGGTCGTGTAACTGTGAGCAAGAAGGCGCTCGACCTGTTCGCGGGTGCGGGTGGCTGGGACGTGGCGGCCGAGGCGTTGGGCTGGCAGGTCGACGGCGTGGAGATCATGCCCGAGGCCAAGGCCACCCGCGCTGCGGCCGGGCTGCGGACGATCGCCGACGACGTCCGCTACGTCGACCCGGCACCAGGTGAGTACGACGTGCTGATCGCCAGCCCGCCGTGCCAGACCTTCAGCATGGCTGGCCGGGGAGCTGGTCGGGAGGCGCTCGACGCGGTGCTGGCTGGCGTCGCCCAGTACGCCGCCGGCCTCCGGCCCACCTACGAGGAGCTGACCGCGTCGACCGGCGACGAGCGCACCGCCCTGGTGCTGGAGCCGTTGCGGGTGGTCCTGTCTTCCATGCCCACCTACGTGGCGTGGGAGCAGGTGCCCACCGTCCTGCCTGTGTGGGAGGCGTGCGCTGAGGTGCTGCGCACCGCGGGCTACTCGGTGGTGACGGGCAACCTGAACGCCGAGCAGTTCGGGGTACCGCAGACCCGCAAGCGGGCGATCCTGGTGGCCCGGCGCGACGGAAAGCCGGCGGCCCTGCCGAAGGCCACGCACTCCCGCTACTACGGCCACACCCCGGAGAAGCTGGACACTGACGTCGAGCCCTGGGTCAGCATGGCCGAGGCGCTGGACTGGATCGACGAGGCGTACGTCGGCTTCCCCCGCCGGGTCCAGGAAGGCAAGGACGACATCCCCGTCGTGCTCAACGGCGTGGCCTACCGGCAGCGCGACCTGCGCTCGGGCAACCGCCCGGCGCCCGTCATCACCAGCAAGGCGCGGTCCTGGTCGCACTTCAGCCCGGCGGGTGCGGTGAAGCGGATGGGTGCGGGCATGGTCGAGCGGTACGGCGAGCGGCCGGGTCGTTCGGTCAACGCCCCCTCCTTCACGATCCGCGCTTCCGCCGGCCGCAACGAGCCGGGTGGTTTCGTGTGGGCGCTGCGCAACGGCAACCAGGCGAAGGCGTGCGTGCGGGACGCCAACCAGCCTGCCGGGACTCTGTTCTTCGGCAAGCGCACGAACACGGTCACGTGGGAGCGGGGCGCGGAGGTGCGCAAGATGACGGTCGGTGAGGCCGCCGCCCTCCAGACCTTCCCTGCTGACTTCCCCTTTCAGGGGTGCATGTCGAAGCAGTTCTTGCAGGTCGGCAACGCTGTGCCTCCCCTGCTCGCGCTGGCTGTATTGAGATCCGCAACGGAGGACGTGTTACTGTGAGCGAAGTAGCGAAGCGCAACAAGGCCAACCGGCGCAAGGGCGCGCAGTGGCAGACCGACTTCCGCGAGGGCATGCGGGGCGAGGGCTTCGACGTCGAGACCCTGGCCCTGGCAGGCAAGGAAGACGAGGGCGACACGGTGGTGAAGGACCCGAAGGGCTTCTTCAACCCGGCGATCATCCTCGTCGAGCAGAAGAACGCGGCCAAGTTCGAGCCGTCGACCTTCGTCAAGGAGGCCGAGGCCGAGTGGAAGAACTACGCCAAGCACCGGGGCCTGGACCCCGCGACCATCCTGCCCGTCGCCGTCGTCAAGCGGCGCGGTCACGGCTGGCGCAAGGCGTACGTGCTGACCACGGTCGAGCACATCTTCGGGCTGGTGGAGCCGTGAGGCGGCTGACCAACCAGGAGCGCAAGGCCCTGGTCGACTTCATCGCCGACGCGGAGCGGGAAGCCGAGGCGCGGGGCGAGGAGTACTGGGGCTCGAACAAGATCCGCGACGTCGAGGTGGAGCTGGGGGTGAAGCGGGAGTGACCGAGGAGCGGCCTGCCCTCACGGCGGTACTCGACCACTATGGAGTCCAGTACCACCCTTACAAGGTGCGGCAGATGGTGCGCTGTCCGCTCCAGGACGAGGACAGGACGCCGTCGATGTCGATCGACACGGACCGCGAGCTGTGGAACTGCCACTCCTGCGGCAAGGGTGGGGACAGCTACGCACTGCTCATGGAGAAGGAGGGGATCAACTATGTCGGAGCGCGAGCCCTTGCGGCCTCTCTCCACCTCGCAGCGGGAGGCGCTGGAGGAAGCGACAGCGGCGTATCAGGGTCAGCTTACGGCGGACGTCGCAAGGTACCTGCTCGGTCGGGGGATCGAAAAGCAGGAGGCGGATACGTACCGGCTTGGCGTCGTAAGTGACCCCTACCCGGGCCACTCCAAGTACCGGGGGATGCTCGCCATCCCCTACCTCGACAAGCACGGCCAGGCGCTGAGCATCCGGTTCCGCTGCCTGGAGGAGCACAAGTGCCGGGACTTCTGGCACGGCAAGTACAACACCATCGAGGGCGAGCAGGCGCGCTGCTTCAACATCGGCGCGATCTTCCGCGCTGGCGACGAGCTGCACGTGACGGAGGGCGAGTTCGACGCCGTCATCCTCAACAAGATCGGGCTGCCCGCGGTGGCCTTCCCCGGGTCGGACAACTTCAAGTCCCGGCACCGACGGATGCTCGCCGGCTTCTCGCGGATCTGGGTCTGGGGAGACCCGGACGACGCGGGCGCCAAGTTCACCAACAAGATCAGCCGCGCTCTGCGGCAGGCCAAGGGTCTGCGGCTGCGCGACGGAGACGTGACCGACACCTACATGGCAGGCGGGGAGCAGGCCCTGCTGGACATCCTTCGAGAGGGGAAGCCCAACCAGTGATCATCGACGAGACCAACGCCGCCGCGATCAAGACCTTCAACGACATCAACGACGTGCTGCGGGAGGTCCGCTCCGAGCGGTACGCCCAGGACGCCCAGTGGGGCACGCAGGACCACCCGATGCTCCCGGCGCAGGGCATGGAGTGGATCTACGTGGACAACTACCGGCACGACGCCGAGCAGTGGAAGGTCACCAACGGCTACCGCAACGAGAACGGCGCGCTGGCCTGGGACGGCATCCTGCTGGAGGAGGTCTACGAGGCGCTGTCCGAGACCGATCCGGCCAAGCGTGAGGCCGAGCTGGTCCAGGTCGCCGCCGTCGCGGTGGCCGCCGTGCAGTCCAGCCGGCGGGCGCGGGGCCTGGCGTGAGCGAGCTGCCCGGCAAGCCGGGGCCCAGGCTGAAGGCGGCATGGGATGCCCTGCCCGAGGCGTGGCGACCGGTGCTCCGGTCTCACCTGTTCGGCGAGACGAGCGCGGAGTGGCTGGCCGACTGGTTCACCAGGGCTGGTACCCCGGTCTCCGCGAGCACCATCCGCACGTACAGACGATCCCTTCAACGACGCGAGGACGTGTTACTTTGAGCGATGACCTGCTGAAGGAGCTGCTCGACAAGCCGGTCGGGCCCGAGATCCCGGCCAGGAAGACCAACCCTGAGCGCGACTTCACCAAGCAGGTCGAGGTCACGGGCGACGTCGCTGCGGTGACGGTGCGGGGTCCGCAGGATGAGGTGACCGAGGAAGCTGCGGTCGCCCACCTGCGGGCCCAGGGCCTCGACCCTGCGGCCTGGGTCGCCACCGGCTTCCGCTCCTCGGAGTGGACGATGGCCAACGGTGATGTCGGGACCAGCACCCGCTTCACCTTCGCCCGGCAGGGCTCGGCCGAAGCCGAGCGCCCGAACCTCGACGAGCTGGTCGCCGAGATCAAGACCTACATGCCGAGCTACGTCCGGCCGCAGGGTGACCACGGCTTCATCGTCTCGCTCGGCGACATGCAGTTCGGGAAGATCGACGGCGACGGCGTGGAGGGCACGCTGGCCCGGACGGTCGACTGCCTGAACAAGGCGGCCGACCTGCTGTACGCCTACCGCGAGCGGTTCGACATCGGGCACGTGCACATCGCCTGGCTGGGTGACCACATCGAGGGCTTCCAGTCGCAGGGCGGGGCCAACGTGTGGCGCACCCCGCTGACCCTGAACGAACAGATCCGGCTGACCCGGCGGGTGATGCTCCACGCGCTGACCACCTTCGCCCCGCTGGCCGAGCGGCTGACGATGGCCGCGGTGCCCGGCAACCACGGCGAGGCGGTGCGGTTCGCGGGCAAGGGGATCACCCGGTACGACGACAGCCACGACACCGAGTCCCTGATCGCGGTCGCCGACGCGGCCAGCCTCAACCCCGAGGCGTTCCGCCACGTCGAGTTCTTCGTCCCGCAGACGGACGAGCTGACCGTGGTGCTGGACGTAGCCGGGACGGTGGTCGCCCACGCCCACGGCCACCAGTGGCGCCCAGGCAAGCACTTCGACTGGTGGAAGGGGCAGGCGTTCAACAAGGCCAGCGCGATGCACCAGGCGGACCTGCTCCTGGCAGGCCACCTGCACCACGAGCACGTCGACAGCGACGGGCCCCGCACCTTCATCCAGCCGCCGGCGATGGAGAGCGAGTCGACCTGGTGGCGGCACAGGAAGGGCACGACGGGTGCGCCGGGACTGATCGTGGCGGTCACCAAGGACGGACGTACGGACATCAAGGAGGTGGTTCGGTGAGCGCGGACTGGACTGTGCTGGAGATCCCCGGCGTCGAGGGAGTCGCCCGCAAGGCGGCGGCCAAGGTCGCATCCGATTATGAAAGTGTGAGCGGCCTCGTCGACAAGGACGACCTGCACCAGGAGGCGCTGATCCTGCTGGCCACCCACGGGGAGCGGGTTCGCCGGTACGTGGAGGGGCCGGACGGACTGGGCGGGCTGTACCACGACCTGCTGATGGACCTGATCAACAAGGTCACCCCCCTCGCCAAGCGGGCCATCCGCACCCACTCCTACGAGGCGGTGCGCGAGGCCAGCGAGTGAGTCGCTACGACAGGCCCCTGGTGGAGCAGCTTCTGCCAGGGGTCTGGGACTCCGACTACGCCTACGGCATGGAGAACCCCGAGGCTCCCCGACCGGTGACCGGCTGCTCGGTCCACGCCCGCCGGGACGGCTCGCCTCGCGAGGACTGTGCCTGCTGCGACCCCTCGGGGCGCAAGGCGACGACCAACCCGAAGAGGGGCAACACCCACTACGCCCACCTGGCCGACATCCACGCCGCCTGGCGGCACGGGCAGCTCACGTTGAAGGAGCGCCGGGCGGTGTTCATGCGCTACGGCCTGGGCTTGACGCAGCGCGAGATCGGGCTGCACGAGGGCATCACCAAGCAGTCCGCCGAGGAGCGGATCTCCCGTGGAGTCGGGCGGCTGGTGGCGCACCTCAACGGTGACGAATGTGAAAGTGACAGCGAGGAGAGCAACACCCCGTGATCAAGCTTAACCTGACCCCCGAGCACACCTTCGGCCCGACCGGCGAGGTCGTCTACAACCGCACCTACTCCCGCACCAAGCCGGACGGCAGCAAGGAGACCTGGCCGGAGACGGTCGAGCGGGTCTGCGTCGGCAACCTCTCGCTGGCCTACGGGCCGGTGGAGACCTGGTCCGAGGAGGTGCGCGAGGAGTACCAGCGGCTGCGCCGCTACATGCTGCGGTTCGCCATCATCCCCGCCGGCCGCCACCTGTGGGCCTCGGGCGTGAAGGGTCGCCAGTACCTGTTCAACTGCCACGTCTCCGGCTGGGGCGAGAAGCTGAGCGACCACTTCGAGTTCAGCTTCCTCCGGCTGATGGAGGGTGGCGGCGTGGGCGCCAACTACAGCTCCCGCTTCCTGGAGCCGTACGGCACGCCGCGTCGGCAGCTCAACGTGCACATCGTGTGCGACCCGGCGCACGCCGACTACGAGGACATGACCGAGGCCGGGCTGCTCTCCGAGCAGTACGACTCCGACTGGGACGGCAGCTTCGAGGTCGAGGACTCCCGCGAGGGGTGGTCCGACGCCCTGGTCGACCTGCTCGACACCTTCATGACCGACGACGAGGTGCTGCACGCCAACCGGGTCTACGACGTGAGCCGCGTCCGGCCCAAGGGCAGCCGACTCAAGACCTTCGGCGGCACCGCCTCGGGCCCGGCCCCGTTCGCCCGCATGATGCAGGAGATCGCCTCGGTGATGAACGAGGCGTACCTGTGCGGCACCATCAACGCCGCCCAGGAGCCGCACCTCACCCCGCTCCAGGCCATGGAGATCGACCACGCCATCGCCGAGTGCGTGGTGTCGGGCGGCAACCGACGGTCCGCCCGCATGGCGATCGTCCGCTGGGACGACCCGTACATCTTCGAGTTCCTGGCCTGCAAGCAGGACACCGGCAAGCACTGGACGACCAACTGCTCCGTCGAGGTGGATACCGCGTTCTTCCACGAGCTGGCCAAGAAGGGCGACGGTGCCTCGGCCGACCACGCGAAGCGCGTCCACCAGCAGGTGGTGCAGGGGATGCTGGAGAACGGCGAGCCCGGCTACTGGAACAGCAGCCTGTCCAACGAGGGCGAGGTCAACGAGGTCATCGCCACCAACCCCTGCGGTGAGATCGCCCTGGAGGCGTGGGAGAACTGCAACCTCGGCCACATCAACCTGGACGCCTTCGCCCCCAAGCGTCGCGGCGGGCCGGTCGACTGGCTCGGCCTGGACGAGGCGCACAAGCTGATGGCGCGCTTCCTGGTGCGGGCCACCTTCGGCGACGTCAACGACCCGAAGCAGGCGGCCAAGCTGGCGGCCAACCGGCGCATCGGTGTCGGCCACCTCGGGGTGCAGGCGTTCTACGCCAAGCGGGGCTACCCCTACGGCAAGGTGCCGCTGATCGGTCGGCTCCGCAAGGAGCTGCGGGAGATGCGCCAGGTGGTGCGGGCTGCCGCCCGGCAGGCGGCGTTCGAGCTGCGCATCCCCGAGCCGGTCAAGTGCACCACCGTGGCGCCCACCGGCACGATCGCGAAGCTGCCCGGCACCACCGAGGGCGTGCACCCGGTTCTGTTCAGGTACTTCATCCGCCGGGTCCGCTTCAGCATGGCCGACCCCGAGCAGGCGGCGAAGGTGGAGGAGTTCCGCGGGCAGGGCTTCAACGTCGAGACCTGCGTCTACGACCAGAGCGGCAACACCATGGTGGTCGAGTTCCCGACCAAGGATCTGCTGCTTGAGCAGGTCGAGGGCCTGGGCTACGACGAGTGGGAGGCCGCCGACCTGGTGCAGACGGCGGACGAGATCCCGCTCAACGCCATGCTGGCCTTCCAGCAGATGTACCAGCAGGAGTACGCCGACAACGCGGTCAGCTTCACGGCCAACGTGCCGGCGGGGCTCGACCCCCAGGAGGTCGCCGACGTGATCGAGTCCTGGCTGCCGATGCTCAAGGGCACGACCATCATGCCGACCAACGGCAGTCGGCCGCAGGCCCCGTACGAGAAGATCAGCCAGGCGCAGTACGAGGCGGCGCAGGCCACCCTCGTCGAGGACAGCACCGATGAGGATTGCGCGTCGGGTGCCTGCCCTATTCGATAGGTGACATGGCCGACCGTCCGGGTGTCTACGTGGTCTACACGCGGTACGCCCGGACGGTCGGCCTGGCGCTGAAGCTGGGGCACGAGCTGGCCCCGGTGCTCGAACGGATCGCCGCCCGCGAGGCTCGGCTACCCCGCAACGAAGAGGGCCCCCGGCGTTGAGCTGGGGGCCCTTTTCGTGTCGGCTCAGTTGTCCGTACCACACGTAAGCGCGACACCCTGGCGACACCCGTCGGGCGGAATCGACCTGCGGCGGGATTTGCCTTAGGGTCGCGAGGGTGAAGATCGCTCCAAGACTGACCTCTGTCCCCACCGGTTCCTCCGCAGGCTCGCGCGGCTCCGGGCTCACGGCAGCCGAGTTCTTCGCCGGGATCGGTCTCGTCCGCCTCGGGCTGGAGTCGGCAGGCTTCAGGGTGGCCTGGTCGAACGACATCGAACGCGACAAGCGGGACATGTACGCGGGGCACTTCGGTGAAGGAGAGGACCACGTCCTCGATCCTCACGACGTCGCCGAGGTCAAGGGCAGCGACATGCCTGCCGGGCTCGATCTCGCGTGGGCGTCGTTCCCCTGCACGGACCTATCGTTGGCCGGATGGCGTCGCGGCCTCAGCGGAAGCGAGTCCTCCACCTTCTGGCACTTCACACGCATCCTGGACGAGATGGGCGAGAGCCGACCGTCAGTTGTGGCGTTGGAGAACGTCGTGGGCTTTGCCACCAGCCATGGCGGGGAGGACCTGGCGACGGCGATCCGTGAGCTTAACCGCCTCGGCTACTCGGCAGACGTGCTGACGCTGGATGCCAGGCGCTTTGTCCCGCAGTCGCGGCCACGCATGTTCGTTGTCGGTGCGATGAACCCCCCGCAAGACGAGCCCGTGCCCAACAGTGAGCTTCGCCCGGACTGGCTACAGGCTCCGTTCGGCGACCCAACGTTGAGGACCCACCGAGCGGCGCTGCCTGCGCCTCCAGCTCCGCTCACGGCCGGTCTCTCGTCGCTCGTTGAGAAGGTGTCCGACGACCTCTGGTGGGACGACAAGCGGCGGGATGCGTTCGTCTCCTCGCTGTCGCCTATCCAGGCCGAGCGCCTTGAGAAGCTGCGCGGGCAGCGGAAGGTCTCATACCGGACGGCCTACCGGCGGACACGCAACGGCGTGCCGGTCTGGGAGATCCGCCCCGACGACATCTCCGGCTGCCTGCGGACTGCGCGCGGCGGCTCCTCCAAGCAGGCACTCGTTGAGGCCGGCAACGGCAGCGTGCGGGTCAGGTGGATGACCGCGTTGGAGTACGCCCGGCTCATGGGCGCGGGGGACTACCGGATGAGCGGCACGCGCCGCAACCAGGCACTGTTCGGGTTCGGTGACGCGGTATGCGTGCCTGTGGTGTCGTGGCTGGCCGAGCACTACCTAATGCCACTGGTGCGAGGAGAGATGCAGGCCACGGCTGCGCCACAGCTGGCAGTCGTCAATGGCTGAGCCGAAGCGGCCGGCAAAGAATCAACTGCCAGCGACGTCCGTCCGCGATTTCCGGCGTCTGCTCGACCAGGCGCTTTCCGCGCTGGATGATGAGGGCCGTAAGTGGGCCGACGCCCGGTGGGGGTGCTACGCGTTCTTCGACTACGACGGGGAGCCCATCTACGTCGGGCAGACGAACGAACAGCTGCGGACGCGTGTTCGACGACACCTGACGAACCAGCGCACCGACGCCGTGGCGATGAGGATCCTCGACGTGTTCGAGGTGGCCGAGATGGAACTATGGCCGCTCTGGGAGTTCGACAACGTCACCAAGAAGCGCGATCCGGACGGGTTCAAAGCGGCGCAGGCGCGGCTCGACACGGTCGAGTACACGGCCTATCTGAAAGCGATCGCGGCAAGCCGGTTCCAGGCGATCCTCAACGAGAAGATTCCTCCGCTGTCCCCAACGACTGATCTGCCGCCCTCGCGGCGGTTCCCGTTGATCAGTGAAGAGACGCGGGCCGAGCGGGGACACCCTGACGTGCGAATCGCACGCCGAGCTGAGACAATCTCCCGGCTTGCCGCCGTCGCACACGAGCGGGGCGAGGTGTCGGACGGGCTACGCCGAGTACTGGTCATCCAGGCAATCCGGCTGGCCTACATCTCGGCGGTCCGCCTCGCATACGTCGAGGGCAGGGCCGCACCTGACCCCTCCGCGATCGACATCACCCGCCTCGTCGGCAGCCTGCTATACGAGCGCTCCGACCCGCACGGGCGGACAGACGAGGACGACATGGGCGACGGGGAAGACGACTAAGGGCGGTCCAGGCACGCACCCACCGGCCCTGGAACGCTGGCAGTTGCACACTGCCCCCGTACTGTGGGCGTCGTGTCAGACAAGTCGTGGGCCTCGAACCCTGCGGTGCGGCGGTCGATGCGATCGAACCGAAGCCGTGACACCAAGCCTGAACTCGTGCTTCGTCGCGCCCTGCACGCCAAAGGACTCCGGTACCGGGTCTGCGCTCAACCGTTGCCGGACTTGCGGATGAAAGCAGACATCGTATTCCGGCCCGCTCGGGTAGCCGTAGAAGTGCGGGGATGCTTTTGGCATGGCTGCCCTTTGCACTACCGTCAACCGACTGCCAATAGCGAATACTGGGTCGCAAAAGTGGCCCGCAACATCGCGCGAGATCAAAAGAATAGCAAGGCCCTGGCAGAGGCGGGATGGTTGTTGATCTCCGTCTGGGAGCACGAGGATCTCAGTGCGGCGGCGGATCTTATCAACGATGCTGTCCGCCGTCGGCGCGACGTATGACGGTTACTGCCGGCGAGGATCTGAGCGATTGCTTCAGTTGTCCATGACGTGCACCCGGCTGGGCTCGGGCAGCCCGTAGATGTGCGCCCACCACCGGACGACACCGAGAGCGATGCGCTCGGCCACCGGCTTGTTGTCGGCCACCACCTCTGCCGTCAGCGTGGTGCGGTCGCCGTGCACCCCAGCGGAGATCAGGCGGCCCTTCACCTCATCGGGCATCGGGCCGTCAGGCTCGGCGTGCGGGCTGGCCGGGGTGGCGGCATAGTGCACCACCACGATCCAGGTCTGCCCCTCCTTCATGACGTCAAGGTCGTGACCGAACGCCTGGCGTACCCGGCGCACGAGGCCAGCGCCGAGGGTCGGCGACTCCTGGATGATCTGCCAGGCTTGCTTGGTGGCGGCGTCCATGACGGCAGGCTCCTTGACGGCGAACAGGTGGATCAGTCGGGTCTTCTGGTCGTCGGTGAGTGGCGGCGCGGCGTCAGCGATCTGCTTGGCGATCCTCCGCAGCTCGTCGTTCACGGGCGTCATCCTCTCACGCAGTCAGCAGCATCTGGGCAGGCAGCGCGCCGGATGGTGACGCCACCTCGGGCTTGCTCCTGGGCATGTAGCGGCGGGCGGTCGACTCGCTGACGCCAGCCTTGGCGGCGATCTGTGCGGGCTTGGCGTCAGGTCCCAGCTCGATGGCGGCAGCCTCGACCTTGGCGGCGTTCGTCAGCACCTTCGGCCGGACGCGGCGGACGGGGTGACGGGTGGCGGCAGGCTTGACGTCAACCGGCTCGGGCGTGACGTCAACCTTCGGGTCGGGCACCGTCTCGATGACGGGCGTGACGTCAGCAGGCGGCGGCGTGACGACGGGCGGCTCCTCCACCACCGGGTCCGGCCGCTTGGCGGTGACGCCAGACAGCACCATCTTGCCGAGGCCGAGGAACGCCAGCGCCGGGGCGGCCGACACCAGCCAGCCGAAGAAGGTGGGCGTGGCGACGGCGAGCTGAGCGGTGAGGCTGAACGCCACCGCCGCCACGAGGGCGACCACGGGTGCCGTCAACCGCTTGCCGTTGCGGGCCCGGCGACGGATCTCGAGGAGCGAGGCGATCGGCACCAGCTCCGAGACGCAGGCGTTGACCCAGCCGAAGGCGTCGGGCGTGCCGACCGGGCTGTTCCCCATGGTGAAGTCGTGGACGTGGTTGAAGCTGGCCCACCCGGCACCGCCACCGACCACCAGCACGATGCTGACCAGGGCGAGACTCTCCAGACGCTGCGGCTTGCTCATGCCAACACCCCCAGTCGCTCGGAGCGGCAAGGGCCGCAGTTGCTGGCGAGAGATCCCCGGTGCTTCGAGCACTGGTCACTTCCTCGGGCAGGCGGGAGCGCAGCTCCTCGCCGATCGGGGTGGTTCTTCGGTAGCCAGTCGCGCCAGGTCTTCTTCTTGTTCTTCGGATGGTCTTCACTTCGGGTGACACGCTGGCTGTCACCCCCCTGCCCCTGGTTTGTCACCCCCTCGGCCTGATCTGTCACCCCCTGGGTGACGAACCGGTAGACCCGAGTGGCGATGCGAGCGACCTGACGGACGGCGATGCGGCCCAGCTCGACCAGCTTGGCGAGGGCCCGCTGAACGGTCCGCTCGGAGCACCCGACGTAGCGGGCGATGGTGGCCACGCTCGGCCAGGCGTCGCCGTTCTCGTTGGCGTGGGCGGCCAGGGTCAGCAGGACCAGGCGCTCGTTCTTGCCGAGGTCAGCCGAGTCCAGCAGGGCCTGCTTGACAGCCATGCTCATCGGGCACCCCCGAGGAGGGAGCGCAGATAGGCGGCGAGCCCGGACACGGGCCCGACGTACGCCAAGACAAGGCGCGCGTGGGTAGACTCGTTCATGGATCGGGCCTCATTCCCGGTCAAGGCCCCGGAGCACAGGTGTTGGCGCACCTGCCGGGGCCGTTACTTATTGCGGGTTAGTGCATGTTGTGCTGCCCGAAGACGAGCAGATCGCAGTCGGGGTAGGCGGCCGCGCAGCGCTCCTCCCGGCGGGTCTTCGGCCCGGTCTCGTGCACCACCGCCACCCGCAGCCCGGCCAGTTCGACCCGGGCCACCTCGGGCAGCCGGGCCCGCAGCGGCGGCCCGTCGTTGTTGCCGTAGACGCCGATAAGTCGGCGGGCCCGGGCCGCCATCGCGTCCAGCAGCGACACGTCCACCCAGTCCCCCGCGTGCAGCACCACGTCGGCGGCGTCGATCGCCGCCCAGAGCGCCGGCGGCAGGTCCCGCGCCCGCTTCGGCACGTGCGTGTCAGCGGTAACGACCAGCTCCACCCCCCGATCCTCCCCCACCTCGCCCGCCGCGTCGATCATGAGGTTGGCAGCACTCGTGGAGATCCACTCCGCCGCCAACCTCATGATCGCCGGCGCGGGCGGGGCGGGGCGACGGGCGGGGTCAGGCGCCCTGGCCCTGGTTCTGCATCAGGCCACCGTCGATGAAGTACGTCGACCCGGTCACGTAGTCGGCGTCGTCGCTGGCCAGGAAGACCGCCACCTTGGCGATCTCCTCCGGCTTCGCGGCCCGCTTCCAGGGGATGCTCTGCACCTGCTCCTCCAGGTACTTCGGGTCGTCGATGGCCCGCTGGTTGAACGGCGTGAGCACCATTCCCGGCCCGATGTTGTTGACGTTCAGGTGCATCGGCGCCACCTCGAGGGCCAGGCTCTTGGCCAACTCCAGCATGCCGCCCTTGCTGGCGTCGTAGTCGGAGCCGCCGGCCCGGGCCACCTCCTGGTGGATCGAGGTGATGTTGATGATCTTCCCGTGCCCGCCCTGGTCACGCCGGTGCCGGACAAACCGGCGGCAGCAGAAGAACATCCCGTACAGGTTGGTCCGGATGCACCGGTCCCAGGTCTCGGTGTCCAGGTCCGCCACCGGAATGCCCGAGGCGTCGACACCCGCGTCGTTCATCAACACGTCCAGGGTGTCGAACTCGGCCAGCGCCTCTTCGAACATCGCCTCCACCTGGTGCTCCACGCTGATGTCGCCCTGCACCACCACGGCCCGCCGGCCGGCCTTCTCGATCTCCGCCCTGGTGTGGTTCGCCCCGGCGTGGTCGTGGAGATAGTGCACCACCACGTCGGCGCCCTCCCGGCCGAACTCGATGGCGGTGGCCTGGCCGATGCCCGAGTCCGAGCCGGTGATCAGGGCGGTCTTGCCCGCCAGTCGTCCGGTCATCCGCGTGCTCCCTCCGTGGTCGCCGTACCGGTCGGCACGGCCTCCCGCTCGAACCGTTCGGCGGCCTCGGTGATATGGCCCGCGGCGTTGATCAGGCCGATGTGCGAGAAGGCCTGCGGGAAGTTGCCGAGCTGCTCGCCGGTGGCCTGGTCGATCTGCTCGGCGTACAGGCCGAGGTCGTTGAGCCGGTCGGCGAGCTGCTCGAACAGCCGCCGCGCCCGGTCCAGCTCGCCGGCCTCGGCGAGGCAGCTGACCAGCCAGAACGAGCAGATCACGAAGCCCGCCGGGTCGGTGTCCCAGCGCCGCAGCAGGCCGTCGCGGGAGAGCCGGCGCTCCACCACGTCCATCGTCGACCGCATCCGCGGGTCGTCGGCCGGCAGGAAACCGACCAGCGGCATAATCAGCACCGAGGCGTCCAGATTGTCCGAGTCGAACGCCCCGGTGTACGCGCCGAGCCGGTCGTTCCAGCCCCGGGTGAGCACCGCTTGGCGCACCTCGTCCCGGGCCGCCGCCCAGCGGGCCACGTCGGCGTCGTCGCCGATCCGCCGCCCGAAGCGCACCGCCCGGTCCAGCGCGGTCCAGCACTGCACCTTGGACGACACGTAGTGCCGCTCGGCGTCGCGCGCCTCCCACATCCCGGCGTCCGGCCGGTGCCAGTCCCGGACCGCCCGATCCGCCAGGGCGTGCAGCAACTGGCGTACCTCGGGGGACATCGGGTCCAGGTAGTGCCGCATCAACCAGGCGGCGTCGAGGATCTCGCCGAGCACGTCGGTCTGCCGCTGCCGCCACGCGTCGTTCCCGATGAAGACCGGCCGACTGCCGGCGTACCCGGAGAGATGGTCCAACTGGTGTTCGGTGAGGTCCCGCTCCCCGTGCACGCCGTACATGATCGGCACCGGCTCGTCGCCGATCCGGCCCATGGCCCGGGACACCCAGGCGAACTGCCGGTTGGCCTCGTCCGGACAGGCGGCCCGCCAGAGCGCCTGGAGGGTGAGGCTGAAGTCGCGTACCCAGACGAAGCGGTAGTCGTAGTTGCGGTCACCGCCCAACTCCTCGGGGAGCGAGGTGGTGGCCGCGGCGACCACCGCGCCGCTGGGCTGGTAGATCATCCCCTGCACCACTAACGCGCTGCGCCGCACCTGCTCGCGATACTCGCCCTGGTACTGGTCGCGATGCAGGTCGGCCCAGGACCGCCACCCGGCGACCGTGTCGGCCACCACCCGGTCGGCGTCGGGCACGTCGGGTGGACGGCCGGAGTAGGTGTCGGCGTGGCCGAGCGTGAAATGGTGGCGGCTGCCGGCACGAGCGGTGAACCCCCCGGTGGCCTCGCCGTCCCCGAGGTCCAGCGGAACGTTGGCCCGCAGGCTCAACCGGCAGGTGCCGGCGGTGGCCTGGATCTGCCCGTCGGATTCGGTGAGGTACGCGCTGACCCGCCCGTACTCGAAGCGGGGCTGGTACTGCACCCGCATCGGGACCTCGCCGGTAAGTCCCTCGACCAGCCGGGCGAGAACACGCGGTGAACGCAGACCGATCTCGTGGCCGCACGCCCCGGACTCCAGCGCCAACGCATCGGTCACCGCCACGGAGCCGGTCCGGGTGGTGAAGACGGTACGCAGCACGAGCGTGTCGTCCAGGTAGGACCGTTCCGTGGCGAAGTCCTCCTCGGGGCGAATGGTCCAGTGCCCGGCGCGGTCGTCCAGCAGCCGCCCGAAGACGGAGGGCCCGTCGAAGCGCGGTGGGCACCACCAGTTGACCGCACCGGCCTGGTCGACCAGTGCCGCGCTGAGGCCGTCCGCCAGGAACCCGTGCTCGGCTATCCGCCCGCTCTCCACGACTCCCTGCCTACCCGGCTGGACCGGCGGCATGTGCGGCGACGGCCCCGGCGTTACCGCCCGTCATGGGTGGGAAACCGGGCGGTTGACGAAGGAGGACGCTCATGACCAGACCCTCGACTCCGTCCCCGGCCTGGCGGCCCGGGATGCCGGGCGGCTCCAACCTCCCGTCCGGCCCGGGCGGTCAACCGGCCGCGCCGAGCGGGGACGGCCACGGGCCGGAGACGGGTCCACCGACCGTCACGATCGGCACGTACCCGGACTATCCGTCCGCACAGCGCGTGGTGGACTATCTGGCCGACAACCGGTTCCCGGTGGAGCACGCGGCGATCATCGGCACCAACCTCACCCTGGTGGAGACGGTGATGGGCCGAATGACCACGGGCCGGGCCGCGCTGATCGGCGCGGGGACCGGCGCCTGGTTCGGGCTCTTCATCGGCCTGCTGTTCGGCATCTTCACGGCCGGGAACTGGCTCGCGGTGATCGTGGTCGGGTTGGTGATCGGCGCGATCTGGGGTGCCGTGTTCGGCGCGGTGGTCCACGCGATGACCGGGGGCCAGCGGGACTTCACCTCGGCCAGTTCGCTGCGCGCCAGCCAGTACGCCGTGACCGTGCACGCCGACCTGGCCGACCAGGCCCGGCAGTTGCTCGGCCGGATGCACCTGACACCGACCGGCGCGACCGCCCGGTAGCCGACCGGTACCAGCGGAGAGGGCCCCCGCGCGGGGCCAGGTTTGATCATGAGGTTAGCGGCACTCCTAGAGATCCAACTCGCCGCCAACCTCATGATCAACGCTGGAAACGGGCAGCGGGCCAGGTGTCAGGCCCGGTACGCCAGTTCCCCGGCCCGGATCGGGACGTCGAGGCGGTTCTCCGGCGGGGCGAGCGGGCAGGCCCAGCGGTCGTCGTACGCACAGCTCGGGTTGTAGAGGTAGTTGGCGTCGAGGCGGATCCGCCCGCCGGGCAGCACGGTCAGGCCGCGCCCGAAGGTGCCCTTCACCGTGTCGGTCAGGTAGCGCCCACCGCCGTACGTCTCGGTGCCGCAGGTGGCGTCGCGCAGGGGCACGAACAGCCCACCCCCGTACGCCTCGATCCACCACACGGTGAGCGGGCCCCACGGGGTCTCGGCCACCGCGGCCCGGCGGTACCGGACGACCCCGTCGGGCCCGCCGGTGTCGATGGTCTCCGTGCCCGAGGCGGGCCGCAGCGGCGCCTCGACCACGGCCGCCGGATCGGGCGGGAACCAGCGCAGCCCGGGGAAGCCGGCCCGGTCGGCGGCCGGCAGCGGGCTGCACGGGTGCGAGCGGAACAGTTCGTCGCGGGCGGCCCGGAACCCGGCCAGGTCCAGGTCGGCGAGGTAGAGCCGGGCCACCCGCTCCCGCCAGTCGAGCAGGTCGAGATCATCCACCCCCCGACCCTAGCCCGGGCAGCGGAATCCGGAGCTGGTTCAAATTCCAAACTCCTACCCAGCACCACCCGCTGTCGCGCTGCTCACACGCATTGCACGGCACTTGTTTAAATTTGAAGTAGTGCTACTGTCATAGCCGTGACCGAGAGCCTGAGCCCCGAGCGGATGACCGCCTGGCGCGCCTACATCGAGGCGAGCCAGCGGCTCTTCACCCAGCTCGAGGACGACCTGCGCGCCGACAGCGAGCTGACCTTCGCCGACTACCACGTGCTGGTCCTGCTCTCCGAGGCGCCGGGGCAGCGGCTGCGGATGGGCGAGCTGGCCAGCCGGCTGGTGTTCTCGCCGAGCCGGCTGACGTACCAGATCTCCTCGATGCAGAAGCGCGGCCTGGTCGCCCGGCAGTCCTGCCCGGAGGACCGGCGCGGCAGCGAGGCCGTGCTGACCGCGGCCGGCCTGCTGGCGCTGCGCGAGGCCGCGCCGCACCACCTGCGCTCCGTGCGCACCCACCTGATCGACGACCTCGACGACGCCGAGGTCGCCTGCCTCACCCGGGTCTTCGAGCGGCTCGGCCGGCGCCTGCGCGCCGACCGCGACGCGTCGTCCACCCCGGCCGACAAGTAAGGAGCCCGCGATGCCCGCCATCACCGTCGACGACGTCCTCGTCCTCCCCCGCCTGCCGCAGCTGGACGAGTCCACCACCTTCCGTCCGGTCCGCCGGCTGACCACCGCCCCGAGCGGATACGAGGGCGAGGGCTTCCCGGTCCGCCGGGCCTTCGCCGGGGTTCCGCTGACCGAACTGGACCCGTTCGTCCACCTCGACCAGATGGGCGAGGTCGACTACGCGCCGGGTGAGCCGAAGGGGACCCCCTGGCACCCGCACCGCGGCTTCGAGACGGTGACCTACATGATCGACGGGATCATGGACCACCAGGACTCGCAGGGCGGCGGCGGCACCATCACCGACGGCGACACCCAGTGGATGACGGCTGGCAGCGGCCTGCTCCACATCGAGGCGCCGCCGGAGCACCTGGTGATGAGCGGCGGCCTCTTCCACGGCCTGCAGCTCTGGGTCAACCTGCCCCGGGTGGCGAAGATGAACCCGCCGCGCTACCAGGACATCCGCGGCCGGGAATCGGCGCTGCTGACCACGCCTGACGGTGGCGCGCTGATCCGAGTGATCGCCGGGGAGATCGCCGGGCACCGGGGCCCGGGCTCAACCCACACCCCGATCACCATCGCGCACGTGACGCTGCAGCCCGGCGCGGAGCTGAGCCTGCCCTGGCGGCCAGACTTCAACGCGCTGGTCTACGTGCTGGCTGGCCGGGGCACGGTGGGCAGCGACCGCCGCCCGATCCACGTCGGCCAGCTCGCGGTGCACGGCCCGGGCGACGCGCTACGGGTCACCGCCGACGCGAAGCACGGCAACACCCCGGCCCTGGAGCTCTACATCATGGGCGGGCAGCCGATCCGGGAGCCGGTCGCGCACTACGGCCCGTTCGTGATGAACACCCGGGACGAGCTGGTCCAGGCGTTCGAGGACTTCCAGGCCGGCCGGCTCGGCGTGATCCCGGCCGGGCGGATGCCGCACACCGACGGCGAGGACTCCCGCCCCTGACCGATCCGCGCAGCACGGGCGTCCCGGGGCAACCCGGGGCGCCCGCCGGCGCTCAGGAGACGGCGAAGATGCCGACCACGCCCAGGATCACCATCACCAAGACCGCCACCAGCGCACCCCGCTCCCCCTCCACCGCCGGCGCGCGGTGCTCGGTCACGGTGTTCGTCGTCTCGGCGGACATGGTGCGGCCTCCTCGGTGGGGCGGTACAGGGTCGCGGCGGGACCCACGGGAGGGCCGGCCGACCAGGGGCGGTCAGCGTGCGGGGCCGTCTCGGGGGGCCTACCGTGAGGCCGGGGTCGACCTCGGGAGGCTGGAACGTGGCGATGCGGGACTGGTTCTTCACCGCACAGGAACGTGCCAACCCGGGGTCTGAGTTACCCGTCTGGACGACCGGAAACCTCGCCGAGCCGCTCATTCACGGCGCTGCCTACTTTGACCGGCTGGTCCGCGAGGTGGCAACGCTAAAGGCCGATGACCACCTGTTCTTCACCGACTCGCGCTGGCCGGAGGCCGGTGGCGGCCGGCGGCTGGTCCAGCGCGACCGGCAGCGCCGGGTAGGCGAACGACACCCGGGGCGAGTACAGGCCGCCGCAGATGGTGAGCGGGTTGGCCGGGCGTAACGGATAGACCGGGTGTGCCGGGACGAGGAACTCCACCGACTCGACCTCAAACGGGGTCACCGGTTCGGCCACGTACGGGAATTCGGCGCTGAGCAGCCCGCCGCCCCAGGCGGTCAGGTACCGGTGATGCCCGCTGAACACCCGGCAGCCGGTGTCCCCGACGCGGGCGATCGTACGGATGAGCGGAGCCCCGTTCGCGTGGGTCTCCGCGGTCAACTGCTCGCCTCGCAGGTCGAGCCAGGTATCCCCGGGCGTCACCGGGACGCCCCGGGCGGCGGAGTAGTCGCGGACCCGGGGGCTGGAGGCGAAGTAGTGGGTCCACAGGCCGCCGGGGGTGTCCCCGGCGGGCGGCGGGTCGATGCCGTCGAGCGCGATGCCGAGGTAGGTGAGGGAGTGCGCGCCGAGGCCGGAGGTCTGCGTCGCGTCGTCCACCACGTACTGGCAGAGGAACACCTGGCAGTCGGGGCGGGGACATGCCCCGGCGGGCAGTACCGCCGCGACCGCGTCGGGGTCCGCCGGGAGCCAGCTGAACTGCAGCATCCGGGCGTTGAGGACGAGTTGCGGAGCGGCGGGGTCGAGCACGGTGTGCCTCCCGTATACGGCTACCCCGTGACGCTACGAGCGGTCTCACCGACGAGACAACGACCGAAAGTCGACAATGCGAGCCGAATGTCAGCTTCTTCGTTGACCGCTCGGTTGAGCTGCACCACCGAAGCGGATACCCGAAACGGACTCGAACTACAGGCCGCCGCCAGGCCGCGATGTCCCAATGTCGCCGGATAAGGCAGATAAGATCCCATAAGTACATCGTACTTTCGGCTAGATTTCTTCCGGACGATCGGGTTACGGTGACTCCCGAACGTACGAGCTGAAGCTCAATCGACGCGTCACGCCTTTCCTTCGCGGACGAGGTGCAGGGAGGACCACCATGACCGCGCACACGATCAGCGAGCAGGCGACCACACCGTCCACCACCGGGAATCTCGACCCGGGCGCCCTCACCGACAGCGCCGCCGACCTGCTCAACGCGATGGCGGCGCTGCCCGCCAACCACCCGTCGCGCCCCGCGCTGCGCGACCGGGCGATCGAGGCCTGGCTGCCGCTCGCAAACCACCTCGCCCACCGCTACAGCGGCCGGGGCGAGCCCACCGACGACCTGGCGCAGACCGCCGCCGTCGGGCTGATCAAGGCGATCGACAAGTTCGACCCCTCCCGGGGCGTCGACTTCGCCGGCTACGCCATCCCGACCATCATCGGCGAGCTCAAGCGGCACTTCCGCGACCGGACCTGGGACATCCGGGTGCCCCGGCGCCTCCAGGAGCTGAGGCTGGCCATCTCCGATGCCAACAGCGCGCTGCTGCAGACCCTCGGCCGCTCGCCGACGGTCGCCGACATCGCCGCCCACCTCAAGCTCACCGAGGAAGAGGTGCTGGAGGGTCTGGAAGGCGCCCGCGCCTACAACGCGGTGTCGCTGTCCACCCCGACCGGCGACGGCGACCGCGCCACCGAGCTGGGCGACATGCTCGGCGGCGAGGACGGCGAATTCGAGCTGGCCGAGCTGCGGGTCGCCCTGGGCCCGGCGCTCGCCACGCTGGACGAGCGGGAGCAGAAGATCCTCACCCTGCGGTTCTACGGCAACCTGACCCAGTCCCAGATCGCCGAGCAGATCGGCGTGTCACAGATGCACGTGTCCCGGCTGCTGGCCCGGGCGCTGACGAGGCTGCGCGGGCAGCTCGACGGAGCGTACTGACGGGGTGGACGACGGTGGTCGGGCCGGCGGGCCCGACCACCGTCGCGTCCACGCGGCCCGGTCGGCGGTTCGCCGACTGGGCCGTACCCGGTTTCCGGCACGTCGACCCGGGCCGCATCGACAGCCGCGCACCGGCGGCGCGCACCGCTCAGCCGAGCGGGTCGCGCCACATCGGATAGAAGGGGGCGCCGTCCGGAACACGGAACGGCTCGGCGGCCCGGTAGCCGTGCCGGGCGTACAGGTCGCGGCTGCGCTCGCTGCTCGCCTCCAGGTACGCGGGCACGCCTTCGGCGTCGAGCAGGCCGTGATGGTGCCGCAGCAGCGCGTTGCCCAGGCCCCGCCCCTGGCGTTCCGGCGCGACCGCCAGAAACGCCAGATGGTGGTGGTCGGCGTGCGGGTGGTGTGCCTCCAACAGCTTGTCGAGGTGCTGGAACCGCGGCGTCCACTCGCCGCAGGCGGCGGCGAGCCGGGCGTCGTAGTCGGCCGGCGGCGGGGCCGGTTCGCCGGTCTGCGGGAACCAGACCGCGACGCCCGCCCGGTCCGCGGTGCCGTGCACGATCCCGTGCCGCATCGCATGGTCGACCAGGATCTCGAAGTTGTCGGCGAGCACCGCCTCCCGCTTCGCCTCGTCCGGCACGAGCCACCGGGTGACGGCCAGCAGCCGGAAGGTCCGGGCGATCCGCTCGGCGACCCACCGGGTCTCCGCCGGGCCGAGCCGCTCGATCGGCACGTCACTCATGCCGTCACCTCGCTCCGCTCGGCGCCGCCATGAGGCACCCCGGCACTGCACTGACGATTCGCTCGCTCATGCCGTCACCTCCGCCCCGGCCGGCGGCGTCACCTCGTCGGCCGTCCGCGGCGCGTCGACGACGGCGCTCTCCGCACCAAGCCCGATCCGGGCGTACACGGCCGGCCGGGTGCGGCGCAGCACCAGCCCCCAGAGCAGGCCGAGCAGCGCCGCCACCGGGTAGACCGCCGGGATCACCCAGCGCAGCGGCGAGTCCGGGGCGACCCCGAGCAGGATGGCGAAGTTGTCCACCGCGACCACGATGACGGCGACCAGCGCGATCGCGGCGAGGGCGGGGGCGACGACCCGCCGCCACAGCGTCTCCTCGGTACGGGTCCGGGCGAAGAAGGCGATCACCGCGACCGCGGTGGCGGTGATCAGCAGCAACACCCCGAACCCGCCGCCGGTGCCGCCCCAGAAGAACAGCTGCACCAGCGGGTCCCAGCCGGCGGCCGCGTAGAGGACGATCACGGCCAGGCCGAGGGCGCTCTGCGCCAGGGAGGCGACCCGCGGCGCCCCGGTGAGCGGCGAGGTCTGCCCGAACAGTGCCGGCAGCACCCGCTCCCGGCCGAGCGCGAAGGCGTACCGGGCGGTGGTGTTGTGGAACGAGATCATCGCCGCCAGCAGCGAGGTGAGGAAGAGCGCCTGGCCGATGGTCACCGCGGTGTCGCCGAGGTGCGCGCCGGCGAGGTTGAAGATGAGCCCGGTGCTCTGTTCCCGGGACGCGTCGACGATCCGGTCCGGCCCGGTGGCGACGGTCATCGACCAGGCCGAGAAGGCGTACAGACCGGCGATGATGGCCACCGACAGGTAGGTGGCCATGGGGACGGTCCGCTTCGGGTCCTTGCTCTCCTCGCTGAACACCACCGCCGACTCGAAGCCGGTGAAGCCGGTCGTGGCCAAAACCAGGATCGCGCCGACCCCCGGCACCAGTAGATTGTCCGGCGACAGGGTGGCGAAGCTGACCGAACCGCCGGCCGGGTGGGTGACCTGCGCCAGGTCGAAGACGAGGATGACGGCGATCTCGGCCAGCAGCAGCACGGCGAGCACCAGGCCGTTCACGTCCACCCGGAGCACGCCCAGCACCGCGACCAGCGCCCAGGCGACCAGGGCCACCACCCACCAGGCGGGTGAACTGCCGAAGAGCTGGCCCAGTACCGGCTCGGCGGCCGCGCCGATCGCGCCGTAGAGCCCGACCTGCAGCGCGTTGTACGCGATCAGCGCGACCCACGCCGCACCGACCCCGGCGGGCCGACCGAGCCCACGGGCGATGTACGCGTAGAACGCGCCCGCGTTCGTCAGCCGGCGGGCCATCGCCACGTAGCCGACCGCGAAGAGGGTGAGCACCACCGCGACCGCCAGGAACGCCAGCGGGATGCCGGTGACGCCGGTGACGGCGTACCCCGTGGTGACCACGCCGGCCACCACGGTCAGCGGGGCGGCGGCGGAGAGGACGAAGAAGACGACCGACGGTATGCCGAGCCGGCCGCGGGCCAGGGCCTCGGAGAGGTTGCTGGGACGCTCGACTGTGGCTGCAGGGGGCATGGGGGCTGCTCCGGTGGAGGGGAGGAATGGGGGCGGTAACCCGGAGGTCAGGGGATGCCGCGCAGCACCGCGGCACCGACGGCGGCCTCGGTGTGCCCGACCAGTTCCTTCAGCGGTGCGGGCAGCGTGGGGATGAGCCCGCTCAGCCGGTGGTGGGCCTGCGGTTCGGCGCTGAACAGCACCTCGCGGGTCAACCCGGTGGCGGCGATCAGGCCGAGCAGCAGGGCGTCCGGCACGGCGATGGGCTCCGGGCGTTCCAGCAGGGTCCACAGCCGGGCCGCCGGCCAGGCGGCCGCGTTCAGATCGACCGGAACGTAGCTGAGGCTCGTCCGCAGGAGACGCCGGTTCTCCTGGCGGCGCAGCACCCCGGCGCGGGCCAGCCGCTCGCCGACCGCGGTCACGCCGGTCTGGGCCAGGAAACTGAGCCAGGTGCGGACCGCCCGGTGCTGGGCCTCGCCGATCAGCTGGTCGAGCACGGTGTGCGCGAGCGCGTCGGCCGGCGGCCGGCGGTCGAGCACGGTGATCAGTCCGGAGGCGACGGTGATCCGTCGAAAGAGGATCAACTCGCCGAGGAGGCCGGCGGCGAGGCCGAGCCCCGTCGCGGCCGGGTGCAGTCTGGCCTTGCCCCGGCTGTCGTTGTGCGCGATCAGGAAGAACTCGTCAGCGATGAGCAAACGAGCCTCCCGGCTGTCCACAGGCGATGGCTGATACCGGGAAGAGAATGCACCGCAAGCTCCGGGGATGCAACTCCCGAATTCCACGGTTGCAGTCCGTGCTCGGCGTGAGCTGGGGATCTTGGCGTGCCAAACTCGACGGCGTGACCGCCAGTCCCACCGTTCGTCGCCGCCGCATCGCCCGGGAACTCCGCCAACTGCGCGAACGCGCGGGGATGACCCTCGACGTGGCCGCGCGCCAGCTCGACATGTCGAAGAGCAACCTCTCCCGCATTGAGAACGCGCAGATCGGCATCAAACCGCGGGACGTCCGGGCCGCGCTCGCGCTCTACCAGGTGACCGGTGCGGACGCCGAGGCGCTGATCGAGATCGCCCGAGGGGCGCAGCAGCGCGGCTGGTGGCAGAACTACAGCGACGTCCTGCCGGAGTGGTTCGAGTTCTACGTCGGGCTGGAGGCCGAGGCGGCGACGCTGCGCACGTACGAGGCCGAGGCGGTGCCGGGGCTGCTGCAGACCGAGGCGTACGCCCGGGAGATCTACCGGATCACGGCGGGCGAGGAGGGCGTCGAGCGCAAGGTCGCCGCCCGGCTACGCCGGCAGGAGGTGCTGCACCGGGAGTCGCCGGTTCAACTGTCCGTGGTGCTCAACGAGGCGGTGCTGCGGCGCGCTGTCGGCGGACCGGCGGTGATGGCCGATCAGCTCAGCCACATGGCGAGGCTCGTCCGACTACCAAACGTAACCATCCACATACTTCCATTCGGCGCTGGCGGCCACCCCGCCATGAGCACCTCCTACGTCATCCTCGGCTTCGCCGACGCGGCCGACGCCTCCGTGGTCTACCTGGACAACCTCACCATGGGACTGGCGCTGGAGGATCTTGCACAGGTGCACCGGTATAGCCTCTTGCATGAGGAGCTGTGCCGGATGGCACTGACTCCGACGGCGTCGTTGGCCCGTCTGGAGGACGGCTTCTCGTAACTTTGCGTGACCGTTCGGCGGCACGCTGACGGAAGACGAGGTACGGGGATGACCGCGCTCGACCTGTCCCTGGCGGACTGGCGCACCAGCACGCGCAGTAGTGGCAACGGCAATTGCGTGGAGGTCGCCGCTGTTGGCGATCGGATTGCCGTCCGGGACAGCAAGGACCGTCCCGGTCCGGCGCTGGTCTTCGCTCCGGCGGCCTGGACGGCCTTCGTCGCCGGTGTGGACGGGGTACGTCCGGCCTGAGCGCCGGATGCGAGAGTGGACCGGTGCTCTCCGACGTAGCCCTCGACCTGCCGGTCCGGGCGGTGCTGCCGGCGCTGGTCGAGGCGCTGCGCGCGGCCGGTACGGCGGTCCTGGTGGCGCCGCCCGGCACCGGCAAGACCACCCTCGCCCCCCTCGCTGTGGCCGACGCGGTCCCGGGCCGGGTGGTGATCGCCCAGCCCCGCCGGGTGGCCGCCCGGGCCGCCGCGCACCGGATGGCCGCCCTGCTCGGCGAGCACGTCGGCGGCCGGATCGGGTACGCCGTCCGGGGCGAGCGTCGGGTCGGTCCGCAGACCCGGGTCGAGGTGGTCACCACCGGCCTGCTGGTCCGGCGGCTGCACCATGATCCGGAGCTGCCCGGCGTCGGCGCGGTGCTGCTCGACGAGGTCCACGAGCGACAGCTCGACGCCGACCTGGCCCTGGCCTTCGGCGTCGAGGCCCGGGGCGCGCTCCGGCCCGACCTGTGGCTGGTGGCGATGTCGGCAACCCCACCGGCGGAGCGGTTCGCCGCGCTGCTGGGCGGGTCCGACCGACCCGCGCCGGTCGTCCGGGCCGAGGCGGCCCTGCACCCGGTGGCCCGGATCTGGGCGCCCCCGCCCCGGCCGGTCGCCGCGCCGGGCGCGGGCCGGGTCGCGCCGGCGCTGCTGGACCACGTGGCCGCCACGGTGCGCCGGGCGCTGCGTGAGCAGGCCGGGGACGTGCTGGTCTTCCTACCCGGCGCCGGCGAGATCGCTGCCGTCGGCACCCGCCTGGCCGACCTGCCCGCCTCGGTGGCGGTCCTGCCGCTGCACGGCCGGCTGCCCGGGGCGGCGCAGGACGCCGCGCTGCGGCTGCCGGCGGCCCGACCCCGGGACATCGCGCCGCCAGGCGCAACGGCGGCGGACCGCGCAGCCCGGCCGGACGCCGCGCCACGCCCCGGAACGGTCGACCGGCGGCGGGTGGTGCTGGCCACTGCCGTGGCGGAGAGCAGTTTGACCGTGCCCGGAGTGCGGGTGGTGGTGGACGCCGGCCTGAGCCGGGTGCCCCGGACCGACCTGGCCCGGGGCTTGGGCTCGCTGGTCACCGTGCCGGTGTCCCGCGCGGCGGCCACCCAGCGGGCCGGCCGGGCCGGGCGGGAGGGCCCGGGCGCGGTCTACCGGTGCTGGTCCGAGGCCACCCACGCCCGGCTCGCCCCGCAGCCGGAGCCGGAGATCGCCACCGCCGACCTGACCGGGTTCGCGCTGGAGCTGGCCGCGTGGGGTGATCCGGACGGGGCCGGGCTGGCGCTGCCCGACCCGCCGCCGCCCGCCGCCCTCACGGTCGCCCGGGAGACCCTCACCACGCTGGGCGCGGTGGACGCGGACGGCCGGATCACCGGCCGGGGGCGGGCCATCGCGGCGGCCGGCGCGCACCCGCGGCTGGCCCGGGCGCTGCTCGACGGGGCGGAGCGGGTCGGTGCCGACCGGGCCGCCGAGGTGGTCGCCCTGCTCGCCGACGAGACGCTTGCCGGCGCTGGGGACGATCTGACCGCGCTGTGGCGGCGGGTGCGGGGCGGCACGGACCAGGCCGCCACCGCCCGCTGGCCCGCCGAGGTGCGCCGGCTCCGCGCCACCCTGGCGACGGACAGCGCGCCGGCCGATCGCCCCCGGGTTGCGGCCGCCCGTGCCGACCGGGACCACCGGCGGCCGGCCGCGGACGGCACCGGGGAGCGCCTCCCCGACGACCTGTCGGCCGGGCTGCTGGTGGGGCTGGCGTACCCGGAGCGGCTGGCCCGGGCGCGCCGGGCCGGCGGGTCCGCGTACCTGATGGCGGGCGGAACCGCGGCGGAGTTGGCGGCCGGGTCGGGGCTGGCCGGCTCGGCCTGGCTGGCGATCGCGGTGGCCGACCGCTCCCCCGGCGCGCCGACCGCCCGGGTGCGGCTCGCCACCCCCGTCGACGAGGTGACCGCGCGGGAGGCCGGCGGACCCCTGCTCCGCGCCGACCGGGAGGTCGGCTGGTCCGGCGGGGACGTGGTGGCCCGGGAGGTGGTCCGGCTCGGCGCGATCGAGCTGGTCGACCGGCCCCTCGCGGCGCCCGACCCGGAGCTGGTGGCCGAGGCGGTGCTCACCGGGCTGCGCCAGGCCGGGCTGGGCCTGCTGACCTGGACGCCGGAGGCGACCGCGCTGCGCCGGCGGCTGGCGTTCTGCCGGCAGGCGCTCGGCGTCGAGTGGCCGGACGTGTCCGACGCGGCGCTGCTCGCCGGCGCGGCCGCCTGGCTGGCTCCGGAGCTGGCCGGCGCCCGGCGCCGGGCGGACCTGGCCCGCATCGACGTCGCGGCGGCGCTGCGCCGGCTGCTTGACTGGCGGCAGGCGGCCCGGCTCGACGAGCTGGCACCGGAACGGCTGCCGGTGCCCAGCGGCTCCCGGATCCGGGTGGACTACGCCGACCCGGCCGCCCCGGTGCTGGCGGTCAAGCTGCAGGAGACCTTCGGCTGGCGGGACGCGCCGCGGATCGCCGACGGCCGGGTGCCGGTGCTGCTGCACCTGCTCTCCCCGGCCGGCCGGCCGGTCGCGGTCACCGCCGACCTGGCCTCGTTCTGGCGGGTGGGCTACCCGCAGGTACGGGCGGAGCTGCGCGGACGCTACCCGCGGCACCCGTGGCCGGAGGATCCGACCACCGCCGAGCCGACCCGGCGGGCTGCGCCGCGCCGGCGCTGACCCCGGCTACTCGTCCACCACGTCGGCGATCACCACGGTCACGTTGTCCGGGCCGCCGGCCCGCAGCGCCAGGTCGATCAGCTTGCGGGCGCACGCCTCCCGGTCGGGGTACTCGCGGAGCACCTCGGCGAGGGTGTCCGGACGGACCACGTTGGAGAGGCCGTCGCTGCACAGCAGCCAGCGATCGCCGGCCCGGGGCACCATCGTCGCGTACGCCGGGGAGACCTCGTCACCCTGCAACGCCTGGGTCACCACGGCCCGGCGGGGGTGGCTGCTCGCCTGGTCCGGGGTGATCACGCCCTGGTCGACCAGCATCTGCACGAACGTGTCGTCCCGGGTGACCTGCTTGAGCACGCCCTCGCGGAACAGGTACGCCCGGGAGTCGCCGACGTGGGCCAGGGCCAGGCAGCTTCCGGTGCGGGCGAAGAGCAGCGCGGTGAGTGTGGTGCCCATGCCCTGGCGTTCCGGGTCCTCCGCGACGGCTTGACGGATCCGCGTAGTGGCCAGCTCGATGCCGCTCTGGAGGGCGGCGACCAACGCGTCCTCGGGGGTCTCCACGTCCAGCGGGCCGACCGCGTCGATGGCGATCTGGCTGGCCAGGTCACCGGCCGCCATGCCGCCCATGCCGTCGGCCACGGCGACCAGCCAGTTGCCGGCGTGCTGGGCGTCCTGGTTGCCACTGCGGATCAGCCCACGGTCGCTCGCCCCCACGGAACGAAGCTTCAGGGTCATGGGAGGCAGCCTGCCAGGCGAAGGCAGCAGTTGTCTCTAGGAGATCAGGATGATGCTGGCGTGGCGCGGCGAATCTCACTGTCGCGCGGGGCGGACAGCCATCGGGCCGGATCGATTGACAGGGGGCGACGGTGCTGGAAACATCGGACCGCAGTTGGGAGCGCTCCCAGCTCTCTGCGCGCCTCACCCACTCCCCAAGCGCGGAAGGAACCTCCGTGATCCCACACCGACGCCGCCTCGCGGCGCTCGCCGCGGCCACCACCCTGGTACTCACCGGCGCCACCGCCGGCGTGGCATACGCCGAAGTGCCCCCGGACGCCCCCGAACAGCTCCGCAACGGCGACTTCAGCGCCGGCACCAGCCCCTGGTTCTCCTACGGCACCGGGGACCTCACGGTCGTCGACGGGCGGCTCTGCACCACCGTCCCCGGCGGCCTGGCCAACCCGTGGGACGCCGGCATCGGCCAGGACGCCGTGCCGCTCATCGCGGGCGCCGATTACGAACTCTCCTTCGACGTCTCCGCCACGCCGGGGGCGGCCCTCAAGGCGGTGCTCCAGCTCGGCAGCGCGCCCTACACCACGTACGCCAGCCTCGACGCCACCGCGACCGGCACCGCGCAGCACGTCGCCAGGACGTTCACCGCCCCGGCCGACAACCCCAGCGCCCAGCTCGTCTTCCAGGTCGGCGGCAGCCCCGCCGCGCAGACCTTCTGCCTGGACAACGTCTCGCTGCGCGGTGGCGAGGCGGCCCCGCCGTACGAGCCGGACACCGGGCCGCGGGTCCGGGTCAACCAGGTCGGCTACCTGCCCGGCGGCCCGAAGAACGCCACCGTGGTCACCGACGACACCGACCCGCTGCCCTGGCAGCTCAGGTCGGCCGCCGGAGCCGTGGTGGCCAGTGGCGAGACCACCCCGCGCGGGGTGGACGCCGCCTCCCAGCAGCGCGTGCACACCGTCGACTTCTCGTCGTTCCACACCCCGGGCACCGGCTACACACTGGTCGCCGACGGGGAGGCCAGCCACCCGTTCGACATCTCCGGCACCCTCTACGACCGACTGCGGGTCGACTCGCTCCAGTTCTTCTACGCCCAGCGCAGCGGCACCCCGATCGACGGCGGCCTGATCGGCGCCGGGTACGCCCGCCCGGCCGGGCACCTGGGCGTCGCGCCCAACCAGGGCGACACCGACGTGCCCTGCCAGCCCGGCGTCTGCGACCACCGGCTGGACGTGCGCGGCGGCTGGTACGACGCCGGGGACCACGGCAAGTACGTGGTCAACGGCGGGATCGCCACCTACCAGCTGCTGAGCGCGTTCGAGCGCACCAAGACCGCGGAGACCGCGGCGGGCGGCGGGGCGCTCGGCGACGGGACGCTGCGGGTGCCCGAGCGGGGCAACACGGTGCCCGACATCCTCGACGAGGCCCGCTGGGAGCTGGAGTTCCTGCTGCGCATGCAGGTGCCCGCCGGCCAGCCGCTCGCCGGGATGGCCCATCACAAGATCCACGACCGGAGCTGGACCGGGCTGCCGCTGGCCCCCCAGGACGACCCGCAGCCGCGTGAGCTGCACCCGCCGTCCACCGCGGCCACCCTCAACCTGGCCGCCGTGGCCGCCCAGTGCGCCCGGCTCTTCGCCCCGTACGACGCCGCGTTCGCGGCCCGGTGCGGCAGCGCCGCGAAGACGGCGTACGCGGCGGCCAAGGCGCACCCGGCGCGCTACGCCTCGCCGGCCGACGGCAACGGCGGCGGCGCGTACGACGACTCGAACGTCACCGACGAGTTCTACTGGGCGGCCGTCGAGCTCTGGCTGACCACCGGGGAGCAGGCGTACCTGACCGATCTCACCGCGTCGCCGCTGCACACCGCCGACGTCTTCGCCGCCGGAGGCGCGTTCGGCTGGCAGAGCGTGGCCGCGCTGGGTCGGCTCGACCTGGCCACCGTGCCGAACGCGCTGCCGGCCGCCGAGCGGTCCCGGATCCGCACCTCGGTGACCGCCGCCGCCGACCGCTACCTGGCGACCCTGCGCGGCCAGGCGTACGGCCTGCCGCTGCCCGGCGAGGCCGGCGCGTACGTCTGGGGCGGCAACAGCAACATCATCAACAACGCGATCGTGCTCGCCACCGCGTTCGACCTGACCCGGGACGCGAGGTATCGGGACGGCGCGGTGCAGGCGGCCGACTACCTGCTCGGCCGCAACGCGCTGAACATGTCCTACGTGACCGGCTGGGGCGAGCGGAACGCGCACCACCAGCACAGCCGGATCTTCGCCCACCAGCTCGACCCGGACCTGCCGAACCCGCCGGACGGCTCCCTCGCCGGCGGCCCGAACGCCGCCCTCCAGGACCCGTACGCGGCCAACCTGCTGGCCGGCTGCCAGCCGATGTTCTGCTACGTCGACGACATCAACTCGTACTCGACCAACGAGGTGGCGATCAACTGGAACTCCGCGCTGGCCTGGCTGGCGTCCTTCCTGGCCGACCAGCGCGACGCGGCCGCGGTGGCGGCCCCGAGCTGCGCCGTCACGTACACCACGCACGGCAGCTGGCCGGACGGCTTCAACACCCAGGTCATCGTGCGGAACACCGGCACGTCCGCCGTCGACGGCTGGAGCCTGCGGTGGGCCTTCACCGGCGACCAGAAGGTGCAGAGCTCCTGGTCGGCCCGGGTCAGCCAGTCCGGGGCCACGGTGACCGCGCGGAACGAGGCGTGGAACGCGAATATCGCCCCGGGCGGCACGGTGACCTTCGGCCTGATCGGCACCACCGCCGGCGGTCCCAACCCCGCCCCCAACCTGATCACCCTCAACGGAACGGCCTGCGCCCGGTCCTGAACCGCCGCGGGGTGGTGGCACCAACCTCGGGAAGGTGCCACCACCCCGCGTGGACCGCGCAACTCCCGAAATTGTCGCCCGGTCCGCGGATCAGAAGAAGTTGTTGTAGAGGGCCTGCAGGAACACCGCCTGCCCGACCGAGAGCAGCACCAGGCCCGCGACCACGGCGCCCCGCCGCCAGCGCGGGACGAACGCGGCGGTCCAGCGGTCCACCACCACACCGGCCGCGCCCGCCACCATCGGGTAGAGGAACATCCACGTCCGCTCCACCTCGCCCGGGCGCAGTTTGGTCAGCTCCGACGGCAACCCCGCCCACACGACCAGCACCAGCACGAGCACCAGCACGAGCACCGGCCGCCCGGCCCCCGGCACCTTCCGGAACACGCCGTAGATCCCGAGGGCGGCCAGCGGCAGACCTGCGTAGATCAGCCAGGCCGCCGGGCTGCCCAGGAACCAGTACCAGTTGTAGGGGACCGACACCGTCGGTGACACCAGGTAGGAGGCGAGGACGTCGAAGCCCAGGACGAGCCAGGCCAGGGCCAGCACCGCCGCGCCGGCGGCCGCCGCGGCGGCCAGCAGCCGCACCGCCGTCCGCCACCCGGTCTGGATCACCAGCGCGATGGTCGCCGAGAGCACGACGAAGGACGTGGCGAAGGTCATCAGGGTGCCCAGCCCCAACACGGCGCCCGCGGCCGCCGACAGCCGCCACGACCGACGGTCGGCGGCGAGCAGGAAGAGCGCGACACTCATGCTCAGCGGCACGGCGAAGGTCGTGTCGAGGGTGCTGTACGCCATCATCAACGGCGCCGGCGCCGCCGCGAAGAGCACGGCGCCGATCCGGCCAGCCCGCTCCCCGCCCAGGGTGCGACCGATCAGCCAGGCGGAGACCGCCGAGCAGAAGGCCACCACCGCGATCACACCGGCGACGCGCAGGCTGTGCGACGCGCCGAAGGTGCGGAACAACAGGTAGAGAAAGACCATCACCCCGGCCGGGTGGGTCCGGCCGTTGTACGAGTGGAACCGCTCGCTCAGCTCGGCGTGCCGCTCGACGAACTCGCGCAGCCCGAGCTCGTACACGAAGTGCAGGTCGGCGGTGTAGTAGGGCGACTTCGGGCTGGTCGAGAGGCCCCGGGTGAGCTCGCCCAGCTGGCCCCGGACCAGGTTCACCGCGGTGGCGGTGAGCACCCCGGCGACCACCACCAGCGCCAGGGCGAGCCAGGTCGGCAGGCGACGCCAGGAGGTGACGATCCAGCCGATGCCGGCCAGCAGTACGCCGGCCGGGATCACGGTCAACGCCAGCTCGTCCCGGACCAGGATCAGCTGGCCATAGATGGGTGGACGGGTGAAGTAGCCGTAGCCGATGGGTGGGAGCGTCTGACTCCACCGCCAGAACGCGTAGAGGGCGACTCCGGTGACGGCCACCGCCACCAGGGGCCAGAAGCGCCAGCGCGGCCACGAGTCGGCCTCGAGCTGCGCCGCGGGCGGGTCGAGGACGGCCATGGCCGCGCCACCGCTGTCGGCCACATCGTCTCCCCGCCGCCCGTGCACCGTGTTTCCCCCACTCGTGGCTACGACCGCCCTGGTTCACAATCCCATCGGCGACCGACACTGTAGGGGACGGCAAAACCCAGCCGGTACCGTCCCCGCGTGGCGTACCTGTTTCTGCTGGCCGCGATCACCGCCGAGGTGATCGGCACCAGCCTGCTCAAGGCCACCGACGGCTTCACCCGGCTCTGGCCCACGCTCGGCCTGGCGGTGGCGTACGTGTCGTCGTTCGGGCTGCTCGCCCTCGCGGTGAAGGAGATCCCGGTCGGCGTGGCGTACGCGATCTGGTCCGGCCTCGGCACCGCAGCGATCATGGCGATCGGCGCGACCTTCCTGGGCGAGCCGCTCAGCGTCGCCAAGGTGGCCGGCGCCGGTCTCGTGATCGCTGGCGTGGTGGTGCTCAACCTCGGTGGCGCGCACTGAACAAACCCGGTGGACGCGCCACGGCACGTACGCGATGGTGGCGGCCATGGACCCGGGCGAGCTTGCCGGCGCGGAACGCCGGGTGTGGGCGGCACTGCCCACGGGAACGCGGGCCGCGCTGGCCGGCCTGCCCGCGGCGGACCTGCGGACGCTGCTGCTGACGGTGGCCCGCGACCGCGCGGCGGCGGTGCGCCCGGCGGATGTGCTGCGGCGCTGGCGGGAGGACCGGCTGGTCCGCCCGTCCGAGGTGGACCCGCGCGTGCTCGCCCGGCTGGAGGCGCGGCTGTGGGAGCGGCTGCCGGCCGACGTGGCCGGCGTCGAACTGTCCCCGGTCGTCCCGCTGGGCAGCTGCTCCAGCGTCGCGCCCGTCAGCCAGAACCGGATCGTCACCACCATGCGCGGCGCGGAGGTGGTCAGCGACCCGACCAACGCCCTCGCCGTCGAGGCGGCGGCGCGCCGGCAACGGCAGCCCCGGACTGGTGAGGTGCACCTGGCCGCCGTGCACCGGGTGCTCCGGGCACAGGACTTCGGCCCCGGCGCCGCCGCGCACTTCCGGCTCTTCACGCTGGTGTCCAGCGCCCGGGACACCGGTTCGGGGCGGACCGAGGCGCGGCTGCTGGTCCGGCACCTGGCCTGGTGGCGGGCGATTCTCGCCGAGCTGGCCCGGTCGGCCGCGCCCGGACTGCACGCCACGGTCCTGGACGACGCGGTTCTCGGCGAACGGCTGGCCGACACCGTCCGCCCGGCGCTCGCCGCCGACGGCATCCCGCTGCGGGACGAGCCGCAGCGGCGGCGCGGGCGAGGCTACTACCGCGGCTGCGCGCTGCGACTCACCCTCGACGACGGCGCGTGGGAGGTCGGCGACGGCGGCCTCACCGACTGGACCGCCCGGCTGACCGGCGACGCCAAGGAACGCTGCCTGGTCTCCTGCCTGGCCACCGAACGCCTCGTCACCGGGGCGCCCGGATGACACCGACTAGGCGACGGGCCGACGCATGGCGATCCGCTCGGCCGGGTCCAGCCCCAGCGCCGCCTCGGCCGCCAGCAGCCCGGCCAGTCCCGACGTGACCTCCGCGCCGGTCAGCTCCCGGAACCCGCAGCGCGTGTAGTACGGCCCGTTCCACGGCACACTCCGGAAGGTGGTCAGGGTCAACGCCGGCAGCCCACGCGGGGCGGCCCACCCGGCCACGTGGTCGAGCAGTCCCCGCCCGATCCCCCGCCGGGCGTACGCCGGGTCGACGCTGAGCTGCTCGACGTGCGCGCAGCCGTCCACCAGGTCGACCACCACGAAGGCGACCGGCCGGTCCCCCGTGTTCACCGCCACCCAGACCCGGCCGGCCCGCTGGCGGTCGGCGAGCACGTCCAGCGGCAGCGGTGGCATGTCGGCGACATCGGCCATCCCGACCTCCCGGAACGGCGCACCGGAGGCCACCTCGATCCGCTGCACCTCGGTCAACTCGTCGGCCCGGGCCATCCTGGTACGTTCCACAGCGCCGGAGCCAACCAGAGCGGAGGCCGCCCCGGCCAGCGCTTTTCCAGCTCCGCGCCGTAGGCTGCGGCCATGCTTCTGCCCCTGCCGCCCGGCGACTTCCGCGCGTACCTGTTCGACTGCGACGGCACCATCGCCGACTCGATGCCGCTGCACTACGCGGCGTGGTGTGCGGCGCTGGACGAGTGGGGCTGCGAGTTCCCCGAGGAGCTGTTCTACGCCTGGGGCGGCCGGCCCATCGCAGACATCGTCGCCACACTCAACGACCGGCACGGGCTGGCCATGCCGGTCGACACGGTCGTGCGGCGCCAGGAGGAGTTGTACGAGCGGTCGCTGCCCGACCTGACCGCCGTGCCGGAGGTGCTGGCGCACATCGAAGCCGACCACGGGCGGATCCCGTTCGCGGTGGTGTCCGGCAGCACCCGGGCAGGGGTCACCGCCTCGCTCACGACGCTGGGTCTGCTCGACCGGTTCGAGGCGCTCGTGTGCGCCGGGGACTACGCGCGGCCCAAACCCGACCCGGAGGCGTTCCTGCTCGCCGCGCAGCGGCTCGGCGTGGCCCCGGCGGACTGCCTGGTCTTCGAGGACACCGAGCTGGGCATCCGGGCCGCGACGGCGGCGGGCATGGCGGCGGTCCGGGTGCCGGCGCCCTGGGAGCGGCTGACCGGTGTAGCAGCATGGCCGGCATGACGGACCAGCCGACCCTCATCATCCGCCCGGGCGGGCCCGGCGACGCCCGCACCGTGCTGCGGCTGCTCGACACCGCCACGGCCTGGCTGGCGGCGCGCGGCCGGACCGGCCAGTGGGGCACCGAGCCCGCGTCGCGCGATCCACGCCGGATCGCCCAGGCCGACGCGTGGGCGACCAGCGGCGGGCTCCACCTGGCCGGACTCGGCGACACCCCGGTGGGTGCCCTGGTGGTGGGCACGGCCACCGAGTACGTGCCACCGGCCACCGAGCCGGAGCTGTACGTCAACCTGCTGGTCTCGGACCGGGCGTACGCCGGCCACGGGATCGGGGCCCGGCTGCTGGCGTACGCGGCGGAACTGGCCCGCGACCGCGGCCTGGGGCTGCTGCGGGTGGACTGCTACGGCGGCGACGACCGGGCGCTGGTCGGCTTCTACGAGAGCTGCGGCTTCACCGCCACCGACCCGTTCACGGTCGACCGGCCGGGCCGCCCGCCGTGGCCGGGCCAGGTGCTGGAACGCCGCCTCGGCTGACGGCCGCGCTCAGCCGATCTCCTCGTCCACGAAACACCAGCGCCACGACTCCCCGGGCTGGACCGAACGCATCACCGGGTGCCCGCTGGCCGCGAAGTGCTTCGTGGCGTGCTGGTACGGCGAGGAGTCGCAGCAGCCGACGTGCCCGCAGGCCAGGCAGGACCGCAGGTGTACCCAGTCGGCGTTGCCGATGGCCACGCAGTCCGGGCAGTCGGTCGTGGTCGCCGGCGCCGCGTCGCCCGCCTCGGCCAGGTGCACACAGCTCATCAGTCACTCTCCCGTCGCAGCAACGACTCCTCCAGGTCCAGGTCGCGATAGGCGCGGACCAGCACCTCCTGGGGGATCTTCCCGGTGTCGCGGGCGGCCCGGAAGACCTCCCGCTCGGCATCGATCATCTCCTGCCGCAGCCGACCGTACGCCTCGGACGGGGTCTCCTTCGCGGTGCCGCCCAGCTGTTCCCAGGCCAGGTTGGTGCGGCTCTGCACCAGCCCGCGCAGCCGCTCGACGACCGCCGCGGGCGCCCCCTCGGCCAGTTTGTCCAGGCGTTCCCGGGCGGCCCGGCCGGCCTGCTGCTGCACGGCGGCGGCGGAGAGGGCGTCCTGCACCGGGTCGTCCGGCGGCAGCTTGGCCCGGCGGGCCACGGCCGGCAGGGTGGCGCCCTGCGCGACCAGGGTCACCACGATCACCGCGAAGGCGAGCCAGATGAACAGCTGTCGCGGGTAGGCGCGCCCGCCGGCCAGGGTGAGCGGCAGGGCGAGGGCGGCGGCGAGGGTGACCACACCGCGCATCCCGGCCCAGCCGATGACGATCGGGAACTGCACCGGCGGTGCCGGGTCCCGCTGGCGGACCCGGGGCACCAGCCGGCCCAGATAGGTGGCCGGGAAGATCCAGACGAACCGGGCCAGGAAGACGGCGAGCAGCACCGCGGCCGTGATCCCGACCAGGAAGCCGAACGGCTCGTCCAGGCCCTGCACCACCTCGCGCAACTGGAGCCCCACCAGCAGGAAGACCAGCCCCTCCAGCAGGAACCGGATCAGCCGCCAGAACGCGTCGACCTGGAGCCGGGAGGCCGCGGACATCAGCAGCGGCATCTTGTGGCCGATGCCCAGCCCGGTCACCACCACCGCCATGACGCCGGAGGCGTGGATCTCCTCGGCGGCGAAGACCACCGCGAACGGCACGATCAGCGACAGCGCGTTGTCCAGCACCGGGTCGGTGATCCGTTTGTGCAGGAAGCCGAAGACCACCACGCCGAGCAGCCCGATCAGGACCCCGCCGCCGGCGGCCACCAGCACCTCCCGGGCCACGTCCCCGACGCCGATCCCGCCGGTCGCCGTGGTGGCCGCGACGATCGCCACCCGCAGCAGCACCAGCGCGGTGGCGTCGTTGACCAGACTCTCCCCCTCCAGAATGGTCACGATGCGGCGGGGCAGGCCGACCCTGCGCGCCACCGCGGTGGCGGCCACCGCGTCGGGCGGCGCCACCACCGCGCCGAGGGCCAGGCAGATCGAGTACGGCAGGTCGGGCCGGAACAGGTGCACCACGGTGCCCACCACGAACGCGGTGAAGATGACCAGCCCGACCGCGAGCAGCAGGATCGGCCGCAGGTTGAGCCGGAACGCGGGCACCGACGTCTCCAGCGCCGCCACGTAGAGCAGCGGCGGCAGGATGCCCACCAGCACCAGGTTCGGGTCGAGCCGGACGTGCGGGAAGCCCGGCACGAAGGAGAGCACGAGGCCGAGCACGACCAGCAGGATCGGCGCGAGCAGACCCAGCCGCCGGGCCAGCGCCGCGCCGAACGTCGCGATCGCGAGGAAGAGCACGACCTCGATGAGCGGTTCCATGAGGTAGGAGCCTAGGCGGCCCCGGTTACCGGCGTGATCACGCCGAAGCCCGGAATTCCACGGCGGGGGTGCCGGCCCCCACCGCGGTCCCGGCTACTCGGAGTGCGCGCCGGCGCCGGGGCCGGCCTCACCCTCGCCGAGCCAGACCGTCTTGATGTTGCAGAACTCCCGCATGCCCAACGCCGAGAGCTCCCGGCCGTAGCCGGAGTTCCGCACCCCGCCGAACGGCAGCTGGGGGTAGGAGGTGGTCATCCCGTTGAGGAACACGTTGCCGGCGTCCAGGTCGGTGGCGAAGCGCTCCTGCTCGGCCGGGTCGGTGGTCCAGGCGTTCGAGCCGAGGCCGAAGTGGGTGCCGTTGGCGACCTCGATCGCCTCCTCGTACGACGACACCCGGAAGAGGCCGGCGACCGGCCCGAAGACCTCCTCGGACCACATCCGCATCTCCGGCCGCAGGTCGGTGACCACTGTCGGGGGGTAGTACCAGCCGTCCCCGGAGGGCAGCTCGCCGCCGCACAGGACACGTGCGCCCTTGTCCACCGCGTCCCGCACCTGGGCGTGCACCTCGTCCCGGCCGCGGTCGGTGGCGAGCGGGCCGACGTCGGTGCCCTCGTCCATCGGGTCGCCGACCGTCAACCCCGCCATCCGCGTGGTGAACTTCTCGGCGAAGGCGTCGAAGACGTCGGTGTGCACGATGAACCGCTTGGCGGCGATGCAGGACTGGCCGTTGTTCTGGCAGCGGGCGGTGGTGGCCACCTCGGCGGCGCGGTCCAGGTCGGCCGAGGGCATCACCACGAACGGGTCGCTGCCGCCCAACTCCAGCACGGTCTTCTTCAGCTCCCTCCCGGCGATCCGGGCGATCGAGCGGCCGGCGACCTCGCTGCCGGTGAGGGTCGCCGCGCGGACCCGCGGGTCGCTAAGGATCCGGTCCACCGCCTCCGAGCCGACCAGCAGGGTGGTGAACGCGCCCTCGGGAAAGCCGGCCCGGCGGAACAGGTCCTCCAGGTAGAGGGCGGCCTGCGGCACGTTGGAGGCGTGCTTGAGCAGGCCGGTGTTGCCGGCCATCAGGGCCGGCGCGGCGAACCGCATCACCTGCCACAGCGGGAAGTTCCACGGCATCACCGCGAGCACCGGCCCGATCGGCTGGTAGCGGACGTAGGCCCGCTTCGCCTTGACCGCGCCGGCATCGGCCGGCTCGTCGGCGAGCATCTCGGGGGCCTTGGCGGCGTAGAAGCGGCAGGCCGCGGCGCACTTGGTCACCTCGGCCCGGGCCGCGGCGTACGTCTTACCCATCTCGGTGGTCATCAGCCGGGCGGTCTCGTCCCGCTCGGCCTCGAGCAGCTCGGCTGCGGCGATGAGCCACCGGCCGCGCTCCGCGATGGTGGTGCCGTGCAGCTGCCGGAAGGCCAGGTCGGCCCGCTCGATGGCGGCGTCGACCTGTTCGTCCGACATCGGGTCGTACGTCTTGAGCACCTGTCCGGTGGCGGGGTTGGTGGTGGCGATGGACATGGCGGCTCCTGTCACTCGAACAGTGAGTGCCGCACGCCCGGTTCCTCGCGGTGGCGGGCGGCGCGACGGCGCTGGATGACGACCAGGTCGACCACGGCCACGACGGCGAGGAGCGCGCATACGACGCCCAGCCAGACCACGTGGGCCCAGAACGCCACCACCGCGAAGAAGGTCATGATCACCAACCCGAAGGTGGCGAGCACGAGCCGCAGGTTCAACGCGCTGTACGCGGCGTTGATCCGGCGGCGCGGCTGTGATCGCGTCATACCCTCGGGCTACCCCGGCACGGACGGGGCTAACCGCCCGCCGCCGCCCGCCGGATGCCGGTTCTGCGAGCCCTCGGGGTCGCGAGCGGAGATGACGCGGTGATGCCGGCCACCGGACGGGTATGCCGCGGATGCGAGCGCCGGTGGGTTGCGTTACACCCCTACGCCGCGACCGGGCCGATCCGGACGGCGGCGGGAAGGATGGGGGCATGACCATGACCCAGGCGGTGCCGGTGACCGTCGCCGTAGCCCGACGCGCCGATCCCGCGCGTACCGGCGAGATGGTGGCGTGGATGCGGGCCGGCACGGCGCTGGCGGAGAGCTTCCCCGGCTTCCTCGGCGCGGGTTTCGTGCAGAGCGCGCCCGGGTCGCCCGAGTGGCATGTGATGTACCGGTTCGCCGACGACGAGACGCTGCGCCGCTGGGAGGAGTCGCCGCAGCGGCACTGGTGGCTGAGCTCGGCGCAGGGCATCGTCGAGCACACCCGGGTTGAGCGCCGCACCGGCATCGAGGGCTGGTTCGACCCGCCGGTGGACCACGTGGTGGAGACGATCACCGGGGCCGAGGGCGCGCCGGCCGGGCCGACCAGCCCGCCGCGGTGGAAGCAGGCCGTGACCATCTGGCTGGCGTTCTTCCCGCTGAGCCTCACCGCGACCCTGCTCACCGCCCGGTTCATCGCCGACGTGCCGCTCGCGGTGCGGACGCTGCTGATGACGCTCTGCCTGACCCCGCTCATGACCTATCTGGTGCTGCCCCGGATCACCCGGGTCCTGCACTGGTGGCTGCACGGCCACCCCGCTCCGTGGCGGCGGGTAGCACGCTGACGTCGGCCCGCCGGATCGCCGACCCGACTTCCCGAGGACGGTGCCGGGGAGCCGTCCCGGTCAGGGTTGGCGCTGCTCCGGCAGGCGCCGCGCCCCGCCCCGGTAAAGGGCCCGCGACCGGTCGGCGAGGTCCTTGGTGGCCGACGAGTTGGCCCAGGTGCCGAGGATGATCGCGGCACCGGGGACCAGCTTGGCGAAGAACCGCTTGGCCGCGCGTACCCCGGCCATCCGGGCCAGCCGTATGCCCAACTGGAGCATCACCTTGCCGAGCGGGCGCTCCCCGGCCATGCCGAACAGCGCCCCGGCGCGCTCCCGCCCCGCGGCCACCCCGAGCGCGAGCCGGGCGCTCTCGGCGACCTTGTGCACCTTCTGCAGCACCAGCAGGTCGGCGGCCCGGTCGGGATGCGCGGGATCGACGCCGTACGCGGCCGCCACGTGCAGGACCAGCCGGGCCTGGGTCCAGGCCAGCACCCCGACGTCGATCACCGCGCCCGGGAGCCCGGCCGCCCCGGAGACCGCGCCGGAGAGCCGGGCCCGGTTGACGAACCTGCGGACAGCCTGGGAGGCCAGCTCGTCGGCGACGATGTCGGGGCGCAGCGCGCGCTCCCGGGCGGCCCACTGCGCCGCCTCCGGCCCGAGCCGGCGTACGGCCTCCAGGGCCAGGTGCTCGGGGGCGTACTGCGGGTCGTCCCGCATCCGGTCCCAGAGCGTGGCCGGCAGCGCGTCGTGGGCGTCCTGCGGCGTGGGAACGGTGGACCCGCCGTCGACGGGTGAGTCGGTCACGAGGGGCTCCCGGTGGTCGAGCTTGGGGGCGGACGGGTCAGCGACGGCGGGACAGCCGGGTGAGCAGCTGCCTGAGCCGGCGCTGGTTCTCCGGCTTGGCCAGCTCGCGCCGGCCGCGCTCGACCAGTTGCTGACCGCGGGGCGACCGCAGGAAGGCGGCGATCCGTTGCAACGGTGACATGGCGTCCTCCTGTCCGCGGTCCCCACATCATGTGTACCCGGGACCGACAAGCCACCGGTACCCGGGCCGGCCCTCCGGCAAGCGTCCACAGTGGTCGGTGATCCGCCCGGTCAGGTCAGGATCGCGTCGACGACCTCGGTGGCACGCCACTCGTGCTGGGCGTAAGCCCAGGGGAACGCGGAGACCTGCACGGCCTGGGCGGCATCGGTGAGCGCCATGTCCTGCCAGCCGGGGATCTGCACCAGCGCGGTGAGGAACTGCCTCGTGGCGTACGCGGGCTGCATCAGGTCGCGCACGGCCCCCCAGCCGCTGCTGGGGCGCTGCTGGAACAGCCCGACCGAGTCGTGGTCCCAGCCGATGGCCTGGTGCGGGTAGTTCTGCGACTCGGGCAGCACGCCGCTGGCGTAGTTGTAGAGGTTGCTCTCCTGCATGGCCGTGGCCACCGCGATGATCAGGCCACGGCGGGGCACGCCCATGGCCCGGCCGGCCTGGACGATGGCCTTGGCGTTGTCCATCTGGTCCTGGTCCAGTCCGGCCACCGGCACGATCCGCTTGGGCTTGGGCTTGGGCTTCGGCTTCTTGGTGGCCGGGGTGGTGGCCGGGGCAGCGGTCGAGGCGACCGGGGTGGGGGTCGGGGCGGCCGGGGCGGGGGTCTCGCGGGTCAGGCCGCGGGAGGCGGCGTCGGCGGCCGCACGCTGGGCGACCTCCTCGGACGGCGCGGTGGTGGCCGAACCGTCGACCGCGTCGGCGCCGACCTGGCTGACGCCGAGCAGGCCGAGGCAGCAGACCGCGCCGGTGGCGACCGCCAGCTTGGTGCGGCCCGGCCGGGGGGCGAGGGGGTTAGCGGCGTCCCCGAAACGGGTACGGAGGAAGCCGAAGGGGAAGCGTCGGGGGGCGGCCGGCTCAAGAGAACCGGTTGACCGAACGGTGGAGTTGGTATCGTCCGAACGGTCAGCCGAACCGCCGAGGCCGTGATGGTCGTCGAAGGTGCCGTCGTCACGCATTCGACGAGGCTAGGCAGAAGGACGGCTGATCACCCACGGTGATCTGGTGGCCCTCGTCACACTTTGCCCCGCCCAAATGGGGCGTGCGGCCGGGGTTGGCATCAGGACGGGCCAACCCTCGCAGAACGGTAGAACCTCAGGCCGGTTACGAGGCGGGCGGCCCCGGGCAGGAACCTCGCCGACGCCCGCAGGCCCGCCCACGATCGACTAACTCGTCCTTTCGGCCGACCCTCCATTGGTCCGTTTCCCGGACGATGGAGCAAGATCAGCGGATTCGCCCCGATCTGCTCCCCACCGTCGCCGAATCGTGATCATTATTTCGGGGTGCAGCCGGCCCCTAACGGAATGGACCACGCCAGCCGGTACGTTTTGCCGAACGGGATGGTCGTGCCACCACCCGTACGCGCGTTCCCAGGGAGGTCCGAACCGGTGCTCGACCCACACGAGCTCTACGAACTCACCGATGATCTGCCCGGCCTCGGTCAACCCGTGCTGATCCAGGCGCTCACCGGCTTCGTCGACGCCGGCAGCGCCACCCGGCTGGCCCGGGAGCAGCTGCTCACCTCCCTTGAGGCGCGGCCGGTGGCCCGCTTCGACATCGACCAGATGTTCGACTACCGCTCCCGCCGGCCGGTGATGACCTTCGCCGAGGACCACTGGGCCGACTACGACGCCCCGGCGCTGGAGCTGCACCTGCTGCGCGACGACGACGAGACCCCGTTCCTGCTGCTCACCGGCCCGGAGCCGGACCTGCAGTGGGAGCGCTTCGTGGCCGCAGTCGCCGGCCTGGCCACCCGGCTCGACGTCCGGCTCACCGTCGGGCTCAACTCCATCCCGATGGCGGTGCCGCACACCCGGCCCAGCGGCGTCACCGCGCACGCCACCCGGCGCGAGCTGATCGCCGGCTACGAGCCGTGGCTCCAGCGGGTCCAGGTGCCCGGCAGCGTCGGCCACCTGCTGGAGTACCGCCTCGGCGAGCAGGGTCGGGATGCCCTCGGCTTCGCCGCGCACGTGCCGCACTACGTCGCCCAGACCGAGTATCCGGCCGCCGCCGAGGCGCTGCTCGCCGCGGTGTCCCGCAGCACCGGGCTGCTGCTGCCCCGGGACGGCCTGCGGGCCGCCGCGGAGGTGGTCCGGGTGGAGATCGACCGCCAGGTCGCCCAGACCGAGGAGGCGGCGACCCTGGTCCAGGCCCTGGAGGAGCAGTACGACACGTTCGCCCGGGGCCGCGGCGAGAAGAACCTGCTGGCCGCCGAGACCGGCCCGCTGCCCACGGCCGACGAGCTCGGTGCCGAACTGGAGCGTTTCCTCGCCGAACAGACCCACCCAGGAGATACGCCGGAACGCTGACCCCGCAGCCGAACAGACCCGACCCACGAACCAGCGAGACACCCCGGAACGCTGACCCGGCGCGGCGGCCGGTGATACGGCAGGCTGGACCCATGCGCCTGGCGACCTGGAACGTCAACTCGGTGAAGGCCCGGCTGCCCCGGCTGCTGGACTGGCTGGCCACCACCAAGCCCGACGTCGTCTGCCTGCAGGAGACCAAATGCCCCGACGGGGCATTCCCGGTCGCCGAGGTGGGCGAGCTGGGCTACGAGGCGGCCAGCCACAGCGACGGCCGGTGGAACGGGGTGGCCATCCTGTCCCGGGTCGGGCTGGCCGACGTCGCGGTCGGCTTCCCCGGCGAGCCGGGGTTCCCCCTGCCCGAGGCCCGGGCCCTCTCGGCCACCTGCGACGGGCTGCGGGTCTGGTCGGTGTACGTGCCGAACGGCCGGTCCCCCGACGACCCGCACTACGCGTACAAGCTGGCCTGGCTGGCGGCGCTGCGGGACGCGTTGGAGCCCGAGCTGGTCGGCGCCCTGCCGCTGGCGGTCTGCGGCGACTTCAACGTCGCCCCGACCGACGCCGACGTCTGGGACCCGGCGCTCTTCGTCACCTCCACCCACGTCACCCCGGCCGAGCGGGCCGCCTTGGCCGCGCTGCACGACCTCGGGCTCAGCGACGTGGTGCCCACCCCGATGAAGGGCCCGCACCCGTTCACCTACTGGGACTACCGGGCCGGCATGTTCCACCAGAACAAGGGCATGCGGATCGACCTGGTGTACGCCTCGGCGCCATTCGTCCGCGCGGTCCGCTCCGCGTACGTGGATCGGGAGGCGCGCAAGGGCAAGGGCCCCTCCGACCATGCGCCGATCGTGGTCGACGCGGACCTGGTGCCGGCCGTCGAGACGTTCTGAACCCCGTAGGCTGAAACGCATGGCAGTGGTGAAGATCAACGCGATCGACGTCCCGACCGGCGCGGGCGAGGAGCTGGAGAAGCGGTTCGCCGCCCGGGCCGGCGCGGTGGAGAACTCGCCCGGCTTCCTCGGCTTCGAGCTGCTCCGCCCGGTCGCCGGAGAGAACCGCTACTTCGTCTACACCCGTTGGGAGTCCGAGGAGGCGTACCAGGCGTGGGCGCAGGGGCCGTCCCGGGCCGCGCACGCCGGTGGCGCGGGCGGCGAGCCGCGCAAGCCGGTCGCCACCGGGGCCACGCTGCTGGAGTTCGAGGTGGTCCAGCAGGTCCCCGGCAAGAGCTGACCCGGCAGCGCCGCCGGTGCCCGACGTCCTACTGGGCCCCTGCCCCAGCGGCGGCGAGCCGGCGTTGCTTGTCTTCCGGGTCGATGCGGCGGCCGTACGGGAGATCATGGCAGCCGACCCTCCTACACCGCTCTTGGCGTGACCGTCGTGTCGCGGCGCCCGTGGCGGCCGGTGGTCGGAACCGGTTGACCGGGCGCGGCATGATGCCGGCATGACGCGTCCACCTGTGCGCAGTCGCCTGCTCGGCTGGCTGGTCGGCTCGGCCGTGGGTGGCCTGCTGCTCGCGCTGCCGGACACCGGGCCCCGGCTGTTCTCGTTCAGCCGTACGCACGGGCCCTCTGCGGCGGACCTGGTCGGGATGGTCGTCGTGGTCGTCGCGTGGCTGCCGGTCGGTTGGCTGATCTGGCGGCACCGGCGGGCCCTGCCCGGCCGGACCGGCCGGCTGGCGGCCGGTCTGGCGCTGGTCGGCGTCGCGCTGCTGACCGTCACGATCCGCGCCGACCTCGGGCTGTGGTGGCTGCTCGCGGTCGCGCTGCTGGTGGCCGCCCAGCTGATCGCGCTCGCGTCGATCGCCCGCCGGTCCCCCGGCGGTGGCGGCGACGCGGCCGGTGCCCCGGCACCGGGCTGATCGGGGAACGGTCAGGTTTCGCGGGTGCCGGCCAGCGAGGCGAAGGCGATGATGTTGTCCGCGTAGCCGGCCCGCCCACCGAGCCACTCGCCGCCGCAGGTGATCAGGCGCAGCCCGGGCGGGCCGTCGTCGCCGTAGACCCGGTCGGCGGGGAGGTTGGCCTTGTCGAAGTGCTCGACGGTGTCGACCGTGAAGGTGACGACGCTGTGGTCGGCGCGGGTCACCTCGATCCGGTCCCCCGGCTTGAGCTCGCGCAGGTGGTAGAAGACCGCCGGGCCGCTCTTCGTGTCCACGTGCCCGACGATGATCGCCCGGCCCGGCTCGCCCGGGACCGGGCCGCGGTCGTACCAGCCGGTCTGGTTGTGCTGGCTCAGCGGCGGTACGTCCACCGAGCCGTCCTTCGCCTGCCCGACCGGCGTGATCGGTGCGGTCACCTTGATCGCCGGCACGGCGAGGCTCACCGGCCGGCTGGCCGTCGCCGGCGCCCGCGCCGATTCGTCGGCGCGCTGCGTCGGCCCGGCGGCCGCGTCCACCCAGTCGAACGGCCCGGCGGCGCGGCCCAGCCCGGCCCCGGTGGCGAAGACCCCGACCAGCACCAGCACCACGGCGAGCGGCGTGGACCACGGTCTACGCCCCGTGCCGGTCACCGACCGGGCGGTCGGCTGGGGGGCGGGATGCGCGGTCATGGCGAGCGTCAGCGGCGGGCCATCCGGGGCCGGCGGGCGGCCGCCACGCCGACCACCGCCCCGGCGACGGTCAACGCCAGCCCGACCGGCACCAGCAGCCCACCGAGCCCGATCCCGGCGGTGCCGCCGAACCCGGTCGCCGGCCCGCGGCTGGGCGGCGCGGCGGTACGGCTGGGCGTGGCCTTGACCACCTGGAGCATGGTCGACGCGGTCTGCCCGCTGGGGCACTCCAGCTTGACCCGGTAGTTGCCCGGACGGGTGCGCTCCCGGACCATCGGCGAGGCGGTGAGCAGCCCGCGCTGGGGCTGCACCTGGACCCGGCCGAAGGCGTCGGAGACCACGATCGCCGGCACCGAGTTGTCCCGGCAGCTCGCGCGGATGCCGACCAGGAAACCGGCCTGCACCGTGCTCGGGGTGACCTCGACGAAGACCAGGTCGACCGGCTCCGGTTGCTGCTGGCCCTGATCCGGTGGATCGGTCGGCCCGGCGACGAGCGCGCCGGGTGGCGGGGCGGCCAGGGCGGGGACCGCGCCGAGCAGTGGGGCGGCGCACGCGGCGGCGGCCACGATCAGCATCGCCCCGCGTCGCGTGACTGACACCATGACCCCTTTCGCGCTCCGACAACTCCAGCTCGGCGCGTCTGACGCCGCGCCGCGACCTGGAGCCGTCGTCCGACAACTCCAGCTTGGCGACCTGGAGGCGTCGCGTCGGCGGTGTCGGTCGGCGGGCCGTCCGTCCTGCCGTGGATGAATCGTCTCACCCCCGGTCGCACATCACATCCGTTCCGCGGCGGCGGTCGCGTACGCTCGGGTCGCTGTGACCACCACCGACCAGAACGCCACCCCGCCGGCCCACGCCGCCCGCATCCGTACCTTCCATCCGCGCCGCGGCCGGATGAGCGACCGGCAGCGCGACGCGCTGGCGCGGCTCTGGTCCGCGTACGGCCTGGAGATCGCCGACCTGGACGGGCCGTTCGATCCGACGGCGCTGTTCGGGCGGCGGGCGCCGCTGGTGCTGGAGATCGGTTCCGGCATGGGCGACGCCACCGCCGCGATGGCGGCCGCCGACCCGGACCGACACTATCTGGCGGTAGAGGTGCATACGCCCGGAATCGCCAACCTGCTGGAACTGGTCGAGCGGCACGGGCTGACCAACGTCCGGGTGGCCCGGGGCGACGCGCTGGACCTGGTCCGGGCGATGCCGGCGGGCTCGCTGGACGCGGTCCACGTCTTCTTCCCCGACCCGTGGCCGAAGGCCCGCCACCACAAGCGACGGATCATCCAGCCGGCGCACGTGGCGCTGCTGCGCGCCCGGCTGGCCCCCGGCGGCACGCTGCACTGCGCCACCGACTGGGCCGAGTACGCGGAGTCGATGCGCGAGACGCTGACCGCCGACCCGGAGCTGGTCGACGTGCACGGCGACTACGCCCCCCGCCCGGCGCACCGCCCGGTGACCAAGTTCGAACGCCGCGCGCTGATCGCCGGCCGTCCGATCTTCGACCTGGTCCACCGCCGGCGCTGACGCCACCACCAGGCCGTGCTCTTTCCGGGAAGGGATGGCAGTCCCGCACGGAACAGCCGCTCCTTCTCTGGAAGTGGGCCCAGCGCGGGGCCCAGGCCGGTCGGCGCGCAAACCCGGTTGGCGCGGCGGGCCATGATCCAGGCACCATGGAGCGGCTATGACCCTCACCGCCGCGCTGCCGAAGAGCGCCGACCCCGACACCCTCTACGACGCGTTCGCCGGCTGGGCGTCCGAGCGCGGTCTCGACCTCTACCCCCACCAGGAGGAGGCGGTCATCGAGATCGTCTCCGGCGCGAACGTGATCATGAACACGCCCACCGGCTCCGGCAAGAGCCTGGTGGCGATCGCGGCGCACTTCGCGGCGCTGGCCGACGATCGGACCACCTTCTACACCGCGCCGATCAAGGCCCTGGTGTCGGAGAAGTTCTTCGCGCTCTGCGAGATCTTCGGCGCGGAGAACGTGGGCATGCTCACCGGCGACGCGAGCGTGAACGCCGACGCCCCGATCATCTGCTGCACCGCGGAGATCCTGGCCAACCTCGCGCTGCGCGAGGGCACCCGGGCCGACGTCGGCCAGGTGATCATGGACGAGTTCCACTTCTACGCCGAGCCGGACCGGGGCTGGGCCTGGCAGGTGCCGCTGATCGAACTGCCGCAGGCGCAGTTCATCCTGATGTCCGCCACGCTCGGCGACACCACCCGCTTCGTCGACGACCTGACCCGGCGTACCGGGCGGCCGACCGCCGTGGTCCGCTCGGCCGAGCGGCCGGTCCCGCTCCTCTTCTCGTACGCGATGACTCCACTGCACGAGACCCTCGAGGAATTGCTGGAGACCAAGCAGGCCCCGGTGTACGTGGTGCACTTCACCCAGGCCGCCGCGCTGGAACGCGCCCAGGCCCTGATGAGCGTGAACGTCTGCACCCGGGCCGAGAAGGACATGATCGCCCAGGCGATCGGCAACTTCCGGTTCACCTCGGGCTTCGGCAAGACGCTGTCCCGGCTGGTCCGGCATGGCATCGGCGTGCACCACGCCGGCATGCTGCCCAAGTACCGCCGCCTCGTCGAGACCCTGGCCCAGGCCGGGCTGCTCAAGGTCATCTGCGGCACCGACACGCTCGGCGTCGGCATCAACGTGCCGATCCGCACGGTGCTCTTCACCGGCCTGTCGAAGTACGACGGCACCCGCACCCGGCTGCTCAAGGCCCGCGAGTTCCACCAGATCGCCGGCCGGGCCGGACGGGCCGGCTTCGACACCCTCGGCCGGGTGGTGGTGCAGGCCCCCGAGCACGTCATCGAGAACGAGAAGGCCATGGCCAAGGCGGGCGACGACCCGAAGAAGCGGCGCAAGGTCGTCAAGAAGAAGCCGCCGGAGGGCTCGATCGGCTGGGGCGAGCCGACGTTCCAGCGCCTCGTCGAGGCCGAGCCGGAACCGCTCACCTCCAGCTTCCAGGTCAGCCACTCGATGCTGCTCAACGTCATCGGCCGGCCCGGCGACGCGTTCGCCTCGATGCGGCACCTGCTCACCGACAACCACGAGGACCGGGCCGCCCAGCGGCGGCACATCCGGCGGGCCATCGCCATCTACCGGGCGCTGCGGGCCGGCGGCGTGGTCGAGGAGCTGCCCGAGCCGGACGAGCAGGGCCGCCGGGTCCGGCTCACCGTCGACCTCCAGCTCGACTTCGCGCTCAACCAGCCGCTGTCGCCGCTCGCCCTGGCCACCATCGAGCTGCTGGACCGGGAGTCCCCGTCGTACGCCCTCGACGTGCTGTCGGTGATCGAGTCGATCCTCGACGACCCCCGGCAGGTGCTGTCCGCCCAGCAGTTCAAGGCCCGCGGCGAGGCGGTCGCCGCGATGAAGGCCGAGGGCATCGAGTACGAGGCCCGGCTGGAACTGCTCGACGAGGTGACCTGGCCCAAGCCCCTGGCCGAGCTGCTGGAGAACGCGTACGAGATGTACCGCCAGGGGCACCCCTGGGTCGCCGACCACCAGCTCTCCCCCAAGTCCGTCGTCCGCGACATGTACGAGCGGGCGATGACCTTCCCGGAGTACGTGCAGTTCTACGGCCTGTCCCGGTCGGAGGGGCTCGTGCTGCGGTACCTGGCCGACGCGTACAAGACGCTGCGGCAGACCGTGCCCGAGGACGCCAAGACCGAGGAGCTGGTCGACCTGATCGAGTGGCTGGGCGAGCTGGTCCGCCAGGTCGACTCCAGCCTGATCGACGAGTGGGAGCGGCTGCGCAACCCGTCCGACGTCGCGGAAGTGGCCGCGTCGCTGGACGACCGGCCGCCGGCGGTCACCCGCAACGCCCGGGCGTTCCGGGTGCTGGTCCGCAACGCGCTGTTCCGCCGGGTCGAGCTGGCCGCCCTGCGCCGCTGGGATGAGCTGGGCGAACTGGACGGCGCATCGGGCTGGCACGCGGACGCGTGGGCGGACGCGCTGGAGCCGTACTTCGAGGCGTACGACGAGATCGGGGTCGGTCCGGACGCCCGCGGGCCGGCGCTGCTCATGATCGAGCAGGGCCGGGAGCGGTGGACCGTACGCCAGATCCTCGACGACCCGGAGGGCGACCACGACTGGGGCATCAGCGCCGAGGTGGACCTGGCCGCCTCGGACGAGGCAGGTGCCGCCGTCGTGCGGATCACCGCCGTCGGGCAGCTGTAACTGCTTTCTTTTCAGGGGCCGTCCGGGATGCCCGGGCGGCCCCTTTCGTTCCCTGGGCGATGTCAGTCCCGTCGATTAGAATGTATGTACTAATCGAGCCGCTGACCTGGGAGGATGCTCGTGAACGCGCCCACCTCCACCGCCCCTCTCACCCCCTACGCCACCCTCCTCGGTTTCACCCGGTACGTGGACCGCACCGGGCCCACCAAGGCCACCTTCGTCGGGGGCCTGCGCCGCCAACGGGCGAGCAAGTCCGGCTTCAACCCGCACGGACAGTTCGTCAAGGCGCTCAAGGCCGACGTCGCCTTCCACACCGGCGGCACCCACCTGGCCCAGGTCGCCGACCTGGTCAAGCCCCGCTGGCGCCCGCTCTACGAGGCCCTCGTCCCGGGCGCGACCAGCTGGCTGCACTCCCTCGGCGAGCCGGCGGGCGTCGACCTGGCGCAGACCCGCGACGCCCTGGCCATGCTGGGCGACCTCCCCGTCAAGATCAACCCACAGTTCGGTGTCCGGTACGCCAACGGGCGCGCCGAGGCGATCCGCCTGCACTTCGACGAGGCCCCGCCGAGCGAGGAGGCCACCCTGGCCACCCTGCACCTGATGGCCCGGCACATGGACGCGGTCCTCCCCCACGCCGAGCCGGTCCTGGTCGACGTCCGGCGCGGCGAAGCCCACCGCATGCCCGCCGAGGTCAAGCCGGACCAGGTCGAGCAGTGGCTGGCCGGTGAGGCGGCCGCCTTCCGCGCCATCTGGTCCACCGCCGCCTGACCCACCCCGACGTCCTGCAAGATCCGCGCAACTTCGGGGAACCTGCTGCCTTATCGAACTCCGAGGCAGCAGGTGCACTGGAGTTGCGCGGATCTTGCCTTTCCTGCGGCGGCATCGTGGTTATCCACAGGGGATGGTGCGGGGTGCGGTGGACGGCCAGGGTGGGTGGATGGCCGTTCCTCCTCGTCGCCCGGTCCAGTTGCAGGGGCACGTCTTTCGGGGATCACACGTCGTGGCCCAGGGATGGCTGACCCGTGCCGAACTGCGGAGCAGCGCATGGCGTCCGCTGTTCAAGAATGTCTTCGCAGATGCCCGACTGGCGATCTCCCATGCGACCCGATGCAGCGCAGTCGCTCGTTTTCTGCTGCCACCGGGTGCGGCGATCGCTGGCCGGAGCGCGGCAGCTCTCTTCGGCGTCGGCACGGTCGGCACGAACGAGCCCATCGACGTTCTGGTCCCGGTCGGACAGCGCTTCGGGCCGGTCGCGGGCCTCGTCGTACACACTGCGGACCTGGCAGCGGCGGACGTACTGACGCGAGCAGGGTGTCCGGTCACCACGCCGTTGCGCACGGGTTGGGATCTGGCGCAGTGGCTGAGTGTGGAGAAAGCGGTAGCGGTTGTCGACGGGCTGCTCCGGCAGCGCCTCGTCAGTGCCGACAAGCTCCGGGATCTCGCTCCGGCGCGGCTCGGGGCACGTGGGTGGAGACGCATGATGCGGGTCGCCGGCCTCGCCGACACAGGAGCGGAATCGCCGCAGGAGTCCCGGCTTCGGGTCCGACTGGTGCTGGCCGGCCTGCCGGCACCGGTCACCCAGTACGTGCTGGAACGCGACGGCCGGTTCGTCGCCCGGCTGGACCTCGCGTGGCCGGAATGGAAGATCGCCGTCGAGTACGACGGTCTCTGGCATCACGATCCGGACCAGTTCCATCGCGACCGCCGGCGCCTCAACCAGCTTGTCGGTGAGGACTGGATCGTCCTCCATCTGACGGCGAAACGCTTCAAGGAAGACTTCCCCGGATTCCTCGCGGAGGTCCGCCGAGCCATCCGATTCCGTGCCCACTGACGCCCGCACGGACCCGCAAGATCCACGCAACTTCAGGGATTCTGCCGCCTCGGACCGAGGCGACACAGCATCTTCCCCGAAGTTGCGCGGATCTTGGGCCGGGCGGTCCTCAGGCGGAGAGGTACTTGTCGAGGTCGTCGAGGATCTTGTTGGCGGCGGTGACGCCGATGCCGGTCATCCACGTCTGGTCGGAGACCACGTGGGCCTTGCCCGCCTTCACCGCGGAGAGACCCTGCCAGAGGCTCCCGGCGGTGACCTTCGCCTGCTCGGCGGCGGCCTTCTCGCCGTACGCGGTCACGAAGATGACGTCGCCGTCGACCTCCTTGACCCGCTCGGGGCTGACCTGGTCGAAGCGCTTGTCCTTCTTGGCGTCGAGGCGCTGCCGCGCGGGGCGGCCCAGCCCGGTGTCGCCGATCACGATGCCGGAGAACGACTCCGGGCCGTAGACCCGGATGTTGCCGGGCATGAAGCGCACGATGGAGATCTCCCGCGAGGCCGCGTCGCCGAGCTTGGCGCCGAAGTCCTTCGCCCGCTTCTCATACGCCGCCAGAAGATCGCGAGCCGCCTGCTCCTTGCCCAGCGCCTTGCCGTCGAGGAGGAAGTTCTCCTTCCAGGTGATGCCCACCTGCTCGGTGAAGACCGTCGGCGCGATGGCGGACAGCTCGTCGTAGAACTTCTCCTGGCGGAACTTGCTGCCAAGGATCAGGTCGGGCTTGAGCGCGTTGATCGCCTCCAGGTCGGGCTCGGTGAGCACACCGACCTCCTTGATGCCGGCGAGCTTGTCCGCGCCGAAGTAGGTGGGCCAGCTCTTCGCCTCGCCGGCGGTCGCCGCGCCGATCGGGGTGATCCCGAGCGAGAGCGCGGTGTCGATCTTGTCGGTGTCGAGCACCACCACGCGCTTCGGCTCGGCCGGCACCTTGGTGGTGCCCATCGCGTGGGTGATCTCCCGGGTCTCCCCGGTGGCCGCACCGGGGACGGGGTCACTCTTCCCGCAGGCGGTGAGGCCGACGCCGAGGGCGAGGGCGGCTGTGAGGGCGGCGGCGAGACGACGCATCAGGGTCCTTTCGTGGAGGTACGGGTCGACGCGCGCTCAGGCGTCGCCGACGGAGGATCCGGCCGGAGCCGGTGCGCCGGCCGGCGCGGCGGCCGGCACGGGCGAGGTGTGGGTGAGGGCGGGCACCACCAGCGGGGCACCGGTGACCGGGCAGGGCACGACCACGCAGTCGAGCCCGAAGACCTCCCGGACCAGGTCGGCGGTGAGGATCTCGCGCGGCGGTCCGGCTGCGACCACCGCGCCGGCGCGCATCGCGACCAGGTGGTCGGCGTACCGGGCGGCCTGGTTGAGGTCGTGGAGCACGGCGACGACCGTCCGGCCGCGTTCGGTCCGCAGCCGGTGCAGCAGGTCCAGCACCTCGACCTGGTGGGCGAGGTCGAGGAAGGTGGTCGGCTCGTCCAGCAGCAGCGCCTCGGTGTCCTGGGCGAGGGTCATCGCGATCCAGACCCGCTGGCGCTGCCCACCGGAGAGGGTGTCCACCGGCCGGTCGGCGAGCCCGGCGACATCGGCCATGGTCATGGCCCGCTCGACGGCCCGCTCGTCCTCCGCCGACCACTGCCGCCACCAGCGCTGGTACGGCTGCCGGCCCCGCCCGACCAGGTCCGCGACGGTGATCCCCTCGGGCACCAGCGGGCTCTGCGGCAGCACGCCGAGCCGGCGGGCCACCTCCCGGGTGGGCAGGTCCCGGATCACCGCGCCGTCGAGCAGCACGCTGCCGCGGCGCGGGGTCAGCAGCCGGGCCATGGTGCGCAGCAGGGTCGACTTGCCGCAGGCGTTCGGGCCGACGATGACGGTGAACGCGTCGCCGGGCAGGTCCAGGTCCAGCCCGTCCAGGACCGTCCGGCCCTCGTAGCCGACGACCAGGTCGCGGGTGGAGAGCATGGTCACGACCCCCTCTTCCGGGTCCGGAGCAGCAGGAACATCAGGTACGGCCCGCCGATCGCGGCGGTGAGCACGCCGGCCGGGAGCTGGGTGGGGGCGAACAGGCGGCGGCCAGCGAGGTCGGCCAGCACCAGCAGCAGCGCCCCGAGCAGCGCCGCGCAGAGCAGCGGCGGCCGCTCCGCCCGGACCAGCCGGCGGGCCACCTGCGGGGCGACCAGGGCGACGAAGTCCACCGCGCCGACCTGGGCGGTGACGGTCGCGGCGATCAGCACGCCGGTGGCGGCCAGCCCGATCCGCCGGGCCACCGGCCGCAGCCCGATGCCCCGGGCGGTGTCGTCGTCCAGGGCGGTGCTGCGCAGCGCCCAGCCGGCCCAGGCCAGCACGGGCAGCAGCAGGGCGAGTGTGCCGCCGATCCAGGCCGCCTCGGTCCACCCCTTGCCGGCCAGCGTGCCGATCAGCCAGAGCTGGGCGCGCAGCCCGTCGATCGGGTCGGCGGTGAGCATGACCACCTCGGTCAGCGCACGGAACGCGAACGCCACCGCCACGCCGGCCAGGACGAACCGCTGCGCCGCCAGCCCGTGCCGGGCGCCGAGGGCGAACACCAGGACCGCCGCGACCAGGCCACCGAGCAGCGCGGCCGGCGCCACCAGGACGGCGGCCGCGCCGCCGGTGAGGGCCACCGTCGCGGCGAGCCCGGCGCCCTGGGTGACGCCGATGACGTCGGGGCTGGCCAGGGGGTTGCGGGCCACGCCCTGGATCAGGGTGCCGGCCACCCCGAAGGCGGCCCCGGCGAGCGCCGCGAGCACGGCGCGGGGCAGTCGCAGGTCGAGCACCACGAGGTCGTACGGGGTGCCGGCCCCGGAGAGCGCGCGCAGCACGTCGGCCGGGGCGACGTACGGGGTGCCGAGCGAGAGGCTGAGCACGACGGAGCCGGCGAGCAGCAGGAACAGCGTGCCGGCGACGAGCACCGGACGGCGGCGGACCTGGACGGTCACCGGCCCGATCCGTAGCAGCGACCGTCCGGGCAGCGCGACGCTCGACGCGCTCCGGGCACCCGCGTGGGTGGAAGTCACGGAGTCTCCTCAGTTCGCGACTGCGGGGCTCGCAAACCCGGCTCACTCCTCGCGCTCACGCGGTCACCACCCGGGCGCGGCGGACCAGGACGGCGAGCAGCGGGGCGCCGATCAGGGCGGTGACGATGCCGGCGGGTACCTCGCCGGGCGGGGCGACGAGCCGGCCGAGGATGTCGGCGCCGAGCACCAGGGCCGGCCCGAGCAGCCCGGCGACCAGCAGGGTCCACCGGTGGTCGGCACCGACCAGGGCCCGGGCCAGGTGCGGCACGGCCAGCCCGACGAAGGCGATCGGTCCGGCGGCGGCGACGGCGGCGCCGGTGAGCAGCACGCCGGCGACGCCGGCGCCGAGGCGGACCAGGGCGATCCGGTGGCCGAGGCCGCGGGCCACGTCGTCGCCCAGGGCGAGCGCGTCGAGGCCCCGGGCGACCAGGGCGGCCAGCACCGCCCCGGCGACGACGAACGGGAGCACCTGCCCGGCGACCCCGACGTCCCGGCCGGTGAGGCCGCCGACCACCCAGAACCGGTACTCCTCGAAGGTGCGGGCGTCGATGCTGAGCAGCGCGTACACGACGGCGCCGAGACTAGCGTCGAGGGCCGCACCGACCAGCGCGAGGGTGACCGGGCTGGCGCCCTCGCGGGTCCGGTTGGCGACGGCGAAGACCAGCAGGCCGGCGAGGAACGCCCCGGCGATGCCGAACCAGACGTACCCGGTGAGGGTCCCGACACCGAAGACGGCGATGGCCAGCACCACGCCGAAGGACGCGCCGGCGCTGACCCCGAGGATGCGCGGCTCGGCGAGCGGGTTGCGGGTGACGGCCTGGAAGAGCACCCCGGCGACGGCCAGCGCCAGCCCGACCACCAGTCCCAGGGCGGTACGCGGCAGCCGCAGTTCCCGGACGATGGTGCTGGCCTCGCCGCCGTCCGGGGCGGTGAGCGCGGCCCACACCTGGTCGACGGGGAGCGGGCGGCTGCCGAGCGCCAGGCTGGCCAGCAGCGCGACGGCGAGCAGGAGCGCCGCCACCAGGGTGACCGCGAGACGGCGGCTGACGCCTCGGCGGGCCGGGGTGTCGGCCCGCTCGGGCCGGACGGCGACGGTGGTCACGGACGAAGTTCCCTCTCGGCTTAGGTTCGCCTTACCTTAGCCGACGAGGTTAGGTGAACCTAACTCGGGATCGTCGATCTTCAGCCGACGGGTTGCGCCTCCCGTGGGGGGAGACGCCAGGGTGAGGGTATGAACGGCGACACGCGCTACTCGATCGGCGAACTGGCCCGGCGGACCGGCCTGACGGTCAAGACCATCCGGTTCTACTCCGACCGCGGGATCGTGTCGCCGACCGACCGTGGCCCCACCGGCCACCGCCGCTACGGCCCGGATGCCCTCGCCCGCCTGGATCTCGTCCGCACGCTGCGCGACCTCGGACTGGACCTGGCCACGATCCGCCGGATCGTGGACCGGGAGGTCTCGCTGCCCGAGGTCGCTGCGGCGCACGCCGACGCACTGGCGGCACAGATCCGGGTGCTGCGCCTGCGGCGCGCGGTGTTGACGGCGGTGGCCCGGCGCGGTTCCACACCCGAGGAGATGGCGCTCATGCACAAGCTGGCCAGGCTCTCCGCCGACGAGCGTCGGCGGCTGATCGACGAATTCCTCGACGCCGCCTTCGCCGGCCAGGCGGGCAACCCCACGTACGCGGGGATCAGGCGTTCGCTGACCCCCGACCTGCCGGACAACCCCGACGCCGACCAGGTCGAGGCCTGGGTGGAGCTGGCCGAGATGGCCCAGGACCCGGACTTCCGGGCCAGCCTGCGGCACCTGGCGGAGCAGCACGCGGCGGACCACGCCCACGCGCCGGGCGTACGCCGCGACGCGGTGGCATTGGCCCGGGCCGAGGTCGAGGAGGCGCTGGCCGCCGGCGTCGACCCGGCCTCGCCCCGAGCCGACCGGGTCGTCGCCGCGCTCACGAGCCGGTACGCGCACCTCTGTGGCCGGCCGGACGACGTCGACCTCCGGCGGCGGCTGCTGGACCGGCTGGACGCCGCGAACGATCCCCGTCGGGAGCGCTACCTGCACCTGCTCTCGGTGGTCAACGGCTGGCCGACGACCGAGAGCCTGGCGCCGGTCCTCGACTGGTCGATCCGCGCGCTGCGGGCCCGGACCTCGGCGTAGCCCCTTTTCGACTGGTTTGCGCTCCTACGCTGGGAGCATGCGATTCGACCAGCACACCGTCGTCCTCCTGGTCCGTCCCGACGACCCGCCCGAGCTGCCCCGGGACGCGGCCGACCGGTTGCAGGACGCGCACCTGGCCCACCAGGCCGGGCTGGTGGAGCAGGGCGCCCTCCTCGCCGCCGGCCCGTTCCTCGGCGGCGACGACGAGCGGATCCGAGGCTTCGCCGTGCTCTCCGTGGACCCGCAGATGGCCCGCGAGCTCTACGCCAACGACCCGGCCGTACGGGCGGGGCGGCTGGTCCCGCTGGTGATGAGCTGGATGGTGCCGGAGGGCAACCTGCGCTTCGAGCAGGTGCCGGTCCCCCGGTCGATGCTGGAGGTGGCGTCGGGCGACTGACCCGGCTCAGTCTTCCGGGGCCTGGCGGCTGCCCGGCACCACCGGCATCGGCCACACCCCGGTCCGCGGCACGGCCGGCACGTCCAGCTGGTGGTCCGACCAGACGTACGTCTCGGGCAGCAGATCGGTCACCGGGACCACGCGCAGCCCGTCCGGTGGGCCGACGATCACCTTGATCGACGGGAAGTAGTCGGCGAGCACCTGCCGGCAGCGACCGCACGGCGCGAGAACGCCCCGGTTCCGGTCCCCCACCGCGACGATGGTCTCCAGGTCGCCGGCGCCCTGCGTGGCGGCGGCACCGATCGCCACCAGTTCCGCGCACGGTCCGCCGGTGAAGTGGTAGACGTTCACCCCGCTGAACACCCGACCGTCGGTGCTTCGCACGGCGGCGGCGACGGTGTGGTTGTCACTGCGGCAGCGCAGCTTGGCAACGGCCATGGCGGCCTGCACCAGTGCCCGGTCGGTGTCGCGCATGATCATCCCGTCCGTCGTCAACCTCGATCGGCGGCCACTCTAGCCCGGCGACCCGGCCCGACCTGGGACGGCACGCGCGGGACGTGGTCGGGGCGCGTCACCCCGGCCCGGCCGGTAACCCGGGAGCGCTGCGCCCGGCGGCTGCCTATCCTTGGCGACGACATGCAGAATCCAGCCGCACCCGCCGCACCCGAGGCCGTCCGCGACCTGCACCGCCGCCTCTCCCCCCTGATGTTCCGCGACCAGCGCCGGCTCCAGCGGCGGCTGGACGGGGTCCGGAAGCTGCGGGACCCGCAGCGGCGCGACTCGGCGCTCGCCGAGATCGCCACCGAGGTGGCGCGGGCGGAGGCGCGGCTGGCCGCCCGGCGGGCCGCCGTGCCGGCGGTCACCTATCCGGCGCAGCTGCCGGTGAGCGAGCGCAAGGACGACATCGCCGCCGCGATCCGGGACCACCAGGTGGTGATCGTGGCCGGCGAGACCGGCTCCGGCAAGACCACCCAGCTGCCCAAGATCTGCCTGGAGCTGGGGCGTGGGATCAACGGACTGATCGGGCACACCCAGCCCCGCCGGCTCGCCGCGCGTACGGTGGCGGACCGGATCGCGGAGGAGCTCGGCACCGAGCTGGGCGATGTCGTCGGCTACAAGGTGCGCTTCACCGACCAGGTCAGCGAGCAGAGCCTGGTCAAGCTGATGACCGACGGCATCCTGCTGGCTGAGCTGCAGACCGACTGGATGCTGCGCCAGTACGACACGCTGATCATCGACGAGGCGCACGAGCGCAGCCTCAACATCGACTTCATTCTGGGCTATCTGAAGCAGCTCCTCCCCCGCCGTCCCGACCTCAAGGTGGTCATCACCTCGGCGACCATCGAGACCGACCGGTTCGCCCGGCACTTCGCCGACGCCGAGGGCAACCCCGCGCCGGTCGTCGAGGTGTCCGGGCGGACCTACCCGGTCGAGGTGCGGTACCGGCCGCTGGTCGAGGTGACCGAGACCGAGGAGGAGGACGAGGCCGACGAGGAGAACGTCCGCGACCAGATCCAGGCCATCGGCGACGCGGTCGAGGAGCTGGCCGCCGAGGGGCCCGGCGACATCCTCGTCTTCCTCAGCGGCGAGCGGGAGATCCGGGACACCGCCGAGGCGCTCGGCAAGCTGGTCGGGAAGAAACGGTCCCTGCTGGGCACCGAGATCCTCCCGCTGTACGCCCGGCTCTCCACCGCCGAGCAGCACCGCGTCTTCGCCCCGCACACCGGGCGCCGGGTGGTGCTCGCCACCAACGTCGCGGAGACCTCGCTGACCGTCCCCGGCATCAAGTACGTGGTGGACCCGGGCACCGCCCGGATCTCCCGCTACTCCAGCCGGCTGAAGGTGCAGCGGCTGCCGATCGAGGCGATCTCCCAGGCGTCGGCCAACCAGCGCAAGGGCCGCTGCGGGCGTACCTCGGACGGCATCTGCATCCGCCTCTACGACGAGCAGGACTTCGAGTCCCGACCTGAGTTCACCGACCCGGAGATCCTGCGGACCAACCTCGCCTCGGTCATCCTCCAGATGACCTCGATCGGGCTCGGCGACGTCGGGGCGTTCCCGTTCATCGACCCGCCGGACCGGCGCAACATCACCGACGGCGTCAACCTGCTGCACGAGCTGGGCGCGCTGAACCCGGCCGAGACCGACCCGGCGAAGCGGCTCACCCCGCTGGGCCGGCGGCTGGCCCAGCTCCCCGTCGACCCGCGGCTGGCCCGGATGGTCCTGGAGGGCGAGCGGAACGGCTGCGCCACCGAGGTGATCGTGATCGCGGCGGCGCTCTCCATTCAGGACCCGCGCGAGCGGCCGGCGGAAAAGCAGGCCCAGGCCGACCAGGCGCACGCCCGGTTCGCCGACCAGGAGTCGGACTTCGTCGCGTTCCTCAACCTCTGGCGGTACCTGCGCGAGCAGCAGCGCGCCCTGTCGTCCAGCGCGTTCCGCCGGATGTGCAAGGCGGAGTACCTCAACTACCTGCGGGTCCGCGAGTGGCAGGACATCGTCAGCCAGCTGCGCCAGGTGCTGCGTACCCCGGAACCGGGTGACGGGCGGCGGGGCCGGCGCGGCGGCACGGCGGCCGAGCCCGACGGAGGCGGTGGCCGGCGCGGGGCCGGGGCGGACCTGCCGGAGGAGATCGACACCCCGAAGGTGCACCAGTCCCTGCTGCCCGGCCTGCTGTCCCACATCGGGCTCAAGGACGCCCAGAAGCACGAGTACCTCGGGGCACGCGGGGCGAAGTTCGCGATCTTCCCCGGCTCGGCGCTGTTCAAGAAGCCGCCGCGCTGGGTGATGGCCGCCGAGCTGGTGGAGACCTCCCGGTTGTGGGGCCGGGTCGCCGGCCGGGTCGAGCCCGAGTGGGTGGAGCCGCTCGCCCAGCACCTGGTCAAGCGCAGCTACAGCGAGCCGCATTGGGAGAAGCGGCAGGCCGCGGTGATGGCCTACGAGAAGGTCACCCTGTTCGGCGTTCCGATCGTCACCTCCCGCAAGGTCAATTTCGGCCGGATCGACCCGGCGCTGTCCCGGGAACTGTTCATCCGGCACGCCCTGGTCGAGGGCGACTGGCAGACCCACCACCAGTTCTGGCGGGACAACCAGCGGCTGCTCACCGAAGTGGAGGAGCTGGAGAACCGGGCCCGGCGCCGGGACATCCTGGTCGACGACGAGACGATCTTCCAGTTCTACGACGAGCGGATCCCCGCCGACGTGGTCTCCGGCCGGCACTTCGACTCCTGGTGGAAGAAGACCCGCCGGGAGCAGCCCGACCTGCTCACCTTCACCCGCGACCTGCTGATCAACTCCGGTCGCGGCGGGGTCGACGAGGCCGACTACCCGGACGAGTGGCGGGCCGCCGGGGTGACCCTCCCGCTGACCTACACCTTCGACCCGGGCACCCCGACCGACGGGGTCACCGTGGACATCCCGCTGCCGCTGCTCAACCAGGTGCCGGCACAGAACTTCGACTGGCAGGTGCCCGGCCTGCGCGAGGAGCTGGTCGTCGCGCTGATCCGGTCGCTGCCGAAGGCGGTCCGGCGCAACTTCGTCCCGGTGCCCGACTACGCCCGGGCGGCCCTGGCGGCGATCGTCCCCGGCGAGGAGCCGCTGCTCGACGCGCTCACCCGGCAGCTGCGCCGGATGACCGGGGTGACCGTCCCGCCGGACGCCTGGGACCTGGCCAAGCTGCCGCCGCACCTGCGGGTCACCTTCCGGGTGCTCGGCGAGGACGAGAAGCCGGTCGCCGAGGGCAAGGACCTGCCGGCCCTGCAACGCCAGCTCCGCCAGGAGGTACGCCAGGTCGTCGCCGCCGCCGCGCCGGACGTGGCCCGGACCGGGCTCACCGAGTGGAGCCTCGACACCCTGCCGCGCACCATCGAGCAGGTCCGCGCCGGGTACGCGGTGACCGCGTACCCGGCCCTGGCCGACGAGGGCACCACGGTCGGGGTGAAGGTGTTCGACTCCCCGGCCGAGCAGGAGGCCGCGCACTGGGCCGGCACCCGCCGACTGCTCCGGCTGACCCTGCCGTCGCCGGCGAAGTTCCTGCAGGGCCGGCTGAGCAACGAGGCCAAGCTGGCTCTCAGCCGCAACCCGCACGGCGGGGTGCAGGCGCTCATCGAGGACGCCACCGGCGCGGCGATCGACAAGCTGATGGCGGACGCGGGCGGCCCGGCCTGGGACGCCGACGGGTTCGCCGCGCTGCGCGACAGGGTCCGCGCCGACCTGGTCGACACCGTGGTCGACGTGATGAGCCGGGTCCGTCAGGTGCTCGCCGCCGCGTACGCGGTGGAGCAGCGGCTCGGCGCGACGAAGAACCTGGCCGTGGTGGCCGCCCTGGCCGACATCCGCAACCAGCTCGGCGGCCTGGTGCACAAGGGCTTCATCACCGAGGCCGGGTACGCCCGCATGCCCGACCTGCTGCGCTACCTCACCGCGATCGAGCGGCGGCTGGACCGGTTGCCGGGCAACCCGCAGCGGGACAAGCAGCAGCAGGACCGCATCGCCGTGGTGCAGCGGGAGTACCAGGACCTGCTGGCCGCGCTGCCGCCGGCCAAGCGGCAGTCTTCGGCGGCCCGGCAGATCCGCTGGATGATCGAGGAGCTGCGGGTCAACGTGTTCGCCCAGGCGCTCGGCACCCCGTATCCGGTGTCCGAGCAGCGCATCTACCGGGCGATGGACGAGGCCGAGGGGCGTTAGGGCAAGGGCTCCACACCGGGCGGGAGCTGGTTGTCGGCGGTCGCGTCGTGGACGTACTCCAGCAGGATGCGACGCAGCTCGCGGCCGGCGTGGGTGGGCACCACATCACGGCGGCGGGCCACCGCGATGGTCCGCCGTACGCCGGGCCGGGCAAGCCGGGTGACCCGGATGCCGGGCCGGCGGGCCACCGCGATGCCGGGCACCAGCGCGACTCCGAGCCCCGCCTCGACGAAGCTGAGCACCGCGTCCAGCTCGCCGCCGTCCACCGCGAGCCGGGGCTCGAAGCCGGCCTCCCGGCACGCCTGGAGGGTGGCGTCGCGCAGGTCGTAGCCCTCGCGGAACATCACCAGCGGTTCGTCGCGCAGATCCGTGATGCGCAGCTCGCCGGTGACCGGGTCGGCCGGTAGCGGGTCCACCGAGGCGACCACCAGGCTCTCCCGCAGGATCGGGTCGGCGCGCAGCCCCGGATCGGTGCCGGCCGACGGCATGATGATCAGCGCCAGGTCGAGGTCGCCGCGGAGCAGGTCGCGGACCAGGTCCTGGGAGCCACCCTCCTCCACCCGCAGATCGACGGTGGGATGGGCGTCGCGGAACCGGCGCAGCACCGGCGGCGCGAGCGAGGTGGCGAGGCTGGGCGTGGCACCGAGCCGGACCCGGCCGCGGCGCAGCCCCACCAGCTCCTGCACCTCGCGGGTGGCGGTGTCGACGTCGGCGAGGATCCGCTTGGCCAGCGGCAGCAGCACCTCGCCGGCCGCGGTGAGGGCGATGTTGCCCCTTACCCGCTCGAACAACGGGGCCCCGAGGTCGGCCTCCAGGGCGTGAACTTGCTTACTCAACGAGGGCTGGGTAATGCCCACGAGGTCGGCAGCTTGGGTGAAATGTCGTACTTCTGCGACCGCGACGAAGTACCGAAGCTGATGGAGCTGCATCTCCATAGCTTATGGCTATCAAGACTGCGCGGTCGATGCATTGGACGACTGATCAAAGTACTCCTAGCGTCGGTTGCGTGGTAATCACGAAAACTCGGTCGCCCATCCGCTCCAACGTCGGCCTCAAGGTCGTCATGGCGGTGACGGGCATTCTCCTGGTGCTGTTCCTCGTCGTGCACATGCTCGGCAACCTGAAGATCTTCACGGGCGAGACCTCGTTCGACCACTACGCGCACTGGCTGCGCGAGCTCGGGACGCCGCTGCTGCCGTCGACCTGGTACCTGTGGATCCAGCGCACCGTGCTGACCGTGGCCGTGCTCGCGCACATCGGCGCCGCCACCGTGCTGGCGATGCGTTCCCGGGCCGCCCGCCCGGTGGCGTACGCGCACCGCCGCAAGATCCACGTGAACTACGCGGCCCGCACGATGCGCTGGGGTGGGGTGATCATCCTGCTCTTCGTGATCTACCACATCCTGGACCTGACCACCGGTCACCTGAACCCGCAGGGCGACCCGAGCAACCCGTACGGCAACGTGGTCGCCGACTTCGCCCCGTCGCGCTGGTACGTCACCCTCTTCTACGTCCTGGCCCTCGTCACGCTCGGCTTCCACCTGCGCCACGGCGCGTTCAGCGCGTTCCGCAGCCTCGGCCAGCAGACCCCGAAGGGCGAGCGCCGGGCCCGGACCGCCGCGCTGGTCTTCGCCGTCGTGCTGGTCGCCGGCTACCTGGTGGTCCCGTTCGCCGTACTCACCGGATTGGTGGCCTGACATGGATCTCTACACCGAGGGCGACCCGATCGCCGACACCAAGGCCCCGGACGGCCCCATCGAGACCCGCTGGGAGCGCCGCCGCTTCGAGGCGAAGCTGGTCAACCCGGCCAACCGCCGGAAGCTGACCGTGATCGTGGTGGGCACCGGTCTGGCCGGCGGCTCGGCCGCGGCGACCCTGGCCGAGCAGGGCTACCACGTCAAGTCCTACTGCTACCAGGACAGCCCGCGCCGGGCCCACTCGATCGCCGCCCAGGGCGGCATCAACGCGGCCAAGAACTACCGCAACGACGGCGACTCGGTGCACCGGCTCTTCTACGACACCGTCAAGGGCGGCGACTTCCGCTCCCGCGAGTCGAACGTGCACCGGCTGGCCGAGGTCTCGGTCAACATCATCGACCAGTGCGTCGCCCAGGGCGTGCCGTTCGCCCGCGAGTACGGCGGCCTGCTGGACACCCGCTCGTTCGGCGGCGCGCAGGTACAGCGCACCTTCTACGCCCGGGGCCAGACGGGCCAGCAGCTGCTGCTCGGCGCGTACCAGGCCCTGGAGCGGCAGATCGGCCTGGGCAACGTGGAGATGAACGCCCGGCACGAGATGTTGGAGCTGGTCGTCGTCGACGGCCGGGCGCGCGGCATCGTGGTGCGCGACCTGGTCACCGGTGAGATCACCACCGAGATGGCCGACGCCGTGGTGCTCGCCTCCGGCGGCTACGGCAACGTCTTCTACCTCTCCACCAACGCCAAGGGCTGCAACGTCACCGCCTCCTGGCGGGCGCACCGCAAGGGCGCGCACTTTGCCAACCCCTGCTACACGCAGATCCACCCGACCTGCATCCCGGTCTCAGGCGACCACCAGTCGAAGCTGACCCTGATGAGCGAGTCGCTGCGCAACGACGGCCGGGTGTGGGTGCCGAAGGCCAAGGGCGACGACCGCCCCGCCAAGGACATCCCCGAGGACGAGCGCGACTACTACCTGGAGCGGATCTACCCCTCCTTCGGCAACCTGGTCCCCCGCGACATCGCCTCCCGCGCCGCGAAGAACGTCTGCGACGAGGGGCGTGGCGTCGGCCCGAGCGGGCTCGGCGTCTACCTGGACTTCGCCGACGCGATCAACCGGCTCGGCCGCAAGGCCATCGAGGCGAAGTACGGCAACCTCTTCGAGATGTACGAGCGGATCACCGGCGAGGACCCGTACGAGGTCCCGATGCGGATCTACCCCGCCGTGCACTACACGATGGGTGGCCTCTGGGTGGACTACGACCTCCAGTCGAGCATCCCGGGCCTGTTCGTGATCGGCGAGGCGAACTTCTCCGACCACGGCGCGAACCGGCTCGGCGCCTCGGCGCTGATGCAGGGCCTGGCGGACGGCTACTTCGTGCTGCCGAACACCCTGCCCAACTACCTGGCGAACGCCGGCTCGTTCGAGCAGGTCGACGCCAGCCACCCCGAGGTGGTGGCGGCCCGCGCGGCCGTCGAGGAGCGGATCCAGAAGCTGCTCTCCATCAACGGCGACCGGACCGTGGACTCGTTCCACCGGGAGCTGGGCCAGATCATGTGGGAGCACTGCGGCATGGAGCGCAGCGAGGCCGGGCTGCGCAAGGCGATCGACGAGATCCGCGCGCTGCGCGAGCAGTTCTGGCAGCGGGTCCGCGTCCCAGGCGACGGCGAGGGGCTCAACCAGTCGCTGGAGAAGGCCGGCCGGGTGGCCGACTTCTTCGAGCTGGCCGAGCTCATGTGCATCGACGCCCTGCACCGCGAGGAGTCCTGCGGCGGCCACTTCCGGGCCGAGCACCAGACCCCGGACGGTGAGGCGCAGCGCGACGACGACCGGTTCGCCTACGTGGCGGCCTGGGAGTACACCGGCGACCAGCCCGTGCTGCACAAGGAAGACCTGCAGTTCGAATACGTCCACCCCACGCAGCGGAGCTACAAGTGAATCTGACCCTGCGCATCTGGCGCCAGCAGGGCCCTGAGGACAAGGGTCGGATGGTGACCTACCAGGTCGACGACGTGTCTCCGGACATGTCCTTCCTGGAGATGCTCGACGTGCTCAACGAGCGGCTGATCCTCCAGGGCGAGGAGCCGGTCGCGTTCGACCACGACTGCCGCGAGGGCATCTGTGGCATGTGCAGCCTCATGATCAACGGCGAGGCGCACGGGCCGCAGCGCGGCACCACCGCCTGCCAGTTGCACATGCGGCAGTTCTCCGACGGCGACACGATCGACATCGAGCCGTGGCGTGCCCGGGCCTTCCCGGTCGTCAAGGACCTGGTGGTCAACCGGAACGCCTTCGACCAGATCATCGCCGCCGGCGGGTACATCACCGCGCCGACCGGCAGCGCCCCGGAGGCCCACGCCAGCCCGGTGGCCAAGGCCGACGCCGACGCCGCCTTCGAGTCGGCCGCCTGCATCGGCTGCGGCGCCTGCGTGGCAGCCTGCCCGAACGGCTCCGGCATGCTGTTCACCGCCGCCAAGATCACCCAGCTGTCGCTGCTGCCGCAGGGCCAGCCCGAGCGGTACACCCGGGTGATCGGCATGGTGGACGCGCACGACGAGGCCGGCTTCGGCGGCTGCACCAACATCGGCGAGTGCGCGGCGGCCTGCCCGAAGGGCATCCCGCTGAACACCATCGGCCGGCTCAACCGGGACTACCTCAAGGCGACCGCGAAGCGCGCCGGCACCCCGGGCTCCTGAGCCCCGCGGCGGGTCCGCCCGCAGTCCGACCCCACCGACCGCCGCACCCACTTCCACGGGTGCGGCGGTCGGCCTTTTCCGGGAGTACGCGGGCGCGGCCGGCTCCGGCCTTCCCGACCCCGATCGGCGGCGAGCCGGCATGCTTCTCTCGACTCGCTACAAACTTGATGACGTATCCGATTCGGCGCCGATGACCAGCCCGCTCCGGCAGGGCATGGGCCGAGAGGACTGCGGCTCGGCCCTCGGCCTGTCGCCCGCTTGGTCCTCGGCCCGTCGCCCGCTCGGTATCGGCCGCAGGTCCCCGCTTGCCGTCCTCGGTCCGGTTCGCCCGCGGTCCTCGGCCGAGGTCAGTCGTTTGGGTCATCAAGTTCGTAGCGTCCCCGCACACCCAACTGTCCGGCGTCAGCGAGGCCGCGGGACCCGGAGTCGCCGGCCGCCGGGAGCCGGGTGACGGGCGGCCCGCCGGTTCAAGTCCCTCGTCGCGGGTAGCAGCCCCGTGGACGGCACCGAAGAGGGGACAAAGAGGCATGAAGGCAGGCCATGACCGACAAGGCGGGGGTCGACGAGATCCTGCCGCTGCTCGCCGGCGCCGACGACCCGCTGGACGTCGAGGACCTGCGTACCCACCGGCTGCCGCTGGCGCAGGAGCCGCAGGCGTACGAGATGTTCCAGCAGAAGCGGGACGGCTGCGTCAAGGTCGTGCTCACGCCGTGAGCCGGACGGTGGTGATCGAATGGTGGTGATCAACGGAGGCGAACCGGCGCGCGGGTGGCTACCGTGTACTCGGCGGCGGCCCGGGCGGCCGCAGTGGCCTGCGGGACACGGGAGGGGACGGCGATGGGCACAACCGAGGAGCAGGCGGTCGAGCGGGCGCTGGGCCGGCGGCTGTGGCGGATGGCCGGCGTGGCCGCCCTGGCCGGGGTGGCCTGGGTGGGCCGGGACGTGCCGCTGCAGCTCGGGGGCCGGCTCACCGGTGCCCGGGCGGCCCGTGCCGCCCGCTCCCCCCAGTTCCGCGACGGCACCTTCCACAACCCGGCGGGCACCCGGACGATGGTCGCCGACCCGGGCCGCAACCTGCTCAGGGAGCTGCTGTTCGGCAAGCAGAAGCGGCGGCCGGACGGTCCCGTCCCGCTGCTGCGGCCGGCCGACCCGGCCCCGGCGGACACCGCCCGCGAGCTGAGCATCGTCTGGTACGGCCACGCGTCGGCCCTGGTCGAGATCGAGGGACACCGGGTGCTGCTCGACCCGGTGTGGAGCGACCGCTGCTCCCCGTCGGCCCGGATCGGGCCGCGCCGCATCCACCAGCCGCCGGTACGCCTCGACGAGCTGCCCCCCGTCGACGCCATCCTCATCTCCCACGACCACTACGACCACCTGGACCTGGCCACCGTGCGCGGGCTGCTCGCCCACCAGTCCGCGCCGTTCCTGGTTCCGCTCGGCGTCGGTGCCCACCTGGACCGGTGGGGCGTACCGGCGGGGCGGATCGTCGAGCTGGACTGGTCGGAGAGCCACCGGGTCGGCGGGTTGACCGTCACCGCCACCGCCGCCCAGCACTTCTCCGGGCGCGGGCTGCGCCGCGACGGCACGCTGTGGAGCTCCTGGGTGGTGGCCGGGGCGCACCGGAAGGTCTTCTACACCGGCGACTCCGGCTACTTCGACGGCTACGCCGGCATCGGCGCCGAGCACGGTCCGTTCGACGTCACGCTGATGCAGATCGGTGCGTACGACCGGGCCTGGCCGAGCATCCACATGTTCCCGGAGGAGGCCGTCGCCGCCCACCTCGACCTGCGCGGCGACCTGCTCCTCCCGGTGCACTGGGCCACCTTCAACCTCGCCCTGCACGACTGGTCCGAGCCGGTGGACCGGCTGTGGGCCGAGGCGAAGGCCCGCGACGTCCGGCTGGCGGTGCCACGCCCGGGCGAGCGCGTCGTGGTGGACGACCCGCCGCCGGTGGACGGCTGGTGGCAGGCGGTCGCCTGATCAGAGCACGAAGGCGTCGGTCCAGAGCGCGCCGGAGCGGCCGGAGAGCGCGTCCAGCATCGCCACCGCCTGCCCGTCGGTGAGCTGGGCGACGAAGTCGACGATCGCCCGGCCGCGGGCCCGGCCGATCCGGTCCGGCGTACGCGGGTGCAGCTCCGCCTCCGCCAGTTCGACGAGGTCGTGCAGCCGGCGGGGCAACCGGGACTCCTCCTCCGGGTCGAGCAGCCACTCCCAGAGCGCCTCCACCAGGCTGCCCAGCAGCCGCGCCTGGCCCCGCTGGTGCAGGGCCAGGTCGGGGCGGGCCAGCACGAACCGGTGGTGGACGAACTTGAGCACCTGCACCTCGTGCCACTGCGCCTTGGCCAGCAGCACGTGGCCGGAGCGCACGTCCGGCTCCGGGGTCAGCGTGATGGCCTCGACGAACCGGGTGGACCAGCGGGCGGAGAAGCGGGCCACGTACTGCTCCGCCTCGATCGACCCGTCGAACGGCAGCGCCAGCAGCCCCTCCACCAGTTCCTCGCGGACGTGTTCCACGGCGGCGGCGAACGCCTCGTCGTCGGCGATCCAGGCGTCCTTGCGGTGCAGCTGGCGGCGCAGCCGTTCGATGGCCGCCCCGGGGCGCCGGCCGGCGGCGGTCAGCGCGGCGCCGGTGATCGCCCGGAAGTGGCCGCTCTCCCGCTGCCAGGCCATCAGCTCGGCGGCCACCGCGCCCTGCTGGAGCACCCCGACCCGGTAGAAGTCCTCCACGTCGTGGATGGCGTACGCGATGTCGTCGGCGGTGTCCATGATGGACGCCTCCGGGGTCTGCTGCCAGTCCGGGATCCGGCCGGCGAACGGCTCCCGGGCCTGCCGCAGGTCGTCCACCTCGGTCCGGTACGCGCCGAACTTCGCCGACCCGCTCTCCGAGTCGTCGGGCGGGGCGGCCGCGCCGCGGGGCGCCGGGTGGAGGTGTCGCGGGTGCGGGTCCGGGTGGTCCAGGCGGGTCCACGGATACTTCAGCATCGCCGCCCGGACCGCCGCCGTCAGGTCCAGGCCGGTGGTCGCCGCGCCCCGGATCTCCGTACTGGTGACGATCCGGTACGACTGGGCGTTGCCCTCGAAGCCGTCGGGCAGCCCGAGGCGCTGGCGGGCCAGCCGGTCCAGCACCCGCTCCCCCAGGTGCCCGAACGGCGGATGGCCGAGGTCGTGGGCGAGCGCGGCGGCCTCCACCACGTCCGGGTCGCAGCCACCCAGCTTCTCCAGCAGCTCGCGGTGCGCCTCCTCGGCGGTCAGCCGCTCGGCGATCGCCCGGGCCACCTGGGCGACCTTCAGGCTGTGGGTGAGCCGGTTGTGCACCAGCAGGCCGGACCCGCCCGGGCTGACCACCTGGGTCACCCCGCCCAGGCGGGTGAAGAACGGCGACGCGACGATCCGGTCCCGGTCGGTCCGGAACGGGCTGGCGGCCAGGTCGCCGAGCGCCCGGGCGCTGCCGCCGAAGAGCCGTCGGGCCCGCGGATCCGCAGGTTGTTCCATGATCGCCCACGGTAGCGCAGCGAACCGGCCAGCAGCGACGGGTCGATGCTGCGCCCGCGCGGCGACTCGCCGTGGACGGGGTGGCGCGGACGTCGGGGGCGGACGGCAGAATGCACGACGGAACCCACCCGAGAAGGCGGATCAGATCGTGACCCAGTCTGTTCATCAGCGGATCGCCGACGAGCTCAGCGTCGCCGAACGTCAGGTGCGGGCGGCCGTGGAGCTGCTCGACGGCGGCGCCACCGTGCCGTTCATCGCCCGATACCGCAAGGAGGCCACCGGCTCACTCGACGACGCGCAGCTGCGCACCCTCGAGGAGCGGCTGCGCTACCTGCGCGAGCTGGACGAGCGACGCGCCGCGGTGCTGGAGTCGATCCGGTCCCAGGGCAAGCTCGACGAGGCGCTGGAAGCGCAGATCATGGCGGCCGACTCGAAGTCCCGGCTCGAGGACATCTACCTGCCGTACAAGCCCAAGCGGCGGACCCGGGCGCAGATCGCCCGCGAGGCCGGGCTGGAGCCCCTGGCCGACGCACTGCTCGGCGACCCGACGCTGGACCCGCGGGAGGCGGCCGCCGGCTACGTCGACGCGGACCGGGGGGTGGCCGACCCGGCCGCCGCGCTGGAGGGCGCCCGGGCCATCCTCATCGAGCGGTTCGCCGAGGACGCCGACCTGATCGGCACGCTGCGGGAGCAGATGTGGTCGCGGGGCCGGCTGGTCTCCCGGGTACGCGACGGCCAGGAGAGCGCCGGCGCCAAGTTCGCCGACTACTTCGACTTCGCCGAGCCGTACCCGAAGCTACCCTCGCACCGGATCCTCGCCATGTTGCGCGGCGAGAAGGAGGGCGTGCTCGACCTGACCATGGACCCGGAGTCGGAGGGTAACTCCGACGCCGTGGCCAGCGGCCCGACCCGGTACGAGGCGGCGATCGCCGGCCGGTTCGGGGTCAGCGACCAGGGGCGCCCGGCGGACAAGTGGCTGACCGACACGGTGCGCTGGGCCTGGCGGACCCGGATCCTCATCCACCTCGGCGCGGACCTGCGGATGCGGCTCTGGCAGGCGGCCGAGGAGGAGGCCGTGCGGGTGTTCGCGACCAACCTGCGCGACCTGCTGCTGGCCGCGCCCGCCGGCACCCGGGCGACCATGGGCCTGGACCCGGGTCTGCGGACCGGCGTGAAGGTGGCGGTGGTGGACGCCACCGGCAAGGTGGTCGCCACCCACACGATCTACCCGCACGAGCCGCGCCGGCAGTGGGACGCCTCGATCGACGTCCTCGCCAAGCTGGCCGCGGCGCACCAGGTGGAGCTGATCGCGATCGGCAACGGCACCGCCAGCCGGGAGACCGACAAGCTGGCCGGCGACCTGATCAAGCGGCACCCGGAGCTGAAGCTGACCAAGGTGGTGGTGTCCGAGGCCGGCGCGTCGGTCTACTCCGCCTCCGCGTACGCCTCGCAGGAGCTGCCCGAGCTGGACGTATCGCTGCGCGGCGCGGTCTCCATCGCCCGCCGCCTCCAGGACCCGCTCGCCGAGCTGGTGAAGATCGACCCACGCTCGATCGGCGTCGGGCAGTACCAGCACGACCTGTCCGAGGTGAAGCTGTCCCGCTCGCTGGACGCGGTGGTCGAGGACTGCGTCAACGCGGTCGGCGTCGACGTCAACACCGCCTCTGCTCCCCTGCTGACCCGGGTCTCCGGCATCGGTGCCGGGCTGGCGGAGAACATCGTGCTGCACCGGGACGCCAACGGGCCGTTCCGCACCCGGGCCGACCTGAGGAAGGTGCCCCGGCTCGGGCCGAAGGCGTTCGAACAGTGCGCGGGCTTCCTGCGCATCCCCGGCGGCGACGACCCGCTGGACTCCTCCAGCGTGCACCCCGAGTCGTACCCGGTGGTGCGGCGGATCCTCGCCCACACCGGGCAGGACGTCCGCTCGCTGATCGGGCAGAGCCGGATCCTGCGCGGGCTGAAGGCGACCGACTTCGTCGACGAGACGTTCGGCCTGCCCACCGTCACCGACATCCTCGCCGAGCTGGAGAAGCCCGGCCGCGACCCGCGCCCCGAGTTCCGGACGGCGACGTTCGTCGAGGGGGTCGAGACGATCGGTGACCTGAAGCCCGGGATGGTGCTGGAGGGTGTGGTCACCAACGTGGCCGCGTTCGGCGCGTTCGTCGACGTCGGCGTGCACCAGGACGGTCTGGTGCACGTGTCGGCCATGTCGCACACCTTCGTGAAGGACCCGCGGGACGTGGTGAAGTCCGGCGACGTGGTCCGGGTCCGGGTGCTCGACGTCGACGTACCCCGCAAGCGCATCTCGCTGAGCCTGCGGCTGGACGACGAGGCGCCCGCCGGCGGTGGCCGCCCGGCTGACGGCCGGCGGGAGCGCGGTGGCCAGGGCGGCGGCGCGCGGGGCGGCCAGCGCGGCGGCCAGGGCGACGGTCAACGCGGTGGTCAGGGCGACGGTCAGCGCGGCGGTCAGGGCGGTGCGCCGCGCGGGGACCGGGGTGGCTCGCGCGGTGGGCCGCAGCAGCGGCCGGGGCGCGGCGGCGGAGCACCGGCCCCGGCCAACAGCGCCATGGCGGACGCGCTGCGCCGCGCCGGCCTGGCCTGACCTCGGGCCACGCTGTCGAGCTGACGTCGTCAACGGATCGCCGGAACGCGTCAGCTCGACAGCGCGACCGGAAGCGGACCGCCCGGAGCTGACGGCACCGGGTGGCGGACCGGGCGCGCCGGTTGAGGCGGCGCGGGCACCGGACGGCTCACGGCCAGCCGTGCTGCGAGGGCGTCCCGGCGGCGGGCCGGCAAGGCCCGCGTACCGTGGCACACGTGGCGGACGAGGGCCTGGAGTGGCGGGAGCGGCAGCGCCGCGCGGTGCGGGCGCACGCCGAGGCCGACGCCCGGCAGCGCGCCGCCGAGCAGGCCGAGGCGGCGGAGCTGGTGGCCCGGTTCGCGGCCGAGGCGACCCGGCGCGGCCTGCGCCCGGACCGGCTGACCGTGACGTCCTACGACGGCCGCGCCCATTACCGCACCCGGCTGACGGGGTGGTACGTGGACCGGGCGCGCAGTCGGGCGGTCGACGCCGAGGGCCGGTTCTATCTGCTGACCGTGCCGCCCAGCCTCCGGTCGCGGCTGCTCGGGGCCGACCCCGAGCCGTCCCCGCCGCCACTGGTTGTCGGGCGCGGTGGCCGGGACGGGGAGTCGATGGCGCTGCGGGACCTGCTCACCCGGCGGCTGGCAGCGGGCGACGACTGGGCCTGAGCCGGCTCAGCCCCCGGCGGCCCGGTATCCGGCCGCCCGGTGGCGGATTCGCCACCACCACAGCTGCTGTACGACCAGGGTGGCAAGGCCGGCCAGCACGATCGCGAGCAGGTTGATCATCAGCTGGAGCGACGAACCTGCCGCCTCCTGCCATACGCCGTACGCCGCCGCCACGGCCACGTTCGCGGCGGCCGGCACGGTGGTCACCGAGATCAGCACCCCGACCAGCGCGCCGGACTTCTTCGAGGTCAGGGAGAGCATGCCGGCGACACCGGCGAGCAGGCCGACCACCCAGGAGAGTGCGTCCGGCCGCCAGATGAAGTCGGTCAGCGGCCGGGGCGCCAGCAGCGTGGCCCGGCTGACCAGACCTGCCGCGGTCAACGCCCAGGTGCTCAGCACAGTCACCAGCATTGCGGCCAGGAACCCGACGACCAGGGCCTGCACCGACCGGCCGACCACTCGCCAGTTGCGCCGCAGCAGTGCGACGCTGAGTGCGGCGAGCGGGCCGAATTCGGGGCCGACCACCATCGCCCCGACGATCAGGATCGGCTGGTCGAGCAGCACGCCGATACCGGCGATCATCGTGGCCACCATGATGAGAGCCAGGAATGTCCCGCTGAGCACCGTCTGCTCGCCGGTCTTCGCGGCGATCTCGTCCCAGACCAGTGCATCCTCCCCGTGCCCCGGCGCCTCCCGGGCGGCCCGTTCCGCCGCCGCCGAGAGCGTCACCTCGACGTCGTCGGCGGAGATGCCGCCACGCGCCTCGACGCCGAGTTCCTGGAGCCGCCGCAGGACGTTGTCGGCGCTCTCCCGGACCACGTCGCAGGTGAGGTAGTCGCCGGCCGGCTGTTGGGCGACACCGGGCAGCACCACGAGATGGGTCACGCCGGGATCGGCCGCCAACAGGTCGACGACGGCGCGCGACTGCTCCGGGGGCACGATCACCCTGAGGTGCAGCAACGCCTCTCCTCTCACCGGTCGACCCCGGAGCACTCTACTGCCGACGGCTGGGCGGGGAATCGCGCGACCACGCCCGAGGCCGCGTCCTCTGCCCGGCAACATCGGTTGAACTGTCCGTGTCCGACGGCGGATCCGCGTTTCGCCGGTTTTGACTGTTTTATGGCTGATAGAACCTTTCGGTAACCGACGGTGATGGAACACGTGGAGGTGGCGACGATGCCGACGTCCGCTCTGCTGGACGCGCCGGTCCGCCCGACGGCTCGAACCCGGCCGGATCGTCTCAAGCGCACAATTGACGTGGTGGCGGCGCTGGTCCTGCTCGTCCTCACCGCGCCGCTGATGGCACTGGTGGCGCTCGTGGTGGCCGTCGGACTCGGCCGGCCCGTCCTGTTCCGGCAGGCCCGCATCGGTCGGGACGACACCATCTTCGAGCTTGTCAAGTTCCGTTCGATGCTGCCGATCGACCCGCGGCGCGGTCTGGTCGCGGACGCCGACCGGCTCACCCCGCTGGGCCGCTTTCTGCGGGCCAGCAGCCTGGACGAGCTCGCGACCCTGTGGAACGTGCTGCGCGGGGACATGAGCCTGGTGGGCCCGCGTCCTCTGCTGCCTGAGTACCTTGCCCGCTACTCCCCCTGGCAGGCCCGGCGGCACGAGGTACGGCCTGGTATGACGGGACTGGCCCAGGTGAACGGCCGGAACAGCCTGACCTGGGAGGCAAAGCTGGACCTCGACGTCCGGTACGTGGACAGCAGGAATCTGCGGATCGACCTCGCCATCCTCCTCGCCACGGTCCGGACAGTCCTGCGGCGCGACGGGATCTCCGCGGCGGGCAGCGCCACCGCGCCCGAGTTCCTCGGTACGCGGAGCCTGGTCGAGGCTGGTGGCCGGGACCGGGCGCCGGTATGACGACTCCCGGCGGAGGTGACCGATGGACCATCCACCTGTCCGCGCCCGATGTCGGGCCGCTCGAGGAGTGGTACCTGATCGCGGCGCTGCGGTCCGGCTGGATTGCGCCGGTCGGTCCGGATCTCGACGCCTTCGAGCGGGAGGTCGCGGACCGGGTCGGCACGCAGGGCGCCGTCGCGGTCAGCTCCGGCACCGCCGCGCTGCACCTGGCGCTGCTCGGCGTCGGGGTCGGACCGGGCGACGTGGTCATCGTGCCGACGTTGACGTTCGTCGCGACGGCCAACGCGGTCCGCTACACCGGGGCCCGACCGGTCTTCGTGGACTGTGACCCGCAGACCGGCAACCTCGATGTCGCCCTCGTCGCCGAGGTGCTGGCTCGGCTCCACGCCTGCGGACAGCGGGTCGGGGCGGTCGTCCCGGTCGACCTCTTCGGCAGTTGCGCCGACTACACCGCGCTGCTGCCGGTCTGCGCCACCGCGCAGGTCCCGGTCGTCGAGGACGCCGCGGAAGCACTGGGTGCCATCCACGGTGGCCGGGCGGCCGGCTCCTTCGGCCGCGCAGGCGTGCTCTCCTACAACGGCAACAAGATCATGACCACCTCGGGCGGGGGCATGCTGGTCTCCGACGACCTGGCGCTGCTCACTCGGGCGCGGCAGCTGTCCACCCAGGCCCGGGAACCGGCCCGGCACTACGAGCACCGGGAGACCGGCTACAACTACCGGTTGAGCAACCTGCTCGCCGCGCTGGGCCGTGCCCAACTGCTCCGGCTCGACGGGATGATCGCCCGCCGGCGGCAGCTCCGCGACCGGTACGCGAAGCTCTTCGCACCCGTACCGGGGGTCACGCTGCTCGGCGCCGAGGACCGCGATGCCAACTGCTGGCTCACCGTGCTGACAGTGAATGCCGCGCGATCCGGCTGGCGGGTGGAGGAACTGGCCGACCATCTCGCCGACCGGGCCATCGAGACCCGCCCGGTCTGGAAACCGATGCACCGGCAACCGGCGTACGCTGGCGCGGAGAGCCTGCTGACCGGGGCGGCCGACCGGCTCTTCGCCGACGGATTGGCCCTACCCAGTGGCAGCTCGCTCACCGAGCAACAGATCGCCCGCGTGCTCGGCACCATCGACGACTTCCTGACAGAGCGGGCGGGAAGGGCGACGTCGTGACCGTACCGCTGGTGGTCATCGGCTGCGGGGGGCACGGTCGGGAGATCCTGACGATCGCGCTGGACGTGAACGCCGGCCCGACCGGACCGGGGTGGCGGCTGCTCGGCTTCGTCGACGACCGGCCCTCGGAGGAGAACCTGAAACGCGTCCAGCGGCTGGAAGTCCCCTATCTCGGCGGGACCGACTGGCTGCGGGACGCGCCGCCCGGCACCCACCACGTGATCGGGATCGGCGACCCACGGGTCCGGCGGGCGGTCGCGGCCCGCGTCGACCGGTACGGGACACCGGCCGCCGGCCTGGTCCACCCGACCGCAACGGCCGGGCCCGCCACCGAGTTCGGACCGGGCTTCGTCGCCTTTCCCGGCGCCCGAGTCACCACCAACGTCACCATCGGCCGGCACGTGCACCTCAACCAGAACTCGACGGTGGGCCACGACTCGGTCCTGGCCGACTTCGTCTCGGTGAACCCGCTCGCCGCCGTCTCCGGCGACTGCCGGGTGGACGAGGGCGTGTTGGTCGGCACGACCGCGGCCGTGCTGCAAGGCCTGCGGGTGGGCCGGGACGCCACCGTCGGCGCCGGCGCCTGCGTCGTCCGGGACGTGCCGGAGGGTGCGGTGGTCAAGGGCGTACCGGCTCGCTGACCGACGTCCATTAGCGCCGGATGCCGGCCCAGTCGTGGTGCCGGCGGACGGTGGAGAGGATGAAGTCCACCACCCGCCGCGACGTATCGCGGACCTGGTAGTCGACCGGGCACGGCACCCCGTGGGCGGCCACCTGGTCCACCGTCACCTCGACCGCCTCCACCACGCCCTGCGGGTCCAGGCCGGTCATGATGATGCCACCGGCGTCCAGCGCCTCGGGGCGTTCGATCGACTCGCGTAGCGTCACGGCCGGGAAGCCGAGGATGGCGGCCTCCTCGCTGATCGTGCCGCTGTCCGACAGCGTGCAGTACGCCCGCGTCTGCAGGTGCACGTAGTCGAAGAGACCGAACGGCTCGTGGAAGGCGATCCCGGCGAGGGCGGCCGCGTCCGGCGTCGCCGCCTCGATCCGCTTACGGGTACGCGGGTGGGTGGAGACCAGCACCGGGTAGCCCCAGCGGTCGCGTACCGCCACAAGGCAGTCGAGCAGCCGGCGGAGTCGGGCCTGGTCGTCGACGTTCTCCTCCCGGTGCGCGCTGACCACGAAGTACCGCCCGGCGACGAGGTCGAGCTGGCGGAGGACGGTCGAGGTCTCGATCTCGTCCCGGTAGTGCTCCAGCACCTCCCGCATCGGCGAGCCGGTGAGCAGGATGCGGCGCGGGTACAGCCCTTCGGCCAGCAGGTTGCGCCGAGCGTGCTCGGTGTAGACGAGGTTGAAATCGGCGACGTGGTCGACCAGCCGCCGGTTGGTCTCCTCCGGCACGTTGAGGTCGAAGCAGCGGTTGCCGGCCTCCATGTGGTAGACCGGCACCCGCATCCGGCGGGCCATCAGAGCCGCGATGCAGCTGTTGGTGTCGCCCAGCACCAGGAGGGCGTCCGGCCGCAGCTCGGCGAGCGCGCTCTCCACGCCGACCAGGACGCCGCCGAGCACTCGACCGAGCGACGATGTGTCGACCCGCAGGAACCGGTCCGGGTCGCGCAGCCGCAGCTCCTTGAAGAAGACGTCGGAGAGGGTGGTGTCCCAGTTCTGGCCGGTGTGCACCAGCACGTGGTCGACAGTGTCCTCAAGCCGGGCGATCACCCGGGACAGCCGGATGATCTCCGGTCGGGTGCCCACCACGGTCATGATCCGGGTCATGCCGGTCCTCTCCGTTCCGCCACCTTGGTCAGAATGTCCTCGAACTGGTCCACGCCTACCCGCAGCGACATCCGTTCCCGATAGAGCTGCCGGGCCCGCCGGCCCAGCTCCGTCCGGGCCGCCGCCGGCATCGTCGCCGCCTCGGTGAACCGCACGGCGAGCCCGACCGGGTCGTCCGGGACGGCGACCAGCCCGACCCCGCTCGACGCGACCAGGGCGGCGGCGTCACCGCCGGCCGAGGCGATCACAGGTACGCCACAGGCCAGCGCCGCCTGAAGCTTCGACGGGATGGTGCCCGCCAGGGCGGGCAGGTCGCGCAGACAGACCAGTTGCCAGTCCGCGGCCGCGTACAGGTCGGCCATCTGCTCGGGGGGCCGCCGTCCGACGAAGCGGACGTTGTCGGCGCCCAGGTCGGCGGCAAGCCGCCGAGCGCCGTCCTCGCCCGCGCCGGAGCCGACCAGCACCAGGTCGATCCGGTCCCGGGCGCCGGCGGCAGCCCGGATGGCCGTCTTGATCCCCTGCAGGGGGCCGAGGTTGCCGGCGAACATCACCGTGCAGCGGCCACGGTGGCCGAGGGCCTCCCGCGCCTCGGTGGTCGCCGGCACCGGCCGGAAGAGCACGTCGTCGGTCCAGTTCCAGATCACGCGCACCCGGGCCGGGTCGGCGCCCCGTCGCACCACCAGGTCCGCCATCGCAGGCGAGATGACCACGATGGCGCTGGCGAGGCGGTAGGTGCCGCGCATCAGCGTGTCAAGGCCGCGTTCCAGCCGATGCCCGGCCCAGCCGGCGGACACCATCCCGGACGCGAGCACCGACTCGGGCCATAGATCCTGGACGTGCAGCACGACCGGCGTCCGTCGGGCCAGGCGGAGCAGCGCCGCAACTGCGGCTGCCGTCGGCGGCGGATGGTAGACGTAGGTGACGTCGGCGTCCCGTAGCCAGCCGGCGGCGACCGTGCTGCTCGCCGCGAAGGACAGGTAGCTCAGCACTCGGCGGACGGCGGAAGTGTCGTGGCTCGGGTACGAGGGCACCCGCCGCACCGCCACCCGGCCGTGAGTCTCCCGGTGCCGCCAGCGCTGCCGCCAGCCCGGGTAGATCCGGCCGAGCGGATAGCTCGGGAATGTGGTGAGCACCCGCACGTCATGGCCCCGCTCGGCCAGCCCGTTCGCCAGGTTGCCCGGGATGAACGCACTCTCCGGCGCGTACCACTGGCTGACCAGGCCGACCTTCATACCGTGGCCGCCAGCGGCGCCGGCCGGATCGCCTCCACCGGTTCGGGCCAGGTGTCCGGTCGCTGCGGGTCGAACAGCTCGTTCGTCCAGAACAGGGTGACCAGCTCGTCGGTGCCGGTGTTGACCAGCTTGTGTGCCCACATGGTCGGCATGTCCACCAGCACCGGCTCGTCTCCAGACACCGGGAACCGGACCACCTCGTCCTCGCCGACCCGGCGCAGACTGATATCTGCAGTCCCACGCAGCACGACAAAACGCTCGATCTTGGCCAGGTGAAAGTGCTCACCCCGGGTGACGCCGGGGTTGGTGGTGGAGCAGAACGTCTGGCCCGCCCCGCTGTGGGCGCGTACCGTCTCGACCAGTTCGCCCCGGGCATCGGCCCGGCGGGTCAACGGCATCGGGTAGTGCGCCGGGAAGCAGTGCGACCGGTAGGTGTTGAACAGTCGGACGTCGTGCCGGTCCGGCAACAGCGGAATGTCCCCGGTCCGGTAGGCGTTGGCCGTCTCGGTGAGCCGCCCGGCAAGTTCCCGGACGCCGATCCGCAGCGCGGGCAGCGCCGGATCCCACGAGCCTGCGGCCGGAGCGCCGATGAGCCGGGCCGCCGCGTCGGTGACGTGCACCAGGTCCAACTGCCGGTCCTGCTGCACGTCCGGCCGGCCACCCTCGGCGAGCAGCTGGCAGAACGTCGCCACGACAGAGTTGTACCGGGGCCGGCCGTGCTCGCCGTACAGATTGGGCAGGCGAACGTCGTCGAAGGGCAGGCCGGTGCCGGCCAGGATGTCCGCCGCGGCAGCCTTGCCGTCCCCGTACGGCGTGCCGTTTCCGGCTTGCACGGAGTTGGCGAAGGTCACGCCGCCCGGCGGCACGGGCGCCGCGCGCATCCCTTCGGCCAGCCTGGTGGCCAGCCGTACGTTGCCGGCCGCCACTTCCGCCGGATCGTCGGCCCGGTTCACCCCCGCCAGGTGCAGCACCCTGTCGAGTCCGCTGACCCGGTCGGCGACGGCCGCCGGGTCGGCCAGCTCGGCACTGGTGAGCACCACCGGCTCCGGCCAGCCGAGGGCGTGCAGCAGAACCCGGACATGCCAGCCGAGGAACCCACCGGCACCGGTGACGGCGAGCCTCAGCACGCCAGCACCGGGTCGCGCAGGGCGAGCTCCGCTCGGACCTCCGGCAGCGTCTTCAGCAACTCGACGATCTCCGGAACGGCCAGCCGGGGCGCGTTGGCGGAGGTGAAGTCCGCGACCGGTGCCTCCCGCAGTTTCCCTTCGGAGACGTAGAGCGCGTAGTTCAGGTCCCGAGTGTCCATCGGCACCCGGAAGAAGTCACCGAAGTCCTCGGCCCGGGTGAGTTCTTCCCGCGTGGCCAGGGTCTCGTGCTGTTTCTCGCCGTGCCGCAGGCCGATGACCTCCAGTTTGGCCGGCACCTCGAACAGCTGGCAGACCGCCTCGGCCAGATCGCCGATCGTGCAGGCGGGCGCCTTGCGGATGAACACGTCGCCGGAACGGGCCCGCTGGAACGCGTGCTCGACCAGTTCCACCGAGTCGTCCAGCGACATGAGGAAGCGGGTCATCGCGGGGTCGGTCACGGTCGGTGCCCGGCCGGCCTTGACCTGCTCAATGAACAGCGGGATGACTGAACCGCGGGAGTACATCACGTTGCCGTAGCGGACGCAGGAGACCACCGTCCGGCTGTCGGGGTGGTTCCGGGCGTGCGCCTGGGCGACCTTCTCCATCAGGGCCTTGCTCAGCCCCATGGCGTTGACCGGGCAGACGGCCTTGTCGGTGCTGAGCAGGACCACCGAGGACACCTCGTTGGCCTCGGCCGCCTCCACCACGTTGGCGCTGCCGAGGATGTTGGTGCGCACCGCCTCCAACGGGAAGAACTCGCAGGAGGGCACCTGCTTGAGTGCCGCCGCGTGGAAGACATGGTCGACGCCCCGACTAGCGAGCAGGACGGACCGGAGGTCGCGCACGTCCCCGACGTGATAACGCACCCGGTCGTCGCCGATCTCCCGGCGCATGGTGTCCTGTTTGGCCTCGTCCCGGCTCAGCACCCGGACTTCCGCGACGTCACCGTCGAGGAGCCGGCGCACCATGGTCCGGCCGAAGGAACCCGTCCCGCCGGTTATCAGGACCCGGCCTCCAGCAGGTAGCGCAGTCACGCGGAACCCCCGTTCGTCGAGGTTGGCACACTCACTGACAATCCAACGAGCCGAATCGGTCATAGCAACGCAAACTTCGCAAACGCGACAACGAGCGCCGCCGGGCGCGGCTACACCGAGCCAGGTGTCGGTTCGGGCTGAGACGCCGGGTGTTTCCGGCTTCGTGCACTGTCCGCCCCTGGGATGAGCTGTCGGACCAGCGACTGGATCCGCGGTGCGCAGGTACGCTCCCAGGAGAGCTCCTCCCGGGCCCGCGGGGCGGCCCGGTTGACCGCGCCGCATGTATCCCCGGCGTTGGCGATCAGATCGCCAATCGCCCGGGCGAAGAGTTCCGGGCGATCGGCGGGAACGCACTGCCCCACCGCCGACGCCGCCATGAAGCGGCGCGCGGCGGGCAGGTCGGATGTGACGATCGCCAGGCCCATGCTCGCGTACTCGTAGAACTTGGAGTTGACCGAAAGCCTCGCCTCCCCTACGTCCTGCATCATCGATAGCCCGATCCCACAGGTGGCAAGCAGACCGGCGACCTCGTGCGCCGGCACCAGGTCGAGCATCGTCAGATTCGCCGGTCGGCCGGCCCGGGCCAACGACGCCGTGAAGCGCCGCCGATCCGCCTCGGACGGAAAACGCGAGATCGCCAGCAGTTCCACGTCCGGCGCGATCTGTGCCAGCTCCACCGCCAGGTGGACGAGCACGTCGGCGCCGTACTGGGTGGTCAGATTGCCGGTGTGGATCACACGCCGCAGCAGGTCGGGAGTGAGTTCCCGAGCCGGATGGTGAAACGCTTCCGTCGACGGATAGTTCGGCGTGGCGATGGCCGGTACGCCACACGCGCGGAACCGCTCCGCCAGTTCCTCGCTGACCGCGTTCGCCGCGCCGAGGCGGACGGCGTGACGCCGTTCCACCCCGGCCACGAGGTGCTTCGCTGTTCGTTGCACCCAGGTGGGGGCGGCGAACCGTTCGGAGTAGTACTCCGGGTAGTACTCGTGAACGTCGTAGAGCACTGGCCGGTCGGTACGCCGGGCCCAGCGGCGAGCATGCGCCAACAGGTAGTAGTCGTGGATGTGCCACGCGTCCGCGTCCAGTTCGCGAGCGAGAGCCGCAACCCGGGGTACCAGCCGGAGCCGGTCCCGGAAGGACCGCACTTCGGGAAGCCGGGTCTCGCTGACCCGGGCGTGCGGGCGGGCGTCTCCGGGCTCACCGCCCAGCCAGATGAAATGGATGTCGAACCCGGCGTCGAGGATCGGTTGGGCGCAACGGAGCACCCGGCGATCTCCGACGGGATGGACCGTCGGCACACAAATGGTCTGGCCGAGTCGAGGTACGGTTGGCGCACGCATCCGCCATCGATCGGTCACGATCTGGTCAGCTACCTCAGTCATCTGTCCGTCTCCCCGGGTCGACGTCGAATCCTGATATCTGCCGCGCGCCTGATCTGCGCCGCGCCTGTCATGAGACCGGCTCTGGTAGGCGCCCGTTCGGCGCGGAAGTCCTCGTGCCGACAGGTGCGGCGGGCAGCGGCGCGGGGTGGAGCGCCGCCCGGGACAGCAGGACGTGGGCGGCGTAGGACACGACCATCGCGATAGAGAACAGTGCGATGCCCTCCTGCCAGCTCAGCCAGCCGGACAGGACTGGGAGAAAGGCCGCGACGGTCACTGAGAACCGTGCGAGGTCCCACATCAGCTGCTGACGATTGCGGCCCACGCCGGACAGGGTCTGACTTAGCGGCGCCACCGCGAACTGGCTGATGAGGAATGGGGTGAGAAGCGCCAGCATGCTGCTCGCCCCCGACCACTGCGGACCGAACACCTTCGGCGCGGCGAGGTAGACAGCGAAGCTGAGGCCGGTCAGTAGGACTCCCCCGGCCAGCAGAAGACCAAGGAGGGCACGGTCGTAGGTGGCGCGGGCCCGCGCCGGAGCGTGGCGCAGTTGATGGGCGATCTCGCCGTACAGGACGGGCATCAGAGCCTGACCGAACAGCGCCGACGGCAATGCTCCGACACGAAGGGCGACCGCCAGGTCAGCGGCGGCGGCGCTGCCGACGAACGCTCCGGCGAAGAACAGCGGCAGGTTCATGGTCAAGCCGTTGATCAGGCTTGCCGGAGCGGAAGCAACCATGAATCCACGGTGCCGGCGCAGTACGTCGCGAGCACCGGCGACGCCATCCGCCGTCGACCTCTTCGACCGGAGGAGCAGAACGGCCGCTCCGTAGCCGACGGCGGTAGCCGCCAGAAGCATGGCGGGGGTGCGACTGACCGACCCGAGTCCGACCTGCAAGGCGCCCTGCGCGAAGGCGGTGAGCAGCTTCGCCCAGGCGACCAGGCCGTATTTTCGGTCCCTCACCCGCGCGTAGGTCAGCGTCCCGGAGATGCCGACCGTAGCCGTCAACGCCCCGAGCGCCAGCATCTCGAGGAAGCGAACGCGGTCAAGGTTGCCGAGGACCGCACACCATAGGATTCCGGCAACCGACGCCCCTGCTCCCGCCGCAGCGTTCAGGCGCATCGCCGTTCGTAGCAGCACCCTGGCGTCGCCAGCGATCGCCGTGGTGGCGGCCACGTCAAGTCGCAGGGCGCTGACACCGCCGATCAGCGCGGCCACTGCGGCGAGCGTGGCGTATCGCCCGAACACGGACGGCGGATAGAGCCGCGCTACGAGCATCATCGCGACGAGATTCAGCAGCTGGGCCATCGCCAGGATCAGCGCAACTCTGACCCGGTCCGCGCTGATCCCGAGCGACCTTCGGCGTAGCCCTATCACGGAATTGGCAGCCTGCTACGGACCCCGATCGGCGGCCGGCTGGGATGCTCCAGCCCGGAGCGGCCGATGCTCTCTCGGCCGTGCCGTCCCCACCGCCCACGGGCGGCGAGGATGACCGCTGCCAACACCCACACCATCAGGTTCCCGTTGAGGTCGGAGCTGGACATCGAATTGATGACGGCAAAGACCAGCACAGGAACGACCGCGAAGGTGGAGGGGTCGACGCCACGCGATCGGAGGACGTGGACGACGGACACCGCCAACAGCAACAGACCACCGAGCGCAACTACTCCGCCTTCCGAAGCCACCTCGAGCGCCAGGTTGTGCGGATAGATGATGTCCTCGCGACCCGGTACCACCATCAGCAGTCCGGGAGGCACCACCGAACCGAAGTCTCCCCAGCCAACCCCCAACGGGTGCCGGAGCACCGCGTCCAGCGCGATGCGCCCCAGCTCGAGCCGGGCTTCCGATGAATCGTCCATCGGGCCCCCGCGGAGAACATCGAATCGGGAGGCGACGCTCAGCGGCAACATCGACGAACTGATGAGGTAGACGAGCAGACCACCGAGCGCTGCGACGGGCAGCAACGATCGCCAACGAGAGCCACGGTTGAGGCAAGCAACCACGGCGATGCCGGCGCCGGCCAACGCGACAACCGGTCCCCGTGCACCTGTCATGATCAGCGGCACGGTGAGTATCGCGGCCGCGACCAACGCCACCAACCTCCAGCGACGAACGATCAACCCGAGACAGAGCAGACTCACCGCGCCGAGGCCGATGATTCGTGCGGTGGTGATCGCGACGCTTCCCGTCAGTACGACCGCGTCTCTAACCTGGTACGCGGGATTGGGGCGGGCTACAGCCACGACTGCGACCAACACGCCCAGCGCGGCAGCGGCCCAGAGGAGGGCGACCCGCCGCGCCGGTCGATCGATGACGACAAGCGCGCCGAATACGAGGGCGGCGGTCACCGTCAACATTTGGATGACCTTGTATGACGAGTACGGGCCGAAGGAGGTCAGCGCCATCGCGGGCATGAACGAAGCCAGCAGCAGGACGAACGGACCCAGCCCGGGCGGGGCGCGGAACCTTCTTCGCGCCCATCCGGCGATCACCAGAAGCAGCACGAGCCCAAGATCCAGGTACAGGAACAGATGATTGCCCGGCGAGGTGTTCCCGATGGGCGCTCCGTCGATAGAGGTCGACTCCCGCATGCCGTCGAAGGCGATCGCCGCGGGCAGACCCACGAAGGGCAAAACCACGACGACATCACGCAGTGTGACTCGACGTCCATCCAGGCGGACACCACTCTTTTCCTTGCGGGTGGAGTCGATCAAGATCTCGTCGTCACGGACCGACGGCACTCGCAAGGCGGCACCGAACCTCGAATCCAACGTCACGCGTGCGCCCCAACCGATGAAGCCGAATCTGGCAGACGTCTGCCCTGGTCAGGCTGCATCGCTCCACGGTCCGGCAGCCTCGTCCGATAAACGAGGGCTGCGCGGATTGGTCACGAGCATCATGCGGCCGCCCGCCGGATCGCGCGATGGCCGGGCCGGGCCGGGCGGCACAGCAGGGGGACGGCGGCATCCATCGTCAGGCGTCTACCGATACGGGTCAGCCGACGATCGGCTCGGCCCGGCGCTGGGGTCGTGCGGCCACCTGGGCCCGCAGCGGAACGTGCGTCTGGTGCCACGCGACTGTGGCAGCGAGCCCCTCGGCGAGCGGTACGGCTGCCGCCTGCGGAAACAACTGTCGCATGAGACGGTTGTCCGCCTCGGAGTGCAGGATGTCTCCCGTCCGGGCCGGCGCGTACCGCCGGGCGACCGGTCGACCGAGGATCAGTTCGAGCTCGGTCAGCACCGAGTGCAGGTCGGTCCGGGCGCCGAAGGCCAGGTTCACGGGTTGGGGCTGGTGCACGTGCCGGCGAACGGCGTCGAGGATGACCTCGCAGACCGTGTCCACGTAGGTGAAGTCCCGGCTCTGGTGGCCGTCACCGTGGATGACCACCGGCTCGTCATGCAGGGCGGCGTGCACGAACTGGGGGATGACCGCCGCGTACGCGTGGTCGTGGCGCTGGCCCGGGCCGTAGACGTTGAAGAGGCGGAAGGCGAGGGTGGGTAGGCCGTAGCAGGCCTGGTACGCGGAAGCGTACGCCTCGGTGGCGAGCTTGCCCGCGGCGTACGGGCTGAGCGGGCTGGTCCAGGTCAACTCGCTCTTCGGCAGCTCGGGATTGGCGCCGTAGACCGATGACGACGAGGCCAGCACGACGTGCCGGACCCCTTCCCGGCGGGCGGCCTCCAGGACGGAGAGCGTGCCGGTGGCGTTGATGCCGTGCGCGGCGATCGGCTCCCGGATCGAACCGGGCACGCTGGACATCGCGGCCAGGTGAACGACCACGTCGCGGCCCGCCATGGCACGGGACAGCCGGGCCTCGTCCAGGATGGAGCCTTCGCGCAGCTCCACGTCGAGCCCGGCCAGGTTCGACCTGCTGCCCGTGGAGAGGTCGTCGAGCACCCGGATGTCGGTGACGGCCGGGTCCGCCGAGGCGATCCGGACCAGGTTCGCGCCGATGAACCCCGCTCCCCCGGTGATCAGCAATCGCATCCCGAACCTTCCCCTTCCGCGCATCCCCCTGTCGTCCGCGGCAGCGGGGCGGGCGCCCGTGAGGACAGCGGACCGTACGGTGCACCAGCCATCTGGAGGTCGGCGTGGATGCCGCAGCATGCCATCGGTGTACCGCCCTCCTGCCGACGAACCCTGATGTCAGCTTAGAGGGCAATCCTTCGGTTTTATCCGATTCTTCCCGGCCACGTCGGCGCGGCCCCGGCCGGGCGGCCACATGATCGCCCAGCACTCGGCACCCCCGCCCGCGTCGTCGTGCCCGGTTTACCCGCCTTGTCCCCGGTCCTGTGGTGAGCTGTACCGGTGGCGGGGTATGTGTTCGGGCTGGTGCTGCATCCCACCCGGGACGTCTCCGAGGTGGTCGGGATCATCGACCGGTGGGCGGTCCGGCACGGCAAGACGCTGGCCGTCCGCGCCGAGGACCGGCACCGGGTCCCGTCGTCGGTGCAGCCGGTCCCGGGGCCGGAGCTGGCCGCCCGCTCGGACGCCTTGATCAGCATCGGCGGGGACGGCACCATGCTGGGCGCGCTGCGCGCGGCGGTGCACGACCCGAAGCCGGTGCTCGGGGTGCACCTGGGCCGGGTCGGCTTCCTGGTCGAGGTGGAGCCGCCGGACCTGCCGCGGGCGCTGGACCGCCTGGTGGCGCACGACTTCACCATCGAGTCGCACGCCTGCCTGGCCTGCGACGTCTGCGGGGACGACGTGGTGGCGTTCAACGACGTCGCCCTGGTCCGCCAGCCGGGCCTGGGCTTCGTCACCGCCAGCCTCGCCGTCGACGGCCAGGAGTACGGCTACTACCGCTGCGACGCCCTGGTGGTGAGCACGCCGACCGGCTCGACCGCGTACAGCTACGCCGCCGGCGGACCGCTGGTGTCGCCCGCCACCCAGGCGGTGGTGGTGACGCCCTCCGCGCCCATGTCGGGCATCTCCCGATCGGTGGTGTTCTCCCCCGAGGAGAGGATCCGGCTCGACCTCCGGCCCAGTTCGGCGCCGGTGGCTGTCGAGGTCGACGGCCTCGTGATCCGCGACGCCGCCACGGAGGGCGCGGTGGAGGCCCGGTACGTCCGCGACGCCGGCCTGGTCGTCCGGCTCGATCCCCGCCGCTACCAGGAGCGCAGCCAGCTCAAGCTCAGCCTGCTCGACCTGCCGCTGCTGCCCGACCAGCTCCGGGAGCTGCTGCCCGAGGAGCTGCGCGAGCAGCTCAACCGGCGCGAGCTGGCCCCACCCCGCTGACCAGGGACGGGCCGCCGAACCGGAGCCCGCCGCCGGCCCGGAGGGGGTCGCGTCGCCGCCGGACGGGAGCCCGCCGCCGGGCGGGAGCAGCCCGCTCGGCCAGCCGCGACGAGCGCCGGGACGGGCGTCAGCCCTTCGACAGCACCGCGTCGACCAGGGCCTTGGCCTCCTCCTGGATCCGGGCCAGGTGCTCCGGGCCCTGGAACGACTCGGCGTAGATCTTGTAGACGTCCTCGGTCCCGGACGGCCGGGCGGCGAACCAGCCCGACTCGGTGGTCACCTTCAGCCCCCCGATCGGGGCGCCGTTGCCGGGGGCGGTGGTGAGGATGGCCGTGATCGGCTCGCCGGCCAGCTCGGTCGCGGTCACCTGCTCCGGGGAGAGCTTGCCGAGGACGGCCTTCTCCTCGCGGCTGGCCGGGGCGTCGATGCGGGCGTACGCGGGCGCGCCGAAGCGCTCGGCCAGCTCGGCCCAGTGCTGGCTGGGGCTGCGCCCGGTGGTGGCGATGATCTCCGCGGCGAGCAGGCAGAGCAGGATGCCGTCCTTGTCGGTGGTCCAGGTGCTGCCGTCCCGGCGCAGGAAGGACGCGCCGGCGCTCTCCTCGCCGCCGAACCCGACCGCCCCGTCGAGCAGGCCGGGCACGAACCACTTGAAGCCGACCGGCACCTCCAGCAGCGGGCGCCCCAGGTCGGCGGCGACCCGGTCGATCATGGAGGAGGAGACCAGGGTCTTGCCGACCGCCGCCGCGGGCCCCCACTGGTCCCTGGTCCGGAACAGGTGGCCGATCGCCACCGCCAGGTAGTGGTTGGGGTTCATCAGGCCACCGTCCGGGGTGACGATGCCGTGCCGGTCGGCGTCGGCGTCGTTGCCGGTGGAGACCTGAAACCGGTCGCGGGCGGCGATCAGCGAGGCCATGGCGTTCGGCGAGGAGCAGTCCATCCGGATCTTGCCGTCGCCGTCGAGGGTCATGAACCGCCAGGTCGGGTCGACGGTCGGGTTGATGACCGTCAGGTCGAGCCGGTGCCGCTCGGCGATCTCGCCCCAGTACGCCACGCTCGCCCCGCCCATCGGGTCGGCGCCGATGCAGACCCCGGCGTCGCGGATCGCGGCGATGTCCAGCACGGCCGGCAGGTCGTCGACGTACCGGGCCAGGAAGTCGTACTCCCCGGTGGTGTCGGCGGCCCGGGCCCGCGCGTACGGGAGGCGCTTCACCTCCTTGAGCCCGGCGGCGAGGATGGCGTTCGCGCGGTCCTGGATCCACTTGGTGACGTCGGTGTCGGCGGGCCCGCCGTGGGTGGGGTTGTACTTGAAGCCACCGTCGTCGGGTGGGTTGTGCGACGGGGTGATCACGATGCCGTCGGCGAGGCCGGCGCTGCGCCCGCGGTTGTGGGTGAGGATGGCGTGCGACAGCGCCGGGGTGGGCGTGTAGCCGTCGCGGCTGTCCAGCAGCACGGTGACCTCGTTGGCGGCGAGCACCTCCAGCGCGTCGACCGCCGCCGGGGCGGAGAGCGCGTGGGTGTCCCGGGCGAGGAACAACGGGCCGTCCAGGCCCCGCTCCCGCCGGTAGTCGCAGAGCGCCTGGGTGACGGCGAGGATGTGGTCGGAGTTGAAAGCGTTCTTCAGGCTGGACCCGCGATGGCCGGAGGTGCCGAAGGAGACCTGCTGCGCCGGGTCCGCCGGATCGGGGTGCGCGGCGTAGTAGGCGGTGACCAGCCGGGGTACGTCGACCAGGTCGGCGGGCTCGGCGGGCTGGCCGGCGCGGGGGTGGGCCACTGCGGGGTCCTCCTTGCGAGTTCGGGCGGTCAGGGCTCGACAGTCTGGCCCTTGCCGATGACCACGATGCCGCTGTCGGAGACGGTGTAACGCTGGCGGTCCTTCTCCAGGTCGACGCCGATCTCGGCGCCCTCCGGGACGTAGACGTTCTTGTCCAGGATGGCCCTTCGGACCACCGCGTGTCGGCCGATCTCGACACCCTCCATGAGCACCGCGCCGTCCACGTGCGCCCAGGAGTGGACCTTCACCTTCGGCGAGACGATCGAGTTCTCCACCAGCGAGCCCGAGATCACCGACCCGGGCGAGATCAACGAGCCGACCGCCCGGCCGACCCGCTCCCCCCAGGCGTGGACGAACTTGGCCGGCGGGTAGGGCGGCTGGTTGCTGTAGATCGGCCAGTCGAAGTTGTAGAGGTTGAACACCGGGTGGACGTTGATCAGGTCCATGTGGGCGTCGTAGAACGAGTCGAGCGTTCCCACGTCCCGCCAGTAGCCGCGGTCCCGGTCCGTGCTGCCGGGCACCTCGTTGTCCTTGAAGTCGTAGACGTTGGCCTCGCCCCGCTCGACCAGCATCGGGATGATGCTGCCGCCCATGTCGTGCTTGCTGCTCTTGTCCTCGGCGTCGTGCTCGACGGCGTCGATCAGGGCCTTCGTGGTGAAGACGTAGTTGCCCATCGAGGCGTAGATCTGGTCCGGTGCGTCGGGCAGCCCCACCGCGTCGGTGGGCTTCTCGCGGAACGCCCGGATCCGCCGGCCGTCCTCGCCGACCTCGATCACGCCGAACTGGTTCGCCGTCGACAGCGGCTGGCGGATGCCCGCCACGGTGACCGCGGCGCCCGAGGCGATGTGGTCCTCCACCATCTGCCGCGGGTCCATCCGGTAGATGTGGTCCGCGCCGAAGACGATCACATAGTCCGGCTGCTCGTCGTAGATCAGGTTGAAGCTCTGGTAGATCGCGTCGGCCGAGCCGGCGAACCACCAGGGGCCGCGGCGCTGCTGCGCCGGCACCGGCGTGACGTAGTTGCCGAGCATGGTCGACATGCGCCACGTCGTGGTGATGTGCCGGTCCAGCGAGTGGGACTTGTACTGGGTCAACACGACGATCCGGAGGTAGCCGGCGTTCGCCAGGTTGGAGAGGACGAAGTCGACCATGCGGTACATCCCACCGAAGGGGACGGCGGGCTTCGCCCGGTCGGTGGTGAGGGGCATCAGGCGCTTGCCCTCCCCGCCGGCCAGGACGATCGCGAGCACCTTGGCAGCCATGCTCAGACGCTATCGATCCTGCCCCGACTTCACCACTCGTACGGGCACAGTTCCGCGCCGGGTGCGCGGCGGGCTTCTGCACTAGGGTGCCGGTCATGACGGATTCCGCTCGGCTGCGCGTTGATCTGCTCACCCGGGAGTACCCGCCGGAGGTGTACGGCGGGGCCGGGGTGCACGTCGAGTACCTGGCGCGCGAGCTGCGCGGCCTCGCCGACGTGCGGGTGCACTGCTTCGGCGCGCCGCGCGACGAGCCCGGCGTCACCGCATACGCCGAGCCGGCCGAACTGGCCGGCGCGAACCCGGCGCTGCGGACCATGGGCGTCGACCTGGAGATGGCGGCCGGCTGCGCCGGCACCGACGTGGTGCACAGCCACACCTGGTACGCCAACCTGGCCGGGCACACCGCGAAGCTGCTGTACGGGGTGCCGCACGTGGTCACCGCGCACAGCCTGGAGCCGCTGCGCCCGTGGAAGGCCGAACAGCTCGGTGGCGGGTACGCCCTCTCCTCCTGGTGCGAGCGCACGGCGGTGGAGGCCGCCGACGCGGTGATCGCGGTCAGCGAGGGGATGCGGCGGGACGTGCTGATGGCCTACCCCGCGGTGAACCCGGACCGGGTGCGGGTGGTCTACAACGGCATCGACACCGGGCAGTACACCCCGGACCACGGCACCGACGTGGTGGACCGGCTCGGCATCGACCCGTCCCGCCCCAGCGTGGTCTACGTCGGGCGGATCACCCGGCAAAAGGGCCTGCCCTATCTGCTGCGGGCGGCCCGGGAGCTGCCCGCCGACACCCAGCTCGTGCTGCTCGCCGGCGCCCCCGACACCGCGGACATCGCGGCCGAGGTGGAGGAACTGGTCGCCGAGCTGAAGGCCACCCGCTCCGGGGTGGTCTGGGTGGCCGCGATGCTGCCCAAGCACGAGGTGATCCAGGTGCTCACCCACGCCACGATCTTCGCCTGCCCGTCCGTGTACGAGCCGATGGGCATCGTCAACCTGGAGGCGATGGCCTGCGAGACGGCCGTGGTGGCGACCGCCACCGGCGGCATCCCCGAGGTGGTCATCGACGGCGAGACCGGGCTGCTGGTGCCGATCGACCAGGCCTCCGACGGCAGCGGCCGGCCGCTGGATCCGGAACGGTTCGTGGCCGACCTGGCGGCCCGGCTCAACGAACTGCTGGCCGACCCGGCGCGCACCGCCGAGTTCGGCCGGGCCGGGCGGCGGAGGGCGGTGGAGCACTTCTCCTGGGACTCGATCGCGCGGCGGACGCTGGAGGTGTACCGGTCGGTGGGCGCCGCCGGCTGACACGCCGGTCAGGTGCCGGGCGAGATCAACGCCAGCTTCGGGAAGTACGTACGGTACCGGCCACCGTCCCGGGTCAACAGGCGGTATCCGCATACCGCCGCATGGGCTCCGATGTAGAAGTCAGCGATCGGTGAACGCTTGGTGCCGCCCTGCGCGCGGTACCGCGCGTACGCCTTGCCGGCCAGGAAGCCCGCCGGATACGGCAGTTCCTCGCGCAGGAAGTCGGCGGCCGGCAGCGCTTCGTCAAGTTCCTCGATGGTGGCGAAGCGCACCGACACCTCGGCGTACACGATCGGATTAATGACCAGAGCACCGGCGTCCCGGGCGGCAGCCAGGGCGTCGCCCGACCACTCCGCCCAGCTCGGGTCCTCGGTGAAGATGTCCAGCAGGACGTTGGTGTCGACCAGAGTGGTGGCCGAGTCACCCGCTCGGGCGGCGACGGCCCGGACCCGCTCACTCGCCACGGAGCAGTTCCATCAACTCGTCCGTGGACATCCCCTCGGCCGCTCGGGCCCCACCACGCCCGCGCATGTGGCGGACCAGGCGTTGCCCCCGGGTTTCGGCGCCGCTCACCCGCACGATCCGCAACGCGCCGCCCTCCTCGACGACGTCGACCTCGTCGCCCTCGTGCAGCCCGTACCGGGCGCGCAGGGCGGCGGGGATGGTGACCTGACCTTTGCTGTTCAGCTTCATCGCGGCCCCTTCTGACACGTAATACATATGGTACGTGTCAGGGCCTACCCATGGGCCCGACGGGTAAAGCACGTCTCGACCCGAGCGCGAAGCGATCTCGCGCAGTAGGTTGAACCGGTGACTGGACGGTTCCCGATCGAAGACGTCTCCCCCGTCGTCTCCTGCGGTCGCTACCCGGCCAAGGCCGTGGTGGACGAACTCGTACCGGTGTCGGCCCGCGCCTACCGCGAGGGACACGACGCCCTCGGCTGCAACGTGGTCTGGCTCGGCCCGGACGGCGCGGCCCGCCCATTCACCCGGCTGCGGCCCGGCGAGCCCGGCCAGGACCGCTGGCACGCCACCATCCGCCCGGACGCGGTCGGCACCTGGCGATTCGCCGTCGAGGCGTTCCACGATCCGTACCTGACCTGGCAGAACGCGGTCACCAAGAAGCTCGCCGCCGGCCAGGGCCCGGCCGAGCTGGCCAACGACCTGGCCGAGGGCGCCCGGGTGCTGGAGGCGGCGCTGGAGCTGGTGCCGGCGGCCGACCGGGCGCGGGTGCGGGCGGCGGCGGTCGCGCTGCGCGCCGACGACCTGGAGCTGCGCCGGCGGGTCGGCCCGGCGCTCGACCTGGCCGGGCTGCTCTGGGACCACCCGGTCCGGGAGCTGGTCACCACCGGCGACGAGTACCAGCTCTGGGTGGACCGGCCCCGGGCGCTCTACTCCGCCTGGTACGAGTTCTTCCCCCGCTCCGAGGGCGCCATCCCGGCCACCGTGGACGCGCCGGCCCAGTCAGGCACCTTCGGCACCGCCGTCGACCGGCTCCCCGGGGTCGCGGCGATGGGCTTCGACGTGCTCTACCTACCGCCGATCCATCCGATCGGCCGGGTCAACCGCAAGGGCCGCAACAACTCGCTCACCGCCGGGCCGGACGACGTCGGCTCGCCATGGGCGATCGGCGCCGCCGAGGGCGGCCACGACGCCATCCACCCCGACCTGGGTACGCCGGAGGACTTCCGCGCCTTCCTCGCCGCCGCCGCCGAGCAGGGCCTGGAGGTGGCGATGGACCTGGCGTTGCAGTGCGCCCCGGACCACCCGTGGGTGACCGAGCACCCGGAGTGGTTCACCACCCGGGCCGACGGCAGCATCGCGTACGCGGAGAACCCGCCGAAGAAGTACCAGGACATCTATCCGCTGAACTTCGACAACGACCCGGCGGGCATCCGGGCGGAGATCCTGCGGGTGGTGCTGCACTGGGTCGGCGAGGGGATCCGGATCTTCCGGGTCGACAACCCGCACACCAAGCCGTTCGACTTCTGGCACTGGCTGATCTGGGAGGTCAAGCAGGTCGACCCGGACGTGCTCTTCCTCGCCGAGGCGTTCACCCGCCCGGCGATCATGCACGGCCTCGGCAAGATCGGCTTCACCCAGTCGTACACGTACTTCACCTGGCGCACCAGCCCGGCGGAGATGCGGGCGTACTGCGAGGAGCTGGTCGCGGCGGCCGACTACATGCGACCGAACTTCTGGCCCAACACGCCGGACATCCTGCACGAGTCCCTCCAGCACGGCGGCCCGCCGATGTTCAAGATCCGGGCGGTGCTGGCCGCGCTGCTCTCCCCCTCCTGGGGCATGTACGCCGGCTTCGAGCTCTTCGAACACGTCGCCCGCCCCGGCGCCGAGGAGTACCTGGACAACGAGAAGTACGAGCTGCGCCCCCGGGACTGGGCCGACGCCGAGGCGCACGGCCGCTCTCTCGCCCCGTTCATCACCATCCTCAACCGGGTACGCCGCAACAACCCCGCGCTGCACCGGCTGCGCAACCTGCGCTTCCACGACATCGACAACCCGGCGCTGCTCTGCTGGTCCAAGCGCGACCCGGACACCGGCAACACCGTGCTGGTGATCTGCTCGTTCGACTCCCGCGCCGTGCAGTGGGGCAACACCACCCTGGACATGCCGGCGCTCGGCCTCGACTGGCACGACCGGTTCACCGTCCACGACGAGCTGACCGGGGTCAGCTACGACTGGGGGCAGCGCAACGCCGTCCGGCTCGACCCGTACCTGCAATCCGCGCACGTCTTCACCGTGCGGCGCACCGCCGCGCCGGCCGCACCGGACCCAGCGAACCCGGCGGCGCCCGACCTGACCGTCGAGGACGTGCCCGCCGACCTGTCCGGCGGCACCGCCCCGACCGCACCGGCCGTGGAGGATGACGAACGATGGAGCAGCTGATCTCCGGCCAGGCGCACGACCCGCACGCCGTGCTCGGCGCGCATCCGGCGGCCGGGCGCACCACCATCCGGACCCTGCGGCGCGGCGCGACCGACGTGGCCGTGCTCGCCGGCGACGAACGGCACCCGATGAAGCGGGTGCACGACGTCGGCGTCTTCGAGGCCGTGCTGCCCGGCGAGGTGCTCGACTACCGGGTCGAGGTCGACGGCACGGTGCACGACGACCCGTACCGCCACCCGCCCACGCTGGGCGAGCTGGACCTGCACCTCATCGGCGAGGGGCGGCACGAGCGGCTCTGGGAGGCGCTCGGCGCCCGGGTGTTCGACGAGGGCGTGGCCTTCACCGTCTGGGCGCCGAACGCCCGGGGGGTGCGGGTGGTCGGCGACTTCACCGGCTGGGCGCCCGACGACGGCTGGCCGATGCGTTCGCTCGGCGCCAGCGGGGTGTGGGAGATCTTCGTGCCGGGCGTGCCGGTCGGCGCCCGCTACAAGTACCGGATCCTCGGCGCCGACGGGCACTGGCGGGACAAGGCCGACCCGCTGGCCGCGCGCACCGAGGTGCCGCCGGCAACCGCCTCGGTGGTGCACCACTGCACGTACGAGTGGGGCGACGCGGCCTGGCTGGCGCGCCGGGCGAAGCGGCGACCGCACCAGGAGCCGATGAGCGTGTACGAGGTGCACCTCGGCTCCTGGCGGCCGGGCCTCGGCTACCGCGACCTCGCCGAGCAGCTCACCGAGTACGTGACCACCATGGGCTTCACTCACGTGGAGTTCCTGCCGGTGATGGAGCACCCGTTCGGCGGCTCCTGGGGCTACCAGGTCACCGGCTACTACGCCCCCACCGCCCGGTTCGGCGACCCGGACGACTTCCGCTACCTGGTGGACCGGCTGCACCAGGCCGGCATCGGCGTGCTCCTCGACTGGGTGCCGGCCCACTTCCCGCGCGACGAGTGGGCCCTGGGCCGCTTCGACGGCACCCCGCTCTACGAGCACCCCGACCCGCGCCGCGGCGAGCACCCCGACTGGGGCACGTACGTCTTCGACTTCGGCCGCCGGGAGGTGCGCAACTTCCTGGTGGCGAACGCGCTCTACTGGTGCGAGCAGTTCCACGCCGACGGGCTGCGGGTCGACGCGGTCGCCTCGATGCTCTACCTGGACTACTCCCGGCAGGAGGGCCAGTGGGTGCCCAACGTGCACGGCGGCCGGGAGAACCTGGAGGCCATCGCGTTCCTCCAGGAGGCCAACGCCACCGTCTACAAGCACCACCCGGGGGTGGTGATGGTCGCCGAGGAGTCCACCGCCTGGCCGGGTGTCACCCGCCCGACGGCTGAGGGCGGGCTGGGCTTCGGCTTCAAGTGGAACATGGGCTGGATGCACGACACCCTGCTCTACACCTCGAAGGACCCGATCTACCGGCAGCACCACCACCATCAGCTCACCTTCTCCCTCGCGTACGCGTGGAGCGAGAACTACGTGCTGCCGATCAGCCACGACGAGGTGGTGCATGGCAAGGGGTCGCTGGCCGGCAAGATGCCCGGCGACACCTGGCAGCAGCTGGCCAACGTCCGGGCACTGCTGGCGTACATGTGGGCGCACCCTGGCAAGCAGTTGCTCTTCATGGGCTGCGAGCTGGCCGACGACCGGGAGTGGAGCGAGGAGCGCGGCCTCGACTGGTACCTGCTGCACGACCCGGCGCGGGCCGGCGTGCAGCGCCTGGTCGGCGATCTGAACCGCGTCTACCGGGCCACCCCGGCGCTGTGGGCGCAGGACACCGACCCGGCCGGCTTCCGCTGGATCGCCGGGGACGACGTCGCCAACAACACCGTCTCGTTCGTGCGGATCGCCCCGGACGGCGCCACCCTGGTCTGCGTGGCGAACTTCTCCGCCCGACCGTTGGAGGGCTACCGGATCGGCCTGCCGGCCAGCGGCACCTGGACCGAGGTGATCAACACAGACGCCCACCACTACGGCGGGTCGGGCGTGGGCAACCTGGGCGCGGTGCACGCGGAGAGCGTCCCCTGGCACGGGCTGGCGGCGTCCGCGACGCTGCGGGTGCCCCCGCTCGGCGCCCTCTGGCTCCGCCGCGACTGAGAACGCTCCGAACAGGCCTTGTCAGGCATCCCTCCTTGTCGATAGCGTGCTCGCCGCGCACGGAGGGAAGATCACGTGAAGGCCACGCTGCTACGAGCGGTGCTCTCCATCGTCCTGCTCATCGGTTTCTACGTCCTGGCGCTCGGCCTGGTCGTGGTGTTCAGCATTCTCGGCCTCGGCGGGGATGCCGATCTTGTGGGCGCCGGCGGCGCCGTCGTACGGGCGTTCCTGCTGGGCGCCGCTTTCCTCCTGCTCTTCACCCTCGTCTTCATCACGGGCTGGATGCTTCTGGTCCGCCCGTCCCCACCGATGGGGGTCCGGCTCACTCCCGAGCAAGCACCGGAGCTGTGGCGGATCGTGCGCGACCTCGCCGGGCGTGTCGCGGCTCAGGCGCCGGACGAGGTCCGGGTGGTCGCCGGGGCCCAGGTGACTGTGACCGACAGCAGTCGACTCCTCGGTCTGATCCCCGGCCGGCGTCGGGTGATCCTCGGGCTGCCGTTGCTGCGGTCGTACACCGTGGACCAGCTCCGGGCGGTCCTCGCCCACGAGTTGGCGCACTTCTCCCGCCGGCACACCAGGATGATGCTGCTGGCCCACGGCGGCCGGGTCATGGTGGTGGAGATCGCCCGCCACATCCATCATTTCCTCCTGCGCGGGCTCCTTGTCGGGTATGCCCGGCTCCACGTCGCTGTCGAGCAGCCCGTGAGCTGGCACATGGAGTACCAGGCGGACCGCTACGCAGTGGCCGTCGCCGGTCGTGACGGGATGGTCAGCGCCCTGCATGAGCAGCGGGTGGTCACCACCGCCTGGGACGAGTACCTGACGCGCCACGTCAATCCGGCGTACGTGCGCGGGCTCCTGCCGCAGGACCTGTTCGGCGGCTTCGCCGCCTACCTGGCTGCGTGCCGGGAGGAGATCCGCAGGCGCAGCGCCGAGGTGGCCCCGGCCGAGCCGGCCTGGTGGAGTTCGCATCCGCCGATCGGAGAGCGGATCGCCGCGCTGCGCTTCGTGCCGGACGTGCCCGTCGCCCTGGACGGCCGCCCCGCCATCGCGTTGATCCCCGACCTCGACGCGGCGCTTGCACAGCTTCAGGCTGGCCTCTTCGACCGGGCCGGGATCCGGATGCTGCCCTGGGACCAGCTCACGCCGGCCCTCGCGGACGAGTCCGCCCGCGGCCTGGCCCGGCCGCTGTTCCACGCCGCCGCGCGGCTGACCGGTCGGCCCGATGCCGACCTCGACCTGCTGCTCGACCTCTTCGCCGCCGACCGGTACGCCGACCTCGCCTGGGAGCTGACCCCGGACGCCGACGGCGACGGTGCGCTCCAGGCGTTGACAGCGGCCTTCGAGGGTGCGGTGGAGGCAGCAGCGGCCGACTCTGGCGTCGCCGCGTGGCGGCATTCCTGGTCCCGGTCGCCGGAGCTGATCACCGCCGCGGATGAACCGCTGCCCCTGAGCGAGCTGGTGGAGCTGGCAGCCGATCCCGCCACCGTGCCGGCCGCCCGGGAACGCCTCGCCGCCCTGGGGATCCGCTCGTCGGCCACGTCGGTCGGCGCGGGCACCGCCTGACCGATGATGTTGTCGGCCGTCGGGTCCGGGCGCGATAGTCTGTGCGTTCATTGGCTACGCTCGAGGCGGCTCCACGCACTGGAATCCCGCCCGAGATCACGCGGACCAGAATGCGTACCTCACACCAGGCCCGCCTCCCGCAGCAGCTTCCAGAGGCCGGCGCCGTCCGGCGCGGCGAGCCACTTCTGCCCGACCGGGCCGGCGGACGGGCGGCCGGGCGGGGCGGGCAGGCTACCGGCCAGCACCGACTGGGTGGGCGACAGCCGGCGGATCGCCACCCCGGCCACGTTGTCCGGGTGCGCGGCGGCGAACTCGCGGTAGATCTCCTGGTCGTGCTGCCCGTCGTCGCCGATGAGCAGCCACCGGACGTCCGGGAACTCCCGGGCCAGCCGGGCCAGGGTGGCCCGCTTGTGCTCCTTGCCGCTGCGGAACCACCGGTCGGCCGTCGGCCCCCAGTCGGTGAGCAGCAGCGGCCCCGCCGGGTAGAGGTGCCGGGAGAGAAACCGGGTGAGCGTCGGCGCGACGTTCCAGGCGCCCGTGGACAGGTAGAAGACGGGGGCACCGGGGTGGGCGGTGACCAGCCGCTCGTAGAGCACCGCCATGCCGGGCACGGCGGCCCGGGCGTGCTCGTCGAGAACGAAGGTGTTCCAGGCGGCGAGCAGCGGCCGGGGCAGCGCGGTGACCATGACCGTGTCGTCGATGTCGGAGAGGATGCCGAACCGGACGTTTGGGTCGAGCACGCGGACCAGCGCCTCGACCGGCTCGGCGTCGGGGACGCTGAGGCGTACGCTGCCCCAGCCGGGGGTGAAGTCGGCCTCGATGACGGTGTCGACGAAGCCGCTGCGGTCCGCCCTCGTCTCGTGGCGTACGTCGCCGGCCTCGATGGTCACCGTGGCGTGCTTGGCGGGCAGGGTGGCGAAGCTGCGCCAACCGCGGACCTTCTCCGGTCGGGCCCGCTGGCGGACGTCGGGCCGGCCGAGCAGCACCCGGCAGAGCACCCGCGCCCAGCCCGGCGCGCCGTACCCGGCGTACGCGATGATGTTGACCTTCCAACCGGTGCGCCGCAGCCGGCGCTCGACCAGGCCGTGGACGGCGTCCTCGATCCGTGCGGCCCGGTGCAGCCGCGGTACGGCGAGTTCTCCGGCAGGTGTGGCGGGCACGCTGTCACCCTGCCACACGCGGGCGACGGCGGCCACGCGAGTGCGGCCGGCCCCGACTCCGCCGATCCGCCCCGCCGCGGGGCGGCACCGTGAAAAACTGCGGTCGGGACGACGACGGGGGCGTTGGTCGTGTCGACAGCTGTGCAGCACCGCGGGTGGTGGCACCCCACACTCGACCGACCGGCGCTCGTCGCCCTGCTGCTCGGGGCGGCCGGGGTCGGCTACCGGCTGGTCCTGACGCTGCTGACCCTGCCCGGCTCGAACAGCGACGAGGCGACGTTCGGCCTCGCCGCCCTGCACATCGCCGCCGGCCGCGAGCGGCCGGTCTTCCTGTACGGCCAGCACTACATGGGCGTGCTGGAGTCCTACCTGGCGGCCCCGTTGGTCGGCTGGGCCGGGCCGAGCTGGCCGGTGCTGCGGCTGCCACTGCTGGTGCTCTACGCGGTCTTCCTCTGGCTGGCGTACCGGCTGACCCGCCGCCTCTACTCCCCCTGGCTGGCCACCTTCGTGGTGGGGCTGCTGGCGCTCGGTTCGGAGCGGGTGGTCCGGGACCAGCTCACCGTGGTGGGCGGCCGGCCGGAGGTCAAGCCGGCGGTGCTGGCGATGCTGCTGATCGCGGTGGCCCTGGGCGAACGCCGGGTGCGGCACCGCTGGCTGGCCACCGGCGTGTTCGGCCTGCTCGCCGGGCTGGCGCTCTGGTCGGACTGGCTGATCGTGCCCTACCTGGCGGTGGCCGGGATCGTGCTGCTCTGGGCGGCGCCCCGGGACCTGATCGGCTGGCCCGGTGTGCTGCTGATCGCCGGGTTCGTGGTCGGGGTCGCCCCGATGATCAAGGACAATCTCGATGCCCCGCCGGGGCAGGACTCGCTGTCGGTGTTCCGGCAGATCAGCACGAAGGCGGGCGCGGCGCCGTCCTGGTCGGACCGGGTGCACGGGGGCCTGCTGGAGGGGGTGCCGCTCGCCGGCGGGCTCTGCCGGGCGGCCGGCTGCGCCCGGTGGCAGGAGTGGTTCGGCCTGCTCTACCCGGTGCTGCTGGTGGCCGCCGCCGTGCTGGGGCTGGTCACCCTCCGGCGGGCCGCCGACGCCGCCGGACGGGTCCGGGCGGTCGCGCGCCTCGCCCTGGTCGTCGGGGCCGTGCTGACCCTGCTCGGGTACGTGCGCAGCCCGCTCGCCGCGACCGATCCGCTGGGCAACGCCCGCTACCTGTCGGTGCTGCAGATCTCGCTGCCGGCGGTGCTGTGGCCGCTCTGGCTGGCCGCCGCGCGAGCCTGGCGGGGCACGGCGGGCGTGGCGGCCCGGGTCGGCGGGGCGGTGGCCTGCCTGGTGCTGGCCGCTGTGGCCGCGGCGACGGTGGCGGCCACCGTGGCGTTCGTCGCGGACGCCCCCTCGGTGCGGGCCGAGGAGCGGCAGACCCGCGAGCTGGCCGACGCGGTCCGTGGGGCCGGGCTGCACGAGGTGTACGGGGACTACTGGACCTGCAACCGGATGATCTTCAACACCGGCGAGGCGGTGGTCTGCGGGGTGCTCGACGGCAACCTGACCCCGGGGCAGAACCGCTACCCGGCGTACTGGCGGCAGGTGGGGCGGGCGGCCCGGCCCGGGTACGTGCTCAAGGTCGGGTCGTCGGCGGAGCGCACGCTGCGCTGGTGGCTCGGCGACGGGGCCGACGCCGCCGTGGTCGCCGAGGCCGGCGGCTATCGCGTGTACCACCCGGAGAGCGCCGTACGGCCCTGGCGCTGAGGTTGGGTCGTACGCTGAGCCGATGCTCATCCTGCTGCCCCCGTCCGAGGGGAAGGCCGAGGCCGGCACCGGTCGCCGGCTGGACCTGTCCCGGCTCTCGCTGCCGGAGCTGACCCCGGCCCGGGAGGAGGTGCTAGCCGCGCTCGTGGCGCTCTGCGCCGGGCCGGACGACGGGGCGGCCCGGGCCGCGCTGGGCCTCAGCGAGGGGCAGGGCGGCGAACTGCGCCGCAACGCCCGGCTGCGCGTGGCGGCGACCGCGCCGGCCGACCGGATCTACACCGGGGTGCTCTACGAGGCGCTCGACCTGGCCTCGCTGCCGCCCGCCGCGGCCCGGCTGGCCCGCCGCTCGGTGCTGGTCAGCTCCGGCCTGTGGGGCGCGGTACGCCTCACCGACCGGATCCCGCCGTACCGCTGCCCCGTGGGGGCGAAGCTGCCGGGAATCGGCGCGCTGTCGGCGTACTGGCGGCGGGCGCTGGTCCCGGCGATGGCGGCAGCGGCCGGTCGAGGGCCAGTGCTGGACCTGCGTTCCGGCGCGTACGTGGCCACCTGGGCGCCGCGCGGGGAGGTCGCGGAGCGCACGGTGACGGTGCGGGTGCTGCACGAGCGCGACGTCGACGGGGTGCCGACCCGGTCGGTGGTGAGCCACTTCAACAAGGCCACCAAGGGGCGGCTGGTCCGCGACCTGCTCACGGCCGGCGTCCGGCCACGCACCACCGCCGCCCTGGTGGGAGCGCTGCGGGACCTGAAGTACACGGTCGAGGAGCAGCCCGGGCCCGCCGGCCGGCCACGCCAGGTTGACGTCGTCGTGACGGAGTTGTAGCCGCAATTTTTCCTCAAGGCTCGGGCGCAGCGGTTTCGTCGTGCCGGCCGGGGGGCCACGGTAAGGGAACCCCACGCCGACAAGGAGTTCCTGCCATGGCCGCCGACTCCACGCTGCTCGACCGGCCACACCGGTCGCTGCCGCTCCCACCGCTGGACTGGCTGACCCTGGCCGACGCGTTCGAGGTCGCCTGCCTGATGCGCTGCACTCCGCCCCCGGCCACCGACGGCCGCCGGGTCGACACCGGCACGTACCGGGGCGGGGTCGCCGAGTTCAACCACGAGGCCGCGGCGCACCGGATGCGGCAGCTGCTCGGCCGCCTGGACGTACCGGTGGAGCACGAGCTGACCACCGGCGGCCTGCGCCGCCGCTACGAGCTGCACCGGTTGTCCGTGCCCCGGGAGCACTGGTCGGCGTACGCGATCCTGCTGGAGACCGGCTGGCGGCAGGGCCGCCGGGAGCTGCTCGGCGGGCCCGTCCCCGGCGCCTCCCCGGCCCGGCGGGTGTGGCGGCCCCGGTTGGCCGCGGCGGCCTGGCGGGCGGCGCTGCTGGCCGGCGGGCGGCACGTCCGCCGGCATTGTCTCGGCGTCCGGCTGACCGACCGGGACCTGGCCGCGGTCCTGGTCCGCAGCGCGGCGCTGCTGGACGTCCCGGCGGTGCTCCGGCCCGGCGGCGGCTGCTTCCTGGTGAGCGTGCCCAACGGCCCGCACCGCGCACGGATCGTGGACAGCGCCACCCTCGCCCCGGCGCAGGCCTGCTGAGCCGTCCGCCCGGCCCGGCCGCCGCGCGGCGTCGCCGGGCCGAACCGTCCGCACCGCGCCGGGCGGGACCACCGGCGCCGCGTCCGGGCTTGCGCGGCGGCGGGTGCACAGCGCAGAGTGCAGCGCGTGAGCCGACGCTGGTCTGTGCGCGGCCGGCGGCCGACCTCGGCGCCGGCGGCCCTGGTGCTGCTGTTGGTGTCGACCCTGGGCGGGCTCGCCGGCTGCCGGGACGCGCCGACCCCGGCCGTGCGGATCCGGATCGCCACGGGCAGCCCGACCGCCGTCTACCACGCCTTCGGCCAGTCGCTCGCCGCCATCCTCAACCGGGAGCTGCCCGGGGTGCAGGCCAGCGTGGTGGTCACCGCGGCGTCCGCGCAGAACGTCCGGCTGGTCGGCTCTGGGGAGGCGGAGCTGGGCTTCACCCAGGCCGACGTGCTGCCACCCCGGTCCCCGGACCACCCCGCCGTACTCGCCGTGGCCCGGGTCTACGACGACCTGCTGCACCTGGTCACCACCGCCGGCGGCCCGGTACGCACGCTCGCCGACCTGCGCGGGCGGCGGGTGTCGGTGGGCGCCTACGGCTCCGGCACCGAGGTCACCGCCATTCGCCTGCTGGAGGTGGCGCAGCTCGGCGGCGACCAGGTCTGGCAGGAGCACCTGGGCCTGGACGACTCGCTGGCGGCGCTGCGGGCCGGCCGGATCGACGCGTTCTTCTTCTCCGGCGGCCTGCCGGTACGCGGCGTGGCGGACCTGGCCGAGAGCACCGCGATCCGGCTGGTCGACCTGGGTGAGTGGACCGAGCCGCTGCGCCGCCGGTACGGGCAGGTGTACGTCACCCGGGACGTTCCCCGCTCGGTGTACGGCGTGGACCCGATCAGCACGGTGGCCAACCCGAACTACCTGATCGTCCGCGCCGACCTACCGGAGGCGTTGGTGCGGGAGCTGACCCGGCTGCTGATGGACCGCCGGGAGGAGCTGGCCGCGGCTCATCCGGCGGCCGGCCGGATGAGTCCCCGGTCCGCGATCGTCACCACCCCGCTCCCGTTGCATCCGGGGGCGGCGGGCTGGTACCGGTCGACCAAACCCTGACCCCGACCCCGGGAGCCGCGGCGCGGGCTCAGCCGGCGGCGGAGCCGACCCGCTCGGCCGGGCCGGTGCCGTCCGTGCCGTCGCCGCTCGCCGGGCCCGCGACGGGTTCCTCCGGGCTCGGGAACCACAGCTCGGCGACCAGCCCCCGGGGCCGGCCCTGGCGCATCGTCAACCGGCCGTCAGAGGCGTCGACCAGCACCGCCACGATGGTCAGCCCCAGCCCGGCCCCGTCCACGTTCTGCACGTCGGGCGCCCGCCAGAATCGCTCGGTGGCCTGGTCGAGCTGGCTGGCCGTCATGCCCGGGCCGGTGTCCCGCACCTGCAGCGCGATTCCGCCGTCGGCGGGGCGTACCGCCACGGTCACCTCTTCCCCGGTACCGCTGAACTTGACCGCGTTGTCGATCAGCGCATCGAGCGCCTGGTCGATCGCGGTCGGCACGGTCCGGGCGTACGCGGGCGCCGCGGCCGCGTCCAGCCGGAGGGTGACCGACCGGTGCCGGGCCAGCGGCAGCCAGGCCGCCACCCGGGAGGCTGCGACCTCGGCGGCGTCCACGGTGACGCGCTGGTTCTCCGCCCGTTCGGCCCGGGCCAGGGTGAGCAGGGCGTCGAGCAGGGTGGCCAGCCGGTCGGTCTCCTCCAGCGCCAGCCGGTGCTCGGCGCGGCCGTCGTCGTCGGTCAGGCTCGGTCCCAGCTCCTCCACCCGCAGCCGCAGCGCGGTCAGCGGGTTGCGCAGCTGGTGGCTGGCGTGCGCCACGAACGCCCGCTGCCGGTCCATCACGTCGGAGACCGCGTCGGCCATGTTGTTGAAGCTCGCCGCCAGCCGGCGCAGCTCGGGCGGACCGAGCCGGGGGCGTACCCGGGCGGTGCGGTCGCCCTCGGCGATCTCGTGGGTCACCGCGTCCAGCTCGGTGACCGGGCGCAGCACCCAGCCGGCCAGTCCGAACGCGGTGGAGATGCAGGCCAGCACCACGAGCAGGCCGATCGCGGTGAGCAGCAGCCACCAGGAGGCCACGGTACGTCGGACCTTGCCGGCCGGGGTCGCGGTGACCACCGCGCCGAGCACCTCGCCGCCGTCGGTGACCGGGACCGCCACCACGACCGGTTCGTTCACCCAGGGCCACACCGAGTCGGGCCCGCTGAACTGCTGGCCGGCCAGCGCGGTGTCCAGAGCGACGGCGGTGCCCGAGCCGGGCTGCCAGCTCACCGAGGCGGTCACGGTACCGCCCTCCCGGTCGACCAGTGCGGCCGCGATGCCGTACAGGTCGTCGTAGGCGGCCAGCTCGCTGTCGAGCGGGCCGGGCCCGCCGCCGCGCAGCGCCGGGCCGCCCAGCGAGGCGAACCGGGTGGCGTCGGCGAGCCGGTCGGCGCGGACCCGGTCGGTCTCCCGGGTGGCCAGGGTGACCGCCAGCGGCGTCTCCAGGGCCATCAGCACCAGCACCATCAGCAGCAGATAGCTGATCACCAGCCGGCGGCGCACCCCGGCCCCCTCACTCGCCGCGGAGCCGGTAGCCGACCCCGCGTACGGTCTCCACCAGCTTCGGGTCGCCGAGCTTGCCCCGCAGCGAGCCGACGTGCACCTCGACCGTGTGCCGGTCCGCCCAGGTGGTGCCCCAGACGTCGAGCAGGATCCGGTCCCGCGGCACGGCCACGCCGGGCTGCCGGGCCAGGGAGACCAGGATGTCGAACTCCTTGCGGGTGAGCGCCACCGCTCGGCCGGCCACGCTGACCGTCCGGCCGCCCACGTCGATGCGGACCGCGCCCGCCTCGATCAGGTTGCGCTCCGGCACGGTGTGCGCCGCCCGCCGCAGCACCGCCTCGATGCGCGCCTGGAGCTCGACCATCGAGAACGGCTTGACCACGTAGTCGTCGGCGCCCAGCCGGAGGCCGAGCACCCGGTCGCGTTCCTCGCCCCGGGCGGTCACCGCGATGATGCCGAGCTGGCTGCTGCGCCGGCGCAGTTCCCGGCACAGGTCGGTGCCGTCGCCGTCGGGCAGGGTCAGGTCGAGCAGCACCAGATCGCAGGGGGCGGCGGAGAGGGCGGCTTCCACGGTGGCGGCGTGCTCCACCTCGTAGCCCCGCCGGATCAGTGCGGAGGACAGGGCGCCGGCCACCCGACGATCGTCCTCGACCAGGAGGATCCGCACCCGTGCCTCCGTTCCCTCTACCTGCTGCCCACGCATCGTGGCAGACGTGCGCGCGCGACGGGAGCCCCAGGCACGTCGTGGGTACGGCGGGCCGGGCCGGTGGGCTATGGTTCTGCCTTGTGTCCGCTCCCGCCCCCGCGCACGACGAGCCGGCGTTCGCTCCCGACGTCGACGCCCCCACCGCCCTTCGGCAACGGCCCGGGGACCCGGGATCGCGCGCCGACGCGGAGGGCCGGACGGAGGCCGCGGCCGCGGAACGTCCGGGGCGGCCCTGGCACCGGCACCCGGCGGTGGCGCCGGTCGCGCTCTACGCCCTGCTGCGGCTCGGCGGGCTGGTCGTCCTCGGGCTCTTCGCCCACCGGTCCGGCGCGGACTTCTGGTCGCTGCTGCACAGCCGGTTCGACGGCATCTGGTACGTGGGGATCGCCGACGACGGATACGACACCGGGATGGTCGGCAACCACCCGAAGTCCCACAGCACGCTACCGAACCTGCCGTTCTTCCCGCTCTATCCGGGGCTGATCGCGGCGGTCGCCGCCGTCACCCCGTTCTCGACCCAGGTCGCCGCGCTGATCGTCTCCTGGGCGGCCGGCCTGGCCGCCGCCTGGGGCATCTACGCCGTCGGCGCGCACCTCGGCTCGCGCAAGGTGGGCCTGATCCTGGTGGCCCTCTGGGCGGTCCTGCCGCACGCCGTCGTGCAGAACATGGCCTACACGGAGACGGTGTTCACCGCGCTCGTCGCGTGGACGCTCTACGCGCTGCTGCGCCGGCAGTGGCTGACCGCCGGCCTGCTCTGCCTGGTCGCCGGCCTCTCCCGGCCGACCGCCACGACCCTGATCGCGGCGGTCGGGGTGGCCGCTCTGGTGGCGATCGTCCGCCGCCAGGACGGCTGGCGGCCGTGGGTGGCGGGGCTGCTTGCCCCACTCGGCTACCTGGGTTACCTGGCCTGGATCGGGCACCGCCTCGGCCGGGTCGACGCCTACTTCGAGATGCAGGAGAAGTACTGGCGGATCGGCTTTGACGGCGGCGTCTCGACGGCCAGGACGCTGAAGAAGGTGCTGGTCGAGCCGGCCTCGCTGCCGATGTACGTGTCCACCCTGCTGCTGGGTGTCGCGGTGGTGCTGATCGCGCTGCTCGTGCTGCACCGCTACCCGCTGCCCCTGGTGGTCTACTCGATCACGTTCTTCCTGCTCAGCATCGGCACGGAGAACTACTACTGGGCGAAGGGCCGCTACCTGATGCCCGCCTTCACGCTGCTCCTGCCGGTCGCCGTGGGGCTGGCGAAGGCGCGGCGGAGCACCATGCTGGCCGTGTTCGCGTTTCTCGTGGTCGTCTCCGCGGGTTACGGCGTCTACCTGAGCCTGATCTGGAAGTGGTCGCCCTGACCGCTGGCGCTTCGTCGGGTGCCGCCGCCCACAGTCGCTGACGGACCACCGGGCGCCGACGTGCTGTCGGCGTTGCTCGACTGCGGGCTCGGTATGCTACGCGAGCCCGATCACCGGCCGGCCGACGCCGCCGCCGGGTGTCGGCTGGTCCCGGCCCGCGCGGTCGCCTCGGTCCCCCGGGCGCGGTCCGACGCACGGCTCCGATGGCGCGACGGCGCGCCCTGCGACGATGCGAGTTGAAGGATGACTGACACCAACGACCGTTCCCCGTCCGTGTTCGTCCACCCGACGGCCGAGGTGGAGGACGGTGCCCAGGTCGGCGACGGCACCAAGGTCTGGCACCTGGCCCACATCCGGTCGAGCGCCCAGGTCGGTGCCGGTTGTGTGATCGGGCGCAACGTGTACGTCGACGCGAACGTCACCGTCGGCGACCGCGTCAAGATCCAGAACAACGTCTCGGTCTACCAGGGCGTCACCATCGAGGACGAGGTCTTCGTCGGCCCGTCCGCGGTGTTCACCAACGACTTCCGCCCGCGCGCCCAGAACCCGGACTGGACGATCACCCCGACCCTGGTCCGCCGGGGCGCCTCGATCGGCGCCAACGCCACCCTGGTCTGCGGCATCGAGGTCGGCGAGTACGCCATGATCGCCGCCGGTTCCGTGGTCACCAAGGACGTCAAGCCGTACCAGCTGGTGGTCGGCAACCCGGCGCGCCCGAAGGGCTGGGTCGACGAGAAGGGCGAGGTCGTCTCCCGGGACGTCGACAACCCCCCGGCGCAGCACTGACGGCACCGGTGGCCGGCCGGGAACTCCCGAGCCGGCCACCGGCCCCACCGCTACTCGAAGCCGTGCAGCGAGGTGGTGACGACGAGATCGGGGTGCCGGCGGGCGAGCTGCCAACCGACCGTCACCCCGTAGGTGCCCGCCACCACGACCCGGCGGGTGCGGGTCAGGTCCAGCTTGGGCAGCACGTCGCGTCGAACGACGCGCCACATGATTCTCGGCCGCACGATCCGGTAACCCCGCTCGAAGCCGGAGTCGTGCACCAGCCTCGCCAGCTTCCGGTGCGCCCGCTGTGCGTTCAGGACGCCGAGCTCGGGCCAGATGGACTCCTGCCGGCGGGTGCGCTTCCGGACCGCGGACAGCACCTTGCCGGGCACCCGGTAGACGATGGCCTGCTCGACGCGAAGCATCGGACGGCGGGACTCTGCCACGTCGATCGGGTGGACACGCAGCCGGTGGTCCCGTGCCGCCTCCCGCCACAGGTTCGCGTCGTGGGTGATGACGTCGACGCCGAAGCCCGCCGCGGCGGCGCGCAGGGCGAAGTCCCGGGCCGGGTAGAACCTGGGTGCGTTGATCGCGACGAGGACGATCCGTTCCGCCGCGGACGTCGCCGGGGTGGCAGTCGCAGCCGGTTCGGGACCGGCCGCCGCCGGGCCACCCGGGCGAGCCGGGGCCGTCACGGGGGCCGAATCCGGGACCTGTTCGCCGGTCAACTGAGGCAGTACGGCCGGCGCCTCGTACCGCGCCTGGAGCGCCGCCCGGGCGGCGCTCACGTCGGCGCTGCCGAGGTGCGCGCCCAGACGGCGGTAGCCGTCCACCATCCCCGAGGCGTCCTGCGCCGTCTCGACCAGCGTCCCGGCCACTTCGGACAGCACGGCCAGCATGGGCTCGGTGGGCGCCTCGACGGCCGCCAGCAGGGGCGTGCCGGTGGCGACGGCCTCGACCAGGAGTTCGCCGAGCCCCTCCGGCTGGCCGGCGTGCACCAGGAGGTCATGCCCGTGCAGCAGGTCGGCAAAAGCGGTGTGCGGCACCGGGGGCACGAAGGTGACCCGGTCGCGTAGCTTGAGCTCCTTGATGCGGTCCGTCACCCGGTGCCCCGTCGTGGCGGCGTCGACGAGGGTCAGCGTCACCTGCGGATCCGCCGCGGCGACCTCGGCGAACGCCTCCAGGGCCACCGAGAGGCCCCGCCGCTGAAGGAGCGGGCCGACGTGCAGCCAGCGGCGCAACTGCGCCGGCGGCGTGGACCGCGCGGGCAGGATGTCGAAGTCGACGATCTTCGGCACGACCCGGAGCTTGTCCAGGTGCGCGGGGAAGTTCGCGCCGAGGATCTCGGACAGGAACGGGCTGGTGCAGACCACCTCGTCGGCCCGCTCCAGCACCCTCTCGTAGCGTTCCCGGGTCGCCGGCTGGGCCAGCATCTGCGCCAGCAGCGGCGAGGACTCGATCACCACGATGCGGGCGTCGGGCCGGGCCAGGGCGGTCGCCACCACCCCGCCGAACATGCCGCCGTGCGCGTGCACCACCGGCGCCTCGATCCGGCCGGTGGGCAGCGCGGCGCGCACCGCGTCGAGGTGCGCGTCGGCCCGGGCGACGAACTCCCGGGGCCGGGCCAGCAGGGGTACTGCCATCCGGGTCAGTTCGGCCTCGGGTTCGTCGAGCACCACCGCGGCGTCGACGAGCCGGGCCAGCCGCTCCAGCGTCACGGTGACCAGCGGCGCCGCCGACGAGGAGGAGGACGTCGGCCACTCCTCCGTGTGCAGCACGGACACCCGGTCGTACCGCTGCCCGAGCGCGGCCACCGCGGCGCGGACGAACGTGCCGGCGAGCGGATCCGCCGGTGACGGATACCAGGGAGTGACGACGGCGAGGTCGGCAGCAGCCGGCCGGCGCGCCTCGTCCACGACCGGCTCGAACCGGACCGGCAGGTCCCGCCGGCGGCGGCGCGCCGCGTACGCCACCGGCACGGCCTCCGGATCGCCGGCAACCAGGAGATCGACTCCGGCCAGCAGACCGCGCTGGCCCAGCACGATGCGGCGGGCGGCATGCACCGCCTGCCGGGGGTCCCGGGGGACCCGATGCACGGTGGCGGCGGCGGGCAGGTCGACGCCGGTCCACTCCGGCACGTCGGCCACGACGGCCAGCACCTGGTGCCCCTGGTCGACCAGCTGGGTGAGGTGAGCGGCGGCGGCACTCACGCGGGTGCTACCGAGCGCCAGGTAGACGACGTTGTGATCGGCAGTCGTCACCGGGATCCCTCCGCGAGTCGGCGCAGCCGTGCCTCCCAGGGACCGAGCGTGGCCGCCCGGGTGTAGGTGTGCGCATGGCGAAGCGCGGCCTCATGGGTGTCCCGGTCGACGTCCCGGGCGGCCTTGGCAGCTGCCACGAACGAGTGGGCGACGCAGTCGGCGTCGAGCCGTGGACCGGCGAACCAGAGGGGATAGCCCTCCAGCACCTCGACCGCCGCGATCTCCGGCTCGTGCACCGACACGATCGGCTTGCCGGAAGCCATGTACTCGAAAACCTTTCCGGAGGTGACGTAGCGGGCGCCGGGCACGCAGAAGACCAGGCCGTCGGTCTGCGCGTACACCCCGGCCGCCTCGGCCTTGCCGAAGGCGCCCCGGTAGCGCACGCCCATGTCCTCCTCCTCGGCGATCCGCTGCCGCAGGGGCGGCGCGTTGTCGGGGAAGAATCCCAGGTGGCCGTGGATGTCCAGCTCGGCATCGGCGAGCAGCGGATGCTGCCGGGCCTGCCGCCACCCGGCGAAGAGCACGTCGAGGGGGAGGTACGAGGTCACGGTGCCGACGTAGGCGAACCGCAGCGGCTTGTTCGGGTCCGGCACGGTGTGCTCCGGCCGGCCGAGGATCTCCGGCTCCCAGCCGTTCGGCACCACCTGCATCCGGTCCGCCGCGAACGGGTAGCGCTCGGCGTGCCAGCGCCGCATCCCGTCGTTGACGAAGACGATCTCGGCCGCGTCGCGCAGGATCCGGGCCTCCCACCGCATCGCCTTGCCGCCCTCGGGCACCGAGAGCTCCTCGGTGAACTGGTTGAAGGTCCAGGCATCCCGGTAGTCGACCACGTAGGGCACCCGGAAGGCGCGGCCGAGCAGCCTCGCCGCAGCGAACGAGACGAACGGGTTGCCGGTCGCCAGGACAAGGTCGAACCGCTGCTCGCTGTGCAGCCGCCGCGCGGCCCGGAAGACGCCGGGCATCCAGCCGAGATAAGGCTCGGGGAAGATGGCCTTCTGCAGCGCCGCGTGTAGCCGGTCGGAGAGCATCGGGAAGTTCGCCCGCAGCCGGCCGAACTTGCGCAGGTCCGTCTCCCAGTGGCGCATGTTCATCGCGGGACGCTCGACGCGTACCCGCGGGTCGACCGTCGCCTCCAGCGTCTCGTCGCTGGCGTCGGACAGATAGTGGGTGAAGAATTCCCTCGGTGCCGTCAGCACCGTCACATCCCAGCCGGCCTGGGCCAGGTGGTTGGCGGTGGCGCGGGCGCGGAACACGCCGCTGGCCCGGCTGGGCGGGAAGTAGAAGGACAGGTAGAGAATCCGGGGGCGCGTTTCCGTCGCACCGGTTGCCGCGTCGATGGCGCTGTCACTCCTCGTCTGGCCCCGACTCACCGGGCCTCCCGCGCTGGCCGCGGTGGCACCGCGACCGGCCCCGGAGGTCCGGGCGTTCGGGTTCGGATCAGGTCCCATGGAGTTGACCCGGGCGGGACGTACCCGCCCGGGATCAGATCATCCGCCGATGACGACGCGGCGAACGCCGGGCCAACGGGCCGGGTCGGTCACCCGGCGGCCGTCCACCAGCACGGTCACGCCGGGCAGGTCGCTCTGGCCGAGCGTCCGGTACTCGGCGTGGTCGGCCTGGACGACCGCTGCGGTGACCGGCTGGCCCTCGTACGCCGGCAGCCCGTGCGCGGTCAACTCCTCAGTGGTGTACATCGGGTCGGAGACGTACGGCTTGGCGCCCCGGGCCCGCAGCGCCTCGACCGTCGGGAAGACGCCGGAGAAGGCGGTCTCCTTCACGCCGCCGCGGTAGGCGGCGCCGAGCACCAGCACCTCCACGTCGGTCAGGTCGCCGTACGCGGCGGCCAGCAGGTCGACGGCGTACTGCGGCATGGCGGCGTTGGCCTCGCGGGCCGAGCGGACCACGGTGGCGGCCGGGTCGTTCCACAGGTACATCCGCGGGTAGATCGGGATGCAGTGCCCGCCGACCGCGATGCCCGGCTGGTGGATGTGGCTGTACGGCTGGGTGTTGCAGGCCTCGATGACCTTGGTGACGTCGACGCCCACGGTGTCGGCGAACCGGGCGAACTGGTTCGCCAGGCCGATGTTCACGTCGCGGTAGGTGGTCTCGGCGAGCTTGGCCAGCTCGGACGCCTCGGCCGAGCCCAGGTCCCAGACGCCGTTCGGGCGGTTGAGGTCGGCGCGCTCGTCGAAGTCCAGCACCGCCTCGTAGAAGCGCACGCCGTGCGCGGCGGACGCCTCGTCGATGCCGCCGACCAGCTTCGGGTAGCGGCGCAGGTCGGCGAAGACCCGGCCGGTGAGCACCCGCTCCGGGCTGAACACCAGGTGGAAGTTCTCGCCGGCGGTGAGGCCGGAGCCCTCCTCCAGCATCGGCGCCCAGCGGTTGCGGGTGGTGCCGACCGGCAGGGTGGTCTCGTAGCTGACCAGGGTGCCCGGCTTGAGGCCGCGGGCGATGGCCCGGGTGGCGTCGTCCATCCAGCCGAAGTCCGGCACGCCCTCGGCGTCCACGAAGAGGGGGACGACCACGACGACGGCCTCGGACTCGGCGACCGCGGCGGCCGTGTCGGTGGTCGCGCTGAGCAGCCCGGCGGAGACCGCCTCCTTGAGCTTGGTGTCCAGGTCGGTCTCACCGGGGAACGGCACCGCGCCGTCGTTGACCAGCTGCACGACCCGCTCGGAGACGTCCGCTCCGATCACCCGGTGGCCCTTGGACGCGAACTGCACGGCGAGCGGCAGCCCGATCTTGCCCAGGGCGACGACGCAGATGTTCATGGCTACTTCTTTCCTCCTAGTGGAAGCCTGTGCCGCAGGCGGGCGAGCAGCCGGCGCGGCGTCAGCGGTGCTACGGCGATCACCAGCTCACCCTTGTGGTTCGTCGTGGCGGTAAGGACGTGCAGGTGGCCTCCCCGCCGCTGCACCGTGCGCTGTGGCACGGGCCGCGCCGGTCCGCGCAGGGCCGTCTCACCAACGGTACCGAACGCCTCGGCCTCCGCCCGGACCACCCGGAGCTCGCCACCGGGGGCGACGCCGGCGAGCAGCCCGGCCAGCGGAAGCTGCGCCCGCACCAGGGTCCCGTTGCCGTCCGCCTCGAGCTTGGCGTCGGCGCTGACGGTCTCGCCGGCACGGAGCCGGATCGCGGCGGCCAGCCGTGGCAGGTCCCCGCGCGGGCTGCGGGCCGTCACGGCCAGCGTCCGGTTGCCCAGGAACGATACGGAGACGGTGTCCAGGCGGGCGATCCAGTCGGCGACCCGGTCGGTGACCTCGAACCAGCGGTCGGCCATGCCGAGTCGCGGGTCGCGGAAGCCGGGGTAGCCGGCGTACCAGTGGTCCCCGTCGACCACGGCCGGCGGGATGCCCTCCTCGGCGTCCTGCCGGATGACGGCGAGCAGGTCGTCCAATTCCCCGTACCGGGCGGTGCCCAGGCGCACCCGGGCCTGGATCGGCAACTGGTCGCGGATCTCGTCGGTCAGGTAGCGCTCGACCAGCGTGCGTACGCCGGCCCGGACCTGCTCCTGCACGCCCCGGTCCAGCGCCAGGAAGTCGTTCTCCAGCAGCTTGGCGACTTCCCAGGTGAAGTGCCGCAGCAGGATCGCGTCGCGGCGTTTGCCCGCCTCGACCAGGCCGGCGACGAACTCCACCAGCGACTCGGCGCAGCCCAGCCGCTCCAGGTGGCGGCTGCGGTAGGTGATGTTGCGGGCGTTGAGCCGGCGCACCGCGTAGTAGTAGTCGTAGTCGGCCAGCACGGAGATCCGGCGGGCTCGGACGCAGGCCTCGATGGTGAACGGCTGGTCGCTGCCGACCGGCATGTCCTCCGGGTACCGCAGCCCGTACCGCTCGATCAGATCCCGCCGGAACAGCTTCGTGTTCGACAGGGACCAGGGCAGCGCCGAGTCGAACAGGTCCAGGTCGGGCTCGGTCCGGGCGAAGACCGCCTGGTGGATGTAGCGGCTGTTGACGCCGACGGTCCGGCCCAGCACGACGTCGGAGTCGTAGCGGTCCGCCGCCGCGACGAGCCGCTCCAGCGCCTCCGGGCCGAGGTAGTCGTCGGAGCCGATGAAGAAGACATACCGGCCGGTGGCGTGCTCCAGGCCGCGGTTGCTGGGCGCGGCGGGTCCGCCGGAGTTGGGCTGGTGGATCACCTTGACCGTGCCCGGGTGGAGCCGGGCGAACCGGTCCAGTTCCCGGCCGCTGCCGTCGGTGGAGCCGTCGTCCACCGCGATGACCTCCAGCCGGTCCGCGCCGATGGTCTGCTCGACCAGTGAGGTCAGGCACCGCGTCAGGTAGGGCATGGTGTTGTAGACGGCGGTGATGACGGTCACGTCGGGCCGGTTCACCCGCTGACCCCCGCGGGTGGCTGCGCGTCGGTCGTCCGCGCCGCCGGCTCCCCCGCCGCCGCGTCTCCGACCGGTCGGGGCCGCCCGGGCAGCAGCCGCCGGTAGACGACGTCCAGGACCTTGGCCTGGGCCTCCCAGGTCCAGCTCTCCAGCAGGCCGGGCCGGTCGTACGCCGTGCGGTAGCGGGCCGGGTCGGCCAGGACCGCCCGGGCGGCGCGCACGTAGTCGGCCACGTCCTCGGCTCGGAACACCTCGCCCTGGCCGGTCGACCGCACGGTGCCCGCCATCGTCCGCACGTCGCTGACGATCAGCGGCAGCCGCGCGTGCGAGTACTCGAAGAACTTGGTGATCAGCGCGATCTCGTGGTTGGGCCAGTGGTGGATCGGGATCACGCCGGCGTCCGCCGCCGACAGGAAGGGCACCACCTGCCAGTGGGCCACGTACGGCAGGGCGTGCACCCGGTCGGCCACCCCGAGCTTGGCCGCCCGGGCGAGGAGGCCGGAGACGTACGGGCCGGTGGGCTTGTTGACCACCAGCGCGACGTGCACCCCGGGCAGCTGCGGCAGCGCGTCGACCATGACGTCCAGCCCGCGCTGCCGGGCGGCGGCCCCGCTGTAGACCAGCAGCGGAGTGTCGGCGCCGATGCCGCAGAGCGCCCGCAGATCCGGCGCGGGAGCGTCCGGAACCAGCTCCTCGCCGTGGTCGGCGGCCGGAGCGTTGAGCACCACGTCGGGCAGGGCGGCCAGCCCGTGCTGGCGCTGGAGCAGCTCGGCCAGGCCGTCGGAGACGGTCATCACCGCGTCGGCGTACCGGGCGTACTCCCGCTCGTGCGCCATGTGCGCGGGCAGCCAGCGGGCATTGTCCTGCCAGGGTCGGAGGCCGGGCAGGAACTCGTGGGCGTCCCAGACCAGCTTGATCTCGCGCCCCGCGGCGGCGGCGCGGATCTTGGCGCGGGCGCCCACCCCGAGCATGCGGAAGTCGTTGGCGTGGATCAGGTCCGGCCGCAGTTCGTCGAGCACCGGCCCGTAGGCCAGTTCGTAGTCCCACAGCCCCGGCTCCAGCCGTCGCCAGGCGCCGTCGCCCTTCACCGCCTGCCAGAACAGGGTGTAGGCGCGGTCCCACGGATTGCGGAACCGGCGCCGGGTGCGGGCCCGGGTGAGCTGCCAGTATCGGAACGAGACCCATTTCCGGGTCGTCTGGGCGGCGAGCCGCTCGGCGTCCAGCAGGCGGCGGCGCAGCGCCAGGCGGGGGGTGTCGGGGTCGGCCAGCTTGAGCTGAGCGGCCCGGACGGCGAGATCGGCCTGCCAGGCCTTGACCGCCTGGGCCCGGTGCGCGGCGATCCCGCTGGGCGGGTACGCCAGCGGCCACCGCAGCCAGGCGCGGCGGAACTCGTGCCGGCGGCGGGCGAGCGGATCGGGCATGGGCAGCAGCCGCACCTGGGCGTCGCCGAGGGACCAGCTGCGTGCCTCCAGGACCGGCGATCTACCCAGCAGGATGACCTCCCACCCGGCCTCCGCCGCGGATCGGGCGGCCTTCTGCACCCGCGAGTCCCCGTTGACGGCGTTGTCCACCAGCATCACGATCCGGCCCCGGGCGGTCGGGTCGGCCACGCCGTCGAACCTCATGATGCTTCTCCGCCTCCCCTGTCGGGCCCCGTCTCCTGCCACGGAACCCCGGCGAGTGTACGGCAAGCGCCGAGGACGCCTCGCGGACATCGGACGATCGGACAGTTAGGCGTCGTAACGGGGCAGCTCGACCCCTCACTACGATGGGCCGGGTGAGTGTTCCCGCGCAGGCCGCCGCGGCGGCTCCTCGTAGCGTTCTCGAGGGTGACCGTCGATCTCCCGCCCCCTCGACCGGCTCCGCCGGGACCCCGCCGGTCGCCGGACGCCCCACCCGCCAGTACTCCCTCGACGTGCTCCGGATCCTGGCGATCTCTGGTGTGGTCGCGATCCACACGGTCGGGATGGTGCTGGGTCACGACGAGCTGCGGGGCACGGTCGAGTGGTGGCTGGCGGCCGGTATCGACATCGGGGCGATCTGGACCGTGCCCCTGTTTGTCATGATCAGCGGTGCGCTCACCCTCTCCCCGCGGGCGCACGCCGCCGGTCCCGGCGCCTTCTATCGTAAGCGTTTCGTCCGGATCCTCCCCGCCCTGGTGGTCTGGCACGTTGTCTACCTGGTGGTGGCCCGGATGGGGCTGCGCGGCGAACGGCTCACCATCGAGGGCCTGGGCGTCCTGCTGTTCGACGCCCGGGTCTTCACCGCGCTCTATTTCCTCTGGTTGATCGCCGGGCTGTATCTGGTGGCGCCGGTGCTCGTCGCCTTCCTGCGCGATGGCGGCCGGCGGCGGGCCTTGATCCTCGCGGGCGTGGCGCTCGGGTTCACCGTGATCGCCTTCCTGGGGTCCGCGATCGCCGCCCGGCTGGGCGCGCCCCGGCCGATCCACCTCGGCGCGCTCACCCTGTGGTGGCCGTACGTGGGCTACTTCGTCGCCGGGTGGGCGCTGCGCACGGTCCGGCTGGGCCGGCGCGGCCTGGTGCTGGCGTCCGTCGCCGGGCTCGCCCTGCTCGCCGAGGGGGTGTGGCAGTGGGGCACCCGGGCGGAGCGACCACTGCTGCAGACCCTGATGCCGATCGGCTACCTGGGGGCGAGCGTCGCCGCGGCCACCATCTGCATCTTCCTGGTCGGCGTGACCCTCGGCGACCAGCGGGAGCCCTCCCCCCGCGTCGGCCGGTGGCTAATCCGGCTCTCCGAGGCGTCCTTCGGCGTGTTCCTGGTCCACCTGCTTGTCTTCGAGGTGCTCCGGTTCACCGTGCCGGCCATCGCCGCGGGCGCGTCCCTGCCGCTGATGCTGGGGACCTTCGCGGTGGTGCTGGTGACCTCGTTCGCGATCTCGCTCGGGGCGGCCCGGATCCCGTACGTCCGGGCCGTCTTCTGAGGCGGGCCACGATGGTGGGCGGTGCGACGCGATGACGCTGCTGTCGCCTGAGGAGAACGCCGCCTACTGGAACCGGCGGCACCGCACCGAGGGTTACCTGCGCTCGGGCGGCGACATGTCGTACGACGAGGGCACGAACCGGATGTTCTACATCCTGCGGCTCGGGCTGCTGCTGGACATCATCGGGCACAACGCCGATCCGGTGGCACCGCTGTACCTGCTCGACGCCGGGTGCGGGAAGGGCTGGTTCAGCCGGCAACTCGCCCAGTTCGGCCACCAGGTCGACGGCATCGACGCCAGCGAGAGCGCGATCGCGTACTGCCGGGACCGGGGCGGCCCGGCCCGGTTCCACGTCTCGCCGCTGTCCCAGTGGCGCAGCCCCTGGTTCTACGACGTGGTCCTGGCGGTCGACGTGCTGTTCCATGTTCTCGCCGACGACGAGTGGGAACGATCGGTGCGTAACCTCGCCTCACTGGTGGGGCTGGGCGGACGGCTGGTGGTCAGCGACTGGGGGGAACCGGGCGACCGGGTGTACGGCGACTACCAGGTCGTCCGGGGCATCAACCGCTACCTGCCGCTGCTGAGCGAGTGCGGCCTGCGCTCCGACGGCTGGCGGCCGTACGCGTTCCGGCAGAACCCGATCGGGTTCCACGTCTTCACCCGAGAGCACTGAGGGGACCAACCATGCGTCTGCCCGAGGTCCTGGCGCTGCACCTCGCCGGCGTCCGGGAGGTCGTCGACGTCAGCCGCGAGGGGGTCGACCTGGCGGCGCGCTACGCCCTCCCCGACGAGGTCAGCCACCGCCGGTGCCCGGTCACCGACGCCGCCGAGCTGGTCCGCACCCCGGACCGGCTCCTGGTCGGCCTGCTCGGGCCGGAGCCGGCGGTGCACCTCCCGCCAGCAGAGGCGGCGGCCGCGCTGGCCGGGGCGTCCGCCGGAACCCGGGGAGTCCTGCTGCTCGCCTGGCCGGTCGACGAGTTGCCGGTCCATCTGCTGGTCGGGCCGATGGTGGCGGCCCGATGCCAGGTCGTGGACGCGATACCGCTGGGCACCGCGGGGATCCGCGGGGTTTCCGCCGCCGTCGTCGTGCAGCGGGTCGACCGTCCGCTGCCGCAGCGTGGGCACCTTGTCGACATGACGGTTGCCCGGCGGGCCGCGCATCCCGTCCCCGAGCCGGCCGACGAGCTGCGGACGGTGCTGCGCATGGCCAACGAGCACCGGCTCACCGGCCTGGTGACCCGGGCGGTGCGGCGGCGCTTGCGCGAGCTGGAGGAGCAGGTCGAGCGCCAGCGGCAGCGGCTCGACGAGCGCGACGCCCGGCTGGCGGAGCTGGAACGCGAACTGGCCCGCCGGGCGAGGGTCGGGGCCCCGGCGGAAGGCACGGACCGGCGTCCGGGCGAAGGGGCGCCGCCGGAGCCGGACGAGGGATTCTTCGGATCCGGGCCCGGCTCGAAGTAAGGTGTCCAGAGCCCAGGCCGGGGCGAATCGGGCCCGGTTTCGCCGCCCGTGCCGGGCACCGTGTTCCCACAGCCGTCGCAGCAGGTCAGAAGAATCGGGAGAACATGCCGTGAAGGTAGTCAGTGTCGTCGGTGCCCGCCCTCAGCTGGTGAAGCTCGCACCAATTGCGGCCGCGTTCCGGGACACCGGTCACCAGCACGTCATCGTGCACACCGGCCAGCACTACGATGCCGACCTGTCCGACGTGTTCTTCTCCGGGCTGGGCATCCCGGATCCGGACGTCCACCTCGGGATCGGTTCGGGCAGCCACGGCGTCCAGACCGGCGGGGTGCTGGCCGCGATCGACCCGGTGCTGGCCGAGGAGAACCCGGACTGGGTGCTCGTGTACGGCGACACGAACTCGACCCTTGCCGGTGCCGTCGCGGCCGTCAAGCAGCACCTGCGGGTGGCCCACCTGGAGGCGGGGCTGCGCTCGTTCAACCGGCGGATGCCGGAGGAGCACAACCGGGTGCTCACCGACCACGCGGCGGACCTGCTGCTCGCGCCGACCGAGGAGGCCATGCGGCACCTCGCGGCGGAGGGCCTCGCCGCGCGGTCGGTGCTGGCCGGCGACGTGATGGTCGATGTCTGCCTGCGCATCCGGGATGCCGTGCTGGCCGGCGGGCGGACGGCCCCGGAGCTGCCCGAGGGGATCGACCCCGCCGAGCCGTACCTGCTGGCCACGCTGCACCGCGCGGAGAACACCGACGATCCACAGCGGCTGGCCGCCCTGCTCGGGGCCCTGGCCGCGGCCCCCGTGCCGGTCGCGCTGCTGGCCCACCCGCGGCTGGTGTCCCGCGCGGAGGCGTACGGGCTGAAGCTCGACCAGGGCGCGATCCGGGCCGGCCGGCCCCTCGGCTACGCCGGGATGGTCAGCGCGGTGCTCGGCTCCGTCGGCGTGGTGACTGACTCCGGCGGCCTGCAGAAGGAGGCGTACCTGCTCGGGCGGCCGTGCACCACGCTGCGCGGCGAGACGGAGTGGGTGGAGACCCTCGCCGGCGACTGGAACCGGCTGGTGCCCGACCCGCACCTGCTGGACCCCGGCGCCTGGGCGACGACGGTGAGCCGACCGGCCCCCGACGCCCCGCGCGGCACCCCGTACGGTGACGGCCACGCCGCGGAGCGGGTCGTCCAGCTGCTCGAGCAGCATCTCTGACCGTGACGGGCACTGAGCGAGCGGGAGGAGAGCCCGTGTCCGGACCAGCGAACGTGGCGATCGTGACGCCCTGGTATCCAACCCGGCAACGCCCCTTCCTGGGCGCCTTCGTGCAGGCGATGGTCGAGGCGACGGCTCCGGGGCACGACCGGGTACGGCTCTACCACTGCGAGGAGTGGGGCCACCGGCTGCCACCGGGCACCAGCGACGCCGTCGATCAGGGCTACCGGGAACTGATCGCGCACGCGGTACACCCGGGGCGAACCGTGGGCGGGGCGGAGCTGGTGCACCTCCCGGTGCCGCTGCCGGTCACCACCGACTACGCCGCCATCGCCCGGCGGCACGAGGAGACCCTGCGGTCGGTGCTCGGCGGCCAGCCGATCGACGCGCCCGTGGTGCACGCCCACGTCGGGCTGCCCGGCGGGTGGGCGGCGCTGCGCAACGCCCGGCCCGACGCCCGGGTGTTCGTCACCGAGCACGCCACCTTCCTCGATCTGGTGCTGGCCCAGCCCGAGGCCCGCGCGATGTACGAGGAGCTGCTGCAGCGGTGTGCCGGGGTGTTCGCGGTCGGGGAGGCCGTCCGGCGGCCCTTGGTCGAAGCCTTCCCGCAGCACGCCGACCGGGTCGGCTACCTGCCCAATCCGATCTCCTTCGAACAGCAGCGCGCTGCGCCCGTCACCGCGCTGCGCCGTTGGCTCTTCGTCGGCGGACTGATCCCCCGGAAGGGGGTGCGCTGGCTGCTGGAGGCATTCGCGTCCTGCCGGGCCCGGGACCCGGAGCTGACCCTCACCTTCGTCGGCGAGGGTGAGCTACGCGGCCAGCTCCAGCAGCGTGCCGAGGAACTCGGCGTGGCCGACGGGCTGACCTTCACCGGCGCGGTGCCGCCGGACCGGGCCCTGGCGCTGATGCGCGAGCACGACCTGCTGGTGCATCCGAGCCGGTTCGAGACGTTCGGGATGACCGTGGTCGAGGCGGTGGCCGCCGGCCTGCCGGTGCTGGTGACCCGGTGCGGCGGCCCGGAGGAGACCCTGGCCGGGGTCGAGGACGCCGCCGCCGAACTGGTCGATGTGGAGGAGGGCTCCGAAGCCCTGATCGCCGGCTACTGGCGGCTACGCGAGCGTTTCGACCGGCTCGACCTGGCGGGCGCCCAGCGGGAGCTGGCCGCCCGGTACAGCTACCCGGCGGTGGCCCGCGCCCATGACCGGGTGTGGTTCTCGGCGGGGGATTCCGTGGCGGGCGCGGTGCAGGCGGGACTGGGTGGACGAATCGATGACTGAGCAGGTGCTCATCCTGGCCCTCGGGGCCACCCGGAAGCGGGCCGTCGTGGAGGACGCGGCCGAGGTCGTCGCGCGCGGCGGCCGGGTCACGGTGCTGATCACCTCGGCGGCGGACTGGCGCCGGGAGCGCTTCGCGCCGGGCGTCCGGGTGGTCGACCTGACCGAGCTGGAGGGGCGTCGCCTTCCGCTGCGCGTCGAGCGGGCGGTGCTGTACCGCGCTCCCCGGCTCGCCTTCCGGGCGGTCGGCCGGGGTCGCCTGGCCGGGTGGACGAAGCGGGCCGGGCGGGCGTACGAGCGGCGGATCGCCGACCGGGTGCACCGGCGCGTCTTCCTGCCGGCGTACCACCGGCTGCGCAACGATCTGGTGCCGCAGCGGCTGGCCGAACGGGTGGTCACCGAGACCGCGGCGGATCTCCTCGTGGTCGCCGACCCGGCCTCGATCCCGTTGGCCGCACGGATCGTCCGGCAATCCCCGGCTCTCCGGGTCGGCTACGGTCTGCCCTACCTCACTCCGGCCGCCCCCAGCTGACCCCCCGCGGGGCGTACGACACGACCGGCCGGTGCCCCTGAGGGGGCACCGGCCGGTTCGCCTTTCCGGCTCTTGTGGTCAGGCCTGGCCGAGGAACTCCTCGAAGGCCTGGGCGGTACGCCGGCCGTCGTGCACCCGGCGCGCGTAGTCAACCGCGCGCCGGCCCAGCTCGGCGGTGCCCTCCCGGTCGGCGAGCAGCCCCTCCAGCACCGACTGGAGGGTCTTGCCGGTGGCGTTCGCCATCGGCGGCCGCTCGCCGACGGTGTGCTCCACACTCGGCGCGAGGTACGCCACGACCGGCTTGCCGGCCGCCATCGCCTCGACGGCGAAGGTGCCGTAGCTGCCCGTGGTGATCTGGTCCACCACGAGGTCCGCGCCCTTGACCATCTCCACCATCTCGGCCCACGGCACGCCCTCGGCAAGCCGCAGCTCGATGGCGCCGGCCTCGTGCAGGCTGTTGAGCACCGGCAGGATGCGGTCGGTGCCCTTGGTCCACCGCTTCGAGGGGCCGTGCAGGACGACCGGGCGGGACCGCTGCATCACCGGCTCGTCGCAGGCCCACGCCTCCAGATCGACCACGAGCGGCGCCCACGTGGCCCAGGGCAGGTCGTCGAGCAGGTCCGGGGTCGTGACGAAGAGCGGCAGGCCCGACTCCTCCGCCACCCTGCGGTTGCGTTCGGACCGGGCGGTGAATCGCTCGACGTACCCGGCGGGCGCGTCGAAGAAGAGCGAGTCCTCGTGCCGCTCCATGTGCCGCAGCGGGTGCCGGACCTCACTGCCGTGCGCGAGCAGGGCCACCTTGATCTTGGCTCGGCGCAGCGCCGGCAGGTCGTACTCGATGTTGTCGCCGTTCAGCGAACCGAAGATCGGCAGGAACGCGTCCACCACCAGGTGGGTGTATCGGCCGATCACCCGGTGCAGCTGTTCGACCTGCACGTCGATATCGTGCAGCAGGCGCTCCGGGTCGAGGTAGACGTCGGCCGGGTAGATCAGAGTCGGCGAGGTCTTGCGCATCAGGACCTCGGCCGACACGTCCGGGTTGTCCCGGCAGATGGCCTGGGCGAAGGCGGCCGCCTGGCCCGCGTAGTTCGCCGGGCCGAGGCCGAGCCGTACCCGGGTCACGTCCAACTTGCGCCAGGTAGGCAGGGCGGTCGGCGGGGCGCTCGTGTCGACGGTCGCCGCCGCGGTGACCGGACGCTCGTCCACCGCCCAGGAGACGTCGGACCGCCCCTCCGCGGGCGGCGCCACCGGCGAGATCCGGCGGTAGAGCTCCAGCAGCCCGTCGCACTGCTGCTCCCAGGAGAGGTCGTGCAGGATCGGCTCGGTGATGTTGCCGACCAGCTCCGACCGGTGGGCGAAGGCGTCCCGCACGGCAGCGGCGAAGCTCACCGGGTCGTCGGCGGTGAAGACCGCCCCGACCTTGTGCTGGTTGACGTACGCGCCGAGCGTCTTGACGTCGCTGGCGACGACCGGCAGACCGGCGTGCAGGTACTCGGCCAGCTTGGTGGGGAGCGAGATCTCGTAGTTGAGGGTCCGCTGGGAGCAGATCAGCCCCAGGTCGGCGGTGGAGAGGTAGTCCGGGACCGCATGCTGCGGCACGTACGGCACGACGTGCACGCGGTGCCGTACCCCGAGCGCCTGCGCCCGCTCCAGCAGCAGCTCCCGCTCCGGGCTGTTGCGGCCGGAGACGATGGCCAGGTGGAATTCCGGAAGCTCCGGCAGGGCGGTGACCGCCGTGCCGAGGCCGCGCTCGGCGGCGAGCCAGCCGGAGTAGACCAGCAACGGCACCTCGCCTGCCAGCCCGCAGGCCTGCCGTACGGAGGGCGGGTTGGCGCTGACGCCGATGGTCTCCCGGATCGGCGTGTTGCGCACGACCAGCGGGGTCTCGGGCAGCTGGAAGTCGTCGCGGATCAGCTCGGCGATCTCCGGGGAGACGGTGACCACCGCGTCGGCGAAGTTGATGAACTCCTTCTCGTACGCGATGTACGCGCTCGCCTGCTCCGGCTTGGGCCAGTCCACGCCGCTGACATATTCGTGCGCGTCGTAGAGCCAGGCCACCTTCTCGCCACGCGCCCGCATCCGGGCGACGCTGAGCGCGGCCGTGCCGATCATGGTGATGTCGTTGGCGTGGATCAGATCCGGCTTGAGCTCCTCGATCACCGGCCCGAAGGCGAGGTCGAGGTCGAGCAGGAACGGGTAGTCGCGGCGCCAGTTGCCGGTCGGAGCGGGCGTGTGCCGCTGCTCCCACTGGAACGCCCGCACCCGGAATTGGTGCACCGCGCGGCTGGCCTTGACCATCGCACCCAGCGCCCGGCTCGCCGGGTAGGCGATCGGGGAGATCGCCTGGGATCGGTGCTGATCGTCGCGCAGCCAGCCGATCCGCGCGGTCACCTGGCGTACCCACGCCTGGTGGGCCGCCCGGCGGCGCGCCAGGCTGGACTTGTCGGCGATGCCGAACTGGGTGATCTTCCGCCGGATCCGGTGGCCCTTCGCGCGCTCCCGCATGTGGCTGCCGACGGGCAGCCGCACGACCTCGACAGGACCCATCATCGAGCGCTGAGGGCGGACCCGTCCCCCGGCACCGATGAGAGTCACGTCCCAACCGGCACGCGCGGCGGCGAGCGCGGTCTTCTGCACGCGGGAGTCCCCGGTGATGCCGTTTCCGACGATCACCGCCAGCCGCGGCCGGCGGGCGGACGGTTCCATTCCATGTCCTCCAGGAGTCGTGGGGCTCAGTCGGTACGAGCCGCGCGGTGGGCCGCCCATCGGGCCGCCCACCGCGCTGCCAGGATCGTCAGACAGCGGCCGGCACGGCCGGAACGTCGCGCGACGACACGTCAACCGTGCTGCCGTCCGCCGCGGAGGACAGCAGCGCCGCCGCGACCTGGACCGTCCGCAGACCCTGCCGGAGTGTCACGATGTCGCTCTCCTTGCCCTCGACCGCGTCCCGGAAGCGCTCGTGCTCCACCAGCAGCGGCTCCCGCTTCGGGATGGCGTACCGCACCATGTCGCCCTCGGCCACCCCGCGGAACGCGCGCAGCGCCTCCCACTCGGTGTCGATGGCGCCGTTGGCGTAGAAGGTCAGGTCCGCGGTGAGGGTGTCGGCCACGAAGCAGCCCCGGTCACCGGTGATCACAGTGGACCGCTCCTTGAGCGGGCTCAGCCAGTTGACCAGGTGGTTGACCATCGTGCCGTCGGCGAGCTGGCCGACCACGGCGACCATGTCCTCGTGCAGCCGACCGCTGCGGGAGACCGTCCGCGCCGAGACGGAGGCGTACTCCTGCCCGGTGACCCAGCTGGTGAGGTCGATGTCGTGGGTGGCGAGGTCCATCACCACGCCGACGTCGGCGATGCGGTGCGGGAACGGGCCCTGCCGCCGGGTGACGACCTGGAACACCTCGCCCAGCTCCCCCGCCTCCAGGCGCAGGCGCAGGTTCTGCAGGGCGGGGTTGTACCGCTCAATGTGGCCGACCCCGGCCACCAGGCCGGCGGTCTCGAACGCCTCGACGAGCCGGCCGGCGGCCTCCACCGACTGGGCCAACGGCTTCTCGATCAGCGCACCGACGCCGTTGCGGGCCAGCTCCAGGCCGACCTGCTCGTGCAGCGCGGTCGGGCAGGCGACCACCGCGTAGTCGATGCCCATGGCCAGCAGTTCGCCCAGCTCGGGCACGACCGGCGCGCGCAGCGTGCCGGTGACGTCGCCGGCGGGGTCGACGATGCCGACCAGGTCCACACCGTCCAGGCCGGACAGGACCCGGGCGTGGTTGCGGCCCATCGCGCCGAGGCCGATCAGGCCGGCGCGCAGCTTACGCCCGGCGCTCATCGGGCACCCCCGGCGAGGTTCGCGCCCTCGGCGATCCGCTCGAGGTCGGCCGCGCTCAAGGCCGGGTGCACCGGCAGCGAGATCACCTCGGCGGCGGCCCGCTCGGTCTCCGGCAGGTCCCACGGGCCGGGCTTGCCGTCCTCGGCCAGGTACGGCTTGAGCCGGTGGATCGGGGTCGGGTAGTAGACCGCGTTGCCGATACCCAGCTCGGTCAGGCGCCGCTGGGCGGCGTCCCGGTTGCCCTGGGTCCGGACCGTGTACTGGTGGTACACGTGCTTCGCGTTGTCGGCCACCGGCGGGGTCACCATGCCGGTGATGTTGGTGTCGAGGAACTTCGCGTTCGCCCGCCGCTGCTCGGTCCACTCCGGAAGTTGGCGCAGCTGCACCCGGCCGATGGCCGCCGCCACGTCGGTCATCCGCATGTTGGCGCCGACGATCTCGTTGGCATACCGCTGCTCCATGCCCTGGTTCCGCAGCAGGCGCAGGGTCCGCGCCAGCTCGGGATCGGCGGTGGTGATCATGCCGCCCTCGAGCGAGTGCATGTTCTTGGTCGGGTAGAAGCTGAAGCAACCCGCGGTGCCGAACGCGCCCACCGGCTGGCCGTCGAGCGCGGCGCCGTGCGCCTGGGCGGCGTCCTCGACCACGGCCAGGCCGTGCCGCTCGGCGATCTGCATGATGCGGTCCATCGCGGCGGGGTGACCGTAGAGGTGCACCGGCATGATCGCCACGGTGCGCGGGGTGACCGCGGCGGCCACGGCCTCCGGGTCGACGCAGAAGGAGCCGGGCTCGATGTCGACGAAGACCGGCTCGGCGCCCACCAGACGGACGGCGTTCGCGCTGGCGGCGAAAGAGAACGAGGGGACGATGATCTTGTCACCGGGGCCGAATCCGAGCGCCATCAGGGTCAGCTGGAGCGCCGAGGTGCCGGAGTTCACCGCGACGCAGTGCCGACCGGCGACCAGCTCGGCGAACTCCTCTTCGAACGCCTTGACCTCCGGCCCCTGCACCACCAGGCCGCTGCGCAGCACCCGGACAGCCGCCTCGATCTCGGCCTCACCGATCACCGGCCGGGCTGGGGGGATGAATTCTGCGTTCAGCCCAGACATGGGCTTCCTCCTGTCAACAGGGAGCTCGTTCGGGACGCGATGCTAGCCGGTCCACCAGAGACCGGACTTAGGGGTACGGAAGCGGTCATGACCCGATGGGATCGATGGCCACGGTCATGGGGGATAGGTGAACGTCCGGTTCTGTCCGGACTGCCGGTTGGCATGCTACCTCCAGTGCGGTGGCGACAACGGCCGCCAGTCGGGGCAAATCCTCCGCGGACAGGGGGGCCCGGGACACCGCGAGCCGCCAGTACAGCGGGCCGACGATGAGGTCGACCGCCAGGTCGAGATCGGTGTCGGGGCCGAGCTCGCCACGCTCGATCGCCCGGCCGATGAGCTGGCCGCCAACGTCGCGCTGGTTGACCCGGAGAGCGTCCTCCAGGGTCTGGGCGATGCGCGGGTTGCGGGCGGCCTCGGCCAGCAGGTCGGGGATGATCTGCGCCGCGAGCGGGTGCCGCAGCGCCCGGGACATGATCAGGAACAGCATCTCCAGGTCGGTGCGGAGGTCGCCGGTGTCCGGCAACGGCAGGCTTCGCCCCGCCGCCGACGAGACGATCTCCAGCACCAGCTCCAGCTTCGAACTCCAGCGCCGGTAGATGGCGGTCTTGCTCACTCCGGCCCGGCGGGCCACCGCCTCGATGGAGAGCCTTCCATAGCCGACCGCGGCGAGTTCCTGCATGACGGCGCCGCGGATGGCCGTGGTGATCTCACCTCGCAACACCGCCGCTCCGGCGGGAGCACGCCTCTTCTCGGTCGTCACGTGGGACAATGTACCGCAGCGACGGTACGGTTGCGTCCCGACGTGTTTTGAACTACCGTCCACGCATCGACGGAGCGGCGATCCGCACCCCCGTGGCCCCCGCTCTCTGCCGTCGCGGATCTTCCCAACGCACAAGAGATCGGAGCGCCTACCCATGGCCAACACGGCGGTGGCCGACGCCGACTCAGGACTGACCCGGGCACAGCTCGCGGCCCGGCACGGCCTGTCCGTCGCCGGCGCGCGGCCGACCCTGGCCGCGTATGTGAAGCAAGTGTGGTTCTACCGGCACTTCATCACCACATACGCCAACGCCAAGGCGGTCTCCGCGTTCAGTCAGGCCCGACTGGGCCAGATGTGGCAGGTTTTGACCCCGCTGACCAACGCGGCGGTCTACTACCTGATCTTCGGCGTCATCATCGGCACGAGCAGGAACGTGCCGAACTTCATCGCGTACCTCTGCGTGGGCGTGTTCGTCTTCAACTTCGCCCAGCTGGTCATCCTCGGCGGCACCTCGGCGATCACCGGCAACCTCGGGCTGATCCGGGCGCTGCACTTCCCGCGCGCCAGCCTGCCCATCGCGGTGACCCTCACCCAGCTGCGCAACCTGCTCTACGCGATGGCCGTGCTGGTGGTGATCGTGCTGGCCACCGGCGAGCCGATCACCCTGCAGTGGCTGCTGGTGGTCCCGGCGATGGTGCTGATGACGATCTTCAACGCCGGCCTGGCCATGGCGCTGGCCCGGCTCGGGGCCAAGCTGACCGACATGAAGCAGATCATGCCGTTCGTCATGCGGACCTGGATGTACGGCTCCGGCGTGCTCTACAGCGTGAAGGCGTTCGAGCAGAACCTCCCGGCGGTGCTGGCCCACCTGGTGAACGTCAACCCGCTGCTGATCTACATCGAGCTGGTCCGGCACGCTCTGCTGGAGAACACCGTCCTCACCTCGCCGGCGCCCAGACTGTGGCTGCTGGCGGTCGTCTGGGCGGTCGTGATGGGCGTGGGCGGTTTCATCTACTTCTGGCGCGGCGAACAGGAGTACGGTCGTGGCTGAGCTGAACGTACCCGCCAACGTGGCCACCACGGCCGTCGGCGAGCGGATCCCCACGGTGATCGTGGACGACGCCCACCTCATCTACCGGATCTACGGCGCCGGCACGGGTAGTGCCGCGTCCCCGGCGGCCGCGCTGCGGCGGATCGTCCGCCGGCAGCCCCAGAAGCCCACGCTGCGGGAGGTGCACGCGGTCAAGGGCGTCAGCTTCACCGCCTACCGGGGTGAGGCGGTCGGCCTGATCGGCAGCAACGGCTCCGGCAAGTCGACCCTGCTGCGGGCCATCGCCGGGCTGATGCCGGTCAACCGGGGCGCGATCTACACCCAGGGCCAGCCCTCCCTGCTCGGCGTCAACGCCGCGCTGCTCGGCGACCTGTCCGGCGAGCGCAACGTCGTACTCGGCTGCCTGGCCATGGGCATGAGCCCGGAGCAGGTCAAGAAGGCCACCTCCGAGATCCTCGCCTTCTCCGGGATCAACGAGCGCGACGACTTCGCCTCCCTGCCGATGCGGACGTACTCCTCCGGCATGCAGGCCCGGCTGCGCTTCTCGATCTCCGCCGCCAAGCGGCACGACGTACTGCTGATCGACGAGGCCCTCGCCACCGGCGACTCCCGGTTCCGCCGACGCAGCGAGCAGCGCATCCGCCAGCTGCGCGAGGACGCGGGTACCGTTTTCCTGGTCAGCCACTCGATCAGCTCGATCCGGGACACCTGCGAGCGGTCGATCTGGCTTGAGTCTGGGTTGATCCGGATGGACGGCCCCACCGACGAGGTGACCAAGGCGTACGAGAACTACATGGCCAGCCGCTAAGGCGGCAGCGGGTTTCGACGGCCGGCGCCGCCCTCGCGGGCGACGCCGGCCGTCGGGACGTTACGTCGGACGCCACTCACCCCCAACCGCTCATGGATCAGTGAGGACCGCAATGACGCAGGACCGCACCACCGCACCGGATGCCACGCCGGCTGGCCCGGCACCCTGGCGCCCCTCGCGGACGGTGGCCGTGATCCTCGCCGGGGGGACCGGGACCCGCCTCGGGCTGGGCATCCCGAAGCAGCTGTTGAAGGTCGCGGGCAAGCCGATCGTCGAGCACACCCTCGCCGTCTTCGAGGCCGCGCCGGAGATCGACGAGATCATCGTGCTGATGGCCGCCGGCCACGTGGCGGAAGCCCGGCGGATCGTCGCGAACGCCAGCTTCCACAAGGTCAGCAAGGTGATCGAGGGCGGCGAGACCCGCAACGACACCACCCGGATCGCGCTCGACGCGATCGGTGCCGGCGATTTCAACGTCCTCTTCCACGACGCGGTCCGCCCGCTGGTCAGCGCCCGGATCGTGCGCGAGTGCGTGAACGCCCTCTGGACGTACTCGGCGGTCGACGTGGCCATCCCGTCCGCCGACACGATCATCCAGGTCGACGAGGACGACTGCATCACCGACATCCCGGTCCGCGCCACCCTGCGCCGGGGCCAGACCCCGCAGGCGTTCCGGTCCGGCACGATCCGGGAGGCGTACCGACGGGCCGAGGGCGACCCGGACTTCGCCGCCACCGACGACTGCGGCGTGGTGCTGCGCTATCTCCCCGGCACGCCGATCAAGGTGATCGACGGCTCGGACGAGAACATCAAGGTCACCCACCCGGTCGACGTGCACCTGGCGGACAAGCTCTTCCAGCTCGCCGCCGCGCAGGCGCCCCGGGTGAGCGACCACCGCAGCTACACCGAGGAGCTGACCGGCCGGACGATCGTGGTCTTCGGCGGCAGCTACGGCATCGGCCACGACCTCACCGAGCTGGCCCGCCGCTACGGCGCCCAGGTCTTCCCGTTCAGCCGCTCCACCACCGGCACCCACGTGGAGCGGGCCGAGGACGTGGCCGCGGCGCTGACGACCGCCTTCGAGGCGACCGGCCGGATCGACCACGTGGTGGTCACCGCCGGGATCCTGGAGAAGGGCGCCCTCGCGGAGATGGACGACGCGACGATGGACCGGCTCCTGCAGGTCAACTTCGTCGGCCCGGTCACCGTCGCCCGGCAGTCGCTGCCGTACCTCCGGCAGACCAAGGGGCATCTGCTGCTCTACACCTCCAGCTCGTACACCCGCGGCCGCGCCCGGTACGCGCTCTACTCGGCCACCAAGGCGGCCCTGGTCAACCTGACCCAGGCGCTCGCCGACGAGTGGGCCGACTTCGGCGTACGGGTCAACTGCGTCAACCCGGAGCGCACCGCCACGCCGATGCGTACCAGGGCGTTCGGCGAGGAGCCGGAGCACACCCTGCTCTCCGCTGAGGCGGTCGCGCAGGCCTCCCTCGACGTGCTCGTCTCCGAGCTGACCGGGCAGGTCATCGACGTCCGCCGGGCCCCCGGCGAGCAGCCGGTCGGCGAGCAGGTCGCCGTGGTGCCCGCCCAGCCGGACGCGCACCCGGCGGACTCTGACGCCAGACGCGCCGAGCTGGAGTTGTCGGAGCAGCTGCCCGCCGCGTCGACGCCGGGCCGGACGACCGAGGGACGGTAGCGATGCGTGGTGACCTGGTCCGGAAGCTGCTCGCCCGGGCACTGACCACCGGGCTGGCGGTGCTGGCGTTCCTCGTCGTGGCGCTCACCGGCGCGACCGGCTGGGGGCTGGCGATCGCGGTCGCCGCCCTGGCCGCCGCCGGATGGGAACGCCGGGTACGGCCCACCGCCGACGGCGTCGCCGAGTCGGTGCTGGTCGCCGCCGGGATCCTGGTCGGGTACGCCCGCCGCCTCGACGCCGGCTTCGATCCGGGGCTGGCCGCCACCGCGCTGGTGCTGCTCGGCCTGGTGCTGCTGGTCGGCCCGCTGCGGGAGGCCGGGGCGCTGGAGATCCGCGCGGCCAACCTGCCGGTCCGCACCTGGACACCGCTGGTGGCCGCGCGGCTCGGTGACGCCCTGCTGGTGCTGCTCGCCGTGGTGGCGGCGGCCGCCGTCCTCGCCCTGCCGGTCTGGCTCGCGCTGGTCGCCGCCCTGCTGGTCGGGGCCGGGTGCGGCGCGGTCGGGCTGGACCTGGCCCGGCGGCGGTTCCGGCCGCCGGCCGGGGGCGGTCCGGTGGGCCGGGCGCTGCGCCGCCACCAGCCCGAGTTCGTGCTCTACTTCTCCGCCCCGCCCGGGTCGGAGTACCAGGTCACCATGTGGCTGCCCTATCTGGAGCGGATCGGCCGGCCGTTCCTGGTCATGCTGCGGGAGCCGGAGTTCCTGCCGGCGATCGCCGCCGCGACCAGCGCGCCCGTGGTGTTCTGCCCGACGCTCAAGGCCATGGACGAGGCCCTGGTGCCCAGCCTGCGGGCGGCGTTCTACGTCAACCACGGTGCGAAGAACAGCCACTGCATCCGGTTCGGCCACCTGACCCACGTGCAGCTGCACCACGGGGACAGCGACAAGGCGCCCAGCGCCAACCCGGTGTCGGCGATCTTCGACCGGATCTTCGTGGCCGGGCAGGCCGCGATCGAGCGGTACGCCCGCGCCGGCGTGGAGATCCCCGCCGAGAAGTTCGTCGTGGTCGGCCGCCCCCAGGTGGAGGCGATCGAGGTACGCCGGGAGCAGGTCCGGGGCGTGGCCAACCCGACGGTGCTCTACACGCCGACCTGGACGGGGCACCACGCGGACGCGAACTACTGCTCTCTTCCGGTGGCCGAGACGGTGCTCCGCCGGCTGCTGGACCGGGGCGCCACGGTGATCCTGCGGCACCACCCGTACACCGCGCAGAACCCGGCCTCGGCGCGGCAGCTGGCCCGGCTCACCGAGCTGCTCGCCGCGGACCGGACGAAGACCGGCCGGGCGCACCTGTGGGGCGCGGCGGCCGGCCGCGAGCTGACCCTGACCGACTGCGTCAACCGCTCCGACGCCCTGGTCTCGGACGTCTCCGGGGTGATCTCCGACTACCTCTACTCCGGCAAGCCGTACGCGGTGACCGACATGGGCGCCGACGGCGACGAGTTCGTCGCCCGGTTCCCCCTGGCCGGCTCCGGCTACGTGCTGCGCCGGGACATGTCCAACGTGGACGAGGTGCTGACCGAGCTGCTCGACACCGACCCGAAGGCCGCGGCCCGCTGGGCCACCCGCACCCGCTACCTGGGCGACTTCCCCGCCGATTCGTACGCCGAGGCGTTCCTCGACGCCGCCCGCCGGCAGCTCGAACCCGGCTGGAACCCGCCGGCCCCGCGCGCCGCCGACGCGGTCACGCCGGACGGCTCGCCGCTGTCCCCCACCGCCTGACCCACCCCCCACCGCCTGACCGCTCCGTCGCCATTGGCCGGAGCGGTCATCGGCGTGTCGACAACCACCGCCATATATTCCTCATTGTAAATATTTATCTTCATCATCATACTTGCTCCCGGGCGCCCAGCCGACGCGGTGTAGTCGGCCCCCTTGCCGGCGACGCGGCCCGTCCGCACGCCGGCCACCCCTCGTCCACAGGAGCACCTATGAAAAGCGTTTTCCGTCAGCTCGCCATGTGGCTCGGCGCGCTCACGCTCGCCGTAGCGGCCGCACTGACCGGCCCGACCGCGGCCCAGGCCGCGGCGCCGGCCTGGCCCCTGCTCAGCAACGGCTCGACCGACACCAACGTCACCACCGCCCAGTACCTGCTCCGCCACCGCCGCTACAGCCTCACGATCGACGGCCAGTACGGCCCCGGCACCACCTCGGCGGTGAAGTCCTTCCAGTCGGCCAACGGCCTCTCCGCCGACGGCGTCATCGGGGCGCAGACCTGGGGCAAGCTGGTGGTCACCCTGAGCCCCGGGGCCAACAACGACGCGGTCCGCGCGCTGCAGGTCGCACTCAACAAGTACGGCTACAACCTGGTCGTGGACGGCGACTGGGGCCCCGCCACGACCAACGCCGTGAACAGCTTCAAGTCCGCCCGTGGCCTCTCCGGCGGCTCGGTCGACACCACCACCTGGCAGTATCTGACCGGCGGCACCGGCAGCGGCAACTACCGCCTGGTCATCGGCAAGTCGGTGCTACCCCGCAGCGAGTACGACGATCCGCACCACGACTACCCGGCGATCGACCTGCCCACCCTGACCGGCACGACCACGTACGCGATCACCTCCGGGACGATCGGGCACGTGGGCGGCAGCTGCGGCCTCGGCATCGGCATCACCGGCGACGACGGCGCCTACTACCTGTACTGCCACCTGAACTCGCGCTCGGTCGCGGCCGGCTCCCGGGTCAGCGCCGGCCAGGTCCTCGGCTACACCGGGGCCACCGGCAACGTGACCGGCCCCCACCTGCACCTGGAGGTCCGGGTCAACGGCGCCAACCGATGCCCGCAGAACATGCTGCTGGCCATCTACGACGGCGTCGCCGTACCCGCCCCGTCCACCCTGCCCGCCACCGGCTGCTTCTACTGACGCAACCTGCGGTCGTGATGTCGTCGCCCTGCCGGCGGGGCAGCGGCGTCACGGCCGGCCGGGCGCTGCGAACGGCGCGAGCAGGTCGAGGACCACGGCGGGGTCCTCGACGTGCGCGTTGTGGCCGAGCCCCGGCAGCGTCGCCACCGGCACGCCCAGCTCCTTGAGCTGCGCGTCGGACACCATCGGGTCCTGCTCCCCCCGGGCCAGCAGGACCGGCACGTCGGTCGCGGCGAGCAGGGCGGGCAGCTGCGGCTCCCCGACCGCGAACGCGGCCGGGTCCATGGCCAGCCGCCAGCGGCCGTCCTCGCGGCGCAGCCCGGCGTCCACCACCGGGTGGTCGGGGGCGAACAGCCCGGCCAGCCCGGCCACCCGCAGGTAACGGCGGGCGGCCTCGTCCCGGCTGGCGAACCAGGCCACCGGCCGCTGGGCCAGCTCGCGGGCCTTGTCCAGCTCGGCCGGCGACCAGGCGACCTTGATGCCGAGCCCGACCACCCCGTCGATCGGAAGCTGCCGCGCCCGCGCGGCCAGCGCCAGCGCCACCACCCCGCCGAGCGAGTGCCCGAGCACCACCAGCCGGTCCCGGGGGCCGAGCCGGTCGGCGACCGGGCCGAGCCCCGCCACCACCCGGTCCGCGAGCGCCTCGAAGGAGTACGCCGGCAGCTGCGGCGACCAGCCGTGCCCGGCCAGGTCGGGGGCCAGCCAGCGGCCCGCCCAGCGGCGCTCCAGCAGCGGCGCCCAGGGCAGCCACACCTCACCGGTGGCGCCCATGCCGTGCAGCAGCAGCAGATGGCGGGTACCCGTCTCGTCGCCCATACGGCGCAGTGTGCCACCGGACGGACACCAGGCGCGAGACCGGCCCCGGATACGACGTCGGGCACCGGCTCCAGGAGCCGGTGCCCGACGTGCAGGGGTGGGATCAGGCTGAGTAGCCGCGGGTGCCGGCCCAGTTCGCCAGATCGATGGTGGTGATCCAGTACTCGGGCAGCGCCGGGTTCGCCGAGTCGGCGATCCGCACCGTCCGGCCGTCGTCCTGGTAGCCGACCACCGCGATGTAGTGGCCGCCGGGGAACGAGTGCCAACCGCCGTTAGTGTCGGTGGCGGAGCCGGCGATGTTGACCACCACGCCGCGGCCGTCGGTGATCGCCTTGACCACGTCGGCCTGGAGCTGGTCCATCTGCGCCGGGGTCGCGGCCTGGCCGGGGATCATGTGGGTCCGGTACGGGTTGCCCTTGACCATCTGGTTCAGCCCGCGGGTGGTGTCCTCGGCCGAGTTGGTGCCGTTCTCGCCGGCGTTCAGCGGGGCGACCATCGCGTCCTGGGTGGTCTCGACACCGCTCGCGCTCAGCGCGTTGCGCACCGCGGCCGGACCGCAGTTCCAGTAGGCGGTCTGGGCCTCGTAGTTGTAGTCGAGGACCTTCTTCGATGGCGGCTTCGGCTTCGCCTTCGCGGTCTTCGTCACGTCAGGGTCCGGCTTGGCCGAGCTGGCCGACGGCGACGCGCTCGGCGACGCGCTGGGCGAGGCGGTCGGGGACGGGGCGGCGACCCGGGCCTCGCTCCGGGTGGCGACGTCACCGAGGCGCGGGGCCAGTTCGGCGACGGCGGCGGTGGTCTCCTGCCGGACCGGCGCGTCGTTCGTGCTGGCCAGTGCCGCGCTGGCGCTGCCGGCCAGCACGAGGGCCGCGGCGGAGCCGGCGACGATCTGGTACGGGCGCTCGGTCGCGAGGCGCCGCAGCTGACGCTTCAGGTGGTGCTTCACGTGTTCCTCCACGGGGGCCGGAGCGGCACACGCCGACCCGACGCGCGGAGTAGCTCACGCGCGTTCCTGGGCGGGTGGCCGCGGGAAAAGTGCGCCCGGCGGACCGGGCAGCGGGGGTCGGTTACCGGAACGGACTCGCCGGTCAGGCGAGCGCCGGCACCGTGGCGCCGTGGAGGCGGGGGGAGGATCGGGGGGTGGTTCGCACGAGGTTGGAACTCCTTCCGTGGCCGCCTACCGGGTTAGCTGACGGATTCGGGCGGGAAGTAGGCCCTACCGCGGGCCTCGGCGCGCGGATTCACCCCGGTGTTGCACTGGGTCCCCGGTTCGTGAGATCACGATTGAGCGGGTCGGCGCGGCGTCGCCACTTGCGATCGAAAACCGCACCGGACGCGCTGACACTACCGGTGGGTACGCCGCCTGCCAAGCGCGCCCACCTGCGTAAACGTCAACCGCCGTTACCGATACCGGAACAGCCGGTCACTGACCTGACTCAATGGGACGACCGTTTTTAACAGGAACCGTCGGGTGACTATCGGACATCCGGGTGGGGATCGAAGGGAATTGCGGGGCTCGATCGCCCGACCTGATCCGGTTGACCGTTTCCCCGGTCGCCGTGACCGAGCTCACCGAATTCGGATAACGATTCAGCCGACCCGCGCCGGACGCCACCGCGCGGGGTGCGCCGCGACGGCGCCAGCCGGCACCGGGGGGAGGGCCTGGGTCACCGCCTCGGCGGGGCGTACCTGGACCGCTCCGGGGCGCACCGCCTCGGCGGCCGCGTACGCCTCCACGGCCAGCACCCGGGCCGCCTCGGCGGCCACGTCGGCGTCCCGCCAGGCCCGCCGCTCCCGCTCGGCGGCCGCCTGCCACCGGGCCCGCCGGCTGTCGCGTACCACCCGGGCCAGGGCGATCTCCTGCTCGGCCGGATGCCGGCGCGGGTCCCACCCGTTGCGCCCGGCGAGGACGTCCGCGAGTTGCCGGGCAGTCAGGTCGTCCTGCCAGTGCGCCGTCATGGCGGCGTGGTGCAGCCACCGCTCCCGGGCCGCGTACTCGGCCGGCGTCCGGGGCGTCCGCGGCTCGGGCAGCACGGCGGCCCCCGCGAACCGCCGGGCGGCCGCCTCGGCCTCGTCGTACGCCCGCCAGGCACGGTCGACCTCGTCGTGCGCGGTCAGCCACTGCTCGCGCCACCGGCGGGCGGTCTGCCGGGCCCCGGCGGCGGCGACCGCCACCTCGTCGGCGTACCGGCACAGGTCGGCGCGGCGGGCGGCCTCCACGGCGGCCGGGTCGGGGGCGGGATCCGGCGGAGTCCCCCGCTCGGGCCGGGCGACCAGGGCGGCGAGCACGCCCAGGGCGAGCACGAGCAGAGCCGACCAGATGGCGGCGGCCGCGGGAACCTCGGTCAGGAAGTGGTAGAGAAGGGTCTGCTTCATGGTCGGCACCTTCACGTGAACGACGTGGTGGAGAGGTCCGCACGGCCGGCGGGGCGGGGGCGCGACCGGGTACGGGCGCCGCCACCGGGCCGGTGCGGGGTGAGGTTCGGGTACGGCGTGGGCGGGCCGGGCCCGCCGGGCTCGTCAGCGGGCGGGCGGGGCCCGGGAGCCGACGGTCGCCGGGACCAGCCCGACCAGGACGCGGTGCCGGTCGACCGGGGCGACCACGACGCCCCGCACCAACGAGTCCGGTGCGCCGACCGGGACGGCCTGCCGGTCGGCGGCCGCGTCGGCGCCGGACGACGTCCACCCGGCCGCCGCCGCCGATCCCGTCCCGATCCGCGCGGCGGGACCGGGCGCTCCGGTCCCGGCCCGGACCACCGCGTCGGCGGCCCCGCCGGACCAGCGGATCAGCGCCCGGAGGGTGGGGTCGGCGCCGGCGGACTCGGTGCCGCCGAGGTGCCCGGCCCGAAGGGTCGCGGTGTCGACGGCGATCGCCGCGGGAGCCGCGTGCGCCGCCGCGGCCGGGCCCAGGGGCAACGTGGCGGCGCCGAGCGAGCAGGCGACGACCACGGCCAGGCTGGCCAGCATGCGTGCGGTCCAGCGCGCCACCCACCACACGGGACAGGTGAGCGCGATCGGAAGCACCGGTCCAAATTACCGTCGAACCGGCCGTATCGCACCGTCTCCGGGCGTGTCGCACCGCCGGTGCGGAACACCGACCAGCATGGACACCGGCCCGACGGCGACGCTGCCGTCCTGCGACCCGCTCAGCGTGGGTCGCGCCGCCCCGCGTACTCGATCGACCGGGGCCGTGGAACGCGGACCTCGACCGGCTCGGCGGGCGCGGCGTGCGCGCGGACCCGCCGGGGCGGTCCCAGCCGGCGCATCATCGGCGTCTCCACCCAGCGGTGCAGGGCGGCGGCGAGCAGCAGATTGCCCAGCAGGAAGCCGAGCACCGCGAGCGGGCCCCACCAGCCGCGCAGCCCCTCGCCCCAGTGCCCGGTCAGGCGCAGCACGGCCTGCATCACCAGCACGTGCACCAGGTAGAACGCGAAGGAGACCTCACCGAGCCAGACCATCGGACGGGACCGCCACGGGGTGCGCCGGCCGTGCACGTCGGCGTCAGCCGCGGCGGTGATGACCAGGAGGTACGCGACCGCGAGCAGGGCCGCCCAGAGCTCCGCGCGGACCCACTGCGCGGCGACCACCCAGGTGGCCACGAAGAGCACGCTGGCCAGGGTCAGCCCGGGCCCCCGCCAGCGGCCCCGGCGCATCAGCTCGGCGGCCGCCACGCCCATCCAGAACTCAAGCGACCGCACCACGGGGAAAATCTGGGTGAACCACCAGCGGTTCTCCTCGGGCACCAGGCGCTGGCCGGGCCAGAGGGCCACGATGAGCAGCGGCGCGGCGACGACCACCGCCCAGAGCAGGCCCGGGCGGGCCCGGCGCAGCGCGGGCAGCACGCAGGGCAGGCACAGATAGAAGGCAAGCTCACAGGAGAGTGACCAGCTGACCGTGTTGACGCTGTAGAAGTAGCCGGGGGTGGGGTTCCAGGCCTGGACCAGGGCGAGGTTGCCCATGGCGGCCCAGAGGCCGACCGGGTCGGCGAACCAGAACGCGACCAGCAGCGCCAGCCCGAACGTGACCAGGTGGTTGGGGTAGATCTTGGCCAGCCGGCGGCGCAGGAAGGTGCACCGCGGCTCACCGTCCCGGTACGACCAGACCAGCACGAATCCACTGAGGATGAAGAAGAACTCCACACCGGATAGACCGAGGGCGAAAAGCCAGTCCACCACGGCCTTGTAGTCAGGCTCGGCGACGATCCGCATGGTCCCGGCGTGGAAGCCGAAGACCAGCAGGGCGGCGATCCACCGCAACCCGGTCAGCGACGGCAGCCGGACGGCGCGGACGGAGGTCGGCGCGCTGGTCATGCCGGAAGCCCGACCGTCAGCAGGATCACCAGCACGCGCGTCTCCTCCTCGGGCGGTCGGCGACGGGCGGCACCGGGACCACCCGGGACGGCGCTCCACCGCGGCGCCGCCGCCGGGCACCCTACCCGCCGGTGCCCCAGACCGCCTCCCGCGCCGGTGGGCCGCCCGGCCACCGGGACGCCGGCGAGCCGCAGACAGAGCACTCGTACGTCTGTTCGATCGAGGGGTAGGATCGGCGTCGTGTCCGACGTCGCGTACCAGCCCTCGATGCTCGACTTCGCCGCGCAGGGGCCGACCCTGGGCCCGCTCGCCGGCGGGCCGCGCCGGCACGAGCTGAGCCGCGGCGCGTGGGTCGACCACCTGCCGGGCTGGGTGCGGGGCTCCGACGGGGTGCTCGACACGCTGCTGCTCGACGTGCCCTGGCGGGCCGAGCGCCGCACCATGTACGAGACCGAGGTCGACGTGCCCCGCCTGCTCTGCTGGTACGGCGCCGACCGCCCACTGCCCCACCCGGTGCTCACCGAGGCGCGCGCGGCGCTCACCCGGCACTACGCGGCCGAACTGGGCGAGCCCTTCGTCACCGCCGGCATGTGCCTCTACCGCGGCGGCCGCGACAGCGTCGCCTGGCACGGCGACACGCTGGGCCGCTCCGCGCACAGCGACACCATGGTGGCCATCGTGTCCTTCGGCTCGCCGCGCCCGCTGCTGCTGCGTCCCCGTGGCGGCGGGGCGAGCCTGCGCTTCGCGCTCGGCCACGGCGACCTCGTCGTGATGGGCGGGTCGTGCCAGCGCACCTGGGAGCACGCCATCCCGAAGACCGCCCGCCCGGTCGGTCCCCGGATCAGCGTCCAGTTCCGTCCCGCCGGCGTCGCCTGACCCCGACCGGCTCGGCCGCGCCGGCGCACGCCCCCGGCGGTGCCGGATCCGGCCCACCGCGCCCGGGCGCGGATCCGTGACGTGCTACAAACGACCCTCAGGGTCGATCACGCCCCCGTCACCTGACGACGCGAAGGGCGGAGCATGTCCCAGTCCTCCACCGAGCCACGACCCGGCTGGTCCCCGTGGCACCTGCACGGCGACGGCCGGTCCGTCCGCCCCGGCGACGTGGTGCATCCCGACGAGCGGCTGTCCTGGCCGCGTACCGTCGGCGTCGGCGTGCAGCACGTCGTCGCGATGTTCGGCGCCACCTTCACGGTGCCGCTGATCACCGGCTTCCCGCCGGCCACCACGCTCTTCTTCTCCGGGCTCGGCACGCTGCTGTTCCTGCTGATCACCGGCAACCGGCTGCCGTCGTACCTGGGCTCGTCGTTCGCGTTCATCGCCCCGGTGCTGGCCGCGAAGACCAGCGGCGGCATCCCGGCGGCGCTGGGTGGCATCGTGGTGGTCGGCGCGGTGCTGGCCCTGGTCGGCCTGGTGGTGCAGTGGGCCGGCGCACGCTGGATCGACGCGCTCATGCCGCCCGTGGTCACCGGCGCCATCGTCGCGCTGATCGGGCTCAACCTGGCCCCGGTGGCCTGGGACGGCGGGGGCAGCGGCACCGGCGTGAAGGCGCAGCCGCTGATCGCGGTGGTCACCCTGGTCGCGATCCTGGTCGCGACGGTGATCTTCCGGGGCTTCCTCGCCCGGCTCTCCATCCTGCTCGGCGTGGTGGTCGGCTGGGTGCTCGCCGCGGTACTCGGCGAACTCGACCCGAAGGCGGTCACCGGGCTGAAGGAGGCCGCCTGGGTGGGGCTGCCGCAGTTGCACACCCCGAGTTTCAGCCTGCGGGCGGTGGTGCTGGTCATCCCGGTGATCCTGGTGCTGATCGCGGAGAACGCCGGGCACGTCAAGGCGGTCGCCGCGATGACCGGCCGCAACCTCGACCGGGACATGGGCCGGGCGTTCCTCGGTGACGGCATCGCCACCGTGCTCGCCGGCTCGGGCGGTGGCTCCGGCACCACCACGTACGCGGAGAACATCGGCGTGATGGCGGCGACCCGGGTCTACTCGACCGCCGCGTACTGGGTGGCCGGCGTGGCGGCGGTGCTGCTCGGGCTGAGCCCGAAGTTCGGCGCGCTGATCCTCACCGTGCCGGCCGGGGTGCTGGGCGGGGCGACCACCGCCCTCTACGGCCTGATCGCCATCCTCGGCGCGCGGATCTGGATCGAGAACCGGGTCGACTTCCACGACCCGGTCAACCTGATGACCGCCGCCGTGGCGGTGATCATCGGGGCGGCCAACTACACCCTCACCGCCGGCGACCTGTCGTTCAGCGGCATCGCCCTCGGCACCGCCGCTGCCCTGGTCATCTACCACGGCATGCGCCTCATCGCCCGCCTCCGCGGCACCACGCCGGAATCCCGCCCCGCCCCCGAACCCGAACTCTGACCTCCCCCGGTCCATTCTCGCGATCATGAGTTGGCCGGGCGAGATGCCCATTTCGCGACCGTCAACCTCATGATCGACGTGCCGGGCGGGCGTGGGGTGGGTATGCGGCAGGGCCGGCGGCGTGAGCCGCCGACCCTGCCGGGGCGCTGGTCAGTCGCGTTCGATCTGGTGGCCGACGACGGTGGGGCCGAGCATGACCGCGAAGCCGGAGCCGTCGCGGCGGGGGTCCGCCGGGGGCAGTTCCACCGGCTCGCCGGTGGCGGTCGCGCCGACCGGACGCGGACCGACCCAGGCCACCGCCAGGTCCACCTCGCCCTTGAGGAACCGCTGCGCACGCACCCCGGCGGTCGCCCGCCCCTTAGCCGGGTACGCCTTGAACGGCGTCACCTTCACCGTGGCGCCGGTCGAGGTGACCACCATCGGCTCCCCGTGCCCCGGGTCGTCGGTACGGACCGCGCCGAAGAAGACGACGGTCGCCCCGGCCGGCAGGTTGATGCCGGCCATGCCGCCGCCCTTGATGCCCTGCGGGCGCACCAGCGACGCGGCGAAGCGCAGCAGTGACGCCTCCGAGGAGACGAACGCCAGCGCCTCGGCGCCGTCGGTGAGCCAGGTCGCCCCGACCACCTCGTCGCCGTCGCGCAGGGAGATCACCTCGAACTCGTCCGAGCGGACCGGCCACTCGGGCGCGCAGACCTTGACCACTCCCTGCCGGGTACCCAGCGCCAGGCCGGGCGATCCCTCGGCGGACGCGCCGAGCGGCGCCAGCCCCACCACGGTCTCCCCCGGCTCCAGCGGCGCCAGCTCGGCCGCGGACATGCCGCCGCGCAGCGACACCGTGCCGGACTGCTCAGGCAGCACCGGCAGCGGCAGTACGTCGATCTTGAAGGCCCGCCCGGCGCTGGTGACCAGGAGCACCCGGCCCCGCGCGGTGGAGGGAACGACGGCGCGTACCGCGTCGTGCTTGACCCGCCCGCTGCGCCGGCGCCCCTCGGTGGCCTCCTCCGACTCGGCCGCGGTCCGGGCGACCAGCCCGGTGGCGGAGAGGATCACCTGGCACGGGTCGTCGGCGACCTCCAGCGGCCCGGCCGGTACGGAGGCGGCCAGCACCTCCTTGAGGTCCCCGTCGACCAGGGTGGTCCGGCGCTCGGTGCCGAACTGCTTGACCACGGCGGCCAGTTCGTCGGAGACGAGCTTCCGCAGCACCTTCGGGTCGTCGAGGATCTTCGACAGCTCGGCGATCTCGCCGCGGAGCTTCTCCTGCTCGGCCTCCAACTCCAGCCGGTCGTACTTGGTGAGGCGCCGCAGCGGGGTGTCCAGGATGTAGGTCGCCTGGATCTCGGAGAGCTTGAACTTCTGCATCAGGCCGTCCTTGGCGGCCTGGGCGTCCTCGCTGGCCCGGATCAGCTTGACCACCTTGTCGATGTCGAGCAGGGCGATCAGCAGACCGTCGACCAGGTGCAGCCGCTCCTCGCGCTTGCGCTTGCGGTACGCGCTGCGCCGGGTGACCACCTCGTACCGGTGGGCGAGGAAGACGTCCAGCAGCTCCTTGAGCCCCAGGGTCCGCGGCTGGCCGTCCACCAGGACCAGGTTGTTCACGCCGAAGGACTGCTCCAGCGGGGTGAGCCGGTAGAGGTCGGCGAGCAGCGCCTGCGGGTTGACCCCGACCTTGCACTCGACGACCAGGCGGGTGCCGTTCTCCCGGTCGGTGAGGTCCTTGACGTCGGCGATGCCGGCGAGCCGCTTGGTCTTGTTGACCTCGTTGGTGATGGCCGCGATGACCTTCTCCGCGCCGACGCCGTAGGGCAGCTCGGTGACCGTGATGGCCTGCCTGCCTCGACTGCCCTCCAGCGGACCGATCTGCACCCGGCCGCGCATCCGCACCACGCCCCGCCCGGTCTCGTACGCCCGGCGCACCTCGTCCAGGCCGAGCAGCAGTCCGCCGGTCGGCAGGTCCGGGCCGGGGACGAACTCCATGAGCTTGTCCAGCGTGGCGTCTGGGTGGTTGATCAGCCAGCGGGCCGCCTGGACGACCTCGCCCAGGTTGTGCGGGATCATGTTGGTGGCCATGCCGACCGCGATCCCGGACGCGCCGTTGACCAGCAGGTTGGGGAAAGCTGCCGGCAGCACGGTGGGCTGGGTGAGCGAGCCGTCGTAGTTGGGCTCGACGCCGACCGTGTCCTCGCCCAGCTCGCCGACGAGCAGCATGGCCTCCCGGGACATCCGGGCCTCGGTGTAACGCGCCGCCGCCGGGCCATCGTCTGGGCTTCCAAAGTTTCCATGCCCGTCGATGAGTGGGGCGTTGAGCGAGAAGTCCTGGGCGAGGCGGACCATCGCGTCGTAGATGGCGGCGTCGCCGTGCGGATGGTACTTGCCCATTACATCCCCGACAATTCGGGCAGACTTCACGTGGCCCCGGTCGGGGCGGTGGCCCTGCTCGTACATCGACCAGAGGATGCGCCGGTGCACCGGCTTGAGGCCGTCCCGCGCGTCGGGCAGGGCGCGGGAGTGGATGACCGAGAAGGCGTACTCCAGGTAGGAGTCGGAAACCTCGGTGACCAGCGGGTTGTCGAAGACCCGCGCACCGGCCTGGTCGAACGCGGACAGGTCGGCGCGGGCGCGGTCGTCCCTACGGCGTGCCATGGTTCAGCTTTCCTTCCGAAACGAACCCAGTGGTCAGGCGTCGATGGCTTCGCGGTCGACCCGGTCGGCCGAGTCGATGAGCCAGTTGCGGCGGGGTTCGACCTTCTCCCCCATGAGCAGTTCGAGGATCTGCTCGGCGGCCTCGACGTCGTCGAGGGTGATCCGGCGGACCGCCCGGGTGGCCGGGTTCATGGTCGTCTCCCAGAGCTCGTCGGCGTCCATCTCGCCGAGGCCCTTGAAGCGCGGGATCGGGGTGACGATCTGCTTGCCGGCCTTCTCCAGCTTGCGGACCGTCGCCTCCATCTCGGCCTGGGTGTAGGTGTAGACGGTCTGCGGATTGCGCCCCTTGGTGGTGATCTTGTGCAGGGGTGGCATGGCCGCGTAGAGCCGGCCGGCCTCGATCAGCGGTCGCATGTACCGGGCGAAGAGCGTGATCAGCAGGGTACGGATGTGCGCGCCGTCGACGTCCGCGTCGGCCATGATGAGGACCCGGCCGTAGCGCATCGCCGACAGGTCGAAGGTACGCCCGGAGCCGGCGCCAAGCACCTGCACGATCGCCGCGCACTCGGCGTTGTCCAGCACCTGCTGGAGGTTGGCCTTCTGCACGTTGAGGATCTTGCCGCGGATGGGCAGCAGGGCCTGGTATTCCGAGGAGCGGGCCATCCGGCTGGTGCCGAGGGCGCTGTCGCCCTCCACGATGAACAGCTCGCTGCGGTCCACCCCGGTGGCCCGGCAGTCGACCAGCTTGGCCGGCATCGACGCGCCCTCCAGCGCGGTCTTGCGCCGGGCGGCGTCCTTCTGCTGCTTCTGGGTGAGCCGCACCCGCGCCGCGTCAACGATCTTCTGCAGCACCGTCCGGGCCTCGGCCTTGGTCTTCCGGTCCTCCAGCCAGGCCTTGAGGTGCTGCTCGACCAGGCCCTGCAGCACCTTGGTGATGCCGGCGGTGGAGAGCTCGTCCTTGGTCTGAGAGGTGAACTGCGGCTCCGGGATCCGCACGTGCACCACCGCGGTCATGCCCTCCAGGACGTCGTCCAGGGTGGGCGCGTCCTCCTTGGGCTTGAGCAGGCCGCGGGCGTTGCGGGCCGCCTCGGCGAGGGTACGCGCCAGGGCCCGCTCGAAGCCCTTGCGGTGGGTGCCGCCGTGCGCGTTGCGGATGGTGTTGGTGAAGCATTCGACGGTGCGCTCGTAGCCGGTGCCCCAGCGGAACGCGACCTCGACCTCGGCCCGGCGCTGCACGTTGGACTGCATCACGCCGTTGGCGTCGGCGGCGTTCTCCCGGTAGGTCCCCTCGCCGGTGACCAGCAGCGTGCCGGAGACCGGGCGGTCGCCGGCCGGGGCGAGGTATTCCACCATGTCGGTGAGGCCGTTGGGGAAGTGGAAGCTCTCCTCGACGACCTCCTCCCCCGTCTCGTCGCGCAGCCGGTATGCCACGCCGGGGACGAGGAAGGCGGTGTTGCGCAGCTTGAGCCGGACCGCCTCGGTGTCCAGCGCCGCGCCGGTCTCGAAGTAGCGCGGGTCGTGCCACCAGCGGATCGAGGTGCCGGTCGGCTGGCGGCGCTTCATCGCGCCGACGATCTGCAGGCCGGGGCCGGGCGTGAACGCCGCGTCCGGGCCGTCCCCGTCGAAGATCCCGGGTACGCCGTGCCGGAACGACATCGAGTGGATCTTGCCGCCGCGGCGGACCGTGACGTCGAACCGCCGGGAGAGCGCGTTGACCGCGGAGGCGCCCACGCCGTGCAGCCCGCCGGAGGTCTTATAGCCCGAGCCGCCGAACTTGCCGCCCGCGTGCAGCCGGGTCAGCACCAGCTCGACGCCGGAGATGCCGGACTTGGCGTGCACGTCGGTGGGGATGCCCCGCCCGTCGTCGTCGACCTGCACCGAGCCGTCGGCGTGCAGAATCACGTCGATCTTGGTGGCGTGACCCGCGACACCCTCGTCGGTGGAGTTGTCGAGGATCTCGTTGACGAGGTGACCCACGCCACGGCTGTCGGTCGAACCGATGTACATGCCGGGGCGCTTGCGGACGGCGTCCAGCCCCTCCAGGTGCGTCAGGTCGTCGGCCCCATACAGGGTCTCAGGCTGTGCGGTCAACTGGTCGTACTCCCAGGTCTCGGCGGTGTGGTGCCGCTCACCGGCTTGATCGCCTCGCGCGGCGCGCCGCAGCGAGCCTAGCCCGCCGATCCGACAGAGCCGTGGCACCGGGTGGGTGCGGCGTCCGGTTCGGCCCCGTCCGGGGTCTCTGCCACCGCCCGGTCGTGGACGTCCGGAGGCGAGGAGGCGTCCGTGCAGCACAACCACTCGACCTGCCGGTCGTCTTCCCGAACGATCGACCGATGGCGATCCAGCCGATCGGTGCTCCCCGGGAGCTACGACCCGAGGCTCGCGGTGCGGGCGGGCGGCGCCCCGAGGCTGAGCAGAATCTGGCCGGCGGAGCCGTCCACCAGGTCGCCGAGGCGTACTCCGTCGAGCACGGCGAGGAAGGCGGCCTGGGCCCGGCGCAGTTCGCCGCGGAGCCGGCAGCCGGCGACCAGCGGGCAGGCCGGCTGCTCGCAGGAGACCACCTCGCCGTCCCCCTCGAAGGCCCGGACCACCAGCCCGACGGTCAACTCGCCCGCCTGCTCGGCGAAGGCCACCCCGCCGGAGCGACCCCGGGTGGTCACCAGCACCCCGAGCCGCTGCAACCGCTGAACAACCTTGGCGACATGGCTGCGGGGCAGCGCGAGCCGGGTGGCGAGCTCCTCCACGGTCGTCCGGACCGGAGACACGGCCGTGAGCATGGCGATCCGCAGGGCCATGTCCGTCGACCGGTTGAGCTTCACCGTTGCTGATCTTCTAGTCGAATATCAGCATTCCGGGTGTTTCCACTCGGAAGGTCCGTGACGGTGTCACCGAAGTGTGAGTGCTTCGGTGTCCTGTTGACGGTCTCGCGTTTCCTTCTGCCGTTGGTGCGGCAGGTTGCGCCACCTGCCCGCCCACCCGTGGCCTTGCGGCTGCGGGTGGTGGCGCGGGTCTTGCGGTCGGCTCCACGCGGGTTCGACGCTTGCGCGTCCTGGTCTCCGGCCACTCCGGTACCAGTTGTTACGGCCGTCGCGAGGGCGGCGAGGTTGCGGGCTGCGTTCTCGTCCCGGTCGATGACCAGACCGCAGGCGTCGCAGGCGAAGACTCGGACGTGCAGCGGCAGTTTGGCTTTCACCACGCGGCAGTTCGAGCAGGTTTGGACGACGGGTACCAGCGCTTGGCGACGACGGTTTCGCCGCCGGCCCAGCCGGACTTATAGGTGATCTGGCGGCGGATCTCAGCGAACCCGGCGTCGGCGATCTTGCGGGCCAGGCGGCGGTTACGGAGCATGCCGGCCACGTTGAGGTCTTCGACCACGACGGTGGCGTACTCGCCGGTGATTTCGGTGGTGAGTTTGTGCAGGCCGTCCTGCCGCAGATTCGCCACGCGGTGGTGCACGCGGTTACGTTCGGCGTTGGCGATCGCCCACCGCCTGGACGGCTTGCACCCGGTGCGCCGGTCCGGACCCTGACGGCGGGAGACCCGGCGAGCCAGCCGCCTGAGGTGCCTGAGCGCGCCGTCGTAGTGCGCCGGGTTCGGCACGTACTGGACCTCACCCGCCGAGTCAGCCATCACAGCGAGGCACTTGACGCCGAGATCCACGCCTACAACAACGCCGGGCCGGGCGGCGGTGCGCGCTTTCTTGCTGACCTCGACCTGGAACGAGCAGAACCACCGGCCCCGCTCGAACCTGACGGTGGCCGACAGGACGCGGGCGGTACCGTTCGCGATACGGCGTTGCAGCTTGCGGGTGGATTCGTGGGTGCGGCTCGTTCCGAGCCGGGGCAAGGTTACGTGGCGGCGGTCCGGCTCGACACGGATGGTGCCGGTGGTGAACCGGCAGGCGAGCCGCGCGGTGTGCTTGGACTTCCGCCGGGGCATGCCCACACGCTTGCCTTTACGCTTGCCCTGCTTGGACTTGGCGTAGTTGTCGAACGCCGCCGCCGCGTTCGCCAGGCCCGTGCTGTACGCCTCCTTGGAGTTCTCCTCCCACCAGTCAGCGAACCTGCAATCGATGTGCTTGGCCTGGTTGAACGCCTTTCGCAGGGTGGGCAGTGACCACGTCCGCCACTCGGTGAGCTGGTCGTCGGGCACGCCGTAGGAGGCCTCTGCCTTGCGTTGCCACCAGGACGCCGATACCCATGACACGGCCCAGTTGTAGGCGGCCCGCGCCGCGCCGCAGTGCGACCGAAGCGCCTTCTCCTGCACCGCGCCTGGATCGAGCGCGAACCGGTAGGCCTGCACGACGAAGCCGGGCCGGGGCTGGAACTTCTTCACTCGGCGTCCTCACCGGTCGCCATGGCCACGGCCCGGGCCACACGGTTCTTCGCCGCCCGCTGCCCGTACAGCCGGGCACACATCGAGGTCAACACCTCGGTGATGTCCCGAACCAGGTCGCTGGTGGTCCCCTGTGAACTCAGGACAACCACACGCCGCCCGGTCGCGGACAACGCGGATTCCAGGTGTTCGACACCGAACCGGGCAAGCCGATCCCGGTGCTCGACCACAATCACCGCAGCGGTCGGGTCAGCCAGGACCCGGTGCAGCTTGCGCCGCCTGCCGTCGAGCCCGGACCCGATCTCCTTGACGACCTCACCGACAGCGAGGCCCTGCGCGTTGGCGCCTTCCACAACCCGTATGGCCTGACGGTCCAGGTCGTCCTTCTGCTCCGCGGAGGACACACGGCAGTACGCGACCACGCGACCTTCGACGCTCGCGGGCTCGGCCACGATCCACGTTCCGGAGGGCGCCTGACGGACAGGGACGGGCATCTTGCCGTCCTTCACCCATCGCCACGCGGTCTGATAGCTCACCCCCTGCTGGCGAGCCCACTCCGAAAGCTTCACAGGACCACAATAGACGACCACACATGACCAGGTCTGGCCATAAAATGGCGAACCGCCGTCAGCCCCAGACACGGGCCGACCGGCCGGAGCCGGTGGGTGACCTGGATGGGGCGCGACCCAATCCGGGTCTGACGGAGTAGTCGTGCTCCCGGAATCCTCGGCAGCGGTGGTGACGGCGGTCCCGCTCGCCATGCAGGCCCACGGTGAGGCGATCTCGGCGAGGTCAGCGCGGGCCCCGACAGGCGTGACCACGGTCACGCCGGGTGACCACAGCCGGCCGCCTGTAACCACCGGCCCGCGCCCTTTGCTCTGCAGCCACGGACGCAGTAGTCACCCATGGTTCGCTGCTGCGTCTATGGCTGCAGAGCAAAGCCGGGTGGGGGATGTTTCGGCACCGGGGCTAGAGCGCGGATTTTCGCTGGTCAGGGGATTGTGGCCAGATCAGCGCCCACGGGGGCGCCACGCGCCAGGGTCACGCTGGGTGACATCAAGTTTCCGCGGAGGCGTGTCATGCACAGTTGTCGGCAGCACCCCAGGCTGGCATTCGGCCTGCCGGCCGTCAGGTCCAGTGCCCGACCACGGCGGCGAACACCAGCAGCGAGCCGACCAGCTCGACCAGCCCGACCCGGACCGGGGCCAGCCGCCGGCCCGGCAGCAGCGCCGCGCGAAGCAGCAGCAGCGCGAAGACGGCAGCCACCGCCGGCCCCCACCAGGCCGCCGCCACCACCAGCGCCGCCAGGTGGTACGCCCTGGACGCCCACCGGTAGCCGACGCTCTCCCGCTCCCGGATCATCGTCTTGACGTAGAGCACCGTGCCGATCAGGTACGCGGCGACCGCACCCGCCACCCCCACCAGCCCGGCGGGCGGCACCCCGGCGACGGTGGCGACCACGAACACCACGAGCACGCTCTGCGCCACCGAGGCGAGATCGTTGAGCAGCGCCCGCTCGCGACGCCGGCGGGCGTACCCGGCGTTGACGGCGGCGAGCAGGGCGTACAACGGGGCGTAGCTGAGGACCGCGGGCCGGGCCAGTAGCACCGGCGTGACCAGCAGCGCGGCCGCGGCGCCGTAGAGCAGCAGCTGAGGGCGTACCCGGTCGGCGCGGCCGGTCTTCACGACCAGCAGGGCGTAGTAGGAGAAGAGGTACGCGGCCAGCCAGGCGCCGAGCAGCGGCAGATGCGGCCACCGGAGGCCGGTGACGCAGACCGCCGTGGCGTACGGGAGGAGCAGCATGGCCCAGGCGCCGTGCTGCGGCGGCAGCCAGCGGTGCCGGCGACCCCGCTGCCGGCCGGCGACCTCCGATCTGGCTGCGGCGGGCGGAGCGGTGCTCATCCGCGGGCCACCGTGAGCAGCACCACGGAATCCTCGTCGGCGTGCAGCGCGTGCCGGGCATCCGGGATCACCAGCAGGTCCCCCGTCTCACCGGGCCAGGACCGGTCCTGGGCGACCAACTGGACCCGGCCACGCAGCACCTGGAGCGTCGCGTCCCCCGGGCTGGCGTGCTCGGCCAGCTCGTGCCCGGCGACCAGGGCGACCAGGGTCTGCCGCAGCGGTGTGCCAGCACCGCCGTGGATGGTCCGGGCGCTGCGCCCGCTGCCGGTTGCGCGAGCCAGCGTGAGTTGCTCCTCGGCCAACGCGAGCAGCGATGACGTGGGCACAACAGGTCACCTCCCGAAGGTCAGTTCGGACGAGGCGGGCCACAAAACCGGAACCGGCCACGCCTCTTTGCCCAGTCTGTCCCCCTCCTACGCCGTCAACCAGGGCCTAATGAGTTCTGGGAGTGAGCCATCCGG
>NZ_LWLS01000128.1 GCF_001905095.1 Micromonospora sp. CB01531
CGCCCCGCACCACCCGAGCGACTCACCCCCGCCCGCGTCCGCCGCGCATTTCGGCACCTGCGCAACAAAGCGGGCAGTCCCGCCTGCGCACCGAAACCTTCCCGGCCAGGGCCCGGCCGACCACCCGGACTACGCAACCGCCACCCGGCAGCCCGCCACGACGTCCACATCGTCACCGCCGCCACCAGCACAAAACCGAAAGGTGGCACGAAGAAAACGAAGACTTCGAATAACCCGAGGCCACGCCGCAAGGGTTAAAGATCAAGTTAGTGGTCGTGGCCGCAGGAGATCCGGGCCCGTTCGAGCTCCTCCATGGTGTTCCACCAGTACGCGACCGTGCTGGCGTGTGCGGGCACGCGCTGCTTGACCTTGCCCATGGGTGCTGATGCCGCCGGTAGCGGCTGATTGGTCGTCGTGGAGGTCGGGTAGGGGGCGATCAAGTCTGCGACGGTGTGATGCCGTCCACCCACGACGACCGCGGTGACGTTCGCGGCGTCCTCAATCCGAGTCAGCGGGTCGCCGTCGACGATGGCCAGGTCCGCCAGCATGCCCCTGCCGATTCGGCCGATTGGCTGCCCGAGGAAATCCCCCGACGTCGACGTTGCGCTGGTCAGGGTCTCCAGCGGCGTGAGCCCGTACTTCACCATCGCGCGCATGTTCATGTGCAGGCTGATGGCCAGGTGATCGATCGGGGCGTCGGTCCCGGCGGTGACGACGCCACCACCACGGACCATCGCGACCAGTTGCGCGACTTGGTTGGCAAGGTTGTGCCGGGTGGCGGTCTGGTCCGTCGTCTGCGCAGAGGTGACCGATGCCTGCAGTTTCTCCATTCGCCAGTTCGGGTAGAGTCGCCGGACTCGTTCGTCGGTGACGAGGGAGATGTCCTCCCGGTACAGGGTCGACGACACGAACAGGGTTGGCGTGCGGGCCATCTTCGACGCGTTGAACATGGCGATGACGTCGGAATACGCCGATCCGACGTTCGTGACGGTCCGGGAGTAGCCGAACCGGTTCGTGGCGCCGACGTGCTCGGTTCCGTCGCCGCCCATTGCGATCGCGGGGTAGTGGTAGTGCGACGTGACCGGCTTGCCCTGCCGGTGTGCCCACTGGATGACCTCCTTGTGCCACACGACCGGTAGCCGCACGTAGCACTTCATCAGGTCGTAGTCGAGCTTGGCCGCCCGTTCCAGCTCGAGCGCCAGTTGAGCGTGGGTGAATGTCGGGCGCATGAAGTTGTAGTAGATGCGAGGCCCGTCCACGGCCTCGCCGGTGGCCAGATAGCGCGGCGCCAGTCGGGCGCCGCACTGGACCGATTCGCGTTCCTCGACCATGTGGTAGGCCGGGGAGCCGGGTGAGCGGGTCGTGGTGATGCCGAGCGCGAGCCACAGCGGCCCCTGCCGCGACCCGTACGCGTAGCCCTGCATCTCGCGATGGTGGTGGATGTCGATCAGTCCGGGCATGACGAACCGGTCGCTGGCGTCGATGACGCTGCCGCTGCGGCCCTCGCGGTGCGGCTCGACCGCAACGATCCGCTGGCCTCGCACGATGATGTCGACATCGCGGGCCACTGTCGCGGACGACCCGTCCCACATTCGGCCTGCGTGGATCACGACCTGGTCGGGGCCGGGGTCGTTGCGCCAGCGCAGCTGGACCGGGATCGTCCGGCCGGCCCTGCCGTCAACATGGACCGTCTTCAGCTGACCACCGGACAGGTACATGAGCGTGGAAGAGCCGCCCGCCCAGACTGGTGCGTCGGACAGGTCCCTCGTGACCTGGCGTGCCGGCCCGGTCGGGTGCCCGCTCTGGTCGACCGGGAGCACCCAGATCAACGACTCCATCGCGAATGCGAGCATCGTCCCGTCCGGGGACCAGACGGGCCCGTCGTCACCGCGGGTCTGCAGCGACCTGTGCGGGGCGGGGTCGACGTACCGGCCGGCGCCCGTGGCACGGTCGACCACGAGGATCTTCGACAGACCCTCCCGGTAGCGGCGTGAGTAGGGCATGACGGCCGCCAGGGCGATCATCCTCCCGTCCGGGGACCACGTGGGCCGGCCCGGCTCGAACGTCGCGCCGAAGACCTGCTGCACGTCGCCGGTGGGCACGTTCAGTACCCACAGGCCGCCGTCCTGGTCGAATAGGCGATCTCTTCACCGCTTGGCGACCACCGCACCGACAGGGCCGCGGAATCGGTCAGGTAGGTCAGCCGCCGGTCGACCCCGGAGCTCAGGTTCCGGACCCAGATGTTCAAGGTGCCGGTTCGGTCGCTGACATAGGCCAGCTGCTGACCGTCCGGCGAGAAGTCCGGGTCGGCCTTCCACCAGCGGTCCCCGAACAGGGGTACCGGCTTCTCCCCGACCCGCATCAGGTAGATGTCGTTCAGGGCGCGGAACGCGACCATGGTCCCGTCCGGGGACACCGCCGGGGAACCGACGCCAATGACTGGGAAGGTGCCTGGTGCGTCGAACACCCGGGTGGTCTTGCGGTACTTCGCGACCGTGGCTGTCAGCGCTGCGGTGAATCCGACGGTCCCGGCGGTGGCCGAGCCGAGGCGACGCGTGCGGATCTTGCCGGCCGAGCTGTAGTGGTACCGGCCGTCGGCAGTGAACCTGGCCTGGAATGGGTACACCTCCTCACCGGTGACCAAGGTGCCTGCCGTCGAGGCCAGCTCGTTGCGGCCTACAGTGAGCAGGTGGTAGGCGATGTCGGTTCCGTTCGGCAGGAACGACGGCTGGTGGATCACCTGCCCGGCCGGTACCGTGACCGCCGTGGTGCGGGCACCGGTGGCGACCTCGACGACATCGATGCGGGTGTCCGCTACGACGAAAGCGATGCGAGAACCATCCGGTGACCAAGCCGGCTCGTACTCCTCGGCCGCAGTCTCGGCCAAGGCTCCAGTGGAGCCTGTGGCGAGGTCGAGCACATGGATGCCGTACGAGCCGCCCTCGTCGGACGAGTAGGCGATGCGACGCCCGTCGGGACTGAACCTTGGTTCGCGGTGGTCGAACGGGCCCTTCGTCAGTTGGGTGATGCCTGACCCGTCGGGGCGGATTGCCCACAGGTTGAACACTCCATCCCGGTACGACTGGAACACGATCGTGGACCCATCGGGCGACCAGTCCGGCTGGGCGACGTCGTACAGGTCGGACGTCAGGCGGCGCGCGGTGCCGCCCGAGGCGGAGACGACCCACAGCACCCCGAGCATGTCGAACGCGAGCATGCGCCCGTCCGGAGACGGTGCGACGGCGAAGTCGGTTCCGGTGTCGACGCGGGTGTTGCCGCCCCGGTCGGGGCTGCCGGCGCGGGCATTCGGGACAGCCGCTTGAGTAAAGGCCGCTGCCAGTACGGCACCCGCACCAGCCTTGAGTACGGTTCGGCGGGACGGGGTGAATCGCGAGCCGGTGGGGCCGCAGGCACGCGGGCGGTCCGGCTCCGTGAGGTCATCGGCCGGAAAATCCGCAGTGGGGGACATGCTGTTCCTCCTTGACCTGCTGCATCGGATACTTCAGGCGGTATCGCGCATCCTTCTCCCCGGTGTCATCACGCGGTCCCCATCTATGTCGCTCGAACTGTGAGCGGCCCACAAAATGCGGTGAGCGGTGCAAATAGCGCGACGGAAGGTTCCCTCATTCAGTCGCCCCCACTACCTGCCGCCCCGTCGTCCTGCTCCACCCGCCGCCAGTTAGCTTCCCCGGCCGGTCCCCGACGGTGTGCACGCCCTTCTTCAAGTCACCGGTCTCGTCGACCACCAGGACCGCGGTCGGGTCACCGAACCGGCCCGCGGTCGGGTCACCGAACCGGCCCGCGAACGACCCGAGCCCCGGCCAGGACCTGCTCCCACGCAGCAGGGTCTACGCGGTGGCTCGCGACCACCGCCAGATCTGACGTCACGTCCACAACGTGCAGACGATCACCCGATGGCCGCGCCACGTCTATCCGCCTCCATCAGCGGAATCTCAAACGGCGGCTGCCGTACTAGCTTGGGGTCGCTTGGCGGTGAGCTTGTCGATGCCTCGGCGCCCAGGTCCTCGCCACGCATGTGCGCGACGCTGGCGGCCGGACGGGCGGCGAGGTGGCGGGCCTTGGCGGCGGTGCGCGCCGTCCCATTGCTGCGGTTACGACGGGTGCCATGGCCATCCTATGGCGAACAGCAGACGCGTGGCCGGCTGCGAGATGGTGGCTCTGACGAGGACGCACCTGGGTCAGCGCCCAGGCTGGACGAGTCCGCACTCGTAGGCGAAGACGACAGCCTGGACCCGATCGCGCAGGCCCAGCTTGGCAAGGATGCGGGTGACGTGGGTCTTGACCGTCGCCTCGCTGAGGTACAACTCTGCGCCGATTCCGGCATTGGAACGACCGCGGGCGATGAGCCCCAGCACCTCAAGTTCGCGCGAGGTCAACCTCTCGAGCCCGGCGCTCCGGGTGGTGCCCGGCCGGGGTCGATGGATGTACTCCTAGATCATCCGCCGGGTGATCTCCGGTGCCAGCACCGCCTCGCCTTCGGCGACCGTGCGCACAGCCCCGGCCAGCTCGCGCGGTGGGGCGCTCTTGAGCAGGAAGCCGCTCGCCCCGGCGCGCAGCGCCTGATAGACGTACTCATCCTCGTCGAAGGTGGTGAGGATGAGTACACGCGCCGCGCAGCCGCCGTCCAGCAGGCGGCGCGTCGCCGCGATTCCGTCCAGCCGCGGCATGCGGATGTCCATGAGGATGACGTCGGGCAGCAGCTTACGCGTCAAGTCGATGGCCTCCCTGCCGTCGGCCGCCTCGCCAACCACCTCGATGTCCTCTTGGCCGTCGAGAATGGAGCGGAAACCGCCGCGCACAAGGGCTTGGTCGTCGACGAGCAGGACCCGGATCATGGCTGGGCCGCGTCCAGCGGCAGCCGTGCCGTCACGGTAAAGCCACCTCCGGGCGTACCTGCCGTATCGAGGGAGCCGCCGTATAGGCCGACTCGTTCGCGCATGCCGATGAGGCCGTGCCCGACCCGGTTGCCGCTGACGGTGGGCAGCCGGCGGAGCATCGCGTCGAAGGCGCGGTCCGTGTGCTGGGTGCCGAGCTGCCGCAGGGCGAGTCCGGCGTACCCATCCAGGTCTCCATTGAGGAACGGCACCCACTCCGCGTCCGTCGGCGGGTTCACCCTGTCATCGGGTGGGGCGGCTGTCCAGGCCAACAGTTCGTCAACGGTCGCCTGGTCGGCCTCTTCACCCCAGTACCCGGGCCCGCCCGATCGCCGCCGCCCAGCGGACCAGCGGGTGCGGGTCGGCCAGCAACCGGATGTCTGGCGCGGCGCCAAGCAACCCGGAGGCCACCAGCATGGTGGCCACCGGACCGGGCTCCGGTACGACCTCCGCCCGGTCGGGCTCCAGTCTGGCCGCGGTCGGGTGAGTCAGCGCGGGCAGGCTGCCGGTGGCCTCCTCCGGGAACCAGGCGAGGGCGTGCGCCGCCCCGATTCGCACCCCCGGATCAGGGTGGCCCAGCAGGCTGCGAAGCAGCGGCACCCCGGCCTGTACCGCGTCGTACACCGCCAGTTCGATGTACGACCACAGCCGGTTCTGCTCCTCTGCGGTCAGGGACTGGACGTACGCGTATTCGACGTAGTCCTTCTTCGCCTCGTCCTCGCCGGTCCAGGAGGGTGGCTTGGCGGCGAGCAGCTCTCGCCCGCCTTCGGCGGCCCGGCGGTAGTCGGTCACCGGGAAACCGTCCGGCAGGAAGTTCTCGTCGTTGCCGACCGCCAGGGAGGTCAGCAGGGCGAGTATCGCCGCCGGGTCCGGAGTGGCGGAGTCGGCGAGCAGTTCCAGCAGGAACGGCACCGCGTAGGCGCTCGCCTGGTACCGGCTGCCCTGGTGGAAGATGTTGGTGTAAAGGGTGCCGAGGGCGTCGTCTCGCTCAGCCGGATCGGGCGATCGCAGGGCGCGGATCTGGTCGGGCAGGTCGTCGGCCGCCCCGTAGGCGTGGCCGAGCCGCCGCCACTCGATGTCGTCAAGGCCTTCGAGCATGCGCTATGTTCCCCCGTCGCCACACCGGCGTGCGGGTGGGGGTGTCGCCCCGGACGCCGGGCAGTTGGGGACGTTCACGGGCGTCGGCCGGGGCGGGTGAACCGTGTACGGTGCCAAAAGCGCTGGTTTCGGTACGTGCACGACCAGGCAGACGACGCTGCCCTCGTTGCACGACACGGTCGGGGCGTGTCCACGGCCGATACGGTCGACGGCTCCGCGATGTCGCGCTGGGAGTCTGCACCGTGGTGATCGAAGTGCTGGTCCGCCGGTTCACGTACGGCGCTGAACCCGGCCAGAAGGTCAGAACCGAGCCGGGTTCCCCCGCCTCACGAGTTGGTCGCGGCGATGGGCAGCTACCGCTTCGACGCGCCGCGCACCACTGGCTGTCCTGGCGCGCGGTGCACCCCACCTACGGCTGCGACATCGCCGATGAGTTGCTGCGCCAGCACCTCGGCCGCGGCCAGGTCCCGGGCGGGCCGTCGCCGGGGCACATGCAGTGGGGTCAGCGTCATGTCAGCTGCCGCCTACGCCGAGGGCGGCCAGCAGCACCAGGACCAGGGTCGCGGCGGCGAACAGGCCGTGCCCGACCACGACGGGGACCGGGAAGCGGGACTCGGCGGTGCCAGCGCGGCGGGCTGGGATCCAGCGGGCCAGCATCGTGAACCCGAGCAGCGCCACCGGCAGCAGCAGCGCGAACGCCACCCACGCGAGAGCGGTCTTGTCCACGGCGAGGTAGACGATCCACAGCACCAGGCCGATCGCGGCGAGGGCGAAGTGGCCGAACACCAGGCCGGGTGCCAGCCGGGTGCCACTGTCGGGTCGGTGGCCGCCCCGGGAGATCCAGATACCCAGCATGACGAACCCACCGACGGCGGTGACCAGCCAGGTGATCAGTGCGGCGACAGCCATCAGACCCACTCCTCCTTCGAAATGGTGGACTTGCTTGTGGCGGTGCGGGTGTAGCCGGCTGCCTGGGTCGCCTCGTCGGCCACCCGCACGCCGTAGTGGTAGGCCAACTTCCCGCCCAGATACCCGGCCACCCCCAACCCCGCCAGCGCTACGGCGGACAGGACCAGCGGTGTCCAGCCCACAGGCCCGGCGGCCGGTCCGCCGCGGATGATGAAGCCGACCGCGTACAGCACGGTGACGCCCAGGTTGATCGACATGTGCAGCAGGCCGGTCCGGAACGCCTTGGTGCCCGTGGGGATGGCGAAGAGGTCGAGGAATCCGAACATCGCTGCCGCTAGGGCGCCGAGCACCCCGAGCGCGATCAGCCACCGTGAGCCCTGGGTCAAGAACCCCGGGTCCGGGACCAGGTGCGAGGCGATGTCGAAGACGAAGCTGGCGATCCACGCGCCGATAGGCACCGCTACCAGCGCCGGGTGCAGTGGATGCCCGTACCCGCCGGCCAGCCCGATCACCGGCCGTTTGGCCTGGTCCATGACCCGATCCACGCCGTCCACCTCCCAGCATTTTCACCAACCGGCGCTATCGTTAATGTCCATCCTGTGCCCTGCGGGCGGTAATTTCAATAGCATGGATTGGTGTTATTGTCGGTGGGGTGACGCGCACGACGCCTGGGCCGGCATGACAGCCCGGGTCGACCCGTCCCGGCGGGCGCTGTACGACTACGTCGCCGAGCCGGGCACCCGGTCAGCCGAGAAGAGGCCGCCGACGCCACCGGCATGTCCCGCAGCGTCACCGATCAGCTAAGCGATCCTGAGTCGGACTGAGCTTCCGGGATCGTTTCCCACCATGGTGGGGCCGCGGGGGCGTGCAGGTGGAGTCCTGCGCCCAGTGCGGCTCCTCGTGGCCGGTGGCCAGCGGTGGTGAATGTGCTGATCGTGTTCACGTTCTGGTGTCGGTGGGCTGCGCGGGGCAGCCTTATCAGGTCGGTTGGTACATGTCCCTCCGGACGCTTGCCCGCTCGGTTGTGGGGCCGGGTGGGGGAGGGTGCCCTGCGTCGCCTGGGCCGGCTCGACCTGCATGATCCATCGCTTGGTGATGGGCCGAGGTCAGAGCCAGTTGCGGCGTTTGAAGATGAGGTAGAGGCCGCCGCAGACCAGCCCCATGAGCGCAACGGCGAAGAGGTAGCCGTAGTGCCATTTGAGCTCCGGCATGTGGTCGAAGTTCATCCCGTACACGGTGCCGATGAGGGTGGGCGCGAACAGGATGGCGGCCCACGAGGAGATCTTCTTGATCTCTTCGTTCTGTTCGTAGCTCGCGGCGGTGAGACTGCGCATCTCCTCGTTCTGCTGCTGGGACACGAGGGTGGCGTTGACGGTGAGGATGTTCTGCAGCAGGTGCCGGAACCCGTCGACGCGTTCGACGACCTGGGTGAGGTGGTCGGCGACGTCGCGCAGGTAGCGCTGCAGTTCCTCCTCGGTGCCGTACTTGGCGAAGCCGGCGCTGAGGGCGTCCAGCACGCCGAGGAGGGGTCGGGCGGCGCGTTGGAACTCGATGACCTCGCGGCTGAGTTCGTAGATACGGCGGCTGACCTTCGGGTCGCCGCCAAAGACCTCCGTCTCGATCTCGTCGATGTCGTTCTCCAGGCCGGCGACGACGGGGGCATATCCGTCGACGACCTGATCGAGGATCGCGTAGAGGACGGCCTCGGGGCCGCGGGTGAGCATCTCGGGGTCGGCTTCCATGCGCCGTCGAACGGTGGCGAGGTCGGGTGCCTCGCCGTGCCGGACGGTGATGACGAAGCCGGGCCCGATGAACAGGTGCAGCTCGCTGAATTCGACCTCTTCGCGCTCGTCGTCGTAGCGGGCGGCGCGCAGCACCACGAAGAGGGTGTCGCCGTATCGTTCGAGCTTGGGCCGCTGGTGTGCGGTGATGGCGTCCTCGACGGCGAGGTCGTGCAGCTTGAACTCTCGGGCGAGGGAGGCGATTTGGTCGGGATCAGGCCGGTAGAGCCCGATCCAGGCCATCGCGTTATCCTGCTCGTGCAGGCACTGGTATGTCTCGGCGAGACTGCGCGGGGAGGCGCACCGGTGACCGCGGGTGTAGACGGCGCTGTCTACGAGCCGGCTGGGGAAAGGTACGGGAGTGTCCCAGGCCGGCGTGGCGACGCCCGGGCCGCTGCCAGGGCGAATCAGACGGCGGCCCAGTCCGCTGCGCAGGAATGTACGGCGCTTCGGAGGCATGTGGATCTCCTCGGGGTGGAGCTGAGAGGGGCCCCCGACTTCCGCCTGCTGCGGATTCAGCGTGAGGCGGCCGCGGGAGCGTTAGTGCTCGGGATGCTGGTGGTACTGGGGGGTTCGCTGCCCATCGCGTACCAACTTCCCCTCCGCCGGATGCCTTCGTGAGCAACGGTTTATGCCCGCGACTGGGAGCCGCTCCCGCACCGGGTCGCCGACCTCACACCGTCGCGCGATGCGCGGTGGCACCTGGGCTATACCCGCGGGCGGTTCGGCCACCCGGGGCAGCCTTTCCCTACACGATGCCGCTTCGGGCGCTGACTGTTGTGCTGTCGCGGAAATGATTACCCTCGCAGGGCCGCCGCGCTAGGCGGGGCGGATGGTCTCAGCGGTAAAGACGCAAGGGCGGCGGATCGAGCGCGCGGAGCCGGCCGCACCTGTTTCATGGCGCCTGTCGCCTGTCGTTTTACTCAGCGCGACGAGCGGGCGGGTCTCCGCCTGGGCTGACTTATGGTGCAGACGGTGGATCGGGGGCCAGAGTTCCGTCCGGTGCGATGGACGGTTGGGGCACATCGTCCCGCGTCCAGCCCGGGCTGTTGCTGCCGATAACGCGGGCCGGACGACCGGGGCTTGGTTGCTGTGGGCAGGGCACGTTACTGCTCGCTGGCCATCGGGGGTGCGCCTTTCGTGGATTCCCCTCACGTTGCCCCCTCGCGTGCTTTGAATGAGCCAGGTGCCCGGCGTTCGGCCTCGGGGCGGCCTGATCATGGGGGGTGGGGCGTGCGGATCGGTATCGGTTGGAGTTCGTGCCGCAGCGCGCGGGCGTGCTACGCCAGCGCCGGCGTTCTGGCGTTGATCGCGGGAACCGGCGGTGCGGGGTTGGTGTCGGAGGTGGCGGGGGCGTCGAGCCATCGGGAGGCGCCGTTGATCGCGGGAGACCCGGAGGCGGACAACACCGACGTGTACGCCTTCGTGAGCCCCGACAAGCAGGACATGGTCACGTTGATCGCGAACTGGCTGCCGTTCGAGGAGCCCAACGGTGGTCCGAACTTCTATTTCTTCAAGCCTGGCGCGCACTACGACATCAACATCGACAACAACGGCGACGCGAAGGCGGACATTACCTACCGGTGGGTCTTCACCAACGACGACAAGCGTGACGGCACGTCGTTTCTCCACAACAACGGTGTGGTCAACAATCTGACCGATCCGACCTTGTTGTTCAAACAGAAGTACACGCTGACCGAGATCCGTGGCGGTGAGTCGCGGGTGTTGGTGCAGGACGGCACGGCGGCCCCGTCGGATGTGGGGCCGGCGTCGATGCCGGACTACGGGCGGCTGCGGCAGCAGGCGATCCTTCCGGTGGAAGGCGGCGGTCAGACGTACGCGGGTCAGACCGAGGATCCGTTCTTCCTGGATCTGCGGGTGTTCGACCTCATCTACGGCGGGAACTTGTCCGAGCGTGGGCAGGACACCCTGGCCGGGTACAACGTGCAGACCGTGGCGTTGCAGGTGCCCAAGTCGGCGCTCGCGTTGAACGGGGACGACACGAGGAACCCGGTCGTCGGCATCTGGAGCACCACTTCTCAACAGGGGATGCAGGTCAGCCAGCCGAGCGGCGGCGGGGACCAGGTTCAGGTGTCCCGGTTGGGTAATCCGCTCGTCAACGAGCTGGTGCCGGCCGCAAACCAGAAGGACGCCTTCAACGCCAGCACGCCGGCGGATGACAGCAAGAACCAGCAGCTGATCAACCGAATCCTCAACCCCGAACTGCCGCAGGTGATCCAGAAGCTCTACAACATTCCGGCGCCGGCGACGCCCCGCAACGACCTCGCCGAGATCTTCCTGACCGGCATCGCGAAGAACGCGCCGACCCTGGACAACACGAAGGCGCCGATCCAGGCCGACCTGAACTCGCAGATCCTCAACGCCGACGTCAACGCGGCGTCGTTCGTGCCCTCGGAGATGCTCCGGTTGAACATGAGTGTTCCCGTGACCGCCAACCCGAATCGGCTGGGCGTGCTCGGCGGGGACCCGCAGGGCTTCCCGAACGGGCGACGTCTCACCGACGACGTGCTGGACATCGAGTTGCAGGCGTTCGAGGGCGCGGCTCAGACGGGCCAACTGGTGCCCGCGCTCGCTGCCGGTGACGAGGTCAACACCAACAACGTGCCGTTCGGGAACACCTTCCCGTATCTGGCGCTGCCGAGCAACGTGGCGGTGAACCAGATCGATGCCGACGGCATGCCGTCAGGTGGAGTGCCCGGCGGCGCTGGCGGCACCGCGCCGCGAGCCGTCACGTGGATCCGGATCGCCGGAGGCCTCGGTGCGGCCGGCTTCTTCGGGGCAGGTCTACTGCTCGGGCGCCGACGCAACCGGCCGGCGGTGACGAGTCCCCGATCGGACGGGAACTGACTGACGGCGCGGCGCCGGCCCCGGCCTGCGTGGGTAGCCGGCGCCGCACCCCATGGTTCGAGGTCACAGGAGGTTGTCCGGATGTGCGCGGTGGCTAAAGGGCGAGCCGGCGGGCGCACGTGGTTGACGGTGCGGTGGCGGTTTCGCCGGCTCCCGGTGGCGTTGCTGTTGGTGACCGCCGCAGGGATGATTGCGGCTCCAGGCGCGGATCGGTCCGCGACCGTGCGGCCACCGACGGAGGCGGTGTGGGCGCCGGTCAACCATGTGGTTGCCGTCCCGACCGTGACGGCTGAGGCAGGCGCCGGCCGGACCGGCTCCGGCTCTCCCGCGCAGCCTGCCGAGCTGGCAATTCCCTCGATCGGGGTGCGGTCCACGCTCGTGGACCTGGCGCGTCAGGCTAATGGTGCGTTGCCTGCGCCCACTGACTATCAGGTAGCTGGCTGGTACGCCAGTGGTCCGATGCCCGGTGAGGCGGGTGGACCACCCGCGGTGATCGTCGGACATGTGGACTCGTACACCGGGCCGGGCGTGTTCTACCGGCTGCGGGACCTCGCGGTGGGCGGCGATGTGCAAGTCCGGGACATTGCCGGGAAGGTATGGCGATTCCGGGTCTACCGGCTCAGCGAGTACCCGAAGGCGACCTTCCCCTCAGGCGAGGTATACGCCCCGAGCCATCGCGCGGAGCTGCGGCTGATCACCTGCACCGGCGTCTTCGACCAGCGGGCGGGCAGCTACCGGGACAACCTCGTCGCCTACGCCACCCTGTCCGGCGGCGGGTCGTGACCGGCCGGCGGCGCCGCCTGGCCGCCGCGTCAGGCGCACTCACCCGACTGCCCGTCGTGCTTCTGCTAGCCGGCGTCGTCCTCCTGGTCGGCACCCCGATCGTCTCCACACACGTGCCACGAGAGCACGAATCGCGCCCGGCGCTGCCCGGTGCGACGACGGGCGGCAGCGCTCTGGACTCCGCGGTCGCGGCCGCGCAACGGCGCCTCAAACGCCTTCCCAACGACTGGGTGACCTGGGCCCAACTCGGGTCGGCCTACGTGCAACAAGCCCGGATCACCGCCGACCCCTCGTACTACCCAAAGGCCGACGGCGCGTTGCGGCGCTCGCTGGAGTTGGAGAGTGCCACGAACTGGCAGGCGATGGCCGGGATGGCCGCGCTGGCTAATGCCCGCCACGACTTCACCGCGGCACGTGACTGGGGACGCCGCGCCGAGGCGCTGAACCCGTACGGAGGCAGCGTCCACGGCGTGCTGGTCGACGCCCTCACCCAACTCGGCGACTACGACGGCGCTCGCACGCAGCTGCAGCGGATGCTGGACGTCGAACCGGGCGTGTCATCGTTCACCCGCGCGTCCTACGACTTCGAACAGCACGGCCAAGTCGCCGAGGCCCGCGACGCCCTCAACCGCGCCCTCGCCGAGGCAACCACCCCCGCCGACCGAGCATTCTGCCGCTACTATCTCGGCGAGCTCGCGTTCAACAACGGCGACCCTCAGGAAGCCCTGCGCCAGTACGCCGCCGGCATCACCGCCGACCCGACCTACCAGCAGCTGTACGCCGGCCGCGGCAAGGCCCGAGCGGCGCTCGGCCAGAGCACCGACGCCCTCGCCGACTACGCCCGCGCAGTGCAGGCCCGCCCGCTGCCCGAACTGCTGATCGAGTACGGTGACCTGCTCGCCGCCACCGGCCAGCCCACCCAGGCCCGCCAACAGTACGACCTGGTGAACGCCGCCCGGCAACTGTCCGCCGCCAACGGCGTTGCCGACCACCTCTCCGCGGCGGCGTTCCTGGCCGACCACGACCAGGCCGCCGAAGCGCTGAGCGAGGCGCAGGCGGAGTGGAACGCCCGCCACAGCGTCCTGACCGCCGACACGCTCGCCTGGGCCTTGCACCGCAACGGACGCGACGCAGAAGCGCTCCAATACTCCCTTCAGGCCACCCGCCTCGGCTGGCGCAACGCCACCCTCTACTACCACCAAGGGGCGATCCGCCATGCACTGGGCGACCACGATCAGGCCCGGGCGGACCTGAGCCTCGCCCTAGAGATCAACCCGCACTTCGACCCCATCCAGGCGCCGGTCGCGCGACACCTGCTGGACACCCTCGGCGGCGGCCGATGACACGGCGACGACCCGCCGCCGCCACGGCGCTGAGCGTGACCGCCGTGGCCATCGCGATAGGCGTCGGGAGTCCGGCCGCCGCCCACCCGCTGGGAAACTTCAGCGTCAACCACTACCACGGCCTGCACCTGTATCCCGACCGGATCGAGGACCTGGCGGTCATCGACGACGCGGAGATACCCACACTGCAGCAGAAGGCCACCGTCGACCGCGACGGCGACGGCACTGTCACCCCCGCCGAGCAGACCACATACGCCAACGCCACCTGTACGGAAGTGGCCGACGCCCTATCGGTCAAAGCCGCCGACCGGGCCCTCGCATGGCGGGTCACCGCCAGCACCTTCACCTACCGGCCAGGAGCCGCCAACCTGGCCACCGGCCGCACCGAATGTCACCTCACCGCCAACGTCGATCTCCGTAAGGCCACCACGATCCACGTTCAGGACAACTTCCGGCCCGACCGCGTCGGCTGGCACGAGATCACCGCCGCCGGCCACGACATCGGCATCACCAATGCCCCAGTCCAGAGCACCAGCATCAGCGACGAGTTACGCAAATATCCCGACAACCTGCTGTCATCTCCGCTCAACCAACGATCGGTGCGGCTGCAGACCGCTGGCGCAGGCGCCGGAACAACGGCGGCTAACAAGGTCACCATCCCTGTCGCCGGACCGGTCGCCCGGTCAATGGGCGCCCTCGGTGACCGGCTCAACGCCCTCACCGGCGCTGACCGGCTGACCCCACTAGCCGGCATACTCGGCGTAGCGCTGGCACTACTGCTCGGCGCCGGCCATGCGATGCTGCCCGGACACGGCAAGACTGTCATGGCCGCCTACATCGCCGGCCGACGCGGCACCTACCGCGACGCCCTCACCGTCGGCGCCACCGTCACCGCAACCCACACCGCTGGCGTCCTCGCCGTCGGCCTGCTGCTCACCACGGCCACTACTCTGGCTGGGGAGACCCTCCTCGGCTGGCTCGGGACGCTCAGCGGTCTCCTTATCGCCGGCATCGGCGCCAGCCTGCTCGCCGGCGCCCTCACCGCACGACCACGCCGAAAGGAACCGCAGGAACTCGTCCTCGCCGGGCCGGCGAAACCCGAGGACGTTCTACACCACCACAACTCCTCGGGAACGCACGCCCACGGCGGCCACGGCGACTCCCACAGCCACGACCACCACAGCCATGATCATTACAGCCATGATCATCACCACCGGCATGGCCATCCCCGTGCAGGAGGACTGGTCGGCATGGGCGTCGCGGGCGGAATGTTGCCCAGCCCGTCCGCGCTCATCGTCCTGCTCGGAGCCGTCGCGCTGGGCCGCACCTGGTTCGGTGTCATCCTCGTCTTCGCCTACGGCCTCGGAATGGCCGCGACCCTGACCCTCGCCGGCCTGCTGCTCGTCCGACTGCACCGACGGCTGACAAGCAGACTCGAGCACCGTGTCGGGAACTGGGCAGACCGCCTCACCACCGCCACTCCCATCCTCACCGCCAGCCTGGTCCTAGCCGTCGGCGTCATCCTCACACTCCGAGCGGCGTGGCCACTCCTGGCGCAGCCGTCCTAAACGGGCGGCGTTGGCTGATGCTGTCGGCGCTGGCGCGGCCAGCAGCACGTCCGGGACCACCGCGGGCGGCAACAACGGCCGGATCAAGAACGCCTTCTACGCGACCTCGGCCGGTCAGATGAGCCACGCCCTAGCCCCGCGGCCGCCAGGGCCCCAGCTACTCAGCGGCCACGGTGGGAACGATCCCGGAACTCAAACCGACTCAGGATCACTAGGCTGACCAGAGACGCTGTAGTTCGCGCTGGTTCCGATCGGCGCCAGATGAGCGCACCCGATCACGTGGTTCCGCTGCGGGTGGGATCTTCGCCCCGAGCGCCGGTCGTCGTCGGCGCGATCCCGCGCCGGAGGCAGCCCTCGCGGTGAGGCCGGGCCGGGCCACCCGGTCGTCGTACCCGCACCCGCTGGGTCCGTACGGCCCCGAGCGGGTGACCTGCGACGTACCGGGCGGCCCGGCGAAGGGGTCAGCCCCAGATGGCGGTGGCCCACTCCGGGTGGTCTATGAAGGGGTTGCGGTTGCCCTGCCAGCGGTCGTAGATGACCTGGTTGCGGCGCTTCTCGAAGGCGTCCGGCGGGTCGAGCTGGTGCCAGGCGAGCAGCACCGACAGTCGGCCCAGGTACGGGGTGGTGCCGTTGGCGACGGAGTTGTTCATCTCCAGGTTCGGCCAGCCGTCGTCGCCCTCGTACCGGATCGCCATGTACATGATCATGCGGGCGACGTCGCCCTTGACCGCGTTGCGCGGTTCGAACGAGTCGGCGTCGGTGTAACAGCCGGGGCACTGGGCGACGGCGCTGCCGCCGTTGTCGAAGTCCTTGTTGCCGCGCGTCGAGTTTACCGTGACGTCCTCGGGGCGCAGGTGGTGCACGTCCGTGCCCGGGCCGGTGGCGGTGCCGAAGTCGCCGTGCGACTTGGCCCAGACGTGCTCGCGGTTCCAGTCGTCAACGGCGCCGCCGTTGGTGGCCTTGCTCTGCGAGCGGCCACTGTAGAGCAGGATCACGTTGTTGGGGTTTGCCGGGTCCTGGTCGGTGTCCTTCAGCGCCTCCCACACCTGGTCGTAGTTGAGCTTCGTCTGGACCTTGGTGATCGAGTGCAGGGCGGCGCGCAGGGACGTACCGGTCTTGCCGATCGCGCTCGCGTAGTAGGTCGAGTCATACGGGCCGCCGGTCGGGGTGGGTGAGGCGGTCGGCGTTGGGCTGGGGGTGGTGCCGCCGAGGGTCATCGCGGTCGGGTCCTTCAGCCCGCCATGGCTGAAGTACGCGGTCAGCGTGCCGGTCGCGGTGACCAGTTTGCCCCGCAGGCCCGGGTTGGTGAGCAGCCCGAAGGCGCTCCGGTACGGCGCCGTGACCTGGACGTAGAGCATCCTGCCCGTACTGGTCTCGCCGGCGGTGTCGGCGATGGCGATCGCGGTGTCGGCGGTGTAGCCGGAGGTGATCACCGTGTTCGTCGCCGTCGGTTGACCGATGACGTAACCGGTGACGGTGGCGGTGCGGCCGTCCTGGGCAGCCAGCGCCTGGGTGACGGTGAGCGCGGTCGCGGCCGACGCGGAGGTGCTTGCCACCACCACGCCGGTCACCAGGGTCACGGCGATCGCGAACGCCGTGACCAACCGCCCGGGTCGCGCGCGGGTGATGCTCTGTGCATTCATGGCCACCGATGCTAGCGGCGGCGGCGTGAACTCCGGGAGGGCAGCGGGAAAACTCTTTCGCCGACGTCAGCCGGACGCGCGAGGGATCGGGATCAGCGATCCCGGCCCTTCCGGGTCGTCGACAATGGCTCAGGTAAACGCCGGGCGCCGCCCGTTGTGGGGGAACCGGGCTGCGCCTGGTACCGGGCCGCGTCCCGGATAGGGGGTCTGGACGGAAGGCCCGGGGTCGTTGCCCTCGGCGATGCACTGCCTGGGGCGGCCCGGTGCAGAAGTCCTTCGGACCCCGGTCCTCCGCGCGGTGAAGAGTATCGGCGCCCACTGACACTCGGGCGCCGGTTATGGCGGATTTAATCCGCCAATAAGCCGTCGATTACGAACTAGGGGAGGGCGTTCAGGAACGGCTCATGGCTGTTCATGAACTCCCAGCCGTAGTATCGGTCCCAGTTGATGGACCAGGTCATGAGGCCGCGCAGGTTCGGTGACGTGCCGCCCCGTAGGGCGTACCCCCCGCAGGATGTGCCGCGCACTAGGCAGTTGAGGGCGGCCTGGACTGCCGAGGGCGAGGTGAAGCCGTTGCCGGCGCTGACCGCGGCGGGGGTGCCGAATGCGATCTGGTCCTCGCGGAGGGCGGGGAACGTGAAGCCGGTGCCCGCGACCGGGAAGCCGGCGGCGAGCATGTCGGTCATGGCGATGTGGAAGTCCGCGCCGCCCATGGTGTGGTACTGGTTGTCCAGGCCCATGATGGGCCCGGAGTTGTAGTCCTGGACGTGCAGGACCGTGATGTCGTTACGCAGAGCGTAGATGACGGGCAGGTACGCCCCGGCCCGCCGGTCGCAGCCACCGCAGTTGCCGCCGTAGAACTGGTATCCGAGCTGGACGAAGAACGTCTCGGGAGCCATCGTCAGCACGAATCCGCTGCCGTAGCGGGCTTTCAGGGTCTTCAGGGCGGAGATGAGGTTGACGATGACCGGCGTGGTCGGGCTGGCGACGTTGTTGTCGCCCGCATTGAGGACCAGGGAGTGGCCCTCGAAGTCCACGTCCAGTCCGTTGAGGCCGTAGCGGTCGATGATGGCGCTCACCGAGCTGACGAACGTGTCCCGCGCGGCCGTGCTGTTCAGCTGCACCTGGCCGTTCTGGCCGCCGATCGACAGCAGGATCTTCTTGCCCTGCGCCTGCTTGGCGCGGACGGCCGCGATGAAGTCGGCGTCGCTTTCCACGTTCGGGCATTCGGCCGCCGGGCACCGGTTGAACCGGATGTCGCCGGAGGTCACCGACGTCGGCTCGCCGAAGGACAAGTTGATGATGTCCCACGCCGCCGGCACGTCGGCCAGCCGCATGTAGCCGCTGCCGTTCGCGAAGCTCGCGTGCAGGTACCCGATCAGCGCGTGCTTGGGCAGTCCGGTGGTGCCGCATCCCGTCGTGGTCCCGCTCACCGCGCCGCTCTTGGCCGACTCACCATTTCCGTTGTACGCCGTGACGGTGTACGAGTGGGTCGAGCAGGTGGCCAGCCCGCTGACCGTCGCGGTGGTGCCGGTTCCCGTGGCGACCCGGGTCGTGCCTTCGTAGACGTGGTACCCGGACGCACCGCTGGATACGTTCCACTGCAACGAGATCGACGTGTTCGTGGCGCCCGTGACGGTCAGGCCCGACGGAGTCGGGGGTGACGTCGTGCAGCCCGTCGTGGTGATGGTGACCGTGCCGGACTTCGCCGACTCACCGTTGGCGTTGTACGCCGCCACGGCGTACGTGTGAGTCGAGCAGGTGGCCAGGCCGGTTATCGTGGCGCTCGTCGCGGTCGTGTCGGCCTTGACGGTGGTGCCTTCGTAGACTCGGTAGCCGGTCACGGTCCCACTCGACGCGCCCCAGGACAGCGCTACCGACGTGTTCGTGGTCGAGCCCACGGTCGGGGTGCCGGGTACGCCCGGTGGCGAGGCGCCGCCCGGACCGTCGAGTGAGATGTCGTCGGCGAAGTACGCGCCCTGGCCGTACCAGCCGTGGGTGTAGACCTGAACGCTGTTCTGGTTGGCCGCCGTCGTGAAGTTCACGGTCAGCTGCGTGTAGTTCGCCGCGCTCGGCGTCCACGTCGACGCCCCGCCAGTGATGCCGAGGTACACGTAGTTGCCGCGGACCCACCCCGTGAGGCTGTATGCCGTGTTGGGCAGCACCGCGACGGTCTGCGTGCATTGGGCGGTGTCGGAGGCTGACGCCGCGCCCTGCAGCGCTTTCGTGCCGGTGTGCACTGGTGTGGTGACGACCGAGCCGAGACTGCAGGTCCATGGTGCGAGCACGCCCGATTCGAAGCCCGGGTTGCCCAGCAGGTTGGCTGCGGCGGCGGGGGTAGCGCCGACGACCACGCCCGCCGCGACAGCCACGGCCGTCGCCGACGTCGCGAGAAGGTATCGAAGATTCCTCATCCGTTCATTATTAGGAAACTTTCCTAATACTTCTACGGCGCGGGCGCGTTGATCGGGCCGATCTGGTCGTCGTGCGCGACCAGGACTGGGATGCCATTCTTCGGGAGGTCTTCGGTTCAAGTCCGTCTTGGAGAACGCCTCGATGCAGTCGACCGCGCTCGATGCCGGCGAACACGTCGATCGGGGTGCTCTCGGAGCTGGCGTCGGTCTTGAGTATCAGGGGTGGGATGGCGTCGAGGAGAGTGCTCCCGGCGGCGCTTCGCGGGATGACGTTGCGTCGCCCGACCCAGTCGATGTCCACTAATCCCCGGACATGGAATCGGGATGAAAATCGGCGGAAGGGTGGTTGTCGTTGCACGTGCCGCGAGCGGAACTCGGTTCGGGGCGCGCAGCGAGATCCTCGACCCGAAGGAAGCATGATGAGCGAGACCCTCGAAGTCACCGACAATCCTGCCGAGAAGCGCTATGAGGCCCGCCTCGACGGCGCATTGGCGGGGTTCGCGGAGTACATCCGAACGAGCAACTTGATCGCGTTCGTGCACACCGAGGTGGACCCTCGGTACGAGGGCCGGGGGATCGGTGCCGCACTCGTCCGAACCTCCCTGGACGAAGCGCGTGCAGCCGGCCTCCCTGTGCTGCCGACCTGCCCGTTCTATGCGGGCTGGATCGCCCGTCACCCTGACTATCAGGACCTCGTCTACCAGAGCCGGAGCCGCGTCGCGGATTGATCGAGGCGTCCGGCCGGACGTCGCGGTGCCGTCGGACAGTGGGCCACCTCTGCGGTACGACCGGGTGTCGTACCCGTTCCTGCCCACTATCGACGTCGCCGTTGAGTAGGACCGGCCTGGCCACCGCACAGGTACCAGCGCAACGATCTTCGCCGTGTCGGTGACTTCTTGTCCCACCCATCTTGCATGTCCCGGTTGTCCCGATCGGTGAGGATGAGGGCATGACTGCATGGAACAAATGGGTGCGCCGGCTCGTCGCCGTCCTTGGTGCGCTCGTGCTCTCGGCGTTCGTGCCGGTCGCGGCGTGGGCGTCCACGGGGACCGGCGAGCGGGTGGTCGAGGCCGTCGGGAGCAGGCCGCGGGGCGGCGCGGGCCTGGTCTGCTGCCTGGCGGTTATCGCCGTGGGCGTACTGCTGGTGCTGTGGCTGATGCGCCGCCGGCGGGGCAGGCCGCGCTGACGCTGCCCTGCGTGTGTACGGCCTGATCATGGTGCTGGTCCCCGGCGACTTTGATCACAGTCCAGGCGCCGGACAGCACGCTCAGCGAGTGGAAGGCACCCGGGCCCGATCCTCACGGGCGGCGTTGCGGGCGAGCGCCGCAGGCAGATCGGGCCGGAACCAGTACCCGACCGTCCTTGCACCGTGGACGCGAGCGGCCTCGATCAGCGGTTGCCACTCCTGCGGCGAGGGATTGGTGTTGTCCACCACGACACAACGCCCCGCGGCCAGCGCCTCATCGACCAGACGCATCTGGCGGCGCTGACGATGGCGGGCGTTCGGGAAAGCGTCCTTGCTGACCACCTGATGAGTGCCGGCAAACAGTCGCCGGCAGAACGTGGTCTTCCCCGATGCCTGCAGCCCGATCAAGACCGCCAGTTCCAGCCCATCAGCCATGGACCGCCTCCGGTACCCGCTGCTCATGCACCGACAAGACCTGATCCTTGCAGGGGCAGACGGTGACCCGAGGAGGGTGCAGTAGTCCGGTACGGCGGGGGAGCGTGGTGAGATGAATGCCCTCGTACACGAGCAATGCGCCCGAGCGGAGACGTGTCGTCCGCAGGTCAACCTCCGAGGTCGACCTCGATCTCCACCTCGACGTCGTCACGGACCTTGAGCGCGCCGAGAAAGGCCGAGTACGGCTTGATTCCGAACGCCGACTGCGTCACCACCGTGGCGGCGCGGTACCGGCCGGGCGTCACCTCACGCACTTCGATGTCGATGGGGCCGGCGGCCCCATGCAGAGTGAGGGTTCCGCTGATCGTGGCATGGTCGTCGCCGACGACGATGCGGCTGGACTCGAAGGTGGCCGTCGGATGGCGATCGACGTCCAGCGTCCGCCGGGCGTTGCTCTCGATCTCGCCCCGATCCTTGTCAGTCAGCGGTCGCGCACCGCCGGTGCCCTGCCGCACGGCCAGCGACGCCAACCCGACGTGGGCCGTCGCGGTGGCATCCGCCGGTCCAGTTTCCGGAATGTCCAGCTCCACCGACCAGTCGGTCACCTCGATGGCCAGGTCGTGCCCGACGGTCGAGCCGATCCCCGCGCGGCGGGTCCGCAGCAGCATGCGCCCCTCGTCCGGGCCGAGCCGCAACCGTCCGGTTCTGATCGCCACCCGCCAAGCGTACGCGGAAAGACCAGATCATCCCTCCTCTTGCCCGGACGAGGGGGAGCCGGTGACCAGCCCCGTCGCCGACCCGCCCGCGCCGGTGCTGAAGGTCACTGTCGCGGTCGGTGTCGCTCCTGTCCCAGCCGGCTGCCGTCCGACCGCTGAGGAACCTGGCCGTGCCGGCGTCGGACCATGCGGCCGTGTTTCGCGCGTTGATGGCCTGCCTCGTTGCGGTCACGCAGCTTGTCTCGGTGTGTTGGCGGCGCTGACTACCAGCCTGACCAGGAAGCCCTGGTGACAGTCCACCCGTCACGTTCCGTACAGCCGTTTTGCCGGGTGGGGGAAGAGGTCGTCCGGATGACAGTGCGGTAACGGCAGTTGACCGGTCGTTGCAAGAGAGATTGGATATAGACGTTCAAAACATCATCCGGTCGTATGTGGCGCGTTTCCAACGGTCTGAAGTTGGCCGACCCGGCCGCTGCGGCGGCGCGACGAAGCGACGCAGCGGAGCGACGCGAAGAGGAGCTGTGATGCGAGAACGACTCGGTTCGTCACTATCGGTTGCTGTGATCGGCACGTTGGCGCTTGTCGCGGGAGTCGCCGGGTGCGGCGGAGAGGACAGCGGCGGCGGAAAGCAGGCTCAGCCAGGCACCTTCGAGGGTAAGGGCCCCATCACCTGGGCTACCGGCAAGGACACGTCCGGCTACATCAAGTCGGCGTTGGACAAGTGGAACACGGACCACCCGAACGAGCAGGTACGGCTAATCGAGTTGCCCGAAGCCGCCGACGCGCAGCGCCAACAGCTGGTCCAGAATGCCCAGACCAAGTCGGACGCATACACCATCGTCTCCACCGACGTGGTCTGGACCGCGGAGTTCGCGGCCAACGGCTGGATCGAGCAGCTGCCCGAGAACGAACTCCCGCTGGACAAGCTGCTCAAACCGGCGATCGAAACGGCCAAGTACTTCAACAAGCTGTACGCGGCGCCCTGGCGCACCAACGGCGGGCTGCTGTTCTACCGCAAGGACCTGCTCGACGCCGCCGGGGTCACCTCTGCCCCAACGACCTGGGACGAGATGAAGCAGGCCTGCCAGAAGGTGCAGGCACAGAATCCAGGGATCGGCTGCTACGCCGGCCAACTCGAGAAGTACGAGGGCCTCACGGTCAACTTCAGCGAGGCCGTGCACTCCGCCGGCGGCGTCGTGGTGAACGACCAGGGAAAGCCGAACGTGAACACACCCGAGGCGAAGCAGGGCTTGGACTTCCTCGCGCAGGGCCTGTCGTCCGGGGTGATTCCCAAGGACGCCATCACCTACAAGGAGGAGGAGGGCCGGCGCGCCTTCCAGGACGGCAAGCTGATCTTCCACCGGCAGTGGCCGTACCAGTATGCCCTGGCGAACGCCACCGACGGCTCGAGCAAGGTCAACGGCAAGTTCGCGGTGGCCCCGCTGCCCGGATCGAGCGGCCCGGGCAAGTCCAGCCTCGGCGGCCTCAACCTGGCGATCAGCAAGTTCGGCAAGAACAAGGGCAGCGCACTCGAGTTCATCAAGTTCATCACCAGCGAGGCCGAGGAAAAGGTGCAGCTGGAGAAGACGTCGGAGGCGCCGGTCTACACCGCGCTGTACGACGACCCGGGTCTGCAGCAGAAGTTCCCGTACCTGCCCATGCTCAAGGCGTCGGTGGCGAACGCAGTCGCCCGGCCACGGGTGGTCAAGTACGGCGACACGACCCTCGCAATCCAGGAGGAGGCGTACGCGGCCCTGACCGGTAAGAAGTCCTCCGACCAGGCGCTGAAGGACCTCCAGAGCAAGCTCGAATCGATCATCAGCAAATAGCCGTGCCGCCGGGCCGGGGTGTCAAGCCCCGGCCCGGTACACCCCGGCAAGGAGGTCCCCAGGTGACCAAGACGACCTTGGTGGATGATCCGACCACCGCGAAACGCAGACTGCGCGGGCGGGGCCCCGGCCGGCGCGAGGGCGTGGGCGGGCTGGCGGCGTACCTGGTCTCGCCGTCCCTCCTCGTGCTCGGACTGGTGATCGGGTATCCGATCCTGTCCGCACTGCGGCTCTCGTTCGTCAGGTCGATCGAGGGCATCGACCCGAACACCGGCCTCATCACCCGCACGACGGCGTTCTCGCTGGAGAACTACACGAACATCTTCAAAGGTGATACCGGCAAGGTGTTTTGGAACGCCTTCTGGAACACGACCACGTTCACGGTCGTCACGGTGGTGATCGAGACCACGATCGGCATCTGCATGGCGCTGATCATGAACAAGGCGTTCCGCGGCCGCGGCTTGGTCAGAGCCAGCATTCTCGTGCCATGGGCCATCCCCACCGCCATCTCGGCCCTGCTCTGGCGCTGGATCTTCGCGGCGGACGGCATTGCCAACGACGTCCTCAACGCGAACGTGCTGTGGACCACCGAGGGGCTCCAGGCGTGGCTGGCCGTGGTGATCGCGGACACCTGGAAGACCGCACCGTTCATCGGCTTGCTGGTCCTTGCCGGAATGCAGATCATTCCCGCCGAGGTGTACGAAGCTGCCAAGGTCGACGGCGCGAGCGCCTGGCACACCTTCTGGCGAATCACCCTGCCACTGGTCAAGCCCGCACTTGTGGTCGCCGTGCTGTTCCGCATGCTCGACGTGCTACGGATGTTCGACCTGCCGTTCGTCCTCATCGGTCCACACAAGGCGTCAGTGGAAACACTGTCCATCCTGTCCTGGTACGAGATGAACAATCTGCGCTTCGGTCCCGCCGCAGCGTACTCGACGGTGCTCTTCATATACGTCGCGGTCGTCGCGTACGTCTTCGTCCGGGTCCTCGGCGCCGACATCGTCGGACGCGGAATTGAGAGGTCACGATGAGCCAGAGGAGTGGCAAGCTTCTCACCGCGAGCCGGCTGCCGGAGACAGCCGCCGTTGGGATTGGCAAGCAGCGGCACTGGCGGACCAACCCGCTGTACTACGTCGGCGTGACCGCGATCGTGTTGTACTGCCTGGCGCCGTTCTACTGGATGGTGGTCTCGGCGCTGCGGCGGCCATCCGACCAGTTCTCCAACTCTCTCCTGCCGGCTCCGCCGTCACTGGACAACCTCAAGGCGGCGTTCTCACCGGGGAACGGGTTCGGCCGTGCGCTGCTCAACAGCGTCATCGTCGCCGGCACGACAACGCTGCTTACCCTGATCCTCGGCGTCAGCGCCGCCTACGCCCTGGCCCGGCTGAACTTCCGCGGCAAGGGATTAATCCTCTCGATAATCATCGCGATGTCGATGTTCCCCGGGATCGCGGTCGTCGTGCCGCTTCTGCAACTGTTCACCGACATTGAGTGGATCAACAGCTACCAGGCGATGATCGTGCCGAGCATGAGCTTCGCGCTGCCGCTGGCGATCTGGCTGCTCACCGCGTTCTTCAAGCAGATGCCGTTCGAGTTGGAGGAGGCCGCGAAGATCGACGGGTGCACCCCCGCACAGGCATTCCGCAAGGTGATCCTGCCGCTGGCCGCGCCAGGGGTGTTCACCACCGCAATCCTGGTCTTCATCGCGGCGTGGAACGAGTTCATCATTGCGGTCAGCGTGGTGAACAAGAACGAGATGAAGACAGCGAACGTGATCGTGTCCCAGTTCACCGGGCAGTACCGGTTCGACCAGCCGTTCGGAACGCAGATGGCTGCGGGGGTTGTGGTAACGATTCCGCTCGTCATCGCAGTACTCCTGTTCCAGCGGCGGATCGTGGAGGGCCTCACGGCCGGTGGCGTGAAGTAGCGGCGGCACCGGGCATCGCCGCCCCTCCTCATCCTGTCGGCGAGCGCGGCACGGTCCTCTTCTACTTGCGCCACGCGGGGGCCATCCGCTCGGACATCTCCCGCCAGAACGTCCGCAGGTCCTGCCGGTTGACCGCCTGCCAGTCCGCCCGCCCGGGCGACCGGAGCGCGCGCCCGACGAGGTCGATCTGGTGGGCGCAGAATGCCTCGTCCATCTGGTACGGCAGCTCGTCGCCCTTCGGCGGCAGCGGGCACAGTCGAAAGGGGCAGTCATCGATGCAGGTCGCGCCGGGTTGTACGTCGTGGGCCTGGCGGCGGCTGAGGTTGACCCGCAAGGCGTTGCGGTCGATGGTGAGGCATGGCGGCAACTCGGCCCGGCTGGCCCGGGTGAGCCGGCGCGCCCGCTGGTCGTTGTCCCGTCCCCGGTCGGCGAGGTTGAGCAGCAGCATCACGTCGGCCAGCAGCCGTTGGGCCCGCGGTTCCAGGACGGCCCAGCCATGCCAGGGCGGCAGCCAGGAGGCCTGGTGCCGGCGGACGCCCGGCTGAGGGCTGACCGACCCGATCCGCCCGACGATCTCCCGCTCGTCCAGCCAGCAGTGCCGTTCCGGATGGCGGTCGATGAGCGCCTCGACGCACAGGTCCGCGACCTCGAGGACGAGGGGGTGGGCCGTACCGCTGCCGGGCTGCGGGGCGCGGAGCCCGGCCCCGGCGATGGAGGTCCAGAAGCCCACCAGGCCGCGCGGGTCCGAACCGTGACCCCGTTCGCGCAACGCCTCTCCGGGATCGCGGGGGAGTGCGAGCAGAGTGAGCGCCTGGATGAGCATCAGGTGGGAGTACCAGAATCGAGAGTGCCGCAGCGCCTTTTCGGCTTCCTCGATCAGAATGCTGCGGTGCGCCGGGTACGTGCGGCAGTTGGCCGCCATCCGGAACCCCTGCGCCAGGGTGATCTCGTAGACGCGGGCCCCCTCATGGAAATCGGTGGCCAGGCGGTCGACCCAGTGCCGCAGCGTATCCCGAGCCACGCCCTGCCAGTCCGGTTCGCCAGGGGTGTGTGCGGCGTCGGCGAAGAGAAACAGTGACGGAGCGAGCCAGGTCCGCAGCTCCTCCAGACGCTCCCGGCCCTGGGTGTCGGCCGCCTGAGGCGGCTGGTCGAGCAGGTCGCGCAGGGAGCGGATCGCCGCGTTGCCGCCGCTGGCGATCTGGCGGGCCGCGGTCAGCCGGGGCAGGTAGGACGTCTCGTACGCCATCATCTGGAACAGCTGCCGGTACTGCGGCGTGGGTGACTGTCCCCGGAGCCCGGTGGGCTCCGGGGGCCGGTCTCGTAGTTGCCGCGCGGCATCGCCGTACCGGTGCACCAGGGCGATCTTGGCGTCCTCGAGCGGACGGTCGGTGACCGAGCCGTCCCCCTGGAAGTTCGGCCAGGCCCCGAGGATCGCGTCGGCCAGTTTCCGGTGCGCCGTGTGTCCGCTGGCGGCGTCCATCTCCAGCGCAGCCGCGAACAGCTCCAGAGCTCGGGTGCGGTTGCGTGTCCCGGTCGCCGCGGCACAGAGCCGGTGAACGAGAACAACCGACCGGTCCCGGGTGGTCCTCGCGTCGCGGGCGCTCGGCGGCGCTCCCACCGTCTGACGGAGGGCGTCCCGCAGCCGGCGCAGGGTTCCGTGCCGCACCGGTGACGTCCGCCGTCCGTCCAGCCGTTCGAACGCGCCCGCGCTGCGGGTGTAGAGGGTGAGAGCGGCGAGCAGCTCCCGTCCAGGGCCGTGGTTCTCGGTGAAGGCGTGCTTCAGAAAGTCGTCGTCGCGCAGGGCCGCGGCGAGGTAGCGCGAGCCGAGGTACGCCTGGACCACCCCGTTCTGGAAACGCACGCCGTCCTGCCGTTTCACCACGATGTTCAGCTCCTCCCCGGTGGTCTCGGCGAGCCCGAGATCCTGCGGGTTGTCGGCACTGAGCTTGTGCAGCCGCGCCCGGAGCTCGGCCAGGATCCACTGCCGGCCAGCATCCTTCGCGCCGTCGGCGCTCATGATCTCGGTGGTACGTACCGACAGCCGGTTGTCCCGCAACCCGATGCAGGCGAGCGCGGAGAGCACTTCGATCGCGTCTGTCCGTTCGGTCTGCGGCATGCCGTAGTCCTCGTACAGGTCCCCGGCGACGATGGCAGCCCACCACTCCTCCAGCAGGCACCAGCGCAGCGCGGATCTGCCCTGGTCCGTCGGCCCGACCCGGTCCAGGCGGTCCACCTCGTGGAGCTGGCTGATGACCCGCAGGTAAAACGGTGAGTCGGCGACGTCGGCGGCCTTGACCAGCTCGGTGATCCGGTCCCACTGCTGGCCAGCGTCCGAGCGGTGGCTGCGGGCCTGCACGAACTCCAACGCGGCACCGATGGAGAGCGGCTCCAGTTGCAGCAGCAGTGCGTCCAACCCGCGCAGCGGATCGTCCGGCCGTGAAGCGACCACCAGGGGGAGCCGCTCGCGGACCGCGCCCCGCACCGCCTCGCGGAGCACGCTGTCCCGGTCGGCGGGCTGGCCGGAGTCGGCGAGCACCTCTTCCAGGCCGTCGGCCAGCACCACGATCCGGTTCTCCAGCCACAGCCGCCGCCACACCTTGTCGGCCTCGCCGGCGGCGCGCAACTGGCTGTCGATGGTCCTTTGGAACTGTTCGAGGGCGAGCTGGTGGAAGTTCAGCTTCGCCGGGTCCGTGACGGTGCGCAAATCGATCCCGACCGGCACGACGTCGCTGGCCATCAGCATCTCCGCGAGACGCACCAGGGTTGCGGTCTTGCCCGTGCCTATACCGCCCACCAGCAGCAGCGGTCGCCGGCGGTGCTCGTCGCGGAGCCTCTGGACCATCAGTTCGCACAGTTCGTCCCGGCCCACCACGTAGCTCGCACTGCTGTCGCGTTCGGCGGTGGGAAGTACCATCCGAGGATTGCGCAAGGCGTTGCGGTCGTACCAGCGCCGGACCGGGACGTATCGCCAGAACAGGAAGACCGCGAGGCCTAGCGCCAGGATGAGAGGCCCCCTGACGAAGCCCTCCACCTGTCCGCAGTAGTACGACCTCGGTGGATCCCCCGCACACCACTTCGATACCGGCAAAAAGCCGGGCTCGATGTTGAGGACCGTCAGGACCAGCGAGAAGACGGTCCACGCCACGAGCACCCCGGCGGTGGTGACGATCCCCCAGCGCAGCCCGCGGTGATGCCGCCAGCTCATCCGGTGGTCGGGCCGTTCGTCCGTCCGCCGGCGGCGGCTCCGCTCGACCTGCCGTTCGCGTCGAGTGCGCCACCTGCGCCGACGTTGGCGTATCCACAATTGGGTCGCCCAGACCGGACCACGTTTCGGCCCGCGCATGGACACCCCCACGATCCACATGGTTGGTACCGGCCACGAGGCGGTGATGCCCCTCCAGCCCAACGCTAGTGCTCGCAACCGGGGCCAGCGCCGGGTTCCGGCAAATGGGGGTGGGGCGGCGAGCAAGCGTCTGACCGGAAAATGAGCCTGACCACGGCGGGTCGCGTGCAGGGGCAGGCTGGGGGCGGCCGGTCCGGACTGATGTTGGTGGTGGTGTCAGACACCCCAGGAGCTGAGGTGTCAAG
>NZ_LWLS01000129.1 GCF_001905095.1 Micromonospora sp. CB01531
CCGGATGGCTCACTCCCAGAACTCATTAGGCCCGGGCTCCAAGGCCGCCGGCCTCGCCATGGCGTTCAAGCTCATCGAGGCCGCCCAACAGCGGTGGCGGGCCGTCAACGCACCCCACCTCGTCGCCCTGGTCCGCGCCGGCGCCCGCTTCGAACGCGGCATACTCGTCGAACGACCCGCCACCGAGCCCATCGCGAACCCAGCCGCAGCCGCCTAATCAAGATTTCTCATCCACAAGTCTTGACTATTGCTCGGATAAGCCGAGAGGCTTACGTCCGGATCTGTGGGGGCGGGCGGGTGAGACTCCCGCCCGCTACCCGGCGGCCTCGATCCCGGGCGGGGAGCATCTGCCGTCGAATGTCATCAAGGGCCGGACCCGGCAGGTTGTCACGTTCGGCAAGGCCAATGGTCGGCTGCCGGTGGACGTGTTCGAGCTCGAAGGGGTTCCGTGGATTCCGCGGATGTTGCTGTTGGCCGCGTGTGATCGGCAGCAGGCCATCATCGAGCGCAGCGACACTGACCCGGCGAGGGCGCTGCTGCGGCTGCAGTTGCCCACCCGTCCGGATCCGCAGACGTATCGGGACTGGACGTGGGTCGAGTGCCGGATCACGTTGCCGTCCACGGTTCCCGCCTCGGCGGTGCTGCACCTGCCCACCCTGCGCCTCACCGGCGGGATGGTGCGTGCCGACATGGCATACACACATGCCGTGCCGAAAGCGCGGACTACCGGTCACTCGGTGGCGCTTGGCGTGGACTGGGGCCTCAACACCCTCCTCGGCGCTGGAGCCCTACGACTGGGACAGGATGGGCGGATCACGGTGTTGGGGGCCGGTGGACAGTTCCGCGCCGCCGGCATCCTGGCCAAGCAGCACCGCCTGCGCCGCCAGAGTGAGCGGCTGCATGCCAAGGCCGACCAGTACCAGCGGCTCATCGGCGGCGACTCGCGGCATCACCTTGTCGGCAAGCATGCGGTGATCCGGGACGAGATCCGCCACGTGTCCGCCCGCCGCCAAAACCTCAACGACGCGCTCGCGTGGGCTGCCGCCCGCTGGACGGTCGACCAGGCGATCGCCGCCCGGGCGACGGCGATCTACCTGGAAGACCTGCGGTCGATGGAAGCCAAGGGCATGGGGCGAACCCTGAATACTCGCCTGTCCCAGCAGGTCCGCGGAAAGATCAGCGACCGGATGCGGCACCTCGCCGCTGAGCACGGGATCGCCGTGGTCACCGTCCCCGCCCGGAACACGTCCAAGCACTGCCCTCAATGTTTGACCCCGCTACAGCACCGTAAAGCCCCCGACAAGCCGACCGTGGCGGGATGGAAGTGGGCTATCTGCCCCCACCAGTCCTGCCGGTGCAGGGCGACCGCGACCACGGCGCCTGGCGGCGGATCGCCGCCCGCGGACTCACCCACCAGACCAAAACCGTCACCGACAAGACCACCGGCGCCATGGTGATCCGCACGGTCGTCGACGAGCTCGAAGCCGCAGCCGTCGTCACCCCGAGCTCCCATGCCAGCCGGGGGGACCGGTCGAAGACCGGCCCCACCCGGCACAAGCCACCACGCCCCGCGCCCAGGCGACGCGGGGCACCCTCCCCCACCCGGCCCCACAGCCGAGCGGGCAAGCGTCTGGAGGGACACGCACCAACGGACCGGAAGCTGCCCCGCGCAGCCCACCGACACCAGGGCGTGAACGCGATCAGCACACCCACCGCCGGCCACCGGCCACGAGGAGCCGCACTGGGCGCAGGATTCCATCTCCACGCCCATGCAACTCCACCACGGTGGGAAACGATCCCGGAAACCCCATCCGACTCAGGATCGCTAAGCTAATCAGAGACGCTGCCGCCCTCAACCTCATCCGACTCGATGCCTGGTGGAACGGCGAGATCCTTGACCCCCGCCGAACCACTCACCTCTCACGCCTGGACCTCGCCCTCGCAGTCTGAACATGAATGACCAACAGGGTCGGTGGTGACCCAGGGGCCGGCGCCCTGGTATGCGCGGTCGGCGAGGATCGGGACGCCCTGGCGTTCGCAGATCCGGAGGATGCGGTGGGTGCGGGCCGCGGTCAGGTCGTGGGTGCGGCCCGGCAGCGCGGGCGAGATCCACAGCACCTCTCCGGCGGGGTCGGTGACGAGTTGGACGTTCACGCCGTGCCGGCGGTGCTTGGCCGAGTAGTCGGCTCGGCTGTCGCCGACGCCGGTCGCACTCGGCGAGTGTCCCGTCCAGGAGGACGAACTCCGGATCGTGCTCGCGCAGAGTCTGAACCGCGCCCGTCGGCCTCAGGAACGGGCGGCCCGCTGCCACCGGTCTTGGATAGTCCGATTTGACGCGCAAGACGACCGTTCATATTCTATCGGGTGGGAGAAAGGAAGTCCGGATGCCCAGACCCAGCGTTCGCGAGCAGTTGGTCGAGGCCGCCATGGAGTGCTTCCACGAGCGCGGCTTCAACGGCACGGGGATCCAGGACATCGCCCGCACGGCCGGTATTCCCAAGGGGTCGGTGTACAACCACTTCGAGAACAAGGAAGCACTCGCCAGCGAGGTCATGGACCGCTACGCCGCCGGCCGCAGGTTGGAGATGCTGGGGGATGGGAACCTGGCGCCCGTGTCACGGCTGCGCGCCCATTTCGAATACCTCGCCGCGGATCTGGAGCGCTTCTCCTACGGGCGTGGGTGCATGTTCGGGAACTTCGGGGCGGAACTGTCGAATCAGACCGACATAATGCGCGGCAAGGTCGATGCCCGGCTGAGCGCCTGGACCGACGCCGTCACACAGGTCCTGGAAGAAGCTCGTGCGGCAGGCGCCCTCACAAGCGCCCTCACCCCCGGCCAACTTGGGCAGTTTCTCGTGGACGGGTGGGAAGGCGCGGTACTGCGGGCGAAGGTGACCCGAAACCGGGCCCCCTTGGACTGCTTCTTCGACGTTTTCGACTCGCTCGTCGTCTAGCAATTTCAGCCAAGATTCCAGCCTCGTGCCGCCCGGCACCGTTCATCCTGCCGCCGCCACCGGGGAACATCCCGGTCGGCCGAGTGCCGACGCGTGGGCCTGCCCACCGAGGGCTTCTCGTCGGGGGTGGCGCGTATGTTCACGTGGTGCGGCGCGGGCAATGCAGCGACCGCGAAAAGTTCCCGCACCGGGCATCCCGTCAGCCTCAGCACCTGAAGCGTGGGCATGCCGGCAAGCGAGCTCAGATCGCTCACGTTGGCGCAGTAGGCGACCATCCGGCGCCGCCAGGACCGGCGGCAGCACCTCCAACGACAGGGGGCAAGGAGCGTTACCGCCCCCGGAGGCCACGCACCCGAACCGGGCTCTACACGAAATGGGCGTACGTCGGTCACCGCGTACGACGAAGGTCCAGGAGCGGCGGCGACAGGTCGCCGTCGGCACGCGGACGCTCACCCTTCGAAGCATGCCACCCCCACCCGGCGCGCGCGGGCTTCCGTGCTGCCGGGCCCGGGACGTGAATCCCCGCACACACGCCCCGAGCCGGCGGTGTCCCTCTGCCCGCCACCGTTGCGCGTCCATCCGCGCCGGCCGCGCCGCGAAACCCGGGTCGGGCACGTGCGACCGGCCGGACGACCGATGTGCGGCCCCGTCGTGAACCGGCGGATCGGCGAGGGCGACCGATCCGGTCGTCGCAGCCCGCCGGGTCTCGGCGAGGGGGTTCTCTTGTGTTTGGGCCGAGCCGCCCGTAGGGTTTAAGACGACCGGTCATATTCAACCGGCGAAACTAGGAAGGAACCGCCATGTCCGATCTTCTCGACACCGTCATCGCCGCCCACGGCGGCCTCGACCGTTGGCGCTCTGCCACTCGGATCACGGCCGAGGTACAGGCCGGCGGCGCGCTGTGGGGTCTCAAGGGTCAGCCCGGGGTGCTCGACCGGTACAGCATTACCGCCGACCTGCACCGGCAGTCGGCCACCCTCGCGCCCTTCGCGGAGCCGGGGCTGCGCGCGGCGTATACCCCCGACCGGGTCGCGATCGAGTCCCTCGACGGCCAGGTGACGCAGGAGCGTGTCCAGCCGCGGGAGTCCTTCGCCGGCCACACGCTGGAGACGCCGTGGGACCGTGTGCACGCGGCGTACTTCGCCGGATACGCCATGTGGACCTATCTGACCGAGCCCTTCATCTTCGCCGAGCCGGGCTTCACCGCCACGGAGATCGAGCCGTGGGAGGAGAACGGCGAGACCTGGCGCCGCCTGGAGGTGACCTTCCCCGAGCACATCGCCACTCACAGCCGGGTGCAGACCTATTACATCGACGCCGAGGGCCTCATCCGGCGCCACGACTACCGTCCCGACGTGTTCGGTGCCGCCGACCGCGACTCGGCGCACTACACGTACGAGCACCGGACCTTCGGCGGCCTCGTCTTCCCGACCAAGCGCTCGGTGCACCTCACTGACGAGCACAACCAGAAGGTCGCCGAACCGGTGATCATCTCTATCGACCTCACCGACATCACGGTCTCGTGAAGCGACGGACGACTGCCCGGCAAGGCCCGGACAGGAACAGGGGGACGTCATGAGCGGCTATCGCGCCGTCGAGGCGACCGCTGACGGTGATTTCACCCTCGTCGAGCGAGAGTTCGAGCCGCCAGGGGCAGGACAGGTCCGGATCGCCGTAGAGGCGTGCGGGGTCTGCCACAGCGACGTGGCCGGAATCATGAACATGACCGGCAGTCGGCCGTCCGGCGTACCCGTGGTGCCCGGGCACGAGGTCATCGGCCGGATCGACGCTCTTGGTGACGGTGTTTCCGGGTGGCGCGTCGGGCAGCGGGTCGGTCTGGGCTACCTGGGCGGGCACTGCGGCGCGTGCGCGATGTGCCAGCGCGGCGACTTCGTGTACTGCACCGACCAGCCGGTGCTGGGCGACAGCCAGCAGGGTGGGTACGCGGAGTACCTCACGGCCCGGACGTCGGGGCTCGTCGCGGTGCCGGACGACATGCCGGCGGCCGAGCTGGCGCCGCTGATGTGTGCGGGCCTGACAGTGCATCACGCGCTGGTGAGCTCGGTCGCACGTGCGGGCGATCTCGTCGCCGTCCAGGGCATCGGCGGCCTGGGACACCTCGGCATCCAGTACGCGCGGGCCATGGGGTTCCGGGTGGCGGCGATCGCCCGCGGCCGGGACAAGGAGGAGCTTGCGCTGCAGCTCGGCGCGCATCACTACATCGACTCCACCGCAAGCGACCAGGCACTGCAGGAACTCGGTGGTGCCAGGGTCGTTCTGGCCACCGCCAGCAGTGGCGCCTCGATGTCGCCGCTGATCGGGGGGCTTGCCGTCCGCGGGCAGCTCGTCGTCGTGGGCGTGGCGCAGGATCCGATCGAGGTGAGCACCGTGCCGCTCATCTTCGGTGGCCGCGCGATCGTCGGCTCGCTGACCGGCACGCCTCGCGACAACGAGGACAACGTCGGCTTCGCCCACGCCCACAACATCCGCCCGATGGTCGAGACCGTTCCCTTGGAGCAGGCCGGAGAGGCGTACGCGCGGATGATGTCCGGCGACGCGCGCTTCCGGATGGTGCTCGACGTCGGTCGCTGACACGGCCGAGCGCTGCGGTCCCGGCGGAAACGCTCAACCCGCACAGCACGTGACACCCAACTTCTTGTACGGAGATCGGAACGATGGACATAGCTGAGTACGACAAACTTCTCATCGATGGCGCGTGGCAGACCCCGGCGACCGCGGAGCGAATCGAGGTGACCTCGGCCAACACCGGCCGGCTGATCGGCAGCGTCCCGGCCGCGTCGACGCGGGACATCGACGCGGCCGTGGCAGCGGCCAGGCGCGCGTTCGACGACCCGAGCGGTTGGGCACATTGGGCGCCGGCGGACCGGGCGGCGGCGATGCTGCGACTGGCCGACGCTCTCGCGGCGCGTTCGGACCGCACCGCCGAGCTGGTCTCCGACCAGGTGGGCATGCCGATCAACACCGCGAAGTCGTTCGAGGGCTCCGTGCCCGAGAAGCTCCTGCGGTTCTACGCGTCGATGATCACGCAGACGCCGTCGGACGACCTGCGCGGCGAGACGCTCGTCACCCGCAAGCCCGTCGGCGTGGTCGCCGCGATCACGCCGTGGAACTTCCCTCAGGTCCTGGCGTTCTTCAAGCTCGCGCCCGCACTCGCGGCCGGCTGCACCGTGGTCATGAAGCCTTCGTCGGACGCGGTCCTGGACGCCGGCGTCCTCGCCGACGCCGTCATCGAGGCCGGTCTTCCCCCGGGCGTCCTCAACATCGTTCCCGGCGGCCGCGGGATCGGTTCCTACCTGGTCACCCACCCGGGAGTGGACCAGATCTCATTCACCGGATCCACCCCGGTCGGCCAGGACATCGCCACCAACGCTGGCAAGCTGCTGCGCCGCGTCACCCTCGAACTGGGCGGAAAGTCCGCCGCGGTCATCCTCGATGACGCAGACCTCGAGTCGAACCAGGCGGCCATGTTCGGAGCGAGTCTGCTCAACAACGGACAGACCTGCTTCGCCGGCACCCGCGTCCTCGCGCCGGCCGGCAGGTATGACGAAGTCGTCGACTTTTACACCGCACTCGCACGATCGGCCCGCATCGGCGACTCCATCGACCCCGCGACCCAGATCGGTCCCATGGTCAGCGCCCGACAGCAGGAGCGAGTCGAGTCCTACATCGCCAAGGGCATCAGCGACGGAGCCCGCCTGACGACCGGCGGAAAGCGGCCCCTGGGGCTCGACGGGCTCGAAGGCGGCCATTTCGTCGCACCCACCATCTTCGCCGACGTGGACAACAGCACGACGATCGCCCAGGAAGAGATCTTCGGTCCCGTGCTGGCCATCGTGCGCTACGAGGACGACGCCGACGCCATCCGGCTGGCCAACCAATCCGTATACGGACTTGGCGGCACGGTGTGGAGCATCGACCAGGACCGCGCACTCGGCGTCGCACGGCAGATCGACACCGGAACCATCGGAATCAACGGCTACCAGATCGATGTCAACGCTCCCTACGGCGGCGTCAAGGACAGCGGGATGGGCCGCGAGCTGGGCCCCGAAGCCCTCCTGGAATACACCGTACCGAAGGCCATCTACCTGTCCCCCCGCATGACCGCCGACAACGCGGGATAGGCACCTGCCACGAGACCGGCGCGGCGTGCGCGGGCGCGGTCCTGATCAGCACTCTCCCCCAAGGGGCGGATCGGGGCTGCTCGCGTGCGCCCGCCGTCCGCGGCCGGCCCTGAACACCTCAAGCGCCACGTCCGCCGCCGAACCGCCCGAGCGGATGCTCCGAGTGCCCAAGCAACCAACGCCGCGTCGAGGTCGATCGCGGCTTCCCACCCCTGCGTAAGAGGACGAGGCCCTCCCATGAAGTCACTGGCCAGCAAAACCGCGCCGGTGGACATACATCCGACCGCCCCCTCACCCGGCAAGGCGATCGCCCCCGGTGAGGACGACCCGCGGCGGGGGCGGCGGTCCAAGCGCATCGGACTGCTCTCCGTCTCGCTCGGCACCGCCGGACTCGGCGGCGCGTGGCAGACCGCAGCAGTCGCTGTGTCCGCTCCCCTTGGCATCAGTGACGGGCTCTTCGCGGTCAGCGGGCTGGTATGGCTGGTGCTTCTGGCGGAGTACGTCCGCCACGGCGGAGCGCGCTGGTCGAACCTGCTGAACGATCTGCGTCATCCCGGCCAGGGCTTCGCACTCGCCTACGTCCCCATCGTCGGCATGCTCTTCACCGCGCACTTCTCCCGGTTCTCAATCGACGCCGCACGCTGGGCGTACGCGGTGTTCGCCGTGGTCACCGCGGTGATCGCCGCCAGATTGCTGGCCCACTGGCTCACCGGAACGCTCAGCTCCGCCCCGCTCCACCCGGGCTATCTGCTGCCGGTGTCGTCGGGACCCTTCATCGCGAGCATCGCCGCAACCACGCTGGGGCTTCCCGAGGTCGCGGACGGTGCCTTCGCGGTCGGACTGCTGTACTGGCTCGCCTTCGGCACGGTCATCCTCTCCAGCCTGGTGGCGAGCACGCTGCCAGTGCCGGCCCGGCCGACTCTCGCCGTGTTCGGCATCCCGCCGACCGTGGGCGGTCTGGCCTGGATGGCCGCACACCCCGGCCCGGTCGATGCCATCGGAGACGGGTTCGCCGGCCTGGTCGCCTTCACCATCCTCATCATCGTCTTCCTGCTGCCCCATCTGCGGCAGCAGTCGTTCGGCACCGGTTTCTGGATCTACTCCTTCCCCGTCGCCGCGACCACCAATTTCGTCATCCGCTGGGTACACGGCGCCGATGTGCCCGCCTCACGACCGATCGCCTGGGCGGTACTCGGCGCGGCAAGCCTGGCGTTCGCGGGACTGGCCGTCGCCACGGCGGTTCACGCCTTGCTGCTCGCCTTCCGGGGGTCCGGCCCGGCCGAGGAGCAGGTGGCGGCGATCCTGGGCGCCGAGGTGCACAAGTTCCGGATATCGGGGGTCGAGGCGCCCTGAGCCGGGCGCTCACGCCACGGTGGTGACGTGGTGCCGGCGAGGCTTCGCCCGGCGGGCTGGCACAGGACGCTCACTCGATCGTGGCGTCCGCCGTCGGTGTCGGCCCTACTCTTCGCTTCCTTTGCTCGAAAGGTGGTCGCGAGAGGAACCCCGGCAATTCCGGTGCGTTGACGGCCGGCGGCGGATCAACCCCTGTGCGGGGTGGCGCCACCTGAACGGCGACCACTACCGTCGATCGGATGGACGGGGACGGTGGCGTGCCGGCCGCCCTGGTGGACGCCGCCGAGTTCCTGCCGTACGCCCTGCTGGCCGCGGCTGCTTTCGGCCTCGTGTACCTGCGTGCCGGTACTCGCCCCGCGCCGCCTCTCGCGTTGACCAGGCGGGGCGGCTCGGACCGCGTCCCGGCGACGCCACGTATCTGACCGAAGAGGAGCAGTCCCAAGTGGTCGTGGACGGCGAGTTCTCGAGTGAAGGGTCCCTCAGGCAGTCGATCCCCGCCCGGGTGGGGGAGGCACTGGGCTGTTCGGCCGGTTCGATGCGCCGCCTAGCCGGGTCGATCGTCAACCTGGTTCATGCGATTCGATGTGGAGAGCGGCAGGTCATCGTCAAACTCGGAGCGGCCGACGGAATCAGACGAGAGGCCGCGGTGCTGACGATGCTCCGGCAGACGGCGGTGCCTGTCCCACACGCGGTGCTGGTAGCCGCGGACGCGGTGTTTCCTCATGACATGCTGCTGCTGGACGTGTTGCCCGGGCAGCACGCCGAGCCTGGCAGTGAGGTTCTGGCTGACGCTGGACAGTGCCTGCGACGGTTGCACGACCTGGCACTGCCGGGGTTCGGGTTGGTCTGCCCTGATCGGCTTGCCGGCACGCATGACACCTGGGCCGGTTTCCTGGACGCCGTCGTGGCCAATGCCGCCAAGGTTGTTCCCGCCAGCATCATGTCACCGGGGATGCACGACGAGGTCGGCGTGCAGTTGCGGCGCATGCGCGACCACCTCGCACGGGTGCATCAGGGGGTCCTGCTGCACGGTGACCTGGTGCCCAAGCACGTCTGGAGCGAGGCGGACCAGCTCGCGGGACTGATCGACTGGGGGGACGCGATGGTGGGCGATCCCCTCTTCGACCTGGCCCGGTTCTCAATGGCCGGCCGGGACGATTTCCAACTCCTCCTACGGGGCTACGGCGGGCCGTTTCCGCCGGACGAACGGATCCTGTCCCTCTACCGGCTGGTCTGGTCGCTGATGGCATTGACGGTGGAGTGCGGCGCGGGAGGTGACTGGGTCGCCGACTACGTCTCGACGGTGCGACGCGAACTTGCCTTCTGCGACAGCTCGTGGCTCAAGGGGGCCGCACGTGACCCCAGGGCCGCCAGGATCCGGTGTTCGTGAGTGGTGCCGGCGCGGCGAGCAGTGCGACCACGGCTGTCACGGCCTTCGGTAGTCGTCTTTGCCCCGGGCTCAGCTTGGAAGTGCGGCGGGTGGTGGTTCCGGTGGCAGGCTGGGGGCCAGTCGCCGCAGCGACGAGAATGTCGGCACCAGCGCGTCGTACAGCTCGGAGAAGAGCGGCAGCAGGGTGGCGTAGGTGGCGGCGGCGGCCGGGTCGGGGTGTACGGTTTCTTGGATCTTGACCAGGTTGGCGGCGACGTCGATCGATTCAATGAGGCCGAGTGCCTGCATGCCGAGCAGCGCGGCGCCGAAGCTGGATCCCTGGTGGCCGGCGGGGAAGCGTACCGGCATGCCGAGGGCGTCGGCGAGGATCTGCCGCCACAGCGGGCTGCGGGCGAAGCCGCCGCTGGCGCGGACCTCGCGTACCTCGTTGCCGGCGGCCCGGACCGAGGTGAGGACCAGGGCGAGTTGCTGGCAGACCCCTTCCAGTGCGGCCCGGACGAGGTGTTCGCGCCGGTGGCCGTGGGTGAGCCCGACGTACGCGCCGCGGGGCACCGCGCTCCAGTGCGGTGCGCGTTCGCTGAGCAGGTACGGCAGCATGATCAGCCCGCCGGAGCCGACCGGTGCCTGGGCGGCCAGTTCGAGCAGTTTTTCCTCGGCGTGTTCGCCGAGTTCGGGGGCGAGGGCTTCGCCGGCCCACTGCAGGACGATGCCGCCGTTGTTGATGGCGCCGCCGACCACCCAGCGGTTCTCGGTGAGGGCGTAGCAGAAGACGCCGCCGAGGGGGTCGACGCCGGGGCGTTCGACCATCACCCGCATGGCGCCGCTGGTGCCGATGGAGCAGGCCACCTCGCCGGGGTGGACCGCGCCGAGGCCCAGGTTGGCCAGTGGTCCGTCGCCGGCGCCCACGACGATCGGGGTGTCGGCGGGTAGGCCGGTGGCGGCGGCCGCCTCGGCGGTCAGTCCGGGCAGCACGTGGGTGGTGGGTACGAGTTGGGGGAGTTGCTCCTCGGTGATGCCGGCGATGCCGAGCGCTTCGGCGTCCCAGGCCAGTTGGTGGATGTCCATCAGGCCGGTGGCGGAGGCGAGCGAGTGGTCGGTGACCAGTGTGTCGGCCAGCCACCGCAGCACGAAGTCCTTGATGCCGACCCAGTGGGCGACCTGTTCGAATAGTTTCGGTTCCTGCTGGGCGAACCAGACCAGCTTCGGCAGCGGCGCCATCGGGTGGATCGGTGTGCCGGTGCGTCGGTGGATGGTCAGGCCGGACGGTACGGCGCGCAGCCGTTCGGCTTGGCTGCTGGCTCGGGAGTCGGCCCAGGTGATCGACGGGGTGAGCGGGGTGCCGTCGGGGTCCAGCCCGATCAGGCTGTGCATCGCGCTGCTGAAGGACAGTCCGGCGACCGGTCCGGGCAGTTCGGCGACCACGGCCCGGATTGACTGCGCCACCGCGTCGAAGATCGCTTGTGGGTCCTGCTCGGCGTAGCCGGGGTGCGGCTCGTTGAGGGGGTAGCTGTGGGAGTGGGCGACGAGTTGTCGTCCGCCGGTGTCGTAGGCGACCGCCTTGGTGCTGGTGGTGCCGATGTCCACGGCCACCACGACGGTCGGTTCGCCCACCCGGTCCACCTCCTCGCCGTCACCTCACGGCCCGTTGCGGCTGACGTTACCGACGGTCCGATCCCGTCGTAGGGCGAAGTGGGGCAGCCGAGATCGGGGGGAGCCGACGGTGGAGCTTCGGCCTAATGTGCCGGTCAATCACCCGATCGGCTGGATTTGCAACTTGCGCGTGTCTTGGTGCCCCTCTGTGGCAGTTGACATGAGTGACACCCGGTGGGCTCGCGCGGCGGAGGAGTCGGCGTGGCGATGACTAATTCGACGGGTTCCACGTGGCGGTACCGGTGGGCGCACCGGCAGAACGAACGGCGGCTGCGGCTCTTTCACGCGGCCGACGAGGCGTGGCGACGGCGCGACGAGGAGCTGCGCCGGCTGCGTAGCCTCGCCGCGTCGTTCCACGGCTCCGCCGATGCGGGCACCGGTCTGCCCATGGAGCTGGCCCCCGGTGAGGTGGTCTTCTGGACGCTGCCGGCCGCGCAACTGGTCGAGGTGCGGCACACCGCGGTGCTGCCGGCCCCCGAGCTGACCGTCGAGCCCGACCCGCCCGAGTTGCGCCCCCGCCGCCCCGAGGGGGTCCGGGCCGTCGACGCCGGGCTTGCCGTGCTGACCAACCGGCGGCTGGTGCTGCTCGGTGGGCGCGGCCGGCGCGACTGGGTGTACGGGAGGATGACCGGGTTGTCCCACGACCCGGGCGCGCCGGTGACGCTGATCCAGGTTCTGGACCGGCGGCGCACCTCTGGCCTGATGTTGCCCACCGGCGCGGTGGCCGACTTCCGGTTCAAGCTGACCCTGGCCTTCGCCGACGCGATCGAGCAGCGGGCCGCCGTCGTCGCCCAACTTGACGAACTGATCGGAGAGCATGCTGCGGTCCGGCCGGTCCGGCCCGCCATCGCCACTCCCGGCCAGGCCCGGATCGCCGCGCTGGTCGGCCCGCGTGCCGTCGCGGTCGGTGTGGCCGTCGCCCTGATCGTGCCGGCGATGCTGTTCAGGTCGAACCCGCCGGGACGTGCCGATACGGAGGTGGCCGCCGCGGCTACCTCGGCGGCCACTCCGACACCCACACCCATGCCTCCGGTGATCGCACCCGCGGTGCGGATCGCGCCGACCGCCGCGCCGGAACCCCGCCGCACCCGCACCAAGCCCGCGCCGACACCGTCGCGGGTGCCGATGCCAGCTGAGCGGCGCTGCGGCGCTCCGGTCAACCCTTTCGGGTACGACTTCTGCGGCGGTTCCCGGATCCGCAAGCCGGCCCGGGGTGTCTGCGACTGGTTCGACTGTGTCTCCCGTTTCTGGTCCGGGACGGGCTGGCTGGTGCAGTGCCGCGACGGCACGGTCAGCCTGTCCGGCGGGCAGCGGAACGCGTGCGCCGGCCATCTGGGCTTCCGTCGGACCGTCTGGAGCTGACCGCTCAGCCGAAGTCGGGCACGGTCAGCGAACCGTCCGGGCCGAGTGGGAACCCGGGGTTCCAGGCGATCTCCCACAGGTGACCGTCTGGGTCGGTGAAGTAGCCCGCGTACCCGCCGTAGAACGTCTCCCGGGCCGGGCGGGTGACCGTCGCCCCCGCCTCGGCTGCCTGGTGCAGGATCTCGTCGACCTCCGCGCGGCTGCGGACGTTCTGCGCCAGGCCCAGCCCGCCGAAGCCGTCCGCGCCCCGGTCGGTCAGTCCCGCGTCCTCGGCCAGCTTGTCGCGGCCCCAGAGCACCAATACCAGCGCGCCGGCCTGGAAGAAGACGGTCTCCTGCACCTCCTGGCCGCGCCAGCCGAGCCGTTCGTAGAACGTGCGGGCCTGGGCCAGGTCGGCTACGCCGAGGGTGATGATGTTGACGCGTTGCTCCATTCCCGGACCGTACCGTCGCTGCCGCCTGCGGGGTGGCATCTGGTTCGATGTCGCATCCACCGTTCGGCCATTCGGAACAAGCCGAAAACCGTCGATGTCTGAGCGTGTCCGTCACGGATACGCGCGGTTGTACCGGGTGGACACGGAAGCCCTTCACGATGAGAGGCGATCCGGTGACGGTGAGCGAGGGCGAGGCCCACGGCTGGCGGGCCCGGTGGGTCGGCCGGGAGAACGAGCGGCGACGCACGGCATACGACGCCGCGCTGCAGGCCTGGCGCCGGCGCGACGAGGAGCTGCGCCAGCTCTACTGCGCGGCCGAGGAGCCCGTCCGGCCGGCGGAAACGCCGGCGGGGCTACCCGTGCGCCTCGACGACGACGAGGTCGTGCTGGCGGTGCAGCCCGCGGCGGAAATCGTCGAGGCGACGGCGCGGCACACCCCGGACCTACCTACCGCAGAGCTGACAGTCGTGCCCGTCGAGGACACCCGGCGGTCGCGCCGGCGGTCGAAGGGCGCCAGGGTGGTCGACGCCGGCATGGCGGTGGTGACCGACCGGCGCCTGATCGTCGTGGGCCGCGACGAGCAGCAGGAGTGGCCGTACGCGCGGCTCGCCGGCGTGGCGCACCACCCCGAGGAGCCGTTCACCCTGCTGCACCCGGACGGGCCGGGCCGGATCCGGGGGGTATGGGTGCCCCGGGCCGCCGCGTCCACCTTCCGGCTGCTCCTCACCGTCGCGTACGCCGACGCGACGGGGGCGCGAGCGGCGTTGCTGGACCGGCTCGACGACGCGGTGATGGCGCACTGGCTTGACCAGCCACCGACCCCGTCGCCGGCCACGCCCGCCGATGCCCCGCTGACCGCCCGGCTCGTCCGTCCGGCGCTGGTCGCCGCCGTCGCGGTGGCGCTGGCCATCGCCGCGGTCGTGAGCGTGGTCCACGGGTCCGTGCCGGACCGACCGGTGATCGGGATGGACGTGGACCGGGGCACCGGAGTGGACCCGACCGACCGAGGTCTCCCGCCCTCGTCCACCGGTCTCGGCACGCCGGCCCGCTCGGCCGTTCCCCACACCACCGGCACGACGTCCGGTCAGCTCCCAGGTGCGGCACCCGTCACCGCCGCGACCACCTCCGCGGCCCCGACCCCGACCGCCGACCCATCACCGGCACAACCCTCACCACAGCCCACCGAGACCACCAGCTCCCCGCCCGCGCCGTCCGGCACGCCGAGCCCGACCGAGGTCGACCGCTGCGGCGCGCCGGCCAACCCATACGGCTACAACTACTGCGGCGGCTCCTACATCTACGATCCCGCCCCGGACGTGTGCACCTGGTTCGACTGCGTCGAGAACCTCTGGTCCGGCAAGGGCTACCTGGTGCAGTGCAAGGACGGCCTGATCAGCAGGACCGGCATGCAGCGCGGGCCGTGCTCGGGCCACGACGGCACCCGCCGCCCCGTCTACATCTGACCACTCCGCCCGGACCGGACGGCGGGCTTCCCGAGCGGCAACAGCCCCCCGAAGACCAGCGCGGCACCGACCGGCAGCAGGTCCAGGTTCACCGCGATCGCGACGAAGCCGGCCAGCACCAGCACCGGCCCCGAGGCCGGCAGCAGCCGCAGCACGGCGGCCCGGACCAGCAGCACCAGCAGGCCCAGCTCGAACAGCGCCGGCCCGCCGACCAGCACCACCTCCGGCGTGGCCACCGCGTCGGCGAAACGCGGGAACAGGTCACCGAGGATCACCCACACGAAGCCCGCCGCACCGACCAGGCCGGCCAGCGCGGCCACGTCGTCCACCGTCCGCAGCCGGGACGAGGCGGTACGCAGCCGCCCGTGCAGCCCGACGATCACCGCCCCGAACGCGACGATGCCCAGCAGGAACAGGGTGTGCCCGGTCATCCACGGCCACGCCGACTTGTCGCGGTGCCCGTCCAGGCCGTCGATCAGGCGCAGGATGCCGTAGCCGAGCAGCAGCAGCGACGCGGCCACCGCCACCGGCCGCAACCAGAGGTACGAGGAGACCCGGGAATTGGTCGTCGTCATTGCCCCAGGGTGTCAGCGGCCCGGGGTCGGGGACATCGGGGTCGGACCCGTATCCGCCCCGGACCCGCCCCGGGTCAATCTCCGGGTTAACCGGTCGCGTCCGCGCCTGGCCGGGCAGTACCGTCCGCACGTGTCCCGCACCGTGACCCTCGTGCTCGTCGACCAGGCCGGGCGGCCACTCGGCGCCCTCCCCGCGTACGACGTGCCGGAGCCGTGGTGGCAGCAGGTCGGCGCGATCGTCGACGAGGCCCGCCGCCGCTACGGCATCGACGTGGCCGTGCTGCGGCTGCTCGCCGCCGACCGCCCCGAACCGCCCGGCGGCCACCTCACCTACCTCGGCCAGGTCACCACGCCCCCGGCGGTGCCGCTCGACCCGGTGGCGGTGGATCTGTCGCCGCACCCGCTGCGCGCCCCCTGGGCCGAACCCGGCGGCCCGGCCCGCAGCCTCGCCTGGGCCACCGCCGAACTGCACCGCCTCGGCCGGCCGGTGACCGCTGTTGAACAGCACCGCACCTGGAACCTGTCCGCGATCTGGCGGCTCGACGGCGACCACGGCAGCGCCTGGCTCAAGCAGGTGCCCGCCTTCTTCCGGCACGAGGCCGTCGTGCTGCGCTGGCTCGCCGCCGCCGCGCCCGGCACCGCACCCGCCCTGCTCGCCGCCGACGACACCGGCCGCATCCTGCTCGACCACGCGCCCGGCGAGGACCGCTACGCCGCCGACGACATCGAACGCGCCGCGATCGCCGCCGACCACCATACCGTCCAACTCCGCGCCACCGGCGACGTTGACGCGCTGCTCGCCGCTGGCGTACCCGATCTGCGGGGGCCGGCGCTGGCCGCCTGGATCCGCGACCGGCTCGCCCCGCACGACCTGTGCGTCGCCGCCGACCTGCTCGCCGACCTTGACGACCGGCTCGATGAGGTACGCCGCTGCGGGCTGCCCGACACGCTTGTCCACGGCGACCTGCACCCCGGCAACGTGCGCGGCGACGGCGTGCGGCGGGTGATGATCGACTGGGGCGACGCGTTCGTCGGGCACCCCGCCTTCGACATCCTGCGCCTCACCGAGACCCTCGCCCCGGCCGCCGCCGCGCTGCTGCTCGACGCCTGGGCCGCCCGCTGGCGGGCCGACGTGCCCGGCAGTGACCCGCACCGTGCCGTCGACCTGCTCCGCCCGGTCGCCCCGCTGCGGATGGCCGCCGTGTACGCGATGTTCCTCGCCGGCATCGAACCGAGCGAACACCCGTACCACGCGGGTGACGTGCCGGCCTGCCTGAAACGAGCCGCCGCCGAGGACGTTCAGAACTGACGGCGCGGGCCGAGGTCAGGCCCGCCGCGTCGGTCGCCGAACCGTCCAGCGGACACCGGCACCTGCGGAATCTCCGCCCTGCGGCTCAATCCTGCGAGCCCGGGGAGGTCCTCGTGGACCACCAACGCGGCGCGTCACTGCGTTGGAAGGAGCCTGTCCGTCCACCGCGGACAAAAAAGGGCAAGGAGCAACTCCCTGCCACTCTCAACATATATCGCACTGGGGGTCTTGCGGCAAGACCCGGGTCGTGCCGCAGAATCTCCCGTCGAAGCCAGAACCTGCGGAAATCAGGGATTCGCGAAGGACGCGTGCTTTTGTCGACCTGTCGGTCTCGCGGGTCGTCGAAACGGCGATGGGCTCGCGGGGTGGTTCCGGGCATCCGACGCGGAGCTGCGGGTGTGCGTGCCGACGGACTGCGCGCAGCAGCTGGCCGAAACATTGGGGGATTTCATGTTTGACGTGATCGTTGCCGGCGGCGGACCGACCGGCTTGATGCTGGCCAGCGAGCTGCGGCTGCACGGCGTGCACGTGCTCGTGCTGGAGAAGGAGGCGGAGCCGACCAGGGTGGTCCGGGCGCTCGGCCTGCACGTGCGCAGCATCGAGGTGATGGACCAGCGCGGCCTGCTGGAGCGGTTCCTCCCGCTCGGCCAGCAGTTCACGGTCGGCGGTTTCTTCGCCGGCATCGGCAAATCCTGGCCCGACCGGCTGGACACCGCACATTCGTATGTCCTGGGCATCCCGCAGACCATCACCGACCGCCTGCTGGCCGAGCGCGCCACCGAACTCGGCGCCGAGATCCGGCGCGGCTGCGAACTGGTCGGGCTCAGCCAGGACGAACACGGGGTGACCGCCGAGCTGGCCGACGGCACGCAGCTGCGCTCGCGCTACCTCGTCGGCTGCGACGGCGGCCGTAGCAGGGTGCGCAAGCTGCTCGGCGTCGGCTTCCCCGGCGAGCCCAGCAGGGTCGAGACGCTGCTGGGCGAGATGGAGGTGGCCGTGCCGCCGGAGACGCTGGCCGAGGTGGTGGCCGAGGTCCGCAAGACCCAGAAGCGGTTCGGCGTCGGGCCCATCGGGGACGGGATGTACCGCGTCGTCGTGCCCGCCGAGGGCTTGGCTGAGGACCGCTCCGTCCCGCCGACCCTCGAGGAGGTCAAGCAGCAGCTGCGGGTGTTCGCCGGCACCGACTTCGGCGTGCACTCACCGCGCTGGCTGTCCCGCTTCGGCGACGCCACCCGGCTCGCCGAGCGCTACCGGACCGGCCGGGCGCTGCTCGCCGGCGACGCGGCGCACATCCACCCGCCGACCGGAGGGCAGGGCCTCAACCTCGGCATCCAGGACGCGTTCAACCTCGGCTGGAAACTGGCCGCCGAGGTCAACGGCTGGGCCCCGGAAGGGCTGCTGGACAGCTACCACACCGAACGGCGCCCGGTGGCCGCCGACGTGCTGGACAACACCCGCGCGCAGATGGAGCTGATGTCCACCGAGCCGGGCGCCCAGGCAGTGCGCCGGCTGCTGGCGGAACTGGTGGAGTTCGAGGAGGTGAACCGGTACCTGATCGAGAAGATCACCGCGATCGGGGTCCGCTACGACTTCGGCGAGGGGCATGACCTGCTCGGCCGCCGGATGCGGGACGTGGAGCTGAAGCGGGGGCGCCTCTACGAGCTGATGCACGGCGGCCGCGGGCTGCTGCTCGACCAGACCGGCCGGCTCTCCGTGGCGGACTGGGCAGATCGGGTCGACCACGTCGTCGACGTCAGCGAGGAACTGGACGTGCCCGCCGTACTGCTACGGCCCGACGGGCACGTGGCGTGGGCCGGCGAAGACCAGCAGGATCTGCTCAGCCAGCTGCCCAAGTGGTTCGGGGCCGCGGCCAGCTGAGCGCGCAGTGGTGACTCGGACGGGTCGAACCTGCCTTCGGCCGAGTTCGGCGCGGCCAGTGCGTACCCCACCGTCCGCGTCACCGGCCGGACCCGGCCCCGCACGCAGGGCGTTCGCAGCGACAGCATCGCGGCGAACGCCCTGTGTTCTGTGCACCCGTTGGCTCGCCGCCGCAGGATCAGGGGCGGGTTGTCAGACGAGGGAGACGGCGACCAGGGCGACGGCGGAGCCGGCGAAGACCACCGTGTTGCGAAGGTAGGTCTGGGCGCGCACCCAGCGAGGGAAGGCGCCCTCGGCGGCCTGGAGGAAGGGCGCGACGTCGACGCGGGCCAGCTCCGGGTCGCCCTTGCGGCGGAAGGCGGCCTCCACAGACTTCACCGCAGTGAGGTTGCTGTAGACGATGGCCACGTTCATCAGCACGACCAGCGACGAGAAGATCCAGGTCAACAGTTGGGCCAGGTCGGCGCCGCCGAAGTTCAGGGCTGCGATGCCGGTCATCACCACGGCGACGGCGGCCGGGGCTGCGGTCTCGTGGCCACTCGCGTCGAACCGGAGGTTGTTCTCCTCCAACACCTCTGGGCGGACGTGCTGGCGGCGAAGCTCGGTCACCGCGGCGGCCTTCGCGGCAGGGCCGAAGCGATGGCGGACCACCGGGATGCTGACGAAGGCGGCGGCGACGAGCAGCTGCATGACGGCGGCGAGCGTGTTCATGGGACTCCTTCGAATTGCACTAAGTTCAACTGGCTGGGGAATGGACGCTAGCCGGCGACTTGAACAATGTGCAAGTCCTTTCTTGAACTTTGTGCAAGCAGCTGCGTACCGTGAGGGCATGCCACGCGACACGCTCACCCGAGATCAGATCGTCCGCACCGCGGTCGAGCTCCTAGATGCCGAAGGCCTCGAAGGCCTGAACATGCGCGCCCTGGGCAAACGACTCGACTCCGCCGCCACGGCCGTGTACTGGCACGTCAAGAACAAGGACAACCTCGTCCTTCTCGCCACCGACCAGGTGTGGGGTGAGCTCAAGTTGCCCGACCTGGATGCGGTCGACTGGCGCACCGCGGCCACCGGCATGGCCATCGACCTGTACGAGATGTTCACCCGGCACCCCTGGCTGGTGCAGGCGTTCGCTGCGCACGTCCTCTACGGCGAGAGCAAGGCCCGCCACGACGACCACAGCCTCGCCGTCTACGAAGCCGCCGGCTTCGCCGGCGCGCAGGCAGACCAGGCCGCCTCCGCCGTCTTCACCTACGTGCTCGGCAACGCGGCCGGCGCCGCAGCGACCGCCTCACTCGCCCGGAAGCTCGCCCGGGACGACACCACCGCCGAAGAACAGTTCCAAGACGCCATGGCCAAGGCCCAGGAGATCGCCATGCGCTACCCGCGCCTGCGTGCCCGCCTGGACACGTCGGCGGCGGCCAGCTATGCGGCGGCTCCCGACAAGGCCTTCGAGTTCGGCCTTCAGGCCCTCCTCGACGGCTTGGAGCAGCAAATCGCCGGACAACCCGCCGGTTGAGCAGGCCTGGACGGCTCGGCCCGAAGCAGGTCGGACACCTGCTACCGGGGCGGGGAGTCGGCGCAGGGCAGGGGATGTCAGAGCGTCGAGGCGTGGGCGGAGGACAGGGGCCGGCGAATCAGGGATCGGCCGGCGACCGCCGGCCGAGGGCGACGCAGGAACGCCCAAGGCCGCTACCGTGGACGGCCTGTGTTATAAGTATTATCTGAGGAGGTCGGAAAATGCTTATATCGTCGGCGGCGTGGAGGGCTCTGGTTGATGCCGGAGTCGTGGTCGTACCGCTCGACGCCGATCACGTCGAGCTGCGGAGTGGCCCCCAGCGCGGGATCCTGAGAGTGGTGACCTCGCCAGCTGTGCTCAATCCCAGCGACATCGCCCACCTGAAGAGCCGACATCGGGACCAGGTCCTGCTCGTCGTGCCTTCAGCCACGTCCGGTGTCCGATCCGCAGTCGAGGCGGCCGGCTGGTCCTGGCTGGTCGACAACGGGCGGCAGGTCACGGGTCTCCTTCAGGTGGCAGGTCAGCAGGTGTCCATCGAGACGAGGGACGTCGATACCCCGCCCTCACGGACCCGGCCGGGTCGCGTCCCCTGGGGCACCTTTACCGTCGTACGACGGTTGGCCGAGCGACCCTGGGCCGGGCAGCAGCAGTTGGCGGCGGTCACCAGCGTCTCCCAGCCTCGCGTGTCACAGGCGCTCGCCGCATTGACCGAACAAGGTCTCGCGGACCGGACGCCGGCCGGCTGGGACGTCACCGACATCGATGCGGTCTTCGACTGGTGGCTGAACTCGTACCCGGGACCAGGCGGCCTGAGAACCCTCTGGTACGGCCTGGAACCGCCGGTGCAGCAGGCAGAGGCCGCCATCAGCCTGCTGACGAGCGGCGACCCCGGACGGATGGCGATCTCCGGTGATGTGGCAGCCGACCGCGTCGCCCCATGGCGAGCACCGCGCCGAGCAGTCGTCTACGCCCAATCCGGCGTGGACCTGACCAGTGCTGGCCTCACGCCCGCCGACGAAGAAGACGCGACGGTGGAACTCATCGTGCCCAAGGATCCCGGAGTATGGCCGCGCCCGACGGCCGCCGAGGCATCGGGGAGCGTGCCACTGGCGGACCCGTTGCAGATCCTGTGGGACGTGGCGCGCGCCCCGGGTCCCGACATCGATGAGCCAGTGCGGCACCTGCGGCGAACGCTGCGGGACCGCCGTCAGCGAGCAAGTGGGAGTTGGGCAGCGTGACCCGACCGGCATCAGCTGGTGCAACTCCGTCCGACGTGCTGACGCTGACCTCCACCAGCCGGGCGGCCGATGCCGGCTTCCGGACACTCGCCGACCTTTCGGCGATCGCCGGGGCACTGGCGTTGGATCACCGGATCGTCGGCGGGCACATGGTGACCCTCCTCACCGCAGTGCACGGTGTCGCCGGGCAGGTACCGATGCGGGAGACCCTTGACGCCGACTTCGCCGCACTGCCCGCTGTCGTCGCAGATCCTCGGCTCCCTCGGGCCTTGGCCGAGCGTGGTTACCGACGCGGGGATGCGGCCAACCGGTTCGTCCGCCGCTACCAGGACAACGACGGGCCGCTGGATCTCGTCGTTGACATCCTTGCCCCGTCGTTCGAGAGCAAACTGGTGCCGAACCAACGCCACGGTGATCTCATCGTGGATGAGGTGCCAGGACTGATTCTCGCGCTCCACCGCCAAGCCAGCCTGCTTCAGCTGGAAGTTCGCCTGACGAGTGCCGACAAGCTGGCGCTACAGGTCGCTCTGCCTGACGTGGCCTCGGCGCTCTGCCTGAAGGCGCTCGCGTACCGGGGCCGCTTCGCCGCCAAGGACGCGGTCGACCTCTGGCGCCTTCTCCACGCCGCCTACGCCATGGGGCTGACGGCGGAAACCTGGCCGACCAGCGCCACGGGCCGTGCAGCCGCCCAGATACTGCACCGCTTCTTCGGGACACCCGGCGCGACCGGCCTTGCTCAGGTGTCCGTGATTCGAGCCGACCGGACACGCATGCAGGCGCTGGTGAATCACGTCGTTGCCCGGCCCGAATGAGTCGACCACCTTCCATGACGATGCCGGGAATGCTGTGACATCCGCCGTCACTAGATCGCGTTTCCCGAGGTGGACCTCGCCAAGGTCACCGAGGAGCGGGTCAGGGAACTGGTTGAACACGCCTGGGGCAACAAGCTCCCAAGCGCGTCGTTGCCGCCTCCGACGCCGGGTGACGCCGACGTGAGGGCCGGTGGCACGGGTGTCGCATCATGGCGGCGTGATCAACCTGAAGCGAAAGCGGCACCACAAGAAGAGGCGCGGTTCCGGCTGCGACACCTGCGACTGCGACGGCCCGGACTGCTGCGACTTCGGGCTGTTCTCGTTCCTGCTGACCCTCGGCTCGGTGGCTGCCACCGCCACCCGTACGCCCATGGTGGACCGGGCCGGCCGAGCGGCGATCGTCGGCTACCGTCGCTGGCTGTCGCACCGCTGGCCCGGCCAGTGCCGTTACACGCCGACGTGCAGTGCGTACGGGCTCGCGGCGGTGGAGAGGTACGGTCTCGCGGTCGGCGGGCGGATGGCCGCCGACCGGGTGCGCCGCTGCAAGCCGCACGTGCCGCGCGGTACCCACGATCCGTTGCGCTGATCGCCCGCCCCGTCGATTACTCGGGTTGGTGGCATACCGCCTCGACGTTGTTGCCGTCCGGGTCCCGGACGAACGCCCCGAAGTAGGTCGGGTGGTATTCCGGCCAGACGCGGGGCGCGTGCAGCACTTCCGCGCCGGCCGCGACCGCGGCGTCGTGGAACGCCTGCACGGCGGCCCGGTCGGGGGCGGTGAAGGCGATGTGCGCTTCCAGCGGCGCGGTCCCGGCCGGTGCGGGTGCCAGCCAGAAGTCGGGGAAGTCGACGCCGTAGCCGATCGGGCCGGGCTCCAGGATCCGGCGCCCGCCCAGTGGGGCCAGCACCGTGTCGTAGAAGGCGGCGCTGGCCGGCAGGTCGCGCACCAGGACGGAGAGGTGGTCGAGCATCTTGTCTCCCTGCGATCCGTGATGACCGCGCCAAGCTTAGGGGGTGAATACGACATTTCGGTGCCATTCGCCACTGCTTGACACTAGTCGTCAAGTGCTTGACGATGGGCGTCAAGCAACGAGGGGAGGCGGCATGCCACCGGGTGAAGAGGAACTGGTCGAGCAGCTCGTCAGGCTGATCGATGTCCGGTTGCTCGACCCGCTCGAGATCCTGGTCGACGGCCACGACGCGATCGACCCGCTGCGTACCGTTGTCCGGGAGCGCGCACGATCCTGGGCCACCACGATGGTCAGCGGCGACGACCGGGCGGCCTACGGGGTGATCATCCGAGCCATCTCCACGCTCTATCCCGGCGACGGTCCGTTCGACCCGCCCCTCGACTGGTGGCGAAGCCCGCTTGGCCAGATCGTCGCGCGGCGGGTGGGCCACCCCACCGCCGAGTCGGTGTCGTACGCGGTGGCCGGCGCCATGCTCGGCATCACCCGCCAGGGCGTCCACGACCTGGCCAGTCGCGGCAAGCTCGCCCGTCACCCGGCCGGCGGCGTGCTGTCCGCCGCCGTCCGCGACCGACTGCTCCGGGAGGGAACCCGACGTGCCTGACACCTTCATCGACTCCGGGGCCGTGCCGATCGCCTACCGCGACTTCGGCGGCTCCGGCCGCCCACTGCTGCTCCTGCACGGCGCCGGCGGCAACCTCGCCCAGATGACCACGCTGGCCGAGCAGCTACGCCCCGCGCACCGGGTGGTCACCGTCGACCTGCGTGGACACGGGCGGTCCGGGGATGGTCCGTGGCGCTGGAACGAGGTGCTGACCGACCTGGCCGCGGTCGCCGACGGCCTCGGCCTCGACCGTCCCGCGGTGGTCGGTGTCTCCCTCGGCGGCATGCTGGCCGCGCTGTGGGCGCAGCGCCACCCGGAGTGCCCCGGCGTCGTCAGCCTGGACGGCAACCCGACGCTCGGCCGCCCGGAGCAGCTCGCCGGCATGGACCCGGACCAGGCGGCGACGGAACTCGCCAAGCTGCGGGCCACCTTCGACGGGATGGCCGCGATGCTGGCCGAGCCGCTCACCGCCGAACAGTTGGCCGCCGCGCTGGCTGGGCAGCGGGCGATGGCCGAGCGGTATGGCGCCGCGCTGGAAGACTGGGTGGCGGCCTTCGAGCGCAACCTCGTGCCGTGCGACGACGGCCGTAGCCGGCTGCGCCCTGGCGCGGAGCTGACCGGGCAGCTACGGGAAGCGATGGAGTCCCTCGACCTGCTCCCCACCTACCGGGACATCCGCTGCCCCATGCTGCTCGTCCTCGCCACCGAGGACCTGCCTGAGCAGCAGGCGTTCCACGAGGTGTACGCCGCCTACCGGCGGGCCACCGCCGAGCGGCTCGCCGCGCTGGACAATCCGTCGCTGCGGGTGCTGCACCTGGCCGGCGCCAGCCACGCGATGGTCGCCGAACGCCCGCAGGAGCTGGCGGCCCTCATCACCGACTTCCTCGGCACGGCAACCCACGACTGACCGAACCTGGGCGGGCGGCGGCAGGCGGTCGCTGCCCATCCATCGGCTGCCAGTCCGCCAACCACCACGTGCTGTTCCGTGGCCTTTCGTTGCCCGCACGTTGTTAGGGTCAACAGCCCATGGAGGAGTCGGAGACACGGCGCACCGTCGAGGCGGTGTGGCGGATGGAGGCCGGCCGGGTCGTTGCCGGCATCGCCGCGATCGTCCGCGACGTCGGCCAGGCCGAGGAACTGGCCCAGGACGCCCTGGTAGCCGCGCTGGAGCAGTGGCCGCGCGACGGCGTACCGGCCAACCCGGGCGCGTGGCTGATGACCGTCGGCAAGCGCCGGGCGCTCGACGCGTTGCGCCGCCGGCAGACCCAGCAGCGTACGCTCGCCGAGCTCGGCCGCGACCTCGATGAGCAGGTCACTCCGGACTTCGATGCCGCGGTCGAGGACCGCATTGAGGATGATCTGCTGCGGCTGATCTTCGTCTCCTGCCACCCGGTGCTGTCGCCGATTGCCCGGGCGGCGCTGACGCTGCGGCTGCTCGGTGGCCTGACCACTGGTGAGATCGCCCGCGCGTTCCTCACCACCGAGCCGACGGTCGGCCAGCGGATTACCCGTGCCAAGCAGACCCTCGCCGCCGCCCACGTGCCGTTCGAGGTGCCCGGCCCGGCCGAGCGGGCCGAGCGCCTCGACTCGGTGCTGGAGGTCGTCTATTTGATTTTCAACGAGGGGTATTCGGCCACCGCCGGGGACGACTGGATGCGGCCGGCCCTGTGTCAGGAGGCGCTGCGGCTGGCGCGGCTGCTGCAGGGGCTGATGCCCGACGAGCCCGAGGTGCACGGCCTGGCCGCGCTGCTGGAGATTCAGGCGTCGCGTACCCACGCCCGTACTGGCCCCGACGGCCAGCCGATCCTGCTCAACGATCAGGATCGCAGTCGCTGGGACCAGTTGCTCATCCGCCGGGGCCTTGCCGCCCTCGACCGGGCCCGCAGCGGCTGGGCCGGTCCGTACACCCTGCAGGCCGAGATCGCGGCCTGCCACGCGCGGGCGCGGACTCCCGAGGAGACCGACTGGGCGCGGATCGCGTTCCTCTACGCGGAGCTGGCGCGGCTGGTGCCGTCACCGGTGGTGGAGCTGAACCGGGCGGTTGCCGTCGCCTACGCCGACGGCCCGGCCGCCGGCCTGGAGTTGGCCCGGGCGCTGACGGACGAGCCGGCGCTGGCCGGCTACATGCTGCCCAGCGTGCTCGGTGACCTGCTCGCCAAGCTGGGGCGGCACGACGAGGCCAGGCGGGAGTTCGAGCGGGCGGCGGCGCTGACGGGCAATGCCCGGGAGCGGGCGCTGCTGCTCGACCGGGCCGCCGCGTGCGGCCCGTAAAAAATCTTGAAACGGGATGTCGGATCCCGGTCGGCCCGATCGACGCGTCAGTGAGAGCCGATGACGAGGAGATCGAGAGATGACCAGTACGACGCTGCGGCAGGCCCGGGCGAGCAGGGCGGTTCCGGTGGCCACCCTGCTCGCCGGGGGGATCGCCGTCGGGCCGCTGTTCGCGGTGGTGGCCGCCGCGCAGGTGCTCACCCGGGACGGCTTCGACCTGAGCCGGCAGCCGCTCAGCCTGCTCGCCCTCGGCCAGCACGGCTGGATCCAGATCGCCAACTTCGTGGTCTCCGGGCTGCTGGCCCTCGCCGGCGCGGCCGGGCTGCGCCGCGCGCTGCGGGGCGGCGCGGGCGGGACGTGGGGGCCGGCGCTAGTCCGGTGCCCACTAGCGTTTAGATCGACCAGCGGTGCTCACATGGATGCGGCCATCCGGTCCTACAGCGACGCCGGCGTACGTAGACACGCTCAGTCGACCCTCCCACCGCTAAGGGAGGCCACGATGAAGACGATCGCCGCGTCGACCGGAGCACCGTCACGAGCGGCCTTGGCTCGCAGGGCCGCGCCCTCCCAGAGGTCGACAATCAACGCCGCGAGACTGCGGGGCTCGACGTCGGCCATCGCGGTGCCCTGAGCGTGGGCGTCTTCGAGCGCGCCGGCGAGCGCGTCGATCCATCAATCGAGACCCTCCTTCGCGGCGGCACTCAACGCCGCGGACGAAGCCGACTCGGCCGCGAAGGTGCCGAAAAGGCATCCACGCCCGAAACTGTGTCGTGCGAGATCGTCGCGCAGATAGGCCAGATGCGCCTGGATGCGTTGCAGCGGCGGCTTCGACCGGTCGCCGAGCATGCCCAGCCGCCGGTTCACTCCGTACCTCTCGAGCGAGGCAAGCGCCAGCTCTTCCTTGCTCGCGAAGTGGTTGTAGAACGAACCCTTCGGAGCGCCGGCCCGAGTCGCGATCGCCGCTACCCCAGTGGCCGCATAGCCGCGAGCGTCGAACTCCTCGCACGCCGCATCGAGCAACGCCTCGCGCAGACTCGGCTTCGGCATCTACCCTCCCCGCAATATGGCCGGTCGTCTTATAAGAGTACTCTCGAGGCCATGCGTGTCCTCCTTTTCAACAACCCATTGACCGGGCACTTCCTGCCCCTACTTCCGCTGGCCCGGGCGCTGCGGAAGCAGGGGCATGCCGTTGCCTTCGCCACCGCCGCCGGCATGGCCGCTTCGATCGAGCCGGAAGGCTTCGGGCTGATCCCCGCCGGTCCGATGGCGGACGCGGTGATCGCCGAGGTAGCCCGCCGCACCGGCACCGATATCCTGGTCAGCAGGACGCCGGAACTCGTCGGGGAGTTCTTCGCCGGAGCGCGTGTCGACCTCTCCGTGGACGAGGCTCTGACCGGGGCGGGCGACTGGGCACCGGATCTGGTCATCTCCGAGCACCTCGATTTCGTGGGTCCACTCGTCGCGGCTAGGCTCAAGCTGCCGTCTGCGGTGATGGCCATCGATCCAGCGCTGGAACCGGAACTCCTGGACGCCCTGGCCGCGGCGGCGCGCTCCCGGTATCTCGATCGGGGTCTGGAAGCGCCGGCCCATGCGCCGTCCGGCCACTGGCTGCTGGACCTCTGCCCGCCCAGCCTGCAGCGCCGCGGTGCGCTGCCGGCCCTCGAACGCATCGCGCTGCGGCCGGAACCCCACCAAGGTCCCGAAGGCCCGCGCGCGCCCCGGGTCCCGGGTACTGGCCGGCCCCGGGTACTGGTCAGCTTCAGCACCGCCCCCGGGGCATCGCCGGAACTCGGCCCGGTGCTCCGGTCACTGAGCACCCTCGACATCGATCTGGTGGCGACGGCACGGGATGTCCCGGCCGACGGTTTCGGACTGGAGCCGGGACGGGTCGAATTGCTCTCTTTCCTGCCGGCAGCGGAGCTGCTCGACGGGGTTTCGGCCGTGGTGCACCACGGCGGCTCTGGCACCACCTTCGGCACGGCGGCACGCGGCGTCCCCGCCGTCGTCGTGCCCGGAATGTCCGGGCAGCAGCGCCAGGCGGAACGCCTCGCGGCTGCCGGAGCCGGACTGGCCCTGCCGATCGGGGAGCAGGAACCAGCGTCGGTCGCCGCCGCGGTCGGCCGGCTGCTCGCCGAGCCCTCGTTCACCACTGCCGCACACCGCATCCGTGACGAGATAGCCGCCATGCCGTCGGCTTCCGAGGTGGCCGAGCGCCTCACCGCGTCCGCCTCCGGATAGCGCGCGGCGGCGCGCGCCGCGCCGGCACCGTCGCGCCTACGCCTGGAGCTGGTCGGTGGCGATCCGTCCATCGGCCAGCGACGGAGCCCGCGAGCTGCTCCGGATGATGCTGTGAAGAGAATCGACCGTGGCTTGTCTACGCGGCCTTGTCGAGGGTGACGGTGTAGCCCAGGCTGTGGAGTTGTTTGATGAGCCGGTCGCGTTGTCGGTCGGGGTTGCGGCGGGTGAAG
>NZ_LWLS01000130.1 GCF_001905095.1 Micromonospora sp. CB01531
ACAACAACACAACATAACAAAGCACTACTAGTGCGCTGACCACAAACGATCACCGGGGTTTGGTCACTCAGTCCGGGACCGAGGGCGACCTCACCGGCGGTGTCGTTCACGCGGTACCCGAGCACGTTCGCGACACTGCGGGCCAGCACATCCGGGTGCCGGTGTGTTCGCGTTGCGCCACCGCGGATGCGCGTGCAACTCTCGCCCTTGCCCTCCCCGCCGGGCCGAACTAGGACCCGGCCCCGGTTTCCAAAATCCTTGGAGGAACGTATGAGTGATGTAGGCACCGTCACTGGCAAGGTGGTCGTGAACAGGGTGATGTCGCTGGACGGCTTCATCGCCGGTCCTGGCCACGCGATGGACTGGATCTTCGAGTACATGACTGCGGATACGGTCCCGGAGGTCATGGCGGCCACGGGCGCCATGCTCATCGGCCGGAGTACTTACGAGGTCGGCAAGCGTATGGCCGACCAGGACACCAGCTACGACGGGGGAGCACAGTTCGTCCTCACCCACAATCCTCCCGCCGAGCCGGACCCTGCCGTCACATTCCTCACCTGTGGACTTGAGGAAGCCGTTGCCACGGCACGCAGCGCCGCGGGCGGCAAGAACCTGGAGATCCTCGGTGCCGATGTGGCCGCCCAGTGTCTGCAGCGCGGGCTCGTCGACGAGATCCTGGTGTATGTCCTACCGCTGCTGCTCGGCGAGGGTGTCCGTTTCTCGCCTCCAGGCCTCGACAGGATCGACCTGGAACCTTTCAGCAATACCCAGTCGGGCGCCGTCACCATGCTCCGCTTCCGCGTGCGAAAGTAGGCGCAGCCCTCCAACGGCTACAGCGATGTCCCTGAACGTTCGCCGGGCACGGTCAGCGCACGGACACCAGAGCGTGAACACGATCAGCACAACACCCACCACCGGCCACCGGCCACGCGGAGCCGCCTTGGGCGCAGGATTCCACCTGCACGCCCACGCGACCCCACCACGGTGGGAAACGATCCCGGAAACCCCATCCGACTCAGGATCGCTAAGCTGATCAGGGACGCTTGAATCATCATCGCCCGCCGCACCAGGATCGAGCTGCCCTTGCCCCGCCGCATGATCTGCACCAGCCGCTGACCTTCCTCATCACTCAACGCCGCGCTCTGACCGGCTCAGCCACCCCGGCCCCTCCACCTCGACAACGATCACATCGCTAACGAGCGTGAAACCCGCGCCTCCCAGAACCCGGCACATCCACCGGCGTGTCACAAACCCGGCCAACCTTCGTGGTCACCGCACTAGCGACGTCGGGCGGCTGCGGCGGGAAATGTCGGAGGGCGCCGTTACCGTTTCTCCCGTGACCAGCCCTGGCGACGTACCATCCGAACTCCTCGACCGGCTGCGGCCCATCTGTCTCGCGCTGCCGGAGGCCTACGAGGAGCCGGCCTGGGTGGGCGTGCGCTGGCGCATCCGCCAGCGCACGTTCGCCCACGTACTCACCGTCGACCCCGACCACCAGATGGCCTACGCCCGAGCGGCCGGCACCGACGAGCCCGTCTGCGTCCTGACCTTCCGGTCGCCGGTCGACGAGGTGCACGCCCTCGTCGCCCAGGGCGACCCGTTCTTCAAGCCCGACTGGGGCGCCGACGTCCTCGGCATGGTCGTCGAGGAGGCAACCGACTGGGACGAGGTCGGCGAGTTACTCACCGAGAGCTACTGCCTGCTGGCACCCAAGAAACTGATGGCCCAGGTGGCCGCTCCGGCCGAACAGCCGGCTCCCGGCCGACCCGCTCGCGCCTGACCGAGGCGCCCGACGATCACCCATCCCGGGGTACGCCCGAGCGGCTCTCCCCCGGGTGCTCCAGGGCCACTCGTCGCGCGAGACCGGCCGGTCACCGCTCGCGCCTGCTCCCTGACCGCTCGTCCGCGGTAAAGTCCTTCGCCCCAATGCCATCGACAGGCAACGATCAGGATCGTTCCGCATCGAGCAGGAACGTTCGCGGACCTGTCACGGTCAGGAGGAGAAGCAGTGAAGAGATCATCGGCTCTCGGCATCGCCGTCGCGGTCGGGCTCGCGTTCGCCGGGCTGTCCGTGTCGACTAACCCGGCGGTCGCGGCGGCGACACCCGGCGTCGCCGCCCCCGTCCAGGCCTCCGACGGCGCGTACGTGGCGCAGGAGACGATCGTCGGCCCGCGCCTGGTCGATCTCACGATCCAGTCGCCGGCGCTCGGCCGGGCCGCCACCGTGCGTCTGCTGACGCCGGATGGCTGGGAGCAACGGGCGCGCGGGGACCACTGGCCTGTGCTCTACCTCTTGCACGGCTGCTGCGACTCGTACGTCAGCTGGACCCGCTCCACGGATGTTGCCAGCATCCCCGAGCTCAGGGACGTCCTGGTCGTGATGCCGGAAGCCGGTGCCGCCGGCTGGTACAGCGACTGGTGGAACGGTGGCCACGGCGGCGCCCCGGCGTGGGAGACGTTCCACCTGAGCGAGGTGCGCCAGATCATCGAGCGCGGCTACGGGGCGGGCCCGAAGCGGGTGGTGGCGGGTCTGTCGATGGGCGGCTTCGGGGCGATGTCCTACGCCGCCCGCAACCCGGGCATGTTCCGGGCGGCGGCGTCCTTCAGCGGCGTCGTGCACCCGTTGCGCGACGTGTCGTCCTGGCTGCCGTTCTTCGCGCGTACCGGGCTGGACCCGTACGCGCTGTGGGGCGACCCGGTGGCGCAGCGGGACATCTGGCAGGACCACGACCCGTACTACCTGGCCAAGCGGCTGCGGCACACGGCGCTTTTCGTGGCCACCGGCGACGGCACCGCGGGCGGGCCGTTCGACGCGCCGGGGCGGACCGACGGCCTGGAGGCGCTGATCCACCAGGAGAACGTCGACTTCGTCGAGCAGCTGCGCGAGCAGGGTGTCTCCGTCACGACCGACTTCTACGGTCCCGGCAGCCACAGCTGGCCGTACTGGCAGCGGGAGCTGCACCGGTCGCTCCCGATGCTGCTCGCCGCGCTGGAGACGGGGCGCGGCGTGATGACCCACGCCCCTCAGTACTGAGGTCGGTCGGCCTGCAACGGCCGGAGGGAGCGTTCCGATCGGAACGCTCCCTCCGGTTTCAGCGGGTGTTACCGGCTAGCTGATGAACTTGAAGTAGGCGCGGTACTGGAATCCGTTGTCGAGGGTCAGGACGAACTCGCGGCAGGTGCCGGCCCAGGACGGGTCGGTCTTCCACGGGTAGTTGTACTGACCGGGCGTGCTGACCGACAGCGAGGATCCGCCGGGGTTGCGGGCCGCGACCGGGGTCGGCCGCGGGGTGGTCGCCCCGCTCGGGTTGACGGTCTTGAGGGTGTCGCAGTCGACCAGCCGCGAGTACGGCGAGCCGCTGGCGAGGATGTTCAGGCCGCGGTCGGCGGCGAGCTTGAACTTCATCGGTGCCGCGTCACCGGCGATGACGGTGTTCAGCGCCGGCTGCGCCGAGCGGCCGACGAAGTCACCGCGGCAGGACGGGTGGGTGTCGAACGCCTCGGTGTTGTCGTCCCGGGCGGTCGTGCCCTGCACCGCGCTGTAGCCGAGGCCACGGCGGGCGAAGGAGCCCCAGATGATGCAGGCGTTCTCCCCGCCGGTGAGCGCGGCGTCGGCGGCGATGATCGCGTTACGGCCGGTCACGAAGCCCGGTCCGCAACCCTGGAGCTTCAGCCCGTCGATGACCAGCTGCAGCGCCAGGTTGTTACCGCCGGTGTTCCACCCGTCGTAGATGTTCGGGTTGAAGCCGTGGCGGTCGATCAGGTTCCAGGTCATGTCCCACAGGACGGAGGTCCAGCCGTGGCCGATGCCGTGCGGCGCGGCCAGCGAGGTGCCGTTGAGCCAGCCGCCGGTCTTGATGCTGTCGTAGGTGAACGGCTGGATGTCCATGTTCCGCGAGTACGGCCGCGGCCGGATGCCGCCGCCGTGCCGGTCGTCCTGGAACAGCACGTACGGGCCCATGCCGCGCTGACCGTCGGCCGTGTCGAACTTCGGGTCGAGCAGCATGGTGAGCGCGACGTAGTCGCTCCAGCCCTCGCCCATCTGCTCGTTGCCGGTGAGGCAGTTGACGGTCGGGCCACCGGTGAGCCGGTTGGAGATGCCGTGGGTGTACTCGTGGATGATGACACCGGCGTCGAGGTCGCCGTCCCGGATGCCCGGGTGGTTCGGGTGCATACGCACCGAACCGGTGGCGGTGCCGGCGGCGATGGCGGCCTTGATGGCGGCGCCGTCGGCCTGGGTCACGGCGACCGCCGGGATGGTGACCGGCGCGGTCGTCATGGCGCCGGTGAGCACCGGCGCGGAGCCCGTCGCGTTGTGGGCGACGACGAGCGCCTTGGCGCCGGCGGCCTGGGCGACCTGGGCACGCTGGAGGTAGGTGCAGGCGGTGGTGCCGCCGTCGACCACGCTGATCCAGCCGCCGGAGGGCAGCGTGGCGGGGTACGCCGCGGCGGTGCAGCCGGTGCCGGCGTAGACGAGCTGGTGCCCGGCCAGGCCGGCCTTGGTGGGCGCCGGCGTAAACCGCGACCACGACGCGTCGAACGAGCCCACGCCGTCCACGACGACCTGGTTGGGGCTGCCGAACTGGGTGCCCGGCCACAGGTACATCTGCATCCGCGGCGTGCCAACGCCGTCCACCGGCGGGGTGGAGAAGTTCGCGTTGTTGGTGCCGCCGCCGTCGGCCGCCTCAGCCCGGACGTAGTCGCCGCCCGCGCCGCCCCGGCCGTAGTTGTTGTCCTGGAAGTTCCCCGACGCCTCGTCGAAGCCGTAGCGGTGGGTGACGTCGTGGATGATGTTGTTCCAGTAGAAGAGGTTGGCGGTCGCCGCGTCCCGGTAGTTCTGCGCGTGCCCGCCCAGATCCATCGGGAAGTCGAAGGTCAGGTTCGCCCCGCCGTCCGGGCTGCTGCCGACGTCCGGCGCGTTGTTGTTGTCCTGGTCCTGGTAGGCGTGGACGTTGTTGCCCTGGGTGGTGGTGTGCTCGGCGCCGGCGGCGCCGTTGGTGTCGTGCCAGCCGTACGGGGAGGCGTCCCCGTCCGCCGGGTTGGTCGCCAGGGTCCGCGGGCCGTCGTTCGGGCTCTCCTTGGGCGCGTTGAACACCCGGTAGCTCGACCCGTCCTGGACGGGGTTCGGCGAGCTGGGGTTCGCGGCGCTGAGCGGCGGCGCCGACGTCGCGGTACGGCCGAGGTTGCTGGCGATCTCCGCCGTGTCCTCGTGGGTGGTCCAGTCCTCGGCGTTGAGCAGCTTGCCGGTCTGGGCGTCGACGCTGGCGTTCCACAGGTGAACGTCGGAGGAGTCGTCGATGACCAGCTGCCAGGCCAGGCGCAGCCCGTCGTCGGTCGGCTGCCACCCCAGCTTGGCCGGGATCGGCTGGTCGGAGATGCCGCTGCCGGACACGACGGTGGGCTGGGCCGCGCCGCCGCTGCTGCTCATCACCTTCGGGTTGGCCGGGTCCGCGAGGTCGAGGCCGTCGGCGGCGGCCTGCACGGCCTCGACCGCGTCCAGGGAAGCGGCCCCGGAGGCCTTGTCCGACAGGCCGGACACCAGAGTGCCAGCGCCACCGACGAAGATGACACTGCCGTCCCGGGCGATGTTCACCGTCGTCATGGCCCCGAACACGTCGAGGTCCTTGTACCGCTGGGCCAGGTTGATGTGGGTGACCCCGTTGTGGCGGCTGGTGTAGCTCGACGCCACCGCGAGGTCGGACAGGTCACCGGCGGCGACACCGAAGTCACCGGGATGAGCCCGCAGATAGGACATGGCGATGTCCTTCGCCGCGCCTTCGTTCGGGCCGGTCAGGAAAATCGGATTCTTCGGACCAGGCCCATCGGGCTCAGCCCAAGCCGGTCCCGCGGTCAACGACGTCGTAGCCGCGACCAGGGTCGTGGACAGCAACAACGCGGCGTTGCGACGACCACGGGACGGACGCCAATGCAGAGGCACCGTAGCTCCTTTCGGGGGTTGAAAAAGACAGCACGGAGCACCGATCCACCACCGCCACCCGGCGGCCCGCCACGACCATCCGCGGCACTCGCCCGGCGGTCACGTTCAGTAATCAGACCCGTGCGAGGTGAATTGCATCGACGCTACGGTGCCCTTTACGGGCCGATCATCCGACGAGTGGCGAATTATTGGACCGGCGGGTCCTACGCCTGTCGTGACCTGCAGGATCACGCGAAGGTAAAGACTCAAAGTCGTGGGCGCAAATATGCCCATACCTCGCGAGGGCTCCTTGACCAACGACCGATCGACGGTACGGTCCTTACTCACACGACGCGTCCTCCCAGCATTTGGACGTCGCGCGTCAGGTCCTTCGATCGGAAGGCGGCACATGACACACCAACCAACTACTAGATCACGCAGAGGCCGGCAGGCGCTCGGCCTCCTGGCCGCGGGGCTGCTCATGGCCGCCTCGGTGCCTGGCACGGCGTCGGCAGCGGAGCCCGATCCGCGCGTCGGCCTCGGCGCCGGCTGGCTCGACGCGCAGTCGGCGATCAGCAACCTGGAGCACGTCGGGCACAGCGACAAGCCGGCGGGCTTCGTCGACCCGGCGAACCCGGGTAACGGCGGGTTCTACAACTCGGACTTCGCCTTCAGCGGCAAGTACGCGTTGTCGGGCAACTACAACGGGTTCAACATCATCGACGTCTCCAAGCCCGCCGACCCGACCGTGGTCACCAGCGTGGTGTGCCCCGGCGGGCAGGGCGACCTCTCCGTCTACGGCAACCTGGTCTTCATGTCGGTGGAGGAGTCGCGCGGGCGGGTCGACTGTGGCACGAACGCCAGCGTCGGCACCCGGTTCCAGGGCGTCCGGATCTTCGACATCAGCGACGTGCGCAACCCGGTGCAGGTCGCGGGGGTTCAGCTTTGCCGCGGCTCGCACACGCACAGCGTGGTGACCGACCCCAAGGACCCCAACAACATCTACATCTACGTCTCCGGCACCACCTCGGTGCGGCCGGCGACGACGATGGAGGGCTGCAACAACAACGCCGCGGACGGTGAGAACCCGTCGCGGTGGCGGATCGACGTCATCAAGGTGCCGCTCGCGGCGCCTCAGCAGGCCGCCGTCGTGAACCAGCCGCGGCTGTTCCAGGACCCGCAGACGGGCCGGATCGACGGCCTGCAGAACGGGCCGCAGACGCCTCGGCACCCGTCCGGCAGCACCTGGTCGCCGTCGCCGAACACCAACGCCTGCCACGACATCACCGCGTACCCGGAGATCGGGCTGGCCGCCGGCGCCTGCCAGGGCAACGGCATCCTGATCGACATCTCGGACCCGGCGAACCCCCGCCGGATCGACGAGGTGTCCGACCCGAACTTCGCGTACTGGCACTCGGCGACGTTCAACAACGACGGCACCAAGGTCATCTTCACCGACGAGTGGGGTGGCGGTAGCGGTGCCCGCTGCCGCGACACCGACCTGCCGGAGTGGGGCGCCAACGCCATCTTCGACATCGTCGACAAGAAGATGAAGTTCGCCAGCTACTACAAGCTGCCGGTTCCGCAGACGCTGCAGGAGAACTGCGTCGCGCACAACGGGTCGCTGATCCCGGTGCCGGGTCGCGACATCATGATGCAGGCCTGGTACCAGGGCGGCATCTCGGTGTTCGACTTCACCGACTCGAAGAACCCGCGCGAGATCGCGTTCTTCGACCGGGGTCCGGTCAACCCGAACTCGCTCGTGCTCGGTGGGTTCTGGTCGGCGTACTGGTACAACGGCAACCTCTACGGCAACGAGATCGCCCGTGGCTTCGACGCGTTCAAGCTGACCCCCAGCCAGCACCTGTCGAAGGCGGAGATCCAGGCGGCCTCCGAGGTGCAGCTCGGCCAGTTCAACGCCCAGGGCCAGCCGAAGGTCAGCTGGACGCCGAGCTTCGCGGTTGCCCGCGCGCACTACGACCAGCTCGTCCGTGCCGAGGCCCTCGGTAACCCGCTGAAGTCCCAGGTCGACATGTTCCTCCAGCGGGCCGAGCGGTTCTCCGCCAACGGCCAGCGGGACGCCGCCGTGTCCCAGCTGCAGGAGATCGCCGGCAAGCTGACCGCTTCGGACCAGCAGAAGCTGAAGCAGGCGATCCTGGACCTGGCGGGCTCGCTCTGACCGGCCCCTGACCGAAGGGCACCTCGGCTCGAAGCCTTCGAGCCGAGGTGCCCTTCACCGGTCGTGCATCGACGGCACGCTGGAGGCGCACACCAGCCATCCCAGCTCCGATGCCTCGACCCACCCCCGGCCGTGGAAAGCGCCTCCCCGCGTCACTCGCAATGATCGGCCCTTGGTACAGGTAGCCGTTTCGTGACCTGGTGAGGGCGACGGACATGAGGCACCATGGCCTTCACTAATGCGCAGCTCAAGCCCGGATTGGTACGTGAATCATGCACCTCTCTCGTCGCGTGGTCATCTCCGCCGTGGTCGCCACGGTCGTCGTCGGCTCGGGGGTGGGTGTCGCCCTGTGGGCGAACGGCGACGATCCCGGGTACCGCCCGCCGAGCGCGCACGTGGTGCAGCCGGGGGCACCGGGCCAACCGGGCAAGTCGCTGTCCGGGACCGACCTGTCGCAGGTCTCGCCGCCGGGCTTCACCGCGGCGGACAGCCTCTTCATCCAGGGGATGATCCCGCACCACGCACAGGCCCTGGAGATGACCGCGCTTCTGCAGGGACGCACCACCAACCCGGACGTGACCCTGCTCGCCAAGCGGATCGACGTGTCGCAGACGGACGAGATCGCGCGGATGCAGCGGTGGCTCACGGAGCGGAACGTGCCGAGCACGGGGCCGAACGGAGGCCACGCCGGGCACGACAAGCTCATGCCGGGAATGCTCACCGCCGAGCAGCTCGACCAGCTCAAGCAGGCACGCGGCGCGGAGTTCGACCGACTCTTCCTCACGTTCATGATCCGCCACCACCAGGGCGCGTTGGCGATGGTGGAGGAGCTCTACGCGACCGGCGGTGGGCTCGAGCCGGCGAGCGACCAGTTCGCCCGTGAGGTCAACGCCGACCAGAGCATCGAGATCCAGCGGATGCAGGAGATGCTCGCCAAGATGGGCTGAGATCCCGGCGACCTGGCTGGCGGGCATCCGCCGGCTGCCCCTGGTCGCCACCCGGCGTCAGGACCTGTTGGGAGGTCGGTCCGCAACTGACCTCGAGGTCGGGACTCCGCCGTGGTGTTCGAGCACCTTTCCGAGCAGCGCGACCAGGGCCCGCCGTTCGGCGACCGACAGCGGGGCGAGAAGCTCGTCCTGCGCGGTGTCGAGCGCGCGGTCCAGCCGCTGAAGCTGTTGGATGCCCGCCGTGGTGATCGTGACGGTGTTGCGTCGCCGGTCCGCCGGGTCTGCGCTGCGTTCGACGAAGCCCTCCCTCGCCAGCTCCGTCACGGCCGCGACGACGTCGCTGCGGTCCATGCGGCCGCGCCGCCCCAACTCCGCCTGGCTTGCCGGACCGAACTCCTGTAACGCCGCGAGCACCCGGTAGTGATAACCGCGCGCGCTGGAGACGGCGAACGCCTCGGAAACGAGCCGCCGGGCGTGTACGGCGGTCTGACTGATCAACCAGCTCGCCTTGGTGGCGAGACGACTCGGCGCTGATTCCACGGGTGACCATGGTAACGGAAACGTTGGCTGCGCCAACGTTTCGGCTTATCGTTGGTGTCGCCAACGATATGGAGGACCGACATGTCATCTGTGGCCGACCGCGCCGAGATCGCCGAACTGGTCGCCCGGCTCGCGCGGGCACTCGACGAGCGGCGCTTCGACGACCTACGGACCGTCTACGCCCCGAACGCCGAGACCAGCAGCCCGCGCGGCGTCCTGCGCGGCGTCGACGAGATCGTCGACGTTGTGCGGCGAACCAGCCCGGAGCAGGAGTCGACCCAGCACCTCAACACCGACGTGGTGGTCGACCTCGACGGCGACCGCGCCGGGGTCAGCACCCATCAGCTCGTGTACTTCTTCCACCGGGGCGAGGCGCCGCACCGGACAGCCGGCATCCGAGCCCGTTACACCGCCGTACGGACACCGGCCGGCTGGCGCTTCGCGCACGCTGAGATCTCCCCGCTCTGGCAACGCGTCTCGGCATAGCCGCCCGAGCCCACCCTGCCGCCTGCCGACCGGTTCACCGCGCCAAATGAAGGCGGCCCGGCTGGTCACCAGCCGGGCCGCCCGATCGGGTCGTACGGTCAACCGCCGAGGCTCGCGGCGGCCGATGCGATCGCCGAGGCGAAGTAGCTCACCTGGGTATAGACACCCGGGTAGTTGGGCCGGGCGCAGCCGTTGCCCCAGCTGACGATGCCGACCTGGATCCAGGCGTTGCTGGCGTCGCGGCGGAACATCGGGCCGCCCGAGTCACCCTGACAGGTGTCCACACCGCCGCTGGCATAGCCGGCGCAGATCTCCTCGGCGGTGATGATCTGACCGCCGTAGTAGGAGTTGCAGGTGGAGTCGCTGACGAACGGGACCGTCGCCTTGAGCAGGTACCGCTGCTGCGGACCGCCCTCGTACGGGGGCCCCAGCCGGCGACCGTGAAGGTGCCGTTGTCGTACGCGGTGGTGTTGGCGATCTTCAGCGTGCTCAGCGAGGTCACCGGCGTGGCCAGTCGGATCAGGGCCCAGTCCTTACCGTTGCCGTTGTAGCCCGGGGCGCGGTAGACGTAGTTCGACTTCACGGTGATCCGGCTGGACGACTGGAGGTCAACCACGCCGAGGGTCGCGGTGATGCTGGTGTTGGTGCCCGTGGCACCAACGCAGTGCGCGGCGGTGAGCACCAGCCGCGGACTGTAGAGGGCGCCGCCGCAGCCCATCGAGAGCCGCACCATGAACGGGAACTCGCCCTGGGCGGCCCGGGTGCCGCCGACGACGTACGGCGAGACGGTACCGTCGGACGCGGCGGCGGGTGCCGCGAGAGTGAGGCTGCCTGCGGTCACCGCGGCGAGCGCGGCGGCCAGCAGGCCGGTGAGGGTACGCCAGCGAACCATTTATGACTCCGCATCAGGACGGCACGCCTCGTGAGCGCACCTGATTCGAGATTGCGGACATCATATTGAGATCAATGGATAGGCCGCGACATACCCTCTGGGTCGTATCCGCGCGTTATGGACACCAGATCCACCCCGGCGCCGTCCGGTCGACGGGTCAGGCACCGGCTGCGACGGCCACCCCGAGGCACAACAACGTCACCCCGGTGACGGCCTGCATCACGCGCCGGAACTGCGGCCTGGTCATCCGAGAGCGCCCCTTGTCGATGGCCCACACGAAGCCGCAGAACCAGGCACCCGACACCGCCGCCCACACCAAGCCGAGGGCGATGCAGGATGCGAGCACCGGGCCCCGAGGGCCGACGAACTGCGGCAGCAGCGACACCGCGAAGACACCCGCCTTGGGATTCCCGAGGCTGGTCGCCACGCCGACGACAAAGGCGCGCCCGCCCTCCCCGGACCGCCGAGTCGCCGTCGCCTTCGGCACCGCGGCCGACACCACCCTGGCCCCGCTAGCGGCACGTCTCACCACCCTGCTGACCGAGGTCAGCGCAGAGCTCGCCAGAACGTGGGCAGCACACCCGGTGGCCGACTGATCCGCGCCGGCCTCGGGGGCACCCGGCCTTCTGCCCATAGCCGATTTCGTTGGCACGAGGGTCCTGCATCGGGTCAGGTAGCGACATGCCGCCCGACACCGTGCCGCCGCCCCGGCTCCTCCGGTCCTCGCCGTACTGGCCGGTACTCAGCCATCCCCTGCTGCGCCGCGTCCTGCCCGGACTGGCGGTGTCCGCCCTCGGCGACGGCATGTCGTTGATCGCGGTGACCTGGCTGGCGATCCAGCTCGCGCCACACGGGCAGCGCGGGACCTGGGTAGCGGTCGCGGTGGCGGCCTACACCCTGCCCAGCGCGGCCGGAACCGTGATCTTCGGCCGGCTGCTGAGCGGCCGAAACGGTGCCCAGCTCGCCGGCTGGGACGCGATCCTGCGCGCCGCCGCACTCGCGGCCATCCCCGCCGCCCACCTGTTCGGGGTGCTCAGCATCGGGTGGTACGTGATGCTGCTCGCCGCGTCGTCGTTGCTGCACTCGCGGGGCTCCGCCGGGCGCTTCACCTTGATCGCCGAACTGCTCCCCCGACGGCACCACCTGCCCGCCAACGCGGTGCTCTCGATCATCGGCCAGGTCGCCACCATCACCGGGCCGCCACTGGCGGCCATCCTCATCAGTTGGGCCGACCCAGTGTGGGTCATCGCCATCGACGCGGTCAGCTTCGCCGTCCTGGCCCTCACGTACCGCCTCGCGATTCCGGCCACCGGCCGGACGGCTCCGGCAGACCGCGGCTCCTCCCGCACCGCCGGCTTCGCCGTCATCCGCCACGACCCAGCGCTGCTCGGCCTGCTGGCCCTGACCTTCGGGTTCTTCTTCCTCTTCGGGCCGTTCTACGTGGCCATGCCGATCCATGTCGTGGAGGATCTGCACGCCACCGCACCGACGCTCGGCATCTACTACACCGCGTTCGGGGTCGGCGCCCTCGTCGGCGGGCTCGCCACCGGGTACCTGCACCGCTGGTCGTTGTGGCCCACCACGGTCGGCATCGTCATCGGGTTCGGCGCCGCCATGCTGCCCCTCGGCCTGAACGCACCGATCGGCCTGTCGCTTCCGGCCTTCGCCCTCGCCGGCCTGGTCTGGGCTCCGTACCGGTCCACGTCGATGGCGCTGTTCCAGCGCAGCACCACCACGACCACACTCCCTCAGGTCCTGGCGGCCAACGGCGCCGTCACCGTCCTGGCGGTGCCGCTGGGCACCATGCTCGGCGGCCCGCTGACGGCCGCCGTCGGAGCCCGGCAGGCACTGCTCCTGTGCGCCGTGGCGACCATCGTCCTCGGCGTCGTCGCCGCGGGGCTCACCATCCTGGCCCGCAAACCGCACCCACCTGGCGGCGATCCGCCCTCGGCAGGCTCCCCCGGTGGCGCCGCTCGTGACGGCGGCGCCACCCGGGGCGCGGAGACCCGCTACTGAGCCCAGCCGTAAGTGCCCCGACGCTCGGCGGGGATGCCGTGGCGTGGTTCGTCCTTGAGGATCCACACCGGATTCGAGAAGCCGATCACGTCGCCGTCGGCGTTCCTGACCTCCACCCGCAGGTAGTAGCCCGTCCGGGTCGGGAGCACCAGGTGCGCCCGCCCCTCATTCGGATCGACGGTGATCTGCCGAGAGCTGGTGGCGGGAGCGGGGTCGGACAGGCCGGCAAAGTCGACCGCGCCGGTGACGAGGTGCACCGTTGCCGCGTCGGGAAGCTGCGTGACCGAGATCGTCACCGGTGCCTGGGCGGCCGGTGTCACCAGCACGCCGCCCATCGGGACGGTGCCGCGGACCAGGATGTCCAGCTGGCCGCGCCACTGTTGGGGATCCCAGAACCAGGCGCGCCCGGCGCGCAGGCCCGCGAACAGGTCGGCCTCGTCGGTGGAGTCGGCCCACACCGAGGTGATCCAGCGCTGCTTCTGGTTGACCCAGTCCGAGCCGCCGTGGTCATCGCTGACGCCAGTCGCGGTCACGAACACCGCGTTGCGCGCCGCCGCGTCGTACGCGAAGACGGACTCCTCGAAGTCTTCCTTGCTGCCCACCTCGATCAGGTCGGCGCCGAGCGCGTTCGTCTCGATGAGCAGGCGGGCGAGTTCCGGCCCTGACGGGGCGTCCTCGAGCGGGTGGTTGAAGGCCACCAGGCCCTTGTTCGCGTGGACGAAGTCGACCATGGCCAGGGCGGCTTCGACGGTGGTGACCTTGTTCGGCGGCGCGTCCCCGTAGTCGGGAAGGGTGAAGTTCCCGCCGAAGGCGTTCAGGTGGCGCACCAGCGAGATCTCGGTCCCGTGGAACTGGCGGACGGCGGGGTAGCGGCGCTCGTACTCGCGCATCATCTCGTCCTGCAGCACCACCGACTCGTCACCGTCGCGGCGGGTACGCAGGAAGCGCAGCCGGTCGACCACGCCCGAGGCGAGGGCCCCGTTCCGCGATCGGATGCCGACGCGCAGCCGGTGGATGCCGCTGTCGGCGGCGACGACGTCGGGCCACAGGGCGGCGACGTCGGACTCCAGGTCGAGGCGGAGCCGCTGCCACGTACCGGGCGTGACCTGCAGGCCGACGACGCCGAGGAGGCCGTCGTTCTCGGTCCACCGCCCCGCTGCCTGGCCGATGCGGTACTCCAGCGTGTAGCGCCCCGCCCGGCGCCCCGCCGTGGCCGGCCGGTAGGAGGAGAGCACCCTGACCAGCAGTTCGGCGTCCGGACCGAGGTTCTCGGCGAGGACGTCGAGCTCAAGAATGGTGGCCGCCAGGCTGGTGGTGTATGTGCTGTTCCAGGCGACGCCCTCGTAGAGCAGGGCTCCCCAGGCCGATCCCGGGGCCTGCGCCTGAAGGCGCATGGCCTTCCCGGGCTCGTCCGGCGAATGCGGTTCGTTGACGAAGGTGCCCACCGCGAGGTCGGGCTTGCCTTCGACAATCTTGTTCCACGTCCACGATTTCCCGTTCTCCGGCTCGCTGAGGCCCTCGAAGCGGACGGCCTGGCGGTAGCCGTGTGCCTGCATCCGGAAGTCGTGGTCCGTCCACCAGATGACGTCGACGCCGTGTTCGGTCGCCTGCTGGAGGTGGGCATCCATGCTCGCCGTTCCCTCACTGAAGGCGGAATGGATGTGCATCGCCATGCTCACGGCACGTGTGCCACGAGGAGCGGCGGGGAGCGTGCTGTGTGCCACGGCAGCGGGGACCGGACCGACTGCCGTGCCGATCCCGATCGCGGCGCCGAGTTTCAAGGCGCCGCGTCGCGAAATAGGGGATGTCATGGACCGACTCCTTCTCAGCAAGAGGTGGCCCCAGGCACGCTAGGAATCCGAAATGATCTCCGGCAGATCCCAGTTGGTCCACAGCTGAACAGCGAAGGAACATCGGCGAGCAGGATGAATCCCCCGACTCGGGCGCGGGAGCGGCGGCCACCACGAACCGGACTGCGGTGAAGTGCCTGGCCGTTACCGGGCGAGTCGGTCGCGGGATTCCGGCGACAATGGTCGCTGCCCGCCACCTGCTGGTCGGCCTGATGCTCACCGCCCTGCAGGAGGCCCACCAGGACGAACACCGCGGCGCAGCGAACCAGCAGGCCAGACCCCGCCGCGGAGCTCAGGGAACCGTCAGTCCAGGAACAGCCGGCGCGACAACAATTGACGGTCATCGCTTTCTTTCCTAGGTTGATCGTCATGATTATCAATGTTCGGCGACTTCTGGCGATGCTGGCCGCCTTCGTGATGGCCACCGTCGTCGGCATGCCCGATGCGGTCGCCGCAGCGGTCCAGCCCATCAACGACCTCGGCACCGGCAGCTACCTCGGCTTCCAGGGCGGCCTGTATCCGGCGGGCCGGAACACCATGCCGGACGCTCACCGCACGGCCGGAGTCACCCGAGCCCTGCGCGTACGTCCGCTCGACACCACCGGCGCGCCAAGCCCGAACGGCAAGTACGTCCTGCTGTCCATCGGCATGTCCAACACCACCCAGGAGTTCTGCTCGGGAGACGGCAGCGGGAAGTGCGCGTCGTACTCGTTCATCGGTCAGGCTGCCGCGGACCCGCAGGTCAACCACGACAAGCTGGTCATTGTCGACGGCGCCGCGGGCGGCCAGACCGCCGGCACCTGGGACGCGCCGGCCGACGCCAACTACGACCGGGTCCGGGACACGAGACTGGCGCCCCTCGGCCTGACCGAGCGGCAGGTCCAGGTCGCCTGGGTCAAGGTCGCCAACGCCAACCCGTCGGTGTCCCTGCCCGCGACCAACGCCGACGCCTACCAACTCGTGACCCAGCAGGGCAACATCCTCCGGGCGTTGAAGAAGCGCTATCCCAATCTGCAGCAGGTCTTCTTCTCCAGCCGGATCTACGGCGGCTACGCCACCACCAGCCTGAACCCGGAGCCGTACGCCTACGAGACGGGCTTCGGCGTCAAGTGGGTGATCCAGGCGCAGATCACTCAGATGTCGGGCGGTGGCACCGATCCTCGGGCCGGCAACCTGGACTACAACAACACCACCGCGTGGGCGACCTGGGGCCCCTACCTCTGGGCCAACGGCCTGCAGCCCCGCTCCGACGGGCTCGTCTGGGACCGGTCGGACTTCGGCTCGGACGGTACGCATCCGTCCAACTCGGGGCGGCAGAAGGTGGGGAGCCTGCTGCTGCGTTTCTTCAAGACCTCACCCCACACGGCCTGCTGGTTCGTCGTCGGCGGCAGCTGCGCCTGAGGCTCCGCCGCGTGCGCCGCAGCGGCTGACGACCGCGCAGGCCCGCGATCCCGGCGTATTCGGTGGCCGGTCCCGCCACCGGATACGCCGAGGCGGCCGGTCAGCTACCGTCGGCGCCGCTGACGGTGCGCAGCAGTTCGGCACGCGCGGCCTCCAGCGCGACGAACAGTGCCCCGGTGAGCGATGCCGCCTCGCCTAGCGCGCTGATCTCGATCCGCGGCGGGAACGGCGCGTACGCGTTGACGGTTTCCCGGACCGTCGGCAGCAGCAGCGGGTTGCGGCCCACACCCCCGCCGAGTACGACGAGTTCGGGGTCGAAGACTGCGCAGGCGCTGGCGATCGTGAGGCCGAGTTGCCGGGCCTCCGCCTCCACCAGGTCCCGCGCGGCGGGCACTCCCGTGGCGGCCTGGGCGAACAGCTCCTCGACCGTGGTCGGCCGCTTGCCCGGCCAGGTCGGGCGGGCGTCCAGTGCCGCTAGCACACCGTACGCCCCGGCCTCGCCCGCCAGCTGCTCCCTGCCCCGGCCGCCCCGCTGCTCGGGCGGGACGGAGCCCGGCAGCGGCAGGTAGGCCACCTCACCGGCGGCGCCGTGCGCCCCGCGGACCAGTTCACCGTTGTGGACCAGCCCCATGCCGATGCCGGCGCCGACGGCCAGGAACGCGAACGTGGCGACGTCGCGGGCGTGCCCTCGCCAGCGCTCGCCGAGCGCGGCGAGGTTGACGTTGTTCTCCAGGACGACGGGCGCGTCGACGCGCGCCTCGATCGGTGTGATCAGGTCGAAGGAGCCCTCCTCACCGAGGTTGCGGGCGACCGACATGGTGCGGCCGTCGGCGTGGATGACCCCGGGTGCCGACACACCGACCCGGCGAAGCGGTCCGAGCTGGTCGCCTACCGCCTCCGTCGCGGATCCGATCATCCGGGCCACCTTCGCGGCGACCCGGCTCGCCCCGGTGGCTCGGGTCGGCTGCCGCTGTTCGTAGCAGAGCGTCCCGCTCATGTCCGCCGCCGCGACGCGGAGGTTGTCCCCACCGACGTCGACCGCCACCACGTATCCGGCGGTCGGCGCCAGCCGGTAGTAGGTCGGCACCCGGCCGGGTCGGCCGCGCCGCACGCCGGCGTCGACGATCAGGCCACTGTCGACGAGCCGACGGACCACCTCGGAGATGGTGGGCCGGGACAGGCTGGTCAGGCGGGCGAGTTCCGGCCGGGTCATCGGCACACTGTCGAGCAGCGCGGCCAGTACCGCCCGGCCGGACGGGTCGACGGAGACCAACGGGAAACCACCCCTTCGCCGGTTGACCCGGATGCTGCGACGTCGGTCTTGACCGGTGATCGCGAACCGAGTACAAGTTTTTGTTAAGCAGCCTACCTAATGCCCCAGGAGGGCGATCATGTCGGAGAACATGAGCGAGCTGTCCAGGCGAAGACTTCTCCAATTAACGGCTGTCACCGGCGCGGGCCTCCTTCTCGCTGCCTGCGACGTGGGCGGAGGCAGCGACACCGGCACCGGCGCTGACAGCGGCGCGGCAGGCAACGGCGAAGGTCAGATCAAGGCCCTGTTCATGAAGCAGGCCGGCTACTCCGAAGACGACATCCGCGCGATGACCGACGAGTTCCAGAAGAAGTATCCGAAGATCAAGGTCGAGCCGTCCTTCGTGGCCTACGAGGCGCTGCACGACAAGATCGTCGCGGCGGCCCCCGCCAGCACCTTCGACGTGGTGCTGATCGACGTGATCTGGCCGGCCGAGTTCGGCAGCAAACGCATCGTCACCGACGTGACCGACCAGTTCCCGGCGGAGTGGAAGAGCGACATGCTCGGCGGCGCGCTCGCCACGGCCGCCTACCGCGACCGCTACTACGGTGTGCCGTGGATCCTCGACACGAAGTACTTCTTCTACAACACCGACATGCTCAGCAGGGCCGGCGTCGACCCGGCCAGCCTGTCCACCTGGGACGGAGTCCTCACCGCCGCCCAGACCCTCAAGGCCAAGAAGATCGTCGACCATCCGCTGATCTGGAGCTGGAAGCAGGCCGAGGCGCTGGTCTGCGACTACACCCAGCTCGTGGGCGCCTTCGGCGGCAAGTTCCTGTCCGACGACGGAAAGTCGATCGCTTTCAACACTGGCGGCGGCCTGCAGGCGCTGGAGTTCATGAAGCGGACCCTCGACACGAAGCTCACCAACCCCAACTCGGTCGAGTCGCTGGAGGAGGACGTCCGCAAGATCTTCTCCGACGGCCAGGCGGCCATGGCGCTCAACTGGACCTACATGTTCAACGCTGCCAACGACCCCCAGCAGTCGAAGATCTCCGGCAAGGTCGGTGTGGCGACCACCCCGTCGGGGCCGGCCAGCGCCCCGGGCGTCAACGGCTCGATGGCCCTGTCGGTCAGCTCCGGCAGCAGGAACCAGAAGGCGGCCTGGACGTACATCAGCTACATCACCAGCGCCGGGGTGCAGGACAAGTACGCCAAGAGCTCATTGCCCTGCTGGACGAAGTCGTACGACGACCCGACCGTGGCGTCCACCCTGCCGCAGGTCGTACCGGTGGCCAAGAAACAGCTCGCCAACCTCATCGCCCGACCCCAGGTGCCCCGCTACAACGAGATCAGCCAGATCCTGCAGGCCGAACTGCAGAACGCCCTGCTCAACCGAAAGCCGCCGAAGAAGGCCCTGGACGACGCCGCCGAACAAGCCCGTACCTTGCTCGCATGAGCGCCGCGCCACCGGCGCGCCCGGCACCCACGCCACCGGCCACCCGGCCAGCCCGGCCGGCGCGCCGGAGGCCGTTCGCGCGGCGCGCCGGCGGCGGCCAGACCCGACTGGCGCTGCTCCTGCTCCTACCCGCGGCGCTCGTCGTCTTCGGCGTGGTCCTGTACCCGGCCGGACGCGCCCTGGTCATCTCGTTCTACGACGTCGACAGCCCGTTCCCCGGCCGGTATCCGTTCGTCGGCCTACGCAACTACACCGAGATCCTGGCCGACGACCGCCTGTGGGCGGCGGTCGGACATACCACCTACTTCACCCTCGTCTCCACCGCGCTCGAGCTGGTCCTCGGGCTCGGGCTGGCCCAGCTGCTCGCCGCGCCGATCCGGCTGCGCTGGCTGTTCCGCGCGATCGTGATCCTGCCCTGGGCGCTGCCGACCATCGTCAACGGCGCGATGTGGCGGTGGATCCTCAACGCCCAGTACGGCGTGGCCAACGCGCTGCTCACCCAGCTGCACCTGCAGGGCGATTACCGGTCGTGGCTCGGCAACGACCCGTTCCTCGCCCTCAACATGGTGGTCGTGGCCGATGTCTGGAAGAACACCTCCCTGGTGGCGTTCTTCCTGCTGGCCGGGTTGCAGACGATCCCCCGCGGGCTCTACGAGGCGGCGCGGGTCGACGGCGCCGGTCCGATCCGCGCCTTCTTCCGGATCACGCTGCCGCTGCTGGTGCCGAACATCGCCCTGGTGCTGGTGCTGCGCACCATCGAGGCGTTCAAGGTCTTCGACATCGTCTACGTGATGACCGGCGGCGGGCCCGCGAGCGGCACGCAGACGATCACGTTCTTCACCTACCTTCAGGCGTTCTCCGCGCAGCGGTTCAGCTCGGGTGCGTCGCTGGCGTACCTGACCGTCGTCGCGATTCTCCTGCTGGCCCTGCTCTACCTGCGGCTGCTACGCCAGAGCGAGCTGATGTCACCGTGAGAGCGAGCCTGCGCTACCGCGTCTTCATCCACCTGGCCGCGCTCGCCACGTCCGTGGTGATCCTCGCGCCGTTCGCCTGGCTGCTCTACTCCTCGTTCGTCGGCCAGACCGACCTGGTCTCCCGGCCGATGCGCTGGCTGCCCGAACACGTCACCCTCGACCGCTACCGGGAGATCTTCGCCGGTGGCGGCACCGGCGCCGGCGCGGCGTTCCGCAGCGCGATGGTCAACAGCTTCCTGGTGGCGGGCGGCACGGTCGTCATCTCGCTCGTCGTCGGGGTGCTGGGCGGCTACGCCCTGGCCCGGCTGCGGTTCCCGCTGCGCCGCACGACGCTGCTGTCGTTCCTGGTCACCTACATGCTGCCGCCGATCGCGCTGATCATCCCGCTGTACCTGCTCATGTCGCGCTTCGGGCTGCTCGACACGCGCACCGGGCTGATCGTCGTCTACTGCTCCCTGGCCACCCCGTTCGCCCTGTGGAACATGAGCACCTTCTTCGGTTCGCTGCCGGTGGAGCTCGAGGAGGCGGCCCGGGTCGACGGTTGCAGCCGCCTCGGCGCCCTCGTCCGGGTGATGCTGCCGCTGTCCAAGCCCGGCATCCTGGCGACCGCCCTGTACGCGTTCCTGTTGTGCTGGGACGAGTTCCTCTACTCGCTGATCTTCACCTCGACCAGCCAGGCCAAGACGGTCCCGGTGGCGATCGCCGAGTTCACCGGGCGCAACGCCGTGGACTTCGGCCTCATCGCCGCCGGCGGCGTACTCGCCGCGTTGCCGCCGGTGGTGCTGGCGGTGGTGTTCCAGCGTTACCTCATCGGTGGCCTGGCCTCCGGGGCGGTGAAGGGTTGACCCTCCCCTACCTTGACGGCGTGCGGGCGCAGCCGGAGAACCTGCGACGGTCGGCGGCGGCGGTGCGGGCGGCGCTGGCCGGCCCGGCGGGCGCCCAGGCCGCCGCGGCGTCCCGGTGGGGCAACCTGGTGGCCTTCGGGATGGGCGCCAGTGCCCACGCCGCCGCCGGTTTCGCCGCCGCCCTGCGCGCCGCCGGCCTGCCGGCGACCTCGGCGAGCGCCGCCGACCTGCGCGACGGGATACCGCCCGGGTTCGCCGCCACCTTCCTGGGCGTCAGCCAGTCGGGGCGGAGCCGGGAGACGGTGGCGGCGCTCGCCGCCGTGCCGGCCGGGCCCGCCGCCCGGCTCGCCCTGACCAATCGGCCGGACAGCCCGCTCGGCGCGATCGCCGACACCGTCGTAGCCCTCGGCTGCACCGAGGACAGCGCAGTGTCGACGCTCAGCTACACGGCGACCCTGCAGGCGCTCGGCCTGCTCGCCGAGCGGATCAGCGGCGGCTCCCGGACGGACTGGGACCGGCTGCCGGGCCTGGCCGCGGAGGTGCTCGACTTCGACCCCGAGCCGCTGGCGTCCGCGTTGGCCGACGCCGGCTGCGTCGACGTCGTGGCCTGCGGGGTACGCGTGGCGACGGCCGGTGCCGCCGCCCTGCTCCTGCGGGAGGCCGCCCACCTGCCCACCGCCGGCTTCACCACTCGCGAATACCTGCACGGTCCGCTGGAGGCCGCCGGGCCGGGCCGGGCGGTGCTGCTGTTCGGCGCGGGCCGCGAGCTCTCCCTCGCCGTCGACCTCGCCGGTTACGGCGCGCAGGTCGTCGTGGTCACCGACGCCGACGTCGACCTGCCCGCGCAGGACGGCCTGCTGGTGGTGCGGCTGCCGCGGCTGGCCGGTCTCGGCGGCTGCGTACTCGACATCCTGCTGGTGCAGCTCGCCGCGCACGTCCTGGCACAGCGGGCCGGCCGGCCGGTCGAGCCGCGTTACATGCCGGCCGACACGAAGCTTCCGGCTGGGTGAAGTAAAGCGGGGGACGGCGCCGGCCGCCCCCGCTTTCACCCGTCGTTACGGCACCGGAATCGACGACGTGGGGATGTTGTAACCCCGAACGCGCAGGTAGGGCGCCTGCCCGCCGAGGTCGCTGGTCTGGTAGCTCGCGGTGACGCTGGTCGACTCCCCGGGCCACAGGGACACGTAGTTGTCGGTGTAGTTCACCGGCAGCACCTCGTTGCCCCCGTTGCCGGCCGTGATCTCCGGCCGCAGGAAGAACGCGATGTTCGTCGGGCTGTTGTTGGTCAGCCGGATGGTGGCGGTCTCCTGCCCGCCGGAGGCGGTCCGGGTCACGCTGGCCGCCAGGTTGGGGTTCGACGGCAGGCTGTTGAGCCCGGTGAGGTTGGCGTACGTCTTGACCGAGGTCATGTACCAGTTCTTCTTGTTGCCCAGCGCGTCGGCCTGGGTGGAGTACCAGTAGAGGTTGTTGCTGACCACTGCGCCGGTGGTGTCCTTGAGCTGCAGCCGGATGAAGTAGGTCGCGGACAGGCCGGTCAGCGCCGGGAGGGTGAGGACCTGCGTGGACGCGTTCGCCGCCGCGGTGACCGGCACCGTCGTCGTGTACGCCTGCGTCAGGTTCGGGATGTTGTACACGCTGGCCGTGGCGGTGAGCCCGCTGCGTGCGCTCAGGGTGGAGTTGACCGCGTACACGTTGCGGGTCTTGTAGTCGTAGGCGATGTGGACCGGCTCGTTGGCCTTCTTGCTACCGAAGTAGCCGCCGCCGGGCTTGAAGTAGTAGTCGTACAGGTTCCAGTGCACCGCCGGCCAGGCGTTGTTGAGCATCCAGAAGATGACCCCGAACGACTGGCTGTACTCGTGCGAGTTCCACGCCTCGAAGAACGACCTCGTGTTCTCGTAGTTCTGCAGCTCCGACTTGCGGGAGTAGTCCTCGGCGCTGGTGGTGCTGCCGTACCGCTTGTTCACGCCGTCGGTGAAGACCTGGATGTTGTCGAAGACGCTCCTGGGTTTGCCGGCGTGGTAGTTCCAGGTGGTCCCGATCGGCCACAGCTCCGCGGCGGGGATGAACTTCTGCAGGCTCTCCAGCGGCGGCGGCGCCTCGGTGCCCTGCTCGCCGGTGGTGCCGAACGCGCTGCCGGACTGGGCGGGGCTGTCCCACCACAGCACCGGCGGCTCCCACTTGTACGGGCCGTCCATCTTCATGCCGGCGTTGGCGTTCGACCACGTCGCCACGTTGTCCACCGTCGGGTTCTGCCAGTGCAGCCGGGCCGCCGTGTTCTTGTACATGGTCAGGTGGGCGGCGGTCGGCGGCTGGTCGCTGCCGTAGTTCCACATGAACGGGCTGGCGTGGGCGCGCAACGCCCGCAGCTGGCTCTCCAGCGACGCGTTGGCCACCTGCTGCTGCTCGGCTGTCCAGGTGCTGTCGTTCTCCCACGCGCTACAGCAGACGAAACCCGGCATGATCATGACACCGGCCCGGTCGGCCAGGTCGTAGAGTTCCTCGTTGCCGAGAGTGCCCTCCAGGCGGATGGTGTTGAGGCCCATGTCCTTGACGTACTGGACGTGCGTGGCGTTGGTCCTGGTGTCCCACCGCTGCAGCATGTCCCACATGTAGCCCCCGCCGCGGAAAAAGATTTTCTGCCCGTTGACCTGGTAGCCGACGAACGAGGTGCCGTTGACGGTGGTCCGGTAGTCGGTGAACTGGCGGACGCCGAAGTTGATCGACTTGGTGTCCGACGTGGCGCCGGCCACCGTCGCCGACGTGGCGAGCTGGTAGAGCTCCGGGCTGCCGTACTGGTAGGGCCACCACAGGGCGGGGTTGGCCACGTGCAGCTGCGGATAGCTCGCCGGGTCGAAGGTGACCTCGCGGCGCTCGTTGGCGGCCAGCGTGACGGCCTGGCTGACCGAGATGGTGGGATAGCCGGCCTTGGTGATCGTGGCGCTGACCGTCGCGGTGACCGGGGCGTTGGTCGCGTTGAGGGCGTCGACGTAGACGGTGAGGTCGGCGGCGTTGGTCGCGGGCAACGGCAGCACCGTCCTGACGTACGGGTCCCGCAACGCCACCGGGCCGGTGGTGTCCAGCAGCGTCCTGCCCCAGAGCCCGGCGTTCATGTCGGGCGCCTCCGGGTTCCAGTCCACCGTGCAGAAGGACAGGTCCTTGCAGTCGTGGGCCGGCGGGGTGACCAGGATCGCCAACGCATTGGACGCGCCGGGCCGGATCAGGTTCGTCACGTTGTACTCGTGCACGACCATCGTGCCGACCGCGTTGGCGTCGAGCTGGGTGCCGTTGAGCCAGATCTGAGCCCGGTAGCTGATCCCCTTGAAGCGCAGCCAGTACGCCTGGTCCGCGGTCGCGGCCGAGGCGGTGAACTGTCCCCGGAACCACCAGTTCTGACCGGTCAGGTCGGGCACCGACTGCAGGTTCCTACCGAAGTAGATGTTCTGGTAGACGTTGTTGGCGACCAGCCCGGCCAGGACGGTCGACGGGAGCGAGACCGGGCTCCAGCCCGTGGTGCTGTAGCCGACCTGGGAGATGGTCGCGCCCGGGTCGGTGACGTTGGTGGCTGACCGCAACGCCCAGCCTGTCGACAGTTCGGTCGAGCCCACGGTGGCGGCGCTCGCGCTCGGCACGTGCACGAGCCCGACGCTCGCCACGAGGGCCAGGGTCGCGAGCAGCGTGCCGAGCAGTCGGCGGTTCAGCAGGCGAGGTCGGTCGATGATGAGGCGCGATGACATGGGTGGTGGCCTCCTCGATCTGATCAAGGCGGTGTGCCGCGCGGTGCGCGGCGGCTAGGAGCCGGTGGGCCAGGACACCTGGGTGGAGTGGTAGTAGTTGATCCCCATGACGCGCCAGCGCGGGCCCTGGGCGCCGAGCCGCTGCTGGAAGGACGTCCAGTCATGGGTGCTGGCCGGCGACCAGCCCAGCTCGGCGATCGCCGGCAGGCGCGGGAAGGCCATGTACTCGACGTCGGCGAGCGTCTCGATCGTCTCCGTCCACAGCGGCGCCTCGACCCCGAGCACCGACGTCTCTCCGACTCCGGAGAGATAGGCGCCCGGGTCCCAGCCGTACGCGTCCTGCACCTCGATGAAGCCGGCCCACCGCTGGCCCAGCCGGGTGCGGGAGTTGTACTTCATGTCGAGGTAGCTGCGGTTGGCCGGCGACATGATGATCTTGATGCCGTTCCCGGCGGCAGCCGCCACCGCGGCGTGGGAGGTCGTGGTCCCCCAGTACTGGGCGACGGTGGACGGCAGCACCGGGGCGTTGACTATGTCGTGCCAGCCGACGACGGACTTGCCGTGCCCGGCGACGATCTGCTGCGCGCGGTTCATGAAGGTGGCGTAGTCGGCGGCGGTGGTGGAGCTGGCCTCGTCGCCGCCGATGTGCAGGTAGGGCCCGGGAGTCAGCGCGGCTAGCTCACCCAGGACCTGATCGATGAACGTGTACGTGAGCTCCTTGCTCACGCAGAGCGAGCTGAAGCCGACCTTGGTGCCGGTGTAGAGCTTCGGCGCCACACCGTCACAGTTCAGTTCCGCGTACGAGGCGAGCGCCGCGTTGGTGTGACCCGGCATGTCGATCTCGGGGACGACCATGACGTACCGGGCGGCGGCATACGCGACGATCTGCCGGTATTCGTCCTGGGTGTAGTACCCGCCGGTACCGCCGCCGACCTGGGTGCTCCCGCCGTAGACGGCGAGGTTGGGCCAACTGTTGACGGCGATGCGCCAGCCCTGGTCGTCGGAGAGGTGCAGGTGCAGCCGGTTCACCTTGTAGAGGGCGATCTCGTCGATGTACCGCTTGACCACCGCGACCGGGAGGAAGTGCCGTGCGACGTCGAGCATCGCGCCGCGGTGGGCGAAGCGCGGATGGTCGACGATGCGCCCGCCGGCCACCTCCCACGGCCCGGGCTGCACCGTCGCGCTCTCGACGGTAGGGGGCAGCAGCTGACGCAGGGTCTGGACGCCGGCGAACAGACCCGCCGGCTGGTTGGCGCGTACCGCGATCGACGCGGTCGTGACGTCCAACTGGTAGCCCTCGTTGCCGACGCTCGCCGGCGCCCCGGACAGCAGCAGCGCGATGCCGTCCGTCGGGGTGGGGCTCGATGCGTCGACGACCGGCATCGGATAGCCGGTGGAGCGGCGCAGGATGGCGGCGAGTTGGCCGGCGACGTCCGCGACAGCCGGTGAACCGGGCTCGGTGTAGATCGCCGTGGCCGCGGTGACCCGGTAGGTGACGCCGGTGGCCGGGGTGGCGGTGACCGGCGCCGGCACGACGGAGGCCAACGAGACGGCGGCCGCGGCGGGAGTCGCGGGGGCGGCCGGAGCGACCCCGCTGCCGACCAGGGCGAGGATGACGGTGGTGAGCAGACGTACGCCGCCGATGGTCATGACTGCCTCCGGAGCCCAGCGATGCCGCAGGAAGCGCGCGCGACGCTCACCGCACATCGACCTTCGTCGCTAGCAGTCAAGGTAGCCGCCATCTATTAATAAGGCAAGCTACCTAACAAATATCGGCCCACCCCTCTCCGTGAAGACCGGCTGCCTCCTCAGTGGGCACGCGAACGGTGCATCGTCAAGGGTTGCGGCGGCGCTGGTTGCGGACCCGGCGCTCCTCCCCCGCCACGAGCGCCTGGATTTGGCGCATGGTCGCGTCCGGCGCCAGGATCGCCTCCCGCCAGCGGTCCAGCGTCCTGGTCAGGTCCCACACCGTCGCTCGCAGCTCCTGCAGCTCCCGTTGGGATGTCGCCAGCTCCTCTCGGACGGCCAGCGCCTCGTTCTCCAGTTCGGTGAGCCGGGTCCGCAACGGCTGTACCAGGGCCAGGGCCGGGTCGGTCAGCGCCCCCGCCGTGTCGGCCTTCAACGTGGCCTAGCGAGGAATGCCGGTCCCTTCAGGGCCGGGAGGAATCGCGTCACGAGCTTGGACGTTGGTGGTTTTCGATGTACTCGCGGATGACGGTGAGGGGTGGCCCACCGCACGATCCGGCGAAGTACGACGGTGACCACAGGTGGCCGTGTGTGATGTGCTGGTTGATCTGGGCGGTGAATTCCTGCCGCAGGTAGTGCGTGGAGACGCCTTTGAGCCGGTTGACCAGGGTTGAGATCGGTAGTTTCGGTGGGTAGTGGACGAGGAGGTGGACGTGGTCGTCTTCGCCGTTGAACTCCCGCAACTCCGCGCCGAGCTTGGCGCACACGTCAGCCATGATCTGCCCGCACCGGGTGAGCATGGCGTCGTTGAGTACGTCCCGCCGATATTTGGTGACGAAGACAAGATGCACGTGCAGGTTGTATACGACGCTGCGGCCTCGGCGAACATTCGGGTCTGGGGTCCATCGGGGTGACATAGGCCAAACGGTATACTGTGGACGTGAAACTGGTCGTGCAGGTGCGCCTGTTCCCTGACGCCAGCCAGGAGGCGGCGTTGCGGGACACACTGAGCCTGTGCAACGAGGCCGCGAATCTGGCGTCGGTTGAGGCGTTCCAGCGGCGGGTCTATGGGAAGCAGGCGTTGCAGCGACTTACCTACGGGCGGCTGAAAGCGATGGGGTTGTCGGCTCAGCCGGCGATCCACGTCGCCCGCAAGGTCTCCGGCGCGTACGCCACCCTGAAGGCCAACATCCGTGCCGGCAACCTCGGTAAGCCCGGGTCGAAGCGTCGACGTAAGGCTGAGGGGAAGCCGGTCGGGTTCCGCCGGGACGCCGCGCAGCCATTCGACGACCGGTGCCTGTCCTGGCAGATGCGCTCTCGCACGGTCTCTATCTGGACCACTGCGGGGCGGCAGGCCGGTATCCGATTCGGCTGCTCCGAGCAGCAGCACGCCACGCTGGCCGCCCACCGCAAGGGCGAGTCCGACCTGGTGCACCGCGACGGCAAGTGGTACCTGTACGCCACGTGCGATATTCCTGACATGGGGGTGAAGGAGCCTAACGGGTTCCTCGGTGTGGACCTGGGCATCGCGAACATCGCCACCACCAACGACGGCACCCGACACAGCGGCAAGGGTTTGAACCGGGTGCGGCATCGTAACCAGCGGCTGCGGGCCAAACTCCAGCGCATCGGCACCAAATCGGCCAAGCGGCTGTTGAAGGCCCGCCGCCGCAGGGAAGCCCGGTTCGCGGCTGACACCAACCATCGCATCGCCAAGCAGATCGTGACCGAGGCCGAACGCACCGGCCGCGGGATTGCCCTGGAGAACCTCACGGGCATCCGCGACCGGGTACGGCTCCGACGGCCCCAGCGGGTCACTCTGCACTCGTGGGCGTTCCACCAACTCGGCCAGTTCATCGCCTACAAAGCCGCCCGGGCCGGGCTGGCCCTCGTCCACGT
>NZ_LWLS01000131.1:0-1606 GCF_001905095.1 Micromonospora sp. CB01531
GCTGCCTGAACCGAGAATGACCAACAGGGTCAAGAGGGGCAAGTGGCCGCGCCGGCTCGACGGTGAGGTTGCCGATGGCTTCTGGCACCGGACGCGGGCCGGATGGGCGTGCGGATGCGGTGGGCGTCGTGGCAGCCGATGGCATGCCTGGTTCTGGGGTGGTGGCGCGGATTCTGGCGGTGAGTTCGACGAGGCTGACGCTGGCGACGATGACGAGGCCGTCGACGGAGATGGGCAGCAGGTAGGCGGTACCGGCATCGGTTTCGCCGTAGCGGGCGGCGACGCCGACGAGATGCCAGTACGAAACCCAGGTGGCGATGGCGGCGATGACGGCGGTGGCGGCGATGCGGATGACGCCCAGGGCACGGCGGTGGTGGGGGACGCGGGAGATCAGTTCGACGGTGAGGAGCAGTGCCAGGGGTGGCCACGCGGCGATGATCTGGCTGATCGGGTTCGGTCGGGCGTGTAGGACGTTCGCGGCGATCGAGGCGGCGACGCCGAGGGTGAGGGTGGCGCGTACCGCCCACCGCAGTCGATGTAGATGATTGCCGCTTGCGGCGTGGCCGGCCGGTGTGGTGTCCAGTGTTGCGCTCATGGGGCTGGCCTGTCGGTGGGGCGGGTGCGGCGTAGGTCGGTGATGAGCTGGTCGGCGAGCGTAAGGGTGTCGTCGGCGGGTTCAGTGTCGATCTCGGCGAGGCGTCGGGTCAGGGTGCGGCGCAGCGCGCGGATGGTGTCAGGGTGGCCGAGGCGGGCGTGGGCGCGCATCGCGGCCTGGTAGAGGGTTTCGGTGTAGGGGTGCTGCTGCAGGGCGGTGTCGAGGACGGCGCTCTGGGCTGCGGGCTGGTCGGTGAGTTCCTCTATGAGGTCGGTGGTGGCGTCGAGGGCTTCTTGGCGTATGGCCTGCCGGTAGGGCTCGAGCCATTCGTAGTCGCAGCCGTCGGCGAGGGGGTGGTAGGCGGTCACGGCGCGGCGCAGCGCTTGGATGCGTTCGGGTGGGGATGCGGTGGTGCCGGCGGCGCGGATCGCGGCGCGCATGCGCCATAGGTCGATGTTGAATCGGTCGGGGTTGAGTTGGTAGCGGTGGTGGGGGTGGGTGAGGTAGGTGCCGGGTCCGGCGTTGTGGCGTAGCACGGCGCGAAGGTCCGAGACATAGGTGTGCAGCCGGTGCACTGCTTTGCTGGCGGGGGCGTCGGGCAGCAGGTCGTCCAGGATCGCTTCGACGGAGGCGCTGCCGTCGCGCACCGCGAGGTACACCAGCAGTTCCAGGGACTTCGCGCGTAGGTTTCGCTGCGGATCGGCGTCGGTGATGCCGGGCGGGCCGAGCACTGTCACCGTGATCTGGTCCGGCTGCGGCGGTGGCGTGGGTGTGTGCGGGGAGTCGAGGGCTGGCGTGTCAGGCCGGGACGGTTCGGCGACGGCTCGGGGCTGGCCGTTGCGGCTGAATGTGCCGGGCTCTGTCGGGGTGGTGTCGCCGCCGCTGGCCGGGGGGCGGTCCGTGTCCGGGCCGGCTGGCTCGATGACGGTGGGGCTGCCCGCAGCGACGCCTGGGCCGGGGCCGGCCGTGGACGCCGTAGCGGGGGACGCGGCGTCCGCGTCCTGCTCGTCG
>NZ_LWLS01000131.1:1698-27948 GCF_001905095.1 Micromonospora sp. CB01531
CTCCGTGTCGGCGGGCAGGGGTGCTGCGGGCTGGGGGTGGGTGGGTGGGGCTTCGGTGGGGGCGGGTGCGGGCCGTTGCCCGGTGTGGGATTCGGCGAGGGTCGCGAGGAGATCGGTGGTCTCGGTCGGGTTGAGCACCGTGAGGCGGCCGACGTCTGCGGGGTGGGAGCCCGGCAGGGCGGCGCCGTCGGCTGGGGTGGTGGTGCCGTCAGCGGCGACGTGGACGCTGTTGCCTTCGGGCCACGTGCCGAGCAGCACGCCGTGGATGTCCAGGCGTTGCCCCTGCGCGAGCAGGGCGGCGATACGGGAGCGTTCGTGGCGGCTGGTGGTATCGGCGAGCAGCATGACCGGTGCGAGGGGTTCTTCGTAGGGGTCGGCGGCGCGTAGTTCGGTGAGGGTGTCGACCTCGTGCTGGTAGAGCAGTCGGGTGCGGTGCAGGGCCTGCGCTTCCAGGAGCTCGAGGGCTTCGTCGAGGCCGGCGGTGATGGTCAGTCTCGGTGTGTGGGGCAGGTTAATGGTGGCGGCTCCCAGCAGGGTCGCTGCGGTCGCCGACGTCATGACCACCTGGGTGCGGGCGTCGGGGTGGTCCGCGCCGCCGGTGGCCAGGGCAGCGGTGAGGAACCCGCGGGCGGCGGCGTCTGCTCCGGGTCCGGTGAGACCTAGACCGGCTGGCGGCCAGAGCGCCGACAGCGGGTGCGCGAGGGCTGGCGCTACCGGCAGGGCTTCACCGTCGTCGGGGGCATGGTCCAGGTCAGGCGCGCGATGTTCGCCGTTGACGGCATCGTCCTCATCGGGGCCGTCGCCGGGATCCTGGGCGTCGATGGCGTCATGGTTCCTGTTGTTGGCGTCGTGGCCCGCCTCGTCGGGCTGGGCGGCAGCGAGTCTCAGGTTGCGGCGGATCTGGTTGACCACGCGGGGCATCGGCGCCAGGTCCGGGTCATCCATGCGGGGCGACGTTGAGGGCTTACGGGGCACGTAGCGGCGTCGGCGGTGCGCCCATACCAGGGCGACGGCGGCGGCGATGGCCACGGCCAGGCCGAGGTCGACCCAGCTGCCGGTCGGCAGAGGCACCCCCCGCACATGGCGTTGCTCGCCTCGGTCGTCCAGGGTGGTTGCGGGCGCCGGTCCGGACGCCGTAGTGGTGGGCGAGACGGCCGCGTCATCACGGGGTGTGCCAGTGGCGGTCGCGGGCGATTCCGGTGGCGGGGCATGTTGTGCGGTGGTGGCGGGCGTGGGGTGGGCCGGCGGCGGGGTCGCGTCGGATTGCGGCTTACGTGGTTCGGGTCGCGTCGGGGATGCCTTCTGAGCGGGAGGCGTGGCCTGGTGCGGGTCTCGGGCGGTGGTGGGCAGCTGGAGGGTCCAGCCGGGATAGATCAGATCGGGGTCGCGCAGTGTCCCCCCAGCCTTGAAGTGGGTGCCGCGGTTGACGGCGAAGATGTCGCGCCAGCGGTCCGCGTCGCCGAGACAGCGGCGGGCGATGCCGGACAGCGTGTCACCGCGCCGGACGGTGTAGGTGTCGTGGAGTTCGCCTTCGGGTCGGGAGGTGCCGGTCGGGCGATCAGCGGCGCGAGGCGTGGGGATGGCAGCGCCCGCCGGCCGGGCCGGGTGGATGGCCTCGTCCGAGGTGGTGACGGTGGGGGTGCCGGCGGCGTGCGCGGGGACGGTGCTAGCGCTGATGGCGGTGACACCCAGGATGGCGGCGGTGAGGCTTCGCAGCGGTCCCGGTAGGTGCAGAGCCGGCAGCCATCGCAGCATCCGGGTGAGCCGGGTGTAGGCGTGGGCGGTAACGGCGGTGGCGAGCAGCGCCCACATCAGCCAGGCCGCGATGTAGGCAAGGACGGCAAGGAAACCGGCGGTCAGGGGCTGCTGGATCCACTCCTGGAGCTTGGCCGTCCACGACCCGTCTAGGTCAGGCCAGGCGGCGAGGTGAATGAGCACGGCCGGTACGACCGCGAGCAGAAGGACACAGGCCGTCATCGTGGCTGCCGACGACGCTCGGGTTCTCATCGCTGCCTCCTACCTGTCGATCTTGGTCACCGAGGGCTGGGCGGCAGGTGAAGTCATGCGGGGCTGCCGCGGTGCCGGGTGGCGGTGAGTCGACGCTATGGCGGCTACAGCCCACAGTCGCGGCTTGCTGGGCTTACAGGACCTCACACCGCCTTACACGACCTCACACCCGCAGGTCGGCGGCCTCCATGTCGGAGGCAGACCGCCGAGCGGGACGTGACCGTTGCTCTGCGACTGCTCGGCGACTCAACGCAGCGCCGCGGCGATCAGGTCGAGGGCGTCGAGGCTCACCAACTTGATTAGGAATCGTCACTGATCATTGATCGTGTCGAATTTCTTCGACTCGCGAAGGGCCGTGAAGCGTCTGGGTGTGTTCACCAGGTGACGCTTGGTCTTTGGGCTGGTCGGTCCGGTGACGTGGGTCGACCGTGAGCGCCGGTTCTCCTCGATCGGTGTCGAGCCGGTGAGTCGGAGTCTGCCGCGGGTGTCCTCGCTGAGGCCGGCGCCACGGTGCACCTGGCCCACCCGTTGGGAATGAAAGGCATCGCGGATCGGCGGGTGAAGAACGACGAGCGTGACGCCGCCGACCTGGCCGACCTGCTGCGCATGGGCCGCCTGCCCGAGGCGTGGATCGCCCCGCCGCAGGTGCGGGCACTGCGGGAGTCTGTGCGGCACCGGGCCAAGCTCGTCGCGCTGCGGTCCGGGCTCCAGGCACAGGCCCACGCCGTGCTCGCCCGGCAGGGCGCCACCCTGGCGCCCTCGGACATGCTCGGCGCCGCCGGCCGGCGGCAGCTCGACGAGCTGCGGCCCGACCCACCGTTCCAGGCACGCGTGCTGTCCTACTCCGGCTGATCGGCGCGTGCACCTTCGAGATCGACCAGGTCGGCAAGCAGGTCAGCGACGAGTTGAAGCACCACGCGGGGTTCCAGGCGATCCAGGCCCTACCCGACGTGGGCCCGGTCCTGGGCGCGGACCGCGCCGAGATTCAGGCGGTCGAGGTCGCTCTCGATAGCCTGTCGCACCTGGTATCCGAGATCGTCAGACGAGGCGTAGGTGCCGAGCAGGCTCAGCGGCATGAGCCTCTGTTTGAACTTCTCTAGCGCCTCGACCTGTCGGAGGTCAGCGTCACGCGGGATTGGCTCATCGGAGAAGTACACATGCACCGGCTTGCCTGCGGCGTGGGCCCGTTCGATCTCTTCAGCCGTCCCGGACACTGCTGCCTCGGTTGCCATGCCAAGGCGAGTATCGAAGAGGGCGAAAACGATGTCTGCTTTGTCGAGCTGTTCGTTGATCACGCCCTGACCGCTCGTGCTAAGCCGCGGGACTGCGTCAGTTTCCCAGCGAGTCGGTAGGAGGATCACTTGCACCCCCTCCGCACGGGCGGCGTTCCAACCGTGTAGCGCGCGGGAGACGGCATGGCGCTCCTCGGCCGTGTCACCTGGAGAGGCGATCAGTACTCTGAGCACGTGTGCATCGAAGGCCATGCGCTGGAGGGTAGCCGAACGTGAGTCTGCGCGTCGTGCGTACCGACGGCATGCAGACCGTCGGGTTGACCCGCCTGGTCGGCGCAGCCTGCGGCGTGGTGGAGCCGGTCGACGAGGACGCCGCGCTGGGCGCGGCCAGAGCCTTCGCCGGTTCGAGACGACTGCCGCCGGCGATCGCCAGGCGGCGGGCGTGGCTGGCGGCTTCGGCGGAGAGCGGGGTGTCCAACGTGGCGGCGTGTTCCCAGTCCACAGGTAGTCGGCGATGTCGGTGAGCATGCCGGGGCGGGCGTCGGCGAGCACCAGTTGCCGTTCGGTGGCCTTGAGCAGGCTGATCCAGTGCCGGCGACCGACCTCGGAGGTGACCGTGAACGGGGGCAGCTCCAGGCCGGTCCAAGCCTGCAGCGAGGCGACCCGGCGGGGTCCAGGTGAGAGATTCGTCGATACCGGCCTCGCGGAGCAAGCACCCACCGCACCGCCTCGTCCCAGCGCGGATCCACCAGCGTGGAATCTACGACGACGCGTTCGAGGTCCTCACATGAGCCCTCTACAGCCTGTCACGCAAGGAAAGGTTTTTCCGGCTTGATTGATGCTGGAGAAGGCGGCGACTTGCTGGAAACGCTGCGCCCCGCCGTCCTGGCCATCCTGGACTGATCGGCGGTGGACTTCGGTCAGTTGGCTCGGCGAGCAGCTGCAGGCCACCGCCGACGAACTCGCCGAACTGTTCCGCCACGAGCGCGTCATCGCCGACCTGAACGCCGCCGAGTTCACCGCACTGCGTGCAGCGACCGCGGCCGCCCGCACCGCCGGCGGCGGCGACGTCCAGCTGATCGCCACCGCCGCACACCGCCGCGGTCAAGAGCAGCCGGCCGAGCAGTAACGGGGCCTCGGCATGGATTCCCGAACGCTGGCGGTCCGCGCTGCCGTCGCCGATGAGCTCGACGTCGTGATGCGGCTGCTTCAGCAGCGAAGTGCGACCCGTAGAGCAGGAGCGTACGCATCGTCGCCTCTGACACCGAACCCGGCTCCGAGGTCGCGCCGACAAGCTGGGCCCTGCTCGCCGTGCTCGGCACCCAAGAACTGGTCCGGAGCGCGTCTCACCGGTAGCTGCGACCCGGGCGATGGGTGGCGCCAAAGAGATCTATGCGCGGAGTTGTCCGGTCATCCCGGCGGAGGCGGAGCAGCACGATCTCGCGACGAGCAAGGCACCCGGCCTCGGCCGGCGCCCTCCCGGATGCCGAAGAGATTGCGCACCGTCCCGTCGGGCGACGGCTGGATTATCCGGAGATTTGCGGGCTTCGCTCGCTCCTCGGCAGACGGCCGGCCCACTGCGAGATCGCCTCGCTGGTCTTGTCCACCGCCTCCTTCAGAACGCTGAAGTGGTCGGCGTCGATGTCGACGAGGGCCGCCCCCGATGGCTTGTCGACGTCGTCCGGCGATCTTTCCGTCCCGTCCAGGGCCCGGGTCGCTCGCAGGATGAGAATCTCGTCGGCGGGGTGCTGGGACGTGGGCCAGGTGAATGTCGCATAGCGGGCCATAGCGAGCGCCCAATTCCAGCCGAGATCGCCGAGTTGCTCGTTGCGTCGGGCGAGCTCGTTCTGGATGCCGTTGACGTTGTCGAGGCGGTCGATCTCGAAGTCGATCGGATCGATCATGACTACGCCCAGCGGGGAGCGCCCTCGTCGGTGCAGCTCCGTGGCCAAGGCGTGGGCGACCGGCGCTCCCGAGGAATATCCGACCAGGACGAATGGAGTGTTGTCGGAGTGGAACTCGATGATGGAATCAGCGTGGCCGCCGAGGACGTCCGGCGCTGATCGGGGCAGGGCTTCGCCGTCCGCGTAGCCGGGGTGCAACAGCAGGCGCACCTCGGGTCCGCCGGAGAATCTTTCGGAGAGTTGCCAGTACGACTCCTGTGCGGACTTACCGAAGAGCGAGGCCAGCAAATAGTAGGTGGGAGCGTTGCCGGTGCGGCCGAGCAGCGTGACGGGCCGCCGCGGGTTGTCCGCCGACCAGATCGGGGACAGGTCGGCCAGGGCCGCCATGCTCGTCAGGAAATCGCGAAGTGTGCCGGTGCTGACCGCTTGGCGCAGCAGCAGGTCGGCCGTGTTCAGGATTTCGGCCCGTGGTTCCCGGGCCGCCGCCGTCGAGGCGGGTTCCCGCAGGTTCTCGGACAGGTGGCCGGCCATCGCCCGAGGTGTGGGGTGTTCGAAGATGGCGGTCGGAGCGAGCCGGGTCCCGGTGGCGGCCGCGAGGCGGTTCCGGAGCTCCACGGACGACAGCGAGTCGAAGCCGAGATCGCGGAACGACCGCTCGATGTCGATCGCTTCCGGTTGCTGGTGACCGAGCACGACCGCGGTGTGCGACCGGATCAGTTCGAGCAGACGTCGTTCGCGCTCGGGTGGTGCGAGCGCGGCCAAGCGGTTGATCAGGTCGTCCTCGGTAGGGGTGGTCGCGGCGCCGGCTACCGGCCGTTGCTGCCGTGAGGCACGGGCTCGCAGCGCTGACAGCAGAGCCGGTGCCCGTTCGCCCGTCCCTGCGCTGGGATCGAGGCGTGCTGCGGCGAGCACAGCGGCGGGCGCCGAGTGTGCGGCGTCGAAGAGTGCCAGACCCTGCTCGGTCGGCATTGCCAGCAGGCCGGCCCGCTTCATCCGGGCCAGGTCGATGTCGGAGAGCCGCCCGGTCAGGGTGGAAGCCGACTCCCATCGACCCCAGGCGATGGATTTCCCGGGCCGGCCGTTGGCGGTATGCCACTGGACCAGAGCGTCGACGTAGGCGTTCGCCGCCGCGTACGCGGCCTGTCCGGCCGTCGCGGTGATGCCGGCCATCGAGGAGAACAGGGTGAAGATGGTCAGGTCGTGCCGGAGGGTGAGTTCGTACAGGTGCCGCGCGGTGTCCGCCTTCGGGCCGAGCACCGCGCGCAGCCTCGCCTCGTCGACCGATTCGAGCAGGCCGTCCTCGACCACGGCCGCCGCGTGCACTACGCCGGTGAGAGGGCGTTCGGCGGGGATACCGTCGATGGCTGCGGCCAGGGCCCGGCGGTCCGTGACGTCGCAGGCCACGATGTCGACGTGGGCGCCGTACTTCGCCAGTTGTTCCCGCAACTGAGTTGCTCCCGGGTCGGCCGGTCCGCGACGGCTCAGCAGGAGCACACCGGGCACGTGGTGGTGTTGCACCAGGTGTTTCGCGACGAGGCTCCCGACCAGCCCGGTCCCTCCGGTGATCAGCACGGTTCCGTGCCGGGTGGGCCGCGGCAGGCCGACGACGAGCTTGCCGATGTGCTGGCCGTGGATCAGCGCGCTGAGCGCGGCCGGCAGCTCGGCGAGTTCCCAGCTGGTCAACGGCGGCAGTTGCAGATGACCGCGGGTGAACCCGTCGACCAGTTCGTCGAGGGCGGCCGCGGCGGCGTCGAGGCCGCCGTCGAGAGTCTTGAACGGCCGGTACCGAACCCCGGGATGGTCGAGGGCGACCTGGTGGGGGTCGCGAATGTCGCGCAGGCCGGCCTCGGCGAACACGCCGCCGCGCGGCATCAGGCGCAACGACGCGTCGGTGAGCTCGCCGATGAGGCTGTTGAGCACCACGTCCATCCCGGCGCCACCGGACACGACGCCGAACTGGTGCTCGAAGCCGGTATCGCGCGAGGAGGCGATGTGCCGGTCGTCGAGGCCGAGCGCGCGCAGGACCGGCCACTTCGAGGGGCTCGCGGTGGCGAAGACCTCGGCTCCGAAGTGCCGCGCGAGTTGCACGGCAGCTGTCCCGACTCCCCCGGCGGCCGCATGGATCAGCACCCGGGATCCCGGCCGGACACCGCCGAGAGTGACCAGCGCGTGGTAGGCGGTCAGGAAGGCGAGCGGGACGGACGCCGCCTGTGCGAAGGTCCAGTTCTCCGGCACCGGCGCCAAAACCCGCTCGTCGACCACGGTGTCCGGCCCGAAGGCGCCCGGCATGGCTCCCATCACGGCCTGGCCGACCCGGACGCGGCTGACATCGCGGCCGACCGTGGTGACCACGCCGGCGCCCTCGCTGCCCATCTCCGCCGTCTCCGGGTAGAGCCCGAGAGCGAGCAGGCCGTCCCGGAAGTTGACCCCCGCGTAGCGAACCGCCACGCGGACGTCCCGGTCGCCCAGGGGCCGCTCGGCGTGCACGGAGTCCACGACGGCGAGCGACTCGACGGAGCCGGAACTGCCCGCCTCCACCCGCCATCCCGGCTGGGCGGCCGACGGATGCCGGAAGCCGGTCCTGGCCGTGACCAGGCGTCGTCCGTAGAGCTGGCCACCGCGTACGGCCAGTTCCGGCTCGTCGCAGGCGGCGACGTCGCCCAGCAGCTTTTCGTCGATGACCTGCGCAGCGTCGACGTCGACGAGCACGAGCCGGCCCGGGAACTCCGCCTGGACGGACCGGACGAACCCGGTCACCGCGGCGGCCACCGGGTCGATAGCGGCCCGGTCGCGTGCGACGACGACGGCCGCCTGCCGGGTGATCACGGGGATCCGCTCGTCGCCGGGGCTGTCGCGCAATCGTGCTCGCAGCCGTTCCGCGGCGACGGTCAGCGACGTGTGCAGGTCGTCGGTGGCGGGGTCGGGCAGGCACAGCGGATTCCGGAGGTCATCACCGGGCCGGCCGGCCGGGAGCGCCACCCAGTCCACCTGGTACAGACCGTCGGCTGCGCCGAACGGGACGGCCGTCTCGGGCAGCGGACGTACGACGAGCTGGTCCACCGTCAGGACGAGGGCACCAGTGGCATCGGCGCCGGTCAGTGTGAGTGTGCCACCGGCCGAGGTGCTGATGCGTACCCGCAGGGCACTCGCACCGGCTGCGTGGAGCCGGACGCCGGACCAGGCGAAGGGCAGTACGGTGCCCAGGCGGTCGGCGTCCTCGCCCAGGGAGCCGGCCTGCAGAGCGGCATCGAACAGCGCGGGGTGCAGCCCGAAGAGCCGAGCCGCGGGGCGTAGTTCATCCGGGAGAGCGACGTCGGCGAAGACGTCCGCGCCGCGCCGCCAGACGCCGCGAAGTCCGCGGAAGGCGGGGCCGTAGTCGTAGCCGCGCGCGGCGAGAGCCTCGTAGAAACCGTCCGTCGATATCGGCTTCGCGCCGGGTGGCGGCCAGGACGCGAAGTCCGTCTCGGATCTCGCGGGGGTGGGCACCGCGGTCAGCCGGCCCTCGCCGTGCAGGGTCCACGGTGCGGTGGCTCCGGTGTCCGGACGCGCGTGGACCAGGACGCGGCAGTCGCCGGCCTCGTCGGCCGCGGCGATCTGCACGCGAAGCTCCACCGAGCCTTGCGGGGGCAGCAGCAACGGCGCGTGCAGGGTCATCTCCGACAGATGCGGGAAGCCGGCCAGCTTACCCGCGCGCAGCGCGCACTCGACCAGCGCGGTGCCGGGCAACAGCGGTGTGCCGCGAACCTGGTGGTCGGCCAGCCACGGGGCGGTGGCGAGGGAGAGCCGTCCGGTCAGCAGCGGTCCATCGCCGTCCGGACCGGGGGTCAGCATGGCACCGAGCAGACCGTGGCCGGCGTCGGCGAGCCCCCAGGAGGCCGCATCGCCGGCCGGGCGCCCCGTGGCGGCCGGCCAGTAGCTGCTGCGGTGAAAGGCGTAGACCGGCAGTTGGGCGCTCACCGCGGCGACGTCGGCCGTGGCGGGCCAGGGCCAGGCGACCGGGGTTCCGCGTACGAAAAGCTCCGAAGCCGGCCGCAGCAGCGGGACGGCGTCCGTGTCGCGTCGGCGTAGCGTGCCGATCGCGGTCACTCCGGCGTTCATGGCAGCCTCGGCGACGTCTTTGATCGCGGCGATCAGCAGCGGATGCGGGCTGCACTCCAGGAACGTGGTGAAGCCGTCGGCCAGAAGGGCCTCGACGGTGCGGGCGAACTCGACCGGCTCGCGCAAATTGTGGTACCAGTATTCGGCGTCCAGCTTCTCGCCCGCGAGTGGCGCGGCCTGGACGGTCGAATAGAAAGGCACCGCCGCGGGCGCGGGGACCAGCCCGGCCAGGTCCGTCAGCAGCCTGTCCCGAAGCACCGTCATTCCCGGTGTGTGCGAGGCGTAGTCGACGGCTACCCGGCGGGCCGGCGTGCCCGTCGCGTCACAGGTGGACAGGAGCACGTCCAGGCTCGGGCCGCTGCCACCGACGACCACGGCGAGCGGGCCGTTGACCGCCGCGACCGTCAGATCCGGTGGCAGGTCGGCCACCATGCGCCGGACGTGGTCGAGGGGAGCCTCGATCGACACCATGCCGCCCGTGCCGGAAAGCCCCCGCAACGCCTGCGCCCGCTGGGCCACGATGCGCGCCCCGTCTTCCCGGCTGAGCACGCCCGCGACCACCGCCGCGGCGATCTCCCCCTGCGAGTGGCCCACGACTGCTGCCGGGCTGACGCCCAGAGCACGCCAGGCCGCGGCGAGGGCGAGCATCACGGCGAACAACGCCGGTTGGACGATGTCCACTTGCTCCAGCCAGAGCGGGTCGGCCTCGCCGGTCAGGACCTCGGTCAGCGACCAGCCGACATAGGGGGCCAACGCCTCGGCGCACGCGGTGATCTCCGCGGCGAACGCCGGCGAGGACACCATCATCTGCTCGGCCATCCCCGCCCATTGGCCGCCCTGGCCGGGAAAGACCAACACGACACGGTCCGATCCCGGCATCGTCCGGCCGGTGACCAGTTCCGGGTGCTCGATGCCGTCGGCGGCGGCCAGCAGGGCCGCCGTCCGCTGCGAGCTGGTGCCGTCGACGACCAGACGACTCGCGAACCGGGAGCGGGCGGCGAGCGCCGCGCCGACCGCGGCGGGGTCGGCGTCCGGGTGTCGGTGGACATACTGAGCAAGGCGCCGGGCCTGCTCACGCAGCGACGTCTCCCGGCGCGCGGTCAGTACCCACGGCGCGGCGCCGCCGGAAGCCGTCGGTGCGCCGTGGACGAGGTCCGGTGCCTGTTCGACGATGACGTGGGCGTTGGTGCCGCTGATACCGAATGAGGATACGGCAGCTCGGCGGAGCCGATCGGCGCCCGGCCAGGCTCGGGCCTCCTGCAGCAGACGCACGGCGCCGCTGTCCCAGTCGACCCGGGTCGAGGGGCGTTCGGCATGCAGCGTGGCCGGCATCCATTCGTGCTGCATGGCCAGAACCATCTTGATCAGCCCGGCGATGCCCGCGGCTCCCTGTGTGTGCCCGATGTTGGACTTGACGGAGCCCAGCCATACCGGGCCGCTGCCGGCGCGCCGGGTGCCGTACGTGGCCAGCAGCGCACCCGCTTCGATGGGGTCGCCCAGCGGCGTGCCGGTCCCGTGGGCCTCCACCACGTCGATGTCGTCGACCGTCAGCGAGGCGGCGTCGAGCGCTGCCCGGATGACCTGCTGCTGGGCCTTTCCGTGCGGGGTGGACAGGCTGTTCGAGGCCCCGTCCTGGTTGACCGCGCTGCCGCGGACCAGTCCGAGCACCGGGTGACCGTTGGCGCGCGCGTCGGACAACCGCTCCAGCAACACCACCCCGGCACCTTCCGACCAGACGATGCCGTCGGCGTCCTCGGCGAACGCCGCGCATCGCCCGCCCTTCGACAGGCCGCCCATCTTGGCGAACTCGGCGAAGGACAACGTGGTGGACATCAGGGTCACGCCGCCGGCGATGCCCAGCGAGATCTCGCCGGAGCGCAGCGCCGCGACCGCATCGTGCACCGTGACCAGCGAGGACGCGCACGCCGCGTCGAGGCTGACCGCCGGCCCTCGCAGGCCGAGGGTGTATGCGATCCGGCCGGACACCACGCTGATCGCGTTTCCGGTCAGCAGATGACTGCCGGTGTCCACTCCGGTCCGGCGCAGCAGATCGGCATAGTCGGCGAGCGTGACACCGAGATAGACGCCGGCGCCGGTGCCGCTGAGCCCGCGCGGGTCGAGGCCGGCACGCTCCAGCACCTCCCAGCTCAACTCGAGGACGAGTCGCTGTTGCGGGTCCATCGCCAGTGCTTCGCGCGGACTGATGCCGAAGAACTCGGCGTCGAAGTTCCCGATGCCGTCGAGAAACCCGCCGCGCGGGGTGTAGGTACCGTCGCCTTCGGGATCCCAACCCCGGTCATCGGGTAGGGGGCCGACCACGTCGCGGCCGCTTCGCACGAGGTCCCAGAAGCGTTCGGGAGTGTCGGCCCCGCCGGGAAAACGGCAGGCCATCGAGACGATCGCGATGGGCTCGGCGGCCGCAGCGTCCAGCTTCGTGATCGTGCGCCGGGCGTCAGCCAGTTCCAGCACCGCGCGCCTCAGGTTGCTGCGAAGTGCATCTGCGGTGGCCGGCTCCGCGAAGCTAGGCATCCTCGTCCCTCTTCCTGGCGGTCAGATGAGTCGTGCTGTTCGCCTCGAGAAGCGCGAAAAGTTGTTCGTCGTCGGCGGTGGCCACATGGTCGGCGAGTTCGTCGGCCTCGGACGCGGCAGCGCTGCCGAGCGTCGGCGGGTGGAGGCGGTCGGCCACGGCGGCGAGCCGGGCGGCGGCGGACACCCGGGCGGGCGAGCCGGCCGGCAGCGCGGCGAACTGGTGCTCGATCTCGTCGATGGCACGGCTCAGAACGGCGTCGTGGGCCGTCCGGGTGGCCGTCTGCACGAGCTGGGCAGCGAGGGCGTCCAGCCCCGGGTGATCGAAGGCCAGCGTCGTGGGCAGCTGCAGTCCGGTGGCCCGGCACAGCCGCAGCTGGAGTTCCACCGCACCGACCGAGTCCAGGCCGGTGTTCGGCCACGCCTGATCGCCGTCGATACGTTCCTCGGGCGGCGTTCCGAGAATGGCGGTCAGCGCGTCGGCGACCACCCGGCGGGCGGCAGCCAGTTGTTCGTCCGGTGCCAGCAGACGGATGCTGGCGCTCCAGGCCGACGGCTCATCGCCGGACGCGGGTCGCGGCGGCCGCTGGTCGGCATCGGGCTCCAGCAAGCCGCCGAGCAGCGGACTCGGGCGGGACATGGTGAACAGCCTCGCGAAGGTGGCCCGGTCCAGATCGGCGACCACGGTCGTCGGGCTGTCCCGTCCGATCAGTGCGGGCAACAGGTCGAGGGCGGTCCGCGGGGACAGCGCGCGCAACCCGGCCCGCGCCAGGACGGTGCCGTGCTCACCGCCACCCATCCCGGAGCCCTCCCACGGACCCCACGCCACCGCGGTCACCGGCCATCCGTCCGCCCGGCAACGTTCGGCGAACGCGTCGAGGAAGGCGTTGCCGGCCGCATAGGCGGCCAGGTCACGCGCTCCCCAGACGCCGGCCACCGAGGAGAACAGGACGAGGGCGTCCAGAGATGCCGGATCGAGCAGGTCCACCAGGACGCGAGCACCCTCGGCCTTCGCGGCGGCGCGCTCGGACATCTCGGCCGGGCCGAGGTCGACGAGGGCGCGCGGGAGCACCGTACCGGCCAGATGGAACACCGAGCGTAACGTCTCGCCCTGGTCGGCGATGGTCCGCAGAACCGCGGCGACGCTGCCGCGATCGCGCACGTCGCCGGCGATGACGCTTACCCGGGCGCCGGCGGCGGCGACCTGGGCGCGCACCTCGCCGGCGCCGGGCGCATCGGGGCCGCGGCGGCTGAGAACGACGACATGGGAAGCCCCGTTCTCGGCCAGCCACACCGCCAGATGAGCGCCCAACCCTCCGGTGCCGCCGGTGATCAGCACGGTTCCCGACGGTCGCCAGCCGGCGGAGTTCGAGGACCTCATCGGCGACAGCCGGCGTGCGTGGACCGTCTCGCCGCGCAGCGCGATCTGGTCTTCGTGGCCGGTGGTCATCAGGTCGAGCAGCTGCCGGGCATCGACCTGATCAGGAGGAACCGGGAGATCGACCAGCCCGCCCCACAGCCGGGGATGTTCCAGGGCGGCGACCCGGCCGGCTCCCCAGAGCATCGCCGCGCGCGGATCCGGCGGCAGGTCGTCGCCGGATATCCGGACCGCGCCTCTGGTCGCGACCCACAACCGGCCCGGGGTCCCGCTGCGGACCAGGGTGCGCAGCAACGCGGGCAGATAGTCGAGTGCAGCCGGGCCCGGGAGCCACAGCACGCCGGCCGCCGGGCGGGCGTCAGCGGTTTGTCCCAGAGCGCTTCGCACCTGTTCCAGTTCGGCCCCGCCGAGATGGTCGGCGCCGATGCCGGCCACTTCGGCGCCGGCGCGTCGCAGCGCATCCTCCATCGGCTTGCGACCGGCGCCCAGCACCAGCCAGCGTTCGCCGTGAGCCAGGCGTGACCCGCCGCCGGACGGGACCGGCCGCCACTCGACGTCGTGGCACCACGCGCTCGTCCGGGCCGTCCGGGGACCGGGGTCCGTTGACTCGGACGTCGCCCGGCGGGGCCAATGGCGGTCCCGGCGGAACGGGTAGGTCGGCAGCTCGACCAGGCGCGCTCCGCGCGGAACCCGAGACGACCAGTCGATCTCGACGCCTGACGCGTGCAGTTCCGCCAGGGCCTTCGTCAGCGCCGGTGACTCGGCTCGGTGGCTTCCGCGCAGCAGCGATACGACGAGCTCGTCATCGCCGGCATCGAGCCCCGCGGACAGGACGGCATCCGGTCCCACTTCCACGAACCGCGTGACACCGCGCGTCCGTAGCGTCGCCACGCCGTCCGCGAACCGGACGGTTTTGCGCACCTGATCGCACCAGTAGCGGGTGGACAGGAGCTCCTCGCCGGCCAGCCGACCGGTCGTGCAGGAGACCAGAGGCGTTCGGGGAGCCCGGAAGTCGATGGATTCGAGCACCTCCTCGAATCGCTCGAGCATCGGAACCATGCGATGGGAATGAAACGCATGGGAGACGGGCAGGCGGCGCGTACGGCGTCCCAGATCCGAGAACACCGAGGCGATCCGAGCTACTTCGTCCTCGTCGCCGGAAACCACCAGGGAACGGTCCGAGTTGACGACGGCCAGATCGACCCGGGCACCCAGCAGGGGTGTCACCTCGTCCTCCGAGGCCTCGATCGCCGCCATCGCGCCGCCGGCCGGCAGCTCCTGCATCAGCCGCCCGCGGGCCAGGACCAGACGGCACGCGTCGGGCAGCGAGAGCACCCCGGCGATGTGCGCTGCCGCGACCTCGCCGGCGGAGTGCCCGAGCACATAGTCCGGTTGAACGCCGTAGCTTGCCGCCAGGCGGGCGAGCGCCACCTGCAGGGCGAAGAGCGCCGGCTGAACCCATTCCGTCCGGCCGGCCACGACGAGCTGATCGTCGTTCACCAGGTCGGCCAGCGGGCGCCCGAGGTGTGGTTCGAAATGCTTCGCGACGGCGTCCCACGCTTCTTTGAACACCGGCTCGTACCGGGCCAGCTGCCGGCCCATACCGGCTCGTTGCGTTCCCTGGCCGGCGAAGAGCATCGCGATGCCGCCCGCTCGCCGGACCCGGTCGAGGACGACCACATCGTGCGGCCGGCCCGATGCGAGGGCCGAAAGGCCGGCTGCGACGTCGTCCCGATCCGGATCGATCAGCACGGCACGATGCGTACCGCGGGCCCGGCCCCGCAGGAGAGTCAGCCCGACATCGTCGACGCAGGCGTCGGGAGCCCGGGTCAGAAATCCCCGGAGCCGATCGGCCTGGTCCTGCAGGGCTTCGGCGCTCGCGGCCGAGAGCAGCCACGGCAGCGCAACGGCCGGCGCGGTGGGTGGGTTCGGCGGCCGGGACGGCTCCACCGGCGGTTCCTCGAGGATCAGGTGTGCGTTGGTCCCCGAAATCCCGAAAGCCGACACGCCGGCCAGCCGGGGACGCGTACCCCGTGGCCAGGGCGTCGCCTCGGCGAGGAGCCGGACCTTCCGGTCATCCCAATCGACGTGGGAGCTCGGCCGGTCGAGATGCAGCGACCGCGGGAGCAACTCGTGGCGGAAGGCGAGAATCACTTTGATGACACCGGCCACGCCCGCGGCCGCCTGGGTGTGCCCGATATTGGACTTCAGCGATCCGAGGGCGACCGGACCGTCCGCCGGTCGCCCGGTCCCATAGGTGGCGAAGACGGCCTCGGCCTCGATCGGATCGCCGAGCCTGGTGCCGGTGCCGTGCGCCTCCACGGCGTCGACATCGGCCGGCTCCACACCGGCGGCGGACAGCGCGGCACGGATCACGCGCTCCTGGGCCACGGCGCGCGGTGCGGTGAGGCCGTTGGAGGCCCCGTCCTGGTTCACCGCGCTGCCCCGCACCACCGCCAGGACACGGTGTCCGTTGCGACGGGCGTCGGTCCACCGTTCGAGGACGAGGAAACCCACGCCTTCGGACCAGCCCGTGCCGTCGGCCTCGTCGGAGAAGGCGCGGCACCGGCCGTCCGGACTCAACCCGCCCATCTCCGAGAAGGCCACGAAGATGTCGGGTTCGGACATCACCGTCACGCCGCCGGCCAGCGCCATGTCGCATTCGCCGGCGCGTATCGCGCGGGCCGCATCGTGCAGAGCCACCAAGGACGAGGAGCATGCGGTGTCGATGCTCAGCGCCGGGCCCTCCAGCCCCAGTGTGTAGGCGATGCGACCGGAGACCAGACTGCCCAGCGAGCCGAGCATCACCTGCCCCATGACGTCGAGGCCACTGCGCAGCGCGGTGTCCCGATAGCCGGAGGAATACACCCCGGCGAAGACCCCCACCGGCTTGCCGGCCAACGATCGCGGGTCGATGCCAGCGTTCTCCAGCGCCGCCCACGACGTCTCAAGAGCGAGGCGCTGCTGGGGATCCATCGTGACGGCCTCACGGGCGGACAGGCCGAAGAAGCCCGCATCGAACGCGGCGACGTCGTCCAGGAAACCGCCCTGTTCCGTGATCGAGGTTCCGGGGCGGGAAAGCTCGGGATCGTAGAGCCGTTCCAGATCCCAGCCGCGATCGGCCGGAAACGCGCTGACGACGTCATGTTCGTTGCACAGCACCGTCCAAAGGTCTTCGGGGCCGGCGATCCCGCCGGGCAGACGACATGCCATGCCGACGACGACGATCGGGTCCTCCGCCGCAGCGGCCGTGGCTCGGGTCTCGGCCGGCCGATCGGAGGCCCGTTCGCGGCCCGTGAGCCTTTCCGCCAGGTGCGCAGCGAGCAAGCGTGGACTCGAGTAGTCGAAGACGAGACTCACGGGCAACGTCAAGCCGGTCGCCGCGTTGAGCCGGGCGCGCAGCTCGACCGCCGCCAAGGATCCCCCGCCTAGTCCGGCGAACGGCACGTCGGCGTCGATCTCGGCGTCCCGGCCACGGCCCAGCACCGCGCGTACGGTCCCGAGCACGAGGTCGAGCAACTCACTGTCGACCGGCCGGGCGACAGGTTGCTCCACCGAGTCCGGCAGGTTCGGCCGGATGGGTCGCCCCGGCAGGACGAGGTCAACGGCCGATCGCTCCGGCACCAGCTCGGCCCAGCGCACATCTGTCCCGGCCACGTGCAGGCTTGCCAGTGCGGCCAGGAACATCCTTTCCTCGGAACCGGAGTCCGACACCAGCGGCACCGCCAGCACATCGCGGGTGGTGTTCGACGCGATCATCGGCGAGAGCACGCTATCGACACCGATCTCCACGACGGCGCCGACGCCCATATCGGCCGCCTGCAGCATCGACTCGCCGAAACGTACGGCATCGCGGGCGTTCCGCGTCCAGTACGACGGATCACTCAGTTGAACGCCGGTCACCGGACCGCCGGTGACACTCGACACCACCGAACGGTCGACGGCCTGCCACGGAATCGACCGCACCAGGTTCGTGATCCCGCCGAGAGTCGGATCCATGAGCGGCGAGTGAAAGCCGTGCGAGGTCCGCAGACGTTTCGCCCATCGACCGAGCGCGCGGAAGGCGGCGGTAGCCTCGTCGGCGGCGGCCGGGCTGCCGGCGATCACCAGTATGCGATCGGTGTTGACCGCGGCGACCGAAAGCTCGGGACCGACGAACGGCTCCATCTCCTCCGCTGTCGCCTCGATCGCCGTCATCACCCCGGGATATGGAAGCGCATCCACCAATTCGGCGCGCCGCACCACGAGTCGACAGGCGTCTTCAAAAGGAAGCGCACCGACGAAATGGGCTGCCGCGGTCTCCCCCAGGGAGTGCCCGATGATCTGATCCACCGCTACGCCGGCGGCCTCCAACAGGTGGTACTGAGCCACATGGAGGGCGAAGAGCGACGCATGTTCCCAAACGGTGTCGCCGAGAAGCGCACCGTCCCCGTCCCAAAGCACCTCGCGTAGTGGCCCGGGCAGGTAGCGTTCCAACTCCTCGGCGACCCGGTCGAAGGCGCGGGCGAAAACCGGGAAGCGTGCGTGGAGGAGCCGCCCGCTGCCGTGCAGATCGGAGCCCAGTCCGCAGAAGACCGTCGCGACGGTGCCGATCGTCGGCCGGCGCCGGCCGGCGACCACGTAGGCGCTGGACTCCCCGGCCGCGATCGCTCGCAGTCCCTCCACGAACTGCATGCGCGTCGCACCCAGTACAACGGCCCGATGGTCACCGCGTGGTTTCTCCCGGCGAAGAGCCGCAGCGACATCCGCGATCTGCACGGCTGGGTCGTCGAGCCATGAGCTCAGCAAAGTCCCGGCCCGCACCCGCAGCTCTTCGCTGTCGGTTCCCTCCAGTAGCCACGGCACCACTGCTGCCTCGGCCGGACCGGTCTCTGCCACGTTGCCCCTCTCGTGATCGACCACCTCAGAGCGAGTAGCCGACGATCTGGTCGTCCCGCTCGGACCTGGCGCCACCCCGGCGACGGGTGCATGCCGACCGGGACGCCTCGCGCCGACCGCCGACCTGCCGCAGCGCTGCTGCACGCGGCGATCTCTTGCCCTCAGCATCTCCTCGCGAACGGGGGGTCCTGTCAGGCATATCAACGGCCGACGATCACGTTTTGTTCACCGCCGGGGCTGTCAACTTCGGCTGACCACTCCAGACCGCCGGGCAGACCCGGATCCGCGGGCGTGGCACTCCGGCCGAGGCGACCGAACCGGTCGACTTCGCCGACCTCGCCGCCCACGTGCTGACCACGGTGGCTGTGAGATTCCGCGGTCGCCTGCACGGATGTCTGCGGTCCTCTGCACGGCTGCGATCAACGTGACACCACCAGCGGACCGCCGATCCCTCGCGGCGTCCGGTCCCTGCCGCGCCCCAACTGCGGCCGCCGGATCGAGCTTCGCCGCCCGGCGGACCAGAGCGCCCTTCGACGGAACCGGCAACCCCCGGCTCAGGCACACCCGGGCGACCTCCCGGTGCACCGCGGCCATAGACCGCAGCTGCCTGCTCAAATAGCGGGTCCGTAGCACCTCACGGATCACTGCCTCCACCGGCTCGGACAGCTGCTCACGGCCGCGGCCGCCACTGGACTTGCCCGGGACCAGATCCGAAACCACGCCCGCTCCGGCCCGCCAACGCCGCAGCAGTTCGTACACCTGCCGGCGGGAAATGCCCAGCTCGGCAGCGGCCGTGTCCGCCGCCACATGCCCCACAGCATCACCGTCGGCCAGCCGGCCGATCACCTCGGCCCGGCGTACCGCCAACTGCCACACCTCCGCAGGCGCGGTCAGCACTCCGCGTTCCGCCACCACGCTCGGGTCGTCCATCGCCGATCCTCACCGTCGTGCACAGGAACACGCGGGTCAGATCGACGTTAGTGCATACGAATCCGGTCCGGCCAGAGGTCTGAACTCGACTGCACCAACCCGGCCCCCGGCACGCCGCCAGTCGGTAACGGTGGGGTCGATCCACGAGGAAACCGCCACGGCCGCGAGAAACGAGCACCGCCACCAAGCTGAGAATCCGGGACCGAATCCACCTACCGCCATCCCTTAACCGCCAGGGAAAACGAGAACCTACAGCAGATCAATACCCACGATCTGCCGGCGGTCGTACTCTGCCTGCATAAGGGGCCTCCTTCGTCGTGAGACGTGAGCACCCCGAGCATCCCGCCCGGGATCCACGAGGAGCGAGGCCGCTCCTTCATGCCATCAAGATCGTGGCGGGTGCCCACGAGTCCGCGGATTTTCCCGATTCCCTTGAGCTACCGGCCAGGAGTCACGGCTTTGTTCAACCATGCGGCCATGTCGTGGACCTCGTTGCCGGGCTCGAGGCCGGCGTCGGAGAGGCGGCGGGTGTAGGTGCCGTGCAGTTCGGCGATCGCGTCGTGGTCGCCGAGGGCCGCGAGGACGTTCATCGCCCGCATGTGCAGGTCGGCGTTGTAGGGGTCGACGCGGATGCCTTGTTGCAGCACGGCCAGGGCGTGGTGCGGGTCGGACGCGGCGTCGGCGAGGGCTATGTGGGCGTCGATGACGTGCCGGCGGGTGGCTTCTCGGACCGGGTCCAGCCACGGCCAGGGGCGGCCGGCGGCGAGGTCGCCGGGGTAGGCGTCGATGATCGCCTGCCACGCGATCGTGGTGTTGGTCTTGGCGATGGCGGTGGCGGCGTGCTGGACTGCGGCGTGGAAGCGCCACAGGTCAACGTCCAGGTGGTCAGGGTTGAGGCGGTAGCGGTCATCGGTGTGGTCGACGATGGCAAGCCCGCAGGCGGCCCGGACGGTGCCGCGCAGCTCGCTGAGGGTCGTGTAGAGGCGGCCGGTGAGCGAGTGTCGGGGCAGGCCCGGCCAGATTGCGTCGACGAGGTCCCTGCTGTCCGCCCCGTCGGGGTGGGCGGCGAGGAACACGAGGGCCTGCATGGCCGCGGTGCGGCGGATGGCGATCGGCTCATCGCCGAAGGCCAGCATCGGGTTACCCAGGACCCGCAGCTCGAGGCGGTGGCCGGGGGCAGCGGGTCGGGGACGGGGGTCCTGTCCGGTTGCCTGCCGCGGCACCCTGGGGCGGGATTGCTGCACGGCGTGTGGGGTGGGATTCGGTGTGGGCTGGTCGGATGGCGGGTCGGTGTGGGCGATCACGGTGAGCAGGTCGATGGCCGCCTGCGCGTCGAGGACGCACAGCCGTGGTCCGTGCCACTCGGGCCGGTCCGGGTCGTGGGTGTGGCCCGCCGCGTCGACCTGCCATGTCGGGGCGGCTGGCCACCCGCCCAACACCACGACGGTCGCGCCGGCAGGCGGCAGGACGGCCAACCGCTGCGCGGCCGCACCGGATGGTGGTTCGTCGATGATCAGGACCGCGGCCGCTCGGGCGTCCGGCAGGTCGTCGCCCCGGCGTGACTCGTCTAGCCCGTGGCGGTCGTGGCCGCGAGTTCGGGAATCAACTGCCTGCACCGCCTCGTCGAGGCTGGAAACGACCTGCAGCCGTGGCAGGTGCCGCTGTAGTTCCTCGGCGGCGGCGCCGAGCAGGCCGGCGAGGGCGGTGCGGGTGACGACGAGCGACATCGCCGGGTGGCGGCGTGCGGTCAGCAGGGCGGTGACCAGCAGGCCCCGGGCCGCGGCTGCGCCGCCCGCTCCGGTCAGCCCCACGCGCGGGGCTGGAAGACCGGAGACGAGGGCCGGCATCGCACCGGAGGATCCGTCACCATCCGGGGTGGCGTCGCCCGGCTGCGGTGTCGGGGGGTGGTCGGCGAGGGCGGCTTGCACGGCGGTGGCGGTCGCGGGTAGCGGGGCCAGGTCCGGATCCTCGCGTGCGGGAGGGCCGGGCCGGCGGGGCCGATAGGTGAGGCGGCGGCGTAGCCAGACGAGGGCTGCGGCGGCGGCGACCTGGTCGGCGACCTCCCGGGACAGCCAGCCGCCGGACACCGCCACTCCGTCATCACTGCGCCTGTAGGCGTCGAGGTGGGCGGTGTGGTTTCGGCTATCGAGGGTGCCAGCGGCGATGGGGAGGGCAGGTTCCGGTGGCGCGGCGGTCGCCGTGTTGGCGCTGACGGTGAGGACTGCCGCTCCGGCCATTCCGCTGGCCGTGGCCTGCAGGGGCGTGGGTAGGGGCATGCGGCGCAGCCATGCCGCGCCGGCGCGGAGGCGAGCCAGGGCTCGGACGGTGACCGTGTAGGCCAGCACCAACCACACGAGCCACGCCGCGACGGTCAGCGCGGCTGCGAGGGTCTGCTCGGTCAGCGGCTGCTCCACCCACGCCCGAACCTGCTGCCCAGTCGGCCATCCCCGCATCGGCGGGTCGACGACGAACAGCAGCACCGCTGGTGGGCCGATCAGGAGCAGGAGGACGAACAGCAGCGACAGCACCTGCCGCGGCCACCGCAACCTCACCCACCCCCATGTGGCGGCGAATCAACTGCCCGCATTGCTACCTGCGCCTGCTGGGAAGGTGTGGGGGTGGCGGGGCGGACGATGCGGGTCCACAACCGGGCCGCCCACCACACCGCCACGGCGATGGCGTAGAAGACCGCGAGAACGCCAGAGGCCTGCCAACTGACGATCGCCGCGGCGATCAGCGCGAGCGGCGTGGCGAGGATCAGGCGGAACGCCAACGGTGTCACCAGCGCCATGACCACACCTACGCCGAGCAGGAGGCCACCGAGGCGGCCGGCGATGTCGATCCACAGCTCCAGGTGCGGCCACCGTGTAGCGGTCAGCGAGTACTGGATCAGCAGCATGCCCGCGGTGGCGGTGATTACGGAACCGGTCGGCACTGTCAGCAGCGCCGGCCAGCCGCCGTGCGGCGCCCGCCACTGGCGGGCGGCGACCACCGCCACGGCTACGGCCATCAGCACAATCGGGGTGATCGGCCACAACGCCCAGCGCAGGAACCCACCCATCGGCAGCCTGAAGTACTGGCTGGCGACCACCGCGTACAGGCCGGCGACCGCGACTCCGAGGGACACCGCGGCGAGGATCCCGACGCTGACCTTCCCACCTTCCGATCTGACATCCGGCGTGGGGCTGTGGACGGCGATGAGGGAGCCGAGGACGGTTCCCGCTGCCAGGCACGCCAGCAGGGCGAGCACGGCCGCCATGGCCAGCTCGCCCCAGTTCAAGAGCACCCAGTAGTGATATCCCCGCAGTATTCTGCTGCCGTTGTTGTACTCCGCGGTGAGGAAGTACTGCCAGATCAGGGCAAGGGACGCCAATCCCGGCACCGCGATGGCCACCGCCCGCCGCACCGGCGGCACCGGCACCTCGACCGGCGGGCCTACCGCCGCTGCGTCCGCGGCACCCGCATCCGCGGCGCCCCGTACTGCCGCGGTGGCAGGGTCTGGGACCAGGGTCGGGGTGACAGAGGCGGTCTCGGTGAGTGCCTTTTCCAGCAGCGGCATCCGGGCGGCCCCGCCGACGCAGTAGACACCGGCGAGGTCGGTGGTGTTGATCTCTGCCGCGGCGATCGTTTCTGTCGTCAGCTGGGCGACGCGGTGCAGGACCGGGTGGGCGGCTTGTTCCAGCAGGCCGGTGTTGAGCACCACCGCGGAGCCCTGGGGCAGTGGAACGGTCACCGCGACCCGGTCGGCCAGGGCCTGTTTCGCGGCGCCGACGCTGGCCAGCAGCGGCCACCGCTGCCCCTCATCCGGCGGGCTGCCGTTGGCGAGCATGGTGGCGAGGGCTTCGTCGATCGCATTGCCGCCAGCGCTCGGATCCGCGAGGGTGGCGAGCACCTCGAACCCGGCCGGGCCGCGCCGCAGGACACTGACCTCGGCTCCGGCGCCGACATCGCAGACCACGATGAACGACCCGACCGGCAGCTGCACCCCCGCCGCGACAAGGTGACCGGCCACCGCCACGGGGGCTTCGATCAGGCGGGGTTGGGGCAGGCCCGCCCGGTGAGCGGCGTGCCGCATCCACGTCCGCCGCCGCGGGCCCCACCCGGCCGGCACCACCAGCCGCACGTCCTCCACCACCGACCCGACGACCCGCTGCGCCTCCCCCGCGACCCGCCGCAAAGTGGCAGCGACCAGATCGAGTGGGTCGACATCCGAGCCGGCGACGGTGAGCCGCTGCTCGGGAGACTGCCGTGGGGCCGGGATGAACCGCTGCGGGTCGGTGGCGGCGGCATGCCACGCCTGGTGGCCCGTCAGCACGTTCCCGTCGCCACCGAGCAGTACCGCGCTGGGCAGGGCGGGCTCGCCGTCGAACATCAGCGACAACCATCTGCCGTCGGGCCATGCCACCACCGCGGTAGTGCTCGCACTGCCACAGTCGATCGCCAGCCGCGCCTCCCCCGCTCGCATAGACCCCAGTCAAACATGAGGATCACCTTCACGTCACGCCCGAATCACTCACAGAGACGGCGAGCTTCCGGACGGACGCGACACCCTGCTCAACCTGCTGCGCGCCCGCGCCCACCCCACCCACTGGTGAGATCACCGTGCTCGACGTAGACGACTTCGCCTTGTGCAGAGGTCATGTCTACGGCACCGTACTGCTGGACATGCACACCCGCCGTCCGGTCGACGTGCTGCCCGGCCACGACGCCGAACCCCTAGCCTCGATCGTTCACGGCTGATGTCGGGCGTTCCGGTCCCGCGTCTGCGGTCGTTCATTGTCGATGCGACCGGGTCCGGGGCATGGTGGCGGGCCGTCTGTCGCGGCGGTGGGCGTGGTCTCCTTGGGTCCTCCGGTCGGCGGGGCAGGGCTGAGCTGGTCAGCCGGGGGCGGGGATCGCCGCGATCCGGGTGAAAGCAGCGGTGATCTGGTCGGCCCAGGGCCAGGTCGATGGGATGCGTAGCCGGCGGCGGCGTTGGCCTCGGGTGAGACGGGCGGCGGTGTGTAGCAGGCGGTAGCGCAGTCGTTTCGGTTCGGCTTTGGCCAGGTCGCCGTCGAGGGTGAGCAGTTGTAGCCAGGCGATCAGGTCGCAGGCCATGGCGGCGGCGGTGCACCAGGCGGCGTTGATGGCGAACTCGCGTGACGGTAGGCGGCGCAGTCCGGTGTCTTTGGCGCAGCGGATGCGGTCTTCGACGCGGGCGTGGGCGCGGTGGCGAGCTTCCAGCCACTGCAAGGCGCCGGCGGCGGTGTTGGTGACGAACGCGGTGTAGCGCCAGCCGTCGCGTTCCTCGAACAGCGACAACTGTGCGCCGGGGTACGGCCGTTCGCGACGCACGATCACCCGCATGCCGGGCGGCCAGCCGGCCAGGGTGAGCAGGCCGGTCAACTCCGCGACCTGCGCGCCGTCGCGGATGCCGCCGTCGGCGTCCAGCGCCGGTGACCAGGCCGCGGTCGGCAGCGCGCTGATGGCGGCGCGTTCCGCCTCGCCGATCGACCAGCCGATCGAGTACTCAACGCGTCGGTTGCGCTTGGCGTCCTGCGCGGTCAGCCAGTCCAGCACGGCGTGGGTGGCGGCGGCCGAGTCGCCGCGGATGAGCAGGTGCCGCCGGTGCGCGACCGGGACCTGCGCGAACGCCTCGGTCAGCACGGTGAGGTGGTCGGCGGCGGTGTTGGCTCCGGCGTTGCCGGGCCGCAGTTTGATCGTCAGCAGTTCGCCGGTGTTGTCGCAGGTCACCAGGATCGGATGGAAGCCGTACGTGTGCTTGTAGGTGGCCGCCGCGCCGTCCTTGTCGCTGTGCGCGAGCACGATCGTGGAGTCCACATCCAGCACCACCACGCCCTCGCCGAGATCCCGGCCCGCGGCACGAGCAGACGGCACCGACCCGATCAGGCCCCATACCCGGGCACGGACTTTCGCCCGCGTCCTGGCGATCCGACGCAGCCCGACGTCACTGATCTCATCGAGGGCCCGCCAGCACGTCGCTGGCGACGCGACCTGGCCGAACACCTCACACTGGTGGCGCAGCACCTCGATATCCGTGATCGCCTCACCGCCATCGGCGATCATCACCGCCAGGTCGACCAGCACCCTGCCCCGGTCCCGGCCCGGGACGAACCCACGCCGGCTCAGCGCCACCGACAGCGCCTGCGTCAGCCCGCTGCGATCAGCCAGCAGCCGCAACAACGCCGCCCCGACATGCGAGACCACACCATGACCGCCGACCTCGACGGACAAGCCCTTCGACCACTGGGTAATCTGCACCTACGAAGTGCCTTCCACGCGGGGTACCTGCACGACTCGACACCGGGCAGTTTTCCTTACGTGGCAGGCACTTCGCCATATCTACCGGCCCGCTGGATATCCAAGATCACAGCTGCCGTGAAAGGCCGAGGCTAGTAGTGCTTTGTTGGGTTGTGCCGTCGTATGGGCGTTTGCAGGTGTGGCAGGCGCCGGCCATGACGACGGTCAGTTGTTGTAGCTCGCGCACCACGGCGTAGAGGGTCAGGCCGGCGCATCCGCTTTTGGGTTTAGGCGTAGCAGGGTGCAGAAGGCTTGGGCGAGTACGGTGAGGGTGACGTGGCGGTGCCAGCCGGTGAAGCTGCGGCCTTCGAAGTGGTCGATGCCCAGGCCTGTCTTGAGTTCGCGGTAGTCGTGTTCTACCCGCCAGCGGATTTTTCCGACCTCGGTCACGGACAGGCCAGCCTCGACTTCCAGCACTGCGCGGTAACGCTGCGCAGAATGCTTCGGCGTCTCGCGTCAGGCCGTGTACCGCTGGTTGGGCTGGTATAGCGACGAGGTCTACGGCGCCGACCCCGACCTGCGCGCTGACCTGGAACATCGCGGGATCGGCTACGTCCTGGCGGTCGGCTGCGACCGACGCGTGACGGTCAACGACGGCCGCACCCTCGTTCGCGTCGGCGACCTCGCCGACCGGATCCCCACCGCTGAGTGGCAGCAGCACGGTTGCGGGCCGGGGGCGAAAGGCCCCCGCGACTAGGCGGTTTCTGGGGGTCCTCGCAACACCTGGTGGCTTAGTTGGTTGTCAGTAGATCACGCAGACGCTCGGCTGGGTTGTCCCAGCCGAGCGTTTGTCGTGGGCGGCCGTTGAGTTCTTGGGCGACGTGTTCGAGGTCTTCGGGCCCGTGCACGGACAGGTCGGTGCCCTTGGGGAAGTACTGGCGTAGCAGGCCGTTGGTGTTCTCGTTCGATCCGCGCTGCCAGGGCGAGTGCGGGTCGCAGAAGTAGACCGGCACTGCGGTCGCGACGGTGAACTGCTTGTGGGCAGCCATTTCCGTTC
>NZ_LWLS01000132.1 GCF_001905095.1 Micromonospora sp. CB01531
CGGCGCAACAGGCGACCCGGGCAACCCCGACGGGACCCACACCCCACCGGCTGTCCCCACCGGCGGCGGGACCCACACCCCACCGGTTCCCACCGGCGGCGGGACCCACACCCTGCCGGCTGTTCCCACCGGCGGGACCCACACCCCGTCGGTTGTTCCCACCGGCGGGACCCACACCCCGTCGGCTGTTCCCACCGGCGGCGGGACCGACATCCCGCCGGTTGTTCCCACCGGCGGGGGGACCCACACCCCCGGCGGGGACGACACCCCCACCGGGACCGGCAACAACGGGCCCGGGTCCGTAACGCCGCCGTTCGGCATCGGACCCGTGAACCAGCCGTCACCCAACCCACCACCACCCACCCACACGCCTGCCGGCGGGCCGCCAGCAAGCCAGACCTCGACACCGGCCGGTGGGCCCTCATCCACCCAGACGCCGGCTGGTGGCCCGGCAGCTGGTAAACCGTCGACCGGCACGTCGCCGCACGATGGTGTGCCCGGCAGTGACGTAGCAGGAAGCAGTACCCCGGCGAGCGCTACGCCGGTGAGCGTGGCGCCCGACAGCGTGACCCCGTCCGAGATCACAACAGCCGGGCCGACACCAACCGAGTCAACACCCGCCGGGCCGACACCGGCCGGGTCGGGGCAGTCACTGGCGGCGGCCGGGTCCTGGGCCGCCGGGCCGACACCGGCCGGGTCGGGGCAGCCACTGGCGGCGGCCGGGTCCTGGGCCGCCGGGCCGACGACGGGCACCAGCACCCCGACGGTCGCCGGCACCGCACCGGCAGGCGGCGGCACAACGGTCGCGGGCAGCCCACCAGCCGGCCGGCCACTCGTGGGCACATCGTCGCCTGCGGCCGGCCCGGCGGCGGCTGGTCCCGTCACGCCGTCCGCACTGTCTGGCGGGCCCACCGCCGGTGGTCAGGTTGGTTCGCTGCCGACGCCGCCGGCGTCTCGGCCGGGGTCCCCGGTCGGCGACCTGCCGGCGGAGGTAGCCAGCGGGTCGGTGCCAGGCAAACCACCCCGATCCATCGGCACGAACAGGAAGAACGCGCCGCAGCATTCCCACCCGAGATACCAGTTCACCGAACTGGTCAACGGCGTGCGCGAGAAGCTCACCGGTCAGCAAAGCCCAACACCAGCCGAAGTTTACGAAGCCTATTTAGCCACCTCGGCCTTCGAGTCACCGTTCACCCGCGAAACCACGTTGGATCAAATCCAGGACGCCGTGGTTGCCCACCTCCGTTCCACCACCTGGGCAAGTACCGAAACACCGAAGGACGGGACGAGGCCGCGGCTGGAGCCAGCGCCGGTAGCCGGGCTCCCGTCGGCTGCGACACCACCAAACGGCGTGAGCGGTCCACCCACGCCGCCACTCACACCACCGCCGACCGCACCGGCATCTCGGCGGGCGTCGCGGTCGGGGTCCCCGCTGTTGGCTGCGGGTTCGGTCGTGTCGTCGGATACTGATGCGGTTTACTCAACCGTTTTGGAGGAGTCGGTTTGGCGGAAGCTGACTGAGCTGGATGAGGCCGAGGCTGGCCGTGACGGGCGTACGGGTCTGTTGTCGAGCGTCAACGTTGAGTACGGTGACGAGCTTGTAGAGTGGCCGCAAGCCTATCTTGAGGTGCCTGTCGAGCAGCTGATCGCCGCGATAGATCGACTCGTCGGCGTCATTACTGTAAACGGCGGTCGGCTTACCGAGGAGGCCGTCGCCACCGCGCGAGATATGTTGCCGCCGGTCTGGAAAGAGAGCCCGTTCGCCGAGCAGGTTGCCCAGATCGCCCGACTTCTGAGGCTAGTGCGGGATGTCAATCAGGGTGATGGCAGCCATCGTGGGAAAGAACTTGAAGCTCAGTTGACACGGCTGTCCGACGCCGTGGGCCGGGTAAAAGCGAAGCTGAACCGGTACGAAAAAGAGCTGATCCGGGACGGGAGCAAGCTGCAAGAAAGGAAGCTGGACAGCGGAAGATCCGAATCCCGTGTCGACATCGCTGACGGCAGGTCCGGCGGATCGTCGAGACGCGCCTCCGGCCTCGAGGACCGGATCGAAGAGCTGCGAACGCCTGGCGTGTTGGCGGCGGAGGTCATTGTCGCGTACAACAGGCTCCCGCCGCAGAGTCGAAAGACGTGGGGCACCCGGTGGAACGAGCTGAGTGACGACCTTGCCTATTTCGTACTGCGGGGTGAGTTTCCTGGGCTCAAGGGCGGCGCCGACCTCGCCGGTGACGGTCGTGCCGGGGGGCTGGCACCCGTGTCCTCGTCGTCGGTGGGTATCGGTAACAGCGGGATGCAGGGGTCCGGAAGTGGGCATGCGGCTGCCCTCGCTGAACTGGAAGACAAGTATTTTCCACCTGGTCGCGAGTTGGGTGCCCGTCACCGGGCTGACACGGTGGTCACCACCTATGTCGACGGGGCCGCGTATTTCGGCGCGATCGCCGACGTGCTCGACACGTTGCACGGCCCTGGCGATCGCCTGTACATCACTTCGTGGCACCTTCATCTGGCTACCAGGTTGCGCTCTCGAGCGGAGAACTTTCTTGAGCCGGATCTGGGTTTACGGCTCTGGCAGTTGGCCGAGGCCGGGGTCGATGTACGGGTGATCGTCGCGGTTCCGCGGCATTCGCTCAGCCCGTTCGAGAAGCCGCTCTGGCGGAGGACGGATTTCTGGCGGTGGCCCGCCCGTTACGAGCTCGCACCGTTTGTGGACGATAACATCGCCTCGGTGCGGACGCTGCGAGGTGCTGTGCGCGGTTTGTCGCCGCTCGCCAATCGCGTACTTGTGGACTGGGGTGGCGGGGTCGACACGCGGCATGAGAAGTCGACGATCGCCTACAGCACGACCACCGGACAGTTGCACGCGTTCGTCGGGGGACTGGACTACGAGCCGCGCGCATTTTCGTCCGAGCGCCATGCGGGGGCCCCCGAGGAAAACTTCTGGCACGATGTTGGCGTGCAGCTGCGCGGCGGTGCCGCGGAGGCGGTGCTGGACAACTTCTGGACCCTCTGGGACGAGACCGCGACGCTGCCGGAGCGGAAGTATTGGCTCAACGGAGCACGGCAATTGTTCAATCCGGCCGTGGAACCTAAGCCCCAGGCGCTGCAACCGGCGCGGTCGCCGCTGCCCGCGAACCCGCCGGTCGGATCGCATCTCGATACCGGCGTCCGGATCTGGCGCAGTTACGGCCCGTTGCGGGTCACCCCCTTTACCGACTTTCTGCGGATCGCATGGCAAACGTTGCCGCCGACGGGAATCTTTGAGATCCAGACCGGGCTGGTCGCGGCGATCGACGCGGCTGAGCGTTACATCTACATAGAGGATCAAACCCTCAACCCGTCACGCTTCGGCGCGACATTCTACATGCAGCATCGCGTTCTGTTTCCGGCCATCGTCCGGGCTGCCGCCAGAGGCGTCAAGGTGCTGTTCGTGACCCAGGGGCAGGGCGCAGGGGTGTCGGACTGGGACGCGACTCCGAACATGTCTCCCGAGATCCACGACCTGATTCTGCGGAAGCTGACGGTCGCGCAGCGGCAGAACTTCGCGTTGTTCTATCTGAAGGACACTACAGTCCACTCGAAACTCGTCATGGTCGACGACGAGTTCGTATCCATCGGCTCGGCCAACGTCTGGGACCGTTCGATGGTCGGCGACGAGTCCGAGCTGACTGCGGCCATCGTGCATTCGGGAGGCTCGGCATCGCTCGTGGCCGACCTGCGGGTGCAGCTGTGGCGGGAGCACCTGCGCATGCCGGGGACGGTAGTAGCCGATGCTCTCCTGCGCGACCTTGACGTCAGCCTCGGCTACTTCCGCCGCGCCTGGGGCACCGGAACGGCGCTGGACATCCCACACAATGCCCTGAAGGAAATACCGGGGTTGCCGGGGCCAGCCGACCAGCAGGCCCGCGAGTCGTTTGAGCAGCACCGGGCCATGTCGGCGACGGGCCTGGACCTAGCCCTGCTGACCAAGCCAGTGCGGTTCCTTCGGCGGTTCCAGAGTAAGAGGCCGACGCCCCTCAACCAGGAAGGCCGGCAACCCACGTCTCTCCGCACCGCGCTGGGTTCGTCGCGTCCGACGAATCCGGTGGGCCCCGACCGTCCGCAGCTCACGACGCCCGAACTGCTGTCGGATCGGCTGTCCGGGGGTGGACGGCGCCCGTCTGAGGCGGTGCTGAGCGCGCGGAGGGTGACGCGGGATGTCCTGACCGGGATGCCGATGACGTGGCAGCGGCGTGGCATTGGCATGCACCGGTTGGCCGCATGGACCTCCGCTATGGAGTCGGATGAGCAGGTTGAGGACTCGCTGGAGGGTTGCCTGCTGCGGGTGGACACCGCGTTGTCGCTGTTGTATGGCGGCGGCCGGCTGCGGGAGTCGGTTGACGACAGCTTCCTGACCACCCCAGGTCTTGGTGAACTGCTGGCCAAGCGGGGCGGTGAATTGACACTTGGGCACCGGGTCACCCACAACGCCGTAATGAACGCCTTGTGGGGCCGGCCGGGAGCGTCCGTCGTGGTGGTGGCCGAGCAGGACGGACAGCCGCGCCACGCGTTCCTGCTGGTGGCTGACGGCAGGACCGGCGAGGTCGTGCTGCGCTGGGTGGACCGGGAGCCGGGGCTCTTCGCGAAAAACGCAGAGCTGGTAGAAGACCGGGTACGCCAGCTGCACGCACCCGGCACCCAACTCTTCGCCTTCAACAGGACCGGCCAGCCGATCACCCTGGCTCAACTTGGGGTATTCGAGCAAGACCTGGCCGACCTCAGCGACCGCACCATGGATGCGCTTCTCCTTGCCCCCACCAGCACGCGCCGCCCCCGGGGATTGGGTCCTGAGGGAGAGGGCGGCTTTGTTGCGGACGACGTGCCGGCGGACATCGAAGAAGAGTACGGCAGGGTTGAGTACAAGGCCCTTCTTGCCAAGACAAACCTTGGTCTAGGGATTGAGCTGGAGACGCTGGGGGTTTCGCTCGGCGGTGACGGCAAGTACTACGTGGACGAGGATGAGTTTCCTCGGGGCGTGGAAAATCTCGGGCGGGTGGCCAAATGGGGGACCGAGTTCGTTATTCGGCCCCTTGCCTTTCTGCCCGGTGATGACGGCCGGGTTCCCGTCGAAGAATTCTTCCCCGTATTTATTGATGATTTGCGTCGAGCGGTAGAAGTCACTCCGGTGGCGACGTACGAGGGGGCGGAGCCGGGAATAGGCTTGGGTGACATTTTTCCGCCCGAGAGATATCAACTCACCCCACTGGGCGAGCAGATGAGGTTCCGTCGTCCGGAGGGTGCGCTCAAGCTCAATTGGCAGTGGACGTTACCGATTCCGGTGGTCGGGGGGATGCGTTCAGTCATCAGTTGGCTGATCGAGGGAAATCGCACCGGTGACACTCGTCTGAGGGATTTGCTCAAAGAAAGCTCGACGGTCGGCGCCGACGTAGCTTCGCTATACCTCAAGTCGATTGGGCTCGACGTTGAGTCGTCAGAGGTGGTCCTGTTCAGTGACGTTGCGGTGGTTGATGCGCTGTGGGGCGTGTCGGCGCTCGCTTATCTGCAGGCCACCGCGTCGCTCGAGATGATGACTACGCTGGCCCAGGATTCATCCGCTTCTATGCTAATCAAAAATTATCTCGGCGTGGCTTTGCGGACCGATTGGCCCGCTGTCCGGAGAGGGTTGCCCGAAGCTGCTCGCCAATTCCTCGGATCCAATAACGAGAAAATTATATGGCTTCTATATAACACCTACCGCAGCGGGAATGAGGTGTTTGATTGGGCTTGGCGTGCGGCGGAGAGCGATCCCGATGCCGGTGTATTCGAAATCTTCCGCCTGTCGGAAGACGTGGTCGCTGAGCTGACGGAGGAGATGGACCCCGATTGGACCTTCGGGGATTGGGTTTCGCATGACGTAGAAGATTATCTGGACAACCTGTTGCTTGAGAAGCCGGAAAAGCGGATACGTCACTCAGCCGTCACCGGGATGAAGGACCTCGAAGAATACCGAGAGCTGGAAACGAACGGCGGCAAACTTCAGCCATCGCTGTTGGGAGAGCTCAGGTGTTTTAGAGAGCCCCGGGTGGGTCCTGAGCGGGCGTTCCTCAACGCTCGGGAGCTCGCCAGCAAGTTTCGAGAGGTGCATCGCGAGGCTGCGCGCACTCGACAACTGGCCGAACAGGACGGGAGTGCGCAGAACGCCGTCCGCAAGATCATGAGGGATCCGCTGGTACAGGGCGTTCGTTCGGCGCTCGACTCCGCCGTTGCCATCATCGACGTGCCGGATCGCGCGACGATCTTGCAGCATCTCGGGCGGATCCCGCGCGCCACCGGTCCAGACGACCCGATCGTCGGCCAGAGCCTCGCGGCCCTACAGTCGTCCATGCAGACACTCCGAATGCAACTGCACGCCGCCGCGAGTCAGCCAGGTCACGTGCCTGACCCTGAGGCAGCCGAGGCGATGCGCAAACTGGACAGTGTCCTCCTCCAGATCGAGGTCGCTGCGACCACCCGACACCTCACCGCGCAGCAGCGCGACGTTTTCAGCGAATACGCTGCCTCCGCCGCCGTGCTGGCCGCGATCGGGCATTACCACGGCGAGGACCCGCTGAATGTCTCGGTCGAACCGGCCGCCGACGCCGCGGGGCTCAGTCGGTCGGCAGAGGGGCGGACCACGCAGGCGGCCCGCGAGTCGTACGAGCAGCACCGGGCGATGCGGCTCACGCGCACTGCGCTACGGCCGCTGTTGGAAACGCACCTCACCACCTTGGTTGACGCCGGGCTGGCCCACCCGGACACCGCAGTCTGGTTGGCTGCCCCGTCGTCGGCGGTGCTGGTTCGAAGCCGGGAAGGCGCCGTGGGGAGCCCGCCGGCGACGGTGGCGACGCCAGCGGGTACGCCGTCGGACCGGGTGCTGAAGATGTTGGGATCCGCGCTGCCCTTGGCGGGCGGGGTGAAGCCCGGCGCGGCGATCGCACAACTCGCGCAATGGCTTTCGGAGCCTCCGCCGGCGCAGCCCGATGAGTCCGCACCTCATGCCGCGGACAATGTGCTGGCGCTGTACGCCGCGTTCGTTGCGTTGCACGGCCGGGCGGGGAACGCCGCCGCGCCGACCGGGTTCCTGAACAATCCGGATCCCGGCGGCCTGGCGCAGCTACTGGGCGGTGAGTTCGGGCCGGTCGGTGACGCCAGATTGGTCTTCGGAGCGGTCCGGCGTACGCCCGGGGCGATGGCGTTGGTGCGGGTACCCGGCACCGATCGGGTATTCGGCTTGCTCGCTGATGACCGGACCGGCGTCGTGGTGCCTCGCTGGGTGGACCCGCTGGTGCCGGGATCGTTCGAGCATCCGGCGAAGGCGCCCAACGATGCGTTCCCCGACACCCTGGACGACTGGAGTCGTCTGCTGGCCAAGCCGGGTGCACAGGTGCTGGTGCTCGGCCCGGACGGGCGACCCACCGACCTGTCCGCGCTGCTCGGCGTCCCGGTGAGCCACGAGCGGGAGCCGGGCGCCTCGCGCACTTGGCATGCCCTCGTCGAGACCTCCCCCCTCAAGCCCGCCGGGCGCATCCCATGGCCGTCTTCGCTGTCCCGGCTGAGGCCGCGCCCGGCTGGGGAAGCGCCGCCGGTGGTCGACCAGAACATTCCGTTCAGTGGGCGGCCGCACCTGACCCCGATGCCGCCGCCGTTGTACAAGCCGCCGGCCGCGTCCACGCCGGCCGAAACGTCGGCTGAGGCGGCTGCGACCGGGTCGTCGGCTGAGCCTGACCCGGTCTGGTCGGCAGTCGTCCAGGCCGATGACGGGGAGGCCGCCAAGGTCCGTGAGAACCTCATCGCCATACCGGAGCTGATCAATACCCTCCACGAGCCGGCTTACCCCGAAGGCTGGTTGAGTGGCCAGATCCCGACCGTGCTTGGGAAGCTGCGGGACCGAGGCTTCGTGGTCGGCGATGACGACCGTCTGGTACGGGAGCTGACGGCCGCCCCGGAGTCGTTCCTGCACACCTCTCGTCCCTTCGACCTCAAGACCAGCCGGGGCGGGTCGGAGACGGTGTGGATCTCGCTCACCCCGAAACCCAGCGCGACCGACGAGGTGCGTTTCGACACCAACCAATGGTTCCTGCGGATGCCTCGGGATGTGCGCAGCACCAGCCACGGCAAGGGGCACGACCAGCGGGGGTGGCTGCTAGTACCCGTTCCGCTCCAAATCGCGGGCGCGCCGGTCACCGTCATCGGAGGGCTGGCTGACCGCCGCCCGACGTACGGCCAGTTCAGCGGGATGAGCGTCACCGACTACCCGGGCAAGTTTGGTCTTGGTGGCATGTATTTGGTCCATACCGAAGTGGACGTCGCTCTCCAATATGGTGCCCCGGACGGTGGGAATCCGGATCGCCCGAACGACTCGGACGGTGCTGGCCAGGTCAACCGGGACGTGGTTTCTGTCGGCCGACATTGGTTCCGGGTCAACAAGCAGATCGTGTTGATGAAGCCCACGCCGGGCGGCCAGCGGCGCCGGCTGACCGACGCGGGCCGAGACCTGCTGCGCGACAAGATGGATCTGGTGCAGGTCACGGGCGCCCTAACGCCGGTGCTGGAGGAGTTGGCCAGTCGCGTTCCGGTGGCGCCACCCGGTAGCCTGGACCGGCACAATCTCCGGAGCGAGTGGTCTGGTAATGCGCTGCGCCAAGTGTTCCGCAATGATGGCGGCACGCTGGGCTTGGCCGGCCGGCAATGGTTTGGGCCTGCGGCCGCGGCCGGTTTGAAGGTCAAGCCGAAACTCACCGACATCGAGCTGGTTGGTGAGCCGGAAGGTGATGCCTTCCTGCGACTCCAGACCCTTGTTGAGGCCGCGGCCGGCTCAAGCACGGAAAGCCGGTCGGGGTGGCGCGGCATCGTCGGCGCCGGGGGGCCAGTGCCGGGGGTCACCATTACCGGCCGGGTGGACTACCGGCGCACCACCACCAAGGGTTTCGAGACCCTGCTCAATCTCGGTCGCCGGTCGGGTGACCAGTACGCGGGGCCGACCGTGCTCGCCCGCGCCAGGTATGAGGTGACGGTCAGGAGTGCCACCTGGGAGACCCGGTTCCGGAAGTGGGCCCGCAAGGCAGGGTTCCTCTCGGTCCGGACTGATCTGACCAAGCAGTCCGACACGGTGACCGTGGAGGCGCTCGTCGAGGTCCCGGAAGGGATCTACCGGGCGGCGACCGAGGAGATTGCCGGCTCGTACGCGAATGCCGCCACGGTGGTCAGCGAGCCCGCGGGCCCGCAGAAGGGGGGCGCAAAGCCGGAGAAGGGGGCCGCGAGCCCGGGACTTCGCCTGCCCCGCTGGTTGGACGACCTGCTGTGGCTCATCCACCCGCACCCGCAACTGCGCAACCAGCCCGCGGCCGACCCCTCGAAACGGCGGCCCGCCGCTTCGACTCATGCCGTGTCCGACTTCAACTCATACGCCAGGCAGCACCTGTATGAGGAGGCCGACAGCCTCGTGAGAAAGGCGGACTACGCGGGGCTCCAGGCGCTGGCAGGCGAGCTGCGGAGTGCGGGGGCGTCCGAGCTGTACGCCGACCTGGGTCGGCGTATGCACGATGCGTCGGCTGCCCAGCCGGGTGAGTCCGCGCGGGCGCACCAGCCGACCGAGGATCGCCGGGCGTTGCTGGCGCGGTCATGGCCAGCCTGGACCGAGGCACCGCTCGATGACGTGTCACCGGCCGACGACAGGTCGTCGGCCGATGAGGCGTCATCGGTCGGAGCTACGGTCAAGCCAACCGCCTCGGCTCGGGTCGACCCGATGACCGCGACCACCCCGCCCGTCGACCTGCTGGTGGAGCCGGCCGCGGGCCCGGTGGAGGGGGCCGCGAGCCCGGAAAACGTATCGCCAATTCCGGGCGAAGAGCTGGTTCGTCGACTGGAGGGGATCGCGGACCGGCAGGAGAAACGACACCTGCCGCTTTACCTGTATCAGGGGCAGCAGCTCCGGATCGGGCCGACCAACTTTTACGGCGCTGAGCAGATGGCGACCAGCGTCGTCAATGAACTGCGAAAGGTGTTGGCGGACCACCCTACGTACCGGGAATTCGTGGTCGACTGGGATTCACCCAAGACCAAGCAGGCGGTGATTGACCAGGTTCTCCAGGCTATCCGCAACGAGCAGGCGCTCGATGTCGAGGTGGGGCCGGCCCGGCTTTCGACTGACTTCAGCAGCCTGACCAGCGGGGAGATCGTGTTCCGGCTGGAACTGCGCGGAAGCCCCGCCAGGGGTCCCGTGTCCCGGTTCCTGACCAGTGGCTACGACCGTTTCCTGACCATCACCGTCAAAGCGCGTCGGCTGCGCTCGGACGACCAACCGCCCGAGTACCTCGGCACACCGGCCGCGGTACGGGCCTCGTCCTCGCTGTCGTCGTCGCCCGACCGCAAGCCGCCGGGCTACAACAAGCGTCAGAAGATCTGGGCGGACACCGGTAAATTCGCGAGGAAGGCGTCCAATCGTCGCATCGGAGTGGAAGGGCGCTTCCGGTTCGTCCGGGTCTTCAATGTCCGGTTTGGTGGTGGCTTCTCCTGGGGGCGGCAATCCAAGGTGGGCAACACCGACAGTCGGATTGCTATGGACGGCGGTAACCCGCATTCGACGTTCTGGGCGGACCCGCTTGAGGTCACCATGGAGGTGCACGCCCTCAAGCAGCGCACCACTCGAACTGCCCGGCTCCGGGATCGGCTACGCGGCAAGGTTCCCGAGTCGCGGCAGATCGGCGGGCCGCGGACGTGGAAACAGTATGTGGCGTTCACCGTACCGAAGGATCTGACCCTATCGGACGACAAGCAGAACCAGGTCGGGTCGATCAGGTTGGGCGATCTGACGATCTCCGATCCCGCCAACACCGACCTGTTGGAGTTCGTCGCCCCGCCAGCGCATCCCGCCGGGGCCGACACCCGCAAGGCGGTCAATACCTGGGATTACGTCTACGCCGTGGACGGCGCCGAGAAGCTGAAAGAGGCGATCGTCGCGGCGGTCACCGACGCCCGGCAGCAGATGATCGATGATGGTGCCGTCGGGCGTGGCACCGCAGTCGGCGTAGCGGCACCCGGCAGCGATGCGCATCTACTGCTCAATCAGCAGATCAATCCGGACACGCTGGCCGGCCTGCTGATGATCACGTCCGACCAGCAGCCCGTACGGCTGCACGGCCTCGGCGAGGTGCTCGGCGACCCGGTCCTCGGCCAAGGGGTCCAAGCCGACGTATGGCTGCGTGCCAAGGTCGACAACTGGCGGCCCGGGCCGCAGGGGGTGCTGGCGCACACTACCGAACATGCGTTCGGCGCACTGGTCAGCTCGGCAGGCTCCTGGACGCGCGGCTGGGACGTGTGGGCGAGCGCCGGCCCCGGTGTTGACGTGGGTCGTGGCCCGGGCGGGTTCGCTCTGGCGCTGCTCAAACGACTCGGTTTCCAGCGCATCTGGGGCAAGGAACGCACGCTGCTCGGGTACGTCGAGCGCAGCGACTTCGTCGACGGCCCCTTCGCCTCCCAGGTGGTCGTCGCGGCGGATGCGGCGTTCGACGTGCACGTGGTCTTGCGCCGCAGCAAGGTTCTGGGCAGCCCGCGGCTCTACCAGGCCACACGGGAGGTGACGGGCGCTACGTCGATCGGGATGATGAATGCCGAAACGGCCCGCGAGGTATTCCTCGCCTCCAAGATGCCGGCAACCGACAGTGAGCCGGCGTTGCGGGTGGAGCAGGCGTTCAACACCACTTTGAGTGAGCCACTCACGGTCCCGGACCGGACGCCGACGCAGGCTGGCGCCGGACAGGTTTCGCCGCCCGGGGACGGCCCCGCCGAGGAGATCACGCTGCCCCGGCCACCGAAGAACCTCGGCGTCGCCGTTCCGCTCGATGTCCCACCGTTGATGCACCGACAGGTGATCGACTGGCTCAAGACGGTACAACTCCCTCTGGATGAGGACGGCACTCCGTACCGGCCCCTCATCAGTACGGGTGAGGATTTCACGGATACTGATGCGAGCAACGTCACGAAGGTCGTGGAGTTCGCCAGCACCGCAAATGTTTTGGGAAACTGGGGTGCGCTAATCGACGGCGGCATCTCGCCGCCGAGCCCGCTGACATATGAAACTGATGGGGGGTTCCTGACATCCAGGACTGACAAGGTTCAGCTGTTCCTGCAGATCGTGGCGGAGGACGAAACTGGGCAGCCGACCGCGCCCGAGCGCCGCCGGGTGTTCGCCAGCCCGAAGGACTTCGACCAAATCCCGATGGGCCAGGTCGGGACGAACGAGCTGCGCGTGGATACCACTACCGACCAATGGTGGACTGAGCTCCAGCCGTACGGCTCGAACGATACCGGGATGGGCCTGGGCGACCTGCTCACGACCCGTGGCGAGGCCCGCTCCACCCTGTCGGCGACCGTGGAAGCCATCCGGGACCTTGGCCTCAGCGAGGTAAGCGGTCCCTGGGCGGAGGTGCGGCAGCGCGTGAAATACGTGTTCCGCGCCTTCCACCAGGACCGGCAGCTCGGCGAGCCGCTCGTGATCCCACATGAGCACCGGTTCGAGAAGTTCGCCAACCACCTGCGCAGCGAGGAATTCGCGGCGGACCCGCTGCCGCCGGCGCCGACCATGACGTCGGTCAGGCGGGTGCCGAACGACAGCACGATCGAGCAGTGGCAGGCCGGGCACCGGCTTGCGGCGGGGCAGGAAAAACGGGGCGAGCCGGCATCGTCGCCGCTGAAGTTGCCGCCATTGCCGCCGAGATCGAATCCCATCGACTTTCGTGGTGCGGCGGCGGTCCAGGCAGCCGCAGTGCAGGCATTGAAAGACGCTGGCGTCGATGTCAAGCGCGGCAGCTCCATGGCGAGCGCGCTGCACAACAGGCTGAGCCATACGAATCTCTGGGGGCTGCTGCGTCCGAGTCTGGGCAAGGCACGGCTACGGCCGGACGCCTTTTCGAACAAACTCGAGTTCTCCTTCGGGGATGGGGTCCACCTCGAACTCTGGGCCCGGGTGCCCAAAACGCGGCTCAGCGATGTCTACCCGTGGAGCCACCGGGACGACCGGCGTAGCCGGGCCGCGGCATCGGTGGGGGCCAGCGAGGTCCAGCGGCTCGACTCGGCGCTCGCGGTGGGCGTCGGCGCAAGCACCTCGGACGCCGGCGGCGGGGCACCGGAAACCGATGCCCCGCCGGCACCGCAGCAGGTGGTCCACCTTGGCCTCGACGACCACAGAGATCCAACCTCATTCCAGGGCGGTGCGGGCGCCGGGGCTCTTGCTGGCGGGGCCGGCGGACGCGCTGGCGGAACGGCCGTCCAGGGCGCCACCGAAGAGAGCCTGCTGGACTTTGACAACCCGGACGCGGAGGCCCTGTGGGACCTGGAGTTTGTGGTCGTCGCCAAGAATTCGGGCGTGTTTGGCAGCAGCGCCGCGGTACAGCTGACGATTCCCGGCGCGGTGCCGGTCTTGATCGGCCTGCTCGATGCCGCCCAGCACGTTGGCTTCGCCGACAATCCGGCGGCGATGCTGCAGCTCAGCCGGGCGAACGTCGCCGCGACCGCGCTGCGGAAGGCCAGCGACGCCTGGCGCGATGTCAATCGGACCCTCGAGAATGAGCGGTTGGAAGCGGAGCTCGCGAATCTGCGGAACCCGACCGATAGCTCGGCGAACCACGTCCTCATGGCGTGGCCCTCGCCGGACGACCCGAACCCGAGCCCGACAGCGGCCGCCTGGATCCAGGCCCAGCAGGACTGGTACGCGAAGAAGCGGGCGCTCGACGAGGAGGTCAGCTCCCTCAAAGTGCTGATCGCCGGCCCGAAAGTGGAGGACGCGAGAGATGTGCTGCGCCGGGCGATCCACCGGAGTTGGGCGGACCGGGAGCCGGGGCTGCGTCGGCTGGAAGCATGGGCGGCCAATGAGGACCGCCGTGCCGAGTGGAACCCGCCGCATCCGCGGAGCTGTGTGTACCGGACGTTGGGCGGCATTTTAAGCTTCTATGGGCGGCTGGGCTGGAGTCGTCGGGCCGATCTCGAGCGCCTGATCGATTCGGATCTCGCCGATGTGGAGGCCCTGGTCGGTCGCACGTCGACTTCCGCGCGCGATGTTGATTTCGCCGGGTTGCTGCGCGAGGTGCAGCCCGACCAGTCGGTCGTGGTGACGACGAGCAGGCCAGGCCGCCTTTATCGCCATCAGTACCTGCTGGTGGCCACCGAGTCCGGCCTGCGGGTCGTGGACGAGCCGGGGTCTGAGTTCCACGGCGTGACGCTGCCGCGGGACGCCGCGCAGCTGACGAACGCCGACGAGCGCACCCGGCGCTTGTACGACGAGGTGACCTCCCCCGACACCAAGCTGCTTCTACTCGGCAAGAACGGCCCGAAGGAGCCGCCCTACCGCTCTGGCGGGGCGGCGGACAGCCCAGACGGCGGAACCGATTCGGGCTCGCAGGGAAGCGGTAGCACGGAAGGGTTCCCGCCTGGTTCGGTGTCCGGGTCGCAAAGTCCGGCGGCCGAGTCGCCGTCCGATGTGGCCCCTGGGCTCGCCGAAGGGGATCGTGGCGGCGAAAGCAGCGGCCCCTCGGCTGGTCACGTTCTCGCCCGCGAGGAGGACGTCGAGCAGGGCCCGACTGTGCCTGATCCCGGTCCGGTTGCCGACACCTCGCCGGCTGGCCCCTCTGAGGCGGCGGATCCCCAGCTCGCCAGCGAGGAACTGCGCCGGATCATGGCGGCGCGGGAGACCGAAGAGCAGGTACGCCAGCGTCTGTCTGGCTGGCTGGACGGGATGCGGCAGCAGAACGTCCTGTCCTTGCTGCCGCCGACGGTTGCCGAAGCCGACGGCGACGGCTCCGGGCCGCGTGAGGCCATTGAGGAGCTGTTGACGGTCTGGGCCAGGCGGGTGCCGTTGGCACGGGGGGAGGAACTGGCCGACCTGCACGAAGCGGTGCGGGATACGGCACGCGCACTGCACGAGTGGCGGCAGGAGGTCGTCCGACACGGGCGCCAGCAGGCTCCGCACGGGATCACCTTCCCCGATGAGCTCGACGTACCACTATTCGAGGAGCTGGCGGAGCGGGCGTATGAGTTGCAGTCGCGGCTCAACCGCCTAGAGGCGTCGCCGGCCGGACGGCAGGGTTCGAAGACGCCGGGTATGTGGACGCCGCCCACCGCCCGCATGGCTCTGCAGGGGTCGGTTGGCTGGTTCGCGGCGGAGCGGATGAGGTTGCAGCGCGCCCTGGCTGATGCTGATCGGGAAAGCGGGAAGGGGAAGGGGAAGGCCGTCGGCCCGGACGGGGTGGACGCCGCCGCGCTCGTCGGTAAGGCGCGGAGCGATGTCGACAAGGCCGCGAAGCGTCTCGAGGCCTTGATCGCCGCCATCGAGGGGCAGATCAAAACTGACGTAGACGTGTGGACCGTAGCGCCGCAGCCGGAGGGCTGGACGCCGAGCAAGCCGTACCGTCCGGGACTGACCCTGGCGCCGCGGGCCGGCGTACGTCCCGCGCTGGGCACCGCGAGTGTGCGTGAGGTGTCGGAGGGCCTGCGGAACGCGATGGTCGAGGCTGCTTGGCAGCGACTGCCGGAAAGACTCCAGACCCCGGAAACGCGGCAGCGCCTCCAGGATGCCGTGTCCGAGGATGCGCTCATCCGCGACGACACGGAATTCACCAGCGACGGCGTGTTGGTGATGATTGACGGCTATGCCGTACGGATGGGCGCGGTGCTTGACGCGGCGGAGCAGGCTTCCGACCCGTTCCAGCGTCGGGTCAAGTCTGTGACCAACAAGCGTGAGCGGATGGGCCGTGAATTCGGGCACATGATGTTCGCGGACATCAACGGTAGTGCTACCTGGGTTTTCGACCATCTGTATTCCACTGCCGCGCTGAAGATGATCCAGGACGCCACCTACCTGCAAGTGTTTTCGTTCCTCCTTACCGAGGACGAGGAGAGTCGCAATCATGTGTTCGGGACGGCTACCGAACACAACTCAGTGGGTAGGTCGTACCAGTCGATCTTGTGGTCGTACGCGGCGCGGCCGTTCGCTGAGGTGATGGCTCCCGACGGTACCCGGCAAGCCACCGACGACGCCGACGCGCCTGAACCCGTTCCCGACGCGATGACCGTCCTGACCTCGCGCGAGACGAGTGTGCCGGATCCGGAGCGCCCCGATTCGGACAACACCACCGTGTACGCGGATTCGGAGACGACGTACGTGGCCCTGGCGTCGGGGCCAATCCGGCCGCCGTTCAACTCCGTCGTCGAGGCGGTGCCCGGGGCGGGCTATATCAGGAGGTGGGCGGAGGACTTCGTAGGGGACCGCGCTCGGCCGGGCACGTTTTCGTACAACATGCTCGCCAACGGTCTGCGGACCAGCGCGCTGAAGGCCGGAGTTCGGGAGGGCACCGACGGCCATGGCTATTCAATTACCTACGGTGAGGTTGCGGGCAAACCGGCCGACTCGGTGAAAATTCACTTTAAGCTGAGCGACCCCCAGCCATCGGTGGTGAAGGACCCCTACTCGGCGATCGACACGTCGGGGACGAACGAGCGGGGGGTCAACATCGAAAAGACCACGACCGACTCCATCGATGTATTTGGGCCCTCCTTCACGGCATTCAATGCTATTTTCAAGCACGCGAAGGAAATCCTTGCCTACTTGTCCCACCTCGAGCCGTATTTCATGTGGTGGCCCTTCATCGAGGCGGGGGTGACAAGTAACAGTTCTGATATCAACGTCAAGGAAACCGTCGGTCTCCGCACTTACGACACGGAGACATCCGTTGTGGCGCACGAATTGCACGTGCGGTTTGAGCACTCGGATCAGCCCGGCAAGTTTTCCGAATGGCAGTCGGTGCCGGGCGGGGTCTCGCTGCGGATGCTGCGGAATGATGCGGCCAAGGTGGTGAGCCTGCCAGCGGAGTCTGCGGGCGACGACGTTGCGTCGGTCGACCCGGAGCTGCAGCTTCCAGCGGACCTGCCTTTACCGTCGCCGTTCGTTCAGCTCGCAGGTGTGCGACTCGATGGGCACGACGGCGGTCCCGACCAGCAGAACCGCGATCTGGTAGCGGTGACGCTCGATCTGCTGCGGGAGCATCAGTCGAGTGTCTTGACCGCCGAGAACGTGGCCACGGTGACGAAGCTCCTGCGGGAGGACAACCTTCCGATAATCGCCCCGCTGGCTGCTGCCGCCGATGGTTTCCCTTTCCGGTTGATGGCTAAGGACGTCAAAGACCCTAGTGGTCACCTCGATGACGAGGTGGTGGTTCGCGTCCACATGGTTGAGCAGCCGGGCGCAAAATTTGACTACCGGGAGCCGGGTGGCGAGCTGGACACCTTCCGTACCAGCACCACTGATCTCAGCCACGAGTTGAGTAGGAATGCCCAGCTGTGGTATGGCCTTGAACCCGTTATCTCGCTGCAAAGCGAGCGCTTTCCGAAACAGCTGAAAGCGATTGAGGCTCGCCCGATCGTTCGCGGGCGTGTGGGACGTACGGAAAAGCAGATAAGCGGGTTCGAAACCGAGGTCGTCCAGGGAACCGCGATTGACGACCTGACTCAGTTCATCCGAAGGGCCGAATATCGGGTCAGCATAGAACGTCGCAGCCTGCGGGCTCAGGTGATGCCGGGTGCCTTCCCGGTTGAGGCAGATCCGGAACTCGGTGCACCGCCCGCCGATCCACAGGCTGCGCCGCCGGCGCTCCCGCGCGTCGTCTCCGCCGATCCCATCAGTGCCACGCACACCGTGATGGTTCCCACCGAGTTTACCGAGCAGGTGGTGCCGGATCCCGGCGACGGCAGCGCGAGGCGGGTGCCGTTCAGCGTGGCCCGGCTTATCGAGGCTGGGCTCCTGCCGAGAGGTGCAACCCACCTGGGCGGCCCGGACGGCAAGCCGCTGGAGTTTGTGCCAACGGAGGAAAAGAAGCTGCCGCGCAACACCATGTTGGCGGTCGGTACCAGCGGCGTCACCCGGGCGGCGGTCGAGATGCTCGCGCAAGGCGGCCGTCGGCTGTCCGCCAAGGAGCGGGTCGAGCTGGAAAACCTGGTGGCAGCGGCGGGCACGCAGGCGAACCGCTACCTGGGCGACCGGCCCAGACAGGTGTGGAGCGGAGCGGCCGGCTGGGGGGGAAAGGCCAAAGTCCGGATGCGTTTCGTCCCGGAGAAGCTCCGGACCATCGGTGCACCGGAGGGATTTGGGCCCTTCAGTGGCGCCGCCGTCACCAGCCTCGCCGGCCTCGGGTCGGAAAAGGTCCGGGGTGGCGTTTTTGCCCTGCGACTGCGCGCTCCCGCCGACCCCGAGGCGCCACAGGCGGGTGCGCAGCCGTCCGGGAAACACACCTTCACCTACCAGCCGCAGGGTGGCCACCGTCGGGAGGTGCGGACGGCCGACGGCACGATACTCAGCGGCACCACCTCCGATGACTTCCTCGACATTGGCCGGTCGGTGGTAGCTGTGGTGGAGAAGGGCCGCTGGGAGGTACACGTCGAGTTCATGGGGCGCGACGCCGCTGCCGAGCCGCGGACGGTGCCGACGAAGGGTCTTGCCAGCCTCTCCGGATTGGACGCCTCGAACCTGGGCCTGATGCCGCGCGGGCTGGAGATAACACTCGACACCGCGGTGGCATACGAACTGCCCGATTTCGTGCGGCGAAGCCAGGGCATTGGCGGGCCAGTGACTGAACCACCCGACATCAGCAACCTCGTTGATGAGGTGGTCCGCTCGGTGCGGGGCCGGCTTGGTGAGGATGCGGCCGAAGCGGTCGAGGAGCAGCTGGAAAAGCTCAACGACCCGTTGACGGCCGGGGCTATGCTCGAACAGTTCTTCGGCACCGCTCGGCAGACCGTTGCCGCGATGTCACACCCGCGGATCCCCCGTACGTCCGTCAAAATTCCGATTACGATCGCTGAGCGAACAATTGCGGTGGAGATCACCGCGAAAATCGCCGACGAACGTAATTCCGCGGATATGTTCAAGGGCGTCGCTCGGGGTTGGAAGCGCCTGAGCCACACCGACGCCGACGGCCGGGAGAAGCAGGCACAGGAAGGGCGCCTCCGGCGGTGGCAGTTTGACTGGGGTCGGTTGTGGTTGGTCACTCTTCCCGAGAATGTCAACAGTTTCTGGTTCCAGAACAACATCTCTAATTACCGCCAGAAGACACGTAGAAGGGCGGTCAAGGGGTCGGCGGAGAATGCCACCGTCACGGTGGTCGATAACCGCGACCAGAGAGGGATCGCATATTTCGAGCTGCCTCTTCTCCTGTCGGCGAAAATAACGGCCGATACGGCGCCGCCGCTCACGGTCGACGCGGTCACCTTGGGGTCACTCCAAAGCGGTGACGAGTGGGACGTTGCGGAGGATGAGCAGGGGAGGCCGTTCTCGGCGACGGCAACGGTGGCGTACGACCCGAACCTGCTCCGGGCACGGCGGGTCCCCACTCCGCCGGACCTTCTCGGTGCGGGCTCCCTTGCGGACAACCCGGCAGAGGAGCCCGAGGCGAGCGTTGGACGACCGCGAGCGCAAGCCCCGGACACCGCCGTGCCGTTCGTGCCCGGCCGGCCGGAGATCAAGACATTAACCGCTGACGGCAGCCTCGCTCAGTACGTCCGCCTGGGCTATCGAATCTCCCCTGCTCTGCTGCAGGAGGCGCGGGTCGAGCCCATCGCGGACCTGGAAGAGATTCGGCAACAGGCGTTCCGCCTTGCCGTGCCGGAACAGCTGCCGTACTGGACCGGCCTGGTCGACCACGTTGTCGCCCTGTGGAACAACTATGTCAGCAACCCGCCACCGGGTGCGTCGTTTTACAGATCACGCCTGTTTAAGCGGGACTTCATATCGGCTATCATCAACAAGGCATTCCTGGGTAAAAGGGTGCCGGATGTGCTCACCGCGGGCATCGCGGCTCCGATCCAGAATCATGGCCGTACCCCCGTCAGCACAGACTCCGACCTGGAACTGTTCGCCGATGTTATTCACATGCGAGCGGCGGGTGAAGTCACCGACGACGTGATGAGCAAACTTGGCTCGAGTAATGCCGACACGCTTGACGTCAGCATCGGCAATGCGACCGGGCTGTGGTGGAACCCCTGGATCAATGCCGACTGGCCGAAATCCGGGCCGGTCGCGAAAAACCCGGATCGCAGTAACGCACTTGGCATACTGCCCGGTGGGGATCTCATCCGCCAAAATGAGGAGACTGCGAAAGACTCAGCGCGGATCAGCTCCAGCCAGGTGGAAAAGACGAGCCGTCGGACGTACACGCGGATGGTTTTCACCGTCCAATGGTCCATCGCAGACACTCCGCGGAAGAGGGAGAACAGCCGGCCGCCGCTGTGGCAGCACCTGGCATCGCGCCTGGGCGCGTACCTGCCCAACGTGGGCGCGTACCTGCCCAACGTGGGCGCGTACCTGCCCAACGTGGGCGCGTACCTGCCCAACGTGGGCGCGTACCTGCCTGGCCGGCAGCGGCAGTACGTGACCGAGCTGGAGACCCACGAGATCGGCCTCTGGGTGCCGACCGAGAATGTGGAAAAACTGCTCGCCAGTCCGTTCGGGGCGGTGGGGCCCGCGTCCACGCCGGCCGGGGTAGTCGCTGCGGCGGGTGAGGTGTGGATCGGGGCGGTGGGGCCCGCGTCCACGCCGGCCGGGGCAGTCGCTGCGGCGGGTGAGGTGCGGAGGTTGGCGCACCAGATCCTGGACGAACCATCGAGGACGATGCCGGGCACGAAGCACCCAGCGGTGGCGCGGCGGCGTGCGCGGGTGGAGAGGTTCCTTTCCGAGGTGGAGCCCCGGCTGGTCCGGGCGCCGGCAGAGCTCTGCGTGCCGTTGGTGTCGGCCGTTTACGGGTTGTTGACTGATGATGGACGGTTCACGAACAGGCCGGTTGACGCCAGCCATGTGGCGACGACTGACTTGTCGAGGGTGTTGGCCGCGCTCAACGGTGAGTTGACTGCGGTACGGGATGTTGACCTGGGTGCGTTGAGGACCCGGTTGCAGGCCAGTCCCGGGGCGATGGTGCTGGTGTCGGAGGTTCCGCGCCAGCGGGGTGGGCGGGAGCTTCCGGGGCTGCGGCACGCGTACTGGTTGTGGGTCGACGACGAGGGTGTGGTGCGGCGGTTGGATCCGCAGCGTCCTGGCAGCTTCGAGAACGACGCTAACGAGGACTGGGTCAGGCAGTTGGCCCACCCGGGTACGAGGATCGCGCTGTTCGACCCGGCAGAGCGGAAGTCTTCCAGTCTGGACGACGTCCTACGGAGTACGCCGGTCGACACGGTTGAAGCACTGGTCGACCCGGACAACGTCCTCGGCAAACACGGCGCGACCAGGGCCAGGGACTACGGCCCGGGCTACTGGTCCGACGGGCGCCGCCAGAACGATCCGTCGAACTACCGGGATCACCTCAAAGAGGTCCTGTATGAACAGGACGGCCAGCTGGCGCACCCTGAGGCTTGGGTGCGGTGGATCAACACCGGAGGGGTCACCGATTCCAAGTGGACGGCCTTTGCTGTGGCGTACACGCTCCTTGATGGCCCGACAGTCGCTATCAAGGGGCACAAGGCCAAGGTCGGCAAGAAATATCAATTCGCATACAACGCTCAACGGACGCTGGTGGACGGCTTCCAGGAGGGCAATACGCACGTTCCCCGCGCCACGTTCGCATCCGTGGCGGGCGAAGATGGCGTCGCGCTGCAGGGCGCGGATGCGCTGCAGGCGATCGCCGGGCGTCTAGCGCGTGGCGGCCACGGTTCTCAGGCGGTCGTTCGCGGGACGTTGCAGACGGTCGGCGGCCAGGGTGTCGAGGTCGATCACATGTGGAACATGGTCAACTTCAACGGGGAGGTTTTGTCGGTCGACGGATTGCGTAACAACGTCAGCGACAGTTCGCTCTACGCCAACGCGGTTGGTCCGGTGGAGGCCATCTTCCTCGATCCGCTCGGCTTCGAGCCCAACGCGCTCGTCGGGACCAAGGCGGAGCAATACCGGGAGCGCCTCAAGACGGACATGCTGGCCCCCCCGGCGCGATGGATCCGGTGGATCAACACCGGTGGCGTCAGGGATCCCCTGCAAGCGGCCTATGCTGTGGCGTACACGTTCCTTCGCGGCCCCGCAGTGGCCATCAAGGGGCGCGAGACCAAGGTCGGCAGCAAATACACGCTCGCATACAACGCTCAACGGACGCTGGTGCGCGGCTGGCCCGACGAGGACGGCGACCTCCTTCCCCCCGCCAGCTTCGCATTAGAGGAGGGCGAAGGTGGGGGTGCGCTGCAGGCGATCGCTGCGCAATTAACACGTAATGGTGACGGTTCCCAGGCCGTTGTCCGCGGCAAGTTGGAGCACAAGGTCGGCGACCAGAAGGTCGGCGCCGATTACGTGTGGAACATGGTCAACTTCGACGGACAGATCTTGTCGATCGACGGTGTGAGCGGCACCGTTGGCGACAGTTCGCTTTACGCCGACAGAGTCGGTCCGGTGTGGTCAATCCTCCTCGACTCGTTGGGCTATGAGTACGGCCAGTCCGACGACCCATCGCCAACGAGTTCGGTTTTTACCGCACGACAGCCGTCGGCGCCTCCTACGCCGAGGGAGATGTCATACCCGGGCGGGCCAGTCCCGACCGACATCGAGGGCGTCGGCCGGACGCTCGAAAATCTCGCAGGCCTGGGTCCGGTGCCGGAAATCATTGTGACCGGAGACTCGGATTCGCCGTCGGGTACGGCTGATCAGGCGACGAGCCGTCGATCGGGGAGCCGGGCTCGTCGTTCGCGCCCGTCTGGTTCTGGTTCGCCGTCTCAGGATGGTCGGCTGCGTCCGCCCGGTTCGGTGGCTGGTGGTGCGGTGGTTGCTGGGCCGAGTCGGGTCCGGAGAGATCCGCTGCCACAGGTGCCGCAGGCCTATCTCGCTTTGCCGCTCGACGAGTTGACAGTGCTTATCAACGAGCTGGGTCGCCCAGATGCGGACGGGCCGGTCGCGGCGCGGTCGCGGTTGGCGGTGGACGTGCCAGAACGGGATGCGGCCACTGCGGTTAGCGGGCTGTTGGAGCTAGTGGAGAAGTGGGCGCGGTTGACCTCCTCGATCGGCTGGGGTTCCTGTATGAGCTGGCGAACCTGGTCACCCTGGAGCTGCAGAAGAGTCAAGCTGGCCGCTATCTCTTGTCATCCACGGATGTGGGTGCCGCCGAGGGATTGGAGCCTGCAGTACGGGCAAACATCGTTGAGCTGCGGAGTCCGGGCGGGATACTGGCGCGGGTCATTGAGGCGTTCAACGAACTGGCGGTGGGCGCTCAAACTCAACCAATGCCCAGGCTGGCAACCGATATTGCCTCTAAGATCCTGGGAGGGGTCCCAGGGCTCCCGGGCGGTGCGCGCAGCGCGCCGGCCCCGGATGATTCTGGTCCTGACCACAGACCTGGCGCGACCGGCCGGATGGAGGGCAATCAAATCCTGCGGGAGTTGGTGGATGCCGGCTATCAACTCCTCAATTCGGTTGATGCCCTGCCACAGTCGACTCGGAGGCCGATCCTCCCTCAGGAAAGTCGGGCGAGCATCGTTCAACAATTGGAACTTCTTCGGCGTCTCGCTGGTCGAGATGATTCGGCCTGGCGGAATGGCCTTAACGCCCTCAGGCAGAGTGTGCAAGTGCTCACCTTGCAACTGACCGTATATGTGCAAACATTCTCGGCGCCGAGAGATGGTTCGGTAGAGACAGCGATAGGCAACCTGCGAGCTGTTGAAGATGCTCTAGAGCGGACATACAGCCTGCTGGAGGCCGGCCCGGCGCGGGGTGACCGCCAGCGGGTGGTGCCGTCTGCGTCGGCGCAGGGTTCTGGGCTGGTTGGTCGTGGGTCGGGTGCGGGGGATGGTCGTTCGTTGCCGGTGCCGCGTGAGGACTTGACGTCGTTGGCCGGTGCGCGCGGGGGCGTACCGGACGACGGACTGGCCTCGACTGCGGGGGATTCGAGCCGGCCGGAGGAGTCGCGGCAGGTAGCGCCTTCGGCGTCAGTTGACGAACCGCGAGGGGCGTCCGCGACCGGGGGTGTGTCGGCTATTCCGGGTCATGAGGGGACGACCGCGGCGGGCGCTTCGGCGTCGGAGGGGGGCCAGGAGCGGGACGGTAAGTGGCACCCGGCCCCGGACCCCTTGTCGCGGATGGAAGACGGGGTGTGGTGGGTGCGGCCGTCGCGGGAAGCACGTTTCCCGTGGCAGGCCCCGTGGCAGGGAGCCCATCCGTCGGTCTGGGTTGATTCGAATTTGGCGGCGGCCGCCAAGGCGATTCTTCGCGAGTTTTCCGACCTGGGTAGGCGAGCAGATGTTGTCTTCGTCAAGCTGGCATCTGGGGCCGACGCGGTAACCGCCATAGGCCGCCAGTGGAAGATACCCCGGTTGCTTTTCGAGATTTCGCGTTCGGTGGATTACAGTCGGCCGCTGGTGCTCGTGCCGATCGGGGCAAAGGAGCAAGATGCGAGGGTTTTCGGGGATCGAGTCCAGCGGGAGGTTGGTCGTCGGGCGTTCATAAACGACCCCGTCCGGCCGGCCGCCGGGTTGGTTGTTGAGACCGGCAATTGGGACGGCCGGTTCCGATATACAAGATACTATTCGCCTGCCGACGGCCGAACCTTCCGAAAGTTGAGTGACGCGCTCCCTCATGCACGGACGGTCGCGCCTATGTCCCAGTATGGGCTGATTGATGTGGAGGAGTTACGCCGGGCATTGGTGACGGGCGACCGGGTAGGGCTGGGAAACTGGTCGCCTCGTGTTTCTTTCCGTGACAGTGACGGTCCTGCACCGCCCTTGTACGCGTTGGCGATTTCCGGAACGGAGATGAAATGGGCTTCCGAGTTGCGGGTGCCGCTCGATGAGACACGGACAACGGAAGAGCTGTTAATTCGGGGCACGGTGTGGCGGCTGCCACAGGAGGGCGAGCCGGCGAGGATTATCCAAATTTTTCCCCAGGAAGACGGTGTCGCAGGGAAGAACCCGCCGGGTATCGTCGTCATAAACTTGCCGGCTACTGAGGCGGAGCCGGCGTCGTCTGTGATCCTTGTGACCAGGAACTTTGACAATGAGCACCTCAAACTGGGCTGGGTGACGCAGTACCGAAACGGCCTGCAAATAGTTACCCCACGTCCGGCGGAAGACTATTTTGCGCTGGAGAGTCTTCCCCGCAGCGACCGGCTCACCATCGAATTCGGCCGGCTCAATACCGAGGCAGATGGAGTTGGCCCGGCCGAAACGCGTATCTGGGTCGATGGTTGGAAGAACGCACACGAGTACCAGGATCTGTTGCCGCAGCGCCCCGCGGGTGCGGGCCGGCCCGTCGTCGTACTGCATGAGGTGGCCCGGGACTCCGCATTCGTTCACGAACTGAAGAAGCTCAAGGTGGTTGTTGTCACCCCCGCCACGATCGGTGTCCCACGCCCCGGGGAGAGCCGGTCCGCTCATATCCCTCGCCCCTGGCATGCGGAAAGGAGCGGGGCAGGGATCACGCAAGTCGGCGGTTTCTTCCGGCACGGTATCGTTACCGGAAGTCTTCAACACTTCCTTATCGCGTTGTTGGATGTCACGCACGAGGGTGAATGGACCGGGACGCGACGGGAGGCGTTGGAGATCCTGGCCTCAGCCCCATTGGCGCTGCATCCACGAGGGGTGTACGCCACAGCCCGGCAGGCATTTGAGCCGGATGAGCCGGGGCGGCCGTCGGGTCCGGCGGGTGAGCCGGATCCGCGCCCGGACGCGCCGGATCCGGACGAGCGAGGTGGTCAAACGGCTCCTGGCGGTCCCACGCCCGACGCGGATTGGGTGGAGCTGACGCTACCGTTCCACAGCCGTAATCGCAGAACCCAGGAGAAGTCGCTGAACCGGTGGCGCCTCCAGGGCGACGTCGGTGTCGTTCGGCTCGGTGGCATGGGGCCTGGCCGCCTTCTGGGCAGCACTGAAGTCCGGCTACCGAAGCGGTACGTCAGGTATGTCGAGGAGGGCGGTCAGACCTTGGCCGTCGTCGACCTGCGGAACCTTCGAGGGGAAATGACCCTCGTTGCGGGCCGTTGGCAGTTGAACGAGCAGCCACCCGGGTATTCCCAGGAGCCCCGCCTCGAGGGGCCACCCCCCATGTACGTGGGCTCCGCGCAGACGCCACGGCTGCCTTCGGCTGAGGTGGGGCCTTCATCTGAGGTGCGGCAGTTGTCGGCGGTTGAGTTGGCGGCTGTGGTGCGGGAGGAGGCGCGGAAGATTCTGGCCGCATTGTTGGAGACCACGCCCGGCTCGGAGCACGCGGCGGTGGCGCGGAGGCGTGCCCGGGTGGAGAGGTTCCTTTCCGAGGTGGAGCCTCTGCTGGTGCGGGCGCCTGCGGAGGTTTGTGTGCCGTTGGTGGCGGCCGGTTATGGGTTGCTGACTGATGGCCGGTTTACGAACAGGCCGGTTGATGATGGTCAGCTGGCGACGACTGATTTGTCGGCGGTGTTGGCCGCGCTTAACGGTGAGTTGACTGCGGTACGGGATGTTGACCTGGGTGCGTTGAAGAACCGGTTGCGGGACAGTCCTGGGGCGATGGTGTTGGTGTCGGAGGTTCCGCCCCGGGTGCGTGGGGGGCTTCCGGGGCTGCGGCACGCGTACTGGTTGTGGGTTGACGACGAGGGTGTGGTGCGGCGGTTGGATCCGCAGCGTCCTGGCAGCTTCGAGAACGACGCTAACGAGGACTGGGTCAGGCAGTTGGCCCATCCTGGTACGAGGATCGCGCTGTTCGACCCGGCGGAGCGGAAGTCATCCAGTCTGGACGACGTCCTACGGAACGAGCCGGTCGACGCTACGGCCGAGGCGCTCCTCGACCCGGACAACATCCTCCGCAAACACGGCGCGGTCGGCCCTGAGGTGGAAGGTCCCTGGATTGTTAAACTGCCGCCCGAGATAGCCAAACTGGTGGCCCCCGGTGAGGTTTTGGCCACAGCGCCCGGCTGGAAGCTAGTGCTTGACCAGCGGCGATATTGGCTGGGGAGCGACGGCCGGCTGCACGATCCCTCCGATCTCTCCGATGATCTCTACGGGGATCCGGAGCCTGTCGGTGCGGAAGAGGTGATTCTGTGGATTGTGGAGAAGGTCTCGGAACCGATCGCCTCATCGGAGGACGATGAAGGACGACAGAGTAAGGACGAGTGGCGCCGGTCATTCCTGGAGGTAAGGGAACAGCTGGACACGGCTCCGTTGTGGAACCAGAACGATGCGGAAAACCCGAGCAAGGGAGCGCGCCTTACTGGCATGTTCCGCGGCACGCGTGGCTATAAGGTCACCGAAGTCGGCCGCCATGCGCGAATCTTCTCTGCCCCGTCTGGCCAGAATCGGTTCTATTGGCAATTCACTATCGGAGTGGAGTTGGCCGCCACAGAGAGATTTCTTGAGCATCTCTTGGGGCTAACTCCGGATGGCGCTAAGCGGGACCGTCTCGCCGACGCTCTGGCATTCGCTGACGATGTGAGTTTGCACTTTATGGAGTGGTTCCTGGCTCAGGAAGGGACTGCACAGGAGATTTCACCTGCCACCCTAAAGTTGCTCGCCAGCTCCGTCAAATACGTTACGGAACTCCGCAGCTACGCGGCTGCCTTCTACACACAGGTTGTGGCACTACTCGATTACTCTATCAAAGGCCAAGGTCTGCTTAAGAACCAGGTGACTGCGGCGATGCGGAATCCGTTTTCCGTGGTAAGGCAGGAGTTGTCCCCCGCGATGGGGGAGTGGCTCGACAACAATTCATCAAGTGTTGAAGAATTGCTGGTTAGCCGAAATCTTCGCCGGAATCCTGACCGGATCCCGATGGCGCGTGAGAAGGATATTCTCGCGATCGCCCTCAAAGGTGAGGACTATACTGTTCGGCAATACATTGAAAATGCGGTAAAGGAGACTCCTGGGCGGTGGCTCACTCAATTCGAAGCGCTTGGGGTAAATAAAGACTATTCTAATAGAGATTTCCAAAACCTGGACACGAACGATGGTAGGTATAGGAGGCCCAAGGCTCTGTGGGAGGTGCGAAACCATGTCGAAGCGCGTTTCACCGACCCGGAAGAAATGTTCGACGAGGTCGACGAGATAATTGCAAAGAGTCAGTCGCTGGACGAGGAGGCTGAGTTTCTCGACAGGTTGGCCGCGAACCATGCGGATGCGCCGGCGATGCTCAGACTAATCTTGCAGGATCCGCTGGTGCGCTCCGCTTTGCCAATGCTCGATTCGGTCCAGGCCGTGCAACGTGCGTCGGAGGAGCTGTCACTCCTCAGTGAGAAGGACTACGAGGAGATCGTGCAACAACTGGGGCTGCTCTCGCTCCTCGCTGGCGTGGATCAACCAGGGTGGCTAAGAAGCCTCGGCACTTTCAAGCAGCGTCTGCTGACGATTGAGGAGAAGCTGGCGGAGTTTGGGCGTTCACCTTCGTCGCCGGATGACGGCTCGGTGGCGACGGCGATAAGCGACGTGCGGGCTGCCGTGCAGTCGATCGACGATGCGCTGCACAAGCCCATGCCGTTGCCCCCAGCAGCGCAGCCACCGACTACGCCCGGGGCGCAGCTGTCGACGACGTCGGTCACGCAGCCGTCAACGACGCCGTACGACCGGCCGCGGCCGTTGCCGGTCCCCGGGATTACGACGGACGGTGTATTGCCGGATTCTTCTGTTACTGGGCCAGGTAGCCCCGATGTGTACAGCCTGATGCTCCAGGTCCGCAGTGTGCTACGTGCCAAATGGAATAATGGCGAGATAGCGCGTCCGCCCGAGTTTACGGCGGATGACGTGAGCAAGGCGTTCCAGCAATTGCGGGCACGCGCGGGCGCGGCGCCGAACGAGTTGGCGTCCGACATCGCTGACATCCTGGCGGCGAAGTCACCGGACGAGCGGCACGAGCGGCACTCCCTCGATGTCGAGCCGGGGGCCACGACCCTCACCAGCGATCACCAAGTTGCCGTGAGGAGGCTGGCGCGTCGTACCGCGCGGGTGGCTGTCCAACGCAGGGGTGCGGGACTGCCGCTACCTAAGGTGACCTTCGTTGGCCTCCGCGCCCCGCGGAAGACCGTGAGTGAGATGTTCCGGAGGGAACTCGCCCAGGCGCTGCAGCGGTACCAGGGACCGCCGCTGTCGAGCGCGTTGCCAATCGCGGTCGGTGACATCGACATCTCAGTTAAGACCCTGATGCGTCGGGATCGGCCCGTTGTCATTCAGGTCGATATGGATCCGGCTACGTCGACCCCGCTACCAGGCGACTCGACCCGTGCGTTCCGCCGTGTCGTTGCGGCGATAACCAGGGCGCTGCGCGGGAGGATGCCGCACGCCGAGCCGGTTGCGTTGCAGATCGTGGTGACCCGGTCGGTTGCCGTAGTAACGGATCCGCCCGTGGCGGCCCAACACGCTGCCGCTGCCGCGGCCCAGCTGGGAGTTGTCTCGTCCCCGGCCGCTGCCGGCCGCGTCGGGCAGCAGCAAAGCTCCGGAACGATCGGCCGCGAGTCGAATTCGGCCCCAAGTTCTGGTTCGTCGTCTCAGGATGGTCGGCTGCGTCCGCCGGGTTCGGTGGCTGGTGGTGCGGTGGTTGCTGGGGCGAGTCGGGTCGGGAGAGATCGGCTGCCGCAGGTGCCGCAGGCCTATCTCGCTTT
>NZ_LWLS01000133.1 GCF_001905095.1 Micromonospora sp. CB01531
CCCCCGACGAATTAACGGAAATGAGCACTAAGCTGATCAGGGACGCTGATCATCGCGGCGCGACGGGACCACCCGAACAACATCAACTATGCTGCCTTCTCACCGGCATGAACCCGTGTCCAAGATCAGGGGTAAAGCCCCCCCCAGGCCGTGGCGATCGATATGTGCACCGTCTTCAAGTCCGCGGTCCGCCACCTGCTGCCACACACCCGGCCCACTTGACAGCTATAGAAGTTTCTTAATTGCAGGGTGGCCTGGTAGCGGTTGGCGGCGGAGCGACACCGAAGGTGTATCAGCCCGACAATGCTCCCAGGTTGGCGCGAACCTGGTCGGCGTCGGGGTGGTCGAGCTGGGTGAGGATGGTCAGCGCTTTCTCCCAGGCTGAGTGCGCCGATTCACGGTCGCCGACCGCCAGGTAGGTGTGGGCGAGGCGGTTGAGTGTCTCGGCTTCTGGATGGCGGTCGCCGGTGGCGTGCCGCAGGTCGGCGGCGCGGCGGTAGCAGTCGATGGCGCGGTGGTGGTCGCCGAGGTGGTGGTGGGCGTAGCCGAGGCTGTCCCAGGTGGCGGCCTGACCGCGCCGGTTGCCCAGCTTTTCCAGGATCACGAGGGCCTGCTCGCAGTGATCGAGCGCGCGGTGGTAGTCGCCGAGCAGTGCGCTGTACCAGCCGACCTCGTTGAGCGCGTTACCTTCGCCACCCGGGTTGTCGCCCGCGCGGTAGAGGGCGAGGGCCTGTTCGGCATGGTGCAGGGCTTTGTCTGAACTGTCCGATCGTACTAGTGCGGCGAAGCCGCGGTGGGTGGTGGCTTGGCCGATCGGGTCGTCCAGTTCCTGGTAGAGGTTGAGGGCGAGGGTGAGGTGGTGGTGTGCGTCCTCGTTGTGGCCGAGCTGGCTGTAGGCGAGGCCGAGCAGGCGGTGGGTATGGGCCTGCGCCGACCAGTCTCCCAGCCGCACCGCGGCGTCCAACGCGGCGCATTGGGTGGCGGCCCAGTCACGCCAGTGCCCCCGCTGGTTGAGGAAGTCGCCGATGGCAGTGGCAAGCCGGTAGACGTGCTCATCGAATCCGTGACGGGCGGCCAGGTCGATGGCGGCGAGGATCGAGGCGTGTTCGGCGGTGAACCAGGCCAGCGCCTCGTCTGCGTTGCCAATCGTGTCTGGCGTGACGTCTGGTTGGGCTGGGTCCAGGGCGGGGTGCTGCTGGTGAGGGGACATGAGCCGGTTGGCGGTATGCGTGGTATGCAAGTAGTGGTCGAGTAGCCGGCGGGTGACGCTTCGGCGCTCCTCCTCGGTGTCGGTGTGGTGAGCCAGCTCGGCGGCGTACGCCCGTAGGAGGTCGTGGAAGGCGTACCGGCCCGGCGTTTGCTGGTCAATGAGGTGGGCGCGGGTGAGTTCGGCCAGCAGCGGCCTGACGTCTGAGGGCTGGATGCCGTCGAGGCTGGCCGCGGCGGGCACGCTGATGTCCGCGGCGGGGTGCAGGGCCAAGCGGCGGAAGAGTCGGGCGGCGGGGGCAGTGAGCGCCTGGTAGGACCAGGAGAAGACGGCCCGGACGTCGGTGGTCGGGTCGGCGCCGGTGAAGGCGTCGAGGCTGCGGCGTGTGTCGTGTAGCTCGGCGGTGACGGCGGCGAGCGGGAACCGGGCGTGCGCGGCGGCACGGGCGGCGACGATGGCCAGGGCCAGGGGCAGCCCGCCGCAGGCGGTGATGATCTTCTCGACCGCCTCCGGTTCCGCGGCGACCCGGGCGGCGCCGAGGCGGCGGGACAAGAAGTCGCGGGCGTCGGTGGGGGAGAGGAGGTCGAGGGTCAGCGGGTGCGCACCCTCGCCCGCGACCAAGCCGGTGAGCTGGTTGCGGCTTGTCACGATCACCAGGCAGCCGGGCGAGCCGGGCAGCAGCGGGCGGACCTGCTCGGTGTCGCGGGCGTTGTCGAGCAAGACCAGCATCCGCCGTCCGGCGAGCAAGCTGCGGTAGAGGGCCGCCTGGGCGGCGAGGCTGGCCGGGATCCGGTGGGGTGACACCTCGAACGCGTCCAGGAACCCGCGGATCGCCTCGCCCGGACTCATCATCGTACCGACGGGATCGAAGCCGCGCAGGTTGACGTACAGCTGCCCGTCTGGGAAGCGGTCGGCGACCTGGTGCGCCCAGTGCACGGCGAGGGTGGTTTTGCCGATGCCGGCCATGCCGTCGATCGCGGTGATCACCACCGTTGCCGGCGCCTGTGGGCTGTCGGTGTGCAGGGCTAGGACTTGGGCGATCTCGGACCGTCGGCCGGTGAAGGTGGACAGGTCGGCGGGCAGCTGCGCAGGTCTGATCGCGGGCTGCCGAACCGGTGCGGCTTCCTGCGCTGGCGCTCCTTGCTCGGCGGGTGGCCGCAGCACCCGGTCGTGGGCGGCACGCAGTTCCGGACCGGGGTCGATGCCCAACTCGTCGGCGAGCCGGGTGCGGACGGTCTGGTACGCCTCCAGCGCGTCAGCTTGCCGCCCGGCCGCCGCGAGCGCCAGGATCAGCCGGGACTGCAAGGCTTCATCGAAGGGGTGGTCGGCGCGGACGCGCTGAAGCATCGTGAGGGCCTGGTCCGCCTGCCCGGAGGCCAGGGCGAGGTCGGCGACCTCCTTCACGGTGGCCAGATGCTCCCGATCCAGGGCGGCGAACGCGGGATGGGTACGTACATCGGTCTCGACTCCGGCCGCAACCGGACCCTGCCACAGTGCGAGCGCCGAGGTGAACAGCGGCACGTCACCGGTGGCTCTGGCCCGGTTGACCAGGTCGCGGAAGTGCAGCAGGTCGACGCTGTCCGGGTCCGCGTCGAGCCGGTAGCCACCGCCGGCGCGGATGAGCCACCGCCCGGCAGCCCGAGTGGGTAGGTCCGGCTCGAATAGCCGTCGCAACAGCCCCACCTGCCGGTGGACGATGTTGAGCGAGCTGGTCGGGGGTTCAGTGCCCCACAACACGTCGACGATCTCGCCGACGGTCACCGGCCGCCCCGCGTACGCTAGAAGCAACGCCAACATGGCACGCTGCTTGGGCGGCCCTAGATCCAGTTCTGTGTCGTCGCGCCACGCGCGCACCGGCCCGAGGATCGCGAACCGGATGTTCGTACCCACCATCCCACCCCCTAACCGCTGTGGTTGAACTCCCCGCCGTACCGTGCCGGCGGCTGACCAGCGTTCGTCACTTTTTACGCACTATTCCCGCACAGCATCCGGCATACGGTCACTGCAGCCCAGTCCCACCCCGGTCGCAGAGGAGCTGACGTGACAGCAGCCACCGCTCGGCCTGGTGCAGGGCACCCTCATCCAAGCAGGCGGCCCGGTCAACAACGCAATTGGCCTCGTCTACATCGCGGTGTACTCCTTCGACGTCGGTGAGAGCTGGCGGACCTCGCCAGGGCGTCTCCCGGCGGTGTTCGCCGCCGGGATGCCGCCCCGGACTGCCGCGGCGCCGCCGCCTGTGGCGCCCGGTCGCCCTCGGTGCTAAGTCCCGCACGGCGGGCTGGCACCGCCTGCCGTGGGCTCGCACACCGTCGTGCTCCCAACCCACGTTCTACTGCCTGTTTATGCATTTGGAAAGGGGAGACGGATGAGCCTGGCCGTTGTGGCAGACTCCACCGGTCCCTCCGGCCATGGCGGATCGTCGGTGGCGCCGATAACAGGGGGCGGGTGGCTGCCGCTGCGTGGCCGCGACGAGGAGATGCGACTGATCCGCGACCAACTGCACGCCCTGACCCAGGGGCGCGGCGGGACGGTGCTCATCGAGGGAGCTCCAGGCTCCGGCAAATCCCGACTGCTCGCCGAGGCCCTGGGTCTGGCCCGGCGGGGCGGGATACGCGCCCGCCTCGGCGCCGGGACGCCAGACGGCCACGCAGTGCCCTTCGCACCGCTGTGGGATGCGTTGCTGGCGGGGCCCGGCCCCCTGCTGAACCGTTCGCTGCTCCAGCGGCTCACCGACTCCCCGGATCAGCGTTTCTGGCTTCTGCAGGAGCTGCAGAACCAGCTTGAACAGGTCGCCACGGCAGGCCCGCTGGTGATCGCGATGGACGACGTGCACTGGTGCGACACCGCCACGCTCACCGCGCTGCGTACGCTGCCCCTCCGCCTGGGCGACCAGCCGATCTTGTGGCTGCTCGCCTCCCGCGAGCGGAGCCTTACCCAGCGCTGGTCGCCTGACATCGAGCTGCGGCTGCGGCTGCGGCCGCTGTCCGGCGACGCCGTCGAGCGCCTGGCCCAGGACGTGCTGGGAGCGGTGGCCGAGCCCGCGCTGCTTACGCTGGCGCGTCGCGCCGACGGGCGTCCGCTGCTACTGGTGGAGCTGCTGCGCGGGCTGCGCGAGGAGGGCGCGGTCGTTGATCAGGCCGGCGTGGCCTGCCTGATCGACGACCGCATCCCGACCCGCTTCCACTCCTCCGTTCGCAGGCGCTTGGATCCTCTCTCGCCGCAGGCCCGCGACCTGGTCCAGATAGCTGCGGTACTCAGCCGAACCGTCGACGTGGAGATCCTGGCGGAGCTGACCGGGCAGCCGCCTGTCGAGCTGATCGCCCCGCTACGCGAAGCGACCGAGGCCGACCTGCTGGCCGAGCGGGACGGGCAGCTCGTCTTCCGCCACGACCTGATCCGCGAGGCCGTGCGGGGCGCGGTGCCGGCCGCGCTGGCCCGCAGCCTGCGCAGGCACGCCGTGGAAGTGCGGCTGCAGCACGGTGCCGCGGCCATGGAGGTAGCGTCCGACCTGGCCGCGACCGCGGAGCCCGGCGACCGCCACGCCGTTGCACTGCTGCGCCGCGCGGCGGCTGACTTCGCGCCGACCTCGCCATCTACAGCCGTTGAGCTGAGCCAGCGGGCAATGGAGTTGGCCCCGGCCGACGATCCGGACAACGGGACACTGATCGCCGAGACCATCATGCTGCTCTGGCTCGACGGCCGGGACGTGGAGGCACGAGCGCTGGCGGACAGCACCCTGGCCGGACTGCTGGAGCCGGAGGCCGAAGGCGCCGTCAGACTCAGCCTGGCGCGGCTGTCCAGCCAGTACTCCTTCATCGAGGCAGTGCGGCAGTGCCGCACTGCGTTGGAACTGCCGGGCCTGCCGCCGGCTCTGCGGGCGCAGCTGTTCGCGGTTCAGGCGCTCTGCCTGGCGATGGTTGGCGACATCGCCGAGACCGCGCGCGTCACCGAGCTGGCGCTGGAGGCCGCCGAGGTGGCCGGCGATCGCATGGCGCGGGCGACCGCCGTCGCTGTCGGCTCGACGGTTGCCTTCTACATGATGGACTGGGAGCGTGCCTTCAGGCTGCAGGACGACGCGGTTCGGCTGGCCACCGACGAAGGGGCCGTCGGCTCGCTGTGGGTGCCCGAGGCCTGCTGGACGGCCTTTTTGCACAACGCGGCGGGTAGGACGGAGCTGGCGCTGAAGGAGGCCGACGCGGGGCTGAGGGCCGCGCAGCAGCACGGCCAAGCCGCAGGGTTGTGCTTCTGGTCGATGAACCGCACGCGGGTGCTGCTTGACGCCGGCCGTCTGGCCGACGCCCGCGCCGAGGCCGACGGTGTACTGGCCATGGTGGACGACCTCGGTGCGCGGAACTTCGCCGAAGTCACTGCCCTGTACGTGCTCGGCCGCATCGCCATCCATACCGGGGACCGCGACGGCATCCGGCGGTGCACCACCGACGGTGAGCGCATGATGCGGGACGAGGCACCGGTCATCCGCCGGGCGGGTGCATGGATGGCGGCTCTTGCAGCCGACAGCGAAGGCGATTTCGCTCGCGTACTGGAGTTGACCGAGGAAGCGGCGGAGACCTTCGATTTGCCGGACCCGTCGCTGGGTATGCCGCTGGATCCGGCCGACGAGGTGGTCTTCGCCCGCGTGGCGCTGCGCGCAGGCGACCGTGAGCGGGCGGAGCGCGCTGTGCTGGCGGCCGAGCGGCGGGCCAGGCTGAACCCCGGGTTTCCGTTTCTGGCCGGGGTCGCGGCGCACGCCCGCGGACTGTTGGACGGCGACATCGGGCTGCTGGTGCGGGCCGTCGACCTGCTGGCCGGTTTCCCCCGACCGCTGGTCCACGCTTCGGCTCTGGAGGACGCCGGCCGTGCCCTCGTCGCCTCTCGCGCGATGGACGCAGCCGCGCGGCTGGAGGCGGCGCTCGGCTTATACGAGCAGGCGGGCGCGGTCCGCGACGCTGCGCGGGTACGCAGCCGACTGCGCGAGGTCGGGGTGCGGCGGCGCGGCCGCGCCTGCGGCGGCACGCTCCGCGGCTGGCAGGGTTTGACCGGCTCGGAGCTGCAGGTGGTCCGGTTGGTCGCGCAGGGCGCGACCAACCGGCAGGTCGCGGAGCGGCTCTTCCTGTCCCCGCACACCATCAGCACTCACCTGCGGCACGCCTACACCAAGCTGGAGATCAAATCTCGGGTGGAGCTGGCCCGGTTGGTCCTCGAACAGGACGGGTGATCGGGGCCAGCGCCCTGCAGAGGAAGCCGCACATGTAGCCGGCGATCGCGTCGAGGTGCACCGACTCCTGCCGCCGGATCGCCACCGCGAGCTGGGTCGGTTAGTCCCAATGCCGCTTAGTTAGGGCGTGCAGAGAAATAAGTGGCGGATTCGCGTCTTGGTGGCCTGTGATGTGGTATGGGCGTCGTGGATGGGGTGCAGGACGTGCTGGCCGTGAAGTTTCAGGTGTTGTTTCCGCATCTGGATGAGCGGCAGCGGCGTCTGCTGATGGGGGCCGAGGCCCGAATGCTTGGTCACGGTGGGATCAGGCTCGTGGCTCGGGCGGCTGGGGTCGCGGAGAGTACGGTGTCCCGCGGCGTGTCTGATCTGGAGGCTGGCGAGGAGCCGTTGGGTCGCACGCGTCGAGCGGGCGGGGGCCGTAAACGTCTGGTCGAGCTTGATACGCGCCTGCGGCCGGCGTTGCTGGCCCTGGTGGAGCCGGACATGCGCGGTGACCCGATGTCGCCGCTGCGGTGGACGACCAAGTCCACCCGCAAGCTGGCCGACGAACTGCGGGCCCAGGGTTGGCGGATTTCGGCCGACACGGTGGCCGACCTGCTGCGGGCGGAGGGCTTCAGCCTGCAGGGCAACGCCAAGACCATCGAGGGCAGCCAGCACCCGGACCGGGATGCCCAGTTTCGCTACATCAACGAGCAGGTCAAACAGCACCAGGCCGCCGGTGACCCGGGGTCAGCGTCGACACGAAGAAGAAGGAACTGGTCGGGCCGTACCACAACAAGGGCCGGGAGTGGCAGCCGCAGGGCCAGCCGGTCCAGGTCCGCACCCACGACTTCCCGGACGCCGAGTTGGGCAAGGCCATCCCGTACGGCATCTACGACGTCGCGGCGAACACCGGCTGGGTCAGCGTCGGCACCGACCACGACACCGCCGCGTTCGCCGTCGCCGCGTTGCGCCGCTGGTGGAACGCCCACGCGGCCGCCGTCTACCCGCAGGCGGGCAGGCTGCTGATCACCGCCGACGCGGGCGGCTCCAACAGCTACCGCACCCGCGCTTGGAAGAGCGAACTGTCAGCCTTCGCCGCCGAAACCGGGCTTGAGGTCACCGTGTGCCACTTCCCACCAGGCACCTACCAGGCACCTACCAGGCACCTACCAGGCACCTCCAAGTGGAACACCATCGAGCACCGCCTGTTCAGCCACATCTCCATGAACTGGCGCGGCAGGCCACTGACCAGCCACGAAGTCATCGTCAACACGATCGCGGCAACCACCACCCGCACCGGTCTTCGCGTCCACGCCGAACTCGACACCGGCCAGTACCCCAAAGGGGAGACGGTCAGCGACACGCAGATGGCCGCCCTGCCCATCGCCCGCCATGACTGGCACGGCGACTGGAACTACACCCTGCGCCCGCAACCCGCCCAACCGGGTGCCGAGGACCCGCCATCATCAGCGCATCGTCCCGACCGCCGTGACCTATCCCGCCTTGTTCACCCCGTCGTGACCGGGATGCCCACCCCCGCATGGAACGACCTGCTCACCCGGCTGGCCGTCCCCCGCGAAGCCCAACGCGAAGCCGACCTGCACAACCGACGCGGCGACGCCCGACGACTACCCGCAGGCGGCGGACGCCGCCCCCGCCTCACCCTCGCAGACCGGCTCCTGGCCACCATGCTTGACCAGCGGCTCGGCATGCCACAGCCCGTGATCGGTGACCTGTTCGGCGTCTCCCGCATGACCATCAACAACGCCATCCGCCAAACCCGCCAACTCCTGGTCCAGATCCGGCACACCATCGCACCCGCCGACGTCCGTCTCACCACCCTTGCCGACCTCGCCGACCACACCGCCACAGCCGGACTCGACATCACCACAGAGATCAAAAGCGCGTGTTGATCCTCTTCACGCCCTTAGCCCGATGTGGCTGGTGTCAAGCGGCGTGGCGGCAGACGAGGACGGCGGGGTCTCGGTATAGAGGTCTGTCACTCAAAGACAGCTTCTGAACCCGGAAGCCCCGCCGTTGGAACAGTCTGCCATCACCCACACGATCATGCTGGCCGCAGGCAGGTTCCCGCCGGGTCATCTGGGTGAGTTGACCCAGCAAATGCCGTTGGAGATGATCGATGCCGTGCTGGCTGAGACCGGAGCGGTGCAGTCGCGGGTGCGGAATCTGCTGTCTCAGGTAGTGGTGTATCTGCTGCTCGCGGCGGGTCTGTTCGCCGAGTTGAGCTACCGGCAGGTGTGGACTCGACTGATCGCCGGTCTGAACGGGCTGCCGATGGCCATGCCGACCTCCTCGGCCCTGGCACAGGCCCGCCGCCGGGTCGGCGTGAAACCCCTGCAGGTGTTGTTCCGGCTCCTCGCGGGTCCGCCCGCCGGCGCGGCCCGGTGGCGGGGTCTGCTGCTGTGCGCGATCGACGGCACCACGATGTTCGTGCCGGACAGCCCGGTTGACAGAAGACCCAGGCCCCCAACTGAGCGGCATTGCGGTTAGTCCTCGTCGTCGCCATCCTGGTCGCGGGTGAGTACGAGGCGGGTGAGTGCGACACGCGAATTGATGCCCAGCTTCGTGAAGGCGTGCCGCAGGTGGGTGCTGACGGTGTGCGGAGACAGGAACAGCCGGTCGGCCACCTGGCGGTTGGTGATGCCACCAGCCACCAACCGGACGACCTGGAGTTCGGAGGCGGTCAGGCTGTCCCAGCCGCTGGCGGGTCTGCCGGCTGAGGGGCGCAGGCGACGCGCGCCCATGCTCTTGAGCAGGGCAACCACCCGTTCGGCGTCCCGTGCCGCGCCCGCCTCTTCGTACAGTGCCAGCGCCTCGTCCAGCGAGGACCGCTCGCGAAGTGCCGCGCCGGCGTCCTCTAGTGCGGCGGCGCGGGCCAGCGGGCGGGAGGCCTCGGCATAGCGGCGGGCCGCCTCGCCGAGCAGGCCAGGATCGCCGTCCAGCAGCCCGCGGGCGTGCGCGGCCGCGGCGCCGAAGACGGGGATGTCCGGGTTACGGCGGTAACGGATTTCGGCGAACTCGGCGGCTCGCGCGGCCCGTTCGACGAGCCCGGCTTGCAGAACCATCCGCACGAGCGCGGGCTCGTCGGCTGGGTCGGGCGGGAAAGGTAGGACGGGGGTGGGACGGAAGTAGGTCTGCTCGGCCTTCGCGGTGAGCGCGGCCATTCCTGCGTGATCGCCCGTGGCCGCTGCGGCCTGCGCGGCCAGCCAGGCACCCGCGCGGCGGATCTCTCCCGCCTCGGCGCCCATCATGACCCCGGCGACCTCACGCGCCTGGGTCAGGCCGGTCTCGTCGCCGGTGTGCAGGGCGACACGGCCGAGCACGTAGCGCGCGGTGACGTCGTCGAAGTTGCCTGGGCCGAGTTCGTCGGCCATCGCCAGGACGGCCTCCGCTTCGGCGCGGGCGTCGGCGAGTCGTCCGGTATCGAGGTATATGCGGCAGCGGACCATACCCCACATGCGCAGCAGTGCGGCCTGTCCGGAGTGCTGCGCGCTGCGTACTCCGGCAGCGGCCTCGGCGAGAGCGTCGTCCACGCAACCGATCATGCTGAGCAAGACGGATTGCCAGATGCCCGGCGTCCACAACGCGGCGCTATGGGGCACATCATCCACGGCGTGGGCGGCCCGCTCAGCGAGATCCAGTGCCTGTGGGACGTCGAAACGGTAGTAGGCCAGCAGCGAGGCGACGGTGAGCAGGGTCGCGGTGGCCGGAGCGTCACCGGCGCGTTCCGCGACGCGTAGCGCCTCCGGCAGCAGGCGCTCAGCCTCCTCCGCCTCGTCGGCGTCGATGAGAATGAGGTTGAACGCGAGCATGGCCAGCAGTTGGGCCCGCACCTGCTCGGGTAAGCCCGGCAGGGCGGCCCCGGCACGGGCGGCCCGGGCCGCGTCCGGGAAGGAATGCTGGTTGGCGGCGAGCGCCAAGCCCAGGCTGACCTGCGCCTCGATCTCGGCGGGCAGCCGCTGACGCAGCGCGGTGTCGGCCAGAGCGGCAGCCTCGGCCGCCAGCCCGGCCTGGCTGAACCGCGGCAGCGACTCGGCGATGATGGCCGCCTGCTGTAGCGGATCGGCTGAGGCCAGTTCGATTGCGCGGCGGCTCATCGCGGCGGCTGCCGAGGGGCTGGTGGCCGCCAGCTCGCGGCTTGCCTGCCGGAGCATGGAGACGGCGTGCTGATCGCCGGGCTCGGCGGTCTCGGCCAGCTCGGCGGCGACCTGCACGACCGAGGCGCCGTGGCGCAGCCGCTGCTGCACCGCCTGGCGGCGTAGCGCCAGGCGCAGAGACGGGGACAGCGTGGCCTGGACGGCCTCACGCACCAGGTCGTGGCGGAAAGTCAGGCGGCCGTCGGTTTCGGCGAGCAGGTCCGCGGAGAGCAGCTCGTCCAGCGGCTTCAGTAGGGCGGCGGGCGGTTGCGCAACGAGTTCGGCGACCTGGTCCACCGAGATGACGCGGCCGAGCGCGGCGGCGACATCGGCGATCTGTCTGGCAAGCGGTGACACCTGGTCCAGGCGGTGCCGGATGGAGGAGTGGAACCGCCGCGGAAGGCCTGTGCCGGTCAGGCGAGCCACGTCGTCGGCGATCTCGATGCGGCCTTCGTCGCGCAGGCCCTCGAGCAACTCGGCGAGCAGCAGGGGCCGCCCCTCGGCCTTACTTACCAGCCGCAGTAAGTCCGCGTCGGGAGCGCTGCCGAGCAGGTCGCGGCTCATGGCGGCCACCGCGTCGCCGGACAGCGGTGCGAGGACCAGCAGGTGATCGTTGAGCGCGGCGACGGTTGCCCGCGCCGCCGGGCTCGACGGGCCGGTGCGCGCGGCCAGCAACCAGAGGATGGGGTAGCTCGACAGCCGTGCGGGCAGGGTTCTGAGTGCCAGCAACGTCGACTCGTCGCACCACTGCAGGTCATCCAGGACGATGACGAGCGGAGCGGACAGGGCGGCGCGTTCGAGGTGTTCCTGGATGTCCTGGAGCAGCCAGTAGCCGCGAGACGCGGTCGGGGCGTTGTCGTCGGTGGTGAAAGCCGGCAGTGCGGAGCCTGCGGTGGATAGGAACAGGTCCAGCAGCGATCCGAACGGGATGATCCGAGCCTCCGGGTCACCGCTACCGTTCAGGACGCGCAGCCCGGCGGCCTCAGCGCGGCGGTGTGCCTCGGCCAGCAGGCGGCTTTTGCCGATACCGGGCACGCCCTGGATCAACACTGCGCCGCCAGTTCCGCTAGCGAGCGTGGCCAGTTGCTCAGTGAGGGCGGCGAGTTCGGCATCTCGGCCACGTAAGGGGACGATTCGGGAGGTGCCGGTGTCGTGCATGATCATCGGCCCTCCACTTCCGCGCGATGTGGTCCGCCTGTTTCGCGGGGCGTAGTGTTCGGGCACGGCGTCGATGCCGATTCCGGCCACCGCCTGTGGGTTTGCGCGAGCCTCGGCGACGGCCGCGGGCTCACCCGGCCCGCCGGGCGCGAGCGGGTTGTGGCGGGTCGCGAACTGGTCCATCCAGGGCTGCCAGGTGCTGACGCCCAGCCACGAACTGTGGGCGACAAGGGCGGGAGTGCCGGGCACAACTTCCTCCTTAAAGCAGTGCCCTAGGGTCCCCCGCCGTCATCGCCGCCGATACCGTCAAATGACTGTCGTTCTCCCGCGCGTCCAGTGCGTCCCGAAGGGAGGTGCGGGAGGCGACGCCCAGCTTGGGGAAGTTTCTGCAGCGGTGGGAGCTGACGGTGCGGCGCCAGGAAGAGGCGTGCGTCGATCACCTTGTTGCTGAGCTCGTCGCGGTCAGCTCAACAATCTCACGCTCCTGAGCCGTCAGCGCCTCGCCTCCGCTGCGCCGCCGAACAGCTCCAGCCCGTGCCGCGCGGTCAGCTCCAGACCGCGTTGCCGGTGGTCTCGGCCTCCTGCCACTGCCCGGAGTCGAATTGATCGAGCACGACGACTTGCCACGCCGGGCTCTCTACGCAGCACCATCACCCGGCCCAGCCGCAGCTGGAGCCATGAGCGCATCTCCAGCTGCTCACACATTTGTGTGATGTCGGCGCATTCGCTGATTGCGATGGTGGGTCGGTACGCGACAGCCGAAGAGAAGGAACCTGACATGCCGTATATCAGAGTGGGGGAGGAGAACGGAGCCCCCATCGAGATCTACTACGAAAGCCACGGGACGGGCCGCCCCGTTGTCCTGATCCACGGCTACCCGCTCAACGGCCACTCCTGGGAGAAGCAGGAGCGCGCGTTGCTGGCAGCCGGGTACCAAGTCGTCACCTACGACCGGCGGGGTTTCGGCCGGTCCAGCCAGCCCGTCATCGGTTACGACTACGACACCTTTGCCGCCGACCTGAACGCGCTGATGGAGGGCCTGGACCTGCGCGACACGGTGCTGGCCGGCTTTTCCATGGGCAGCGGCGAGGTGACCCGATACCTGGGCACATACGGTTCGGGTCGGGTCAGCCAGGCGGTGCTGATGGCGCCGCTGCAGCCCTACCTGCTCAAGACGGACGACAACCCCGAAGGCGTGGACGCTGCTGTCTTCGACGGCATCAAGCAGGCGATCACCGCTGACCGCTTCGCCTACCTCAGAGCGTTCCTGGACGATTTCTACAACGTCGATATCCTGGGCAGCTCCCGGATCAGCGACCCGGCCTGGCAGGCCAGCTTCCAAATCGCTGCGGACGCATCTGCCACGGCGACCCTGGCCTGCGTCTCGACCTGGACGACCGACTTCCGGGCCGATCTGCCGAAGTTCGACGTGCCCACGCTCGTCATCCAGGGCGACCAGGACCGCATCCTGCCCATCGCCGCCACCGGCGCCCGCCTCGACGGGCTGATCAAGGACATACGGTACGTGGTCGTCAAGGGCGGCCCCCACGCCATCGGCTGGACGCACGCCGACCAGGTCAACGAGGCCCTACTCGACTTCATCCAGTGACGGCGGCCCCGTTCGGACGGGGACAGCCCACCCGAGCCTGCTCTCAAATGGAGATATGCGATGACCATTACCAGCCCGGGTGGACGACGGCGCACGCAAGATTGCGGCTGAGGCGCTCCAGCAGGCCTCACCGACCTGATCGCTCCAAGCATGCTGACCAAGCAGGCGCACTGGACCATCATTGGGCCGCGCTTCCACAGCCTGCACCGCCAGCTCGACGGACTCGCCGAAGCCGTCCGCGACCAGTCCGACGTGATCGCCGATCGTGCCGTCGCCGTGGCCCCGACGGCCGCCCAGCCGTCGTGGCCGCCTCCGACCGCCTGCCGAACATCCCGCCGACACCGTTCGAGGACCACGACGTCGTCGAGATCTCCTGCGACGTCCTAGCCGCCGTAGTCAACCAGGCTGCGCGCCGGCCTGGCCGCCACCGCGGACGCCGACCCGGTATCGCAGGATGTGCTCATCGCGGCGGCCGCCGTGTTCGAGAAGCAGTAATAGGATGATCCAGGCCCAACGCTGACCCACTCTGACCAAAGGAAGAGCCATGTCCAAGTTGGCATTACCCGCCGTGCTCGCGGCCGCGCTGCCGGCCGCGCTGAGCTGGCTGCCGGCCGAGGCCGCCGCCGCGACGACCGCCAAGCCGGCCATCGTTGTCACATACGACACGTGGGAGGACGACCCTAGGGTGCCGTCATGGAGGAAGCTGTCGTCCTCGACGGTCGTTTCGCGCGACGACCACGCGACCGCGCTGCAAGCGCAGCGCTCCATGGCCCCGCGCGCCGAGTCCCGCATCGACATCAGCGGCTCGCACACGACGCTGATCTTCCGCCCCGGTGCGATCACCTAGGTCATCGAGGCGGCGTCACACACCACCCGGTGAACCACGTCCCGGGATCCTGCCCAGCCGAAGGCCCGGGGGGATCACGGCACGCAACCGGTGCAACACCCGCGCCAGCAACGCCACTGCGGCGCTTCCTTGATGATTTCGGCCAATGAAGAAGGCAGGCAATGGCTGTCTGGTTCGTGACCGACGCGGCGCAGGGACTTGGCAAGCTCATCGCCACCCAGTCCCTGCAACGCGGCAACCGGGTGATCGCCGGAGGTGCGGACGCAGCCACCGGACTGCCCCGAGACGTCGGCCAAGTGCTGTCCGTGCCGCTCAACATCCTCGACGAGGGCAGCGTGAAACGGGCCGCGAACCATGCGATGAGCCGGTTCGGGCGCATCGACGTGCTGGTCAACAGCGTCCACCACCGATTGCACGGCGCGGTAGAGGAGACCTCCACCGCCGAGGCCATGCGCGTGTTCGAGATCAATGTGCTCGGTCTCCTCAACGTCGCGCGCGCCGTGTTGCCCGTCATGCGTCGTCAGCGCAGCGGGCGTGTACTGACCATCAGCTCAGCCGCCAGCATCACGGCTCAACCCGGCTGGGGCCTGTCCGCGGCTGGCGCGTCGGCCCTAGGTGCAGTCGGTGACGCGCTCCGCGAGGAGCTACTCCCGCTAGGCATCCTCGTCACGACGATCGAGCCGGGGCGACTCGCCGGCGATGCCCCGGCCACCGCCTCCCGCCGCACTCTTGACGACTACCCGACCTCCCCTGAGGACGTGGTGCCAACTACGGGCAAGCGCATGCTGGGGGATCCGGGCAAAGTGGCGTCGGTCATTGTGGACCTCGCTTCCGCCACCGATCCACCCGCCCGCCTGCGGCTTGGCGCGGACGCCGTGGCAAGCCTGGAAGGTCGCCTCGACTTGGACGCCGAGGAGCTCGATGCCTGGCGCCCCACGTCGCTCAGCATCGCGCCCGACCCGCCGAGCCACGTGAACGGCTTCCACCCGAACGGTCGCCCCATCTGACCCGCCACCAGCCCCGGCGACCTTCGGCCGGCGCTGCAGCTCAGCAACAGGCGCTCGACGCCGAAGAGATACCTTCCGCGCTAAACGATCGGAGAGACCAATGGATGACAAGGAAGTCCTGGCCCGCATCGGCCATCTCGTTGCCGAAGAACATGAGCTGCGCGAACAGCACCTTCGCCGCACGTTGTCGACCGTCGACGAGCGCGAGCGCCTACAGCAGCTCGAAGTCGCGCTCGACCAGTGCTGGGATCTCCTGCGTCAGCGGCGGGCCCGCCTGCAGGTCGGGCAGAACCCCGACGAGGCACACGTCAGGCCCGCCAGCCAGGTCGAAAACTACCTGCAGTGACTGGTGAAGCCGAGGTTGCATCCGCTGGCGTCAGGCGTTCCGGAGCGCCGCCGAGGATCTACACGATCCGCAAGGCCATCTGCTCGACGAATGCGACCAAGTCTCTCAACGCCCGCTACACGCGGGGGTCAAAGCCCGTGACCACTTCCCCAACTGTCAGTAGGCCGCGGCAGCTGCGTTGAGGTCGAAGGCGTGTACCGAGCTGCAGTGCACGAGCCGACCCACGCCGGCCCCGCGAGCCGCCTGAACGACGACCCTCGTGTGCGCAGCATCGGGCGGGCCGCCCCCACTGGGGGCGGCCCGCCCGGCGCGTGAATGTCAGGCCGCCCTCGGTGGCAGCGTCGCATTCGTTCCACCGCAGCATCAGCACTATCCGGCTTGCCGCGTCATGGGTCACCGACCTCCGGCGACCGCCTGGACACGTTTCTTGGGCAGCAACCGGATACGTGTCGCGATGCCACGGAACGGATCAGGACCGCGTCACGTACCACCACGCATCTTTGCCCCCATTGGCCGTCGTGCCGAGGGTGTAGACCTTGAAGCCCGGGTTGCTCGAGGCAGAGGCCTCGAAGCTACCGATCCAGAACGTGCTCCCGGAGGTGTTGAACACGCCCCGCACCTCAATCCCGGAGGCGCCCACTGGGATGTCCCACTTGTTGCAGGTTCCTGGCGGAACCACGGTCGTCTGGAGGGCCAGGCCGCCGCCGGTGAACTTGAGGTAGGACTGGTAGTTGCCCTGTGAACAGAGCTGTACCCGGCCCTGTCCCATCGCCGCAGCAGCGGGACCGGTCGTGGCGACGACCGTCCCGACGGTGAGCGTTGCCGTCGCAGCAACACCGATAGCCGCCTTCTTGAGGGTAGCTCTGATACCCATCTCGTTTCCTTTCTCCATGGATCCGCCGCCTAAGTGCCCAGGCTGGCGTCGATGACAGGGGCTGGCCCCCAGATCACGGCTAGATAGCCGCCGAAACGGTCAAGCGGTCTCGCCCGAGCACCCAAGATCGGATAACGTACGGAACGGCCGAACCGTTCAATCCCGCCATGCCTTCACCGGCGAACGCCAAACCCGACTCGCCGCGTTCCGCTGGCTGCACCCCTACACCGTCCGACGCCACTCCCGGCTCGGACAGTAATCACCGGATCACTTACGAGAGGAACACCCGGCCCACACCGGCTACGCTGGCCGGCCGCATAACCCCGTGTCCGGGATCAGGGGTCAGGCCCCCGATGATCATGTCGTGCGGTTGTGTTCGACGTGCAGCAGGACGAGGGCGGCGGCGACGATCTTGCCGATGACGCCGGGTGACAGGCTGATCCGTCGAAGTGCTTTGAATGTGGCCTTGAGCAAGGTGTTTGCTTGCTTCGGCCCGGGCTGAGCGTGATGGTCGTAACCATCTGTGCACCGAAGTTGTCACTAGGGTCACCGATCCCGCTCCTCACGGACCCACCGTCGCTGGAACCGCTGCGGATGCCTGGTCGTCCAAGCGCCATGAGACTCAATCGCGCCCGTCGCCGCGCGGCGTTCGTCGTTGTGACAGAGGTCCTGCTCGCCGCCGTGCTCGTGGCATGCTCCTCACCGGCTGGCCAGCCCGCAAGCACAGCCGGGTTCGCCGGGTACAAGTGGGCTGTAGTGTCGATCAGCCATGGTGGGAAGACAACCCCAGTTCCCGGGGAGTACTCGGTCTACCTGCAGTTCACCCCGGACGGGCACTTCGGCGCCAACGAGCCCGTCAACTACCACAGCGGGAACTACCAGGTGACGCGCGGCGGCTTCACGACCAGCGACCTGGGCCAGACGCTGGTTGGGTATGCGGGCCGTGACCCGGTCGTCCTGCTGTCGGTTTCCGCGATCTCGGCATTCGACAATGAGGTACGTGCGCTGGCCAATGTCAACGGCAGCACATTGACGGTCACGGTAGGCAGCTACACGCTTACGGCGCAGCGAGGTGGCAGGCAAGCCAACTTCTGAGCTTGTCCCCTACAGGCGCCACGAGCGCGGAGAGTGGGGTTGATGTACGGGGAGTGAACCGCCCCGGGGTTCTGTGGAGACCTCAGCTGTTGGCTCCAACCGCCTCGCCGGGGCTGGGGTTGAGCGTAGAACATCGATTCGTATTCGGTGGGTGGGACGTGCCCGATGGCTGAGTGCAGGCGCTGGTTGTTGTACCAGCCGATCCACTCGGCGGTGGCCAGTTCGACTCGGGCCTGGGTGCGCCACGGCCGGCGGGGTTTGATCAGCTCGGTCGTGTAGAGGCCGATGGTGGATTCCATCAGCGCGTTGTCGAGTCACCGACGCTGCCGATGGAGGCGTCGATACCGGCTTCGAGCAGGTGGGTGGTGAGCCGGAACGACGTGTACTGGGCTGACTGCCCGCATCGCTGTGATGTACCAGGCCCGCACCGACGGGCCGCCCGGCGCGGTCGCGGCGCGACAGTCCCATGTCCAGGGGCGGTCAGGACCAGCGGGGTGCGTTTGTTCGTCGCCGCGGACCAGCCCACGACCGCCCGGGAGTAGACGTCGACGACGAACGCGACGTAGACGACGCCGGACCAGGTGGCGACGTGCGTGAAGTCCGCGACCCAGTCGACGTGGTGGACGACACTCACAGATGGCTGTCAGTGCCGCCTCGTTACGCATCGCAGATTTGGGTGAGCGTCTGACCGGAAGATGAGCCTGACCAGGGCGGTCTTGTGCAGGGGGCATCGCCGGGCTGGTGGGGGCCGGTCCGGTGTGATGTTGGTGGTGTTGTCAGGCGGCTGGTTGCAGGTGACGGAGTGGCCGAATAGTTCCAGTTCTCGGACGAGCCTGGTGACCTTGCGGTTGGTATTGATGCGCTTGTCGTAGTGGTTTGGGCCGAGGTCGTGGTAGTGGGCGGTCGGGTCGGCGAGTAGGTGCTCGGCCCTCACCTCACGTGATCACGTGATGTGCCCCCGGACGCGACGGGATTGGCTGTGCGGCGGGTGATGGCGGCGGGATGCCTCCGGCGTTTCCCCCGCTTTCAACACAGACCGATCTTGGAGTTGCCATGAAGGCTCGACACCGACGTCGCCCCCGGATCTCGCGGGCCCGTATTACCGCCCTCGCCGTCAGCGCGGCACTGTTGATGATCGCTGCGGCAGGGTGGTCGGCTCTTGCGTACAGCGAGTCGGCCGCGTCGGCGACGGATACCGTCGGCGGCAAGCCGCCCAGCGTGCTGGTATACGCGGCCTGGGCCGACAGCGGCAGCTGGGATGGTGTTACCGAGCGCCAGCAGCGCAGCGGACACACTGTTGACGTGCTGCCAAGCCCGCTGCGCGGGCTGTCGAGCGACGCCGAGTATGTTCGCTCGTTCCTCTGTACGGTCGGCGGTCCGGTGGTGCTGGTGGGACACCCGTACGGGGGTGCGGTGATCACCGCGGCGGGGACCGGCAACCCGAACGCCAGGTCGCAGGCCTACGTCGACGCGTTCGCGGAGGCTGGCGGTACGGTCGTCCAGCTCGCCCTGCCCAGCCGGGCTCGGCGTGCGTTGGCCGCGCCCACCGAGGGGGTGTCTGTCCTGGTGCTCTACCCGGACGCGCCGGCGGGCGACGCTGACCCGTGCATCAAGCAGGCCCTGTTGGTCAGCTCTTTCGCCAATGACCTGCCGTCCCGCGAAGCCGCGGCGGCTGCGGCCGCGCACGTCCGGTCGGTGCCTGTAGTCCGCGCCTCCTGGTCTCCGCTGGGGCACACGGTGCTCGACGTGGGGACCCTCTTCAGCTTCTGCCAGTACCAGCACAGCGAGGCTGTCACCAAGCTAGAGCGGTTGCCGGCTGGGGGCGCTCACTGGTGATCGACCGCGGTTGGCGTTAAATCGCCGACCACGTGCTGGCCTGGCTCGGCCGGCACGCCGGGTTGGCCTGACCAGGTAATTCCCCCCCCGCTGGCGCAGTCGCGGCTTCGCCCAGGCTGCCGCCGGCGGGCCGGGCAGAGCCGCTGCTCCTACTCCTCGCCCTTTTTCACCGCGTGGTGCCCCTGGTCATCCTTCAGGGCAAACGCGTTCGATCCGTGTCCTCAAGCCGGGGCGCCGGTGGATCCGGTCCACGTACCGGCGCCCTGACGGTAGCGTCGTTGGAGAACCATGCCCATCAAGACCATCACCAGCCGCGAGGCCTGGTGCGCTTCCTGTCACAACATCGTTGAGCACAGCGTCCGCGGGCCGTTGCGCCGAAACACTCGGGACGGCAGGCTTATGCTGCTCGATCTATGGGTCTGCCCGAGATTACACGCTCGCTTCTGGCCGGCCTCTGCCGTCGATGGCGTTGGTCCGCACTTTCTGCGCACTGTTCCGGCACAGCGTCCGGCATACAGTCACAGCAGCCAGTCCCGCCCCGGTTCGCAGAGGAGCTGACATGACAGCAGCCACCGCTCGGCCTGGTGCAGGGCGCAATCGTCAAAGCAGGCGGCCCGGTCGACCACGCAGTCGGCCTCGTCTACCTCGCGGTGTACTCCTTCGACCTCGGTGAGAGCTGGTGGACCTCGCCGGGGCGTCTCCCGGCGGTGTTCGCCGCCGGCATGCCGCCCCGAATTGCCACAGGCGGCGCCGCCTGTGGTGCCCGGTCGCCCCTCGGCGCCAAGTCCCGCACGGCGGGCTGGCGCCGCCTGCTGTGGGCTCGCACACCGTCGTGCTCCCAACCCACGTTTTACTGCCTGTTTATGCGTTTGAAAGGGGAGACGGATGAGGCTGGGCGTTGTGGCAGACTTTGCCGGTCCCTCCGGCCGTGGCGGATCGGCGGTGGCGCCGATGACAGGGGTCGGGTGGCTGCCGCTGCGCGGCCGCGACGAGGAGATACATCTGCGCCGGTCAGAGACTCTGCTGGGCCGACAGGCGGAGTGTGCGGCGCTCGACGGGGTGCTGGAGGCGGTTCGCGCTGGTGAGAGCCGTTCGCTGGTGGTGCGTGGTGCGGCGGGGGTGGGCAAGTCGGCGTTGCTACAGCATCTGATCGACCGGGCTGCTGGGTGCCGCGTGGTGTCCGCTGCGGGTGTGCAGTCGGAGATGGAGCTTCCGTTCGCGGCGGTGCATCGGCTTTGTGCGCCGATGTTGGACCTGCTGGACACCCTGCCAGAACCGCAGCGCGACGCCCTCGGCACGGCGTTCCGGCTATGCGCCGGGCCGGCCCCGGGCGGTTTCCTTGTCGGTGTGGCCACCCTCAGCCTGGTCGCTGCGGCGGCGGAAAATCGGCCGCTCGTGGGCGTGATCGATGATGTTCAGTGGCTGGACCCGGCGTCGGCGCAGGTGCTCGCCTTCGTCGCGCGTCGACTGCTTGCGGAGTCGGTGGCGTTTGTGTTCGCGGTACGCGACTCCAGCGATGTGCATGCGCTGTCGGGCCTGCCGGCGATGGACGTCGCCGGACTGGGCGAGCGAGATGCACGGTCGCTCCTAAGGTCTGTGATCCCCGGCCGGCTAGATGAACAGGTAGGCGACCGGATCATCGGCGAGGCCGGTGGCAACCCGCGGGCCTTGCTGGAGCTGCCGCGGGAGTTGAGCCGGGCCGAACTGGCGGGCGGGTTCGGGCCGCCAACCACCCAGACGCTTTCGGGCCGTATCGAGGACCATGTCCAGCTCCGGTTGGAGCGCATGCCCGTGGCGGGGCGACAGCTGTTACTGCTGGCGGCCGCGGAGCCGCTCGGCGACCCGGCGCTGCTATGGCGTGCGGCGGAGCGGCTCGGGGACGGATTTGGCCCGGTGACTGTCGCCGCAGTGAACGGCATGGTCGACTTCGGCGCTCGGGTGCGGTTCCGGCATCCGTCGGTGCGTTCGGCGGTGTACTGGGCAGCCTCGCCCGAGGAACGCTGCAGGGTTCATCGGGCCCTGGCGGAGGCGACCGATGTCGAAGCCGATCCGGATCGGCGTGCCTGGCACCGCGCGCATGCCACCATGGGGCCCGACGAGGAAATCGCCGCGGAACTGGAGGGCTTGGCCGACCGTGCGCGGGCGCGTGGCGGCCTGGCCGCAGCCGCCGCCTTCCTGGAGCGGTCGGCCACGCTTACGCAAGACTCCGGGCGTCGGGCGGAGCGTGCGTTGGCCGCTGCACAGTCCACGCACCTGGCCGGGGCACCTGAGCACGCTCTGGCGCTGCTGGCGTTAGCTCAGGCTGGGCCGCCGGACGAACTGCGGCTCGCCCACGTGGACCTGCTGCGTGCCGAGATCGCGTTCACCACGGATCGTGGCAGCCTCGCTGCGCCGATGCTGCTCCGGGCTGCCAGGCAACTCGAGCGGCTGGACCCGGGAGCAGCGCGCGAGGCGTATCTGCAAGCGTTGTCTGCGGGGATGTTCGCCGGCCGCCTGGCCGAGGGCGCCAGCCTCCTGGAGGTTGTGGCGGCCGCTGGTGCGGCGCCGCCCCCGCCGGTCGCCGGCCGTGCTGCCGACCTCCTGCTCGACAGCTTGGTGCTGCATTTCACGGAGGATGCACGCACTGCGACGCCCACCGTGTGCCGGGCCCTACGCGCCTTCTCCAGCCACGGCATCTCCCCAGCGGAAGAGCTCCGCTGGCTGCGGCTGGTCTTTACGACCGCCGCGGCCCTCTGGGACGACCAGTCCTGTCATGTGCTCGCCGAGCGCCACGTTGATTTGGCCCGTCACACCGCGGCGCTCTCCGTGCTGCCCCTGGCGCTGAGCTCGCGCATCACCGTGCATCTCCTCGAAGGTGAACTCGCCGAGGCGGCGTCGCTCAGCGAGGACGTGCGTATGATCATCGCGGCAACTGGGTCCCAGATCACGAACTATGGCGCCGTGATGGTCGCAGCTTGGCAGGGACGACAAGCCGAGGTCGACCAGCTGGTGCTTGCCGCCGCTTGCCAGGCGGCGGCCCGGGGTGAGGGAGCCGGGCTGACGGTCTGCGACTGGGCGAGCGCAGTGCTCTACAACGGCCTTGGCCGCCACGGGGAAGCCCGTGCCGCCGCACAACGCGCGAGCGTGGACCCGCCAGGGTCCGTGGCACATTGGGCCCTGGCCGAGTTGGTCGAGGCAGCCGTTCGCAGCGGTGACCGCGCACTCGCCGCCTGGGCGCTCGATCAGCTCGTGCAGACCACTCAGGCGAGCCCGACCGACTGGGCTCTCGGGATCGAGGCCCGCTCGCGGGCGCTGCTTAGCCAGGGCGAGGACGCCGAAAGCCTCTACCGTGAGGCGATCGACCGGCTCGGCCGTACCCGACTCCGGCCAGAGTTCGCCCGCTCCCACCTTCTGTACGGGGAATGGTTGCGCAGCGAGCGACGCCGGGTCGAAGCGCGTGAGCAGCTGCGTACGGCCCACGAGATGTTCGCGGCGATGGGCTTGGCGGCGTTCGCCGATCGCGCGGCGCGCGAACTGCTGGCCACCGGCGAGACCATCCGCCGACGGATAGTCGAAACCTACGACCAGCTCACGCCCCAGGAAGAGCAGGTCGCGAGCCTGGCCCGCACCGGCCTGACGAACAAGGAGATCGGCAACCGCATGTACGTCAGCCCCCGCACTGTCGAGTGGCACCTTCGGAAGGTCTTCGCCAAGCGGGGTATCACCTCACGCAAGCAGCTTGACGACATCCCCTTGGCAGCGGCCATATCAGGGATCGGTTGATTTCCCCTAGTTCGCGTTGAACTGAGGAATCCTGACGTTGTCCTGATCGGCCGTGGGTCGCCCCACGGCCACTCACGATGGAGCCGATGTCTGATCTCGCGGGCAGGGTCGGTGCGGGTCGGGGGCCTCGCCCGGACCACACGCGTTCGACTGGCCGCACGTCTGGTTTGTGAGCGAGCGCGTCATCTTTGACCTGCATGATGTAGCCGATCCCACGCTTGTCCGGCGCGCTACGGAACTGGCTGTTCTCCCCGTATCCGCCGTCGGCGGCCGGCAACGGTGGATGTCGGCAAGGCCCTGGCGCGCTATCTGCGCACTGAAGGTGTCAAGGTCACCGAGGTCAGCAGCCCGGACAAGGCCACCCGCCGCCGGCGAGGCAAGACCGACGCCGTGGACGCCGAGGCTGCCGCCCGCGCGGTGCTCGGCGGCCCGGCCACCATAGCCAAGGCCGGCGACGGACCGGTGGAGAAGGCCCGGATGTTCAAGCTGGCCAAGGCATCCGCCATCAAGTCCCGCACCCAGGACATCAACCAACTCAAATCAATACTGGTGTCCACTGATCCCGAACTGCGTGAGTCGCTGGCCGGGCTGGGCTACAAGAACCGTGGCGCTGCGTCGCGTTCGCGGCGACCACGCCCACCACCGCGACCACCGCCGCCGTCTACACGTTGCGACTGCTCGCCCGGCGCATCGCGCACCTGAGCACCGAAATCCGCGACCTGGAAAACCCGAGTTCGACAGTTGGTGGGCATACGGCCGCGGCGAATTTGCGGGTTGACCTGCGGTGATGGGCGTGAAGGGGCTCCGGGGCCGTTTGCCCACGGCTCCGGAGGGTGTTTGCCCAGTTCAGGGGTTATTCGGGGGTCTTCAGCCCGCTCATCTTTGGCGGGAGTGGGACCCCGCAGTTGGTGAAGAGTTTGGCCTGGGTGTCGGTGATGCGGGTGGTCTGCTGGAGGCTGCCGGCCGGGCCGGTGAGGGTAACCTGATGGATCCGGCCGAGTTCGGTGGCGATCTTGGGCCAGGTCTGCTCGGTGCGGCGTTCAGCGACGCGGATCAGCAGCAGGGCGAGCCAGCACAGCAGCACGTGGGCGTGTATCCGCTCATCGAGGCGGTGGTAGACGGGCCGCAGGTCCAAGGTCGACTTCATCGTGCGGAAAGCGTGTTCGGCTTCGAGTAGGTTCTTGTAGCCCAGCGCGACGTCCTCGGCGGATAGGTCAGGGTCGCTGGTGGCGAGGAGGTATTTGCCGTCCAGGCGGGCCTCGGCGGTGACCTTGGCAGCGTTGATGGACAGCCGTCCGGTGGTGGGGTGCTGCTTGAGCCACCGGCCGAGAGTGGGGTGGTCCCGCAGGGCGCACTCGGCCTTGCGGTGGGGTGCGTCCGAGACGGTGGTGGTGCGCTTGCCGCTCGTGGCGGCCTTGGCCTGCGCCTTCTTCGCGTCCGCGGCCCGGGCTGCCTTGATCCGCGCCAGCGCACCGGGATGCCCTCGCAGGTGACGGCCAGTCCGATGACGATCTGCGGCGGGTCCCGGCGGTGGTCCTTGGAGTGCCGTACTGGCGCAGGCTGGAGCCCTCGCCGTCCGGGTCGTCCGCGGTGTCACGTTCGAAGTAGGTGCAGGTGGTGCCGAAGAAGACCAGGTCGACTTCGCAGTTGAGCAGGTGGGCGGCGGAGAAGAACACCGCTTCCTGCACGGCTGCCTGGGTGTCGGCGGCGACGAGAAGGTCCATAGCTCGGTAGGCGTGCTGTTCGGTGAGCGCATCCAGGCCGGGGATCACCTGATCCTGGCTGGCCCACTCGGCGGCGGCAAGCTTGGAGGACGGGGCGATGGCCCGGTTAGCGGCCAGCGCGAAGATCGTACGCTCGACATCGGTACGGAACCGACGCCCGCCGATGCGGGACGTCAAGGCAGCGTCGATGCCCAGCAGTCTCCACAGCCCGTCCAGCAGCCAGCTCGCCCCGATCGGCCGGGACGCTTCCACGGTCAGCGGCCCGACCTCCTCAGACCCCAAAGCGGCGGCGTCTTCCTCGTCGCCGAGGTAGCGGTTGATCGAGGCGACCAGCCGCCGCAGGCCGTCGACGTCGAGGCGGTCCTCGCGGCCGAAATTGACCAGCACCTCCGCCTGGGTCGTGCCGTCCTTGCAGCGGTTGTGGGCGAGCTGGAGGTAACGCACCACCGACCCGTCCTTGTTCCGCCGTTGGATCTTCCGCAAGTACATGCCCGCATCATCAGTCAACAGCCCAGGCCAAGGCAAGATCCACGAAGATTCGTTTGCCCACGCGTTCCGGTGGCATCAGACGGACGCCGGGCCTCTCACCTGCGCGGCTCCACCACTGACACGCCCCGCATGCCCACCAACTGTCGAACTCGGGGAAAAGCAGATCACCGCCCTGGTCGCCGCGTA
>NZ_LWLS01000134.1 GCF_001905095.1 Micromonospora sp. CB01531
TGTGCAACTCCCGACAAACGAACAGTCACACCAGTTTTGGTGGTTGGTTGTTTGACATGTCGATAGAGTTACGGCGGTCATGGCGGAGGGGAAACGCCCGGTAACATTCCGAACCCGGAAGCTAAGCCCTCCAGCGCCGATGGTACTGCACTCGGGAGGGTGTGGGAGAGTAGGACACCGCCGGACAAACTTCCAGTCAGGGTCACCCGGATTCCGGGTGACCCTGACTGCATTTCCGGCGCTGCTCGCCGTGCCACAGCTTCGGTGAATCCACGCGTACCAGCGGTCGGGTCTCGTACCGTCGGGACGGGACCGGAAACGGACCGCCGGACGCCGGCGAAGGGGCAGGAGTGGTCATGCGGATCGGAATCGTCGGCTCGGGCCACATCGGTGGCACCCTCACCCGTCGCCTGCGCGCACTGGGGCACGACGTGGTCGTGACCAACTCGCGCGGGCCGCAGAGCCTGACCGACCTGGCAACGGAGACCGGTGCCATGGCGGGCACGCTGGAGGAGGCCGTGCAGGGGGCGGACCTCGTCGTCATCGCCGTGCCGGTCAAAGTCGTGCCGGACCTGCCGGCGGAGCTCTTCGACGGCGGCCTGGTCGCCGACGCGAACAACTACTACCCCCAGCGGGACGGCGACATCGCGGAGCTGCTCGATCGGAGCCTCAGCTCCAGCCGCTGGACCGCCGAGCACCTCAAGGGCGCCCGGGTGGTGAAGGTCTTCAACAACATCCAGGCCGCGCACCTGATGGACAACGGCCGGCCGGCCGGCTCACCGGACCGGATCGGCCTGCCGGTGGCCGGGGACGACCCGGACGCCAAGCGGCTGGTCATGCAACTGGTGGACGAGATGGGCTTCGAACCGGTCGATGCCGGCTCGCTCGACGAGAGCTGGCGCCAGCAGCCCGGCTCCCCCGTCTACGGGACCGACCGCGACGCGGACGGCGTACGGCAGGGGTTGGCCGAGGCGCGGCCCTGACGCGTACTCAACAGAAATGCCCCGCCGGCGACCGAGCCGGCGGGGCATTCTCGTGCCTGACCTCGGCGGGCGTCAGTCGGCCGGCTTCGGGGCGCAGATGAAGCGCGGCTCGGGGTCGTAGCGCCAGCTGAACTTCTCCCGCTTGATGACCTTGCCGTCCTTCTTGATGACCCGGTACGCGTCCTGGGCGAAGCCCACGCTGCCCGCGGCGGCGATGCACTTGGGGCCGGGGTCCAGGTAGACCGTCTTCGGCTGGGTGATGTCGCGGCGGGGGCCGTACTCGGTGGTCACGCTGTCGTAGATCTTGGTGCTCCAGATCGACACGGTGATCGTGCTGGCGGCGTAGGACGTGTCGATGAGGACGCCGTACTGGGTGTTGTTGCGGAACTTGAAGTCCAGCTGCGGCCAGTAGATGGTCGACTCGATCACCGCCGGGTACCGGCTGAAGTAGAACGAGTGCGGCTTGTGCTCGACGTCCTCCAAGCCGGCGTAGTAGGTCGCGTTGAACAGCGTCGTGGTGAACTGCGATACGCCGCCGCCGACGCCCGGCACCAGCTTGCCGTTCACGATGGTCGGCGCGTCCTGGTAGCCCTGGTCGTAGCCGCGCTCGCCGGTGTGGCCGTTGAGCGAGAACGTCTCGCCCGGCTTCACGATCGTGCCGTCGACGTCCTTGGCCGCCTGGACGATGTTCTGGCTGCGCGGCGAGGAGAGGCCGCCGGGGAACCGCGTGGTGAAGGTGGAGACCCGTTCCTTGATGCCCAGCTCGGCGAGCTTCGCCTCGGTCAGCTCCGGCTCGGCGGGCTTCAGCTCGGCGGTCACCGTACGGCCGTCCGCCTTCGGTAGGACGGCGAGCAGCTCCCGGCCGAGCGTGGCCGAGTCGACCTGCTGCCCGGACCGGCCGGGGACCACCTTCGGCTTGCCGCCGCTGATGGTCAGGCCGGCGTCCTTCGGCTCGACCTCGATCTTCGCCAGCCGGTCGCCGAGGGCGGCACGCAGCCGCTTGACGTCCACCCGCGGGGTCAGCTTGCCCGCGTCGTCGGCCGAGAAGCGCAGGCCGCTGGCGATGGCGGCGGGCGGGATGGTGACCGAGCCCCGACTGGTGGTGAGCGTGACGGGGGCGGCCACCGCAGGCTTGGCCAGCTCGGCGACGAGCCGGTCGACCTCCTCGCGGGTGGTCGCCGGCCACTTCTCGACCAGCGGTACGGTCACCGGCTTGCCGGCGAGCCAGCCCGCCTTCACCACGTCGACCGCGCCGGCCGAATCCACCGTGAGCGCCGGCTTCGGGTAGACGGGCTTCGGGGTGGTGCCGGTGAAGATGATGGCCGGCATGGTCATCTCCCGGCCCTGGTCCCCCTTCGCCTTCTGCAGCGCGGCGTCCAGTCGGGCGGCGTCGACGGTGACCACCGGGTCGACCGCACGGGAGCCGACGAGGCGGCTCACCGGGTGCGCCTCCGCGGCGGTCGCCGCCGCCACGGTGGCGTCCACGTCGATCGCAAGCCCGACGTCGGCCGGCTTCACCTGGACGCTCTTCTCGCCGACCGTGACGGCGATCGGGGCGGTCAGTGCCGCCGACCGGCGGTCCAGCTCGGTCCGCAGCGCCCGAACCGCCTCGGCGCGGCTCCGGCCACCCAACTCGGCGCCGAGGACCGTGGTGCCCCGGGGCACGTCCCCGGCGTACGCGTAGGCGCCGAGACCGGTGCCGGCGGCGAGCACGGCCGCGACGATCCCGCCGGCCAGCAGCAGCCGTCCCCGGCGGGACCGCAGGCGGCCCCCGGGCGGCTCGGGTGTCGGCGCGACAGTGGGTTCCGACCCGTCATCCGGCCAGTTCACCGCGGTGACCCGCACGGTGGGCCGGTCGTCGGCGGGCGGCAGTTTTTCGCCGTACAGCGTCACAGGAACCTCGATCACGAAAACCACGTGGGGGCCGCTTCCCCCACCCGGAAGACACCTACGGTAACCAACGCCCGAGCCGGTCGGGGAGTCCGCCGTCGCGGGACGCGGGGGAAGCGTGTCGCGGTGGTCACGCCCACCCGGCGTGTCATGCCGGAGCGGGCCGTGGGACGGTGGGCGGGTGCGGACCGATGAGCAGGCGCTAGCGTACGGCGGCGGGTGGCTGGACCGGGCGGGGGCGCTGCGGGCCGACCCGGAGTGGATCGACGCGCGGCTGGCCGACCGGGAGAGCGTGCTGTTGCCGTTCTGGCGGGACCGCTGTCTGGTCTCGGCGGAACGGGCGCCGGTGCGGCGCGCCGCCGTCGACGCCGCAAGGCTGTGCGCCGCCGCCGACGAGACGGTCTTTCTCGGCCTGGACGCGGGGCGGGCGGTCTTCGCCGTGGACCTCTCCGGCCGGACCGAGCCGGAGGCGCTGGAGCTGGCCGGCGCGGCCGAGACGGTGGACGTACGGGCCCTCGTGGGCGCCCTGACGCCGGCCGAGGCGGCGGTGCAGGCGTACGCCAAGGGGCTGCTGCACTGGCACCGGGGCCAGCGGTACTGCGGGGGCTGCGGGGCGACGGCAGCGGCCCGGGACGGCGGGCACGTCCGCTCCTGCACCGGCCCCGACTGTGGTCGGCTGCTCTTTCCGCGGATCGAACCGGCAGTCATCGTCCTGGTGGAGGCGCCCGGCGACCCCGATCGGTGCCTGCTGGCCCGGCACCGCGGCGCGGCGGAGGACTCCTGGTCGACGCTGGCCGGCTTCGTGGAGATCGGCGAGAGCCTGGAGGACGCGGTCCGCCGGGAACTGGCCGAGGAAGCCGGGGTGAGCGTGGTCGACGTGGCGTACCAGGGGTCGCAGGCCTGGCCGTTCCCCGCGGGGCTGATGGTCGGGTTCCGGGCCACGGCAGCCTCGACCGACGTCCGGGTCGACGGCGAGGAGTTGGTGGCGGCCCGCTGGTTCAGCCGGGGGGAACTGCGGGCGCGAGTGGCGCAGGGGCGTCCGCTGGGCCGAATCGACTCAATCGATCACCATCTGTTGGAGTCCTGGCTGAACGGGCGGAGCTGACCGTGCGCCGGACGGTCCGTCGTCGCCCGCCGGACGGGTGATGGGCCCGTCATCCTCAGCGGTTTGCCAGCTGTCCGTTACCGAACTGTGACGAAGGCCAGTGGTCGTTACCGCAGGTGAAACCTCTCTGCCGTCGTGTCGTAATCGCGATGGTTTGCCCGCGGCCTATTGCGATCCGGATGTTAACCGCCGGTAACCACAGCCGATCTTGATACTGCCGCCCTGTTACCGATCAGTAGCTAGGTGCTTGTGAGCTCTGTCGCTTCGCGAGAGCATCCATCCGCGTAACCGCGCGGTCCGTCGGCACAACGGCACCCGCGAGCGCCCCACGCTTTTCCCTTGTCCCGAGTCGCGTCCCGCGATCGGTGACGTCATCCCCTTCGAGGAGGGCCCCGTGAAGGATTCGGAAGACCGCCAGTTGCGTGGCGGCACCCGCTGGCGTCGCTTCGCCGCGATGGCGGTCCCGGCCGCGGCCGTCGCCGGCGGCATCGTCTTCGGCATGGCCAACGGCGCCATCGCCGCCAACATCACCGTGTCCGGCACCGCGTTCAAGGTTGGCGCGACCCGGCTCGAGGGCGACGGCTTCAAGCAGTACGGCGGCGTCGTGTACGAGAAGGGCAACCCCGTGCCGCAGCCGGTCGCGATCTCCGAGATCGGCCACGCGGATCTGTACAACCTCTGCCAGTCGGTCAACGCGAGCGTGCCTGGTCTGCCCGTCGTGCTCCGGATCGAGGCCGGCGGTGGCAGGCAGCCCGCGACTGCGGACGGCATGCTGATCGCGATGGACTCGCTCGCGGGCGATGCCACGTTCACCAAGATCAAGATCGGTCAGGACGCCACCGACCTGAGCGCGGCCGCCCAGGCGGGTTCGTTCGGCCAGAGTTCGGAGCACGTGACCATCAACGGGCTGCAGCAGGTCGCCCGCTACACCACGGCCGGCACCTTCAAGCTCACGGGCCTGAAGCTGAAGGTGCACGCGTTCGGCGACGCCGCTGGCAAGGAGTGCTTCTCCTGATCGGACCGGGAGGTCCGCGGAGGGCGCCCTCCGCGGACCTCCCGTCGTGTTCGGCAATCCCCTCGTATCACCGGACCGTTCGTAGGAGGAGTACGTGACGACCGCGGACGCGCAGCACGCCCGACCCGGCGGGGTCACCCGGGCCTGGCGCAGCTTCCGGCGCTGGCGGCGGAGCCGGCCATTCTGGGGCGGGCTGTTCACCGTGCTCGCCGGAGCGGAGATCTTCGGCACCACCCAGGCGAACCTGGCCGGCCTCACGCTGAAGATGGGGCCCACCGGCTTCCTCGCCTGGCTGATCCCCACCATCCTGGTGGTCTGCGGTCTGCTCGTGTGGTTCACCCCGCAGCAGCGGATCTTCTACTCGGTCGTCGCGGCGGTGACGGCGGTCTACTCGCTGATCGGGGTCAATCTCGGCGGCTTCTTCATCGGCATGCTGCTCGGCATCTCGGGTGCCGCGCTCGGCTTCGCCTGGATGCCCGGCCGCCCGGCGGCCGGCACCGAGCAGCCCGGACCGGCCGTCGACGACGAGCCGCAGGACGCCGACGACGTCGAGGACGAGCGGGCCCTCCTTGACGAGCTGCTGCCCCGGCAGCGGGAGGAGGAGACCACCGGGCCGCTCACCGACACGCTTCCGCAGCCGTACAACCCGCTGCGCGAGTCGATCACGGCCGAGCCGGAGGCCGGGGCGGGCGCGGACAGCACCCGGATGCCGCCGGTGGCCGACCCGGCGGCGCCGCCGCCCGGCTCCGGCCACCGCGACCCGAAGCTGTACGGAATCCTGCTGGTGCTCGCCACCGTCTCCACGGTGGGGCTGCTCGCGCTCCGCGGCGAGCAGCCGGCGGTGGCCGCGCCGGCCGCCTGCTCGCCGGCGCCGAGCCCGACGGCCTCCGCGTCCGCCTCGGCCAGCCCGAGTCCCCTGGCGGCGAAGAAGAAGTCGGACAGCAACCTGCTGACCAACATCATCGACGGCATCACCGGCCTCTTCACCGGCGGGGACCCCGGTGACGTCGGCACGGAACCCCCGCCCGCGCCGCGGCCGGCCAGCACGGCGGCCGCCGCCGCGGAGCCGCTGCCGACCGAGACCACGACCGGCCCCACCCCCACCGAGAGCACCACCAGCGCGGCGCCGACGCCGAGCAGCAGCCCCTCGGCCAAGCCCGGCGCGCCCACCAAGCCGGACGCCGATCCGTGTGCCAGCCCGGCACCGACCAAGCCGAAGCCGGTCGAGACCGGCACGCCGCTGCCCCGAATCGCCGCCGAACCGGGCCAGCCCCGCGTCGCCGCCAAACCGTCCAAGCTCACCGGCTCCAAGGTGACCATGACCGGGCTGCGCTTCGAGGGGATCGTCGACCTGCCCACCCATGACGGCACGCTCAAGGCGCTGAAGTTCACCATGGACAAGGGCGTGACGGACGACTTCGTCCTCCAAGCCGACGGGCCGTCCGGCAAGACGTTGCGGTACGTCACCGACCGGCTGACCGTGGAGGGTGACGTCGCCTTCTACGCCACCCGGTTCTCCGGGCGGCTCCTCGGCATCCGGATCACCCTCGCCCCGGACCTGCCGCTCCCGGACGGCCTCCCGATCACCTCGCCGGTGCCGATCACCTTCACCGACCCGGTGATCGACCTGGCGTTCGTGGACAGCAACGTGCTCACCGCCAAGCCGACCCTCAAGCTCGACGTGGCCTGAGCCCGACGAGTAAGGCGAAGCGGCCGGGCGCCGGAGGAACCCTCCGACGCCCGGCCGTCGGTCCGCTCAGAGCCGGGCCAGCGCCCGGCGCAGCGGGTCGAGCCCCAGCGCGCCCAGGTCGAGCGCCTGCCGGTGGAACTCCTTGAGATCGAAGTCGGCGCCCTTGCGGGCCTTCGCCTCCTCCCGGGCCTGGAGCCAGATCCGCTCGCCCACCTTGTACGAGGGGGCCTGCCCCGGCCAGCCCAGGTAGCGGTTGAGCTCGAAGCGCAGGTTTTCGTCCGGCACCCGGCAGTGCGCCCGCATGAACTCCCAGCCCAGCTCCGGGGTCCAGCGCTCGCCCGGGTGGAAGCCGAACGGGTTGTCCCGCGGGATCTCCAGTTCCAGGTGCATGCCGATGTCGACGATCACCCGGGCCGCGCGGAACGCCTGCCCGTCGAGCATGCCGAGCTTGTCGCCTGGATCCTCCAGGTAGCCCAGCTCGTCCATCAGCCGCTCCGAGTAGAGCGCCCAGCCCTCACCGTGCCCGGAGACCCAGCAGAGCAGCCGCTGCCAGCGGTTGAGCAGGTCGGCGCGGACGGCGGTCTGGGCGACCTGCAGGTGATGGCCCGGCACGCCCTCGTGGTAGACCGTGGTCACCTCCCGCCAGGTGGAGAAGTCGGTGATGCCCTGCGGCACCGCCCACCACATCCGGCCCGGCCGGGAGAAGTCCTCGCTCGGGCCGGTGTAGTAGATGGCGCCGTCGCTGGTCGGGGCCAGGCAGCACTCGATCCGGCGGACCTGCTCGGGGATGTCGAAATGGGTGCCGTGCAGCTCGCTGATCGCCTTGTCGGCGAGCGCCTGCATCCAGTCCCGGAAGGCCTCCTTGCCCTTGATGGTCCGCGCCGGGTCCGAGTCCAGCGCCCGCACCGCGTCGTCGATGGTCGCCCCCGGACCGACGATCCGGGCGGCCACCGCCCGCATCTCGGACTCCAGGCGGGCCAGCTCCGCGAAGCCCCAGGCGTACGTCTCGTCGAGGTCGACCTTGGCACCGAGGAAGTACTGCGAGGCCAGCTCGTACCGTTCCCGCCCGGCGGCCTGCTTCTGTCGGCCCTGCGGGGCCAGCTCGGTCCGGAGGAACTGCCCGAACTCGGCGGTGGCGGCGGTCGCCGCGGCGGCACCCTTGCGCAGCTCGGCGCCGAGCGTGCCGTCGGCCCCGAGCCGCTCGGCCAGGCCGTGGAAGAAGTTGTCGCCGTTCGGGTCGGTCCACACGTCGCACTGCTTGGCGACCTCGACCAGCTGCACCTGCGAGCTGACGTGGCCAGCGGCGGCCGCCTCGCGCAGCGTGCGCTTGTAACCCTCCAGCGCGCCGGCGAAGCGGTTGAGCCGGGCAGCGATGTTGGCCTTGGCGTCGTCGCCCTCGGTCGGCATGAGATCGAAGACCATGCGGATCTCGTGCAGCCCGCTGGCGATCACGTTGATCTCGCTGCTGCTCTCGCCCGCCTCGTAGCGGGCGAGTTCCAGCCCGAGCCGCTCCTGCATGGCCTCCTTGGCGGTCCGCTCGGCCTCCGAGTCCGGCTCGGTCACGTCGAGATCTGCCAGGGTGCGCCGGACCAGGTCGGCGCGGGCCCCGTACCCCTCCGGGGTGAGGTCGTCGAGCTGGTCGTCGTAGCCGGCGATGCCGACGTAGGTGGCGCCGGTCGGGGTCAGCGGGGCCCAGTCGGCCACGTACCGGTTGGCGAGGTCATCGATTCGTCCCACGCTGCGACCCTACGTGACGGTGGCACCCGGTTGTCGACGGTGTTTGCCGTGTTCACGATGGTTCGGCGGGGCGGTTGCCGGAGGGTTGCCGTGACGGTCGACACGGGGTCCGATTTTCGCGGGACTTCGTCGTACCCCTCCGGCAGAGTGTCAGGGGTGACAGCGCATTTGACTCCTGACCGAGCGGCACTCCGTAGCTGGCTGCCCGGTTTCCTCGCGCTCGGCGTGATCTGGGGTTCCAGCTTCCTCTTCATCAAGGTGGGGGTGAGCGAGCTGCACCCGCTGCACCTCACCCTCTACCGGGTCGCGACCGGCGCGGCAACCCTGCTGGTCGTGCTGGCCGTGCTGCGCGACCGGCTGCCCCGGGAACCCCGGGTCTGGGCGCATCTGTTCGTGGTCGCCGCCTTCGGCGTCGCCCTGCCGTTCACCCTGTTCGGCTTCGGCGAGCAGCGGGTGGAGTCGATGCTCGCCGGCATCTGGAACGCCACCACGCCGCTGATCGTGCTGCCGCTGGCGGTGCTGGTGTTCCGTACCGAGCGGCTGACCGTGCGGCGGGCCGTCGGGCTGGGGCTGGGCTTCGCCGGCGTGCTGGTGGTGCTCGGCGTCTGGGAGGGCGTGGGCGGGTCGCACTTCACCGGCCAGCTCATGTGCCTCGGGGCGGCGGCCTGCTACGGCGTGGCCATCCCGTACCAGAAGAAGTTCATCGCGGGGAGCGCGTACTCCGGTCTGTCGCTGTCGGCGGCGCAGCTGCTGGTCGCGACGGCGCAGCTCGCGGTGGTCGCGCCCCTGGTGGCCGGGGCGCCGCCGGTGCCGACCGGCCTGTCCGCCCGGGTGGTCGCCAGCGTGCTGGCGCTCGGCGCGCTCGGCACCGGGCTGGCCTTCGTGATCAACCTGCGCAACATCCGGCTCGCCGGGGCGAGCACCGCGTCCACCGTTACGTACCTGATCCCGGTCTTCGCGGTGCTGGTCGGCGCGCTGGTGCTCGGCGAGCGGATGAACTGGCACCAGCCGGTGGGTGCGCTGGTCGTGCTGCTCGGCGTGGCGGTCGCGCAGGGGATGCTGGGCCGACCCCGGTCGCGCTCGCTGGTCGGCGCCGCGGCCGCGCCGGCCGCCGAGGCCGCCGTCCGCCGCTGAGCCGGCGCCCGGGGCCGCCGCTGAGCCGCCCCGGGCACCGGCAGATCGGCGAGGTGGTGGTGTGGGCACCGAGGATGCCGCTCGGTCGCCGATGCGGGTGGCGTCCGGATGCGGGGATGCGTCAGCGGCGGGTATGGGCCCACTTGACCAGGCGGTCCGCCTTCCAGGTGTTGACCACCCGCTTCGGCGGGACGCCGCAGAGGGCCGCGCGCTCGCAGCCGAACCGCTGCCAGTCGAGCTGGCCGGGCGCATGCGCGTCGGTGTTGACGGCGAACCAGCAGCCGGCCTCCAGGGCGCGGCGGATCAGCCGCTTGGGCGGGTCCTGCCGCTCCGGCCGGGAGTTGATCTCGACGGCGACGCCGTGCTCCGCGCAGGCCGCGAAGACGGCGTCCGCGTCGAAGTCGCTCTCCTTGCGGGTACGCGCCCGGTGCCCCCGGTCGCCCGGCCCGGTCACCCCGGCCGGCCGGGACGACACCATCCGTCCGGTGCAGTGACCGAGGATGTCCAGGTGCGGGTTGGCGACCGCGGTGAGCATCCGTCGGGTCATCTTCGCCCGGTCGTCGTTGAGGCCGCTGTGCACCGAGCCGACCACCACGTCGAGGCGGGCCAGCAGCTCCTCGTCCTGGTCCAGCGACCCGTCCGCGAGGATGTCCACCTCGATGCCGGTGAGGATGCGGAAGCCCTTCGGCAGCGCCTCGTTCACCGCGGCCACGTGGTCGAGCTGCCGGCGCAGCCGCTCGGCGGTGAGTCCCCGGGCCACCGTCAGCCGGGGCGAGTGGTCGGTCAGCACCAGATATTCGTGCCCCAGCTCGACCGCCGCCAGGGCCATCTCCTCGATCGGTGAACCGCCGTCGGACCAGTCGGAGTGGGTGTGGCAGTCGCCGCGCAGCGCGTCCCGTAGCGCGGCGGCGGCCGCGTCCAGGTCGGTCCCCTCGGTGGCGACCAGCCGCCGCAGGTAGACCGGTTCCTCGCCGGCCAGCGACTCGACCACGCAGCGGGCGGTGACGTCGCCGACCCCGCTCAGCTCGGTGAGCCTGCCGCTGCGCGCGCGTTCGGCCACCTCCCCGGTGGGCAGGGCGCCGAGCGCCTTGGCCGCCGACCGGAACGCCCGGACCCGGTAGGTGGCCTCGTTCGCCTTCTCCAGCAGGAACGCGATCCGGCGCAGGTCGGCGATGGGATCCCGGGCAGTCATGCCCTGCAACCTACGCGCCCGCGCTGCCGGTCGCCGGGTGTGTCGCGGAGTGTCGGGAGTGGACGCCGGTCACCCGGCACCGCCGGTCGTGGTGGGCGCCTTCGGGCAGCCGTGCTCGCGCTGCCAGGCGACCACCTCGGCGGCCGGCCCGCGGTTGCCCCCCTTCCGCCACGAGTTCAGGTACGGGGCCGGCCAGATCACGCCCCGCCGGATCCACCAGTCGTCATGGCCCTGGCACTTCGGCGAGAGGCCGAAGTGCAGGTGGCACACGTTGTTGGCGTTGCCGGTGCGCCCGACCTTGCCGAGGGCCTGGCCGGCGCGGACGCGTACGCCCGGGTCGACGCCGCCGGCGATGGCGCTCAGGTGTGAGCCGTAGTAGCGGACGCCGTCGTCGCCGAGCAGCGCGACCGAGAGGCCGCCGTTGTACGGCCCGCGCGGGCCCCGCTTGTCGAACCGGTCCACCCGGCTCACCTCGAGGATCACGCCGTCGGTGACCGCGACGACCGGCTCGCCGCAGTCGGCGAAGATGTCCGTGCCCGGGTACGCCGAGTGGGTCGGGTGGTACGCGACGTTGTCCGTGCGAACCGGGAAGACGTGCCGCGGGTCGGAGCGGGTCGGCGTGGCCGACGGGGCGGCCGGCGTGGGAGTGGTCAACTCGGCGGTGGTCGGTGCCGGGGACGGCTGCGTCGGGGCGGTGGCGCCCGGGCTCGGCGACCAGTGGCCGACGGCCGGCGTGGGGCGGTCGGCGGGACCGCACCCGGCGACCAGGGCCGGTACGAGCAGCAGCAGGATCGGGTACGTCGACCCCGGCCGGCGTCCGATCGATCGCGAGCGCATCCGGCCATCCTGACAGAGCACTACGGTAGGAACGAACGGCGAGACCCGGTGCGCGTCCGTGCGGGGGCGAGCGGAGTCGCGCCGCCGCATCTCGTTAGGTCTACGGACCGTGAAGGGAGCAGAGGCGATGAACGGGTGGCCCGCCGTATCCGGTCAGCCCGGTCCGGGCCTGGTCCATCCGCCGGCGCGTACCCCGTCGGGGCTCTTTCCCGCCGGGGCGCCGATGCGGCCCACCTGGCGCGAGTCGTACCCGATCACCGGCGGCGGCGTCTCGGCCGGCGCGGTGACCGCCTTCGCCTGGCTGCTCCTGTTCGGCCTGCTCGGCCACGACGTGCCCAGCTACGCGTGGTGGACGCTGGTCGCCGGCGGGCTGGCCTGGCTGGCCGCCGCCGTGCTGGTCCGCTACGGCGACCGCGGGGTGGCGGTCGGGGTGGCGATCGTCACGGCGGGCGGGTGGAGCATCGCGGCGGCCGTCGTCGCGATCCGCTGGGCGCAGAGCGGGGATTGGCCGCTCTGGTGACCAGCGGTGAACGGTTCGCTGCGCAGCGAAGACCGGCTTGACGTACGCGTGGTGACGGTCCACCCTCGCGGTATGGCCTGGACCACCCCGCCGCGGCTCGACCCCGAGCGGAGCCGCCGTCGCATGCAACTCCTCGCCGAGTTGGCCGGTGCCCGCACGGCACGTCAGCGCGAGCGGCCGCAGCGGGTTCGCACCGAGCACCTGCGTCAGCTCATCGCCACCCGCCGGCGCATCGCCGGCTGACCGACTTTCTCCAGGAACGGCCGGCCCTTCGGGGCGTTGACCGGTCGCCTGCCGACCCGACCGGTTAACGTGCACGCGTGACGAGTCGGCGTGCTGCCGAGGCCAATTTGGGGGGACCGTGTCGTACTTCGCTGCTGCCGTGGCACGAGTCGACGGCGGATGGACCGCCGACGAGGTGAACCTGCGGGGTGTCACCGACATCGACGACGTCGCCGAGCGGCTGCGCGACGTCGAGCCGGACGCCGACCTGTCGCTGCTCTTCGTCGAGGCCGACGACACCTACCTGGTCATCCTGCGCCTCGACGAGGGTGAGGACCTGCGTGTGTTCGGCTCCGACGCGGCGTATGCGGACGAGTCCCGGCTCGGTGCCCTGCTGGTCGGCGACCTAAAGACCTCGGTCACCGGCCTAGAGGACACTGAGGAACCGCGGGCGGCCACCGGCGGAGACGACGAGAACGAGCAGCCGGCGGTGGACCCGGAGGCGGACCCGGTGGGCGACGCGGATCTCCTGGCCGACCTGGGCATTTCGGCGCAGAAGTTGCTCTCGCTCTGCGCCCACGAGGGGATGATGCCGGCCGACGTCACCGCCGAGATCTGCCAGGTGCTGGGCTGCGCGGACGAGGTCGAGGAGCTGCGTGAGGTCTGAGCCGCCCGAGCCGGTGGTGCCCGGTGCCGCGGAGCCGGCCGACGCCACCGACCCGGCGCTGGAGACCGTACGCCCCGGGCAGCCGACCCCCGGCCGGCTGGGCCGGGTCGGCCCGGGCGCGGACGAGGGGCTGGCCGATCCCGGCGGCCGGGGCCGCCGGCAGCGGCACGAGTTGTGGATGCGTCGGGCGCTGGAGGTCGCCGTGACCGGCCCCGACAGCGGCCCGGCGGGGGGCGCCGACGCCGTGGTCGAGGACGTCCCGGTCGGTGCGGTCGTCTACGGCCCGGACGGCGCCGAACTGGCCGTCGGGCGTAACGAGCGGGAGCTGACCGGGGATCCGACCGCGCACGCCGAGGTGCTGGCGCTGCGGCGGGCCGCCGAGCGGCTGGGTCGCTGGCGGCTGGAGGACTGCACTCTGGTGGTGACGCTGGAGCCGTGCACGATGTGCGCGGGGGCGATCTCGCTGGCCCGGATCTCGACGGTGGTCTTCGGCGCCTGGGAGCCGAAGACGGGGGCGGTCGGCTCGCTCTGGGACGTGCTGCGCGACCGCCGGCTCACCCACCGCCCCGAGGTGTACGGCGGGGTGCTCGAGGCGGAGAGCGCCGCGCTGCTGCGCGCCTTCTTCCGCTGACCGCCCCGCGCTGTCCCCTGCCCTGCGCTGTCCCCGTGCCCCCGGCGTCAGGCGGGCACCGGGGCCGGACGGACGAGGGTCGCGGCGATCGTCCGCGCGGTCTCGGTCCACGCGGTGGGGCGCATGGTCGCCGGGTCGAGCCGGACGATGGCGCGGGTGCCCTCGGCGTACAGGGTGTGGCCGTCGACCGAGCGGAACTGGAAGGCGTACCGCGCGCTGGTGGTGCCGAAGTGTTCGAGCCAGAAATGCACCGCCACCGGCCCGGTCCCGCTGATCGGGGCCCGGTAGGTGATGGTGAACTCGCGTACCGCGTGGAACACGTCGGGGGAGCTGTGCCGCCCGCCCTGGAAGGACACGCCGCGCTCGGACCAGTACGGGGTGAGGGCGCGTTCCAGCAGCACCGCGTACCGGGCGTTGTGCAGGATGCCGAGGGCGTCGAGGTCGTCGAAGTGGACCGGGACGTGCTCGACGTGGCCGTACGGCGCGGCGGTCGGGTCGCTCATCAGGGGCCTTCCGGTAGCAGGGTGGGTTCGGGGCATAGGGCCCGCAGTCGGGCCAGCAGTCCCTGGCGGGCGTGCCGGTAGGCGGGGTCCGGGTCCAGCAGCCGGGACCGCATCACGGCGCTGACGCCGAGCGCGTCGATCTCGTAGGCCAGCTGCGGGACGTCGACGTCGGCGGGCAGCTCGCCGAGGTCGACCGCCTCCTGGACGAGGCGTTCGAGGAAGGCGGTCCAGCGGCGGAACGCCTCGGCGATCCGGTCCCGCACCGGGCCGGGGCGGGCGTTGTACTCGAACTCGGTGGTGGCGAAGAAGCAACCGCCGGGGAGCACCCGGGCGGCGTAGAAGTCGATCCGGGCGTCGTGCAGCGCCCAGATCCGGCGGACGCCCGAGGGGGCACGCAGGGCCGGGGCGATGATCCGTTCCTGCCACTGCACCACCGCCCGGTCGACGGTGGCGAGCTGGAGGGACTCCTTGGAGCGCCAGTGCGCGAACAGGCCGGACTTGCTCACCCCGAGCGTGTCGGCGAGCTGGCCGAGGGAGAGGCCGTCGAGGCCGGCCTCGGTGGCCAGGGACACGGCGGCGTCCAGCACGGCGGTGCGGGTGCGGTCGCCGCGGGCGACCCGGCCGTCGGAGGTCATGTGGGCAGCGTACCGAAAAAAGCACGACCGGTCGTATTTATTTTTGTGACCTGGAACGCCGCCGCCCCGCCCCCGAGTCGGCGGGCGGGGCGGCGCAGGATTCCGGACCGTCAGGCGATGGCGGTGTCGAGGGCGATCTCGACCATCTGGCTGAAGGTCTGCTCGCGCTCGGCGGAGGTGGTCTTCTCGCCGGTCTTGATGTGGTCGCTGACGGTGAGGATGGTCAGCGCGCGTGCCTTGAACCGGGCCGCGATCGTGTAGAGCGCCGCGGACTCCATCTCCACCGCCAGCACGCCGTAGTCGGCCAGCGCGTCGTAGAGGTCCGGGCGGTCGGTGTAGAAGGCGTCCGCCGCCAGGATCGGGCCCACGTGCATGGTGACCCCGCGCCGCTCGGCCACCTCGACCGAGGTACGCAGCAGCCCGAAGTCGGCGACCGGGGCGTAGTCGATCAGCCCGTCGAAGCGCATCCGATTCATGTTCGAGTCGGTGGACGAGCCGATGGCGGCGACCACGTCGCGCAGCTGAAGGTCCTCGCGGAGGGCACCGCAGGAGCCGACCCGGATCAGCGTCTTCACGCCGTACTCGTTGATCAGTTCATGGGCGTAGATGGAGGCCGAGGGCATGCCCATGCCGGAGCCCTGGACGGAGACCTCGACGCCGTTCCAGCGGCCGGTGAAGCCCAGCATGCCGCGGACCGTCGTGTAGCAGCGGGCCTCCTCGAGGTAGGTCTCCGCGATCCACTTGGCCCGCAGCGGGTCGCCCGGCATCAGGACCCGCTCGGCGATCTCTCCCGGCTCAGCGCCGATGTGCGTACTCATGGCAAAGATCCTGCCAGGCCGGGCCCGGGGATACCGGTTCGGCGTCCGGACCGGCGGTCCTGTACCCTACTCGGCGGTGGCGTGTCCGAGTGGCCTAAGGAGCACGCCTCGAAAGCGTGTGAGGGTTTACGCCCTCCGCGGGTTCAAATCCCGCCGCCACCGCCAACGGAAACGCCCGGCGGTCCTCTTGGACCAGCCGGGCGTTTTCGCTTTCTTCGACCGGGTACGGCGGGCCGGCCCCGGGGAGGGCCGGCCCGCCGCGCCTCACGCCGCCGGCAGGCTCGCGTCCCGGTGGGTGAGCTGGTACGTCGCGTCGACCGCGTCCGTCTCCAGGATCACCGTCACCGCGCCGGCCGGGAGCGAGCAGGAGATCGTCCGCTCCACGGCGTAGCCGGTCGGCCCGCAGTAGCGGACACCGGACTCGGAGAAGACGGACATCCGGGCATCACCGGTGCCGGTAAGCCGCTTCCAGGTGATCGACTCCTTGGCGGCGCGCTGGTCCGCCGGGATCGTGAAGCAGACTCCGTAACGGTCCGCGCCCGTGGTCACCGTGGCCCCCGTCGCGTCCGCCGGCAGCACCGGGCAGGCCGGCGGGCCGTCGGTCCGGGCGAAGGCCAGCGAGTACGCCCCGGCGGGCGCCCCGTCGCGGGAGTTGAGCACCGCGAAGTACGGTGCCTGGCCGGTCAGCTCGCAGGCGTACTGCCGTAGCGAGTACCAGTCGCACGGGGTGGTGCCGGTCGAGTCGACGACGGTGATGTCCGGAGCGGCGGCACCGGTGGCGTCGCCGGGCAGCAGCTCCACGACCCGGGACCCGGCCGGGCTGGAGAGCTGGAGGCAGTCGAACTGACCGGCGGCGGTGAACTCGCCCCGGACCGGTGCGTCCTGCCAGCCGGTGTCGGACACCGGCCGGCAGTCCGACGGAGTCCAGGGCAGCAGGGCCAGCGCGTACCGGACGTTGTCGTCGATCACCGAATCCGGGGCCGCCCCGCTGAGCACCAGCGTGTACCTACCGGCCGCCGGGACCTGGCACCAGATGTCTGTGCAGACCTTGTGACCGGTGGCGTCGTAGACGGACGCCCACTGGCGGTAGTTGTCGGCACCGACAGCCTTCACCCGGTAGGTGCCGGCGGCCGGCAGGTCGAGGACCCGGCAGCGGACGGTGCCGAGCGTCGGCGCGGCGTTGTACGCGCCGGGCGTGACCGTCGGGCAGCCGGTCGGGTCGGTCAGCGACCGCACCTGCATCCGGTACGTCAGGTCGGTGCTGTCCGCGTCCCAGTTGGCCAGGTACGAGATCACCCGGTAGGTGCCGTCGGCCGGCAGGGCGCACCCGTCGTCCTCCGACCACTCGGTGCAGAGGACCGTCCCCTGCTCGTCGACCAGCCATGAGTAGGCATCGTTGTAGCGGTCCGGGGCCCGGTACACCACGATCCGGTCGCCGGGCCGGCCCTGGAACGGCTGGCAGTTGGTCTGCACGGCCGAGGTCTGGTGCACCACCAGGGTCGGCTGGTCCCACCCGGTGCTCGTGGCCGCGGCGCAGCCGGCGGTGCGGTCGAGCGCTGCCACCGCCACCTGGTAGGTCACCGGCTCCCAGAACGAGTTCTGCGCCAGGAGGGTGTAGGAGCCCGCCGTCGGGAGGGCGCAGGAGCGCCACGACTCGTACTCCGTGCAGACCTGCCGGCCGTCGGCGTCGTACACCCGCCAGTCGAGGTGCTGGTTCGCGAACTGGTTGAAGCGGACCACGACCGGTCCGGCCACCGCGCTGGTCAGGGCCTGGCAGGACACCCCCTGGTAGGACGGCACGCTTCCGCTGCCCACGGCCGCGCCGGGGTCGCCGAAGGACGCCAGCGGCAGGGCCGGGCATCCCGTCGCGTGCGAGAGACGCGGCAGCTTGAGGATGTACGTGGACTCGTTGCCGTAGGTCTCCTCGAGGAAGAGCCGGTACGGCCCGGGCTCGCTGAGCGTGCACTCGGTGGTGTAGCGCACCGGGCACCCCATCGGCTGGTACCGCCCGTCCAGGATCTGGCCCTGCACGTCACCGGCGCCGCCTGGGTCGGCCAGGTGCAGCACCGTGCCGGTGGGCTGGTTGAACTTGTAGCAGCGGGCGGCCAGGCCGGCCGGCAGCGTGCCGCTGCGCCCGGCCGAGGCGAAGGAGAAGAAGTTCTCCGGCAGGTTGTCGCACTCCGACGGGGTACGCATGGACTCGGCGGAGAGCGTGTAGGCACCCTCCCCGGTGCCGTAGTAGAGCGACACGGCCACCGTGTAGGTGCCCGCGGCGCCGAGGGCGCATTCGTTCAGATAGAACGAGAGGAAGCAGACGAAGTCGCCGTTCTGGTCGGTGACCCGCGCGCTGACACCCTCGCCCGAGACGCTCTTGAGCCGGGCGTACAGGGTGTCCTGGGCGACGGTCGAGGTGACCGTCCAGCGGTTCTCCTGCTCGCCCTTGATCGACGTGCAGCGCTGGACCTTGCCGAAGTCGAGCTTGCCGCCGCAGCCGGCGGAGCCGGTGCTCCCCGACCCGTTGTCGATCTTCGAGGGCTTGGTGCTGCCCTCGGTGGTGGACGCCTTCGCCGGAGCGGCCGGCGCCGTGGACGTGGGCGTGGGCTTGGATGTCACGCTCGTGCCGGGCGTCGCCGCGGCCGTGGGCGCCGTCGACGGGTCGGCGGCCGCTTCCGCCGGGGCCGTACTCGTGGTGGGTGTCGCCGACGGCGACGGTGCCGCAGCCGCGGCGGACGGTCCGATCAGGACGCTCGCCAGGGCGGTGCTCACAGCGGCGGTCATCGCCAGCCGCGACAGGCCCTTCCTCCGATAACCGGGCAGGGTTGCTCGCATGATCAACTCCCCGTGAAATGCCGCGCGACCTGCGCGGGCGAGGAGATAATTCCATGATGGTCGATCAACTTCAACCGACTTGTCGGCCGTCCGTCTCAGCCGGTCAGCAGGGGCCGTAGCCCTCGTCGAAGAGGCGGCGGGCCCAGTCCGCGTACCCGGCGACGATCTTTCGGACGGCGGTCCGATCGTGGAGGAAGAGATACGCCCGGTCGCCGTCGCGGGCGAGCAGCCCGTCGAACCGGTGCGTCCCCTGTGGAGCGGTGAGGTCGACCGCCGACGGGTAGTGGTCGCGCACCTCGCTGACCGGCGTGCCGGCGGTGATGCCCTCGGGCGTGCCCATCGGGTCGTCGAGCCAGAGCAGCACCAGGCGGTCGTCGACGAAGATCGGGCTGACCGACTCGTGCCCGGCCAGCGTCGGCCCGCACGCTTCCACGTCGGTACGCAGCACCCCGCGCCGGGTCAGTTCCTGCTCGGTGACGCCGAACTCCGCGTTGTGCAGCCCGTCGAGCCCGACCACCTCGGCGGCCCCGACGGGGCGGGCGGGCACCTCCAGCCCCTGTGGACGGACGCCGCTGCCGGCGATCGAGGCGGCCGCCATCAACGCGGCGATGAATCCGAACTGTCGCAGTCTCATGCACTCCCCCAGTCCCCAACGGGACCGGGGCGCGGAGGTTGCTGGTGCTGCTCGGATTGCCGCAGTTCCCACTCCTCGGCCAGGTCGTCCCAGTAGTCGGCGGACAGGCCGCGCCGGCCGTGCGCCAGCCAGCCGGCCGTGTCGCGCTCCAGGTGCAGGCCCAGCTCGGCGAACGGGTCGATCCAGGGCCCCGGCTCGGCACCCAGCCGGGCGAGCGCCGCGTTGATCGGCCACTCCGTCCGGGCCCCGTCGAGGGTGCCGTCGAAGCGCGGGCCCCAACTGACTGCGCCGCCCAGCCAGACCACCGCCGACTGGTGACCCAGGCCGCCGGCGAACTCCGCCTCCAGGTACGCCACCGGCCCCCGCCGCGACCACCCCGCCAGCATCTCGGACACGAGCGGCGAGAGGACGAGCTGGAACGGCTGCGCCGCCGACGGCTCGTCGGTGCAGAAGTCGGGCAGCTCGCCGGTCAGCTCCGTCACGAGCTGCGGGGTGACCGGCAGCAGCGCGAAGTCCTGGCGGAGCGCGGCGAGGACCGCGTGATCCAGGTCGGCGGTCTGCTCGCGGAGCAGCTCGACATCGGCGACGACCGCGCTGAGCTGGTAACTCATCCGATCCTCTCGGCGTCCACAGGCTGTGGATGGAACATGTGTACGACGGGCGGTCAGTTTGCCGCGGGCGGCTGGGCGTCGGTCATCGGGAAGGCCATCATCGTGGCGCCCACCCGGACCGTACCGGGGGCGTGCGGAGGTCGGGCTGCGTCGTGCAGTTCGCTCATGATCGCGTGCAGCCGGCGCCGGGCCGCCTCCCACTCCTCGGGGGCGACCCAGAGTTCGGCGTCGATGGTCACGCCGGCCGCGTCCGGGGCCCGGTGTGCCACCCGGTCCAGCAGGTTGCGAGCCAGCGACTCGGCGAGCAGCGCCTGCCCCTCCCGCTGATCGGTGAGCCACGGGCCGCGTACCGCGCGGTAGCGGCGCTCCCGGCCGCCGCGCCGGCTGCGGACGTCGGCCAGTTCCACCAGGCCGGCGGCCTCCAGCCGACGCAGGTGCTGGCTGGCCAGGGCGTGCGAGATGGCCAGTTCCCGGGCGAGCGCCGCGGCGGAGAGCGGTGCGCTCCACATCAGCGACAGCATCCGCAGTCGTACCGGGTGGGCCAGCGCGCGCAGGCGCGGATCGGTGCTGCTCACGGCCGCCATTGAACCGCATCAGGTGCCGCGCCGACCCCCAAGCATTGACTTGGGGGTGGTGGGCGGCCAGGATCGAGCTGCCCGGGGGAGGTGCCATGAGTGAGCGTCAGCGAGCGAATCGGCGGTGCGGTGCGGTGGTGTCGCAGGCCGGTGCCGAGCGCCGCGAGGTGGTGGCATGAGCTGGGGTACGGCAAGGGTGCTGCGCAACCGTCCGGCCGGCCTGTATCTGGGTGCCGTGCTGGTCTCCGGGTTCGGCACGGCGGCGATGCTGCTGGTGGCCGCGATCTGGGTGAAGGACCTGACCGGATCGAGCAGCCTGGCCGGCCTGGTCACCCTCGGCCTCTGGGGGCCCACCCTGGTCGGCCCGCTGATCGGCGTGCTGGTCGACCGGTTCCGTCGCCGGCCCCTGCTGATCGCCCTGCACGTCGCGATGGCGGCGCTGCTGTCGGTGCTGCTGCTGGTGGACTCCGCCGCCCGGGTCTGGCTGATCTTCGTGGTGATGCTCGCGTACGGGGTCAGCTTCGTGCTGATCGACTCGGCCGAGGCGGCGCTGGTGCCCGCGGTGGTCCCCGGCGAACTGCTGGGTGACTTCAACGGGCTGCGGATGACCGTCAACGAGGGGATGAAGCTGCTCGCTCCGCTGATCGGCGCGGCTCTGTTCGCCACGTACGGCGGGCACCCGGTGGTGCTGCTCGACGTGGCCACCTTCGCCCTCGCCGCGCTCGCGCTCACCCTGATCCGGGTACGCGAGGCGCCGCCGCCCCCGCCCGAGCGCTGGGGCCGGCAGCTCGCCGACGGGCTGGGGCACCTGCGCCGGCGCGCCCCACTGCGGCACCTCGTCGCCTGCGCCGGCGCGACCATGCTGCTGATGGGTATCAACGGCACCGTCGCGTACGCCGTGGTGGACGACGGCCTGCACCGACCGCCGGAGTTCAACGGCGTGCTCGCCATGGTGCAGGGCGTGGGGTCGCTGGTCGGCGGGCTGGCCGCCGGGGCGCTGCTACGCCGCCTCGGTGACCGGCGGCTGACCGCGGTGGCGGTCGCGGTGTTCGCCGCCGGCCTGGCGCTGCGCGCCGTACCCGCCCTCGCCCCGGTGGCCGCCGGCACCCTGGCCGTCGGGGTCGGGGTGCCGCTGGTGCTGATCACCGTCTGGACCGCCGTGCAGCGGGAGACCCCGGGCGCGCTGGTCGGCCGGGTCGCCGCCACGGTTAACACGCTCACCTTCGGCCCGGGCACGGTGGCCGTGCTGGCCGCCGCCGGCCTGCTGGTGCTGGTCGATCACCGGGTGATCCTGCTGGTGGCGGCGGCCGCCGCGGTGCTGGTCGCCGGCTGGGCGCTGCGCGGCGGCCGTCCGGCGGCCCCGGCACCCGGCCCGCCGACCTGCGCCCCGGCCGCCGCCGTGGCCGAGCGGACTGCGCTGCCTTCCTCCCTCGGCGAAACCGCCCACTAGGCTCGTGCCCGAATCGTCGGCACGAAAGCGCCGATCCTTGTCACAGGGGCGGGAGGACGGGTGCGCGTCAAAGTGATCGCACGCCTGATGGTCGCGGCGCTGGGTGCCGCTTTCGGCGTGGTGGCGCCGATGGGTTCCGGTGCGGCGTACGCCGATGGCGCGGTCAGGCTTGGCATCGACACGTACGCGGAGATGGTGGTCGACTCGGCGCACGGTCGGCTGTTCTTCAGCCAGGGGCGGGAGCGCTCGGGTGTGCGGTTGACGGACCTGTCCGGTGGCTCGCAGCGGACGATCCCGAACCTGCCGGGCGCCAGCGGCATGGCGCTGAGCCCGGACGGCTCGACGCTCTATGTGGCCCTCGCCGACGCGGGCGCGGTCGCCGCGATCGACACCATCACGTTGACCGAGACGCGTCGCTACAGCACCGGTGCGAGCACCTGTCCCACCTGGTTGGCGCCAGCCGGCGGGAAGATCTACGTCGGCTATGGATGCCAGGTCGGGAAGGGCAAGCTGGGGTCGATCGACGTACGCGGGGTGACGCCGATCGTCACCTTGGACCTGCCCCTCAACGGCCAGTACTACTACCCGCCGCTGCTCCGGAGCACCCCGGCCAACCCGAGTCTGCTGCTGCTGGTGAACAAGTCCCGCGTCTCGTTCCCCATCTCGGGCGAGCCGAGTCTGTACGACGTCTCGTCCGGAACGCCGTCGCATGTCGCGTCCCTGGCCGGGGAGACCTGCACCGGCCTGCACGACGCCGCGCTGACGGCCGACAAGGTGATCCTCGGCTGTTCCTACCTGTGGGACCCACAGTCGAACTCCCGCCTGGTGGCGACCGAGCACGTGGCGTTCTCCACGGCGGACCTGTCGCCCGCGGGCGCGTACCCGTCCGGGACCTGGCCGACGGCCGTGGCGGCGTCTCCGAACGGTGCCTTCGTCGTCCTCGGCGCCAGCGAGAGTGATTCGATCCACGTCAAGCGAGCGGACGGGACCGCAGTCCGCCGGTACGACCTCCCTTCGGGCGACCACCTCGAGGTGCGGGGCCTCGCCGTCAGCGCCGACAACCGCACGCTCTACGCGGTCACCACCGATCAGGACCGGAAGAACCCGGCCCTGCGGGTGCTGACCGGCTTCGGCACCACCGGATCCTCGCTCCTGCTGTCCGCGCCGACGACGAGCACCCGCACCGCGCCACTTACCGTCCGCGGGAAGTTGGCGTTCGCCGGTGCGAACGTATCGACGCCGTGGACACTGCGGGTCGTGAAGCAGGACCTCGCCGGCGGTCACCCGCTGCCGGACGTCACCACTGCCGCGGACGGCTCGTTCTCCTTCTCCGACACGCCGCTGGTCGGCGCGGCCAACACCTACACGGTGACCTTCCCTGGCGACGCCACGCGCCCGGGGGCGACCCAGTCGGTCACCGTGCAGGTCTCGCGTGCCGCCACTGCGTTGAGCGTCACGGCGAAGGCGACGACCGGCCGCAGCGCGGCGGTGACCGCCCAGCTCGGCACCACCCACACCAACCGGACGGTCTGCCTGTACGCCCAGCCCTACGGGTCCACTCGCAGGACGATCACCTGCGGCGCGGTGGATTCGAACGGCAAGCTGACGGCCACGTATCCGACGTACCAGCGGGTCACGTTCAGCGCGAGCTTCGCCGGGGACCACCGGTACGCGCCCGCCGAGGCGTCGGTACGCACGTATGGGTTCCTCTGGAAGCCCGGGGTGTTCCGAGGCTACTGACGGCGGTCAGGTGGGGAAGTCGTCCGGGGCGTCCCGGGCGTCCCTGCTCGAGACGACGGAGGGCCGGTCCCGTGGGGCCGGCCCTGTCGTTTTTCCTGCTCAAGAGAGCGGAGGATACGAGATTCGAACTCGTGAGGGTGTGAACCCAACACGCTTTCCAAGCGTGCGCCCTAGGCCTCTAGGCGAATCCTCCGCGAGCCAGGATACAGGTCTCCGCCGGGCGGGCCACCCCACCACCCCCTGAAGATCGACCCGGAGTCGGGTACGCTTGGTGGTACCTCCCGTGCGGCGGTACCTCGTGAACCTCCCCAGGGCCGGAAGGCAGCAAGGATAAGCGGGCTCTGCCGGGTGCACGGGAGGCCTTTCTGTCTCCGGGTGCCGGTAACGTCCCTGCGGGTCAGGTCACGGGGTGGTGGTTGGTCACCCGCGCCCGACCGGCGCAGAATGGCTCGGTCGAGAGGAGGCGGGACGGGTGGCATTGGCCCTTTACCGCAAATACCGGCCCCGTACGTTCGCCGAGGTCATCGGCCAGGAGCACGTCACCGAGCCGCTGTCGCAGGCGCTGCGCAGCGGGCGGCTGAACCACGCGTACCTCTTCTCCGGCCCCCGGGGCTGCGGCAAGACCTCCAGCGCCCGGATCCTGGCCCGTTCGCTCAACTGTGAGCAGGGCCCCACGCCCGAGCCCTGCGGCCAGTGTGAGTCCTGTCGCTCGTTGGCCACCGACGGCGCCGGCTCGATCGACGTCATCGAGATCGACGCGGCCAGCCACGGTGGCGTCGACGACGCCCGCGAGCTGCGCGAGAAGGCGTTCTTCGCTCCGGCTCGCAGCCGCTTCAAGATCTATGTCATCGACGAGGCGCACATGGTCTCGTCGGCGGGCTTCAACGCCCTGCTCAAGCTGGTCGAGGAGCCCCCGGAGTACGTCAAGTTCATCTTCGCCACGACCGAGCCGGAGAAGGTCCTCGGCACCATCAAGTCGCGGACCCACCACTACCCGTTCCGGCTGATGCCGCCGAAGGTGCTGCGGCCCTATCTGGAGCAGCTCTGCGAGGCCGAAGGGGTGAAGGTCGAGCCGGCGGTCTTCCCGCTGGTGGTACGCGCCGGTGGCGGCAGCGCCCGGGACAGCCTCTCCGTGCTCGACCAGCTCATCGCGGGCGCCGGCCCGGAGGGGGTCAGCTACGCCCGGGCGGCCGCGCTGCTCGGCGTTACCGACTCCGCGTTGATCGACGAGATGTGCGACGCGCTCGCCGCCGGCGACGGCGCCGCCGCGTACGCCACCGTCGACCGGGTCGCGGAGGCCGGCCACGACCCGCGCCGGTTCGCCTCGGACCTGCTGGAACGGCTGCGCGACCTGATCGTCATGCAGCAGGTGCCGGACGCCGCCGCCAAGGGCCTGATCGACGGCCCCTCGGATCAGATCGAGCGGATGGCCGCCCAGGCCCAGCGGCTCGGCCCGGCGACCCTGTCCCGGTGCGCCGACATCGTGCACAACGGCCTGGTCGAGATGCGCGGCACCACCGCGCCCCGGCTGGTGCTGGAGCTGATCTGTGCCCGGATGCTGCTGCCCGGCGTGGACGACTCCACCGGTGGCCTGCTCCAGCGCCTGGAACGGATGGAGCGCCGGCTCACCCTGGGTGGCGCCGAGCTGCCGCCGGCCGCCGCCGGCCCCGCGCCGGTCGCCCCCGCCCCCGAGGTACGCCCCGAGCCTCCCGCCCCTGCCGCGGCCGCCGCCGCGCCCGACCCGGAGGCCGCCGGCCCGCCGGCGGCTGCCGGCGCCCC
>NZ_LWLS01000135.1 GCF_001905095.1 Micromonospora sp. CB01531
CCCCCGACGAATTAACGCCGAGCAGCACTTAGGTTACCGGTATTGAGGCTTGGGTGCTGCAGGGCGCCAGGCGGGCGCAATCTCACACTCTCCGGGAGTCTTCGTAATGTTCATCGCGGCCCCACCGGCGATCGGTTGTACCCAGATGTCACAGCCGCTTGTGTAGGCCAGTGCGTTCCCATCCGGGGACCACGTCGGGTCATCGGCGTCCTTGCCGCCCGTGGTCACCTCGGTGATATCGCCATTCAGGGTCGTGAGGCGTACCTGGCGCTTGCCGTCGACCAGCCAGCTGTAGGCGAGCGTCGAACCGTCCGGAGACCACGACGGGTTGGCAGCCACCCCGCCCTTGACCACCGTGGTGACCGCCGAGCCATTTGCCACCTTGAGGGGCTGCTCGCACGGCCTCTCGGGGGTCGCCCGACAACCCGGGGTCGCGGTCACGTAGGCGAGCCGCTTCCCGTCGGGGGACCACGCCGGGTGATAGACCGAGACCTTCTCGTTGAGGACGGACCTGCTGGTTCCACCGTCGAGACGTAGGACCTCCACACCCGAGACCGACTGTGCTCCGGACGACTCGCGAGACGACACCTGGGCCGTCTGTGCGTAAATCTCGTCAACCGAGCGGAACGTCGATGTGGAGGGAATCCGCGAGCCCGTCAGCAGCTCCTTCACCCCTGAACCTAAACCGAGCACCAACACGGCCTGCTCGTAGTGAGAGTCCTCGAAGACCCGGCCGACCACGGCCAGGCGCGCCCCGTCCGTCGACCATGAGGGTGATGTGGCGGCGAGCTCGGACAGCCGCACGAGGCCGGACCCGTCGGGACGGACTCCCGCGAGGCGGAACGCCCCACCTTGGTTGCTGGCGAACACGATCGGAGGCACCGTCGCGAGGTCGAGAGAGGCGAGCTTCGGGTCTCGCGTGAACTTGGGCGTCCGGATGGGCGCATCGTGGATGTGACCGTGGTCCTCCTCGGAGTGGCTCTCGGTGGCCTCGTGACCGTGTTCGTCCTCATCGCCGTGTCGGGCGGGGACGTTCGGACGAGGCGCGCCGATCGTCGTGGCATCACTGGTGGCCGCGCACCAGGAAAGGAGCAGGAGCGCTGCCACACCGGCGGTGACGGCGCTAGCGGGCCGGGAGGGAACACTCCGGGTCAGGAATCCCATCGGAGTCTCTTTACCTCTCTACGGGCAGAAGGTATCGACGGGGGAAAGCGCAGGCCGGTAGGGCTGCTGCCCACCGGCCTGCCGTCAGCGTGATCGCATCACAGGACCGGGGTGTCCGGGTCCGAGTAGACGACGTCGCCCTTGAGCATGGTCATGAGCACCTTGGTGTCGGAGATCTTCTCGGTTGGGATGCTAAACAGGTCCTGGTCGATGACGATAAGGTCGGCGAGCTTGCCCACCTCGATCGAGCCGGTGACGTCGTCCTGGTGCAGCTGGTAGGCCACACCGATGGTCGCCGCCTTGAGGGACTCGAGGAGCGAGATCCCCTCGGTGGGCACGAGCTGGCCGGGCAGGATCCCGGCGGCCTCGTTGACCTCACCTTCGCGGTCGATCGCGGTCTCGATCGCGGTCCACGGAATGAGGTCGGTGACCGGCCAGTCCGAGCCGGCGGCGACGACCGCCCCGTTGCGCAGCAGCGATTTCGTCGGATACATCCCGGCGAGGTCCTCGGGAGCGATGTAGCCCTCGGCGCCGTTGACGGTCCAGCCGTCCCGCTGCGCCCACTGCAGGGACATGCTCGCCACGACGCCAGCCTCCCCGAACAGTTTGTAGTCCGACTTGTTGACGAACTGCAGGTGGGTGATGGTGTCGCGACGGTCCCACGCAGGGTTGGTCTTCTTGATCTCCGCGAAGTTCTCCAGCGACACGCGCACGGCCCGGTTACCGATACTGTGCGTGTGGATGGTCCACTTGTTCGCATCGAGCCTGAGGAAGCCGAGTCGCGCGTCGTCACACGATGGCTCCTCTCCGCGCAGGTCACCCTCGACCCATACCGGGTTCTCCGTCGTGCCGACGTTGATCCGGTAGGGCTTCTCCATGGCCGCCGTCTGGCCGGGGTACTCCGGCACACCGTCACAGAAAATCTTCACTGTGTCGATGCTGAGCGAGCCGGGGCTGCTGGGCGAGGAGTAACCGTCGAACTCATCGCGGACCTTGTTGAGCCCCGCGATTACTTCGTCGATCTCGGCCTCTGAGGCCCCGCGGACGTCGCTGGCCGAGAGGGCTTGGTTGAAGTGGACCGTCATGTTGCCGTCATCGGCCAGGCGCTTGGCCAGTTGCGCATCCGTCGCGCTGCCGCCCGGCCGGAGGATGGCCGTGATGCCCAAGCGGTTCGCCTTCTCGATGTTGGCGACCAGTTGCTGGTAGTTCGCGTCCGGTGCCTGTGGCGTCACTGGGCCGAAGTTCGCCGAGAAGTCGGCGAACGTCCCGTTCGGCTCACCGTTCTCGTCATGGCCGATGAAACTACCCGGCGGCGTCGCGGTGTCGGCGGTGATGCCAGCGTTGATGATGGCCTGGGAGTTCGTCGAGAACTTGTGGCCATCCATGTTGCGAACCACGATCGGGCGCGTTGTGCCCGTGCCGTACGGGTCCTCCTCCGGCGACTTCGAGAGCCGGTCGAGCGTCGCGCGGTCGAGGATCGTGCCCTTGGGCTGCATCGCGTCGCCCATGAAGTTGCGGGCGGACAGGAAGTAGTTGCTGTGAAGGTAGCCCGCCTGCTCGGCACTGGTGAGGCAGGCCTTGAGCTTGCCGAGCGCCACGTCGACCGTGCCACCTTCGTAGCCCATGTCGCAGTCGATGATCCTGGCGCCATGCAGGTGCCCGTCACCGAGACCCGGCATGAGCATCTTGCCCTTGAGGTCGACGACCTTGGTGTTTGGCCCGACCCATTTCTTGGTCTGGCCCGGGTTACCGACCCCGACGAAGACGATCTTGCCGTCCTTGACGGCGAGGGCATCCGAGAACTTTGCCTGGTTCAGGCCGTACTGGAGCACCTTGCCGTTGACGAAGAACGTGTCGGCATGGCTGGCCCCGCTCTGGGGCGCCGGGAGCGCCGAAGCCGCCCCGGCTGCGCCGGTAATGCCGAGAGGAAGCGCCAGAACCGCGGCGACGGCGATGGCAGTGTGGCGGAATCGTGAGGATGTGCGACTACTTCTCTGTCCTACGTGAGTCACCTTGCCTCCTTCAAGCTGCGCCATTGCAGGTCTAGAAACGGGGACGTCCGAACGAATCTCTCCGTTTCGGAACTCCAGAGGATGCTTGTCCGGCGCCGAAGGCAGCACTGACCGTGAAGCATTGAGAGCTCCGAATTTGATCATCGATCAGAGGCTGCCAGCAGGACGACGGCCCCACCCAGGCACGCAGTTCACTTCCTCGGGAGCAGTTCGCGTTGATCGGGAGAGGTTGGGTCGGCGCGACTGTGACGCTAGTTGACATTCGCCGATCACGTCAACCGTTTCCGTTGCCCAAATAGCGACTAGTCTTCGATCCCGGTCATTACCCTTCAGTACGGCAACGAATTTCGTAGCTCGAAGGGTGTTAAGCACAGGTCTCGATGTGCTTGATCTGTCCGGGTTGATCCACTTATGCCATACGGCACGACCGGCGGTGCGGGTGCATAAACGCGGGCACCCACCCAACGGATTTCGTAGCTCGAAGGGTATTGAGCGGGCGGGCACCAGGGCTTCGCCGGACGACTCGTCGACTGGACCCTCGACACAGCAGAGGTAGCCGGAGCCGTCGGCCAGGTGGGAGAGCGGGCGGGCGGCTGGCCCGTCTGCCGAGCCGTAGACGCTCGTCCGATCGACCGCCGAGCGCGGCGTGATGCCCGTTCAGCGCTCTACACGGTCTATCCATCGCCGGTCTCGTAGCTGTTGGTTGCTAGCCGGATGGAGCGACTGGTAGCAATGCGCCATCCGTCGATCACCTCCAATACCAAGAAGGGAGGTGACTACTCAATCTTCTCAGGCAATGCGGGCCCAACAACGTCTAGATGCACCCGCCTGTAGTCCTCTGTGGACATGGAGTGGGCTGCCACGTAGTTGACAGGGAGGCCGAGATCAGATGCCAAGCCAGTTGACAAGAAGGAGGACCACCGCTGCTCTAGCTGTGGCGGCATTGGTGGTCGCCGTACCTGCGCCGTCCTACGGCGACAGCCGCGAGCGTCTTGCGGTAGGTCTGACGAACTACGTTCCCGACGAACCGTTGCCCAACGACCCAGTACCGCCGCAGGAGCGGCTCGATGCCCTCGGCATCAGCGGCTACCCCGACCGCCTCAGCGTCCGTCCCGGCGAGTCGGTCCGCATCATGGTGAGCACCAAGTCCCCCACCTTCAACTCGAAGATCGTCCGGGTTAGCCATGGCGATGCGGATCCGGCCGGGCCCGGCATCCAAGAACAGGTCATCGACACCCCGGCAAACGGAACGTATCCCGGCAGGGACCAGCGGTTGCCGCTCGGGTCTTACGTCACCGTTCCGGACAACAGCAAGCTGAGGCTGACCGGCAGCTTCAGCATCACCGCCTGGATCGCTCCCACCACGATCCCCGGCTCGCCGTACAACCGGACGGCGCTGAAGCGCACACCAGTCGGCACCCCACGGATGCAAGGGCTGGTCACCAAGTGGTCCGAGGCCGACCACGCCGGGTACGGCCTCTTCATCGACGAGCTTGGCGGCCTGGCCCTGCGTCTCGGGTCATCCGGCGGGGCCGAAACGGTTTCCACTGGCGTGAAGCTGAAGCCGTGGGCACCGGCCATGGGCGGACCTGAGATGTACTTCAACAGGAACCCACGACCAATGCACGTCAACAACTCAGGCTGGTATTTCGTCGCGGCGACGTACGACGCGCGCACGCGCAAGGTCACCCTGACCCAGAAGCCGGTGTCGACTCTCCCCGACGACTCCCTCGCGGCCGTCACCAAGCAGGTCTCCACAGCTCACCTCGCCACCACAGCTGCACCGCTGCTGATGGCGGCGTCCTGGAACCGTCCCGACGACGCCCAGCCGTCGGGGCTGTACAACGGCAAGATCGAGTCGCCCGCCATCTACGATCGGGCGCTCAGCCCGAACGAGCTGGCAGACCTAAGCGACGGCAGGCACCCATCGCGTCCGGTCGCCACCTGGGACTTCTCCCGGCAGATGTCGACCGACCGGGTGGTCGACGCCGGTCCGCACCGGCTGCACGGCCGGGCGGTCAACCTGCCGGTACGCGCGCTGACCAGGCACGACTGGGATCGCCGGACCATGAACTACCACGAGGACCCGTCCCAGTGGGGCGCGATGTATTTCCACGAGGACGACCTCGGTGACGCGGCCTGGTCGCCGAGCTTCACCTTCCGGGTCCCGGACAACGCCCGCAGCGGCGTTTACGCCGCGCGGCTCGAAGCCGGCGACAGTATTTACCATGCGACATTCGTCGTGCGTCCGAAGAAGCCGACGGCGAAGATCGCGATGCTGGTGCCGACCCTCAGCTACCTGGCCTACGGCCAGACCGGCGGCACGATGAGCCAGTACTCCGACCACGCCGACGGCAGCGGGTACGTCTATTCGTCGGCGCGCCGCCCGATCGAGAACCTGCGGTCGATGGCGACGGGCCGCAACGGCGAGGGCAGGCCGTGGCAGTTCGAGGCCGACACGCACATCTTCCACTGGCTCGACACGAAGGGGTACGACGTCGACTACATCACCGACCACGACCTCGACGCCGAAGGCCAGACGCTGCTCAACCACTATCAGACGGTCATCACCGGCACCCATCCCGAGTACATATCCACCGCGGAGATGAACGCGTTCAAGGGCTGGCTCGACGACGGCGGCCGCCTGATGTACCTGGGTGGCAACGGCTTCTACTGGGTCACCTCACTGGACCGCGCGGCCACCTACAGCGAACTGCGCCGACACGACGGCACCGAGGCGTGGCAGGCGGCACCGGGCGAGTACTACCACAACACCACCGGCGAGTTCGGTGGACTATGGCGGTTCCGTGGCCGGCCACCGCAGGAACTGGTCGGCGTGGGGTTCAGCGCCCAAGGCTTCGGTCACCCGAGCGGCAGCGCTCAGTACAACGTGCCGTTCGATCGGGGCGAAGCCAGCTACTCCGCCGCTGGTTCGTGGGTCTTCGACGGCGTCACGGCAAAGAAGGGCATCGGCGGCGACCTGCCGAGCCTGCAGTCACCCGGCGGCCCGATGGGCGAGGAGGTCGACCGCGTTGACTACGCGCTCGGTACGCCGGCCAACGCGGTCGTGCTCGGCACCTCGCAGCCGTTCGGGAAGCAGTACATGCATGTGGTGGAGGAGATCAACACGTCATCGTTGTTCGAGGGCGGCGACACCAACCCGATGGTGCGGGGAGATGTCACCCTCGTGCACTACCCCAACGGCGGCGCCGTCTTCTCGGCCGGGTCGATGGTTTGGACCGGAAGCTTCTTCCACAACAACTACGACAACGACATGACCAGGATCACCGAGAACGTCCTGGACAAGTTCACATCCGGGGCGCCACTGCCCGGCGCGAACTGATTGGTGGCCTGGGGGCAGCCCACGAGGTGGCTGTCCCCGGGCCCGGGCCGCCGACGATATCCGCCCGTGTCTTCCCCAAGGTGAGGTGGATCCTGCCGTGTACATCAGTGTTCGCAACCCACAGGGCGCTCCGGTCACCTCGCGCGGCGTCCGCCGCGGCATCCCGCAGACGGTCCTCGTACTCGGTGCGGTGAGCCTGCTCACCGATATCTCCACGGAGATGGTCACCGCGGCGCTCCCGCTGTTCGTCACCGTCGGCCTCGGGCTCTCACCGTTGGCGTTCGGTGTTCTCGACAGCGTCTACCAAGCCGGCACGGCCGCAGCCCGGATCGCCGGCGGCTACACCGCCGACCGCCTACGGCGTCCTAAAGCCGTTGCCGCCGTCGGGTACGCGCTCGGCGTGCTGGCCAAACTCGTGCTGCTGCCGGCGGCGAGCCTCGGCGCGCTGTCGGCGGCGGTTGGCGTGGACCGGATCGGCAAGGGGCTACGCACCGGGCCCCGGGACGCACTGATCGCCGGATGTAGCGCCCCAGAGGTACTCGGCAGGTCGTTCGGCACGCACCGGGCGCTCGACACAGCGGGCGCGCTGCTCGGACCTGTGTTCGCGTTCTACCTGCTGATGGCTTCGCCTGGCGACTTCGACACGCTCTTCGTGGTCTCGGCGTGCGTCGCCGGGCTCGGCGTGCTACTGCTGGTCAGCAAGGTGCGTGAGGAGCGGTCCGCCGCCGAGGGGGCACCCCGGATCAGTCTGGCCGGTGCCGCCCGCCTCGTAGCTCAGGGTCGCGAACTTCGGCGGATGCTGCTCGCCGCCGGCCTGCTGTCTGCGATGACCGTCAGCGACGCGTTCCTCTACCTCACGTTGCTCGAACGGGGGGCCGTGTCATCCCGGTTGTTCCCGTTGCTGTTCCTGGCCACCAGCCTGGTGTACCTCGTCGGGGCGATCCCGCTCGGTCGGCTGGCTGACCGGTTCGGCCGGATCCAGATGTTCCTCACCGGGCACCTGCTGATCGTCGGCGCCTATCTGGTCGCCGCCGGTTCCGACGGGTTACCGGGCGCGGGGCTCGCGCTCGCGTTGCTTGGCCTGTACTACGCCGCTACCGACGGCGTCCTGCCCGCCGCGGCCGCCACGATCGTTCCGCCGCAGTGGATGTCCACCGCCATCTCCACGTTGCAGACCTGTGTCGCCCTCGGCCGCAGCCTGGCCGCGATCACCTTCGGCGCGCTGTGGGCCACCATCGGCCCGGGCACCGCGCTGTGGCTCTTTACCGCAGGGATGGCAGTCGTCCTCACTCTCACCACGCCGGCCCTGCTCCGCCGGTCACCGGAGGCTTAACCATGCCGAACACCGCAAGCCAGGCCCGCCAGGCCGCCGAGCCGACACAGGGTCGCACTCCGCCGCACCGGAGCCGGCCACGGATCACCACGGCCGTCGCCGTACTGCTCGTCGGTGTGGCGGTCGGCGCCGTCGCGGTGTCGATCCTCGACCGGCATGGCGAGTCGGCCGCCGGAAAAGCCACAGCGGACCTGTTCGCAACGGAGCACATCGTTTTCCGCTCCCTGCAGTCTGGGTCCGACCACGGCCGGATCGCCTACGCCGAACCCCACGACCCCACATCCACCCGCAGACTCGCGGATTCCCGCTGTATACGGGTCGCCGCAGCAGCCCGACGGGCGGTCTGCCTCCGCGCCGGCGTCACTCCGCTGCAGCCGTACGAGGTCGTCGAACTCGATGAGAAACTCAACCCGACGAGCGATCACGCGCTGAACGGCGTACCGAGCCGGGCACGCGTCGCACCCGACGGCCGCCATTTCGCCACCACCACCTTCGTCAGCGGCCACAACTACATCTCGCTCGGGTTCTCCACCGAGACGCTCATCTACCGTGCCGGCGGCGAGGTGGTTGCCAACCTCGAGAAGTTCACCTTCCTGATCAACGGCGAGAAGGACGAAAGCGTCGACCGGAACATCTGGGGCGTGACGTTCTCCGCCGACTCGAACACATTCTTCGCCACGGTGGCGTCCCGCGGCCGCACGTACCTCGCCCGAGGCGATCTGACCAACCACACGCTGACCGCGTTGCGAGACAACGCGGAATGCCCATCGCTGTCCCCCGACGGCCGACGGATCGTCTACAAGAAACGGGTCGATCCCGTCGCCGATCGGGCCTGGCGCTTTCACGCGTTCGACCTGGCAACCGGCACCGAAACCCCGCTCGGCGAGACACGCAGTGTCGACGACCAGGTCGCCTGGCTGGACAGCGAGCACATCATGTACGCCGTACCCAAGGCCGGTGAGGGCGTCGCCGCCGACATCTGGAACGCGCCGCTCGACGGCGGCGAGCCGAAACTGCTGATCCCAGACGCTGACTCGCCCACCCTGGTCGGCACCACATGACGGCCCCGGAGTGGGCTACCCCCGCGGAGATCTCAGGCCACGTCGGTCACGCGCGTGGTCAGAGGGTTGATCTCGGATCCCAGTCAATAAAGGGCCCCCATAAGCGGGCCAGGAAGCGTGAGAGGGAAAACCATGTGTGAAGAGCACAGTCACCTCACCACCGAAGAGGAGCGGACCGCCCGCCGCATCACCACAACACGACGCAGCGTGCTCGCAGGAGCGATCGCGTTGGCCGGGGCCGGGCTCACCAGCGGCACCGCCCACGCCGCCAGCTCGAACGACCCCGGCGCAGCCGCCGGGCAGCGGCCACCCACACCGGAGCCGATGGTGTTGACCGGGGCGAAGCTGCTCGACCCCCTGACCGGGGAAGTCGCGGAGGATGCCGTCATCGTGTTCGAGCGGGGCAAGGTGGCGCTCGTCGGTGGGGCCGGCGCGGAAGTCGCTGCCCTACGGTCCCTCGGCAAATCGGTGCGTGTCGTCGATGTCGCGGGCCGCTTCGTCCTTCCCGGGATGCTCGACGCCCACGTACACGTCTCCACCGTTGCCAACGCCCAGCGTGCGTTGAAGAGCGGAGCGACGACGTTGCGTTCCGCGTCCACAAGCTACTTCCAGGACATTGGCGTGAAGGCGCTTGCCGCCTATCAGCCGCAGTCAGTGCCGCGCATGGTCCCGGCCGGATTGTTCGTCACCCCCAACCTCGGCGATGCCATCCTCTCCGATTCCGCCCTGGCGCCGCTGTCCACTCGACCCGACGGTGTTCGTGACCCCCAGGACCTCGCGTACCTCACCGGCGTGAACATCGATCGTGGCGCCGAGGCAGTGAAGACCCGAGCCACCGAGCGGGCAGGCCTGCCAGAACAGGACCCTCGACAGCAGGTGTACTTCCACGACCAGTTGGCCGCCATCGTGGCGGCCGGGCGGCGCCGCAAGACCCCCGTCCTCTGCCACTCACACGGGGAGGAAGGCTGCTACGACGCCGTTCGAGCCGGCGTCTCGAGCCTCGAACACGGGACATGGGTGAACGAGCAGACCCTGGACCTGATGGCCCGCAAGGGCACGTTCTTCACTCCGACATTCTCCGCAGTCGTTGACCTCGCCGAGCCAGCCGGGGAGTACACCGACCCCAGGCTCGTCGAGCGGGGGCGGGAAATGCTGCCCGTACTGCAGGCAGCTGTGGCCGCGGCGCACGAACGAGGCGTGCCGATCGTGGCCGGCACCGACACCAGCTACACCTCGGCGACGCTGTCGAGTATCGGTGGGGAGGTCGCCTACATCCACCAGGCGGGAGTGCCGCATCTCGACGCGATCCGTGCGGCCACCACCTACGCGGCTCGCCTGTTCGGCCTCGACGGAAGAGCCGGACGCCTCGCCCGCGGCTACTACGCGGACGCCATTGTCGTCGACGGGGATCCGCTGTCGGACATCACCGCGCTGCAACGCCTACCCATGGTCATCGCAGGCGGCGCTGTTGCGAAGGACGAACTCACCACCTGACGTACCCCATCCCGTCGGCCGGTGACCCCAGCACGACCCCGCTGGAGTGGACCCTCAGGCAGGGTCCACTCCAGCAAGGCCCAACCGAGTGTGTGCGGCGCAACCTCGTCGATCTCCGCCGCCAGCCCGCCGCCCAGATCACCGACGGCACGCCAGAGTCAAGTAGGGACTGCCGCCCTATCGCCCACGACACTGCCTGCGGGCGGCGAGCCAACGGCACCGGCTTCGCGCAGGTCATGGCTGCTATCCGGATTCCCCGCCGGGCTAGCGCAGATGCGAAGCACCGTTTATGTCGAGGATCGCACCTGACGCCCACTCGGCCTCCGGTGACGCGAGATACAGCACTGCTGCGGCGACCTCGTCGGGGGTCGCGATGCGCCCGAACGGACTGTCGGCGGTGATCCCGGCAGGGGTCTGGTTGCCGAACCGCTCCACCACGCGCTCCGTGGCGGTGAACCCGGGGGCGATGCTTGTCACCGCGATTCCGTGCGGAGCCAACGCGATCGCGAGGGACTGGCCGAGGGCATGCAACGCCGCCTTGGTCACCGCGTATGCGGGATGTTCCAGCTCGCCTCGGAAGGCACCCCGCGAACCGATGTTGACGATCCGACCCCGGACGGCCGCGGCGACCATGGACTGGGCCGCGGCCCACGACACGTGGGCCGCCCCGAGGAGGTTGATGTCCGTGAACAGCCTCCACAAGTCGGCCCAGGTCGCGAAGTCCGTCCCGACGACAGGATGCCGGAGGGTGGGAGACGTCGCGACCGCCGCGTTGTTGACGACGATTTCGAGGCCGCCGAGTGCCCGCTCGGATTCCTCGACGACCCTTCGGCACTCCTCCGGGGAGGACAGGTCTCCCTGGATCAACGTGTGTCCTTCGCCGGGCAGGAGCTGCATCGTGTGCTCTGCATCTGCCGCCCGCGCCAGATAGTGGACGGCGACTCGGTCACCCGCCTCCGCGAACCTCACCGCCACTGCGCGGCCGATGCCGCGGGAGGCACCCGTCACAAGGACATGCCGTATGTCGTTGGACTGGTTCCTGCGCGTCACGCCGGTCACGACGGGGTCCCGGGCGAGGCGAGCCGCCTGCCGGCGGCGACCACCTCGAGGACCTTGGGCGCGCGCGCCGCGAAGTCAACGCCGTCAATGACCACGAGGTCGGCGGGGTGACCGGGACGGATCATCCCGGTGAGTCCGGGCACACCGAGCGCGTCCGCGTTACCGGCTGTCGCCAGGTGCAGGAGCCTCTCGGCGGGCACCCCGGCTCCGGCGAGCAACTGGAGCTCGCGCGTATAGGCCCCGAAGGGGGTGTGCTTCCATCCGGCATCGGTTCCGATCGCCATCCGCCCACCGGCACCGAGCACCCGGTCAGCGTTTCTGCGGTAGTACTCGGTCCGAATGGACTGTTCGTCATGTTCGGCGGTGCCATTCGAGCCTGACAGGTGCAGGTATGCCTCGTTGCAGCCGAGCGTGCTGCCGAAGACGATCCCAGCCGCGATGGCAGCCTCGAGCGCTTCCTGTTGGACGCGGCTGAGCCCGTCTGTCGCGAGGAATCCTAGGTGTTCGATGCCGTCGGCCCCCGCCGCGGCCGCGGCGATGATCGCGCCGTTGGTCAGGGCGTGGACCGTCACCCGCTTGCCGTAGGTATGAGCGAGCCGGACTGCCTCGGCGACCTGGTCGCTCGTGAGGGTCGTCTCGTGTGGGACTGTCCCGAGGGTTCCGCCGCCGCTGGCGACGAGTTTGAGCCCGTCTGCCCCGGCCTCCAGGTTGGCTCGTGCGACATCGGTGACGGTGCGTGCCGCTTTGAGGGCTCCACCGAAGAGGTGCATGTGCCCGCGGTCGGCGGTGATTGGCATTCCGTAGCGAAGTACCCGCGGCATGAGGCCTGGTCCCGGGGGCCATGTCAGGTAGTCCAGATGGGAGCCCAGGTCACGGACGGTGGTCACGCCGCCGGCGAGGTGTGCCCGCAGGTTGGCCGTCGCGATGGCGATCCTCGTCTCGAAGGGGGCTGGAGCCACTTCCTCGATAGGGCGCCCGTCCCCGGGCATTGTGGAGTGGACATGGGTGTCGATCCATCCTGGCGTCAGCACGGCATTGGAGTGGTCGACGAGCGGGAGCGCGGAGTACTTGCCGAGCAGCCGGGCTCTGGGGCCGAGGTCGACGACTGTGCCCTCGGCGACGACGACGATGAAGTCGTCATCTGGTAGGAAACCCAGGCCGTCGTGGACGCGGGCAACGGCCAGCACGAACGGGTCCGCGCTGCTGGCTGGTGACGTCGAGCCGCTCATGCATCCCACCTCAACGGGGTCGTGGTAAGCAACTCGACGCCGTGCGCGTTCACGATGACGTTGTCCTCGATGAGACAGCTGCCGACGCCGTCCTTGGCGAGGAACGCCTCGACCCCGAGGACCATCCCCTCCTCGAAGATGTCGTCCGGTGCGGACAGGGCGCTCCCGATTCGAGGGGTCTCGAAGAACAATCCGACGCCGTGTCCGTAGAAGGGGAAGAACTTCGAGGTCGGTGACTCGTCTGCCCCGTAGCGTGCTGTCAGTTCGTCGCCGCGGCGAGCGGCGTCGAGGAGGCGGACGCCGGGCCGGATCATGCCGCAGAGCTCCTCGACGATCTCGACCGTGGCCTCGATCAGACCGCGCTGCGCCCCCGACGGTGCTCCCCCGCACACCCATTCTCGGGCTGGGTCGAGGTAGTAGCCCTGGTACATGGGGCCGTGGATCATCCCAGCCACGAGGTCACCCGGCTGCGGAGCCAGCTGGCTGTATCCGGTCAGCGGCTCGGTGCACTGGTAGCCGATGTGCTCCCCGTGGGTGGTGCCCATGAGCTGGATTCGGCCTCCTCGCTCGACGACGATCTGGGAGGCCGCGCCAGCCGCGACGGCCTCCTTCTCGCCACCGATGAGTCCGGACATCAGCCGGGTCAGGGCCAGCGACGCCGTCTCGCCGGCGTGCCGGTAGCAGTCGAGTTCTGCGGCGCTCTTGATCTTCCGGACCGTCTTGACGAGGTCGTCCTCGGGGCGCCAGTCGATCTGCGGGCACAGCTCAGACAGCTGTTGGTAGTACTTGATCGGGAAGAAGTTCGTTCCGACGAGACCCACCTGACCGGAGATGCCGAGCTCGCGGAGCCGCTCGCCTACGGCCTGGACGGGGTCCGAGCTCCACCGGACGTCTCCCACGGCGAGGCGGTCCATTCGGGGATCGGGCTCGTCGATGTGCAGCTCGGGCTCGTGGCCGGGGCGCACGATGAGTGCCGCGAAGGATCGCGCGTTCCAGATCGCGGAGTCCGCCCCTGCGCTGATCGCGAAGTGGTTGGACAGGTAGAGGATGTCGCCGCAGTGCTCGAACTGGCCACCGGCTCGGCCCCAGATCACGACGGTGTCGAGCTGGCGTCGCTCGACCTCGGCCATGACGGCTGCCCAACGGCGGTCGTACTCGGCATCTGTGAAGTATCGGAACACGTCAGTCCGCCAAGGATTCGAGTACCGCCCGCATCCGCACCAGGGCTGCGGCCCAGACCTGCTCGTCCTGGGCGAAGCAGATCCGGAAGTGCTTGGCTCCTCCGGCACCGAACTGGTAACCGGGGTTCACCACGAGCCCCGCCTCGCGCTTGAGCGCCAGGGCCACGTCCTGGTCGCTCGCCTGCAGGCCTGAGAACGAGGGGAACAGGTACGCCGACCCGCCGGAACGCCGCACGTCGACTCCGGGCATCTCGAGGAGAGCCGTGATGCTCTGGTCGCGCAGCGCCTCGTACTCGCCGATCCGCTGCTGGACGTAGTCCTCGTCGTCCTTGATCCACCTTGCCAGGACGTGCTGGGCGTACGCGGGCGCTCGAAGTGAGGCGATGCCCATGACATCTTCCATCCGGGTGATGAGGTCCGCCGGGCCGACCGCGGCACCGATCCGGTATCCGCTGAGCGATTCGGTCTTGCTCGGGCCGAGAGTCGTCAGAGTCCGCTCCCGCATCCCGGGCACGGCCGCCAGATGGGCGAACGGCGCCTTGTCGTAGACGAGACGGCAGTAGAGCTGGTCGACGATGACGAACGCGTCGGAGTCCAGGACCACCTGCGCGATCTCGTTGACGTGCTCCGGCGTGAACACCGCACCCGTGGGGTTGTTGGGGTGGGAGAACATGACGAGCTTCGGCTGCTTGGCCAACTGGGCCCGAAGCACGTCGAGGTCGAGTCTCGGCGCCTGCCCCGCCTCCCAGACGAGTGGGACGGACAGCACCTCCGCGCCGAAGTATCGGACGGATCGGTCGCTCGTGATGTAGTCCGGGTCGGGAACGACGACCTTGTCGCCGGGGTTGATCATCGCGGCGAGCGCGGAGTACAGCCCCGCCTGGGTTCCCGGGGTCAGGATGACCTCGCGATCCGGATCGACTTCGAACCCCAGCAAGCCGCTGACGTTGCCTGCCACCGCGGATCGCACACCTGCGTCGCCTCGGTAGGGCGTGTACGTCATCCCGGCGCCGCTTGCCGCCTTCGAGAACTCCTCGAGCGCCCAGTCGACGGGCGGAAATCGGTGCGTGTCCGCGTAGGTGATGTCGAGGAAGTCGGGTCCGGCGGGCTGGCGCTCAAGCTCGCGCTCGAGCTCCCTGAGGCCCTTGCCATGGGTGGCCTGGAGGTGGGGACCCTCAAGACGGAGGATCCGATCGGCCGGATTGAAGATCATGGTACGGCCTCAGCTCTCTGTGAGATCGATATTGATGGTGGCGGTGGTGGTGAATTCGAGCCCGTACGTCTCCCTGGCGAGCGCGGGGATGTCGACGGGATGGTGACCGGTGACCGCTAGCTCGTGCCCCCGCGACTGCGGGGTCGCTGTCGTCATCGCATCGGTTGTAGTCGGTCGGACGATGTCGCACACGGCTTGCACCGCCCCATCGAGGGGGTCCAGGAGCGCGATTCCGGGCAACGCGTCGATCATGGCCGGCAGGATGCATGTGTAGTCGGTGCACGCCAGGACCGCGTGCGTCGCGCCGCTCTGGCCGAGCTCGTCTCGCAGCTGTCGGAGAAGGTCGGCCACTGCGGGTGAGCGCGCGTCCCCCTCCTCGGCGTGACGGAGCAGCGCCTCCGTGGGCATGGGCACCCAGTCGTGATCGGGGTACGCGCGCGGGATTACTCCGCTCACGATCGTGCCCAACGTGCCGAGCAGGGCCACCCGCCCAGCCGTCGGAGGTGGCAGGACGCGACCGACCGCCTCGACCATGTCGACACATGGCACCAGGCGCTCGTCGGTTGCGGGGGCCACGACGCTGGCGGTGTTGCACGCGATGACCCACGCGTCAACGCCTCTGTCGGCGAAGAACCTCTCGGCCTGACGGACGTATCTCGCCACCGTTGCTGCCGGCTGGGGTCCGTACGGACGACGGCCGGAATCGGCCAGGTAGCTGATCGCTACACCGGGCAGGCGGCGCGTGACGGCACGCGCGATGGGAAGTCCGCCGATCCCCGCATCGAACACGCCGACCGTTCTTCCCACGAATGGGCCATCATCCGGTGTATGATCTGCGGTCATGCCACAAGATCCTGCACTATTGCCTGAGATGATGCAAGAGCATGGTTCAGGTGCAGGCCGCCCTGCCCTGGACATGGCATCGGGACGGTGCCATGCCGCGCGATGACGAGACCCTGCCCGAGCGGGTGCGCCGCAAGGAAGACCTGCTCAGCGCCAGCCAGCGCAAGATCGCCCGGTACTGCATCACCCAGCCGCGGGAGGCCGCGCAGCTCACCGCGCTGCGGATCGCGGAGAAGCTCGGAGTCAGCGAGTCGACAGTTGTCCGTTTCGCCATCCGTATGGGGTACGAGGGCTTCCCGGACATGCAAGCGGCCATCCGCCGCGCCGCCGAGCAACGCGCCGCCACCCAGGTCGCCGGCACCACCTCGCCGCGTGACGGGCGGGTCCACAGTTCGCTCCGCGGCGATCTGGACGCCTTGACCCAGACCGTCGAATCCCTCGACTACCAGGCGCTGCACGACTGCGCCGAGGCATTGCACGGTGCCAGGCTGCTCCATGTTGTCGGTTTTCGATCAGCATTCGGTCTCGCGTACACCGTGGAGTTCCACCTCCGGCACTTCATGAACACCAGGCTCATCGGGGCGGTCGGAGGGACCGTTCTCGACGACGTCGACCTCATCGGGCCCGACGACGCGGTGCTCGCCTTCACCTTCCCCGTCTACGACGAACGCTCGCTCCAGGCCGTCGAGCAGGCAACCGCGGTCGGCGCCAACTCGGTCGTCGTCACCGACAGTGCCCTTGCCCCGATCCCGATCGATCCGCTCGTACGGACGCTGATGACCCGGTACGAGACCCAGACCTTCTTCAACTCCGCGGTGGCTCCCTCCGCCATCGCGAACGCCTTGGTCCTGCGCCTACTTGAGCTCTCCGCGAAGAAGGATCGGGGGCTGGAGCGCCGACTGTACGACCGATTCCAACGACAGAGGACCACCTGACATGGGCCTGCACAGCGACCGCCGCATCATCACCACCGCCGATGCCCCGCCTCCGGCCGGCACCTACTCACAGGCCGTGTGCGCCGGCGGGCTGGTCCACGTCGCCGGGCAGACCCCCCGCCTGCCCGACGGCACCCGGCTCAACGACGCCCCGTTCGAGACCCAGGCCCGCCAAACCCTCGCGAACCTCGAAGCCATCGCCCAGGCAGCCGGTTCCTCGCTCGCCGAGGCGGCCTTCTGCACGGTGTATCTCACCGACATCGAGCAGCGAGGGATCTTCGACCCGATCTGGGCCGAGTTCGTCGGCGCGGTTCCTCCGTCACGAGCGATCGTCCAGTCGAACCTGCCCGGATTCTCCGTGGAGATCACCGCCGTCCTTCCGTGTCGGTGTGCGTGATCAGTCCGTAGCCGCGGCACGGCCCGGAGATCAGCTCCGGGCCGTGCCGCTCGTCAGGCACGCCCCGGCGCTCGCCTGGCGAAGCGCACCACGGTCCCCGGCAGGCTCTGCGCAAGCATCGGCAGGTCCGACTCATCGACCACGGCGATAACGGGGTAGCCCCCCGTGGGTGGGTGGTTGGCCAGGTGGACGATGGGCTGCCCCGAGGCGGGCACCTGGACCGAGCCGATCTGCAGCCCCTCCGTCGGGAGCTGGCGGGGCTCGACGAGGGCCAGTTCCGGCCCCGTCAGACGAGCCGCGATCCGGTTCGTGTCGGTACTCAACGTCCACGCCGTGGTCACCAGTAGCTCCTGGGCCTGGCGGGTGAACCACTCGTGTCTCGGCCCGGGTGAGACACGCAGCTCGATGTCCCGGCGATCGCAGAGCCCGATCAGTGCGTCGGCCGCACCCGGCGGGCCGGCCACGAGGCCGCCGATCGGCACCACTCGCCCCGGCGCCAGCGGTGGCGGCCCGATTCCCGACAGGGTGTCCACCGATCGGCTCCCGAGTTGGGGCTCGACGTCGAGGCCCCCCCGAACGGCGAAGTAGCTCCACAGCCCGAAGCGTGGTACCGCCAGCGACAGAACCGCCCCGGCCTGCGCCCAGACGCTGGCACCGAACGCCACCGGGACTCCGTCGAGGCGGACTCCGACGGGAGCCCCCGCGATGGCGAACAGCGCGGGCTCGAGGAACTCCACCGTGAGACCGCCGCGCAGCACCTCCATCGTCGCGGCGTCGACGGCGTTGCCGACGAGCCGGTTGGCCAGGTGGTGGCTGGGTGCGTCCGCCGGACCGCTTCGGGGCACCCCCAGGTGTCCCCAGCCCCAGCGGCCGAGATCCTGGGTCGTGGTGAGCGGCCCAGTGGCAAGAACACGGATCATGTGACGTCCCGGAACCGGATTCGATCCCCGATACGCAGTCGGCTGGGCGGATCGGCGTGCGGGTCCCACAGCGGTGGCCCGGCCCGGTGCCCGATGAGATGCCAGCCGCCTGGTGACTGCTCGGGGTAGATGATGGTGAACTCGTTCGCGATGGCCAGGGCTCCCGACGGAACCCGCGTACGCGGAACGCTCCTTCTCGGCAGCCGTAGGTCGCCCGGCAGTTCTCCGAAGAAGGCCTGACCGGGCGCGAACCCGAAGAACGCCACCTCGTATTCCGTCGTCGAGTGGCGGTGCACGAAGGTGCCGACGTCCATCCGGAGTTGCCCGGCGACGTAGTCGAGATCCTGTCCGTCGTAGCGGACGGGGATCTCGACGAGACGCCGCTCCTGCTGCACGACCGCCTCGACCGGAGCGTCCCCCAACCGGGCCAGGATCTCGTCGAGGTGCTCCGGGGCCGCCTGCAGGTATACCGTCCGCGCCGCCGGAATGACTTCCCACAGCCACCCGTCGACGTCGACCCGACGGGCCTGTGCGGCAACCATCTTCGCGTGCTCGAGCCGCCCCAGGTCGATCAGGGCGCCGGTCCGCGCAAGCCGGTGCACCCGCAGGATGACGTCCGCGCAGCGCTTGGCCGAATCAGGCAAGGAGACCTCGCAGCGCCACTCCCTCGTCCTCGAGTGCCGCCCGTACCGCCTGCGCGATCTCCTGGGCGCCCGGCGAGTCCGAGTGAATACAGACCGAGTCCACCTCGAGCGGGAGAGTCGATCCGTCGATCGCCGTCACCGTCCTGGTGGTGGCGATCTGGACGGCCCGCCGGGCCGCGGCCTCCGGGTCCGTGATCATCGCGCCTTCCTGCCCGCGCGGGACCAGCAGACCATCAGGCTGGTACGCCCGGTCGATGTAGCCCTCGCGCAGGAGGCGACAGCCGGCGTCGTCGATTGCGGCGGCGAAGGGCGTGCCCGGCTGGCACAGGACGGGGATGTCGCGCCCGAACATGGTGAGCCCTTCCGCGATGGCCCGCGCCATGTCCGGGCGCTGGACGCAGGCGTGATAGAGCGCCCCGTGGACCTTGAGGTAGGCGATCGACAGGCCACACGCGCGAGCTATCGCGTCCAGGGCACCCAACTGGTAGAGCACGTCGGCCGCGAGGCTTGCGGGCGGGACGTCGATAAAGCGCCGGCCGAAGCCGCGCAGGTCGAAGTACCCGACCTGCGCGCCCACCGTCACACCGAGCTCGGCCGCGTCGCGGCAGGTCTGCAGGAGGATGTCGGGGTCACCGGCGTGGAAGCCGCACGCGACGTTGGCGTCCGTGACCAGCTCGAGTAGGGCCCGATCGTCAGCCACGGACCACACGCCGAACCCCTCTCCGATGTCGCTGTTGAGGGAGATTGTCGGAATATTGGGCGTCGTGTTCATGGCAACTCCTTGGTAACGGGCAGCAGCCTGGGCGGGCTTCCGATCGCTCAGTCTTGCACCAGTTACCCGGGATGACGCAAGTCCCAGGGTCGAACGATCCGGCTACCAGCAGGTACATGTCGAGATCTCTTGCGCCATTGAGGGTTAGGGTGCAGGATCTCCTGTACCCCGGTGATCGGGAGCACACTCGAGAGCAGGAGCTACGCGATGCGCAGTCGCAAGATATCCCTGGGCCTCGCCGTCATCGCCGCGATGTCACTCGCGGCGTGCGGAGGAACGTCAGGGCCGAACTCGACCTCGGCATCCAAGGACCTTCTCGCCGAGATCAAGCAGAGCAAGGTCGTCACCATCGGTACCTCCAACGACGAGCCCTGGTCGGCGGTGAAGGACGGCAAGGCCGACGGCATCGTCCCGGACCTCATCAGGGAGTACCTCAAGCGCAAGGGCATCGAGGCCGAAGTCCGGTCAACGCCGATGCCCTTCGACAGCCTGATCCCGGCCCTCACCAGCGGCCGGATCCAAGTCATGGGCGATGCCATGTACCGCACTCCGGAGCGCGAGAAGCACGTCGCCTTCACCGACGTCCTCTTCTACAACACCGAAGGCTTGGCGGTGGCCAAGGGGAATCCGTTGGGCATCCAGGACCTCGCCGGCCTGTGCGGCCACACCGGCGCCACCTACAAGGGCACCATCTGGGCCGAAAGCTTGAAGAAGGCCAGCGCGGCATGCCCCGGCGGCAAGCAGATCACGGTGAAGGTGTACGGCACGATCTACGAGGCGTTCCAGGACATCCAGACCGGCCGGGTCCAAGGCGTTCTCGCAGACGCCTCCATCGCGGCCCTGGCGATCAAGCAGAACCCCAACCTCAACATGGAACTCTCGGCGGGCTACGCCCCAGACAAGCAGGACAGCGACAACGCTCTCGCGGTGGCCCCGCAGAACAGGGCATTTGTCGATGACTTCAGCGCGGTGTTCAAGGAGATGAAGGCCGACGGAACGGTCGCGAGAATCTTCGAGAACGCGGGCCTGAGCCCGGCCGACACCTGGTTGGAGCTGTGACGTGGTGAGGCCCGCCGAGAACCCGAGTTCGACCACCCGGTTGGACTTGGCGTTCACAGGGATCGCAACCTTCCTGCGGGGGCCTGTGTGTGCCGACCCTGCATCCCTCGACGCGGACTTCGCCTTCATCGGCTTCCCGTGCGACGAGGGTTCCGGCTGGCTCCCGGGCGCCCGTCTCGGCCCCCGCCGGGTGCGGGAGCTGTCGTTACGCTTCCGGTCATGCAACACCGGAGGCCGGGAAGGCTTCTGGGACATCAACACGGGCGAGCGGTTCCTCGAGGACGAGATGGCTGGGAACCGCATCGTCGACTGCGGCGACGTGGACGTCATCTACACCAATATCGACGCGACGTGGCAGAACGCCACGGATCTTGTGTCGACCGTCCTCGAGCGGGGCGCGACCCCGATCGTGGTAGGCGGCGATCATGCCGCCACCTATCCGGTCCTGCGCGCCTACGGGCAGGACGTGCAGCTCCTCCACTTCGATGCGCACCTGGACTACCAGCCATTCGTCCACGGAGTCACCCAGAGCCACGGGAACCCTGTCCGCCTAGCCCACGGACTGCCCACCGTGCGGCACATCGTGCAGGTCGGGATGCGCAGCTTCCGCACCCCAGAGCACCACTATCGCGACACCATTGCAGACGGCAACCGGGTCCTCACGACGAAGGACTACCTCCGTGACGGGCCGGAACGTGTCCTCGCCGAGCTAGACCCGAACCTTCCCGTCTATATCAGCGTCGACCTGGACGTGCTCGATGCGGCCATCGTGCCGGGGGTGGCAACCCCTGAGCCAGGTGGCCTCGACTACGAGCACCTGCGGGACGTTCTCGCGGCCGTCTCCCGGAACCTCGACGTTTGTGGCCTCGACATCGTCGAACTGAACCCCATGGTCGACGCACCGAACCAGATCACCTCTTTCCTGTGCGCCCAGCTCCTCGTCGAAACGATGGGATGCATCTCGTCTCGCGGACGTAGGAGCTTCGCGCCACTCAACCCACCGAATCCGCTCAAGGGATGACATGACCCTGGACCTGACCAAGGAATGGCTGCCGCGGCTGCTCGAGGGGATGAAGTACACCGTCGCCATCACCATCGGCGCGTTCATCCTCGCCTTGCTGCTCGGACTCGTCATCGCGGTGATGAGGCTCGACCGGCGGCGGTGGTACCTCTACGTGCCGGCGACGATCTACGTCGAGGTCCTCCGCGGCACCCCTCTGATCCTTCAACTGTTCTTCGCCTACTTCGCCCTGCCCGCTATGGGGATCCAGCTCTCCCCGCTCACCGCAGCGATCCTCGGGCTCGGTGCCAACACGAGTGCGTATCTGAGCGAGATCTTCCGCGGCGCGATCCGCACAGTCGATCAAGGGCAGTGGGAGGCGAGCGCTGCCCTGGCCATGGACTGGCCGACGATGATGCGCTCGGTGATCCTGCCTCAGGCGATGCGCATCGCCCTGCCCCCGACGGGCAACTATGCCGTCTCCCTGTTCAAGGACAGTGCCCTCGCCTCGACCGTATCCGTGGCAGAGCTTCTGTTCACCGGACAGGTGATCGGTTCGGAGACGTTCCGCTACATGGAGATCTACGCCCTGATCGGTCTCCTCTACCTCGCGGTCAGCTACCCGACGAGCCTTCTGCTTCGTCGCCTCGAGACCCATCTCGAGCTCAGCAGGCCGCGCTCCCGCAAGAAGCCCTCGGTGCCCGCACCTGTCGAAGCGGAGAAGGAGCCTGTCTCGTGACCACCACCGAACAGCGCGCCAAAGCCACCAGCCAACCCCTCATCCGCGTCGAGGGCATCCACCGGACCTTCGGCGAAATTCCGGTGCTCCGCGGCGTCGACCTGGACGTCACCGAAGGTGAGGTCGCCGTCGTCATCGGGCCCAGCGGGTCGGGCAAGACCACGCTGATCCGCATGATCAACGCCCTGGAAACCATCGACTCCGGGCGTATCACGGTCGATGGGACCATCATCCAGGACGCGACGAACGGCCGGCACCGGATGAACGCCAAAGCCGTTCGGTTGGCCCGACTCGAGCTCGGGATGGTATTCCAGAGATTCAACCTGTTCCCCCACCTCACCGCCCTCGAGAACGTGATGATGCCGCCGGTTCGCGTCCGGAAGGTACCCAAGGACGAGGCACGCGAGCGTGCCCTACGACTCCTCACACGAATGGGCCTCGCGGATCGGGTGAACAACCGCCCCCACGAGCTTTCCGGCGGCCAACAACAGCGCGTCGCCATCGCCCGCGCCCTGGCGATGGAGCCCAAGGCGATGCTCTTCGACGAGGCGACCTCCGCCCTGGATCCCGAACTCGTGGGCGAAGTCCTCAAGGTGATGCGAGACCTTGCCGAGTCAGGCATGACGATGATCATCGTCACCCACGAGATGCGCTTCGCCGCCCAGGTCGCCGACCGCATCATCGTCATGGACCAGGGAAGGATCCTCGAGCAAGGCACCCCGGAGGTGATCTTCAACAAGCCCTCTCACGCTCGCACCGAGGAGTTCCTCCGCGCCGTCATCAGTCCTGCGGAGGCCTGATCCTCTCGGGCGTGGCGACGATCGGGCCGGGCTCCCGGAAGAGCGAGATCGAGCGCTCGGCCTACCGGACCTCGCGTGAGCTCGACCAAGGCGAGCGGAAGTGGGGTAGATCGGTTCACTCAAGAAAAGGAAGAGCCGTACGTGCCTCTTCGGGGCAGCCCTCGGATCGAGGTGCGAGCGCCTCGCGATACCGCGCAAGGAGCGTGACAACGCAGTTTCTCGCGCCCTCGACGACCTGCGAGCCACGCCCTCGGGCAGCGACAACACGCTGCTGCCCAGGCGCGAAGCGCTGCGCCAGCGAGCGACGATCGCGAGGGCAGCCGTGCCCTGCGCGGCGTGCGGGTGCGTACGTCCCGCGCGACACGTTCTGACAATCGACGGCGGCCTGGGGAACGTCGGACATTGAGCAACAGGAAGTCGCCTTCTCCCATCTGCTGCGGCACTCGCCAGCAACGTGCTCAACCGAGGCGCTCCTTCTTCACCTTTCCGGACAAAGGACAGAGCAATGACTACCGCCCTTGGCGTTTCCACTAGGTTGCCTGTGCTAACCGAATCCGCCCTCGCGAAGATGTCGACACGCACGGGTGTCACGGTCGTATTGGGCGCGGCCCTGACGGCTCTCGCCGCTCAAGTCGTCGTGCCGATCCCCGGCTCGCCGGTGCCGGTCACCGGCCAGACGTTTGGAGTCTTGCTGGCCGCTGCCTCCCTTGGTCCAGTCCGAGGATTGGCCAGCCAGCTACTCTACGTCGCGCTCGGCGCTGCGGGGCTGCCCGTCTTCACACAGGGCGCTCACGGAGTGCAGGTCCTGGTCGGCCCCACCGGCGGCTACCTCGTTGGGTTTCTACTCGCCTCGATCATCGTGGGCACCGGCTCGCGTCTTGGAGCCGGCCGGACCATGCTTCGCCAGCTGGCAGTCTTGGCGCTGGGTTCAATGGCAATATACGCGTGCGGTGTGACCTGGCTGGCCATCGTGACAGGCATGGGTGTGGCCAATGCGGTTGCAGTCGGCGTAGCGCCCTTCCTCATCGGCGACTCCCTCAAGACGCTGCTCGCCGCAAGCTTCCTGACGACGACCTGGAAGCAGGTCGCCAGTCTCGAATCCACCGGCCCTGCCCAATGAGCGCACAAACAGCCCCCTTCAGAGGCACTGGCATCAACATCCACACCACCGCCGGCAAGCTGGCGGACCTGGAACGCCGGGTCGACGAGGCGGTGCACGCCGGGTCGGCGCGCGCGGTCGAGAAGCAGCACGCG
>NZ_LWLS01000136.1 GCF_001905095.1 Micromonospora sp. CB01531
GCCGACCCCACCCCGATTCTCATCCTTCGAGGCTCCTCTGAGACATACCACCCCCAAGGCATGTGCCCGGTGTCCCCGACACGCCGGGGTGGACCTGACGTCGACGAGGGCACGGCAAGCGGGGTTACCAGCGGCCCAGGCGGGCGGAGAGGACGCTCAGCGCGGCCACGCCGGCCGTCGACGTGCGCAGCACCGCAGGGCCGAGCCGGACGGTACGCGCGCCGGCCTCGCGGAAGGCGGACAGCTCGGCCGGGGCGATGCCGCCCTCCGGGCCGACCACCAGCACGATCTCGCCGGTCTCCGGCAGCTCGGCGGCGGCCAGCCGCTCCTCGGCCTCCTCGTGCAGCACGAACGCGGCGGCCGCCCCGGCGATCCGCCGAGCCACCGTCGGGGTCGACTCGTCGGGCGTACCGGCCACGATCGGCAGCCAGGCGCGGCGGGCCTGCTTGGCCGCCTCCCGGACCGTGGCCGCCCACTTCTCCCGGGCCCGTACGCCCCGGTCGCCGCGCCACTGCACGACCGAGCGGGACGCCGCCCAGGGCACGATCTCGTCCACCCCGACCTCGGTCATCGCCTGCACGGCCAGCTCGCCCCGGTCGCCCTTGGCGATGCCCTGCACCACCACGAGCCGGGGGACGGACGCGTCGACGTACCCCCGGGAGGTGACCGCCAGGTCGAGGGTGCCCCGGCCGACGGCGGTGACCACCGCGGCGGCGGTGCCGCCCCGGCCGTCGGCGAGCAGCAGCTCCTCGCCGACCCGCAGCCGCTGCACGGTGGCGGCGTGGTGCCCCTCCGGGCCGTCGAGCGTCAGCGTGTCACCGGTGGGCAGCGCCTCGACCAGAAACAGCGGCGCCGACACCTCAGGCGTGCCCGTTGAAGGCGTCGCGCATCCGGGAGAAGAAGCCGCCCTGCTTGGTCAGCTCGGCGACTTCCTCGCCGCGGGTCTTGGCGAACTCACGCAGCATCCGCTCCTGCTCGGCGTCGAGCTTGGTCGGGGTGCGCACGTCGAGGTGGACGTAGAGGTCACCCCGGCCGGTGCCGCGCAGGTGCGGTACGCCCCGGGCGCGCAGCCGCAGCGTGCTGCCCGGCTGGGTGCCGGACTTGACGTCCACCGTCTCCTCGCTGTCCAGCGTCTTGATGGTCAGCCGGGTGCCGAGCGCGGCGGCGGTCATCGGCACGGTGACCCGGCAGTGCAGGTCGTCGCCCTTGCGGGAGTAGACGTCGTGCGGCCGCTCGTGGATCTCCACATAGAGGTCGCCGGCGGTGCCGCCGCCGGGGCCGACCTCGCCCTGCTGGGCCAGCCGGATCCGCATGCCGTCCTCGACCCCCGCCGGGATCTTGACGGTCAGCGAGCGGCGGGTCCGCACCCGGCCGTCGCCGGCGCAGGTCGGGCAGGGGTGCGGGATGGTGGTGCCGTAGCCCTGGCAGACCGTGCACGGCCGGGCGGAGACCACCTGGCCGAGGAAGGTCCGCTGCACCGACTGCACCTCACCCCGGCCGCCGCACGCCTCGCAGGTGGCCAGGTGGGTGCCGGCCGCGGTGCCCGCGCCGGAGCAGGTGGTGCAGAGCACCGCGGTGTCGACGGTGATCGGGGCCTCGACACCGAACGCGGTCTCGTGCAGGTCCAGCTCCAGCCGCAGGATCGCGTCGGCGCCCGGCCGGGTACGCGGGCGCGGCCCCCGGCTGCCGCCGGCCGCCCCACCGAAGAACGCGTCCATGATGTCCTGGAACCCGACGAACGGGCCGGCGCCGCCCGGACCGCCCGGACCCGCGCCCCCACCGCCGGGCGCGAGCGGGTCGCCGCCCAGGTCGACGATCTGCCGTTTCCGGTCGTCCGAGAGGACCTCGTACGCGGCGTTGATGTCCTTGAACTTCTCCTGTGCCTCCGGATCCGGATTGACGTCCGGATGGAACTGCCGCGCCAGCTTGCGGTAGGCGCGCTTGATCTCGTCGTCGGAGGCGTCCCGACTCACGCCGAGAATGCCGTAGTAGTCCCTGGCCACTGCGTTCCGTGTCCTCATGTTCGTCTCGCGTTGCGCGGTCGTCGGCCACTCGCCGGCCGGCGGCCCTGACTGGTCAGTTCTGGGCCAGCAGATCGCCCACGTAGCGTGCCACGGCCCGCACCGTGGCGATGGTGCCGGGGTAGTCCATCCGGGTCGGTCCGAGCACGCCGAGTCCACCGACGATGGTGCTGCCGGGGCCGTAGCCGGTGCTGACCACGGAGGCGGCGCGCAGGTTGTCGATCTCGTTCTCGTCGCCGATCAGCACCCGGGTGGTGCTCGGCTCGGCCTCACCGATGAGCTTGAGCAGCACGACCTCCTCCTCGAGCGCCTCGAGGATGGGGCGCAGCGAACCCTGGAAGTCCAGCAGACCACCCCGGGTGAGGTTGGCGGTGCCGGCCAGCGCGATGCGCTCCTCGTGCCGCTCGACCAGCGTCTCCAACAGCACGCTGGAGAGCGTGGCCATGGCCGGGCGCAGCTGCGGCGAGGATTCGTCCACCAGCGCCTGGACCAGCGGCGGGGTGTCCGCCAGCAGGGTGCCGACCAACTTCTCGTTGACCAGCCGGCGCAGGTCGGTGACGTCGTCGGCGGGGATCGGCCCGGGCAGCTCGACCAGTCGCTGCTCGACCCGCCCGGTGTCGGCGATCATGACCACCATCAGCCGGGTGGTGGAGATCGGCACCAGTTCCAGGTGGCGCACCTTGGAGCGGGCCAGGCTCGGATACTGCACCACGGCGACCTGCCGGGTGAGCTGGGCCAGCAGCCGGACCGTGCGGTGCACCACGTCGTCCAGGTCGACCGCGCCGACCAGGAAGCGCTCGATGGCCCGGCGCTCGGCGGGGCTGAGCGGCTTGACCCGGGAGAGCCGGTCGACGAAGAGCCGGTAGCCGCGGTCGGTGGGCACCCGGCCGGCGCTGGTGTGCGGCTGCCGGATGTAGCCCTCCTCCTCCAGCACCGCCATGTCGTTGCGGACCGTGGCCGGGGAGACGCCCAGCTGGTGCCGCTCGACCAGGGCCTTGCTGCCCACGGGCTCCTGCGTGGCGACGTAGTCCTCGACGATCGCGCGCAGCACGGCGAGCTTGCGGTCGTCGAGACCCATCTCCCCACCTCCTGACGCGCCTCGGCCCGCCGGCGCGCGTCGCCACCCGATTGGATCAGCGGCACGCGGTGCCGACTGAGCGTCTGGCACTCGACTGTAGCGAGTGCCAGTCTACGTCGGCGTGCCCGCCCACGCGATGATCAGCGACGGACCCCCGGTGCGGGCCGCCACGCAGTCACGGCCCCTGGGCCGAACAGCCGGACATCCCGGGCGATCTCCCCCTGGCGCGCCCTTGCCAACGGGACCTACCGTGACGTCCATGACTGAACCTCCTCGCCCTCCGGGAGCGGGGGACTCCGGCGCCCAGCCGCCGGAGACGACCCCGCCGTCGGCACCGTTCGGCTCGTCGGCGGACGAGCCCCCCACCGCACCACTGTCCGGCGCACCGGCGGGGGGCGACTATCCCCCGCCCGGTGGCTATCCGCCGCCCTCCGGCGGCCAGCCGCCGTCGGGTGGCTACCCACCTCCGGGCGGATATCCTCCGCCGGGCGGCCACGCCGCGCCCGGCGCCGGCTACCCGACCGGCGGCGGGTACGGGCCGCCCGCCGGCTACGCCAACAACGAAGACAAGACCTGGGCCCTGGTCGCGCACTTCGGCGGCGCGGCGGCGATGTTCATCAGCGCCGGTGTGCTGGGTTGGCTCCCGCCGCTGGTCTCGATGCTGGCCCGGGGCAACCAGTCCCCGACCGTGCGCCAGCACGCGGTCGCGGCGCTCAACTTCCAGCTGCTCTGGTCGATCGTGGGCCTGGTCGGCTGGATCCTGAGCTGCATCCTGATCGGCTTCCTCGGCGTCGGCGCAGCCGTCATCCTCGGGGTGGTGTTCGGCATCCTCGCCGGGGTCAAGGCCAACGAGGGCCAGCTCTACCAGTATCCGATGAGCCTCAGCCTGATCAAGTGACCCTGACCCGGCCGGCCTCCGGGTCGGCCGGGTCCGGCATCGCTCAGGGCAGCAGGTCGCGGACCACCGCGTCGGCCAGCAACCGGCCGCGCAGGGTCAGCGCGGCCCGGCCGGCCGCGTACGCGTCGGGGGCCAGCAGGCCGTCGGCCAGCGCCCGCTCGGCGCTGGCCCGGCCGGCCGGGTCCAGCACGTCCAGCGGCAGGCCGGCGGCGAGCCGCAGCCGCAGCATCACGTCCTCCATGTGCGCCTCGTCCCGGGTGAGCACCTCCCGGGCCAGGCCGGGCGACTCCCCGGCGGCCAGGCGCTGCGCGTACGCGGTGGGGTGCTTGACGTTCCACCAGCGCACGCCGCCGACGTGGCTGTGCGCCCCCGGGCCGAGGCCCCACCAGTCGGCACCGGTCCAGTAGAGCAGGTTGTGCCGGCACCGGGCCGCCGCGGAGCGCGCCCAGTTGGAGACCTCGTACCAGGAGAAGCCGGCCGCGTGGAGGGCGGCCTCGGCGGCCAGGTAGCGGTCCGCCGCCACGTCGTCGCTCGGGTACGGCAGTTCGCCGCGGCGCATCCGCGCAGCCAGCCGGGTGCCGTCCTCCACGATCAGGGCGTACGCGCTGACGTGGTCCACACCCGCGGCCACCACCTGCTCCAGCGAGGCGGCGAAGTCCTCGGCGGTCTCCCCCGGCGTGCCGTAGATCAGGTCCAGGTTCACGTGGTCGAATCCGGCGTCCCGCGCCTCCCGGGCGGCGGCGGTGGCCCGGCCGGCGCTGTGCCGCCGGTCGAGGACGGCCAGCACCCCGGGTGCGGCGGACTGCATGCCGAGCGAGATCCGGGTGTAGCCGGCCGCCCGCAGCGCCTTGAGCGACTCCGGGGTGACCGACTCGGGGTTGGCCTCGGTGGTCACCTCGACGTCGGCGGCCAGCCCCCAGGTGCGGTCGATGCCGTCGAGGATCCGGGCCAGGTCGTCGGCGGGGAGCAGGGTGGGCGTGCCGCCGCCCACGAAGACGGTGTCCACCCGGGGCGGCGGGCTGTCGCCCAGCACCCGGCCGGCGAGGGCCAGCTCGGCCAGGACCGTGTCGGTGTAGCTCTCCCGGCTGGCCCCGCCGCCCAGTTCGGCCGCCGTGTACGTGTTGAAGTCGCAGTAACCGCACCGGCTGGCGCAGAACGGGACGTGCACGTACACCCCGAAGCCGCGGGCGCCGACGGCGCGGCGGGCGGCAGCGGGCAGCGATCCGTCACGCGGAACGGATTCGCCTTCTGGAAGGACGCCGGGCATGGCCACTAGTGTGCCCGGCATGACCTCTCCGGACGATCTCGTGCGGGTCGCCACGGCCCGTGGGGTGACCACCCTCACCCTGGACAGCCCGCACAACCGCAACGCGCTCTCCACCCCGCTGATGACCGAGCTGCTGGCCGGGCTCGCCGCGGCGGTCGTCGACGACGCGGTCCGGGTGATCGTGCTGGATCACACCGGGCCGGTCTTCTGCTCCGGGGCGGACCTCAAGGAGACCGCCGCCGCGTACGCCAGCGGGACGGTGCCGGCCGGGATGCTGGGCGACGTGCTGGTGGCGGTCCGGGAGTGCCCGAAGCCGGTGCTGGCGAAGGTGGCCGGGCCGGCGCGGGCGGGCGGGCTGGGGCTGATCGCCGCGGCTGACCTGGCGGTCTGCGCCGAGGCGGCGACCTTCGCCTTCACCGAGGTCCGGATCGGGGTGATCCCGGCGGTGATCTCGGCGACCGTGCTGCCGCGGCTGCACCCCCGGGCCGCCGCCGAGCTGTACCTGACCGGCGACACCTTCGACGGCCCGCGGGCCGCCGAGATCGGCCTGGTCACCGCCGCGGTGCCGGCGGACGACCTGGACGCCACGGTGGCACGCTACTGCGCCTCGTTGGTGAAGGGGGCGCCGAACGCCCTCGCCGGCACCAAGGAGCTGCTGCGCCGGCCGGCGGCGACCGACCTGCGCACGGAGATCGCCGAGTTGGCCACGGTGTCCACCGGGTACTTCCTCTCGGCCGAGGGCCGGGAGGGCGTGGCCGCGTTCCGGGAGAAGCGGCCCGCCGCCTGGGTGCCCACCGGAGACTGAGGCCGACGGGCCTCCGCACGTGGGGCCGGACGCGGTCGGTGGCGGGGCGGTGACGGAACGGGAGACAACCGGTCGGACGACCCGGTTGGTGCGGCGCGGGACGTACGCTTGTCGGACTGTCGGGACAGGGGGTGCGGGTGCGAACTCGAGTTGCAGTCGTGGCAGGCGGTGTGGTGGTGGCGGTCGTCGCCCTGCTCGGCGTCTGGTTCGTCACGAAGCAGTTCGGGCAGCACCTCCGCCTGCCGATGGCCAGCCGGACCTGCACCGTGCAGGCCGACGGGCGGGTGGTGCTCAGCGCCGAGCAGATGGCCAACGCGGCCACGATCGCGGCGATCGGGGTGCAGCGGCGGATGCCTGAGCGGGCCGTGGTGGTGGCGCTGGCGACCGCGTACCAGGAGTCGCACCTGCGCAACATCGCGCACGGCGACCGGGACTCGCTGGGCCTGTTCCAGCAGCGCCCGAGCCAGGGCTGGGGCACCCCCGAGCAGGTCCAGGACCCGCGCTACGCGGCGAACAAGTTCTATGCCGCGCTGAAGAAGGTCCGGGGCTGGGAGGAGATGCGGGTCACCGAGGCCGCGCAGCGGGTGCAGCGGTCGGCCTACCCCGAGGCGTACCAGAAGTGGGCCGACGAGTCGGAGGTCCTCACCCGCGCGCTGCTCGGCGACGCGACCGCCGCGGTGGCCTGCACCGTCGGGCTGACACCGACGATGCGCGGGCCGGCCGCGGCGACAGCCCTGGTGGAGAGCCTGACCCTGGACTGGGGGCTGTCCGGCCTCACCGCACCGACCGACCTGACCGGGTTCGCCGTCCCGGCCGCGGACAGCCGCAACGGCTGGCGGTACGCCCACTGGCTGGTCTCCCACGCCGACGACCACGGGGTGAAGCGGGTCCGCTTCGGCGACCTGGAGTGGACCGCCGAGCACGGCACCTGGGACAAGGTGAAGGGCAGCCGAGCCGCGTCGACCCAGGTGCTGGCGGAGGTCTTCGCCGCCACGTGACCCGGGCCCGGGCAGCGCGGCCGCCAGCCGGGGGCCGACGCCGGTCAGCGGCCGGCGGCGCCGAGGCGGCGAAGGACCTTCGCCCGGATCGGCTCGGGCAGCTCCGGCACGTCGGCCAGCCGGGGCAGCAGCTCGGGCTCCAGCGTGGTCGCCCGGAACATCACGCCGATGGTCACCCCGTGCGCTGGGCGCTCCACCACCTCCACCGGGTCGCCCGCGCCGATCTCCCCCTCGCGCAGCACCCGCAGGTACGCCCCGGGCGCGGCCCGGACGGTGAACCGCTTGATCAGGTCCGGTACGCCCCAGAAGCCGGCGAACGTGGTGCACGGGGTGCGCGGCTTGGTCACCTCGAGCAGGGCGGAACCGACCGCCCACCGCTCGCCGATGACCGCCCCGGTGACGTCCACCGCGTACGTGGTGAGGTTCTCACCGAAGGCGCCCGGACGCAGCGGCCGGCCCAGCTCGGTGGCCCACCAGCCGGCGTCCTCCTCGGCGTACGCGTACACCGCCTGGTCGGGGCCGCCGTGGTGGGCCCGCTCGCCGATGAAGTCGCCGGCGACCCCGTCGAACCGGACCAGCACCGGGCCGTCGACCGGCCGCTTGTCGATCCCGCTGCGGCCGCTCGGGTCGCCCGCCCATTCCGCCTCGGTCACCACGCCGAGGTTCACCGCCGCCAGCCTGCCCGTCATGGCGGTCAGCCTACGGGCACCACTCCCGGCGCAGGAACCGCGCCGAGCGGGCCCCTGCTCGACGGGACGCGTCAAGCCGGGGCCGTTCCGGGCACCTCAGCCCTTGACCGCCCCGGCGACCAGGCCGGAGACCATCCGGCGCTGCACCAGCAGGAAGAAGACGATCACCGGCAGGGTGAACAGTGTGGAGGCGGCCATCACCGAACCCCAGGCGGTGTCGTCCCGGCCGAAGAAGAACGTCATCGCCACCGGCAGGGTGTACTTGTGCTGGTCGTTGACGAAGGTCAGCGCGAAGATCAGCTCGTTCCAGGCGGTGATGAAGGAGAAGATGCTGGTCGCCACGAGCCCGGGCGCGACCAGCGGGAAGAGGATCCGACGGAAGGTCTGGGCCCGGCTGGCACCGTCGATCGCCGCCGCCTCCTCTAGTTCCTTCGGCACCGCCGCCACGAAGCCGCGCAGCATCCACACCGCGAACGGCAGCGAGAAGCCCAGGTACGTGAGGATCAGGCTGGGCAGGGTGTTGTAGAGCCCGAGCCGCTGGATCATCAGGAACAACGGGATGACCAGCGCCTCCAGCGGGATCATCTGGACCACGAGCAGCAGGATCAGGAAGGTGGTCCGCAGCCGGAACCGGAACCGGGCCACCGCGGTCGCCGCGAGCAGCGCGACCAGCCCGCTGAGCAGCACGGTCGCCACCGCGACCAGCGCGCTGTTGAGGAAGAAGTCGGTGAACGTCACGCCCGGGATCAGGTTCCCGGTGAGGATCTCCCGGTAGTGCTCCAGGGTGGGTTCGGCCGGCACCGGACGCGGGGTCGCCGAGAAGATCTCCCGGTTGGGCTTCAGCGAGGTGGCGACCATCCAGTAGACCGGGAACGCCGCGAAGAGCGCGACCAGCAGGCCGGCACCGTTGAGGGCGATCTTCTTCACTACTCGTCCTCCTGCCGGAGCACCATGCGGACGTACAGGGCGGTCACCGCGAGCAGGATCAGGGTGAGGATGACCGCGATCGCCGACCCGAGGCCGTACTTGGGCGGCGGCGAGAACGCCTCCGCGTACGAGTAGATCGAGAGCATGAACGTCGACCGGTCCTGGGTGCCGCCGGCCAGCACGAACTGCTGGGTGAAGACCTTGAAGTCCCAGATGGTGGAGAGCACCACCAGGATGCCGAAGACCGGGCGCAGCATCGGGAAGGTGACGGACCAGAAGACTCGCCACGGCCCGGCCCCGTCCACCCGGGCCGCCTCCTGCAGTTCGCTGGGCACGCTCTTCAGCCCGGCCAGCACGCTCACCGCGATGAACGGGAACGAGTGCCAGACGACCACCAGGGTCAGGATCGCGAAGAACAGCAGCGGGTCGTTGAACCAGCCGTAGCCGGTCCAGTCACTGCGCCCGAAGAGCGTGGTGGAGAGCCCGTCCGGCAGCTTGTTGAACAGCCAGGTGACCAGGCCACTGGTGTCGTCGAAAATCCACTTCCAGACGATGGTGCCGGTCAGCGCCGGGGTGGCCCAGGCGAGCATCACGCAACTGGCGACGAAGGTCGCCATCTTCTTGCCGAGGCGGTTGAGCAGCAGCCCGACCAGGGTGCCGATGATCATCGTGAGCACCACGGTCACCACGGCGAAGAGCACGGTGTTGCGCAGCACCGTACGGAAGAACGGATCGCCGAGGATCTGCGCGTAGTTGGCCAGGCCCACCCACGGCCACTCGCGGTCCCCCCGCAACTGTCGGACACTGTCCAACTTGTAGAAGGACATCATCAAGACCTGACCGAGCGGCCAGAGCAGCAGTACCGCGATGACCGCCAGACAGGGCAGGAGCAACAGGTACGGGAGATGGTCCACCCGGCGGCGGCGCCGCGCGGGGGTCTCCCGCGCGGCGCCCGTCCCGGTGGTCTCGGTCAGCGTCGTCACTTGGCGTTGAGGATGCTTTCCATCTCGGTGGCCGCGTCGGCGGTGGCCTTCTCGACCGTCTTCTGGCCCTTGATGACCGAGCTGTTCATGGCCTGGGTCACCGTCTTGGTCCGGCTGACCTCGACCCACTTCGGGGTGAGCGGGGTCAGCTTGGTGTTCTGCATGGCGGTGGCGAACGCCCCCATCACCTTGTCGTTGGCGTAGTTGCCGCCGCCGACGAGGTCCTTGTAGACCGGGAAGAAGCCGAGGCTGCTGGCGAACTCCTGGTCCTTCTGCTTGCTCAGCAGCACGGTCAGGTAGTCCCAGGCCAGGGCCTGCCGCTTGCTGTCCTTCCACAGGGCGATGTCGGAACCGCCGGCGAAGGCCGGGGCCGGCTTGCCGTCCGGACCCGGGATGGGGAACGTGCCCCACACCTTCTCGATGTCCGGGTTGTCCTTCTTCATCGCGCCGCCCTGCCAGCTACCGGCGAACGCCATGGCGGCGTTGCCGGTGGCGAACTGGGTCCGGGCGTCGACCTCGTTCCAGCCAGCGGCGGCCGGCGGGGCGACCTTGTGCACGGTCACCAGGTCGGTCCAGAACTTGACCGCCCGCTGCGCCTCCGGGGTGTTGTAGCCGGACTTCCAGGTGTCGCCCTGCTTGGTGGCGATCTCCCCGCCAGCGGCCCAGAGGAAGGAGTAGAACGGCAGCTCCGAGTTGCCCGGCAGGGCGATGCCGTACTTGCCCGGCTTCTTGGCCTGCACCGTCTTGGCGGCGGCGACCAGTTCCTCCCAGGTCGTCGGCGGCTGTACGCCGGCCTCGGCGAACCAGTCGGTGCGGTAGTAGACGGCGCGTACGCCGGCGTACCACGGCACGCCGTACTGCTTGCCGTCGAGCTGGGCGTTCTTCACCAGGTCGGGCAGGATGTCCTTGCCTTCGGCCCAGGCGTTGAACTTGTCGGTGACGTCGGCGAGCGCCTCCTGGGCCGCCCAGCCCTGGGTCTCGGTGTTGCCCAGCTCGGTGACGTCCGGTCCCTCACCGCCGGCCAGGGCGGCCTGGAACTTCTTCGGCGCCTCCAGCCAGGGGATGTACTGCACCACCACGTCGGTCTCGGGGTGCTTCTTCTTGAACTCGGCCTCGACGCTGTCGAGGAACTTGGTCTGGGCGTCGCCGCCCTCGCCCATCATCCAGACCGTCAGCTTGCTGTTGTCCGCGGCCTTCTCGTCGTCCCCGGAGCCACCGCAACCGGCGAGCACCATCGCGGCCGAGGCCACGATGGCGGTGACCGGCGCCAGCCGCTTCCACCTGTTCACGCCTATATCTCCCTCGCGCCGTTTGGCACTAACCTTCTCCGCCGCACCTTAGTAGGAAAAATTCCTTTACGACAGGGGGCAGTGTGCGGGCGGGGGCGTGGCGACGGTATCGCAGCCCGCGGCTCCGGCGGCAGGGGCGACGCCCGGGCAGGTCAAGCCGGACACGCCAGCGGGCGCCCGAGCTGGTCGGGCGCCCGCGTCAGCGTTTTTCGGGGGTTGGGGGTGTGGGTCAGTAGCGCGAGACGCTGCGCCGACCACCGATCCCGGCCACCAGGGCCACGGCGATCGCGGCCAGCACCACCTGGACCAGCAACTCCATCCAGTCGACGCCGGCGGTCTCGGTCGCGATGCCCAGGGCCCGGGCCAGCACCGTGCCGAGCAGCGCCGCGCCCACGCCGATCAGCATGTGCAGCCAGATCGGCATGTTCTGGCGGCCCGGCACGACCAGGCGACCCAGCGCGCCGACGATCAGACCGACGATGAGCGCGGTGATGATTCCGGTGACGGTCATGGTCGCTCTCCTCCTAACATCTGCCACACGTTGTCGTGTGTCGTCTGTCGTGACCGCTAAGTTCCCGACCGGCCGAAAACCCAAACCGATATGCCGCCCGACCGATGGCACCCGGTCGATGCCCGGGCCCGGATCCGTTTCCCGATGGGACGATTGCGCAGGTGGCGTGGGGTGCCGACCCGATCGGACGGTGCGGCGTCCGCGGGACGGAAACCGGGTACGCGAAAAGGCCGGCGCCCCGCCCGCGGGACCCGGATACGGGTCACCGTGGCGGGGCGCCGGAAATGCGTCGGCGTACGGCGAGGGCCTACTTCTTGCCGGCGGGCTTGCCGTCCCCGGAGTCGGAGGAGAGGGCGGCGATGAAGGCCTCCTGCGGAACCTCCACCCGGCCGACCATCTTCATCCGCTTCTTGCCTTCCTTCTGCTTCTCCAGCAGCTTGCGCTTACGGCTGATGTCACCGCCGTAGCACTTCGCGAGCACGTCCTTACGGATGGCGCGAATCGTCTCCCGGGCGATCACCCGACTGCCGATGGCGGCCTGGATCGGCACCTCGAACTGCTGGCGCGGAATCAGGCTGCGCAACTTGGCCGCGATCGTCGTGCCGTAGTTGTACGCCTTGTCCTTGTGCACGATCGCGCTGAACGCGTCCACCGGCTCGCCGTGCAGCAGGATGTCCACCTTCACCAGATCGGACGCCTGCTCGCCCGAGGGCTCGTAGTCCAGCGAGGCGTACCCCTTGGTGCGGCTCTTCAACTGGTCGAAGAAGTCGAAGATGATCTCGGCTAGCGGGAGGGTGTAGCGCAGCTCCACCCGGTCGGCAGACAGGTAGTCCATGCCGAGCAGGCTGCCCCGGCGGCCCTGGCACAGCTCCATCACCGCGCCGACGTAGTCGTTCGGGGTGAGCACGGTGGCCCGCACCGTCGGCTCGTACACCTCGGCGATCTTGCCGGTCGGGTACTCGCTGGGGTTGGTGACCACCACCTCCTCGCCGTCCTCCTGGATGGCCCGGTAGACCACGTTCGGCGCGGTGGAGATGAGGTCGAGGTTGAACTCCCGCTCCAGCCGCTCCCGGATGATCTCCAGGTGCAGCAGGCCGAGGAAGCCGCAGCGGAAGCCGAAGCCCAGCGCCCCCGACGTCTCCGGCTCGTACGTCAGCGCCGCGTCGTTGAGCTTGAGCTTGTCCAGCGCCTCACGGAGGTTGGGGTAGTCAGATCCGTCGATCGGGTAGAGGCCGGAGTAGACCATCGGCTTCGGGTCCTTGTAGCCACCCAGCGCCTCGGTCGCCGGCCGGGTGTTGATGGTGACCGTGTCACCCACCCGGGACTGGCGCACGTCCTTCACGCCGGTGATCAGGTAGCCCACCTCGCCGACGCCGAGCGCGTCGGCCTTCACCATCTCCGGCGAGATGACGCCGATCTCCAGCAGCTCGTGCACGGCGCCGGTGGACATCATCTTGATCCGGTCGCGGGCCTCGATCCGGCCGTCGATCACCCGGACGTAGGTGACCACGCCCCGGTAGACGTCGTACACCGAGTCGAAGATCATCGCGCGGGCCGGGGCCTTGGCCTCGCCGACCGGCGGCACGAACTGCCGGACGATCTCGTCCAGCAGGTGCGGCACGCCCTCGCCCGTCTTGCCGGAGACCCTGATGCAGTCCGCCGGGTCGCCGCCGATCAGGTGGGCCAGCTCCTCGGCGTACTTCTCCGGCTGGGCGGCCGGCAGGTCGATCTTGTTGAGCACCGGGATGATGTGCAGGTCGTTCTCGAGGGCCAGGTAGAGGTTGGCCAGGGTCTGCGCCTCGATCCCCTGCGCGGCGTCGACCAGCAGGATCGCGCCCTCGCAGGCGGCCAGCGAGCGGGACACCTCGTAGGTGAAGTCCACGTGGCCCGGGGTGTCGATCATGTTGAGCACGGCGGTCTCGCCGGCCCGGTCGCCCTCCCGGATGGTCCACGGCATGCGGACGGCCTGGCTCTTGATGGTGATGCCGCGCTCGCGCTCGATGTCCATCCGGTCGAGGTACTGGGCACGCATCTGCCGCGGATCGACCACGCCGGTGAGCTGCAGCATCCGGTCGGCCAGGGTCGACTTCCCATGGTCGATGTGGGCGATGATGCAGAAGTTCCTGATGCGCGCCGGGTCGGTGGCACCAGGAGCGTTCGCGCCGGGATCGAGCGTCGGTGGCACAGCGGTCCGTTCTGGTCGGCTGACGTGAGCGGGCCGGCGCGACGCCGGCCCCCTCTATGCTCCCACGTCGCCGGGAAAGCCGGTCCTCCCCCGTCACTCCTCCGGCGGCTCGACGAAGAGGGCGGCGAGCCGGGGCAGCCGCCGCCGCGCCTCCTCCTCGTCGTCGAAGTCCCAGAAGTCGTTCAGGTCGGGCACGGGCACCGGGTCACGGTCCGCCGGCAGCTCGGTCGCGGTCGCCTTCCGGTACGCCTCCCAGGGCACCGCCAGCATGTCCTCGCACTCGAACTCCTCGCCGCTGAGCGCGGCGGCCCGGACCTGCGGCAGCTCGGCCAGGGAGTCCGGGTCGGCGACGGCCTTGGCGAAGACCGCCCGGCCCTGGGTCATCAGCCAGCCCCGGAAGTATTCGAAGCCGTCGTCGGAGGCCCCGCCGTTGATCAGGTACGCCGCGCCCCAGAGGTCGACCCGGTAGGAGGCGGCGAGCACCCGCCGCTGGTGGTGGGCGTACCCGACGATGTCCGCCGGGTCCCGCTCGCCGAGCAGGGCGACCGCGCGGGCGGCGACCGCTTCGGGCTCGCCCCCACCGCCGGTGCGGGCGTGGTCGATCAGCTGCCAGAAGTCGTCGGTCCTCATGGCGTGGCAGTCTCCCAGACCGCCCCCCGGCCCCGGCCGGGCAGCGGGAACAGCGCGGCGAGTCGCGGGTAACGGTGGGCCAGCTCAGCCGACTCCCGCACGTCCCACGCCTCGTCCGCCGGCTCCGGCGAGCAGCGCAGCTCCCGCCCGCGGGCCTCGACCGCGTCGTCCAGGCCCTCCTCCTCGCCCGTGATCCGCTCATACGCCTCGTCGGCCACGTAGTCCAGGCACTCCCAGTCCGGCAGCTCGTCCTCGGCCCAGTCCCGCATCGGCCGGCCCGCGAGCCGGCGCACCTCCGGCAGGTTGGCGAGCGCGTCCGGGTCGGCCAGCACCCGGTGGTAGGCCGCCCGACCGCGGCCGATCAGCCAGGTCTGGAAGTAGAAGAAGCTGTCGTCGGAGCAGAATCCGTCGAAGATGAGCAGGGCGGCGCCCCAGAGCCGCCAGGTGTCGACCGGGCCCCGCAGCTCGTCCAGCCGCAGCGCGAAGTCGACCACCTCGGCGGCGGGCTGGCCGGCCAGCCGGTCGGTGAGCCAGGCCAGCCGCTCGTCGGGCGTCCGCGGGCCGTCGGCGGACGCCTCGACCAGCGCCCAGAACTCGTCCATCTCCACGGCCCGGATGCTGCCAGCGCGGTACGACACTCCGTCCGGCAGCATGGGAACGTGCCACCGATCTCGCTGCCCCCGGTGCCGTACGAGGCGACAGCCGTCCGCCCCGACTGGGCCGGGCTGCCGGCCGGGCTGCGGGAGGCGGTGGCCGCCCGGCTCGGCGGGCCCCCGGTGGCGGTCCGGGTGGCCGGCGCCGGCTTCACCCGAGGCTTCGCCGCGGTGCTCACCGGTCCCGACGGCGGCCGGACCTTCGTCAAGGCGGCGGCGCTGGACACCCAGCGGCAACTGGCCGACTGGTACTTCCACGAGGCCGCGATCCTGGCCCGGCTCCCCGCCGGGCTGCCGGTCCCCCGCCCGCGCTGGGCGCTGACCGAGGCCGGCTGGTACGCGCTCGCCCTGGACGCCGTCGACGGGCGGACCCCCCGGCTGCCCTGGGATCCGGCCGAGCTGGACGCCGCCCTCGCCGCGTACGCCGAGGTGGCCGCCGCGCTCGCCGAGCCGCCGGCGGAGCTGGTGGCGCTCGGGCTGCCCCGCCTCGCCGACCTGGCCCGGGACGACATCCTCTGGTGGGGCGAGGTGGCCGCCGGCCGTGAGCCCGCGCCGGAGCTGCCGGCCTGGGCCCCGCTCCCGGAACTGGTCGCGCTGGAGTCCCGCCTTCCCGGGTACGCCGCCACCGGGGGGCTGGTCCACGGCGACCTGCGGGTGGACAACCTCCTGATCGACCCGGGCGGCCGGGCGTGGCTCTGCGACTGGACCTGGCTGTGTCACGGGCCGGCCTGGTTCGATCTGGTCAGCCTGCTGATCACCGGGTACGCCAGCGGCCTGGCGGTGGACGTCGCCTTCGCCACCCACCCGGCGGCCGCCGACGCCCCCGCCGACGCGCTGGACGTGACCCTCGCGGCGCTGTCCGGATACTTCCTGACCGGCGCCGCCGCCGGGCCATCGACCGCCTCCCCGCACATCCGCGCCCACCAGCGGTGGAGCGGCGAGCAGGCACTCGGTTGGCTGGCCGCACGGCGGGGCTGGACCTGAGCCGTTTTGGCTCGTCCCGGCCGACCTGGTAACCTGGCTTTTCGCGCGGCGATGACGCATGCTCGTCGTGCGCGAAAGCAGACCAACCCGAGCTATCAAGACGAGGCTGTCGCGTGGCGAACATCAAGTCCCAGATCAAGCGCAACCGGCAGAACGAGAAGCGCCGGCTGCGTAACAAGTCGGTCAAGTCGTCGCTGAAGACCGCCATCCGGAAGTTCCACGAGGCTGCCGAGGCTGGCGACACCGAGCTGGCCTCCACCCTGATGCGGGATGCCACCCGCAAGCTGGACAAGGCTGCCAGCAAGGGCGTCATCCACGCCAACCAGGCGGCCAACCGGAAGTCGGCGATCGCCCAGCGCGTCGCCTCGTTCTCGGCCTGACGAGCGCCTTCAGACGACCGGAAGCCCGGGGCACCCGCCCCGGGCTTCCGGTCGTCTGCGTTTCCGGGGCTCGGCTACCTTCCGCCCATCTCACCCGAACCTGCCGCCGTCTCGGTCGACCCGGCAACAGTCAGGAAGCCTGCCGCCTCAGCGGGACGCAACATCAGGGAACCTGCCGTTTCGCCATGCTGGGAGGCAGCAGGTTCGGGGAAGTTGCCCGAACCTCGCCTGAATGCCTGCGGCCGGCGGGGCGGTGGAGTCGGGGCGGGTCGGCGCGACGGGGGGCTGGTCAGCGGAACGGGTCGGGGCGGGTGGGGTCCGCCCCGTCTGGGCGGAGCAGCGGGGCGCCGGGGTAGGCCGCTCGCAGCGCCGGGTCGCCGGGGTGGGCCGCTCGCAGCGCCAGGTCGCCCGGGTGGGCCGCGCCGGGCAGCGCCCGGGCCGTCGACGGCACGCTGGCCCGCCCGACCACCGGTTCAATCTGCCGGCGGAAGCGGTCCCGTTCCTGCTCCGGCACCTGGGCCGCGGTGCGGATCACCCCCTCGGCGACCATGTCGTTGAGCTTCACCATCACCGCCACCACCGCGGGCAGCACCAGCACAGCCCACCAGGTGACCAGTTCGGCGAGGGCGAGCAGCACGGCGAGCGCCACCGCCCCCTCGAAGAAGAGGAAGCAGAGCACCCCGCCCGGGTTGACGAAGCGCAGGCCGAGGACCCGGGCGTAGAGCGGGCGGTACCGCTCCGCGTCGGTCGGGACCATCGCCCAGGACCGGGCGGGTCGGGTCACCGGGCGCCACCCTGGCGGGCCGCGGCGACCGAGAAGACCGCCCGCTCCAGCGCGTACGCCCGGTCGTCGGAGCCGCCCTTGACGGCCGCGTTGCACTCGGCGGCCGCCCGCATGGCCGCCACCAGGCCCTCCGGGGTCCAGCCCCGGCCCTGCCGCTGGGCCCGCTCGATCTTCCACGCCGGCATGCCCAGGCTGCTGGCCAGCTGATAGGGGCTGCCCCGCCCGGCGGAGGCGACCCGGGCCACCGTCCGGACCCCGTCGGCGAGCGCGTCGGCGATCGGCACCGGGTCGACACCGACGTGCAGCGCCCAGCGCAACGCCTCCAGGGCGGCCGGGACGTCACCGACCATGGTCGCGTCGGCGACGGTGAAGCCGGTCACCTCCACCCGGCCCCGGTAGTAGCGGGCCACCGTGTCCGCCCCGATCCGGCCGTCGGTGTCGGCGACGAGCTGGGCGCAGGCGGCCGCCAGCTCCCGCAGGTCGGTGCCGACGGCGGCGATCAGCGTCTCGGCCGCGTCCTCGGTGCACCTGCCCCCGCTGCGGCGGATCTCGTCCCGCACGAAGGCCACCCGCTCGCGGTGCCCCTTGAGCTTCGCCGCGGGCACCACGGTCGCGCCCGCCGCGCGCAGCCCGTCGGCGAACGCCTTCCCCTTCGCGCCACCGAGGTGCAACACCACGAGCTGCACGTCCGGGTCCGGATTCTTCGCGTATGCCAGCAGCGCGGTGACCAGATCCTTGCGGGCGTCCTGGCCGGAGCGGAGCACGAGCACTCGGCAGCCGCCGAACAGCGACGGGCTGAGCATCTCGGCGATCTCGCCCACCGTCAGGGAGCCGGCCTGGTACTCGCGGACGTCCACCTCCGGGTCGACGCTGCGGGCCCGGGCGACGGCTTCGGAGACCGCTCGCGTGGCGAGCAGTTCCTCATCGCCGAGAACGAGCAGAATAGGAGGCAGGCTGGCGGGGGTCACGTCGCCCATATTCGCACGGCCCCCGACCGGATCGTGCCTGCTCATCGGTGACTGTGACGGCACAGCCTGCACTCAGCGCGAATCCAGACATTTGAGTCGATCCGCCTGCTATCCCAACAATCCGCTTCGATCCGCCAGGGGTCACCGGCCACCCAGGCCTCCCGGCCCCACGCCCCGGGCCACCACCGCGAGGCCGGAGCCGTCCCGGACTGCGGCGACGTCCCCGTCCGTCTCGGTCCGCAGCACCCGCGCGCCGGCCCGGTGGTGAGCCGGTCCAGCAGGCCCGGGTTGGGGTGCCCGTAGTCGTTGTCCGCGCCCACGCACACCAGGGCGACAGCGGGCCGGACCGCCGCCAGGAACTCCGGATCCTGGTAGGCCGACGCATGAGCGCGGCGGGTACCGGCATAACAAGCGACCCCCGGGCAGCGCTGCGAACGCTGGTCCCGGGGTCTGACGGACATCGGAGGTCCGCCGCCCATGAGTGCAGCTGTGAAGTTTGCCCTGCTCGCGACCCGTGATCTCGGAAAAAACGAGCGTGCCGTAGCCATCGCCATCGCCGCTCACGCCAACCACGAGGGCAACGCCTGGCCATCAGTCGCCACGATCGCCGAGTACGCCGGTTGCTCTGAGCGCACGGTGCAGCGTTGCCTTGCCAAGCTGGTGCAGCTCGGTCGCCTGGTCGTGTCCAGGTCGCTGGCATCGCCACCCGCGTCTACCGGCTGGTGACCGGCCAGGGGGTGACGGAGACCCCCTCGGGGGTGACAGATCCGGCGAGCCGGGGTGACAGCGAGAGTGCACACCCCCCGCTCCGGCCTACGTCGAGCGGCGAGGCGCTGCCCTACCCATGACTGCCGGTGGCGACCGGTGCCAGCGTCCGGGGCACGTTGGTCAGCCTGCGGGCCGGTGCATCCCCTGCCGCAGCGAGGCGCTGGCAGGTGGCCGATGAACACCACTGCCATCACCTCCCGACTGACCACCGGCCTGGTAGCCCTGGTCGCCGGGTACGCATCGTTCACGCACATCTACAGCGTTGCCGCCGAGGCTGGCGAGCGGCAGTCAGTCGCAGCCGTTCTCCCGCTGAGCATCGACGGCCTGATCCTGGTCGGCACACTGGCGATGCTGGATGACAAGCGCAGCGGCCGGCAGCCTCGCCTGTCCGCTCGGCTGGCTGTCGCGTTCGGCATCGTTGCCGCGCTGGCTGCCAAAATCGCCTCGGCTCATCCGACATGGACTGCCCGCGCCGTTGCCGCCGTTCCGCCGGTTGGTGCTCGCCGTCGAGGTGCTGTCTCGCCGGGGCAAGCTGGTCGAGGGCCAGACGGTCAGCCGGTCAGCCGGTCAGGGTCGCGACGGTCAAGCCTGAGCCGACCCGTGATCCGGTTGCCGCCGAGCCGGTCGAGCCGGTGAGGGCTCAGTCGGTCAAGCGGACCAGCGAGCCGAGCCACAAGCCTGTCCCCCGCTCGCTCACGTCGGCTGACCGGATCATGTCGGCTCACCTTGCCGAGCCGAACGCGACTCACGCCCGGCTCGTTGAGCTTGCCGGGGTGTCCCCTCGCGACCGTGAAGCCTTACCGGCCTACCCGTTCGGCTGGCTCGCCGTCCCCGGCACAGCCTGCGGCAACAGCCGTCAACGGCCGCGCCCCTGAGCTTGCGGGGGTGGCCGCGTGACTGACTCCCGGTGGCCCCTGCCCAGGGAGAGGAGGGCAGGGCAGGGGCCAGTGGGCCATCAGCGCGGAACGGCGACCTTGTGCTTCTTGGTCAACAGCCACACGAGGAACCACACCGGCAGCCATGCGCCGCAGGTGAACAGCGAGATCAGCGCGTGCATGCTGTGACGAGTCCCGCCGGTCTTCACCACCTTCCACTGCTGCGGCGGCGCCTGGGGCGGGTAGCCGGGCGGCGGGTACTGGCCCTGCGGCGGAGGTGGGTAGTGCCCCTGCTGCGGGTAGCCCTGCGGGCCCTGCGGTTGGGCCGGATGCGGCGGGTACTGCTGGTCGCTCATGGCTCCTCATTCGATCTTGAACCCAGGCAGCTCATCGTGCCAGCGGGGTTGACAACCAGCGACGAACGATCGGCCAGGAGCCGAGGGACGGAGCGACGGATTGAACAACCCACACCGCCGACGCTGGGCCTCCATCTGGGGGAGTTGGCTGGTCGTGTCCCGGCTCATCTACCACTACGTATCGCGCCGCCCGCTGACCTGTCGTACCTACCTGCCATGATGGCCCGCGACCCGACGAGGGCGGCGACGGTTCGCGACCGCTCGCGGGCACGCTGGCCAACCGGCTCGCACCACTGCACCACCTCACAGGAGACACACGAATGCGCAAGACCATCATCGCCATTGGAGCCCTTGGGCTGGCCCTGCTCGCCGCTGGCTGTGGCAACGGGGACACCACTAAGCCGACCACCCCCGCCGCCCCGGGTGCCGCCTCTATCGAGGCCAAGGCCGACAAGCCGCAGGAGCCGAAGACGGTAGAGGCGGCCAAGGCGCTGGCTGTGAAGAGAATCGACCGTAGTCGGGCTGTGAAGAGAATCGACCGTAGTCGGGCTAGGCGGCCTTGTTCAGGGTGACGCTGTAGCCCAGGCCGTGGAGTTGTTTGATGAGCCGCTCGCGTTGTCGGTCGGGGTTGCGGCGGGTGAAG
>NZ_LWLS01000137.1 GCF_001905095.1 Micromonospora sp. CB01531
CCGCGTTACACCACTATCAGGGACGCCACTCCGCGCCGGGTAGGTCCACCGCCGCGCGATCAGGTTGCGATGCCAGCGCAACAAGGTGGCCGGGGTGACGAAGAACGCCGACCACCGCGCCCGTGGAAGCAGCCTCGACAACCCGGCCAACACGGCACGGTCTACCGATTCCAGATCCAGCCGGCGCACCTGCCGACGGAGCACCGCGACCTGGTGCCGCAGCACGAGCACCTCGACCGCGTTGGCGTGCCCACCGCGCGCCAACAGAATGATCAGCTGCAGTGCCTGACGAAGAATCAGGTAGCAGAACGACAGGATCATGACCGGCAGCATGCCGCCATTCATCGATCCCACAGCGGACAAAGTCGCACGTCAGCGCCTGCGGCCGAGTTTCCGAACGGTACAGGCCCGGTCGGGCTCAGTCGGCGACCTCGACCAGCGGGAAGGCTCGGTGGCGCCGGGGCGGGACCAGGAAGTTCTGGCGGCGGGTGCAGGTCAGGAAGCGTTCCAGGCCGTTGTCCTGCTCGGCCACCCGGTGCTTGCGGGCCAGGTCCACGGCCGCCTGGTTGCGCCGCATCCGGGTGAAGAACTCCGCGGTCGGCACGAAGATGCTGAAGTGCAGCTTCGGCTGGCTGCTGCCGTCCGGCACGTCCAGGGGGTCGAAGCCGGGGCCGTCGATGCGGACGTGCATCGGGGTGCCGTCGGACGCGCGGGAGCTGCGCTGGAGGGTGGACAGGTGCCCCATCCGGCGCTCGCCCGCGGGCAGGCCGATCCCCCTGGCGGTCCGCTCGGCGTAGTCCGGGCCGCGGTTCTCGGCGGGCAGGAACGACGGCCCGCCGCCGTCGCTGAGCTGGTCGGGGTTGCCGGGATGCACCGCCGGGGCGTGGAACATGTACTGCACCCGCTTGGTGAAGTTGCCGTTCTCGCTCGGCGGGGTGTCCGGCGCGGCCATGTCGTAGAACTGGAGCATGTCGAGGATGACGTGCGACAGGTGCTGGATGCTGCCGTTGTCCAAATAGTCGCCCGCGCGGGCGGTGGTCAGCCGGGCCGCGGGGTGGCCGGCGAAGGTGCAGATCGCCGGCGGCCCGGAGGCGTTGGACTGCTGGTCGGAGAAGCCCATCCACATCGGGGAGTCGGGCTGGATGAACCGGGCGTAGGGCAGCCGGTTCTGCTCGGCGACCGAGCGGGGCAGGCCGACCTGGGTGAACATGTGCCGGCTGGAGGTCACGGTGAGCAGCCCGGCGAGGGCCGGCGAGGGTGTCGCCTGTCCGGCCAGCGTGCCGCTGCCGTCGAACCAGGCCAGCACGTCCTGGATGACGGTGGCCCGATCGCTGCGGAACGTGAACAGCAGGTCGTGCTGCTCGATCCGCACCGGGACGGTGAAGCGCTGCTTGGTGACCCCCGGGTTGTCCGGGTGGACATCGGTCGGCGCGGGCGTCGCCTCCTCCAGCACGGACCGGGACGGGTCCGCGAGCAGCCGGGGCAGGTGCGCGCCGACGAGATCGCCGGTCAGGCCGCCCGGCAGCCGCCGGAAGTACGGCAGCCCGTAGGAGACGAAGGTCATCAGGCCGGCCGCGCCGAACGGGTACCGCGACTCCAGGGTGGCGAGCACCCGGGCCAGCTCCCGCTGGTCGTCCCGCCCGGGGGTGCGGGCCAGCGTGGCAGTGAGGTAGACGGTGTGCACCGGCGGCATGACGAACGGCCCGCCGGTGGGCGAGGTCTGCTCGGGCGCGCTGAACCGGGCGACGTCGAACTGGATGTCGGGCAGGCCCGCGGCCGGGTCGGGCGCGGCGGGACGGTGCGGGGTGCGGGCGTCGGCGGAGCAGGCGGCGAGGGCGGCGGCGGCCATCGCCAGCGCGCCGCCGGCCAGCACCGTCCGGCGATGGAGCCGGGACTCGTCGGCCATGGGTCAGCGGGACCGGTCGAGCGCGGCGCGCAGGGCCGCGCCCAGCTCCGCGTCGCCCGGGTCGGTCAGCCGCACCGCGTGCTCGGCGAGCCCGACGAAGCCCTCCCGGGCGCCGCCGTTGCGGGTCGGGCTCACCATCACCGCGTCGGCGTCCTGCTCGACGTCCACGTGCCGGGTGCCCTTGGCGTAGCTGGTCCAGGACCGCAGGCCGAGCGCATCGAGGACGGGCGCGAACGGGGACGGGCCGCCCCGCAGGTCGGGGCTGGGGAGGCCGGTGCGCGAGGCGGCGAGCATCCGGCGTACGGCGGCGCCCAGGTCGCGGGCGTCGACCGACTCGTCGAGGACGTCGAAGACGCCGTTGGCGATCCACATGCCGTCGGTGGTGAGCGAGGAGGAGTGCGCGACGTACCGACCTCTGCTCAGGTCGAGTGCGGCGAGTCTGGTCATGGATGTCCTCGGTGGGGAGGGGACGCCCCAGGATACCCGTGGGGCGTCCTGCCGGCCTATCTCATGGTGATGACGCGGACGGTGACCCCCTTGCCGGCGCCGTACTGGACGATCTGGTTGAGGACGTTCTGTTGGGCGGCGGTGGCCGTCCCACGGGGGACGACGATCTCCAGTTCCCGGGCGGCGACCTGACCGGGCCGGATGGTGACGCCGTCCCAGGTGACCGGGTTGTTCTTGGCGAACCCGGCGGCCTTGTCCACATAGCCCTGGAGCCGGCTGGTGAGCTGGCTGGCGCTCTGGTATGTCTTCGCGGAGAGGTCGACGCTCTTGATGCTGGTCGCGGTGCCGTTGGCGAACCGGTCGATGGTCGGGAAGCTGCGTGGCAGGTTGCCGCCGAGCTTCGCCTCGATGGCCAGGCCGCGTTGGAACTGGTTGAGCTTCCAGACCGAGCTGCCGGCCTTGAGGGCCGCCCCGAGGCCACCGCTGAGGGCGCCCAGCGCGCCGCCGATCGCGAAGTCCCTGAGGGCGTCGCCCATCGTGTACTTGCGACCGGTCAGCGCCGCGATGCCGGCGCCGATGCCGACCGAGGAGGCACCGCCGATCAGCGCCCCGACCAGGATCGGAATGCAGATGGGACAGTCGCCGTTGGGGTCGGAGAGGTTGACCGGGTCGTTGAGGGCGTAGCTGTAGAGGTTGGTGCTGCCGCCGCCGAAGCCGGCCGGGTCCTGGCTGAGGAAGCGGCCCGTGTCCGGGCTGTACCAGCGGGCCCGGTGGTAGGACAGCCCGGTGTCGGGGTCGCGCTCACGGCCGGTGAACTGCTGCGTATTGCCGCTGGCCGCGCCGCTGGCGGTGGCGGCGCCGAACGGGTCGTACTGGTACTGCGTGGTCAGCGTGCCGGCGGCGTCGGCCAGGCCCAGGACGCTGCCGAGAGCGTCGGTGACCGGCACCCGGGCGCCGGCGGAGTCGGTGCGGACCAGCGTCTGGTCGAGCCCGGCGGTGAGCCGGTCGACGGCGGTCGCGCCGGTGAGCTCCCGGATCAGGTTGGGGCCGTCGTAGAGGTGGGTGGTGGTGGTCCCGCCGGCGGTCCGGCCGGCCAGCCGCCCGGCCGCGTCGTAGCCGTACGAGACGGCCAGGCCGGGGCCGGTGACGCCGGCCAGCTCGCCCCGGGCGTTCCAGGTGTAGCCGAGCACCCCGTCGCCGGTCAGGTTGCCCTCGTCGTCGTAGCTGAACGTCCGGTCGCCGCGGCTGGTCAGCCGGTTCGCGGCGTCGTAGCTGGCGGGTGGACCGGTGCTGGGGATGGTGACGGTGGCGAGGCTGCCGGTGAGGCCGAGCACCCGGCCGGCGCCGTCGTACGAGTAGCCGAGGTTGCCGATCGGCACCCCGCCGGTGGTCTGGTACGACATCCCGGTGAGCTGCGACGCCGCGTCGTACGCGTACCGGGTGACCACACCGGCCTGCTCGACCCGGTCGGTGCGGCCGGCGGCGTCCCGGTGCCAACTGGCGGTGGTGCCGCCCTGGGTGATCTGCTCGATCAGCCCGGTCGGGTCGTACTGGTAGGAGATCGCCGGCTGCCCGGGCACGGTCATCCCGGAGCGGCGGCCGGCGGCGTCGTAGGAGTAGCCGACGGTGCCGGCCGGGCCGGTCACGCTGACCACCTGGTCGAGGTCGTTCCAGCCGAGGGTGAGCAGCCCGCCGGCCGAGTCGTCGATGGTGGTGAGCCGGTCCAGGCCGTCGTAGCCGAACCGTTTGGTGCTCTCGTAGCCGCCGCCGGTGGACGCGCCGTACCCGATGAAGGTGGTGCGGCCCAGCGTGTCGTACTCGGTGACGGTGGTGATGCCACGCCGGTCGGTGGCGGAGACCGCCCGGCCGAGTACGTCGTACGTCTGCCGGGCCTGCTTGCCGAGCGGGTCGGTGACGGTGACGGGCCGGTCGGACTGGTCGTACGCGACGGTGGTGCGGTTGCCCCGGGCGTCGGTGACCGTCGTCAGGTTGCCGTTGCCGTCGTACTCGTAGCTGGTGGCCCGGCCGAGGCCGTCGGTGCTGGTGACGATCTGGTTGTCGGGGTCGTAGCGGACGTACTCCTGGACGCCGGTCGGGTCGGTGACCGCGACCGGGCGGCCGACGGCGTCGACGAAGCTGCGCGTGGTGCGGCCCAGCGGGTCGGTCACCGCGACGAGGTCACCGTTCTCGTAGGTGTAGTGGGTGGTGTTGCCCAGCGGGTCGGTGAATGAGGTGACCTGGCCGGCGGCGTTGTAGGCGTAGCGGCGGGTGCGGCCGGCGGCGTCGGTGGCGGCGGTGAGGTTGCCGCGGTCGTCGTACGTCATCCGGGTGGTGCGGCCCTGGTCGTCGCTGACCGAGGTGAGTTGCCGGTAGGGCCCGCCGGAGGTGACCGTGGCGGCCTGGGCGGCGGCGGTGCCGGCGAGCGCGGTGAGCGAGGTGAGCTGCCCGTTCGCGTCATAGCCGAGGGCGGTCCGCCGCCCGTACGGGTCGACCAGCGCGGTGGGCAGGTGGGTGACCGGGTCGCGCTCGGTGGTGGCGGTCCGGGCCTGGGCGGTGCCGGCCGCCGTGGTCTCGGTGACCACCCGGCCGTTCGTGTCGAAGCTGGTCTCCCGGACCTGGCCGTCCGGCTCGGTGACCGCCGTCTTCACCACCTTGCCGCCCGCGTCGGTGATGTACGCGAACTGGTAGGTGACGCCGTCGGGCAGGGTCTGGGTCGCCACCCGGCCGGCGGTGTCGTAGGTGTTGGTGAGGTAGGTGACGCCCCGGGCGTCGGTGACGGTCGTCATCCGGTTGGCGGTGTCGTACGTGTACGTGGTGGTGCGCCCGCCCGGCGAGGTGACCGTGGTCAGCCGGCCGGAGCTGTCGTAGCCGTACTGCACCACCCGGCCCGCGTTGTCCTGTGCCCGGGTGACCCGGCCGCTGGTGTAGGCGAGCTTGATCCAGCGGCCGTTGGGCGAGGTGATCTGGGTGATGTCGCCGGACTGTCCGCCGCTGGACCGGGTGAGGGTGATCTGGTTGCCGTGCCGGTCCCGGATGGACTGCAACGGCGCGTTCTCGCCGAAGACGTAGGTCATCCCGTCGGTGCGGACGAGGTCCCAGCCGTTGCCGTTCCAGGTCATCACGGCGTCCCGGAACGGCCCGGTGGTGTCGACGGCCTTGAACACGGCATCGGTCCAGCCCGTCCCGGGGCTGATCCGGTCCATGTGGACCTTGCCGCTGTCCGGGAAGACCAAGTCGGCCTCGCTGTACTGCCGCTCCGAGTAGATGAAGATGCCGTAGGTGAAGTTGGCGCCGATGCCGAACTCGCGGTTCTGGGTGTCGTTCTGCCGGTAGGTGCGGGTGATCGCGATCGGCAGGACGTCGTTGACCACGAGGTCGGTGTGCTCGTCGACGAAGAGGCCGCTGGCCAGGTCGACGGGGTCGCCGCCAGAATCGCCGTCCTCGCCGGGGCCGCTCCCGGCGGGCCGCTTGCCGCTGCCGTTGAACATCGCGCCGGTGAACTCCCAGACCCGCACGTCGGGGTCGGGCACGATCTGCTTGCCGTCGGGGGTGACGGTGCCGTGGCCGTAGATGTACCAGCCGGCCTCCGCGCCGGTCACCGCGCAGACCGCGGGTGCCTTGCCCGCCTTGCCCGGCTTCTTCGGGTACGACTTGACGGGCGTCTTGGTGCACGGCACCCGGCCCGGGTCGTAGTCCCAGAAGTCGAGCCGGCTGCCGGGCGCGAGGCCCTGGGTGTTCGGGTAGATGATCTGCGCGCCCTCGGGCAGGATCACCGAGCCGCCGGGCTGGACGGTGAAGTAGACCGGGGTGCGCACGCCGGCCGGGAGCGGAAACGGCGGCTGGTCCACCGGCAGGGCGGTGATGGACAGCTCGGTGACCCGCTTGCCGGCCCGGTCGCGGATCACCGCGCCCTTGGGCAGCCGCACCTCGAAGCCGGGGATCGCCGGGGTGGTGAGGACGGTCTGTTTCCGGGTGGGCGACGGGAAGCGGACGCTGTGGGCGGTGTCGAGGCGGGTCATCCAGATGGGGTAGGACAGCTCGACCGTCTCCCCGGCCCGCAGGTCCACGCCGGTCTCGAAGCGGCCGAAGGCGCGGCCCGGGCTGCTCGCGGTCGCGCCATCGATGACCAGGACGTGGTGCCCGGCGGTGAGCCCGGTGAGCAGGAAGCGGCCGGTGGCGTCGGTGCGGGTGCTGCGCCGGCCGACCGAGAGGGTGACGTCGGCCAGCGGCTTGCCGTTGAGCAGCAGGGCCTGCCCAGCGAGCGCGGTCGCCCCCACCGGGGCACGCAGCGCCGGCTGGAGGTGGCCGTACGCGCCGGTGCGGTGGCTGGCCCAGTCCTCGCCGGCGAGGTTGAACCGGTCCGGCGTCCAGGTCTCGGTCACGTCGGCGACGGTCCGGGCGGCCGGCGGGGCCGGCGTGGTCTTCGCGGCGGCCCCGGCGGGCAGCCGGACCTCGCCGGTCAGCGCCCCGATGGTGGTGGACGACGGGTCGACGAAGACGGTGTACGTACCGGTGGCCGGCAGGGTGACCGAGGTGAAGGTGCAGGTGTCGCCGCAGTACGCGCTGCTGCCGAGGTTCGACCCGTCCGGCTTGCGGATGATCGCCGAGGCGTTGTAACGGCCGAAGGTGCCGGCGGTCATGACCACGGTGACCACCTGACCGGCGGTGCCGGGGAAGGTGAGCGCCGCGTTCTGGCCGGGCACGGTGGTGGTCAGGGTGACCGCCGGGCCGCCCGGGGTGGCGGCGGCCGTCGCGTCGGCCGGCACCTCGTACACCTGGAGGGTGACGGAGCCGGTGTACATGCCGTCCGGGTTAAGCAGGATGGTGTACGTCCCGGTCACCGGCAGGGTGGTGATGTCGAAGAAGCAGGTCGCGCCGCAGTAGGCGCTGCCGGTCAGGTTCGACCCGTCCGGCTTGCGCACAATCGCCGACGCGTTGTACGTCCCGTACGTGCCACCGCTGCCCTGGACCGAGATCCGCTGGCCGGCGCTGCCGGCGAAGGACAGCACCGCGTTCTGGCCGGGGCCGGTGGTGGTGAGGGTGACCGGGCTGCCGCCGACGACGGCGGTCGCGGTGGCGTCGGCCGGCACGTCGTACAGCCGGAGGGTGACGGAGCCGGTGTACATGCCGTCCGGGTTAAGCAGGATGGTGTACGTCCCGGTCACCGGCAGGGTGGTGACGTCGAAGAAGCAGGATGCGCCGCAGTAGGCGCTGCCGGTCAGGTTCGACCCGTCCGGCTTGCGCACAATCGCCGACGCGTTGTACGTCCCGTACGTGCCACCGGTCCCCTGCACCACGATCCGCTGGCCGGCCGTGCCGGCGAACGACAGCACCGCGTTCTGGCCGGGTGCCGTGGTGGTGACCGGGACGGCCGGACCGCCGATGGTCGCGGTCGCCGCGGCGTCGGCGGGCACGTCGTAGACCCGCAGCGTGACCGCGCCGGTGTAGGCCGCGTCGGGGTTCAGCAGGATGGTGTACGTCCCGGTGACCGGCAGCGTGGTGACGTCGAAGAAGCAGGATGCGCCGCAGTAGGCGCTGCCGGTCAGGTTCGACCCGTCCGGCTTGCGCACGATCGCCGACGCGTTGTATGTCCCGTACGTGCCACCGGTCCCCTGCACCACGATCCGCTGGCCGGCCGTGCCGGCGAACGACAGCACCGCGTTCTGGCCGACAGTGGTGGTGAGGGTGACGGCGGCACCGCCCGGGGTGGTGCTGGCGGTGGCGTCGGCCGGCACGTCGTAGACCCGGACGGTGAGCGCGCCGGTGTAGGTGCCGGACGGGTCGAGCAGCAGACTGTAGGTGCCGGTGACCGGCAGCACTACGGTGTCGAACAGGCACGAGGTGCCGCAGTACGCGCTGCCGGTCAGGTTCGACCCGTCCGGCTTGCGCACGATCCCGGTGGCGTTGTAGGTGCCGTAGGTGCCGCCGGTGCCCTGGACCAGGATCCGCTGGCCGGCGGTGCCGGGGAACGACACCACGGCGTTCTGCCCCGGCACGGTGGTGGTGACGGTGACCGGGTCGCCGCCCGGGGTGGTGCTCACGGTGGCGTCCGGTGGCACGTCGAACACCTGGACGGTCAGGCTGCCGACGGCCGCCGCGGCCGGGTCGACCAGCACGGTGTAGGTGCCGGCGGCGGCGAGCGTCAGGGAGCTGAACGAGCAGCTCGTGGCGCAGGACGAGGTGCTGGCGACGGTGCTGCCGTTGGGGGCGCGCAGGGACACCGCCGCGTTGCCGCCGACGAAGGCGCCGGCGGAGAGGTTGATGGTGACGACCTGCCCGGCGGTCGCCGGGAACGACACCACGGCGTTCTGCCCCGGGACGGTGGTGGTCACGGTGACCGCGGCCCCGCCGGGGGTCGTCGCGGCGGTGCGATCGGCCGGCACGTCGTACACCCGGACGGTGAGTGCGCCGATGGCGGTCGTCCGGCCGTCGACCAGGACGGTGTAGGTGCCGTCCGCCGGGAGGGTGGTGGTGTCGAGGAAGCACGATGTCCCGCAGGACGTGTTCGACAGGATCGACGTGCCGTCCGGCCGGCGCAGCGTCACCGTCGCCTCCGACGACCCGAACGTGCCGCCGGAGAGCTGCACCGCGACCCGCTGACCCGACGCGCCCGGGAACGACACCACCCCGTTCTGGCCGGGGACCGTGGTCGTCACCGTCACGGCCGCGCCACCCGGGGTGGCGGTGGTCGCGGCGTCGGCCGGCACGTCGTGCACCTTGACCGTGATGCTGCCGACGACCGTGCCCCTCGGGTCGACCAGCACCGTGTACGTGCCGTTCGCCGGCAGGGTGGTGGTGTCGAGGAAGCACGACGTCCCGCAGGACGTGTTCGACAGGATCGACGTGCCGTCCGGCCGGCGCAGCGTCACCGTCGCCTCCGACGACCCGAACGTGCCGCCGGAGAGCTGCACCGCGACCCGCTGACCCGACACGCCCGGGAACGACACCACCGCGTTCTGGCCGGGGACGGTGGTCGTCACCGTCACGGCCGCACCGCCCGCGGTGGTGTTGGCGACGGCGTCGTTGGGCAGGTCGTACACCCGGGCGGTGATCGCGCCGAGCGTGGTGCCGGTCGGGTTGACGAACACCGTGTAGGTGCCGGTGCTCGGGAGGGTGACGGCGTTGAACGAGCAGCTCGTGCCGCAGTAGCTCTCACTGACGACGGTGGTGCCGTCCGGGGCGCGCAGCGTGACGGCGGCGTTGTAGGTGCCGAAGGTGCCGTTGGCCAGGGTGACCGAGACGCTCTGTCCGGCGGTGCCCGGGAACGAGACGACGGCGTTCTGGCCCGGCACCGTGGTGGTCACGGTGACCGCGGCGCCGCCCGGGCTGGTGGTCGCCGAGGCGTCGGCGGGGACGTCGTGGACCTGCGCGGTGGCCTCGCCGACGTAGGTGGTGTCGGGGTTGAGGTAGACGGTGTACGTGCCGTCGACCGGCAGCACGATGGTGTCGAAGAAGCAGGACGCGCCGCAGTAGGCGCTGCCGGTCAGGTTGGACCCGTCCGGCTTACGGATCACCGCCGACGCGTTGTACGTCCCGTAGGTGCCCGCGCTGAACTGCACCGAGACCCGCTGCCCGGCGGTGCCGGCGAAGGAGATCGCGGCGTTCTGGCCGGGCACGGTGGTGGTCACGGTGACGGCGGCGCCGCCCGGGCTGGCGGTGGCCGTGGCATCCGGCGGCACCACGTGGATCTGCGCGGTGACCTGGCCCCGGTAGACGCCGTCCGGGTTGAGCACGATCGTGTACGTGCCGTCGACGGGCAGCGTCACCGTGTCGAAGAAACACGACGCGCCGCAGTAGCCGCTGCCGAGCAGGTTGGACCCGTCCGGCTTACGGATCACCGCCGACGCGTTGTACGTCCCGTAGGTGCCCGCGCTGAACTGCACCGAGACCCGCTGCCCGGCGGTGCCGGGGAACGAGATCAGCCCGTTCTGCCCGACCGTGGTGGCCACGGTCACCGGCCCGCCGCCGGGCGTGGCGTCCACGGTCGCGTCCGCCGGCACGTCGTACACCTGCGCGGTGACCGCCCCGGTGTAGCTGGTGTCGGGGTTGACCAGGATGGTGTACGTGCCGTCGACCGGCAGCACGGTGGTGTCGAAGATGCAGGAGCTGCCGCAGTAGGCGCTGCCGGTCAGGTTCGACCCGTCCGGCCTGCGCACGATCGCCGAGGCGTTGTAGGTGCCGTAGGTGCCGCCGGTCAGGTGGACGAGGACCCGCTGGCCGGCCGTGCCGGGAAACGAGACGACGCTGTTCTGGCCCGGCACCGTCGTGGCGACGCTGACCGGCGCTCCGCCGGGGCTCGCGGTCGCCGTGGCGTCGGCGGGCACGTCGTACACCTGGACGGTGATGGTCCCGGTCGAGGTGGACTGCGGGTCCACGACGAGGGTGTAGGTGCCGTCGGTGGGCAGCACCGTGGTGTCGAGGAAGCAGGCGCTGCCGCAGGAGCCGTTGGACACGACGGTGCCGCCGCCCGGCTTGCGCAGCGTGACCGCGGCGTTGTAGGTGCCGTACGTGCCGCCGCTCAGCTTGACTGAGACCCGCTGGCCGGTGCTGCCGGGAAAGGTGACGGCGGCGTTCTGGCCGGGCACGGTGGTGGCGACGGTGACCGCGTCTCCGCCCGGGGTGGTGGGCGCCGTAGCGTCGGCCGGCACCTCCCGCACGGTCGCGGCGATCGAGCCGGTGGCCGAGCTCGACGCGGCCAGCAGCAGCGTGTAGGTGCCGGCGGTGCGGGCTGTCACCGTGTCAATGAAGCCGGCGGCGCCGACGCAGCCGGACGAGGCCGCGGTACGCCCGAACGGGTCGAGGACCTTCGCGGTGGATATGCCGCAGGAGCCGAAGGTGCCGTTTGCGAGCTGGACGCTGGCCTGCTGCCCCTCGGTCAGGTCGAACACGACCAGCGCGATGTCGCCGGCGCTGGGGATCGACACCGCGCTGGTGCCGCCGAGCGCGACCCGGGAGGTGTGCACCACGTCGGCGACCGTGTACGGGGCGGGCGCGACGAAGACGTCGGCGGCCCCGTCACCGCTGCCGTGGCGGGTGCGTACCCCGATCCGGCCGGAACCGGCGCCGGCGGGCACCTGGACGGTCAGGCTGCCCGCGCCGACGGCCGAGGTGAAGGCCCGGGTGCGGTTCAGGGTGACGGCGTTGTCGGCGGCGTCGGCGGCGAAGCCGGTGCCGGTGACGGTGACCGTGCCGCCGGGCACCACCACGGTCGGGGCGACGCCGGTGACGGTGGGCGCGGACTCGTCCGGGCCAGCGACCACGAAGGACTGCGGGCTGGTCGCGGTGGCCCCGCCGACGGAGACGGTGATCAGGCCGGTGGTCGCCCCGGCGGGGACCCGGGCGACCAGGCGCCGGCCGCTGGCCGAGGTGACCGTGGCCGGGACGCCGTTGAACTCGACGGTGTTCTCGCTCGCCACGTCGGAGAAGCAGCCGCCCTGCAGGGTCACCTCGGCGCCGACCGCCGCCCGGGGCGGCACGACGGAAAACAGGGCGAGGGCCGGCCTGCCGTCGTTGCTGACGGAGGTGATGTTGCCGGTGGGGTCGTACCGGTAGTGGGCGGTGCGGCCGGCCTGGTCCTGCACGCCGGCCAACTGGCCGGCGGCGTCGTAGGCGTAGCCGACCGAGTCGCAGGAGACCGAGGCCGGGACGATGTCCGGCAGGTCCGCCCGGACACCGAAGGCCAGCAGCAGGGTCAGCGCACCGACGGTCGCGGTGAACCGCAGCCGGGCCCCGGCCCAGACCCTCGATCGGATGCTGCGGCGGCCGCGTGGTCCTGACATGGTGCCTCCCCCAAGACGCAACCTCTGCCGTGGAAGGTAGGCGAGCGCCATCGGCAGGAATAGATACCTGCGAGAACGGGGCGCGGGCGGCCCTGGTGACCGACCGTGACAGGACCTGCTAGCGGCCGAAACAGGCGGACCGCCGGTGATCGTGTCGACTATCGGACAGTCAGTTGTGTTGCCCGAACCTGGCCGAAAAAGGGCAGGTCAGAAGGGATCCGCCGAACCGGGCGCGAAGTTGACTAATTGAATCCGAATCGGTGGATGAATTCATGGTCCGCCTTTGCCGCCACATCGCTCGATTTGCCGAGGTTTCCGCTTCAACGACCGGAGTGCAAGGAGTCAAAACCCACAATGGATATCGACCAGATCCATTGTTATTTTCCTGACCCCCGGCCTCGGTGACCGTGGGATCCCCCTCCTATCCATGTCCTCCCGGAAAGGACGTGACAGGTGACGAGACGTCTCTGGAAATGGCGTGCCGGCAGCGCGGCTGCCCTCATGGTGCTGGCCGGCCTCGCGGTCCCCGGCCCAGCCTCGGCCGCCTCGTCGGTGCGGACCGGGATGACCTGGACGGTCCTCGGCCAGCAGGGTGGCTCGGTCCACGTCGGCTCGGACGCGCAGACCAACCCGTACGCCGGCGACACCGCCGTCGACCAGCCCCGGGCCATCCTCTGCCTGCTCGTCGACGGCCGACCCAAGCCGCCGGACGTGGTGACCGATGCCTACAGCGGCTGGGCCGCCGGCGCGGTGCAGGTCACCCCGCAGATCCCCGGGCTGGTGCTGACCTCGCAGGCCCAGGGCGACACGATCTGCGCGGAGACGTTCGGCGCGGGCTGGCGGCTGGCGGAGTTCCACGACGGCGGCGGCTGGACCTTCTGGGCCAGCGGCGCGATCCCGGCCGGCACCCGGTTCTGGACCGCGATCAACGACCAGCCGGCCAACCCGTGGAACTCCGCGGGCGACCTGCCGACCAGCGTTCCGCAGCCGAAGTTCCTCACCTCCGAGGCACCCGTACCGGGACAGTTCATCGCGATGCTTCCCGAGTCCACCGCCCCCGAGGACGTGACCGGCATCGCGGCCAGTCTGGTGGCCGGCTACGGCGGCACGATCATCGACACGATGGAGTCGGGCATGTTCAGCTTCACCGCCAGCGACGCTCAGGCCCAGGCGATGAGCCTCGACTCTCGGGTCGAGTCGGTCGAGCAGGACACCTACGGGCAGCCGAGCGAGTATTCCTGGGCGGTCGACCGCGTGGACCAGCGCAACCTGCCACTCGACTACGCCCCGTACGCGGGGGGCGGCGTGACGGGAGCCGGCGTCAAGATCTACATTTTGGACACCGGATTCCGGCCCAGCCACCAGGAGTTCGGCGGCCGGGCCAGCCAGGCCGTGGACTTCATCCGGTTCCTCGGCCAGCGTGACGACTGCAACGGACACGGCACCGCGGTCGGCAGCGCCGCCGGAGGCGCAACCGTCGGCGTCGCCCCCGGCGCGACCCTGATCTCGGTACGGATCGCGGGCTGCCGCGGCAACGCGTACAACCCGCTCGTCTCGGTCTTCAACTCGACGATCGTCGCGGGCCTCAACTGGGTCGCCGTCCACCACTCCGGCCCCTCGGTCGCCTAAGTCAGCTACGGCGTCCCGCCGGGCTTCTGGCGGCGCTGGCTGCGGCTGTCCAGCCCGACGGACCGGGCCGCCAAGTTCGCCATCAGCCGCGGGGTGACCGTGGTCGCCGCCGCCGGCAACGAGAACCACAACGCCGACCGGTCCAGCCCGGCCCGGGCCGGCGGCGTCATCTCGGTCAGCGCCACCGACGGCAGCGACACCAGGGCCAGCTTCGGCAACTACGGCAAGGTCGACATGTTCGCCCCTGGATACGGCGTACGCACGGCCTGGCTGGACGCCGACAACCAGTACAACACCGTCAGCGGCACCTCGTTCTCCGCGCCGCTGGTAGCCGGCGCCGCCGCCCTCTACCTGCAGCGGAACCCGAGCGCGTCACCCGGGGCGGTGGCCAGCGCACTGTACGCCAACGCGACGCCCAACAAGGTGAGCAACCCGGGCCCCGGCTCGGCCAACCGGCTGCTGTTCGTCGGCGCGCCGCCGGCCACCCACGCCGGGATGACCTGGGCGCGGCTGACCCAACGCAGCGACGGCGTCGTGCAGGTGGGTCGGGACGCCACCACCAACGCGTACACCGGGGACACGCCCGCCACCGCGTCCCTGCCGGTGCTGTGCATCCGCATCGACGGCCGGCGGGCGCCCGCCGGCATCCCCACCACGGGCTTCGGCAGGTGGGCCGGCGGCGCCGTCGCGGTCACCCCGGCCATCCCGGGCGCCCAGCTGACCAGCCTCGCGGCGGCCGACGCGATCTGCGCGGCGCAGTTCGGCAGCGGGTGGCGGATGGCGGAGTTCCACGACGGTGGCGGCTGGTCCCTCTGGGCCTCCGGCAACCTGCCGGCCGGTCGTTTCTGGACCAGTATCAACGACCAGCCCGCCAACCCCTGGAACTGACGCCGGGCCCGGCCCGGGGAGCCGTCGCTCCCCGGGCCGGTGGGCACCCTCGACGCGGCCGGTCAGGGGGCGCAGTAGAGCAGTCGGTTCGGCGACCCGGCTCCCGGGCTGTTCACGAGGCCGGTGGTCGCGGTGGCGAGGACATGGTTGGCCGCCTGGCCGACGGTCCACAGGGGGTTCGCCTCGGCCACCACGGCGATGCAGCCGGCGACGTGCGCGGAGGCCATCGAACTGCTGCTCAACGTGATCGAGCTGGTGTCGGAGGCGATCGCCGTGGTGGTGATGTTCTGGCCCGGCGCGAAGATGTCCAGGCAGCTGCCGTAGTTCGCCGAGCTCATCTTCGCGTCGGTGATCGTGGTGCCAGCCACGGTGACGGCGGCCGGCACCCGGCCGGGTGAGTAGTTGCAGGCGCTGGCGGCCGACGAACCCGACGGAACGACGTACGGGATACCCGAGTTGATCGAGTTCGTCACGGCGTTGTCGAGTGAGGTGCTGGGGCTGCTGCCGACACCCATGTTGACCAGCGCCCGCGTCCCGCGGGCGTTGGCGGTGACCCAGTCGACGCCCGCGATGACCTGGGCAGTGGTGCCGGCGCCGGTGCAGCCGAGCAGCCGCACCGGCACCAGCCGGGCGTCCTTGGCCACCCCGTGCAGCTGCCCGCCGACGATGCCGGCGAGAGCCGTGCCGTGCCCCTGGCAGTCGTCGGCGGGCAGGGCCCCGTCGACGAAGTCCGCCCCGGGCAGGACGGCGCCATTGAAGTCGACGTGCGTGGCCCGAATCCCGGTGTCGATCACGTAGACCCGGATGCCGGGTGCGGTGTTGGCGTAGGCGTACTGCTGGTTCAGGGGCAGGTTGCGCTGGTCGATCCGGTCCAGGCCCCAGGACGGCGGGTTGGGCTGCACGCCCGCGAGACGTGGGGACGAGAGGTTCCGCGCGGCCCGTACCACCGCGTTCTGCTCGACGTACGCCACCGCCGGATCGGCGGCGAGCCGCCTCGCGGCCGGCTCGGTGAGCCGCGCCTCGAAACCGTTCAGCGCCGCACCGTACACATGGCCGACCGTGCCGCCGTAGCGGCGCGACAGGCCGGCGGCGTGGCTCGCGACGGCGCCCTGCCGGGTGCCGGGCCGGCCACCGACGGCGCTGTCCTTGAGTACGACGAGGTAGCTCCCCGGCACGGCTTCGGCGCCCACGGCGTACCGGATCGCCCCGCCGTCGGGTGCGGCGACCGCCGGGGCGCCGACCAGGGTGGCGGCCGTGGTCGTGGCGACCACGGCCGCGACGACAGCCATTCGACGGGTACGCGACAGATTCAGCTTCGGCTGCGGCAGCCGGGCCTGCTGCCGGCGCTGGGTGCCACCGAGTTGTCCGACGGCACGCTGCGGTACCTGCTGTGTGTCGCCGCTCTGCTCACCCCCGCGGCCGCCGGCTTTGCTGGTGCTTAACGAGCCGGAGACCAGCCTGCATCCGGAGCTGTTACGGCCCCTCGCCAGGCTGATCATCGCCAGCGCGACCGCACGCAGGTTGTGGTGGTCAGCCACGCCCGAACCCTGATGGACGCGCTGGAGCACGATGCGCCGAAAATGGCCAGGATCGAGCTGGTCAAGGAGTTCGGCGAGACCCGGGTGGCCAGCCGGGGCCGATTCGACCAGCCGGCCTGGCACTGGCCCAAGCGCTAGCCTGGGTGATTCACCGTGATCGCCAAGATGCGTTGTTCGTCAGCGTGTAGATGAGCGGAAGTGCCTGCCCTGCAAGGGAAACTTGTGATTGCGACATCTACAGGTTTCTCTCTGGGGGAGGCACTTCCGAGGTGCAGCTTACGGCGTGGTCGCGGGATCTGCGGGTCACCGCGGGTGGTTCGGGTGTGGTGTCGCACGTCGGTGCGGCGTTGCTGCGGTTGCTGGCGGATCGGGCCGGGTTGACCGGAGCACTGTCGGCGGGGCTGGCCCGGGCCGGCTGGTGGCCGGTGCATGATCGGGGTCGGGTGCTGGTCGACCTGGCGGTGATGATCGCTGACGGTGGGGACGCGATCGCGGACATCGACGTGCTGCGCCATCAGCGCGAGGTGTTCGGGCCGGTGGCCTCGGACACCACGGTGTGGCGGGCCTGGACGAGATCGGCGTGGTGCAGCTGCGGCGCATCGCCAAGGCCAGGGCGAGGGTGCGGGCCCGGATGTGGCAGCTGTTCGGCGGCCCGCCGACGGCGAGGGCGGCCGGGCGGGACATCGGCACCGGTGTGGTGGTCCTGGACGTGGATTCCACGATCGTGATCGCACACAGCGACAAGGAAGGCGCCGCGGCCACCTACAAGCACAGCTACGGGTTCCATCCGATCCTGGTGACGTGCGACAACACCGCCGAGCTGCTGGCCATCAAGCTACGGCCGGGCAACGGCGGGGCCAACACGGCCGCCGATCACCTCGACGTGCTCGCCCAAGCCATCGCGCAGGTCCCCGCGAAGCACCGCCGGCACCTGCTCATCCGCGGTGACTCCGCCGCGGCCACCCACGCCGTGCTCGACTGGCTCACGCAGCAGGACAGCAAGCGTGGCCGGCGGGTCGAGTACTCCCTCGGCTGGTCGATCGGCGAGGCCGAACGCGCCGCCATCACCGCCCTGCCCGCCTCGGCGTGGTCGCCGGCGATCGACGCCGACGGTGGTGTGCGTGACGGCGCCGCCGTCGCCGAACTGACCGGCCTGCTGCCTCTGCCCGGCTGGCCGGCCGGGATGCGGGTCATCGTCCGGCGGGAACGCCCCCACCCCGGCGCCCAACTCACCCTGTTCGAGCACCGGGACGGCTGGCGCTACACCGCCTTCGTCACCAACACCACAGTAGGTGCCTTGCAGTGGTTGGAGGCCCGCCACCGGGCCCACGCCCGCGTCGAGGACCGGATCCGCTGCGCCAAAGACACCGGCCTACGCCGACTACCCTCCCGCGAGTTCGCCATCAACCAGGCCTGGTGCACCGCCGCCGCGATCGCCGTCGACCTGATCGCCTGGCTGCAGCTCATCGGCCTCGACGGCGACCTGGCCAAAGCCGAACCGAAACGACTGCGCTACCGGATCCTGCACACCGCCGCCCGCCTCGTGCACGGCCAAGGCCGCCGCTGGCTACGCATCCCCGCCGACTGGCCCTGGGCCGAACAGATCACCACCGCGTTCAACCAGATCACGACCATCCCCGACCCCGGCTGACCAGCACAGCCACCGCCCCAACAACCCGGAGGACCCCAGGAGACCACGCCCACCGCCGCGACAGACGGCCCACCACCATGCCCGGAACCAGGCCACATCGACAGCCAACGATCAGACGTGCCGGGCCGAAGGAGCCGGCGTCAGGCGCGAATCATCGAGGCTAGCGAGATAAGTGAAGGCGGCATCACTCGCAAAATGCGTGAATGAGACGCCCTCTAGGCCTCATGGAGATAGGCAGCCATCTGAGGCTGGTCTTGCCGGGGAGTAAGCCGGCACCCCGGGACCAACGGGTGCGTGCTTACGGCGGATGACGCGACAGAAGCGATCTGCAACGATGCCACCGTCGACAGTGACGGGAGGGAGCTGCACGTGCTCGCCGCTTCGGTTTGGAACAGCCTGGAGGTCGCCAAGCTCGTCATCGGCGGCATGGTTCCGGTCGCCGTTGCCGTGCTAGCTGCTGTGTTCAGCCGCGCGTTGAGGCGTGCCGAGAACCGGCAGTGGTTCAGCCAAAAGCTGGTCGAGAAGCGCATCGAACTGCTCACTGCTGCCCTGCCTGACCTCAACGACTTGTTCTGCTACTTCACGTGGGTGGGCAACTGGAAGGAGCTTTCGCCACCCGAGATCCTGCTACGTAAGCGGCGACTCGATCGGCTCTTCCACGCCAACAGCCCATTCTTTTCGACCTCGGCAGTAGCGGCGTACGACGCGTTCATCTCAGCCCTGTTCAAGACGTTCGTGGTCCCCGGGTCCAGCGCACAGCTACGTACGGGGCTGACGTCCCAGCACGGAAGCCGGGTAAAGGCATTCACCGAGTACTGGGAACCCACCTGGGATGCGATGTTCACACAGGAAGCAGAACGGACGTCGCCCGATGTCATCAAGAAACGGCACCAGGCGTTGACCGCCACGCTCGGTTCCGAAATCGGCACACAGTCGGCACCGAGGGAAGCTTAGACATGATCGTTCAGTGGTGTTGCAAGGGCTTGGCGAAACTCGACAGAGGGGCCATCCAGCAGATACTCACCGATCCGACGGGCCTGCGCTGCCGAGACTGGGAGTCGCATTGGCAACGGGGTGGGGGCTTCCCCGTGGCCGCCGCCATACAGCGCCTCACCGAGGAGAACCTCGACCGCCACGTCAACAATTTCAGCAGCGTGGAGCCGACCACGGGACGCAAGTTCTGCGATGTAACGCCCTTCATCTCACTGTCAGCCGGCTGCGTCGACCGCGACGTGGCAGCCAAGACCAACATCACCCATCGCGCGCTTCGCACCGCGCTTGAGTTCGCCACCACCGACTACGCCGGCCCTGCTAAGCCCGCGTGCCCCGGCTGGGTCCTCTACTGCTACGTCCTCGTTGGATCCAACCCAGCCGTCCGGATTCCGACTGTCGCCGAAGAGATCCGGGAGCTGAACCATGGCCGCGCATATTCCGGCTGGTACTGGCAGGGCGAGGTGGCGGCCAAGCTGCACATCCCCTCCGCACAGATCCTTTGCGCGGAGCGGTACGAGCCTGCGCCGGATGGCCGGCTCAGGCTCACCGATCTCCTGCTGAACCTCAACTTCTGTCACCCTGCCGCGCTGCTAGCGGAACGGAGCATGCTGTGACGCTACCGGAGCGATTGTGGGAGGCACTGCGGCTCGACCCGTCGACGGTCGCGGCTCGAGCACGCTTCTATCGCGCATACGCGGAGTTGGAAGAGCCCCGGGTCGACGTACGCGACTTGGCTGAGTTAATGCGCGATCGCCCTCCTCCCGGAGGCTTTGGCCCGCACGTCATCAACCTCATAGGTAAGGAGGCAGGGGCCGTCGGTCAACGCCTGCGGGAGATCCAACGCCCCCTGGGCGGGGGGCCCTGGGTGCGGCTGGCCGAGGTCGCGGATGCATTGCGAAACGCCGCCGTTGCTGAGTTGCTTCTCGACGTACAAACTGGCCGGGCGACTTTGCTGGAGGCCAGCCGCGGCTACAGTGAGCTCGGGTTGCCATTCGGTGACTTCCTTGCCGTCGCTGCAATGGGAGACAGAGAACGATCGATCTCGGCCGCCGAACTTCTCGGCGCCCTGCTGTCCGATTCCCAGATCACAGACACCGGACTACTCGGCTCGGCAGCACTTTCAACGCCTGCGCAGCAGCGCTACCTATTGCTCACGGCGGCCCCCGACGCTACCGACCTGTGGCCGCGGCTGACTGAGGCACCGCAGGCGCACCGGACGGCGGCGGTCGGTGCGACATCCCAGCCCTTCTCGACCTGGTGGCGGCTCGGTAGCCTGCTCAGCCACCTGGAATCCGACGCCGAAGGGATCAGACGTGAACTGGCACGGATCATCGTCGAACTCTCCGAGGCACACAGCCGGCAACTGCAGCTCGCCGCAGCTGATGATCACCACTGGTCGACCGGACGCGCCCAGACCGACTTGATCGATCTCGACTTGGCCGGCGCAGTCGCCATATCCGCGCGGATCATGCGGCAGCGAGAAATCCGTCCATGGCGGTTCGAGAGCGATTTCCCCGCGCTGTCGCCGCTGGCGAGCATCTCGCTGCAGATCGGCCTCCAGCTCGGCGACGACGCCCCACCATCCGATGACTACCTGGGTGCCCGCACGAGCGCCTGGTGAGCCACAGCTGATCGTCGGCCACAGTTGTACGGCGACGGCCCGTCGCCGTACCGAGACTAGTACGGCAGCCGCCGTTTGAGATCTTGCTG
>NZ_LWLS01000138.1:0-88253 GCF_001905095.1 Micromonospora sp. CB01531
GCAGGGCGCGGTGAACATCCTCTACCGGCAGGACCTGGCGAAGGCCGACGACCCCGCGGCCGTCCGGGCCGAGAAGATCGCCGAGTACGAGGACACCCTGGCCAACCCGTACATCGCCGCCGAACGCGGGTACGTCGACAGCGTGATCCCGCCGCACGAGACCCGGACCCAGATCGTCCGGGCCCTGCGGGTGCTCCGGACCAAGCGCGAGACCCTGCCCCCCAAGAAGCACGGCAACATCCCGCTCTGACGCTCCGCCTCGTCCGCGCGACTTCGGGAAAGTCGGCTCCCACCCGCATGGGCAGGGGTTTCCCCGGAGTCGCGCGGATCTTCAGGTGGTCAGCAGCGGGGATTGGCGGCGACGCACATCCGGTCCGCGGCGACCCCGGCCAGGCGGCGCAGGTCGGATTCGGCGCCAGCACCGCCAACCCTGATGACCGAGATCAGGTCGCCGACCCGGACGACTGCCGTGCTGTCGGAATCGGGCACCTCGCCCAGCGGCTTTCCGGTGTCCAGGTTCCTGGCCTGGGTCACCGTGTGCCGCAGCAACACCGATTCGTCGCCGGCGAAGTTCCGGTCGACCTCCTCCCAGGAGTGCACGGCCTGCGCGCTGATCGTCTTTCCCTGCCACAGGATCGGACCGCTGGACCGCCACTGCCGACACGGCGCGAGCACCTCGGCCATCTCTGCGAAGATCCGTTGGGCCACGTCCGGCGCGACGCGGTAGACGTCCTGGTTGAGCAGGACGTCACTCGGTGGCTGCTCGGCCTCACCCGGCCGGTTCCGCAGCAGGGTCAGCGAGCGCGAGTAACGGGACGGCTCCCAGTCGGCCGACTGCCCCTGTAGTTTGCGGCAATACAGCAGCATCGCATCCAGCTGAACCCCCTCGCCGAGACCCGCCTCGGTCACCGGGGCCTCGGTCTTCGCCTTCACATCGGTGGGTTGCAGCAGCACGTCCAGCGGGACCTCGGCGGCGGGCGAGGCCATCGGCGAACGCCGTGGTGGGGTCGGTTCGGGCTCTCCGGTCGCCGGTGGAGCGGACCACGGACCGGACGCGGGCGACGACCCGGCAACGATGGACGGCGGCTCGGACGGGTCGGGGCGGGCCGCCACCACGACCGCAGCGGCCGAGGCGACCGTGAGCACGGCCAGGGCCGCCACCGCCGTACGCCGGCTGCGGCGCCGGGCCCGCGCCCGGATCTCGACCGGCTCGGGCCAGCGGACGTCCCCCAACTCCCGCTGCACCAGCTCGACGAATGCCAGGTCGTCGTCACGCATCGGCGGCCTCCTCCACATCCACGACGGCGAGCAGCCCGGCGAGCGCGGCGCGCCCCCGGGAGAGTCGCGCCTTCACCGTGCCAACCGGAGCCGCCGTCTCCCGGGCGACCTCGGCGACCGGCATGCCGAGCAGGTAGTAGAGCGCGATGGCCGTGCGCTGCTCCTCGGGCAGCTGACGCAGCGCGGCCACCACCTCGACGGTGTCGGCGCTGGGCGGCGCGACGCTCTCCTCCACCCCGTGCCGCAGGTACGCCCGGGCGCGGCTGCGCAGGCTGCGCCACCGGCTCACCGCGATCCGGCTGGCCACCACCCGTACCCACGCCTCCGGGTCGTCGTACCCGCTCACCGTCGACCAGCGCTGCCAGGCCCGGATGTACGCCTCCTGCACGGCGTCCTGGGCCTCGGCGACGTTGCCGGTGAGCACGTAGACGAACCCGAGCAGCCGTTGCCGGCTGCCGCGGTAGAACTCGTCGAACCCGTCGACGTCCGGCACGCTGCTACCTCCCCCGTGGCGGTCGCAGGTGAGACGCCTGGGATCGGGGGTCCGGTTGCCCGGTCAGCCGACCATTTTCTCCAACTCGGTGAGCGGGAAACGGCCGGCCGGGATGCGCTCGCGGACTGCCCGGCGGACCGCGGCCTGGACCGCCGCGTTCGCCGGGGTCGGTATCCCCTGCAGCCGGCCGAGCAGCACGATCTCCCCATTGAGATGGTCGGCCTCGGCCGAGCCCGCGCCCCGGGCCAGGCTCTGCCAGGTCGAGCCGCCGGCCCGCTCCGCACCGTCGACGGGCCGGTGGCGCACCCGGTCGCCCCGCTCCGCGGCCTCCTCCACCGGGGTGGTGTGCGGGATGCCCGCGGCGGCCAGCGTGGCCTCCCCCTCGGCGCGTACCCGGGCGGCGAGCGGCTCGGGGATGTCCGAACCGAGCAGCGCCTGGAGGCCGTTGCCGAGATTGCCGAGCAGCTTGCCGTACTTCCAGCGCATCACGTCGTCACGAACCGGCGCGACGAAGCCGGCGGCGGCCAGGTCGGCGGCGACCACCCGGCTGGTGTCGTCCGATCCGGACGGATAGCGGCCCAGGTGCAACATCCCCGGGTGCGGGTGCCCGTTGGCGACCACGACACCTGGTTCCAGGTGGGTGGCGGGCAGCCATACACAGACCGGGTGCACCCGGGCGAAGAGGCGCAGGGCGGCCCGCTCGTTGGCGACGCCGTTCTGGGCGAGGACGATCGGCAGCCGCTCCCCCACCGTGCCGCCCCCCTCGACCGGGGTGTCCACCCAGGTCGCCAGCGCCGCCTCGGTGTCCTGCGACTTGACCGTGAGCACCAGCACGGTGTCCGCTGGCAGCGGCCGGTCGCCCGGCCCGGCCACGGCGGGCAGCCGGCTGGTCAGCGCACCGTCCGGCGTCCGCAGGACCAGCCCCCGCTCCCGGATCGCGTCCAGATGCGCGCCGCGCGCCACCAGCGTCACGTCGCGGCCGGCCTCTCCCAGCCGTACGCCGATGGTGCCGCCAACCGCGCCCGCTCCGATGATCACGTATCGCACGGTCTGATTCTGCCTCCCGGGTCAGCCCGCCGTGGCGAGGTGGACCAGCCAACGCTGGCCGGTGTCCGCGACGTCCCGGAGCAGCCGCCGCGGGCTGAATCCCGTCCCGCCGTCGCGCGGCCAACGGCCCGGCGTCGCTACAGGGTGACGCCCGTGTCGGTGAGGATCGGGCCGGCGAGCAGCAGCGCACCGCCGACCAGGACGGCCAGGTTTACCAGGGCGAAGACCGTCACCCAGAACAGCGCTGGGAACGGGGTGAGCCGGGCGAGCTGGTCGGCGTCGGACTCGGGCATCCGCCCCCGGCTACGCAGCCGTTGCAGCTCGACCACCGGGCGTACGCCGCCGAGGAGCAGGAACCAGACCGACGCCCAGGCGAAGGCCGCCTGCACCTGCGGCGATGCGTACCAGGACACCGCCAGCACCACTCCGCCCGTGGCCAGCAGCGACAGCACGCCGAAGACGTTGCGGATCATCACCAGCATGGCCAGCAGCAGCACCACCGCGACCCAGAGCAGCAGGGTGATCCGGTTGCCGGCGAGCAGCCACGCCCCGGCGAGGCCGACCAGCGACGGGGCGACGTACCCGGAGAGCAGGGTGAAGATCATGCCCGGCCCGGCGGGGCGACCGGCGGAGAGGGTGAGGCCGGAGGTGTCCGAGTGCAGCCGGATGCCGCGCAGCTTCCGACCGGTCAGCAGCGCGGTCAGCGCGTGGCCACCCTCATGCGCGATGGTCACCGCGTTGCGGGCGATCCGCCAGGGCACCCGGGTGGCGACCACCGCCAGCGCGACGGCGGCGGTGACCAGCACCAGCAGGGGCGGCGGGTCGGGCTGCGCGCTCAGCAGCTTGTCCCAGAGGGTGGTGAGACCGTCGATGAGGGGCATGGGCGGGCAGCCTACCGGCCCGAGCTGTGTCAGTCGGCGGGCGTGGCCTCGTCTCGTGTGAGACTGACCGGGTGGCGAACGGAGCGGGAGGTGAACGCGGCGAGTGCGGCACCCCTTGAGCCCGTTGACCAGCACGTCGGCCTTGGGCGGAGGCCGACTACCTCGCCATGGGCGAGAGCCGTAACCGGATCGAACTGCTCGACGGGAGCCTGATCGTGAGCCCTGCCCCGAGCAAGCGGTACCAGGCCGTTCGCGCCGCCTCGCCAACTCGGCTGAGTCGGCGGTCGCGCCGGATGGGCTGTTGGTCTTCGAGGCCGTGAATGTCCGGCTCCGGGCCGATCGGATCGTCATTCCGGACCTCGTCGTGGCGGGCACCGCCGACGACGGCACGGTCATCGAGGCAGGCGAGGTCAGGCTGACCGACTTGATTATCGATGATCGGTGATCATAGGTTGGCCAGTGTGGAACGTTTTCGGCTTTCCAAGGCCGGGAAGCGTGTCGGTGTTCACCCTGTGGCGCATCTCGTTTGGGTTGGCTCGGGAGGGTTCCGGTGGCGTGGGTCGGCGGTGAGGGCCGCTTTTTGTGGGTCGGTGTTGAGGCGTTGAGTCGGTGAGCGGGAAGCTGCGGCTAGGCGAACGCGAGACGGCCCGGACCGCGTGTGCCCGCGTTGTGCTGCGCGCGGGGGTGGACGAGGAGACCGGCGAGGTCCTGTCTCGGGCGCTGCTTGCGCAGCGGGTCGGTTGGTGTGCTGATCTGGTGGCTGGCATGGTGGCCGCGCTGGTCGGTGAGCATTGGAACCGCGTGGATGTGGGGTTGTTGACGGGCGGGGTGGATGCGGGTGGGCGGAGGTTGCCGTCGCACGCGTGGATGGCGTTGCGGCGGCTGGGCTGGGCCGCCACCCCGCCCGGGGGTGTGAGGGTCAATGACCGGGTCGTGCGGATGACGCAGGAGCAGGCGGGGCGTGCTCTGCGCTCGGTGAAGTGGCGCGCTGACGTGACCGCCGGGGTCCTGTCGACGTGGCCGGCCGATCCGCGCAAGCGCACCCCCGCCGAGTGGGACCAGATCCGCCAGGCGATCCCGGGCGGGCAGCATCTGCCTTCCAGCATCATCAATGCCCGCACCCGCCAGGCCGCCACCTTCCTCAACACCAACGGTCGCCTGCCGGTGGACGTGTTCGAACTCGAAGGCACCCCGCGGATTCCGCGAATGTTGCTGTTGGCCGCGTGTGATCGGCAGCAGGCCACCATCGAGCGCAGCGACACCGGCCCGGGCAGGGCGCTGCTGCGGCTGCAGCTGCCCTCACGAACGGATCCGCAGACGTATCGGGACTGGACGTGGGTCGCCTGCCCGATCGAGCTGCCGCCCACGGTTCCCGCCTCGGCGGTGCTGCACCTGCCCACCCTCCGCCTCACCGACGGGACGGTGCGTGCCGACATGGCGTACACGCACGTCGTGCCGAAGGCCCAGGCTGCCGGTCACTTGGTCGCGCTTGGCGTGGACTGGGGTCTCAACACTCTCCTCAGCGCCGGAGCCCTACGACTGCACGACACCGGGCGGATCACGGCGTTGGGGGCTGGTGGCCAGTTCCGGGCCGCCGGCATCCTGGCCAAGCAGCACCGCCTGCGCCGCCAGAGTGAGCGGCTGCACGCCAAGGCCGACCACTACCAGCGGCTCATCGGCGTCGACGAGCGGCATCAACTTGTCGGCAAGCATGCGGTAATCCGGGACGAGATCCGGCACGTGTCCGCCCGCCGCGCGAACTTGAACGACGCGCTCGCGTGGGCTGCCGCCCGCTGGACCGTCGACCAAGCGATCGCCGCCCGAGCGACGGCGATCTACCTGGAAGACCTGCGGTCGATGAAAGCCAAGGGCATGGGGCACAGCCTGAACACGCGCCTGTCCCAGCAGGTCCGCGGAAAGATCACCGACCGGATCAGGCACCTCGCCGCCGAGCACGGTATCGCCGTGGTCACCGTCCCCGCCCGCAACACGTCAAAGCACTGCCCGCAATGTTTGACCCCGCTGCGGCACCGTAAAGCCCCCGACCAGCCGACCGTCGCGGGATGGAAGTGGGCCACCTGCCCCGACCGCTCCTGCCGTTGGCAGGGCGACCGCGACCACGGCGCCTGGCGGCGTATCGCCGCCCGCGGACTCACCCACCAAGCCAAAAGCGTCACCGACAAGACCACCGGTGCCATGGTGATCCGCACGGTCGTCGACGAGCTCGAAGCCGCAGCCGTCGTCACCCCCACCATGTCCAAGACCAGCCGGAGGGACCGGTCGAAGACCGGCCCCACCCGGCACAAGCCACCACGCCCCGCGCCCAGGCGACGGAGGGCACCCTCCCCCGCCCGGCCCCACGGTCAGGCGGGCAAGCGTCCGGAGGGACACGCACCAACGGACCGGAAGCTGCCCCGCGCAGCCCACCGACACCAAAGCGTGAACGCGATCAGCACACCCACCGCCGGCCACCGGCCACGAGGAGCCGCCTTGGGCGCAGGATTCCACCTGCACGCCCACGCGACCCCACCACGGTGGGAAACGATCCCGGAAACCCCATCCGACTCAAGATCGCTAAGCTGAACAGAGACGCTGGTCTGCGAGATCGTCTCGCCCGGGAACGCCGCCGCCGACCGCCTGGTCAAGATGCAGCTCTACGCCATCGCCCGGATTCCCTGGTACCTGCTCGTGGAGCAGGACGGCGAGAGCCACGCGCTGCGGCTGTACCGGCTCGACAACGGCCACTACGTGGAGGACCAGGTGGCCAAGGCCGGCGAGATGCTGGCTCTCACCGAGCCGTTCCGCTGGGCACTGGACCCTGCCACGCTGCGCTGACCGGCCCTGACCGGTCAGGCAAAGCGCTGATGACCGTCAATGGAAATTTCTTTAAGTCCCCTTGCGATGCCAGGCACTTACCTCCAAGTATGGGTATACGTCAACGTCCATCTCTGGAGGGATCAATGGCTCGTAGCAGGCTCTCCGTACGCCGGTTGCTCGCCGCCGGCCTCACCGTCGCCGCCACCGCGATGGCGGCCCTCGTCGCCACTGCCGGACCGGCAACGGCCGCCACCACCCCCGGCATCGACGTCTCGAACTACCAGGGCAGCATCAACTGGACCAGTGTGCGCAACGCCGGCATCCAGTTCGCCTTCATCAAGGCCACCGAGGGCACCACCTACAAGGACCCGAGGTTCGGCGCCAACTACGTCGGCGCGTACAACGCGGGCGTGATCCGCGGGGCGTACCACTTCGCCCGGCCGAACATCTCCTCCGGGGCCACCCAGGCCAACTTCCTGGCCAGCAGCGGCGGCGCCTGGTCGGCTGACAGCCGCACCCTGCCCGCCGCGCTCGACATGGAGGCCAACCCGTACAGCGGCGGCTACTGCTACGGCCTGAGCACCACCGGCATGCGGAACTGGATCCAGGACTTCCTCAACACCTACAAGTCCCGGACCAGCCGGTACGCGGTCATCTACACGACCACGAGTTGGTGGAACCAGTGCACCGGCAGCTGGACGGGACCGTGGGCCAACCACCCGCTCTGGCTGGCCCGCTGGGCGAGCACGCCCGGCACCCTGCCGGCCGGCGCCCCGTTCTGGAGCTTTTGGCAGTACACCAGCACCGGCAGCGTGTCGGGGATCAGCGGCGACGTGGACCGCAACTATTGGAACGGTGACCGGACCCGCCTGATCGCGCTGGCCAACAACACCTGACGGCCCTCACGAACAAGGTCGGCGGCAGCGGGACCGGCTGTCACGTGACAGCCCGTCCGGCTGCCGCCGGCGTCGTCTGCGGCACCTGGTCAGGCTCGGCGTCGCGTGCCGGCCGGCACGGGAATCGCAGCCCGCCCGGCCAGGGTGGTGCGCCGGGCCAGCCGCCAGGTCACCACCCCCGCCACGACGAGAGCCACGACCGCGAGCACCGCGACCGGCGCGGCGAGGCCGGCGCTCACCAGCAGCAGGACGATGTCCCCGAGCGCGACCAGCATCCACAGTGCCAGCCGGGGCCCGGTGTCCCTGTGTCGGTAACTCATGTCGTACCTCCTTCCGTCGTCGCAACTTCCACTACCCCGAACGACGGAAGGCCATGCGAATGAGCCGGCCCTGGACTTTCTCCCGGCTCAGCGGTCCGGCTTGAAGTTCTTGGTGATCACGTCCCAGCTGGCCAGGTTGGCCGCCCAGTCCTGCTCCGGCGCCTCCCACCGGAGCGCGTAGCCCCGATTGCTGGCCGTGGCCACACCCCGGTTACGCACGTGGATGCGCGCGCCGTCCCGGGTCTCCAGCCAGTCCCAGTCGGCGCAGGTGCGGTAATAGCCGTCACAGCGCTTGATGTCCAGGTACTGGTAGTTGTTGACGTAGTTCTTGCGCGCCGGCTCCTTCGACTTCCAGTCGGCGTACGCGTCCTTCTCGGGCCGGTCGGTCCACTGGATGAACAGCTCCCGCAGACCGTTGGGCTCGGTGATGGTGACCGAGCCGGAGCGGGCGCTGGCGTGCCAGCCGTCCGGAATCGGCACCTGGAAGCCGTTCGGGCCCTTGTAGTAGTGCCAGCCGGCAGGCAGGGTGCCGGCGGAGGCCGAGGGAGTTACGGACGGGGTTGGGCTGGGGGCGGCGCTGCTCGGCGCGGCCGAGGTCGGCGCGGCGCTGCTCGTTGACGGCGCCGAGGCGCCGGTGGTGGCAGCGCTCGGCTGGCCTCCGTCACCGCCGTCGTCGCCGCTGTTGAGCAGTGGCACGGCCACCGCGAGGCCGATCAGCAGCACCGCGACCAGCGCACCGATCAGCAGGTTGCGGCGGTTGCGCTCCGGCTTCGTACCCGGGACGACCGCGGCCCGACCGGTCGACGGCGCCGGACTCACCGGCGCCGCCAGAATCGAGGTCGGATTCTTCGGCGGGGCCGGCGGCTCCGCCCGGTCGTCGGCGACAGGCTCGCCGTCCACCTGCGTCTCGTCGAGGGCCGGATCGGTTCCGTCCACCCGGGTCTCGCCGGCGGCCGGATCCGGCCCGTCCACCCTCGTCTCGTCGAGGGCGGGCCCGGGCGTGGGATCGAGCTTCGCGGTCGGCTCGGCGACCGGCGGGGTCAGCTTCGCGGTGGCCGCCTCCGCGCCGCCGGAAACCTTCGCGGTGGCGGCGGCCGCGCCCGCGGCAGCGGCCGAGCCCAGGTTGGGCTTGCGCGGGGCCGGGGTGGACGACCGTTCGGCGCGGCCGTCGACCGGACGCGGCCCCGGGACCAGCGGCGGGCGCGGCTCGCGCGGACCGTTCGGCCCGGGCCGGCGTACGCCGTCCAGCAGCGAGATGCTCTTCGCACGCCGCCCGGCCGCCTTGCGGAGCAGGCGCTCCGCCACCTCGGCGGTGATCCGCTCGGCCGGGTCCTTGCGCAGCAGGCCCTGCAGGACCGGCTTGAGCGGCCCGGCGTTCTTCGGCGGCGGCAACGGCTCGGTGGCGAGCGCGGCCAGGGTGGCGATCGCGGACGGCCGGGCGTACGGCGACTTGCCCTCGACCGCCGCGTAGAGGGTCGCGCCCAGCGACCAGAGGTCGGCCTCCGGCCCCGCGGTGCCGTCCCGCGCCCGCTCCGGCGCGATGTACGCGGGCGAACCGAGCACCATGCCGGTGCGGGTCACGTTCGGGTCGCCGGGGATCGTGGCCAGGCCGAAGTCGGTGAGCACCACCCGGCCGTCGTCGCCGAGCAGCACGTTGCCCGGCTTGACGTCGCGGTGCATGATGCCGGCCTTGTGCGCGGCCTTCAGCGCGCCCAGCACCCCGAGGCCGATCTGGACGGCCTTGGCCGTGGACACCGGACCGTCCTCGGCGATGGTGTCCTGCAACGATCTGGACGGCACGTACTCCATGACGATCCACGGGTCGCCGTCGGTGCGCAGCACGTCGAAGATGCGGACCACGTTGATGTTGTTGAGCCGGGCGATCGCCCGCGCCTCCCGCAGCGAGCGTTCCCGCATCTCGCGGCGCTCCTCCGGGGTGAGGCTCGGCGGCGGGACGAGCTCCTTGATGGCCACGTCCCGGTGCAGCACCTCGTCACGCGCCTTCCACACCCGACCCATGCCGCCCTGGCCGAGCGGCGACATGAGCCGATACCGGTCAGCAACGAGTTGGGGAAGCGCGTCAGACATCGCTGAGACGGTACCCGGCTGCTCCGACGGTCACACCCCCGGCACGCCACTGTGCGACGAAGGTCAAGTTCTCGACGCGTACCCTTGGGCCATGTCTGCCGAAGAGCCGCTGTTCCGGATCGTCCGCGGGGTGCCCACCGCCGAGGAACTGGCCGCCCTGGTCGGGGCGCTCGTGGTCCGGACCCGGCCGGCCGCCGCCCCCGCCCCGGCCGCGGTGTCGCAGTGGACGCGCAGCGCCCGTCCGGCGGGTGCCGCGCTCGTCGCGGGCCCGGGCGCGTGGCGCGTCTCCGGCCTCCCCCGCTGACACTTCCCCGGGTACGACCAGGCGGGCGGGACTGCCGAGATCCATGGTGAGCCATTAATCTCACTCAGGGAGACGGTGCGGTGACAGGCAGGGAGGGTCGATGATCCCCGAGGAGAGCCAGCCAGCGGGTTGGCTGCGTGGCTACGGCGGCATCGAGGCGGACATCCGGCAGATGCGCGAGTTCGCCGACCGTCTCCAGGACGAGGTCGTCCGCAACTACGCCCCACACCTGTCGTACATCGCCGACGACATGAAGGCGGCCGTCCCCAACCCCGCCGACGCCTTCATCGAGCTGGTGCAGTTCCTCCAGGCGCACCACGAGACGCAGACGGCGACCGCCGAAGTGGTCTGGGGCCTGGTGCCCGCCACCGGCCACCTGGCCGGCGCCGCACACCTGATCGCCACCAGGTACGCGGACTCCGACGCGTTCTCGTCCGCCCGGGTCGCGGACGTGCAGGAGGCCCTCGCCCGCTCCGCCGGCGGCGGGAGCCGCCCGCTGCCGACGCTCACCGATCCCACGGCCGATGACGACCGGCCGGTGGTGCTGCCGTGATCGAACGGGGCGGCGGGCGCACCTCCGGGCTCACCGACTGGCACCTGATGGACGTGCTCAGCATGTGGGCGTGCCTACAGGACCAGGACACCAGCGGGCAGTGGAAGCAGGTCGCCGGTTGGCGCAAGGTCGGCGACCTCGCCCTGGCCCACCTGGGGCGGTTGCAGGAATACCGCCGCGGCCTCGCCGAGGCATGGCCGCCGGACACCAACGCCGCCGCGCACGCGTACCTCGGCGAACTGGACCAGCTGATCGACAAGGTGCAGCGCACCCACGACGCCGCCGCCGCGAACTACGACGCGCTCGCCGCCGCCACCCGCGCCATCGGCAGCACCCGGGCCGAACTCAAGCCGCTCTACGACGAGTACGCGGCCAAGCTCCAGCAGAAGCAGGCGTACGAGGCGACACTCGCCGACCCGAAGGCCGTGGCCGGCAGCCGCCTGCCACAGCAGCCGCCGGTCACGGACGCGGACCTGGAACGGCTGAACGTGCAGGCGCGGGGGTTGATGACGGGGTTGAGCGGCGAACTCCAACAAGCCCAAGTAATGCTCCGCCAACCCCCACCACGTACGTGGCCAAGCATCGATCATTCAGCAGGGCCATCAGAGCCTTCAGCGCAGCCTCCTGTCATCCCCCCGGTGGTGCCTGTGCCTATCGCAGCCTCCAGGACTGCAGGTCGCGTTAACCCGCGAACGCCGGGAGGGCAGCCCGTATCGACTCCTGCCGCACCCGGCATCGGTCCCATCCTTGGCGAGGCAGGAGCAGGGCTAGCACCGGCTAACCCAGGCGCAGCCCCTCTCATACCGTCAACAGAGCCGTCTCAGCCAAGCGTCGGCGCCCCACCATCCCCTCCAACGTTCCCAGGTTCCCCAGGCCGCCCGACGTCGCCAAGCCAATTCCGCGAACTGAGTGGGCCCATGAGCCGGCCAACTGCAGAAAGCGCGAGGGGCCTCACCTCTGCCAGCCCGGTTAAGGGCCTACCGCCTGGTGGACTGATCGGCGGCGCGCCTGGGAACAACCTTGGCCACCCAGGAGCGGCTGTGCCTCCGCGTCGTACAAATCCGGTTGGCGGAGTCATCGGTGGCGGCGGCGCAGGGACCGCGCCGTCAGGTGCTGCTGGTTCCCGCCCAGGCGCAGGGAGAGCTTCGCAACTTGCTGGACCGCATGGCATCACTCCCATCGGGGGATCGCCCGGCTCAGTTAATACGGGAGGTGGTGGCACTCCCACTCGTTTGCCGCAGGGATCTCGCGGGGACGGTTGCCCTCGACCATGGGATCCAGATAATCCATGGGAGACCGACGAAGGGGTACCGCCCGTCGTTCGCCCACCGGATGACAAGGGCCCCATCGATCCCGGTCCGGCCATCGGGTTTGATAGGTGAAGGGTCCCAGAGCCCAGGCCGCCGCCGTATCAGCTATGTGTGCAATAGCGCTTACCTCGACGCCGCCCGCCTTCGCGGCTCCCTCATCGCCTGACACTGCAACGGTTCGGCAGAATCAATGGCATCTGCGCTACTTGAAAGCAGAGGAGGCACAGAAAATAAGCCGAGGGGCCGGCGTCACTGTAGCTGTTCCCAACACAGGTGTGGCACCCCACCCAGACCTACAAAGGAACTTGCTTGTGGGCGTGGAAACCACAGCAGGCAGTGCAGGTGATGGGCGTACGGACTCCGACGGCCATGGAACTGGCATGGCAGGCCTCATCGCTGCGCATGGCCAAAACGGCAATGCCGGCGCCTTGGGGGTAGCACCCGAGGCCAAGATACTTCCAATCCGCGGAAAACACTCGAGTGAAGGCAGAGATACAGAAGACCTAGCAGCAGGCATCGAATTCGCCACAGCTCAAGGGGCGGATGTAATCAGCATTTCCGCCGTTGCAGGCGCAACCATCCGTCTACAACGAGCAATAAGGGGCGGCCCTGCAAGCAAACATTGTAGTTGTCGCTGGCGCAGGAAACTTCCCCGCCGATCTCAACGTCGGCTGCCCAGCTAGCGAGCCGGGCGTTATTGCCGTCGGGGGCGTCGACAGGAAGGGGAACCATGCGGCCATCTCGGTCACTGGTCCACAGATCGACGTGGCGGCCCCGGCGGAGGACATCTACAGCACCAGCGTCAACGGCACGTATCGCGTGGGGACTGGCACTTCTGATGCAACAGCGATCGTTGCCGGGGCCGCTGCGCTCATCCGGTCCAAGTACCCCAACCTCCCCGCTGAGGAGATCGCGCACCGGCTGACCGCCACCGCGATCGACGAGGGGCCGCCCAGCCGGGACGACGAGTACGGCTACGGCGTCATCGACCTGGTCGCGGCGCTCACGGCGGACGTACCCCCGCTGGGTTTCGGGTCGGCGGCGGCGACCGCGCCCGTTCCGACCGGGGCGGCACCGGAGGATGAGGGCGGGGACGGCGGCGCGACCGCGCGTGGCCTGGCGACGCTGGGCGTCCTGCTGGAGGCGGGCGGTGGCTATCTGGTGTGGCGGCGGCGCCGACGTGCCGACGACCCGCCGCCGCGGATCAGCCGGTAGCGTCGCTCACGTGTCGACCTCCATGCCGCTGCGCCTCATACTCGCCTCGCAGAGCCCCGCCCGCCGCAAGCTGCTCCAGGCTGCCGGGATCGAACCCGACGTGCTGGTCAGCGGCGTTGACGAGTCACAGGTGGTCAGCGACCGAGCGGAGGAGCTGTGCCTGGAGTTGGCCCGGCTGAAGGCGCAGGCGGTGCTGGGCCGACTACGCGTCACGCCGGATGAGCGGACGCTGGTGCTCGGCTGCGACTCGGTGCTGGCGTTCGACGGGGAGATTCTGGGCAAGCCGGCGGACGCGGCGGACGCCACCCGCCGCTGGCAGCGGATGCGCGGGCATAGCGGGGTCCTGCACACCGGGCACTGCCTGATCGATGTGCGCCACGAGTCGCGGGCGGAGGCGGTCGCGTCCACCACGGTGCATTTTGCGAACATCAGCGACGAGGAGATCGCCGCGTACGTGGCGACGGGCGAGCCGCTGGCGGTGGCCGGGGCGTTCACCATCGACGGGCTGGGCGGCGCGTTCCTGACCGGCATCGAGGGCGACCCGGGCACGGTGGTGGGGCTGAGCCTGCCGCTGCTGCGCAGTCTGCTCGGCGAGCTGGAGCTGAGTGTCACCGAGCTGTGGACGAAGGTCGCGCCTGGCGGCCAGGAGATCGAGCATCTCGGCTAACGTCCGGTCATGACCACCAAACCGCTGCCGCTCACTCCGGAACTGCACGCGTACCTCGTCGCGCACGGGTCGGCGCCGGACGAGATCGTCCATGAACTGACCGAGGAGACCCGGGCCGCCCTGCCGGAGCAGGCCGGCATGCAGGTCGCACCGGAGCAGGCCGCGTTCCTGACCTTCCTCACCCGACTGCTCGACGTGCGGCAGGCGGTGGAGGTGGGCACGTTCACCGGGCTGTCCGCGCTGGCGATTGCCCGCGGGCTCGCCGATGGCGGTCGGCTGACCTGCTTCGACATCTCCGAGGAGTACACCGGCATCGCCCGGCGGTACTGGGCGCGGGCCGGTGTGCAGGACCGGATCGACCTGCGGATCGGCCCGGCCGCAGACCGGCTGCGGGAGTTGCCCCAGGAGCGGCATCTCGACCTCGCGTTCATCGACGCGGACAAGGTCGGCTATCCGGTGTACTGGGACGAGTTGGTGCCCCGGATGCGGGCGGGCGGGGTCATCGCGGTGGACAACACGCTGCGCGGCGGCCGGGTGCTCGCCCCGGAGAATGCCGACGATCGGGCCATCGCCGCATTCAACGACGAGATTCTGGCCGACGTCCGCGTCGACGTGGTCATGCTGCCCATCGCCGACGGCGTCAGCCTTGCCCACGTGCGCTGAGCTGACCAACTCGGGTTGCGGCATCTTGCGGCATCGCCGCAATGGGACGCCGCAACATGCCGCAACGCGAGCCGATCAAGAGGGACGCGAGTCGGTCAAGAGGCGGCGGCGAGCGGCTGGGGGGTGGCGGCTGGGGCGCGCAGCGCTCGGCCGAGCCGCAGGGTGAGCAGCACGGCGGCGGCGATGAAGCCGGGCAGCAGCAGGAAGGCCAGGTGCGGTCCGATGCCGTCGGCCACCCAGCCGAGGGCGACCGGCGCGATCCCGAAGCCCACCCCCATCGAGTACGACGACCAGCCGGCCGCCTTGTCCGCGCCCGGCCCGGCGGCGGCGAGGGCGATGGAGAGCGCCAGCGGGTAGTGCAGGGCGTTGCCCAGCCCGAGCACGATCAGGCCGGTGACCGCCAGCCAGCCGACCGGCGCGGACCAGAAGACGAGGAACCCGACCAGGGAGACGGTCAGCGCGGCGAGCAGCAGCGGCACCGGCGGCCAGCGCAGCGCGAACCGGCCGCCGACCACCCGGCCGACGAACATCCCGCAGACGATCGCGGCGACGGCCGCCGAGGCGCCGCCGGCGCCGAGCCCGGCATGGGTACGGAGCACGTCGGCGGTCCAGAGCGACAGGCACACCTCGATCGAGCCGGTGACCGACATGAGCACCCAGGCGATCCAGTAGGCCCGGGGCAGCCGGTGCGCCGCCCGGTCATCGGCACGCCCGTCCGGTGCGGCGGGAGCCGGGGCGACCAGCGCAGGATCGGCCGCCAAGGAGGGCACGACCGGGTCGGCGGCGGCCGGGGTGGTCACGCCGACCGGGCCGGCGGCAGCCGCGGCAGCGGGAGTGCCCTTCGGCAGGCGTACCCGGAAGGTCAGGGCGGCGAGGGCGACCAGCGCGATCAGCCCGACCTCGACGGCCAGCACCGGCCGCCAGCCCAGATTGGCGTTCACGGTGAGGCCGATGACCAGCGGGGCGAGGATGCCCATGCCGGCGCCGACGGCGTTGGCCTCGGTGAGCGCGGCGGGCGCGGCCGGCCCGTAGTGGGCGGTGAGCAGCACGCTGACCCCGCTGATCACCATCATGCCGAAGGTCGCGATCACCGCGACGGCGGCGATGGTAGCCGGCAGTGGGCGCAGCAGCCCGAGGGCGGTGACGCCGACGGCCACGCCGGCGAGGCCGAGCCAGGTGGCCGGGCCGCGGCCGAGGCGGCGGGCGGCCGGTGCGAAGAGTGCCCCGCCGAGGATCGCGCCGACGGCGATGCCGGTGCTGTGCAGGCCGGCGACGGCGGCGCTGGTGCCCTGTTCGTCGCGGAGCAGCGGCACGACCGGGCCGAAGCCGTAGAGGAAGAAGCCCCAGAGCCCCAGCTGGGCATAGGTCAACCAGGTCGTCTTGTCACGGCTGAGGTGGGGCACTGGCCTCACGCTACGCGCGTCGGGCCGGCGCCCCACCTCTGATGAGAGGCAGCTCTCGTCGGGTCAGCGGACGCTGCGGGCGAACTGCCGCGCGGCCCAGACCACCCCGGCGACGGCGAGCACCGCGATGATCGTCAGCCCCTGCCAGACCTTGTCGTTGCTCAGGTCACCGGCGAAGAGCGCGCGGACTCCGTCGACCGCCCAGGAGAACGGGTTCCAGTTGGCGATGCCCTGGAGCCAGCCGGGGGCCAGAGCGAGCGGCAGCAGGATGCCGGAGAGCAGCAGTACCGGCTGGGCGACGGTGTTCATCAGTGGGGCGAGCGCGTCCTCGCTCTTGACCTTGAGCGCGACGCCGTAGGAGACGGCCGAGGTCATCAGCGCGATCAGGGCCAGCATCAGGTACGCCAGCAGCAGGTAGCCGATGAAGACGCGCAGGTCGAACAGGAGCGCCAGGAGCGTGATGATGATCGCCTGCGCGATCAGCGAGACCACGTCCCGCAGCGAACGGCCGAGCAGCAGGGCGAGCCGGCTGACCGGGGTGACCCGGGACCGTTCGATGACCCCGGCGCGCAGCTCGGCGATCAGGCCGAAGCCCTGGAACAGGCCACCGAAGATGGCGAGCAGCACCAGCAGGCCGGGGACGAAGATCTTGTACGCCGCGGCCTGGGTCGGCGCGTTCAGCGCCGCCTTGAGCAGCGGGGCGAAGAGCAGCAGGTACATCACCGGCTGGAAGACGCCGACGAAGAGCCAGACCGGGTTGCGGAGCAGCAGCTGGAACTGGCGCTGGAAGATCAGCCAGGTGTCGCGGGCGAATTTCATGACAGCTTCTCCGGTTGGTCAGGACTCGCGCAGCGAGCGGCCGGTCTTGGTGAGGAAGACGTCGTCGAGGCTGGGGCGGTGCAGCTCGATGGAGCGCAGGTCCAGTCCGGCGCCGTCGAGGCGGCGCAGCACCTGCGGGATGGCGGTGGCCCCTTCGTCGACGTAGAGGCGCAGGCCGCCCTCGTCGACGGTCTCCAGCTTGTTGACGTACGCCTCGGTGTCGAGCAGTTCGGCGGCGCGCGGGGTGGCCGGGGCGTCGAGGCCGACGATCACCACCTCGCCGGAGATCTCCCGCTTCAGCTCGGCCGGGGTGCCCTCGGCGACCACCTCACCGTGGTCCATGATCGCGATCCGGTCGCAGAGCGCGTCCGCCTCATCGAGGTAGTGCGTGGTGATGAAGACGGTCATCCCCTCGGCGCGCAGCCGGCGGATCTCGTCCCACATGTGCGCCCGGCTCTGCGGGTCCAGGCCGGTGGTCGGCTCGTCCAGGAAGACGATCTTCGGCTCGTGGATGATGCCGAGCGCGATCTCGACCCGCCGGCGCTGGCCGCCGGAGTAGGTCTTGCACTTGCGGTCCGCGTAGTCGCTGAGCTGGAAGGCGTCCAGGGCGCGGGCGGCGCGGCGGTGCGCCTCGGCCTTGCCGATGCCGTAGAGCCGGGCATGCAGCACCAGCTCCTCGCGGGCGGTGGACTCGTCCCAGGTGCTGCCGCCCTGGGCCACGTATCCGATCCGGCGGCGCACCTCGGCCGGATCCTTGCGCAGGTCCGCACCGGCGATGGTGGCCTCGCCACCGTCGGGCTCGATGAGAGTGGCGAGCATCCGCAGCGTGGTGGTCTTGCCGGCGCCGTTCGGGCCGAGGAAGCCGAAGATCTCCCCCTCGGCGACGTCGAGGTTGACGCCCCGAACCGCGTCCACGGTCTTCGTCTCGCGACCCGCGCGGGAGCGGAACGACTTCCGCAGCCCCCTGGTCTCGATCATCTCTGCTCCTGGTCGTCCGGGCCGGACGTGACCGGCCGCCGATCGTCCGCAGGGAGGACACACCACTCCCCCGCGGTTCACGCCGACACTAACGCGATATAGCTCGCGTGGTCAACATTGATTATTTCGCGTTGTTGTCCCGAGCTGCGGCCCGGCCCTTCCACTCGGACCACTCCGCGGCCTGCTCAATGGAAGCGGGCAGGTACGACACTCCTGACTCGATCCGCTCGGCGATCCGCCCGCACCAGGCCATGTCGGCCTCGGCCCGGGCCAGCCACAGCTCGAACATCCAGCCGACGTGCACCGGCTTCGAGTTGCGCACCCAGTCCGACTCCAGCGAGGCACGCATCGACTCGATGCCGGCCCGGATCAGGTTCGCCCGGTTCCGCAGGGCCGCCGCCGCCTCGTCCCGCGGCATGGCCGGCAGGAAGGAGAAGGCCGCCACGAACGGATCCGGCACCTCGTGGAGCTGCCACCACTGCGCGCGCAGCAGGCTCTCGAACTCGTCCACCCCTTTGGCCGTCACCTCGTAGGTGGTGCGGGCCGGACGAGCCCCGACCTGCTCGGTCGACACCGCGCGCAGCAGCCCCTCGTCGGTGAGTTTGCGCAGCGCGTGATAGATCGACCCCGGCTGCACGTTGGCCCACTTGTCCGCACTCCAGCTCAGCAGCTCACGGCGTACGTCGTAGCCGTGCACCGGCTGCATCCACCTGACCAGACCCAGAATCATCATCCGCGTTGCCGACACCGGACAAGCGTAATAAGCAAATTTGACTAAGGCGTGGTGCGACAGTGCCGCATCCCACACTGAGCGATCGTTAGGGCCGCGAGGCCGGCCGATAAACTCCCGGCATCGACCTCCGGGGAGGAGCCACCAAGGTGCGCAAGGTACTCATCGCCAACCGCGGCGAGATCGCCGTACGCGTCATCCGCGCCTGCCGCGACGCCGGTCTGCGGAGCGTCGCCGTCTACGCGGACTCCGACCGGGACGCCCTGCACGCCACCCTCGCCGACGAGGCGTACGCCCTGGGCGGCGACACCGCGGCGGACAGCTACCTGCGCATCGACAAGCTGATCGACGTGGCGGCCAGGTCCGGCGCCGACGCGGTGCACCCCGGCTACGGCTTCCTCTCAGAGAACGCCGACTTCGCCCAGGCCGTCATCGACGCCGGGCTGACCTGGGTCGGGCCGACCCCGCAGGCGATCCGTGACCTCGGTGACAAGGTGACCGCCCGGCACATCGCCCAGCGCGCCGGCGCGCCCCTGGTCCCCGGCACCCCGGACCCGGTCGGCAGCGCCGACGAGGTGATGGCCTTCGCCGTCGACCACGGCCTGCCGGTCGCCATCAAGGCGGCCTTCGGCGGCGGCGGGCGCGGCCTCAAGGTGGCCCGCACCATGGAGGAGATCCCGCACCTGTTCGAGTCGGCCACCCGCGAGGCGGTCGCCGCGTTCGGCCGGGGCGAGTGCTTCGTCGAGCGATACCTGGACCAGCCCCGCCACGTCGAGGCACAGGTCCTCGCCGACCAGCACGGCAACGTGATCGTGGTGGGCACCCGTGACTGCTCGCTGCAGCGCCGGCACCAGAAGCTGGTCGAGGAGGCCCCCGCGCCGTTCCTCACCGAGGCGCAGCGCACCCAGATCCACGCGAGCGCCAAGGCGATCTGCCGGGAGGCCGGCTACCACGGCGCCGGCACGGTGGAATACCTGGTCGGCGCCGACGGCACCATCTCCTTCCTGGAGGTCAACACCCGGCTCCAGGTCGAGCACCCGGTCACCGAGGAGACCTCCGGCATCGACCTGGTCCGCGAGCAGTTCCGCATCGCCGACGGCGAGAAGTTGCGCTTCACCGAGGACCCGACCCCGCGCGGGCACTCGATCGAGTTCCGGATCAACGGCGAGGACCCGGGCCGCAACTTCCTTCCCGCCCCGGGCACCATCACGGCGCTGCGGCTGCCGACCGGTCCGGGCGTCCGGGTGGACACCGGCATCTCGGCCGGCGACGTGATCGGCGGCAACTTCGACTCGCTGCTCGCCAAGGTGATCATCACGGGCGAGACGCGTACCGAGGCGCTGGAGCGGGCCCGCCGAGCGCTCGACGAGATGATGGTCGAGGGCATGGCCACCGCGCTGCCCTTCCACCGGCTGGTGGTCCGGGACGCGGCGTTCACCGCCGAGCCGTTCACCGTCCACACCCGGTGGATCGAGACCGAGTTCGACAACACCGTGCCGGCCTTCACCGCGCCCGCCGGCACCGTCGAGGGCCCGGCCGAGCGCGAGACCGTCGTGGTCGAGGTGGGTGGCAAGCGGCTGGAGGTCAGCCTCCCCGCCGGCCTCGGCGCGGGTACGGCCGCCGCGCCCGCCGCGAAGAAGCCGGCCCGCCGGGGCGGTGGCGCCAAGGCCGGTGCGGCGGTCAGCGGCGACACCCTCACCTCCCCCATGCAGGGCACCATCGTCAAGATCGCCGTCGCGGACGGGGACACCGTTGCCGAGGGCGACCTGGTCGTCGTGCTGGAGGCGATGAAGATGGAGCAGCCGCTGCACGCCCACAAGGCGGGCACGGTCAGCGGACTCTCCGCCGAGGTGGGCGCGGTCATCACCGCCGGCGCCCCGATCTGCACCATCGCCTGAGCGGCAGGAGGGGCTCGTCCTCGACGCGTGGCCCCTCCTCATCGCGCAGCCCGACCGGCTCAGCGGAGCGCGACAGCCGCCTCCGCGCGGACCGCGTCGGTCAGCGCGCCGAGCACGCGTGACTCCAGCCGCCAGTGCTGCCAGTACAGCGGCACGTCGACGTGCCGCCCCGGGTCGAGGTCGACGCAGGTGCCGTCGGCCAGGTCCGCCTCGGCCAACCGCTCCGGGACCAGTCCCCAGGCGAGGCCGCGCCGGATCGTCTCGCTGAACGCGGGCACCGAGGGCACGTGGTGGACCGGCGGGTCGAGCTCCCGGCCGGTCACCGACCGCAGGAAGCGGTGCTGGACCTGGTCCTTGCGGTCGAAGACGAGCATCGGCGCCGCGGCCAACGCCTCGGCCGTCAGCCCGTCGGGGAACCAGCGGGCGACCAGCGCCGGGGCGGCGAGCGCCCGGTAGCGCATCGCGCCGAGTGGGCGTACCCGGCAGCCCTGGACCGGCTCCCGCTGGGCGGTCACCGCCGCCAGCACCGCACCGTCGCGCAGCAGCTCGGCGGTGTGGTCCTGGTCGTCCTGGCGTACGTCGAAGCAGACGGCCAGTTCGGCCGGCACCCGGGCCAGCGCGGACACGAACCAGGTGGCCAGCGAGTCGGCGTTGACCACCACGGGGACCCGGATGGGCCCGGCCGTCCCGTCCACCGCCCCGCACGCCTCGGCGAGTGCCTCCCGTTCGAGCAGGGTCAACTGGACGGCCAGCCGGAGCAGTGGTTGGCCCGCGCCGGTCGGCTGGCAGGGGCGGCTGCGCCGGACCAGCACCTGCCCGACAACCTCCTCCAGCGCGCGGATCCGCTGGCTCACCGCCGACGGGGTGACGTGCAGGACGCGCGCCGCGCCCTCGAAGCTGCCCTCGCCGACCACTGCGGCCAGGGTGCGGAGTTGGGCGGTGTCGAGTCCATCCATAAGACAATCTTACGAAGCATCAGAAAGATTAGCTGGACTGCACTGACGGCGTTCTCTAGCGTCGGACCCGTGCCTGACCTGCTCCCCTCCGCCGCTGCCGGGTTCTCCGTCTCACTCGCGCTGATCGTCGCCATCGGGGCGCAGAACGCCTTCGTGCTCCGTCAGGGGCTACGCCGGGAGCACGTGCTTCCCGTGGTGGTCGCCTGCGCCGCCTCGGACGCCCTGCTCATCGCGGCGGGCATCGCCGGTCTCGGCACGGCCGTGGCGGACCGACCGGGCCTGCTGGCCGCCATCCGCTGGACCGGGGCCGCGTTCCTGCTCGGATACGCCGTGCTCGCCGCCCGCCGGGCGCTGCGCCCCGGCGCCCTCACCCCCACCGATCGTCCGCCGGCCACCCTCCGGGCGACCGTGCTGGCCTGCCTCGCCTTCACCTATCTCAACCCGCACGTCTACCTGGACACCGTGCTGCTCCTCGGCGGCGTGGCCCAGCAGTACGAGCAGCGCTGGGCGTTCGGCGGCGGCGCGGCGCTGGCCAGCGTGGTCTGGTTCACCGCGCTCGGCGGCGCGGCGCACCGACTTGCGCCGCTGCTCGCGCGTACCGCCGCCTGGCGGGTGCTGGACGGCGCGGTCGCCGTCGTGATGACCGTGATCGCCGCGGCGCTGCTGCTCGGCTGACCCCGTCACCCGGCCGACCGGGGGTGTTTTCCGTGACCATCGCGGGCGGGGACGGGTGCTGGCGGGAATGATGTTCCGGTGCGGTTCCTTCATGGCGCGGTCCCCGCGCACGACCTGACCTACAACGACGTCTTCATGGCGCCCAACCGTTCCGAGGTGGGTTCCCGGCTGGACGTCGACCTGGCCACGGCCGACGGCACCGGCACCACCATTCCGCTGGTGGTGGCGAACATGACGGCGGTCGCCGGCCGGCGGATGGCCGAGACGGTGGCCCGGCGCGGCGCCATCGCGGTGATCCCCCAGGACATCCCGATCGAGGTGGTGGCCAACGTCGTCGCCTGGGTCAAGCAACGGCATCTGGTGCACGACACGGCGATCACCCTCGGCCCCACCGACACCGTCGGCGACGCGATCCACCTGCTGCCGAAGCGCGCGCACGGGGCGGTGATCGTGGTCGACGAGGCCGGCCGCCCGGTCGGCGTGGTCACCGAGGCGGACACCGTGGGCGTCGACCGCTTCGCCCAGCTCCGGCACGTGATGTCGACCGAGCTGCACACCGTGCCGGCCGACGCGGACCCGCGTACCGGTTTCGACCGGCTCTCTGCGGGCCGGCGCCGGCTCGCTCCCGTAGTGGACGCCGAGGGACGGCTGGTCGGTGTACTGACCCGGCAGGGGGCGCTGCGCGCCACGCTCTACAAGCCGGCGGTGGACGACCGCGGCCGGCTACGGATCGCGGCGGCGGTGGGGATCAACGGCGACGTGACCGGCAAGGCCGCCGCGCTGCTGGAGGCCGGGGTGGACACCCTCGTGGTGGACACCGCGCACGGCCACCAGGAGCGGATGATCTCCGCGCTGCGGGCGGTCCGCAAGCTCGACCCGGCGGTTCCCGTCGCGGCCGGCAACGTGGTCACCGCCGACGGCGTACGGGACCTGATCGAGGCGGGCGCCGACATCGTGAAGGTCGGCGTCGGACCGGGCGCGATGTGCACCACCCGGATGATGACCGGCGTCGGCCGGCCGCAGTTCTCGGCGGTGCTCGACTGCGCCGCGGCGGCACGCAGGCTGGGCCGGCACGTCTGGGCCGACGGCGGCGTACGCCACCCGCGGGACGTGGCGCTGGCCCTGGCGGCGGGCGCCTCGAACGTGATGATCGGTTCCTGGTTCGCCGGCACCTACGAGTCCCCCGGCGACCTCTACACCGAAGCCGACGGCCGGCGCTACAAGGAGAGCTTCGGCATGGCGTCGGCCCGGGCGGTCAGCGCCCGGACCGGCGAGGACAGCGCGTACGACCGGGCCCGGAAGGCGATCTTCGAGGAGGGCATCTCCACGGCCCGGATGTACCTCGACCCGGAGCGGCCGGGCGTGGAGGACCTGATCGACGAGATCATCTCCGGGGTCCGCAGCTCCTTCACCTACGCGGGCGCCCGCAACCTGGAGGAGTTCCACGAGCGCGCCCTAGTCGGCGTGCAGAGCGCCGCCGGCTACACCGAGGGCATGCCGCAGCCGACAAGCTGGTAACTCCCCTCGGCTCCGCAGTCGATCGAGAGGTTTACGTCGCCGGAAGGCCACGGGCCGACGCAAACCTCTTGATCAACGACTGCGGGCCGCGCCTCCGGTCGGGTTACTCGAAGAGGCGGCGGATCACCGACCGGGCGGCGCTCTCGGGGTCCCGGCCGGCGCTGGGCGGTAGCGCGCCGGCCAGCCAGAGGGTGACGAAGCCGTGCCCGATCGACCACGCGGCGAGCGCGTCCCGCTCCGGGTCGGCGGAGGGCGTGGCCAGGGCGGCGACCCGGCCGCGCAGTGCCACCCCGGCCCGGGCACGGGCGGCGGCAAGCGCCGGGTCGTCGGCGCGGTGGAGGTCCGGCGAGAACATCACCTCGAAGTGGGCCCGGTGCCCGACGGCGAAGCGAACGTACGCGACGCCCGCCTCCAGCAGGTCGTCGCCGGCCCGGCCGAGCTCGTCGGCGAGCAGCGCGAAGCCCTCGGCGGCGAGGGCGGTGAGCAGGCCGGTCTTGTCCCCGAAGTGGTGGGCGGGCGCGGCGTGCGAGACACCGGCCCGCCGGGCCAGGTCGCGGAGGCTGAGCGCGGCCACGCCGGACTCTCCGATCGCCTGGACCGCCGCGTCCAGCAGGGCCCGCCGCAGGTCGCCGTGGTGGTAGCCGCGCGTCGTGGTCACCGCCGGAGCATATCTTGGCATTGGCAAGATGCGGGTCTCCGAAATTAGTTTGGGGCCTGACGATCCGGGGGCTAATCTAACGCCCGTGAACACGGGACCGATCGTCCGCTTCCCCGACGCGCTGCAGCACGCGCCGCTGGGCCGGCTGATCTCGATCGCGGGCCACGTGGTCGAGCAGCACTGGGGGCGCTACCTCGCCGAGCACCACGGGCTCACCTCCGCCGGCATGCGGGTACTGCTCATCCTGCTCCGAGCCGGCGACAGCAGCCACCGGGAAATGGCCGAACGATGCTTCGTCCGACCGGCCACGCTCACCGGCATCGTCGACACGCTCGAACGCGACGGTTTCGTCGCCCGGCAGCGGGACCCGAACGACCGGCGCAGCGTCCAGCTCACCCTGACCGACAAGGGCCGGAAGCAGGCCCTTGCCATCATCGACCTCATCCACAGCGACCGCCCGCTCACCTCGGTCGACGCCGACCCCGCGAAGAAGGCGGTGGTGCGGGAATTTCTCACGGAAATCATCACGACCATGTCCGATGGGGACCTTCGCCGGTTGAACCGGGACAGCGAACCCAACACCGAGAACTCATCGGGGAGCCATCCGTGCTGATCCGCCTGCTCCGCACGCACCTGCGCCCGTACCGGCGGTTGCTGGCCGCGGTGGTGGCGTTCCAGTTCGTCGGCACGATGGCTTCGCTCTACCTGCCGAGCCTCAACGCCGACATCATCGACCGTGGCGTGGCCCTGGGCGACACCGACCAGATCCTGCATACGGGCGGCTGGATGCTGCTCGTCAGCCTGCTCCAGATCGCCTGCTCGATCATCGCCGTGTATCTCGGCGCGAAGACCGCGATGGGGTTCGGCCGGGACGTCCGGGCCGGCATCTTCCGCCACGTCAACCGCTTCTCGGCCCGCGAGGTGGCCCGGTTCGGGGCCCCCTCGCTGATCACCCGGAACACCAACGACGTGCAGCAGGTGCAGATGCTCGTGCTGCTGAGCTGCACCATGCTGGTCGCCGCGCCGATCATGAGCGTCGGCGGCGTGGTCATGGCGCTACGCGAGGACGTCGGGCTCTCCTGGCTGATGCTGGTCTGCGTGCCGGTCCTGGCGATCGCGCTGGGCCTGATCATCCGGCGGATGGTGCCGGGGTTCCGGCTCATGCAGACCCGGATCGACACGGTCAACCGGGTGCTGCGCGAGCAGATCAGCGGCATCCGGGTGGTCCGGGCATTCGTCCGCGAGCCGTACGAGACGAAGCGGTTCGGCACCGCGAACGCCGACCTCACCGCCACCGCCCTGCGCGTCGGCCGGCTCCAAGCGCTGATCTTCCCGGTGGTCATGCTGGTGCTGAACGTCTCCAGCGTCGCGGTGCTCTGGTTCGGCGCGGAGCGGATCGACGCCGGGCAGATCCAGATCGGCGCGCTGACCGCCTTCCTCCAGTACCTCATGCAGATCCTGATGGCGGTCATGATGGCCACCTTCATGCTGATGATGGTGCCGCGCGCGGCGGTGTGCTCCGAGCGGATCGTCGAGGTGCTGGACACCGAATCGTCGGTGACGCCGCCGGCCGAGCCGATGCTCGCGATGACCAGGCCCGCCGAACTGGAACTGCGCCGGGTCGGCTTCCAGTACCCGGGGGCGAGCGCGCCGGTACTGCACGACGTCTCGTTCCGGGCCAGCCCCGGCCAGACCACGGCCATCATCGGGTCCACCGGCGCCGGCAAGAGCACCCTGCTCTCGCTCATCCCCCGGCTGGTCGACCCCACCGACGGCGCGGTGCTGGTCGACGGGATGGACGTGCGGCTAATGGAACTGGACGAGGTGTGGCGCCGGATCGGGCTGGTGCCGCAGCGGCCGTACCTGTTCACCGGCACGGTCGCCAGCAACCTACGGTACGGCAACCCGGACGCCACCGACGCCGAACTCTGGGCGGCGCTGGAGATCGCCCAGGCCCGGGACTTCGTCGCGGAGATGCCGGGCGGGCTGGACGCGCCGATCGCACAGGGCGGCACGAACGTCTCCGGCGGCCAGCGGCAGCGGCTGGCGATCGCCCGGGCGCTGGTCCGCAAGCCGGAGATCTACCTCTTCGACGACTCGTTCTCGGCGCTCGACCTCGGCACCGACGCCCGGCTACGGGCCGCGCTGAAGCCGGTCACCGCGAACGCGGCGGTGGTGATCGTGGCCCAACGGGTCTCCACGATCGTCGACGCCGATCAGATCATCGTGCTCGAGGACGGGGGCGTCGTGGGCATGGGACGACACGAGGAACTACTGCAAACCTGCCCGACCTACGCCGAGATCGTGGCGTCCCAGCAGACGGCGGAGGTGACGGCATGAGCCGCAGCGAGCGCAGCGAGCGAATCAGCCAGCTCAGTGCCACCGGTCATGGCGGCGCCGAGCGAAGCGAGGTGACGGCATGACCGCCGTACCCGAGCAGAAGCCGGCCGCCGGCGGCCAGGGCCCCAACGGGCGGGGCCCCGCCGGGGCCGCCCCCGGTGGAACGGGCCCCGGCGGAAAGGGCCCCAATGGGCAGGGCCCCGGCGGGGCCGGGCCCGGCGGGAAGGGCCCCGGCGGGCCGCCGAACCGGCTGCCCCCGGCGGGGCGGCGCCCCGGCGGCGGCCCGCCATGGATGGGCGCCGCCATGCCGGCGGAGAAGTCGATAAACTTCGGGCCGTCGGCCCGGCGGCTGCTGGGCCGCCTGCGGCCGCACCGGCTGCAACTGGCCGCGATCATCACGCTGGCGCTGGCCAGCGTCGGGGCGAGCGTGGTCGGTCCGAAGATCCTCGGCCACGCCACCGACCTGATCTTCAGCGGAGTGATGGGCCGCCAGATCCCCGCCAGCCTCACCACGGAGCAGGCGGTGGCCGCGGCTCGGGCGGCCGGCCACGACAACTACGCCGACATGCTGGCCCGGATGGACGTGGTGCCCGGGGCAGGCATCGATTTCACCGCGCTGGGTCGCACGCTCACGCTGGCGCTCGCCCTCTACCTGGGCGCCAGCCTGCTGATGTGGTGGCAGGGCTGGCTGCTCAACGGCGTGGTGCAGCGGACCGTGCTGCAGCTGCGCGCCGAGGTGGCGGAGAAACTCAACCGGCTGCCGCTGCCCTACTTCGACCGGCAGCCCCGGGGCGAGTTGCTCAGTCGGGTCACCAATGACATCGACAACATCTCGCAGACCCTGTCGCAGACGCTCAGCCAGCTGCTCAGCGCACTGCTGACCGTGGTCGGCGTACTGGCGATGATGTTCTGGATCTCGCCGCTGCTGGCCCTGGTCGCCCTGGTGGCGGTGCCGCTGTCGGTGATCGTCACGCAGCAGATCGCCAAACGCTCGCAGCGCAGGTTCATCGCCCAGTGGCGGCACACCGGTGAGCTGAACGGCCTGATCGAGGAGGCGTACACCGGTCACGAGCTGGTCAAGGTCTTCGGCCGGCAGCGCGAGGTGCAGGCCGACTTCGAGGCCAAGAACGACGAGCTGTTCAAAGCCAGCTTCGGGGCCCAGTTCATCTCCGGGATCATCATGCCGGCGATGATGTTCGTCGGGAACCTCAGCTACGTCGCGATCGCCGTGGTCGGCGGGCTGCGGGTGGCCTCCGGGTCGATGAGCCTCGGCGACGTGCAGGCGTTCATCCAGTACTCGCGGCAGTTCACCCAGCCGCTCACCCAGGTCGCCTCGATGGCGAACCTGCTGCAGTCCGGGGTGGCCTCCGCCGAACGGGTCTTCGAGGTGCTCGACGCCGAGGAGCAGGCCCCCGACCGGGCCCTACCGGCCCGGGTCACCGGCCGGGTCGAGTTCGAGCACGTCTCCTTCCGGTACGACCCGGACAAGCCGCTGATCGACGACCTGTCGCTGGTCGCCGAGCCCGGTCACACGGTGGCCATCGTCGGCCCGACCGGCGCCGGCAAGACCACCCTGGTCAACCTGATCATGCGGTTCTACGAGCTGGACGCCGGCCGGATCACGCTGGACGGGGTGGACATCACCGCGATGCCCCGGGAGGAGCTGCGCAGCCGGATCGGCATGGTGCTCCAGGACACCTGGCTCTTCGGCGGCACCATCCGGGACAACATCGCGTACGGGCGGCCGGAAGCCACCGAGGAGGAGATCCTGGCGGCGGCCCGGGCCACCTTCGTGGACCGGTTCGTCCGCAGCCTCCCCGACGGGTACGACACCGTGATCGACGAGGAGGGCAGCAACGTCAGCGCCGGCGAGAAGCAGCTCATCACCATCGCCCGGGCGTTCCTCGCCGAGCCGTCGCTGCTGATCCTGGACGAGGCGACCAGCTCGGTGGACACCCGGACGGAGGTGCTGCTCCAGCGGGCCATGGCGGCACTGCGCTCGGACCGGACCAGCTTCGTCATCGCGCACCGGCTCTCCACCATCCGCGACGCGGACCTGATCCTGATGATGGAGAACGGCCGGATCGTCGAGCAGGGCGCGCACGACCAACTCCTCGCCGCCGACGGGGCGTACGCCCGGCTGTACCGGTCGCAGTTCGCCGGCGCCGCGATCGACGACGAGGGACCGGTCCCGGCCGGCGCGCCGGCCCGGAGCTGACGGTGGACGGATCAGCCGGCCCGGGTCCGGCCTCCGCCGCGCGGCGGGGGCCGGCCGGGCGGGCGTCAGGCCCCGGGCAGCAGGTCGGCCGAGCGGGCGGCGACCACCCGCCCGATCAGCCCCAGCGCGTCGGGCACCGGCATCGGGTCGAGCCCGCGGCCGTCGCGCAGCCGCAGGGACACCGACCCGTCGGCCGCCTCCCGGGAGCCCACCACCCCGAGGTACGGGACCTTCCGGCGGGCCGCGTCGCGGATCCGGGCACCCAGCGAGCCGGCGTGGTCGACCTCGACGCGGAGGCCGGCCGCCTCGGCCCGCCGGGCCAGGTCGCCGGCGGCGTCCGCCTGGCCGTCGTCCACCGGCAGCAGCACCAGTTGCACCGGCGCGTACCAGGCCGGGAAGGCGCCGGCGTGCACCTCGATCAGGTACGCGAAGAGACGTTCCATGCTGCCGACCAGGCTCCGGTGCACCATCACCGGCCGCTTGCGGCTGCCGTCCGCGTCGACGTACGACAGGTCGAACCGCTCCGGCTTGTCGAAGTCGAGCTGGATGGTGGAGATGGTCGACTCCCGGCCGGCCGCGTCGACGACCTGGATGTCGATCTTCGGGCCGTAGAAGGCCGCCTCGCCGCGCCCCTCGGTGAAGTCCACCCCGTCGAGCGCGGCGCGGAGCAGCTCCTCGGCCCGCGCCCACTGGGCGTCGTCGCCGACGTACTTCTCCCCCGGCCCGCGCAGCGACAGCCGGAACCCGGCCGGCCGGACGCCGAGCGCGGCGTGCGCCTCGCCGATCAGCCGCAGGATCTCGCGTACCTCGTCGCCGACCTGGTCCAGGGCGCAGAAGTTGTGCGCGTCGTTGAGCGAGATGGCGCGGACCCGGGAGAGCCCACCGAGCACCCCGGAGCGCTCCGCCCGGTACATCCCGCCCAGCTCGGCGACGCGCAGCGGCAACTCCCGGTAGGAGCGACCCCGTGCTCGGAAGACCAGCGCGTGGTGCGGGCAGAGCGCCGGCCGGAGCACGAACTCGTCGTCGGCGGACAGCCGCATCGGCGGGAACATGTCGTCGGCGAAGTAGCCGAGATGCCCGGACAACTCGAACAGCTCCCGTTTGCCCAGCGGCGGGGAATAGACGTGCCGGTAGCCGGCCCGGCGCTCCAGGTCCCGCACGTACTCCTCGACGGCGTGCCGGGCGGCGGCGCCGGCCGGCAGCCAGATGGGCAGCCCGGCCCCCGACAGGGGATCGGAGACGAACAGCTCCAACTCCCGGCCGAGCCTGCGGTGGTCGATCATGTCGCTCTCCTTGATCGGGTACGACCCGGAGGCGAGCTGGCCCGGAACGCCGCGAGGCCCCGGGGCGGTTCGCCCCGGGGCCTCGTCGACGGATACGTCAGTGCGGCGCGCCGGGGATTCCCGGCGTCGTGGTCACCACCGCGCTGCGCATGCGGCGACCGTACGCGCGACGGGTCGGTTCGCGCACCCGGATTTAGCGCCCGCGCGGACTGGGCGGTGGAGGCGAGGCGCGGTGCAGCCCGCCAGTCCGTTCCCCGCGAGCTCTGCGGGGAGCGGGGGCGGGTCGCCGGCACGGGACCTGCCGGCGACCCGCGACGGCCCGGACGCCGGAAACGGGGGATCCGACGTCCACGCGGCCGCGTCCCGACAACGGTACGCCGATGACCGCCGATCCGCCGCCCGCATGGGTGGCCGGCGCCACGCCGGGGAAGCGTCACATTCGCCGGCCCCGAATCGTTGTCCACCGGTGGCCCTGTCGTGTCAGGGGTCACCACCGGGCCGGGCACCCCGGGGTGGCGCGGGACATGCCGTCAGGCTCGGTGCGATCGAACGGGGGACTCCGGCGAGGTGGCGGTCTTGCCCGAACTCATCGCTGACGTCGCATCGCCGACGTGGGCGTACGCCGTGCTGTTGGGGTTGCTGATCGCCGACGCTTTCGTGCCGGTCGTGCCGACCCAGGTCGTCATGATCACCACCGGCGCGCTGACCGTGTACGGCGGGCTCAGCCTGCCGCTCACCATCGCCGTCGGCGCGCTCGGCGTCATCGCCGGCGATCTCGCCTGCTACCTGCTCGGCCGGACCGCACCGGACCGCCGGGCGCCCCGACACGCGACGCCCAGCCGGGCCCGCCGGGCCGTCGCCCGGGCCACCCGCGGGCTGCGCGAGCCGGGACCACTGGTGATCCTGCTCTGCCGCTTCGTGCCGGGCGGCCGGATGGCCGCCTGTTTCTCGGCCGGGCGCAGCCGCTACCCGTACCGCCTCTTCCTGCTCTACGAGACCTTGGCGGCGACGGGCTGGGCGACGTACGGCAGCTTGGTCGGGCACCTGGGCGGCCGGGCACTGACCGAGTCGGCGTGGCGGCTCGTGGTGATCGGCGGGGTGGCGGCGGCCGGGTTCGCGGCGGCCGGCTGGGCGATGAGCGCGATCAGCGCCCGCCACACCCGCACGGAGGCCGAGGCCAAAGTTCGAGTCGGGGTCGACTGACTGCCCATCCCCTGGTCGATCGCCTCATGGGCAGCGCCTGTCGTCGCACGGATCGGCAACATCCACCTCAACGTCGCCTGACCCGTGAGCCGCAGCCGGTAGGGGAGTTCCCGGGGATCGAAGTGGGTGTCCATCCCGGATCCGTTTCGGGTGGCCTCGGCGACAGGCTGGGGCATGCCCGAAAACCGGAGACGCGCCCTGTTGGCCCTCGGCGGGATCGCCCTGGCGGCGGTGCTCGCCGTACTCGGTCACCTCGAGGTGAACGACGATCTGAGCCCCTGGTCGCTGACCGTCAGCGACTTCGCCGTCTCCGACCGGGGCGGCGCCATCGACGTGGCCATGGCGGTGCTCGCCGCCGCGACGGCGGTGCTGATCCCGGCCCTCTGGCGTACCGGATCGGGGGCGGACCCCGGCGGGTCGCGGCGAGCAGGTGGCGGACGGGCGCCGACCGGCGGCGGGGCACCCGCCCGGCCGGGACGGCGGCCGCGGGTGGCCGGGATGTTGCTGTCCGCCTGGACCGCCGGCCTGGTCACCTCCGCCGTGGTGCCCACCAACGAGCCCGGCCTACCCATGGACACCGCGGCCTACCTGCACCGGTACGCCTCGGTGGTCGCCTTCCTCGCCCTTCCGGTCGCCGGCTGGCTGCTCGCCGGGCACCTGGGCGGTCGCGCCGCCGGCTGGCTGCGCGCGCTCACCCTGGCCAGCCTGCTGCTGGCCGGGGCGATGATCTGGTCCGCCTACCCGGGCGAGCGGATGCTGATCGGGCTCGCCGAGCGTCTGCTCATCGTCACCGAGGTCACCCTGCTCAGCGTGGTCGCAGTGGCACTGGCCCGCCGACCGGCCGGCCGCGTCGCCGAGGCCGTCCCGGGAACGGCGGCGGCGCCCGCTCCCTTGACCTCAAGGGAGCTTCAACTCTTAGCGTCCGATTGACGGGTCGACGGCGGCCGGTCGGACGAGGAGGCGGAGATGATCCTGGTGACGGGGGCGACCGGCACAGTCGGTCGGGAGGTGGTGTCGCTGCTGCTCGCGCGGGGCGAACAGGTTCGGGCGGTGAGCCGCGACCCGTCCCGGGCGGATCTGCCGGCCGGGGTCGAGGTGGTGGCCGCCGACCTCGGCGACCCCGCCTCGCTCACGCCCCACCTGACCGGCGTCGAGGCGGTCTTCCTGATCTGGCCGTTCACCGACCCGGCCGTGGCCCGGCGGGCCGCCCCCGAGGTCGCCCAGGCGATCGCCGAGCATGCGTCCCGGATCGTCTACCTCTCCGCCCCGGGCGCCGCTGACCAGCCGGCGTCGTTCTGGGCGGAGGTCGAACGGGCGGTCGAGGCGTCCGGCGCGGCATGGACCTTCCTGCGGCCGGTCGGCTTCGCCGCCAACACCCTGATGTGGGCCGACCAGATCCGCGCCGGCGACGTGGTGCGCTGGCCGTACGGGGGCGCGGCCCGGTCACTGATCCACGAGCGGGACCTGGCCGAGGTGGCCGCGGCGGCGTTGACCTTGGACGGCCACGCCGGCGCCCGGTACCTGCTCAGCGGTCCGGCGACGCTGACCCAGGAGGACCAGGTACGCGCCATCGGCCGGGCGGTCGGCCGGGAGCTGCGCTGGTCGGAGATGCCGGTCGGCGAGGCACGGCAGATGCTCGCCGCCGCCTTCGGCGACCCGGCCTTCGCCGACGCTGCGCTGGCCGGCTGGGCCGCCTTCGTCGCCCGTCCCGAACAGGTCACCGACACGGTACGGCAGTTGACCGGCCACCCCGCCCGCACGTACGCCGAGTGGGCCGCCGACCACGCCGCCGCCTTCCGCTGACGCGTCCTCGGGCCGGTCGCCCCGGCCGGCCCGAGGACGCGGCGGGTCACTCCAGTTCGTGCAGCATGAGCTGGCGGGCCGCCTCGGTGATCGAGCCCGACAGCGAGGGATAGATGGTGATCGTCTGGGCCAGCTCGTTGACGGTGAGGTTGTTCTCCACCGCCATGGTGATCGGCAGGATCAGTTCGCTGGCCTTCGGCGCCACCACCACGCCGCCGATCACCTGGCCGCTGGCCGGGCGGCAGAAGAGCTTGACGAAGCCGTCGGCGAGGTCGTCCATCTTCGCCCGGGCGTTGCCGGCGAGCGGCAGCATCACCTGGCGGGCCGGGACCTTGCCGGCGTCCACCTCGTTCTGCGAGACGCCGACGGTGGCCAGCTCCGGGTCGGTGAAGACGTTCGCGGCGACGGTACGCAGCCGCAGCGGGCGGACCGCCTCACCGAGCGCGTGCCACATGGCGATCCGGCCCTGCATGGCGGCGACGCTGGCCAGCGGCAGCACGCCGGTGCAGTCGCCGGCGGCGTAGATGCCGGGCACGTTGGTCCGGGAGACCCGGTCGACGGTGACGTAGCCGCCCCGGGCCAGCTCGACGCCGTACTCGGCGAGGCCCAGGTTGGCGGTGCTGGGCACCGAGCCGACCGCGATCAGCGCATGGCTGCCGGACACCTTGCGGCCGTCGGAGAGCTCGACCTCCACGCCGTCGCCGGTCCGGCGGACCGCCTCGGCACGCGAGTTGTTGAGGATGCTCATGCCCCGGTTGCGGAACACCCGCTCGATCGCCATCGCCGCGTCGGCGTCCTCGTGCGGCATGACCCGGTCCCGGCTGGAGACCAGGGTGACCTCGACGCCCATCGCCAGGTAGGCGCTGGCGAACTCGGCGCCGGTCACGCCGGAGCCGACCACGATCAGGTGCTCCGGCAGCTCCGGCAGGTCGTACACCTGGCGCCAGGTCAGGATGCGCTCCCCGTCGGGGACGGCGGTGGGGAGCTGGCGCGGCGTCGCGCCGGTGGCGATCAGGACGGTGGACGCGGCGATCGAGTACTTCTCGTCACCGTCGGCCGGGGTGACGATCACCCGGTGGGTGTGACCGAGCGTGTCCTCGCCCAGCCGGGCGGTGCCGGCGACGAACTCCACCCCGGCCTTGACCAGCTTGGCGTGGATGTCGGCGGACTGGGCCAGAGCGAGCCGTTTCACCCGCTCGTGCACCGCCCGGGCGTCGACGGTGACCGCCTCCAGCCCGTCCGAGTGCACCCCGAACTCCTCGGTGTCCCGGTAGCCGGTCACCACCTCCGAGCTGGCGATGAAGGTCTTCGACGGGACGCAGTCGGAGAGCACGCAAGCCCCGCCGGCCCCCTCCGCCTCGACCACGGTGACATCAGCGTCCAGCTGGGCGGCGACCAGCGCCGCCTCGTACCCGGCCGGTCCCCCGCCGATGATCACGATCTGGCTCACAGCGCTCGCCCCTCGTCCGTGCTCACAGTGACTTTCTTCTCCCCATCGCGCTCGACACGCACCGTCGTATTCTCCCCCACCCGCCGACCGGGCTATCGTCATCGCCGTGCGTCTGTACGCCGCTTACGGCTCAAACCTGGACCCCGCCCGCATGCGCGCCTACTGCCCGCATTCGCCGATGGTGGGTACCGGCTGGCTGGAGGGGTGGCGGCTCACCTTCGCGGGCGAGGGCGTCATCGGCTGGGAGGGCTCGGTCAGCACGGTGGTCGAGTCCCCGGGTGACCGGGTCTTCGTGGCGCTCTACGACATCCACCCGTACGACGCCGCGCAGCTCGACGAGATCGAGGGCGTGACCGCCGGTACGTACCGGAAGCTCACCGTCCGCGTCTCCACGCTGGACGGGGACCTGACCGCGTGGGTATACGTCTTCGACGGCTACGAGGGCGGCCTGCCGACGTCGTGGTATCTGTCGGAGATCGCGAACGCGGCGGAGAAGGCGGGCGCGCCGGACGACTACGTCACCGAACTGCGGTCCCGCCCCACCGGCACCGCGTCGGCCTAGAGGCTCTCCCACGCGTCCAGTCTCCCCCGGCCGGTGCCCCGGCCAGCCGGCGACCCCGGAGCGCGGGTCGCGTGTCACACACCAGCGGCGGTGACGGTGCGCTCGTACATGTCGGTCCAACGCACCTCGCTCAGCCCCACCGAGCGGTAGAGGGTCACCGGGGTGGTCGGGTTGGCCAGATCGACGCCGAGCCCGGCGGACGCCCGGCCCTTCGCGGCGTACGTGGCGAAGGCCCGGCGCAGCAGCGCCGCACCCACCCCGCGCCGCCGGTACGCGGGCAGCACCGACAGCGTGCGTACCCAGCCCATGTCGTGTTCCAGCGCCTGGTCGGAGGACTGGAGGGCGCCGGCCGGCGCTCCGTCGACCTCGGCGACGAACCACTCGTCCCAGACCTTGCCGTACGACGGGAGCTGCTCCCGCCACGCCTCGAAGCCGAGCGGCTCGTAGTCGGGGGTGTCCCGGAACGCGGTGTCGAAGATCTGATGGAACAGCCGCAGGTCGGCCTCGTCGCCGGCGCGCAGCGGGCGGACGGCCACCCCGGCCGGCGGGGCCGGCTCGGCGGGCAGGTCGGCGAGGGAGCGGGACATCCGGACGTACCGCTTGACCCGGGTGAAGCCGGCCTCGACCAGATCGGCCGCCCAGCGGGTCTCCGGGGCGAAGACCGCGCAGCGGACGGTGAGCGCCGGCACCCCGCGCTCGGCCGCGCGCTCGGCGACTCGGTCGAGCTGCCGGGCCAGCAGTGGGGCGCGCAGGTCCGCACCGCGCTCGGGGTCGACGAGGACGTCGACGAACTCCCGGCCGACCCCGCTCGCGTTCTCGAGGATCGCCCAGGCGACGGCGGCGCCGTCCGGGTCGGTGACCAGCCACGAGTCCCGGGCCGGGTCGACAAAGGGGGCGGTCAGCGCGGACTCGACGTCCTCGGCGTCGAAGTCCGGGTAGCCGACCGCGAAGGTGTCGGCGGCGTGCACCACCTTCAGGATCGCAGGCACGTCGTCGAGGGTGGGGCGGCGGGCGGCCCAGCCGGCGGGGAGCGTCACGCCGCTGATCCTGGCAGCGCACCGGCCCGCGCGCCCCTCATTTATCCGCTGCGGAGGTGCAGCCGGGCGGCGGTGAGCAGGTTGAGCAGTTCCGCTCCCTCGCCGGGGGCCAGCGCCCGAAACGCGGTGGCGGCCAGCCGGTCGGTCACCGCCTCGGCCCAGAGCCGCCGCCGCACCAGCGGCCCGACCGGCGGGTACGGGGGCGACCAGCCGCAGGCGGCGGCCCCCGCCTCCCCCTCCGGCCCGGCCAGCACCGCCTCCAGCGGGGTCATCCCGGCGGCCCGGACCGCCAGCAGGTAAGCCCCGGCGAAGTGCTCACGGAGCAGCAGCAGCGCGACGGCCGCCCGGGCGCCCGGCGAGCGGTCCGGCACCGGCATGGCCCGCCAGGCGGCGAACAGTGGCATCCCGCTGCCGTCCGCCGCGTCGACCGCACGTTCCAGCAGGCCGGCCAGGCGGGGCGACTCGGGGGCGTCGCTCAGGTGCTGGACGCCCCACCGGCAGCACTCGGCCAGGTTCGCCTCGGCGACCGCCAGTGGGCGGGCCGTACGGGCGGCGGCGTCCCAGCCGTCGGCGACCGCGTCGGGGGCGATGAAGCCGAGCGCGGCGGCGACCGTCTCGGCGCGGACGTCGCCGAGCGCGCCGGCCCGGCCGGTGATGTAGAACGCCCAGCCGGATATGCCGAGCAGCCGGGCGCGGCGCAGCGTCGCCGGGCAACGGGAGAAGGCCTCCCCGAGCTCCAGCACCGGCGGCTTGCTGGCGGCGGCGACCTGCTCGGGGGTCATCGACGGCGCACCGCCGTCCGTCCACCGTGGTCGTCCATCCCGATCAGTCTGCCCCGTTGCCTTCCCCGTCGGCATCCCCCTCTTCGGCGTCCAGCGCCTCCATCGCGGCCTCCACCTCCCCGGTACGCCGGCGGGCGGTGGTGAGCGACCGCTCGGCGCCCCGTCGGGCCAGCTTGGCCCGGCTCAGTTCCTGCTCGGCGACGGCCCGGCGGCGTTCCAGCTCGGCCAGTTCGGTCTCGATCCGGTCCAGGCTCGCGGCGCCATCCCGCTCGGACCGGGCGGCCTCGGCCAGTTCCGCCTCGGCCCGGTCCTGGTCGCCGCGGGCCTTCGCCAGCTCGCGTTCCAGCGCCCGGCGGCGTTTCGCCCGCTCGGCCCGGGCCGCTCGCGCCGCGGCCCGCTCGTCGCGTTCCCGGCGGGCCCCGGCCCGTCCGGCCGCCGGCTCCTCCGGCTCCGGTTCCTCCGCGCCCCCGGTGACCAGCCGCAGTTGCGGGCGGGGCACCTCGCCGAAGCCGGCATAGTGGGTGGCCCGGAGCAGCCGGCCGGTGCGGACCTGCTCGGCCACCTCGGCGTCGGACAGAGCGGCGTTGAGGGTCGCCTCGACCTCTGCCAGCGGGAGCTTCCCGGCCGACGGGGCACCCGGCTCGGCGGCGGCCAGCTTGCGAGCCTCGTCGACCAGCGCGCCGACCACGGCCCGGCGCTGGGCGGACAGCTCGCGCAGCTTGGCGCCGCGCAGGTCGCGCTGGGCGGTGCGGAGCGACTCGGCGAGCTGCGCCAGGTCGGCGACCAGCTCGGGCCGGCGGATGGCGAGCAGGTTGACCAGCCAGGCGGCCACGGTGGGCCGGCGCAGCTTGCCGATCTCGCGGGCGGCCTTCTGGTCGCCGGCCCGGCGCGCCTCGGCCACGGCGGCGTCGCGGGCCGCGACGAACCGGTCGGGTGGGGTCGCGTAGAGCCGCTGGACCAGCTCGGGGGTGGGTCCAGGCACGGCGGTCAGGCGTCGATCCGGGTGCCCGGTTCGAGGCGGCGGTAGTCGGTGTTCGACAGTGCGGTGTACTGCCGGTCGAGCACGCCGAAACCGTTGTCGTTGAGCAGGCCGTCGTGCAGGGCGTACGCCCGGCGCGGGGCGACCGCCCGGATGAAGTCGACCACTTCGGAGAACTTGTTCCAGGGCGCGTGGATCGGGGCGAAGAGGGTGTCCACCTGGACGTCGTCGGGGACCACCAGCGAGTCCCCCGGGTGGTAGACGACGTCGTTGATCAGGAAGCCGAGGTTCTCGATGACCGGGATGTCGGGGTGGATGACGGCGTGCTGGCCGCCGTACGCGCGGATCGCCACGCCGGCGGCGGTGAACGACTCGCCCGGCGCGACCACGGTCAGCGTCTCGGCCGCGTCACCGAGGACCTCGGCGAGCGAGGTCGGGCCGTTGATCCGGAACGGGCGCCGGTCCAGCGCCCGGGTCACCGCCTCGACGTTCACGTGGTCGGGGTGCTGGTGGGTGATCAGCACCGCGTCCGCCCCGTCCAGCGCCTCCGGTTCGCTGTAGACACCGGGGTCGACGACCAGCACTCCCCCGTCGTGCTCCACCCGGAGGCAGGAGTGGGCGTACTTGGTGACCTGCATCGTGACTCCTCGATTATCGAATCGTGACGTCCTCAGCGCAGTCTGCCGGAACCGGCGCAATGGCGCGTCGCGTCCGACGTATCGACCCCGGGACGGGGCCCGTCGAAGATCGGAGCGGGGACATGAGCGAGCGAATCATCAGCACAGCCACCGTGGGTGCCTCATGGCGGCGCCGAGCGCAGCGAGGTGACGGCGTGAACGCAGAACGAGGACGCCGCCGGGCCGTATCACTGGCGGTGGTGGGGCTGGCGGTGGTGCTGGCCGCGGGGGCTTGCGGCGCCGACAGTGGGCAGAACGACCAGGCCACGTCGGCGGAGGCACCGGCCGCGGGCGCGGCCCAGGACAAGGCGGGCGCGGGCGCGGACCGGGACGCGGCGGCGCCCGCCCCGGCCGGTTCCGGCGGGGCCCAGCCGGACCTGCGGGTCGACCAGCGGTCGATCATCTACACCGGCACGTTGCAGGTCCGGGTGGACGACGTGGAGAAGGCAGCCCGCGCGGCGACCGACGCGGCGACCGCGGCGGGCGGGTTCGTCGGCGGCGACCAGCGGCACAGCGAGGCGGCGGACGCCCGCGCCGAGCTGACTCTGCGGGTGCCGGCGGATCGGTTCACTGCGGTCGTCGACGAGTTGTCCCGGCTCGGCCAGCCGGAGCAACGCGAGGTACGCACCGAGGACGTCACCGAGGAGACCGTCGACCTGGACGCCCGGATCGCCACCCAGCGGGCTCGGGTGGACAGCGCCCGGAAGCTGCTCGCCCGGGCCAGCTCGATCAACGAACTGGTCACCTTGGAGAACGAGGTGGGCCGGCGGGAGGCCGACCTGGCGTCGCTGGAGGCGAAGAAGCGCCGATTGGCAGACCTGACCGCGCTCTCCACCATCACGGTGGCCTTCGTGGGCACCGACGCCACGACCGCCGAGGAGGGGACGGAACTCGGCTTCCTGGTAGGGCTGCGGGGCGGCTGGGACGTCTTCGTCACCACGATGTTCGTGCTGCTGACCGTGCTGGGCGCGGTGTTGCCGTTCGCGGTGGTGATCGGCGTACCAGTGGTGCTGCTGGTGCGGGCGGCGCGCCGACGTCGGGCGCGCCGGGCGCCACCGGCCGGTCCGGCCCCGACGGTGCCGGGACCGGCCGGTCCGGTGGGTGGTCCGGCGCCTAGCGCGCCGCCGCCAGTGCCCGCAGCGCGGTCTGGACCATGAGGCGTACGCCGACCGGGATGGCGCGCTCGTCCACGTCGAACGAGGCCCGGTGCAGGTCCACGTTGGGCCCGTTCCGGCCGACGCCGAGGCGGGCGAGCGCGCCCGGCACGTGCTCGAGATACCAGGAGAAGTCCTCGCCACCCATGCTCTGCGGGGTCTCCGCGATCCCCTCGGGCCCGAGGGCGGCCGCGGTGGCCGCGGTGAGTACGCCGATGGCGCGGGCGTCGTTGCTGACCGGCGGGCGACCGCGCAGGTATTCCAGGTCGACTGTCGCGCCGGTGGGGGCGATGACGTCCCGGACGACCTGAGCCACGATCTTCGGGGCCTGCTCCCAGGTGTCGCGATCCATCACCCGCAGCGTGCCGGCGGCGCAGGCCTCGGAGGGGATGACGTTGTAGCGGGTGCCGGCCGAGGCGTGGCCGAACACCAGCAGCAGCCCGCTGTTGGCCGCCACCCGTCGGCTGACCAGGGCCGGCACCTCGGTGACCAGCCGGCCCAGCGCGTCGACCAGGTCGACCGTGAGGTGCGGGCGGGCGGTGTGCCCGCCCGGGCCGGTGAGCCGGACCGTGACGTTGTCGGCGGCGGCGGTGATCGGGCCGACCCGGAGACCGACCCGGCCGACCGGGAGGTTCGGGTCGCAGTGGACGGCGAAGATCTGCACCACGTCCTCGAGACCACCGGCCTCGATGACCTCCAGCGAGCCGCAGGGCAGGATCTCCTCGGCCGGCTGGAAGATGAGCCGGACCCGGCCGTCGAGCTGGCCGAGGTCGGCGAGCTGGGCGAGCAGCATGCCGACGCCGAGCATCACCGTGGTGTGCACGTCGTGCCCGCAGGCGTGGCAGACGCCGTCCACGGTGGACCGGTACGGCACGTCCTTCGGGTCGGTGAGCGGCAGTGCGTCGATGTCGGCGCGGAGCGCGATCACCGGGCCGTCCGGGCGCCCGTCGATGTCGCAGATGACGCCGTTGCCCTTGGGCAGCAGCCGGGGCTTCAGCCCGGCGAGGGAGAGCTCCCGGTGGATCAGGGCGGCCGTCTCGAACTCCTCGCCGGACAGTTCCGGGTGGGAGTGGATGTGACGGCGGGTGGCGATGAGCCCGGGTACCCGGAGGGCGAGCAGATGGTCGAGCTCGAAGGGCAGGGGCTGGGACCCGGTCGGCGCCTCCGGCCAGGACGACGCCAGCGGGCTGCCGGAAGGCAGCGTCAACGCACTCGTCACGTCGAATTCTCGATCACTAGAGATGGATGGATCTTCGGGGAGAACAGCAGACAGCCTAGACCGCCGACGGTGACGCTGCGCAACATCTTTCGGGTAGCGGTCGGACCGCACAGCGTCACGAATACCCTGGTGGGAAGGCTCGAATATCTGCGGGACAGCAGGTAGATCGCGGTCGAACGCCGTCATCTGCCCCACACCTCCTACAACGCGTAACCGATTCAACGGTCACCAAATCCCGGGCCGTCGTTCCGAATTGTCGCATTAGTCTCGGCAATTAACTGCCGGTCGGACAATTGCGCGACAACAGTCGGCTGTCGGACGACTCCCCACGGTGACAGGCCGGTCCGCTGTGCGACCGCACAGGCTGTCCGTCCCGTTCACCCGACCGGGTTACCCGCATTCCCGATCCGCACACGCGCACAAGGGCGGGCCCCACTGCCCCACGGCTCGACGGACGGGCCGGGCGACGCCGCCCGGAGGGTCCGCACCGAACGTGCCGCCAGGCAGCCCGCCCGGCACCTTCGCAGAGCCGTCTCCGCTTCCGCTCACGTGCGGGGAGACCATCGACTGTACGCTGCCGCGAGGCCCTGCGGCGAGACCCGTACGGCCAGCTCAGGGCACTCTCAGCCAGGCCGGCACAGGCGCGGCCTCCCCTTCCCCAGGCACCGCCCGGGCCGCCGCGGAGAACCAGGTCAGAACCGGTCGCTCGGCCGGTACGTGCCCCACACCTCGCGCAGCGTCCCGCACACCTCGCCGACCGTGGCCCGGGCGCGCAGCGCCTCCTTCATCGGGTAGAGCACGTTCGCGCTGCCCTCGGCGCCGGCCCGCAGCTCGGCCAGGGCGCGCTCGACCGCCTCGGCGTCCCGCTCAGCGCGCAGCTTCGCCAGCCGCTCCGCCTGGGCGGCCTCGATCGCCGGGTCCACCCGCAGCGGCTCGTACGGCTCCTCCTCGTCGATCTGGAACCGGTTGAGCCCGACCACCACCCGCTCACCCGAGTCGATCTCCTGGGCGATCCGGTACGCGGACTGCTCGATCTCCCGCTTCTGGAAGCCGGCCTCGATCGCGTCCACCGCCGAGCCGTGGTCGAAGACCCGCTGCATCAGTTCGTCGGCGGCCGCCTCGATCTCGGCGGTCATCGCCTCCACCACGTACGACCCGGCGAACGGGTCCACGGTGGCGGTCAGGTCCGTCTCGTACGCCAGCACCTGCTGGGTCCGCAGCGCCAGCCGGGCCGCCTTCTCCGTGGGCAGCGCGATCGCCTCGTCGAAGCTGTTGGTGTGCAGCGACTGGGTGCCGCCGAGCACCGCGCCGAGCCCCTGGACGGCCACCCGGACCAGGTTCACCTCCGGCTGCTGGGCGGTGAGCTGGACGCCTGCGGTCTGGGTGTGGAACCGCAGCATCATCGACTTCGGGTTCTTCGCCCCGAACTCGTCGCGCATCAGCCGGGCCCAGAGCCGGCGGGCCGCCCGGAACTTGGCGACCTCCTCGAGCAGGGTGGTGCGGGCGACGAAGAAGAACGACAGCCGGGGCGCGAAGTCGTCCACGTCCAGCCCCGCGGCCAATGCCGCCCGGACGTACTCCACGCCGTTGGCCAGGGTGAACGCGATCTCCTGCGCGGGCGTCGCACCGGCCTCCGCCATGTGGTAGCCGGAGATGGAGATGGTGTTCCACTTGGGCACCTCGGCCCGGCAGTACGCGAAGGTGTCGGCGACCAGGCGCAGCGACGGCTTCGGCGGGAAGATGTACGTCCCCCGGGCGATGTACTCCTTGAGGATGTCGTTCTGAATGGTGCCGTTGAGCGCCCCGCCCGGCACCCCGGACTCCTCGGCCACGAGCTGGTAGAGCAGGAGCAGCACGGAGCCGGGTGCGTTGATGGTCATCGAGGTGGAGACCTTGTCCAGCGGGATGCCGGCGAAGAGCTGCCGCATGTCCTCGATGGAGTCGATGGCCACGCCGACCTTGCCCACCTCACCGTGCGCGATTGGGTCGTCGGAGTCGTAGCCCATCTGGGTGGGCAGGTCGAAGGCGACCGAGAGGCCCATGGTGCCGGCGCGCAGCAGTTGGTGGTAGCGCGCGTTCGACTCGGTGGCGGTGCCGAAGCCGGCGTACTGCCGCATGGTCCACGGGCGGGAGGTATACATCGTCGGGTACACCCCGCGGGTGTACGGGTACTCGCCCGGGGCGCCCAGCCGCTCGGCCAGTTCCCCGGGGAGATCGTCCGCCGTGTAGACGCCCTTGATCGGGAAACCGGACTCGCTTGACCGCCGTTCGCTCATTACCGGATGGTAGGACGCGGCCGGCCGTCGATGGATGAGGGATACCGCACACTGCGCCGGCCGCTCGACGACAGGTGAGTAGCTGGCCACATACCGTCGAGTAGGTAAACGTCCGCCGCGTCGGGTTTCGCATCGGGCGTCGGAACCAGCAAGATAGGGGGGTTGTGTCCCAGCCCCCTCGATATCCCCCGGTGGCTTTTCAAGTGACTCAGATCCCGACGTGGAGCGGCGGACCGATCAGTCCCCCCACTGGACGCGCGGCACCCGGCACCACCATCGGTGGTCGCTATTCGCTGCGGTCTCCGGTGGGCAACGGCGGCATGGGCACGGTGTGGCGCGCGACCGACACCCTGCTGCGGCGCGATGTGGCGGTCAAGGAGGTCGTGCTCCCGCCGGGGCTGGCCCCCAGCGACCGTGACGCACTGTACGAGCGGACCCTCCGCGAGGCCCGCGCGGCCGCGGCGATCCAGCATCCGGCCGTGGTCCAGGTCTACGACGTGGTCACCGAGGGCGGTCGCCCGTGGATCGTGATGGAGCTGCTGGACGCGCGCAGCCTGGCCGACATGGTGATCGAGGACGGGCCGGTCGCGCCCCGCGTGGTTGCCAAGATCGGCATCGCGCTGCTCGGCGCCCTGGAGGTGGCGCACGCGATCGGCGTGCTGCACCGCGACGTCAAGCCGGCCAACGTGCTGATCTGCTCCGACGGCCGGTGCGTGCTGACCGACTTCGGCGTCGCCCGGATGCCCACCGACGTGCAGCTCACCACGCCCGGCATGGTGCTCGGGTCGCCGCACTTCATCTCGCCCGAGCGGGCGATGGGCCAGGATTTCGGCCCGCCGAGCGATCTGTTCTCGCTCGGCGTCACGCTCTACACCGCCGTGGAGGGCCGGCCCCCGTTCGACAAGGGCGACCCGATCGAGACCATGCACGCGGTGGTCGAGGACCCGCCGGCCACCCCGCAGCGCAGCGGCCCGCTGACCGGCGTGCTGATGGGCCTGCTGGAGAAGGATCCGGCCCTCCGGTATGACGTGCACACCGCCCGGCGCATGCTGCGTGAGCTGCTCGCCGGCCCGCTGACCAGCAACGCCGCCGCGGTCAACTCGGTCACCGACCCGTACTCGGTGGTGCCGGTGCAGCGGCCGCCGATTCCGCTGCCCGCCGCGCCCGAGCCGAAGCCGACCGGGCAGATCGGCGGCCGGGCGATGATCGGCCCCGGCGAGTCACTGACCGACCGGCTCGCCGCCCTGCGCCGGGGCGAGCGCACCGAGCCCAGGGCCGCCGCGGGCAGCGCGGCGCTGGACGAGACCAGCGCGGACGCGCTGGCCGGCCCGCTGCACACCCCCACCGGCGCGATGCCCGCGCCGGGCGCCGCCCCGGAGGCCACCCAGCGGATCTCGCCGGACGCCACCCAGCGTTTCGGCGTCGGCGCGGGACCGGAGGCCACCCAGCGACTCGGGGGCGGGCACCCCGACGCCACGCAGCGGGTCGACGTCGGCCACCCCGAGGCGACCCAGCGGGTGTACGGCCGTGGCGCCGACGCCACCCAGCCGGTGTACGGCGGCAACCAGTGGTCGGTGCCGGGCACCGGCCAACCGTGGGCCACACCGCCCGCCGCGCCGGCCGACGGCGGTGCCCTCGGCAAGGCCCGCGGCGTCGGCAGGCAGCTCGTCGGCACGGTCAAGGGCTGGCCGCGCAAGGTCCAGCTGGCCGCCGCCGGGGGCGTGGCCGTGCTGCTGCTGATCGGCGTGATCGCCCTCAACAGCGGCGGCGACGAGACCCCGCCGCCGATCGTGCGCACGCTGCCCACCGCCACCGTCGAGGCCCCGCCGGTCGAGATGCAGGAGGTCTCGGCCAAGGACGTCACCACCCAGGTGCCGAAGGGCTGGGAGCGCAAGACCGGCGGCGTCTTCGTCGACTACGTCGACCCGCAGGACAGCCGGCGCAAGGTCCGCATCCTGGCGGAGAAGTGGAACGGCACGTCGATGAGCTGGGCCGAATTCGCCTCCCGGAACCTTGCCGGCAACAGCAAGTCCTGCGCCAAGCCGTACAACGAGCTCGCGATGTCGGAGACGACGCTGGCCGGCAAGCCGGCGGCGGAGTTCGAGTACACCTGCGGCGAGGGCGACTCGATGCGGCACGGCGTCTGGCGCGGCGTGGTCGAGGGCGGGAAGGTGTACTCGTTCTACCTGACCGCCAACGACGCGAAGTTCGCCGAAAGCAAGCCGATCTTCGACGCGATGGCCCGCTCGTTCCAGCTCACCGGGGCCAACTGAGTCGAGGCCGACGGGCAGTGGTGCTCCGCCGCCGTGCTATCAAGAGGCCATGGCGGCGGAAACCACTGATCTTGACGAGCTTCGCGACCGGGCCCAGCGGTGGCTCGACGACGACCCCGACCCGGCCAGCCGGGACGAGCTGCGCGCGGTCCTGGACGGACTGCCGGGCAGCGGCCCGGAGCTGGCCGACCGGTTCGCCGGTCCACTGACCTTCGGCACCGCCGGGCTGCGTGGTCCGCTGCGCGCCGGCCCGAACGGGATGAACCTCGCGGTGGTCACCCAGGCCGCCGCCGGGCTGGTCGGCTGGCTCGCCGACCAGGGCGGTGAGGGGCCGCTGGTCATCGGGTACGACGCCCGCTACGGCTCGCGGGCGTTCGCCGAGCGCACCGCCCAGGTCGCCACCGGCGCGGGTCGTCCGGCCCTGCTGCTGCCCCGGCCGCTGCCCACCCCGGTGCTGGCGTTCGCGGTGCGGCACCTCGGCGCGGTGGCCGGCGTCATGGTCACTGCCAGCCACAACCCGCCCCAGGACAACGGCTACAAGGTCTACCTCGGCGCCCAGCTCGGCGGCGAACTGGGCGCGGGCGCGCAGATCGTGCCCCCGGCCGACGCCGGCATCGAGGCGGCCATCCGGGCGGTCGGTCCGCTGGTGAAGGTGCCGCTCGGCCCGGCAGGCAAGGTGCTCGGCGACGACCTGGTCGCCGCGTACGTGGAGCGGGCCGCCGCGGTGATCGATCCGAGCGGTCGGCGCGACCTGAAGGTGGCGTACACCCCGCTGCACGGGGTGGGCGGCGCGGTGCTGACCGCCGCCTTTGCCCGGGCCGGGTTCGCCGTGCCGGGCGTGGTGCCCGACCAGGCCGAGCCGGACCCGGACTTCCCCACGGTGAATTTCCCCAACCCGGAGGAGCCGGGCGCGGTGGACCGGCTGGTCGCGCTGGCCCGCGACCGGGACACGGACCTCGCCATCGCCAACGACCCGGATGCGGACCGCTGCGCGGTCGCCGTCCCGGACGGTGCGGGCAACTGGCGGATGCTGCGCGGCGACGAGGTGGGCGCGCTGCTCGCCGACCACCTGATGCGCCGCGGGGTGACCGGCCTGTACGCCACCACCATCGTGTCCTCGTCCCTGCTGCGGGCCATGTGTGCCGCCCGAGGCCTGCCGTTCGACGAGACGCTGACCGGGTTCAAGTGGATCGTCCGGGCCGGCGGCGGGAGCGAGCCGCTGGTCTTCGGGTACGAGGAGGCGCTCGGCTACTGCGTCGCGCCGGAGCACGTCCGGGACAAGGACGGCATCACCGCCGCGCTGAGCGTCGCCGAGCTGGCCGCCGGCCTCAAGGCCCAGGGCCGTACGCTCACCGATCGGCTCGACGAGCTGGCCGCCGAGTTCGGCGTACACCACACCGACCAGCTGTCGGTGCGGGTGGACGACCTGCGGGAGATCGCCGGGATGATGGCCCGGGTCCGGGCGGCCACCCCGGAGACGCTGCTCGGGCACCGGGTCACCGAGGCGAAGGACCTGCTTCCCGGCGCGGACGTGGTGATCCTGCGGACCGACGCGGCCCGGGTGGTGATCCGCCCCTCCGGCACCGAGCCGAAACTCAAGGCGTACCTGGAGGTGGTGGAGCCGGTCGCGGACGGCGACGTCGCCGCCGCCCGCACCCGCGCCCACGCGGCCGTCACCACCCTCCGCACCGAGGTCTCCACTGCCCTCGGCCTCTGACCTCTCACGAGTTGATCAAGAGGTTTGCGTCGGCAGGGCGCGCCACCGAGACGCAAACCTCTTGATCAACGGAGCAGTCGGGGGTCAGGCGCGCTTGCCGAGGGCGGCGTCGATCGCCTGGCCGAGGGCGGCGACCACCAGGCCGATGGAGGGGCGGACCACCGAGTCGTCCAGGCTGACGTTGCCGGAGAAGCCGGCCCCACCGGCGATCGCCTCCAGCCGGCGGCGGGCGTCCCGGGCGTCCTCGCCGGCCAGGCCGAGCGCCGGTTCCATCCGGAGCACCGCCACCAGGGTGGCGAGCGCGGCGGTCCGCTCGTCGGGGGCCTGGTCGTCGGTCAGCGCCTCGGCCAGCCGGCGGCGGATGTCCGCCTCCACGGAGGCGTCCGCCACCGGGTAGCGGTGCACGTGGATGAAGCCCAGCTCGGTCTCGTCGATGTCCCGGACCACACCCCGCCCGCAGAGGTCGCCGAGGATCCGGTCGCGCAGGCCGTGCCGCAGCCGCTGCACCCACGACGAGGGGCTGTGCGGCGTGTCGGCGGCGATCCGGGCGAGGACCTCGTCGGCGATCGGCTCACCGGTCGGGGCCGGGTCGATCACCGCCAGAGAGCCGTCGGCGTACGCGATCCGGCCGGCCAGGGCCAGCTCGACCAGCACCGCGGCGGCCATCCCGAGGTCCAGGCTGATCCGGGGCATGGTCGCCTTGCCGGTTTCGTCGTCGTAGGCGAGGAGCAGCAACTCTTCGGCGAGCGCAACACCAGTCATGGCCCGGAACGGTAGCGGCTCCCCGCACCCCCGCGCACGGACTCGCCCACGCGGCACCCGGACCCGACGGATTCACGGAAAGAGGGCCCATTCCGCACTGGATGGGCCCTCTTTCCGGGAATCGGCGCCTCGCCGGGAGGGCTCGGCCGGGGTGGGTCAGAAGCGGGGCATGCCGCCGAACTGCCGGTCGCCGGCGTCACCGAGGCCCGGGACGATGAACATCCGGTCGTTGAGGCCCTCGTCGATCGAGGCGGTGACCAGGCGCAGCGGCAGGCCGGACCGCTCCAGCCGCTCGATGCCGACGGGCGCGGCGAGGACGCAGAGCACCGTGATGTCGGTGCAGCCGCGGTCGGCGAGCAGCCGGCAGCAGTGCTCCAGCGAGCCGCCGGTGGCGAGCATCGGGTCGAGCACCAGCACCGGCAGTCCGCTCAGGTCGCGGGGCAGCGACTCCATGTACGCGCGGGGCTCGAACGTCTCCTCGTCGCGGGCCAGGCCGACGAAGCCCATGGACGACTCGGGCAGCAGGCCCAGAGCGGCGTCGGCCATGCCGAGTCCGGCCCGCAGCACCGGCACGAGCAGCGGCGGGTTCGCCAGCCGGGTGCCTTCGGTCGCGGTGACCGGGGTCTGGATCGGGTACTTCTCGACGGGGAAGGAGCGCGCGGCTTCGTACACCAGCATGGTGGTGAGTTCGTGCAGCGCGGCCCGGAACGACGCCGAGTCGGTCCGGGCGTCCCGCATGGCGGTCAGCCGTGCCTGGGCGAGCGGGTGGTCAATGACGTGTACGTCCACGAACGCTCAACCTACCGGGCGGACCGGCCACGCACCGCACCTGCCGGCTGACCAGCGACGCCGCTCACGTGTGGCGCTCACGACCAGGCCACCGTGACCAAGATCACACCCCGGCGGGATGCGTACTATTCACGCCATGACGGCGACAGCGACGTCGGCCCGGTCGGACCTCTCCGAGCTGGGACGATCCGAGACCGCTCTGCGGACCTTCCTGCACGGCCTGCCGGGCGTGGATCAGGTCGGCGCGGAGCAGCGGGCGGCACAACTCGGCACCCGCTCCATCAAGACCACGGCCAAGGCCCAGGCGATCGACCTAGCGATCCGGATGGTCGACCTGACCACCCTCGAAGGGGCCGACACCCCCGGCAAGGTGCGGGCGCTCGCCACCAAGGCGCTGCGCCCCGACCCGGCCGACCCGTCCTGCCCGCACGTCGGCGCGGTCTGCGTCTATCCCTCGATGGTCCCGTACGTGGCGGAGGTGCTGCGCGGCAGCGGCGTGCACCTGGCCAGCGTGGCGACCGCCTTCCCGTCCGGCCAGGCGCCGCTGGAGGTCAAGCTCGCCGACACCCGGGCCGCGGTTGCGGCCGGCGCCGACGAGATCGACATGGTGATCAACCGGGGCGCCTTCCTGGCCGGCCGCTACCGGGAGGTCTACGACGAGATCGTGGCCACCAAGGAGGCCTGCGGGGACGCCCACCTCAAGGTGATCCTGGAGACCGGCGAGCTGGCCACGTACGACAACGTGCGGCGCGCCTCCTGGCTGGCCATGCTGGCCGGCGGCGACTTCATCAAGACCTCCACCGGAAAGGTGCCGGTCGCGGCCACCATGCCGGTGACCCTGGTGATGCTGGAGGCGGTCCGCGACTTCCGCGCCGCCACCGGGCGACAGGTCGGCGTGAAGCCGGCCGGCGGGATCAAGACCAGCAAGGACGCGATCAAGTACCTGGTCATGGTCAACGAGACCGTCGGCCCGGACTGGCTGGACCCGGACTGGTTCCGGTTCGGCGCGTCCAGCCTGCTGAACGACCTGCTGATGCAGCGCACCAAGCTGACGACCGGCGTCTACTCCGGTCCCGACTACTTCACCCTGGACTGAGCGCGATGTTCGAATACGCACCCGCCCCCGAGTCGCGCTCGGTGGTGGACATCAAGCCCTCGTACGGGCTGTTCGTCGACGGCACGTTCGTCGACCCGACCGACGGCGGCAGCTTCAAGTCGATCAACCCGGCCTCCGAGGAGGTCCTCGCCGAGATCGCCGAGGCCGGCAGCCAGGACGTGGACCGCGCGGTCCGCGCCGCGCGCAAGGCGTACGAGAAGGTCTGGGGCCCGATGCCGGGCCGCGACCGGGCCAAGTACCTGTTCCGGATCGCCCGCCTGATCCAGGAGCGCTCCCGCGAGCTGGCCGTGCTGGAGTCGCTGGACAACGGCAAGCCGATCAAGGAGTCCCGGGACGTCGACGTCCCGCTGGTCGCCGCGCACTTCTTCTACTACGCGGGCTGGGCCGACAAGCTCGACCACGCGGGCTTCGGGCCGGCGCCGCGGCCGCTCGGGGTCGCCGCGCAGGTCATCCCGTGGAACTTCCCGCTGCTCATGCTGGCCTGGAAGATCGCTCCCGCGCTCGCCGCCGGCAACACGGTGGTGCTGAAGCCGGCCGAGACCACCCCGCTGACCGCACTGCTCTTCGCCGAGATCTGCCAGCAGGCCGACCTGCCGGCCGGCGTGGTCAACATCGTCACCGGCGCCGGCGACACCGGCCGGGCGCTGGTCGAGCACCCGGGCGTGGACAAGGTCGCGTTCACCGGCTCCACCGAGGTCGGCAAGGCCATCGCCCGCGCGGTCGCCGGCACCCGCAAGAAGCTCACCCTCGAGCTGGGCGGCAAGGCCGCCAACATCGTCTTCGACGACGCCCCGGTCGACCAGGCCGTCGAGGGCATCGTCAACGGCATCTTCTTCAACCAGGGGCACGTCTGCTGCGCCGGCTCCCGGCTGCTGGTCCAGGAGTCGGTCGCCGACCGGGTGCTGGAGTCGCTGAAGCGCCGGATGGCCCAGCTGCGGGTCGGCGACCCGCTGGACAAGAACACCGACATCGGCGCGATCAACTCGGCCGCCCAGCTGGAGCGGATCCGCGAGCTCTCCGAGGCCGGGGCCGCCGAGGGCGCCGAGCGCTGGTCGCCGGCCTGCGAGCTGCCGGACCGGGGCTTCTGGTTCGCGCCGACCATCTTCACCGGGGTCACCCAGGCGCACCGGATCGCCCGGGAGGAGATCTTCGGCCCGGTGCTCTCCGTGCTCACCTTCCGCACCCCGGCCGAGGCCGTGGAGAAGGCGAACAACACGCCGTACGGGCTGTCGGCCGGGATCTGGACCGACAAGGGCTCCCGGATCCTGTGGCTGGCGGACCGGCTCCGGGCCGGCGTGGTCTGGGCCAACACGTTCAACAAGTTCGACCCCACCTCGCCGTTCGGCGGCTACAAGGAGTCGGGCTACGGCCGCGAGGGCGGCCGGCACGGACTGGAGGCGTACCTCAATGTCTGAGCGGGTCGCGGTACGCAAGACGTACAAGCTCTTCATCGGCGGGAAGTTCCCGCGCAGCGAGTCGGGACGGTCGTACATCGTGCAGGACTCCAATGTCGTACTGGCCTCCCGCAAGGACGCGCGCGACGCGGTCGTGGCCGCCCGGGCCGCCGTGAAGGGCTGGGCCGGAGCGACCGCGTACAACCGGGGTCAGATCCTCTACCGGGTCGCCGAGATGCTGGAGGGCCGCCGCGAGCAGTTCGTGGCGCTCGGTGTGCCGGCCGACGAGATCGACGCGGCGATCGACCGCTGGGTCTGGTACGCCGGCTGGTCGGACAAGCTCCCCCAGGTGTACGGCGGCGCGAACCCGGTGGCCGGGCCGTACTTCAACCTGTCCGCCCCCGAGCCGACCGGCGTGGTGGCCGTGGCGGCCCCGGAGGCGCCGGCGCTGCTCGGCCTGGTCAGCGTGATCGCCCCGGCGATCGTCACCGGCAACACCGTGGTGGTGGCGGCGTCGCCTGCGCAGCCGCTGCCGGCGGTGACCCTGGCCGAGGTGCTGGCCACCTCCGACCTGCCGGGCGGGGTGGTCAACATCCTCACCGGCCGGATCACCGAGACGGTGCCGACGCTGGCCGCGCACATGGACGTCAACGCGATCGACCTGACCGGGGTGAGCGACGCCGAGCTGGCCGCCGAGCTGGAGGTCAAGGCGGCGGAGAACCTGAAGCGGGTGCTCCGGCCCGCCCCGGCCGGTCACGACTGGTTCGCCGACCCGGGCCTGGCCCGGATGACCACGCTGCTGGAGACGAAGACGGTTTGGCACCCCAAGGGGGTCTGACCTCCTTGCGCCTGGGGTGGGCCCGCTTCGTCGGGAGGTTCCATCTCGCAGGGTGACGCCCAGCGGCGGGCCCCGATCGTCGCCATCGAGATCCCCACTACGTCACGGAATAAGTGGCCTCCGCGCGTCGGATAGCCACTTTTTCCGTGAAAGAGGGCCCTCCGCACGACGCGGAGGCACGGGGGTCTACTACGGGGAGTAGGATTGGGGCGTGACTCGGCTGGGTGATCTCGAACGTGCGGTGATGGACGTCCTGTGGGACCTGGTCCCCGGCGCGTCGGACGGGGTGACCGTCCGCGAGGTCGCCGACGCCCTGGACGGGCGCGAGCTGGCGTACACGACCGTGATGACGGTGCTGGACCGGCTCGCCGGCAAGGGCATGGTGCAGCGCCAGCGGGAGGGTCGGGCCTGGCGGTACCGGGCCGCGGCCAGCCGGGAGGCGCACATCGCCCAGCTCATGCTCGACGCCCTCGATCTCGGCGGCAGCCGGGACGCCGCGCTGGTGCGCTTCGCCCGTTCGGTGACCGGCACCGAGGCGGAGGTGCTGCGCGCGGCGCTGAGCGCCGAGGCCGGGCTGACCGACCGGATCGAGGACCCGCGGGCCGGGCAGCCGCCGCTGGCCGACGAGGCGACGGACCGGTAGGGCGGCGGCCGTGGCGTACGCCCTACACTTCGCCGCCAGCATCCTGGCCTGCTGGCTGACCGCGGAGGTGCTCGCCGCCTCGACGTGGACCTGGCGCGCCCCGCGGGTGGCGATCGTCTGCTGGCAGGCGGTCGGGCTGGCGCTCGGCCTCTCCGCGATGGGCCTGCCGATGGCGCTCGGCCTGGCCGCGTACGGCCAACCGACCGGGAGCGCCCTGGTCGCCCTCGCCACCGACCTGGCCCACGGCACCCTGCCGGCCGGGGTCGGGGCGGTGCACCTCGGCCTGGTCGGGGTGGGCTTCGGCATCGGCGCGGTGCTGCTCACCACGACCGTCCGCAGCGTCTACGGCACGGTCCGGGCCCAGCGCCGGCACCGGGAGCTGCTCAGCCTGGTCGCCCGCCGGGATCCGACCGTGCCGGGCGCGCTGGTGCTCGACCACCCGAGCGCGGCGGCGTACTGCCTCCCCGGGGTGAAGCCCCGGGTGGTGGTCAGCGCCGGCACGCTCAATCTGCTGGACCGGGCCGAACTGGCCGCGGTGCTCACCCACGAGCGGGCGCACGCCCAGGAGCGGCACGATCTGGTGCTGCTGCCGTTCACCGCGCTCGGCCGGGCCCTGCCCTGGTTCCGCTGGGTGCGGCACGCACAGGAGCGGGTGGCGCTGCTGGTCGAGATGCGCGCCGACGACAAGGCCCGCGAGCTGCACGCCGACGCGCCGCTGGCCGGGGCGTTGCGCCGGTTCGCCGCCGCCGGGCACCGGATCACGCCGGCCGGCGCGCTCGGCCTCGGCGACCGGGACCTCGATGTACGGGTGCAGCGGCTGCTGGTCCCGGACCGGACGCCCCGGCTGCTCGGCGCCACCGCGCTGGCCGTCACGACCACCCTGGCCGCCCTGCCGATCTCCCTCTTCCTGAATTGACCGATCCACGACCAGCCATGCGTCCAGGTCGCGTGTATAGGTAGACAGCCTACGTGTAGGCTCACTATGTAAAGCGAGCCAACCCGTGGGAGAACGACCATGGATCCCCTGCTCCTCGCCCGCCTGCAGTTCGCCACCACCACCTCGATCCACTTCCTCTTCGTGGTGGTCACCCTCGGCCTGGTCACCCTGCTGGTCGCGCTGCAGACCGCCGGCTTCATCACCGGCAAACCGGTGTACGAGCGGCTGACCCGCTTCTGGGGCCAGCTCTACGTGATCAACTACGTGCTCGGCATCGCCACCGGCATCGTGATGGAGTTCCAGTTCGGGCTGAACTGGAGTGGCCTGTCGCGGTACGTCGGCAACGTCTTCGGCGCGCCGCTGGCCATCGAGACGCTGGTCGCGTTCTTCCTGGAGTCCACGTTCCTCGGCATGTGGATCTTCGGGTGGCACCGGCTGCGCCGCGGCGTCCACCTCGCGCTGCTCTGGGGCGTCGCGCTCACCGCGTACGCCTCGGCGTTCTGGATCATGGTGGCCAACGCGTGGCTTCAGCACCCCGTCGGGTACGAGGTCCGCGACGGCGTCGCGCACCTCACCGACTTCAGCGCGCTGCTCACCAACCCCACCCTCACCTTCGCCTTCGGACACGTGGTGTCGGCGAGCCTGGTCACCGGTGGGATGCTGATGGCCGCGGTCAGCGCCTGGCACCTCATCCGGCGTACCCCGGACTTCGCGCTCTTCCGGAAGTCCCTACGGCTCGGGCTGCTCACCTTCGCGGTCGCGGTGGTCTTCCTGATCGGGTTCGGCTTCGCCCAGTTCGGCCCGGTCGGGGAGCTCCAGCCCACGAAGTTCGGCGGCGGCGCCGACCGGGACGCGCTGGTCGCCGAGTGGACCGCGCGGTTCGGCCCCGGCGACTACACCCCGCCGACGCTGTCCAACGTGGGTCTCGGCTTCATGATCCTGATCGGGATGGCGCTCTTCTTCGGCATCCTGGTGGTGCCGCTGCTCTGGCGGGACTGGATCATCCGGCTACAGTTCCCGCTCTGGCTGATCCTGCTCGCCGTGCCGCTGCCCTTCGTCGCGGTGATCCTGGGATGGATCGCCCGCGAGGTGGGGCGCCAGCCCTGGGTCGCGTACGGGCTGCTGCCGACCGGGCAGGCCGTCTCGCCGGTCGGCCCCGGGCTGATGCTCACCTCGCTGATCGGCTTCACCCTGCTGCTCGGCACCCTCGCCGTCACCAACTGGGTGCTGCTGGCCCGGCACGCCGCCCGAGGCGCGCACGACCCCGCCCTCGGCCGCCCGCCCGCGCCCGACACCGACACCCGTCCCCACCCCGTGTTCGCCTGAGGGAGCCCGCCATGGAACTCGCCTGGTACGCCCTGCTCGGCCTCTTCTTCGCCACCTACCTCGTCCTCGGCGGCTACGACTACGGCGTCGGGCTGCTCCTCGCCCGCGGCGGCACCCTCGCGGCGCGGCGGGCCGCGCTCACCGCCGTCGGGCCGTTCTTCCTCGGCAACGAGGTCTGGCTGGTGGCCGCCGTCGGCATCCTCTTCGGCGCCTTCCCCACCTTGGAGGGCGAACTGCTCTCCGGCCTCTACCCGGCCGTGCTCGGCGCGCTGGCCGGAGTGGTGCTCGTGACCGCCGGCGTGCAGTTGCGCAGCCGGCCGCGCGCCGGCTCGGCCCGCGCCGGCTGGGACCGGGTGATCATTGCCGGCAGCGTGCTCGCCGCCCTCGGCTGGGGCGCCGTGCTCGGCGGGCTGCTGCAGGGCGTACCGCTGACGGCCGACGGGCACGTGGCCGGCGTGGGTCACCTCTTCACCCCGTTCGTGGCCGCCGTCGCGCTGGCGACACTGGCGCTGGTTGCCGTGCAGGGTGCGACGTTCCTCACCCTCCGACTGCCCGCCGCCGACACCCCGTCGGTCGCCCGACTGGCCCGGAGGCTGGTGCCAGCGGCGCTCGCCGCGGTCGCCGCGGCCACCCTGCTGGGCCTGCTCTCCGACCGGGTACGCGCCGCCGTGGCGCGCCCGCTGGTCGCCGTACTCCTGCTGTCGGCGCTGGTCGCGGCGTTGCTGGTGGCCCGCACGGCGCTCGGCCGCGGCCGGGCCGGGGTGGCCTTCACAGCGACCAGCGCGGCGCTGGCGCTGCCGGTGGCGCTGATCGGGGCGGCCCTCTGGCCCCGGGTGCTGGTCTCCACGGTCGACCCGGCCGCCTCGCTGACCGTCGCGGACGCCGCGGCGAGCGGGCCGACCCTGTCCCTGCTGGGCTGGCTCGCGCTGCCGCTCGTGCCGGCCCTACTAGGCTTTCAGGCGATGTGCTGGTGGGTGTTCCGGGGACGGACCGACGGCAGGGCACCGGTGTACTGGTGAATCGCCGCCCGTTCGACCCGCGGCTGCTGCGCCGGGTCCCCGCGGCCCGGCGCGACCTCGCCGTGCTCGCGGTGCTGGGCGGGCTGACCGCGCTGCTGGTGGTCGCGCAGGCCACCGCGCTGGCCACGCTGCTGGCGACCGCGATCGACGGGCGGCTGCACCGGGCCGCGCTGGCCGGCTTCGGCGCGGCGGTCGCCGCCCGCGCGCTGGTGAGCTGGGCGCAGGGCACGGTGGCCGCCCGGGTGGCGGCGACGGTGAAGGCCACCCTCCGGGCCGACCTGCTCCGCGCGGTCGGACGGCACGGCCCCACCTGGGTCGCCGGGCAGCGGGCCGGGCAGCTCGCCACCCTCGCCGGCCGGGGCCTGGACGCGCTCGACCCCTACTTCACCGGCTACCTGCCGCAGCTCGTGCTGAGCGTGACCGTGCCGCTGGCCGTGCTGGCCCGGATCGTCCTCGCCGACTGGACTTCGGCGCTGATCATCGCGTTGACCATCCCGCTCATCCCGATCTTCGGCGCGCTGCTCGGCTGGCAGGCGCAGGCCGCCACCGAGCGGCAGTGGCGGCGGCTGTCGCTGCTCGGCGGGCACTTCCTGGACATGGTGGCCGGGCTGCCCACGCTGCGCGCGTTCGGCCGGGCCCGGGCCCAGGTCGACGTGGTACGCCGGATGGCCGACGGGCACCGGCAGGCCACCATGAAGACGCTGCGCATCGCGTTCCTCTCGGCGCTGGTCCTCGAACTGGTCGCCACCCTGTCGGTGGCACTGGTCGCGGTGCCGGTGGGCATCCGGCTGCTCGGCGGCGGGATCACGCTCTCCACCGCGCTGCTGGTGCTGCTGCTCACGCCGGAGGCGTACCTGCCGCTGCGCGCCGCGGGCAGCCGGTTCCACGCCAGCATGGAGGGGCTGACCGCGCTGGACGACGCGCTCACCGTCTCCGCCCCGCCTACCCCCGCCGCGCAGGCCCGCGTACCGGCGCCGCCGCCCGGCGGCCACGGCGAGATCCGCTTCGAGGGTGTCACCGTCGCGTACGAGCGGACCACCGCGCTGCGCGACGTCACGCTGGCCATCCGGCCCGGCGAACGGATCGCCGTCATCGGACCCAGCGGGGCCGGCAAGAGCACGCTGCTCGGCCTGCTGCTCGGCTTCGTCACCCCGACCGCCGGCCGGGTCACCGTCGGCGGGGTGGACCTCGCCGACGTCGACCTCGACGCGTGGCGGCGCCAGGTGGCCTGGGTGCCGCAGCGGGCCCACCTGTTCGCCGGCTCGCTGGCCGACAACATCCGCCTCGGCGCCCCGGACGCCGCCGACGCGGCCCTGGCCCGGGCGGTCACCGACGCGGCGCTGGACGAGGTCGTCGCCGGGCTACCCGAGGGCCTGGCCACCCCGCTCGGGGAACGCGGCCACGGCCTGTCCAGCGGGCAGCGGCAGCGGGTCGCGTTGGCCCGGGCGTTCCTCCGGGACGCCCCGCTGGTGCTCCTCGACGAGCCGACCGCCCGGCTGGACACCGCCAGCGAGGCAGTCGTGCTGGACGCCACCCGGCGGTTGGTCGCCGGGCGTACCGCGCTGCTGGTCGCGCACCGGCCCGCGCTGCTAGTGGACGCCGACCGGATCCTGCGGGTCGAGGACGGCCGGGTCACCGAGCTGAGCCGGGTGCCGGTCGGGAAGGTGACGGGATGAGCCGCGACTCCGAGCCGACCGGCGGCCTGCCCGGGGACGGGCAGCCGCACCCTTCGGTTCCCGGGCGGCCCGAGCCGCCGGACGGCCGGGGGGCCGGCGGCGCCGAACGGCCGGAGGTCGTCTCCGGCGGCGAGATCGTGCCCGGACGGCCCGACCAGCCGGTGCGAGCCGTGCCGGGGGGCGTCTCGCGGGACGGCGTGACTCCGGCCGCACGTGATGTCGGCGTGCCGACTGCCGCCGAGGCAAGCGCACCAGAGCTGTTGCCGGACGGACCCGCCCCGACCGCCGCCGGCCCGCCGCCCGTCGCAACCGGAGGCAGGGCGCGGGCCGAGCGGGCGGTGCTACGACTGGCGCGGCCGTACCTGGGCCGGCTGGTGGGGGCCGGGCTGCTCGCCGCGGCCACCGAGTTCGCCGGGTTGGCCCTGATGGCCACCGCCACCTGGCTGCTGATGAGCGCCGCCGGGCGGCCGACGCTGGACCGGTTGACCGTGGCCATCGTCGCGGTCCGGGCCCTCGCCGTCAGCCGGGGCGTGTTCCGCTACACCGAACGGCTCGCCGGGCACGACGCGGTGCTGCGCATGATCACCGACGTCCGAGCCCGGGTCTTCGCCACCCTCGCCGCCGGGCGGGACGCCGCCGCCCAGCGGACCGGGGACGCGTTGAGTCGGCTCGTCTCCGACGTGGAAGCGGTGCAGGACCTGCTGCTGCGCGTGCTCGTGCCGGGGTCCGCCGCCGCGCTGGTGAGCCTGCTCGCCGTCGGGGGCGCCGCGCTGATCTCGCTCCCGGCGGCCGGCGTGCTCGCCGTCGGGCTACTGGTGGCCGGGGTGGCGCTGCCCACGCTGGCCACCGCGCTCACCCGCCGGGCCGCCGACGAGGTGGCCCCGCTGCGCGGGGCGCTCGCCGTGGACGCGGTCGACCTGACCCACGGGGCCGCCGACCTGGCCGCGTTCGGCGCGACCGACCGGGCGCTGGCCGCCGCCGAGGGGCGCGCCCGGCGCCTCGCCCGGCTGGAGCGCCGGCTCGCCGCGGCCGGCTTCGCGGTCGACGCGACCGGGGTGCTGGTGAGCGGGCTCACCGCTGCCGCCGTGGTCGTCGTGGCGTTGCGCGCCGGCGTCGGCGGGGTGCTGGTCGGCGTCCTTGCCGTCGGCACCCTCGCCGCGGTCGAGATCGCCCTCGCCCTGGTCGGGGCCGCCCGGCAGCGGACCCAGCTCCGCGCCGGACTGGCCCGGGTGGCCGCCCTGCTCACCGCCCCCGCACCGCCCTCCGCCGCCGGTCCGGCGGCCCGCACCGGCGACCGGCACGACGTACGGTTCGCCGGGGTGACCGTGCGGTACCGCGCGGGGGCGGCACCCGCCCTGGACGGGGTCGAGTTGGACCTGCCGGCCGGCCGCCGGGTGGCCGTGGTCGGGCCGAGCGGGGCCGGCAAGAGCACCCTGGCGGCCGTGCTCACCGGCGCGGTACACCCCGCCGCCGGCCGGGTCACCCTCGACGGGGTGGAGGTGTCCGCATACCCGGCCGAGGAACTGCCCCAGGCGATCGGCGGGCTGCTCGCCGAGGCGTACGTCTTCCACGCCTCGGTCCGGGAGAACCTGCTGCTGGGCCGGCCGCAGGCGACCGAGGAGGAGCTGGCCGCCGCCACCCGCGCGGCCGGCCTGCTGGACTGGGTACGCGCCCAGCCCGACGGCTGGGACACCGTCGTCGGCGAGCAGGGCGGACAGCTCTCCGGTGGCCAGCGGCAGCGGCTCGCGCTGGCCCGTGCCCTGCTGGCCGTCCCGGCGGTGCTGGTGCTGGACGAGCCGACCGAGGGTCTCGACCCGGCCGCCGCGGACGCCGTGCTCGCCTCGGCGCTGGCCGCCACGCCGGCCCACCACTCGGTGCTGCTGATCAGCCACCGGCTGAGCGGTCTGGCGGAGCTCGACGAGATCGTCGTGCTCGACGCCGGCCGGGTGGTGCAGCGCGGCCGGCACGACGAGCTGGTGGCGCAGCCGGGCTGGTACCGCGACCAGTGGCTGCGCCAGGAGGCGGCGGAGCGGGGCTACCTGGCGCTGGCACCCTGAGCACACCTTCCGGGAAATTCCCGGACGCGGTCCGCGCCGTGGGGTGGCAGGGTGGGTCCCATGCAGGGGTACGCGGACGTGCTCGTGGAGGAACGGCTGCAGGAGCTGGCCGGCCAGCTGTACGGGCCGGCCAGCCTCAAGGCCGACCTGCTCACCGAGGCGCGGCACGCGTTGCTGGACGCCGCCGAGGCGTACCGGGAGGACGGCCTGCCGCCGGCGGAGGCCGAGCGGCGGGCGGTGGCCGAGTTCGGCAGCCCCGCCCAACTCGTGCCCGACTACCAGGCCGAGCTGGCAGCCGGGGCGCTGCGCCGGCTGGCGCTGCGGGCGCTGGCGGTCGCGGTTCTGCTGATGGCCGGTGGCGACCTGACCTGGCGGGGGTCGAGCTGGAGCGACGGACCCCGGCCACCGGAGGGCTACCTGCTCCTGTCCGCCTCGCTGACCGGGATCTGGCTGCTGATCGCCGGCCTGGCGCTGGCCGGTCTGCTGCTCGGGGTCTTCGCCGCCCGATACCGGTCGTCCCGACTCCCCCGGCTGGCGCGGGCGGCGGGCTTCGGGCTGACCGGCGGGCTGGCACTCGGCGCGGTCGCCGTCAGCGCCCTGTTCGGCTGGTCGGTCGGCCTCTGGGACGCGGCCCTGACCTGGCCCCCGATGATCATCGGCGCGGTGCTGGTGAGCGTCGGCTGGTTCGCGCTCGCCCGGGCGGCGCGCTGCTGGCTGCTGGCCACCCGCTGACGCCGGCCCGGCGGTCGGTCGGGGCAGTCAGGCCGGTGCGCCCGGCGGCTCGCCGGGGCCGAGGAAACGACCGACCGTGGCGCTGAACTCACGCCACCCGGCCCGTTCGCCGGCGAGCGCCCGGCCCCCAGCCTCCGTGAGCTGGTAGGTGCGCCGCTCCCGGCCGTTGACCGTGCTCCACGAGCTGGCCACGTAGCCGGCCCGCTCCAGGCGGCGCAGGGCCGGGTAGATGGTGCCGGTGGGGAGGTCCAGGGTGCCGCCGCTGCGGGCCCGGAGCGCCTCGATGATCGCGTAGCCGTGGAGGGCGCCCTGCTCCAGCACGGCAAGCAGCAGCGCGTCGAGGTGTCCGTGCAGCGCCTGGGCCTTCATGTGTAGCAAGACTACTTGTCTGCCGGTCGGGATGCCACCGGGGTGCGGCTCCCGGCCGCACCGGGTCGCCGTTTAGGGTATGTGCGCAGAGTCACTCGGCGGCCGGAGGCGTCGCCGGGTGGGCAACCCGACAGCACACGGAGGTCAGCGTGGCCCGCCAGTCGCCCCACCGGCCCGACGCCGACGAGCCCGAGCTCGACGACACCACCCCGTCGGCCGCCGAAGACGAGGTCGAGGTCGACCGTCCGGCGGCGGACCGCGCGCTCTGGGACGAGCTGCGGGTCGACCCGGTGGAGATCGCCCTGCCCGCCGGCACCGGCTTCACCCTGCGGGCGTACCGGCCGGCGCGGGAGCTGACCCCGACCGACGTCGCCGAGCGCGACCAGGACGACCCCTTCCTGGCCCGGCGCCAGGTCGTCGAGACCGAAGACGACGAGGAGGTGGTGATCCTCGACGAGGAGTTCGCCGCCCTCACCGCCGAGGAGGACGAGGACGAGGAGCGCCCCAAGGGTCGCCGGCGCGGCACGGACGAGGACGCTGACGATGCTGAGGACGCCGACGAGGACGAGGCGGACGAAGCGGACGAGGACGCGGGCGACGAGGAGGTGCCCGTCTTCCTCAGCCACCGCGGCAAGCTGCTGCTGTTCAAGTCCACGGAGTCGCTGGTCAGTTTCATCCGTTCCGGCGCGCCCAACGACCTGTCTCAACTGGACAGCTGGAATGAATTGTCCGAACGGGTGGAACCGGGCGACATCGCCCCGCTGGACGAGGACACCTACGAGCTCGACCTCGTGGTGGAGAACCTCCGCGGGGGCCACGACGCGTGGGACCCCACGCTCCTGATCGAGGCCGGCGAGATCGCCCGTGACCTGGCGTACGCGCTGCAGCTACCAGCCGTGCTGGACATGCTCTCCGCAGGCTCGAGCCTCGACGATCTGGACGAGGCGCTACGGGCGAGCGTCAACGGTGGACTCGGTGGTTTCCTGGGTCGGCGCCGGCTGAAGAAAATCGGGGCACAAACCGCAAGTTTGGGTTGGCGCACCATTGTCGGCAAGATCTCTGCCGTTGTGGACTGGCGCGACTGACCCGGACCGGGGAGCATCAGTCTCTGGCAGAGCATGACCTGTGTCCCGGGAGGAGGACGACGCCGTGGCGCTCGTGCGCGTGTACTGCGGTCTGGCCTCGGCGGATCCGGCCGACCGGCCTGCTTCGGCCGGTTCGACGCTGACGTCCGCTGTGGTCGACGACGCAGGCCGTCTGCTGCATGTCTACGAGATCGGCGACGACCCCGCTGGCTACGCCCAGTTGGTCGCGCTGCTCGTGGAGCGGTCAGGCGGGCCGAGCGGTGCGGCCATCGCCGCCGACAGTGACGACCACACCGTCACCTCGCTGCTCAGTGCGGCCGGTCGGCCACTGGCGATCGCGGACGACGACTCGGTCGACGACTTCGCCGAGCGCTTCGCCGACGACGACTCGCTGGAGGAGATGCAGTCCCCACCGGCCGAGCGCCGGGCGGTCGGGCTGGCCCGGGCGCTGCAGGCGGGCGCCCTCTCCGCGGTCACCTTGCCGGCCCCCCGGGATCTCGCCGGCTACAAGCAGGTCCTCGCCGCGCACGCCGCGCTGGCCAGCGGGCGGCACTCCGCCGCCGTGGCGCTGCGCGAGGTGCTCCGCGAGCTCTACCCGGCCGCCCTCCGCGCCTACCCGGACCCGGCCGAGCCGGTCTCCCTGGCCATCCTCGACGCGCTGCCGGAGCCCGGCATGCTCGGCGGCACGGTGGCCCGGGGCCGCGAGGTCGGAGTCGCCGCGGACGCGGTCACCGCGCACCTCGCCAACGAGGGCGTCGCGGACGCCGACACCATCAACGACGCGGTCACCGCGCTGCGGGTCGCCATCGCCGAGACGCCTCGACGGGCCGCCGTCAACCGGGCGCTCACCGCCGCCGTCGCGGAGACGGTTCGGCAGGCGGTCTCCGCCGTCCGGGCCTGCGACGCCGGCTGCGAAGCCCTGGTCGACGCGCTCAGCGCCCGGGTGACCACGCCCGCCCCGGCACCGGGCCGCCGGGCCGTCACCGGGCGAGGCGAGCCGGTCGACGATCGGCCCGCCCTCGGCAACACCGCCACCGGCCTGCGTACGGTCCGCCCGGCGGAGCCCGAGCCGGTCGGCCGGCGCACCCGCCCCGAGCCGGTCTCCGGGCCGGCCACGCCCGCGTCGCCTCGTCCGCTCGGCCCGCCGCCGGTCGCCCCGGCACCGGTCGCGCCGCCGCCCGTCGCCCCCGCCCCGGTCGCCCCGGCCGCCGCCAGCGGCCGGCCGACGTCCGCGCCGCCGTCGCGTACCGAGCCGACCGGCGCGCCGCTGCCGCAGCGGGCGGACGCCCCCGCCAACCGGCCGATCTCCGCACCGCCTCCGCCGCCGCCCGGGATCACCCCGATCGCCCCTGCCCAGCGGGGCAAGGTGCCGCCGGCCGAGGCTGGCGAGCCGTTCCGCCCGACGCTGACCACGGCGGCGATCAACAGCGCCCGGGCCGAGCGGCAGCGGACCGTCATCCCGCCCCGGCCCAAGACCAACCAGGAGCCACCGACCGGCGGCTTCAGCGCCACCGACCTGAGCGTTCCGGTGCCGCCCCCGCGCCCCAACCAGGAGTCCGCTCCCCCGGGCTCCCGGGCCAACTGGCCGCTGGTCAACAACAGCGACGACCAGGACGACCGCGCCGTCCAGGCGCCGCCCGCCTACCCCTACGGCGGGGGCGTGGACGCGCCGAGCGACCCGGGCACCAGCCGGGTCACCCCGCCGTGGCTCGCGGACGACCTGCCGCAGGAGCCGCCGATGCTCCGCCTGGTGGAGCCGCCGCCGCTGGCCGACCGGGCCCTACGCGACGAACTGGACGCGCCGACCGACCCGGGCCTGGACGCGCCGTCCCTGCGGCTCGTCGAGCGGCAGGAGGCGACCAGGCCGGGCCGCCCGGCGCCGCGCGCCGAGCTGCCCACCCCGCCCGAGCGGCGGCTCGAGCCGAAGGAGCACCGGCCACCGCCGGTGTCCGACGAGGGCGACGGTGACTTGCTGATCTTCGCCCAAGCGAAGTCCGCCTGGTTCGTCGGGCACGGCGACGAAGCCGACCTGGACTGGTCGAGCACCGCGGACACCGGCTGGCAGGCCGCCCAGCAGGCGGCCCGCCCGTCGGTGGGTACGGAGACCAAGGCCGGTCTGCCGAAGCGGGTCCCGCAGGCCAACCTGGTGCCGGGTTCGCCGCTGCGTGAGGAGCGTCCACTGCGGATCGTCCGGAACGCGGCCAGCCTCGCCGAGAACACCACCGGTTACTTCCGGGGTTGGCGGCGTGGCCAGGAGATCGGCGGCTTCGCCGTCGGCGGCCGCCCCGGCCGGGAGGCCGCCGGTGGCTGGGACTTCAGCCGGGACACCGGCGACCGCGACGACGAGCGGGAGTACGAGTACCGTTCCGCCGGCTACCGGTCCTGACCCGCGCCGTACGGCTTCCCACCCGGGTGCTCCTGCCCGAGCGAGGGTGAATCGGGCTGCGCTGGCCGGTGCACGTACGTCTAAGGCTGCGGGCGTGCCTGCCGGTGCAGGTGTGGCCGAGGGCATCAGCGGGGCGTTTGCCTTCGCACCCGTGCGGCACGACGGTATGGACAGCGAAAAAGCGCCCGGTGGCCGATGGCCACCGGGCGCTTTTGTCACGCGGGTCAGGCGGGAGTGACCGCCCGGGAACGCCGCATGGTCAGCACGTACTCGACCAGCGAGATCAGCACATGCTTGGTCGACTCCCGGTTGCGGGCGTCGCAGGCCACCACCGGCACCTCGCTGGAGATGGCCAGCGCGTCCCGGACGTCCTGCGGGTTGTGGTACTGCATACCGTCGAAGCAGTTGATGGCCACCAGATACGGCAGCCGCCGGTGTTCGAAGAAGTCGATCGCGGCGAAGCAGTCGGCCAGCCGGCGGGTGTCGACCAGCACCACGGCGCCGATGGCACCCCGGACCAGCTCGTCCCACATGAACCAGAACCGCGTCTGACCCGGCGTACCGAACAGGTACAGGATCAGGTCGCGATCGATCGAGATACGACCGAAGTCCATCGCCACCGTGGTCGTCGTCTTGCCCGGCACCTGCCGGGTGTCGTCGACGCCCACGCCGGCGGAGGTCATGATCGCCTCGGTGGTCAGCGGCGTGATCTCCGAGACCGAACCGACCAGCGTCGTCTTGCCGACGCCGAACCCACCGGCAATAACGATCTTCGCCGACGTCACGCGCCCACTCGGGGCCGGCGGCCGGTGCGACATGTCAGAGCCTGCGAAGTCCACTCAGCACCCTCTCCAGCAGTTCAGTGCCCACCGCGTCGTCGGAGTCGTCCAGGATGGTCGGCTCGTGGACCGCGACCAGGCCGTCCGTCGCCATGTCGGCGATGAGCACCCGGGCCACGCCGAGCGGAAGCTGCATCCGCGCCGCGATCTCGGCGAGCGACTGCACGCGTCCGTCACACAGCGCGGCGATGTACTGGTGCTCACGACCCTGGCCGCCATTGCCATTGGCAACGGCCCGGCCGCGCACCGTCGTCTCGACGAGCGCCTCCAGGGCGATGTCGAGCCGGGGACGGGTACGACCGCGGGTCACGGCGTATGGACGGACCAGCGCTCCGGTCGGCTCGTCACGATCGGCCATGTCGCCGCTCACCTCCTTCGTACCCGGCACCGGCTCGCCCCGGTGGAACTCGTCGTTGTCGTAGTCGTTGCCGCTTCTGACCCACCGGTCAGCGCGTCGGTCAGCCCATCATCCCGACAGCCGTACGCGGCTGCGGGGTCAGGGCGTCGCCCACCCGGTCGACGAGCAGGGCCATCTCGTAGCCGACCTGCCCCACGTCGCTGCTGCGTGCGGCGAGTACCGCGAACGACGAGCCGTCCGAGATGGACATCAGGAACAGGAAGCCGTTGTCCATCTCGACGACGGTCTGCAGCACCGCCCCGCCCTCGAAGCAGCGCGCCGCGCCCTGGGTCAGGCTGACCAGGCCGGACGCGATCGCCGCGAGCTGGTCCGCGCGGTCCCGCGGAAGGTCACGGGACGAAGCGAGAAGCAGGCCGTCGGCGGAGACCGCGACCGCGTGCGCCACACCGGGCACCCGGTCGGCGAAGTTGGCGAGCAGCCATCCGAGATCCTGCGTACTAGTCATCGTTGTTGCTCCTTCTGTCCGCTCCCGGCCACGGGCCTGAGCCAGACTGCGAGGACTGCTGACCGCCCGGAGTGCCCTCCGAGCCGGCCGAGTTGCTGTCGGTCGGGTGGTTACGCCCCCGCTGCACGCCCCGGTGGTAGGCCGACAGCAGACCCCGTACGCCTTCCGGCGTCCGGCGCTGCACCGAGGCGGACGGCTTCTCGATGCCGCCCGGGACGAGCTGCGCCATCGGCACCCGCTTGGGGAGGCCCTTCTGGGTGGTCTCGGCGACCGGGACCTCGGTGGCCGCCGAGGCCGCCCGCCAGCCGTCGTCGGCCGCGGTCTGCCAGCCGGGAGACGGCTGTTGCGGCCGCCGGCTCGGCAGTGCTTCGGCGAAACCGGGACGGACGCCTTCGTTCGCCGATCCGTTGTCGCGCGGTGCTCCGCCAGCCGTCGGAGTGTGTGCCATCGGTGTGTTACCTGTCGTCCCGGTTGTTGTCTGCTGGACGGCCTGACCGGCGGCGTCGACCTTGGCGAACTGCTGGGTGGCCGCACCGTTCGCCGCTGCGCCCTGCGCCGGGGTCTCCTCCGGCCCCGGCTTGCGGGTGCGGAACCAGGCCGACTCCAGCTCCCGGAAGATCGGCAGCTCCATCGTCTCGTCCGCGTACCGCTGGCGGTTGGCCGTCGACTGCGGCGTGGTCGGCCGCGGCGCGGGGGCCGGCGCGGGCCGGCTGAGCGCCGGCGGCGTCTCCGGCCGGGCGACCCGGGGCAGCTCGGTGGTCATGTCCAGACCGGCGGCGAGGCGCTCCGGCACCGGCGGTGCGGCGGCCGGGTCCGGCGCGGGAACCGGCGGCCAGGCCGGCGGGGCGCCGAAGCTGGGCGCGGGGGTCTGCGGGGCCGGACGCGGCAGGTGACTGACCGGCGGCACGGAGACCGGCTGGCCGGGGGCGGGCGAGGCCGACACCGGCTGCGCCGAGACGGGGTGGCCCGAGACCGGCGAGGCCGAAACGGGCACACCGGAGACCGGCGGCAGCGGCGGCGCGGAGACCGGCGGGAACGGCGGGCCGGAGACCGGCGGCGGGTTGTGCGGCCACGCCTCCGGGCTGCTCGGCAGCTGCCGCGGGATGGGCGGCTGCTGGCCGGTGCTGGCCGGGTCGCCGTCGGCCGGGCTGCGCCGCTGCGGCAGCGGGTCGACCGGCTGGCCGTTCGACGTGCGGGGGATGTAGCCGTCACCACCGGCGAGGCCGCTGGCTCCGGTCAGGTCGGACCAGGCCGGCATCGAGCGCGCGCCACCCGGGCCGGCCGGGGTGCCGGCGCCGTTGGGCGGCGCCGCGTCGAAGGCCCGCCCACCAAATGTCAGCTGGTTGCCGGACGCGCCCGGGCGCGGGGCCGGCGGGGTCTGCGGGCCGTTGTTGAGCGCGGCCACGGCGCCGAATGCGGCGGCCAGGCCGCCGCCGTGCTGCGGGCCGGCCGCGGCTGCCGGGAGGGCAGGCGCCGGCTGGCCCCGGCCGATGAGGGCGCGCGGCACCAGGACCGAGGTCGGCAGCGCGACGTCGGCCACCGTGCCTCGGTCGCCGCCGGGCCGCAGCTCGACCTTGACGCCGTGCCGGGCAGCGAGCCGCGCGACCACGACCAGGCCCATCATCCGGGAGACCGCGACGTCCACCTGCGGCGGAGTGGCGAGCCGCTCGTTCAGCTCGCGCAACTGCTCGGCGCTGATGCCGATGCCCCGGTCCTCGACGTACAGCGTTGCGCGGTCGCCCACCCGGCGAGCCTCCACCATGACGTGGGAGTCCGGTGGGGAGAACGCGGTGGCGTTGTCGAAGAGCTCGGCGACCAGGTGCACCAGGTCGTTGACCGCGTGCGCGGCGACCTCGATGTCCCGGTCGATCACGCCGAACTCGATCCGGGTGTAGTGCTCGACCTCGGACTGGGCGGCGCGGAGCACGTCGATGAGGGCGGCCGGCTCGCGCTGCACGCGGGTGGAGTCGGCACCGGCGAGAACCAGCAGGTTCTCGTCATTGCGGCGCATCCGGGTGGCGAGGTGGTCGAGTTGGAACAGCTCGGCCAGCCGGTCCGGGTCCTCCTCGCCGCGCTCCAGCCGGTCGAGGTGGCCGATCAGGCGGTCGACCAGGATCTGTGACCGGCGGGCCAGGTTGACGAACATCGTCGCGACGGACGCCCGGAGGGCGGCCTGCTCGGCGGCGGTCCGGACGGCCTCCAGGTGGACGGCGTTGAACGCCTCGGTCACCTGGCCGAACTCGTCCTTGCTGCGGACCGGCAGCGGCTCGGCGATCTGGTTGGCCAGCTGCACCGGGGTGAGCTGCCCGGTGACCTGCGGGTCCCGCAGCCGGGCCACCGCCTGCGGCAGGCCGTACTGGGCCACCGAGAGGGCACCCTGCCGCAGCTCGCGCAGCGAGCGGGCCATCGAGCGGGCGACCAGGTACGCGAAGAGGATGGCCAGCAGCAGCATGCTGAGCAGCAGGCCGGTCTCCAGGAACACCTGGGTCTGGGTGGCCGAGCGGAGGCTGTCGGCCTGCCGGACCACGTTGCCGTCGAGCCGGTTCTCCACGGTACGGAGCAGCTTGGCGTTGGCCACCATGGCCTTGTCCCACTGGTCCGTGTTGACCTTGACATCGGACAGTTTCGCGGCGCTGCTGATCTGGCGCTGGTAGTTGAGCGACTCGCGCAGGTCGGGGCCGGAGACCGTCTGCTCGTAGAACGCGGAGTCGGCCTGGTTGGCGATCGCCCTGAAGTTCTCCTGCGCCTGGATCCCACCGGTCCCGGTGGCGATGAACTTGTCGCGTAGCGCCGGGGTGAGGGCGTTGCCCAGCAGGGCCTGGTGGACGACCAGGCGGCGCTGAGACAGCCACTCCTTCTCCCGGGCGACGGCGGCACCGGCCCGCATCCGGTCGCTCAGGTCGTTGTCACCGGCGAGCTGGGTGGCCGAGTCCCGGATCGAGATGAGGTCGTTGATCAGCCCCTCATACGCCTGCTGCGCGTCGCTGATGCTCATCTTGCCGTTGAGCACCTGGCTCCGGGTCCCTGGCAGGTCGGAGAGGCTCTTGTCGATCTTGCCGAGCAGGCGATCGAAGTTCGCCGGCAGGCCGTCGATCGCGTTCCGCTCCTGCCGGTAGGGCGTCTTCACCTGGTCGACCCGCTGGTTGGCCCGGTTGTAGGCCTCCTCGTACTGGGCCCTGGTCTGGACCTGGCTCGAGCCGAGCCACAGCACCGCGTTGACCCGCTCGTCCTGCAGGGTGTCGACGAGATCACCCGAGTATCCGATCAGATTGGCCAGGTTGCCCGCCCGGTTGGCATTGTTGAGCGTCCCCAGGTGGTCGACCAGACCACTGGTGCCGACCACGACCGTGGCGATGGTCGGCACGATCATGATCAGACCGAGCTTGGACCAGATCGGCATGTCGCGGAGCCGGCTGGCCGGCCGGCGCAGCCGCGACAGGAAGGAGCCCGCCGTCGTTGGCCGTTTGCTCACGTCACCGCCCTCGCATTACCGCGTCCGGACGTCGCCGTTGGGCAACGCCGAGCGACCGACCCGGCGGGTCGGACCTCCGAGATTCCATCACGCCGCCCGGCAAACGGAAAGCCCAGGTTGTCCGTCGCCGTTGGTGTGATGAGATGTTGATGCAATTTGGCAGCAATCTGTCTGGCCGGAGTCACTGAAAGTAATGGAACACCCTCACCGCGTCATCCTCCTCGCTGGACCTTCCGGCTCCGGAAAGTCGTACATAGCCGAGCGAACCGGACTTCCTGTGCTCTGCCTTGACGACTTCTACAAGGACGGCGATGACCCTACGTTGCCGCACCGGAACGGACAGGCCGACTGGGAGTCGCCCCTGTCCTGGGACGCGGATACAGCGGTGGACACGATTGCCCGACTGGCCCGGGACGGCAAGGCCGAAGTGCCGGTTTATGCGATCGGCGCAGACCGTCGGGTGGCCACCCGGCCATTTGAGCTCGCCGGATCGCCACTTTTCGTGGCCGAAGGGATCTTCGCCGCCGAGATCGTCGACGAGTGCCGGCGCCGCGGCCTGCTCGCCGGGGCGTACGCGCTGCGCCGGCCGCGGGGGGCGACCTTCGTCCGCCGGCTCGCCCGCGACCTCTCCGAGCAGCGCAAAGCGCCCGGGGTGCTGATCCGGCGCGGGGTGACGCTGCTCCGCGCGGAGCCCGCGGTGCTGCGCCGGCAGACCGGGCTGGGCGCCGAGGCGGCCCGGGCCGGCGAGGTGCTGCGCCGGGTGGCCGCGCTGCTCGCCGGCCACCCGCACCAGCATCCGTGATCAGCCGATCAGCTTGGCGTACGCCGGCTTGATCACCTCGTCGATGATCGAAAGCCGCTCGTCGAACGGGATGAAGGCGCTCTTCATCGCGTTGATGGTGAACCACTGGAGTTCCTTCCAGCCGTAGCCGAAGGCCTCCACCAGCAGCGCCATCTCCCGGGACATCGAGGTGCCGCTCATCAACCGGTTGTCGGTGTTGACGGTCACCCGGAAGCGCAGGTCGCGCAGCAGCCCGATCGGGTGCTCGGCGATCGACGGCGCCGCCCCGGTCTGCACGTTCGACGACGGGCAGAGCTCCAGCGGGATCCGCTTGTCCCGGACGTACGCGGCCAGCCGGCCCAGCACCGGCGGCGACCCGGGGGTGATGTCGTCGACGATCCGGACGCCGTGCCCGAGCCGGTCGGCGCCGCACCACTGGATCGCCTGCCAGATCGACGGCAGCCCGAACGCCTCGCCGGCGTGGATGGTGAAGTGGAAGTTCTCCCGCTGGAGGTACTCGAAGGCGTCCAGGTGCCGGGTGGGCGGGAAGCCCGCCTCCGCGCCGGCGATGTCGAAGCCGACCACCCCGGTGTCCCGGTGCCGGACGGCCAGCTCGGCGATCTCCTGGGAACGGGCGGCGTGCCGCATCGCGGTGAGCAGCGTGCCGATCCGGATCGGGGTGCCCGCCTCGGCGGCCAGGGCGCTGCCCTCGGCGAAGCCGGCCACCACGGCCTCGACCACCTCGTCCAGGGTCAGGTTCCGCTCCAGGTGCTGCTCGGGGGCGAACCGGACCTCCGCGTAGACCACCCCGTCGGAGGCCAGGTCCAGCGCGCACTCGCGGGCCACCCGGCGCAGTGCGGGCGCGGTCTGCATGACCCCCACGGTGTGCGCGAAGGTCTCCAGGTATCGCTCCAGCGAGCCCGAGTTGGCCGACTCGACGAACCAGCGGCCCAGCGCCTCCGGGTCGGTGGTGGGCAGCTCGTGGCCGACCTCGGCGGCCAGCTCGACGACCGTCGCCGGCCGCAGACCGCCGTCCAGGTGATCGTGCAGCAGCGCCTTCGGGACCTTGATGATGTCCTCGTACCGGATTGCGACCATGCACAGACCCTAGTCACCGACCGCGCGGCGTGGGACCGGGCCGGCTCACGGCCGCCAGCCGTACACCCGCTCGACGGCGAGGCGGAGCACCAGGCGGCCGTCCGCGACCATCGCGGCCCGGTAGTCCGCCCAGTCCGGGTGCTCGCCCCGGATCCGCCGGTAGACCTCCACCAGCTCGTCGACCGTGGCGTCGTCGGTCGCCGTGGCCGGCGGGGTGACGGTCACGGTTCCCTCCGCGACCGCGTACGCCCCACCATCCGGGGTGGTGACGTGGAAGCTGGCCCTCGGATCGCGCCGCAGGTTGCGCACCTTCGCCCGGTCGCCGGTGGTGGAGCAGCGGATCAGCCCCGGCTCGGCCAGGTAGTCCACGTTCGACAGCTGGGGCCGGCCGTCGCGGCGCAGGGTCACCAGCACCCCGCGCCCCAGCTCGCCGAACAGCTCCCAGAGTTCGGTTGACATGTCATCGACCGTAGGGCGACTTGGATGACATGTCAACCAGTAGGGTAGGATCGCCGCATGGACGAACCACGCTGGCTGGACGAGCGGGAGGACCGCGCCTGGCGCGGCTACCGCCGGATGCGCCGGCTGCTCGACCTGACGCTGGCCCGCGAGCTGATGCAGGACGCGGGCCTCTCCGAGCCGGACTACGACGTCCTCTCCGACCTCTCCGAGGCGCCCGAGCAGCGGCTACGGCTCAGCGAGCTCGCCGACCGCATGCTCTGGTCCCGCAGCCGGCTCTCCCACCACCTGTCCCGGATGCAGCAGCGCGGCCTGGTCACCCGCGAGGAGTGCCCCTCGGACGGTCGCGGATCGATCGTCGCGCTGACCCCAGCCGGCCGGGCCGCCATCGCGGCCGCCGCGCCGGGCCACGTCGCCGCCGTCCGCCGGCACCTGATCGACCTGCTCACCCCGGAGGAGGTCACCGCGCTGGGCGCGCTCACCCAGCGGGTGGTCGACCGCCTCGCCGGGCGTCCGGCCGTCCCGGAGGCCTGACGTGGACCATCGCATCCTCGACCGGTTGCGCTGCCCGGTCTGCGCCGAACCGCTCGCGGAGACCACCGCCGGCACCACCCGGGCGTTGCGCTGCCCGCGCCGGCACAGCTTCGACCTCGCCCGCCAGGGGTACGTCAACCTGCTCGCCGGGCGCACGCCGCACGCCGGGGACAGCGCCGACATGGTCGCCGCCCGGGCCGACTTCCTCGCCGCCGGCCACTACGACACCGTCGCCGCCGCGCTCGCCGCAGCCGCCGCCGAGGTGGTCGACCGGGTACGCGGCACCACGGACGCGGCGACGACTCGGGATGACCGCCGCGCGGACGGCACCAGCGCGGCAGAGGCGCCGAGCCCGCTCGTGGTGGACGCCGGCGCGGGGACCGGCTGGTACCTCGAGGCGGTGCTGACGGCGCTGCCCGACGCCGTCGGCCTGGCCCTGGACGTCGCCAAGCCGGCGCTGCGCCGGGCGGCCCGTGCCCATCCGCGCGCCGCCGCGGCGCTCGCCGACACCTGGCAGCGGCTCCCGCTGGCCGACGCCTCGGCCGCCGTGCTGCTCAACGTCTTCGCGCCGCGCAACGGCCCGGAGTTCCACCGGGTGCTGGACCCGGCCGGCGCGCTGCTGGTGGTCACCCCCGCCGAGGACCACCTGGCCGAACTGGTGGCCGCGCTGGACCTGCTCCGGGTCGATCCGGTCAAGGCCGACCGGGTGGCGGGCAGCCTCGGCAGCTACTTCGTCGAGGAGTCGGCGACCGTGCACCGGGCCCGGCTCGCGCTCACCCGGCCCGAGGTGGCCACCCTGGTCGGGATGGGTCCCAGCGCCTGGCACACCGACCCGTCCCGGCTCGCCGAGCGCATCGCCGCGCTGCCCGAACCGGTGCCGGTGACCCTCGCGGTCCGCCTCAGCCAATACCGGCCGCTGACCGTCTCCTAGGTGGAGAGGTCGACCTCTTCCCAGCCGGGCGGCTCGTCGTGGTACGGCCCGCGCAGCACCACCGCCCACTCCAGCGCCCACCGGCGCTGCCCGATGGCGTTCGCGTCGACCAGCCCGGGCAGCGCCCGCCCGGCCTGCTCCGTCTCCAGGTACGCCCAGTCCAGGCAGTAGTGCAGGTCGAGCAGGGCGGCGGCGTCGGCCGGGTGCTGCGGGGCGGCCAGGATCCGGGCCCGCCACTGCGGGAAGGTCTCCCCCGCGACGATATTGGGCATCCGCTCCACCAGCCGCTCGTCCACCGGCACCGTGGGGTCCAGCTCCTTGGCCAGTCCGAGCACCCAGGCCAGCGAGAAGAGCGCGTCGTGGTGCAGCACGAACGAGCGGTGGTCGCCCGTGCCACCCATCACGAACTGCCACTCCGGCGGGGTCACCAGGTCAACCAGGTGCGACTCCAGCAGCCAGCTCATGGCGGCCTGCGCCGGCATCCCGAAGCACCGGGCCAGGATCACGTGCAGGATCGCGATCCGGGCCTCGATCTCGGCGGTGGGGCGCAGCTCGATCTCGTCGCCCGGTTCCCACACCAGCGGGAACTGCGGCGGCGGCAGCGGCAGGCCCAGCCGGGACAGCTCGTCGAGGCTCGCCTCACGGACGGCCCGCGGGTCAGGGGCGGGTACGCGCACGGCTCAGGTCCCTGTCTGCTCGCATCGGCTCATCGCCGGTCGCTATCCCCCCTTGGCCAGGGAGGATAGCGGCTCGGCGGGCTCAGCACCACGGCCGGAGCCGGGCCGGACTGTCAGCCGATCCGGTCGATCACCAGCGGCGCCACGGCCGGTGCGTCCGGCGCGATGCGGACCGCCCGCTGCGCCTCGGCGAGCGCGGCCGGAATCCGCTCCGCGTGCTCGGCGCGCAGCTCGTAGAGGGGCTCGCCGACGCGGACCCGGTCGCCGGGGCGCTTGTGCAGCACCACCCCGGCCGGGATGCTCACCGGGTCCTCCTTGCGGGCCCGGCCGGCCCCGAGCCGCCAGGCGGCCACGCCGATCGCGTACGCGTCCACCTCGGCGACGTAGCCGTCCTCGGCGGCGCGGACCACCTCGACCTCGTTGGCCGTCGGCATCGGGGCGTCCGGGTCGCCGCCCTGTGCCCGGATCATCGTCCGCCAGGCGTCCATCGCCCGGCCGTCGCGCAGCGCCGCCGCCGGGTCGGCGTCCGGCAGGCCGGCCGCGTCGAGCATCTCCCGGGCCAGCGCCAGGGTCAGCTCGACCACGTCGGCCGGGCCCCCGCCGGCGAGCACCTCGACCGACTCGGTCACCTCGACCGCGTTGCCCACGGCCAAACCGAGCGGGGTGGACATGTCGGTGAGCAGGGCTACGGTTCGCACGCCGTGCGCCTTGCCCAACTGCACCATGGTCCGGGCCAGTTCGCGGGCGTCGTCCACGTTCTTCATGAACGCGCCCGAGCCGACCTTCACGTCGAGCACCAGCGCGCCGGTCCCCTCGGCGATCTTCTTGCTCATGATCGAGCTGGCGATCAGCGGGATCGCCTCCACGGTGCCGGTGACGTCGCGCAGCGCATACAGCTTGCGGTCGGCCGGGGCCAGCCCGTCGCCGGCCGCGCAGATCACCGCGCCGACGTCGCGGAGCTGGGCGATGAACTCGTCGTTGCTCAGCGCGGCCCGCCAGCCGGGGATCGACTCCAGCTTGTCGAGCGTGCCGCCGGTGTGGCCGAGACCCCGGCCGCTCAGCTGCGGCACCGCCGCCCCACAGGCGGCGACGAGCGGGGTCAGCGGCAGGGTGATCTTGTCGCCGACGCCGCCGGTGGAGTGCTTGTCCGCGGTCGGCCGGGCCACGGTGGAGAGGTCCAACCGCTCGCCGCTGGCGATCATCGCGGCGGTCCACCGCGCGATCTCCGGCCCGGTCATGCCGCGCAGCAGGATCGCCATGGCCAGCGCCGACATCTGCTCGTCGGCGACCAGCCCCTTGGTGTACGCGTCGACGACCCAGTCGATCTGCCCGTCGCTCAGCACACCCCCGTCCCGCTTGGTCCGGATGACATCAACCGCCGTAAAAGCACTCACCAGAAGTTCCTATCAGTCGTTGCGAAAGCATTCGGCGCACCGCGACCAGCCGAGGGATTGGGCCGACCGTGACCGGCGGAGGGATCAAGCCTGACCGCCCGGAGCCGGGCACGGTCGGCCCGATCCCCCAGCTCAACCCCAACGAACCGGGATCTCCAGAGGAGGCTCACCCTCCCCAGCCCAGAAGATCGTGCCCGACGCGTCCACGACCACCACGCGCGGCGTCCGCGCCAGCCCCCAGGTGATCGCCTCCGCCGGCTCGTCCCAGGTCGGGCCCTCCTCCAGCACGCCGGTCTCGGCGCCCTCGGTGTCCCCGGCCGACCGCTCCCAGTACGCCGTCCAGACCTGCTGCCCGGCGGAGAGGTCCGGGTGCACGAAGACCGTGCCCCGCCCCCGCCAGGCGGCCAGCCGCTCCGGCACCACCGGCACCGGCGTCTCGCCGGTCACCGCCTCCAGGTCCTCGACGCCGAACGCGTGCGGCAGCAGCTCGGTCATCCGCAGCGGGCCGCCCTTCGCCTCGATCAGGCACTCCGGGCCGCCGTTCTCCCAGAGCAGCTGCCGGCACCGGCCGCACGGCATCAGCGGCTCGCCGGTGGCGTCGACGCAGGAGAGGGCGACGATCCGGCCGCCGCCGGTGGCGTGCAGCGAGGAGACCACGCCGCACTCGGCGCAGAGAACCACGCCGTAGGCGGCGTTCTCCACGTTGCAGCCGACCACCACCCGGCCGTCGTCGACCAGGGCCGCCGCCCCGACCGGGAACTTCGAGTACGGCACGTACGCGTGCCGCATCACCTCGGTGGCGGCGGCCCGCAGCCGCTCCCAGTCGATCTCCACGTGCTACCTCCGTCAGCCCTTGATGTACGGCTTGCCGTCCGCCGCCGGCGCCCGGACCCGGCCGACCAGGCCGGCCACGGCCAGGATCGTCGCCAGGTACGGCAGCATCGCCAGGAACTGGCTGGGGATGCTGCTGCCGATCGCGCCGAGGTAGGTGGCGAGCTGGTCGGCGAAGCCGAAGAAGAGCGCCGCTAGCAGCGCGCCGGTCGGGCTCCACCGGCCGAAGATCAGCGCGGCCAGGGCGATGAAGCCCTTACCGCCGATCATGTTCTTGGTGAACGAGAAGAGCGCCAGGGTGTACGAGGCGCCACCCACGCCGGCCACCAGCCCCGCCATGATCACGTTGCGGTAGCGCAGCCGCAGCACCTTCACGCCCAGCGTATCGGCGGCGGTGGGGTGCTCGCCCACTGACCGGGTCCGCAGCCCCCACCGGGTACGGAACAGCGCGAAGTGGATGACCAGTACCAGCAGCAGCCCGAGGTAGAGGAAGATGTTGCTCCGGAACAGCGCCGGACCGATCAGCGGGATGTCCTTGAGCAGCGGGATCTCCCAGGTGCCGAACCGGGGGGCGCTGTTGTACTTGGTCGCGTCGGTCTGCATCAGCCGCTCGTAGAGGAAGCCGGTGATGCCGACCGCGAGCAGGTTGAGCACGATGCCCATGACCACCTGGTCGACCAGGTAGCGGATGGCGAACACGGCGAGCAGCAGGGAGATGAACGCGCCGCCGATCGCGGCGGCCACCAGACCGACCCAGACGCTGCCGGAGATGCTGCCGAAGAGCGCGCCGGAGAAGGCGCCCATCAGCAGCTGGCCCTCGATCGCCACGTTGACCACGCCGGACCGCTCGCAGAGCACGCCGGCCAGCGCGCCGAAGATCAGCGGCAGCGCCAGGACGAAGGTGTTGCGGACGACGTTGACCAGCGGCATGAAGTTGCTCCCCGCGGGCGCCGCGGAGACCTGCCAGCAGAGGAAGCTGAGCACGAAACCGACCAGCCCGACGCCGAGCAGCAGGGTGAACCAGCGCTTCGGCACTCCGGCCAGCAGCGCGGCGCCGGCCGCGGCGGCGATCAGCCCGAACAGGATCGCGCCGACCGTGCCGTTGATCTCCAGCGCCGCGCCGCCCTCGGTCTCGCTGAGCGTGAACCGGGCCTGCTGATCGGTGGCGAGCGCGCCGAAGAGCACCGCCGCGAGCAGACCCAGCGCCAGCACCACCGCGCCGGTCTTGCGGGTACGCGTCCAGAAACCCTCGTCGACCGCGGTGACGGCGACCTCGGGGACAGCCATGGTGGACATGCCTCACCAGCCCTTCGCGAGGCTCGTCTGCAGCCGGGCCGCGCGGGCCGCCCGGAGCTGGAAGATCGCCTTCACCAGGGCCGGCGCGGCGATGAAGATGACGATGAGTGCCTGGAGCACGGTGACCAGCTCCAGCGAGATCCCGGAGTACGACTGCATCCGGTTGCCGCCGGCCTGGAGCGCGCCGAAGAGCAGCGCGGCCATCAGCACACCCCACGGCTTCACCCGGCCCAGCAGCGCCACCAGGATGCCGTCGAAGCCGATCTGGGCGACCACCTGCGGGGTGAGCGCGTCCGCGGTGGAACCGAGCACCATGTTCGAGCCGCCGAGCCCGGCCAGCACGCCGGCGATCACCATGACCAGCACGAACGTCTTGGTGACGCTGATCCCGGCGGTGCGGGCGGCGTCCGGGTTGGCGCCGACCGCGCGCAGCTCGAAGCCGAGCGTCGAGCGGTTCAGCAGCCAGGCCACGAACCAGGTGGCCAGCACCGCGAGCAGGATGCCCGCGTGCACCCGCAGGTTGTCGCCGAGCAGCCGGGGCAGCTGGGCGGAGGCCTCGACCGGCTTGCTGATCGCGTCGGCCCGCCGCGGGTTCTGCACCCCGTTCTGGATGATGATCCAGGACAGGAAGTAGACCGCGACGTAGTTGAGCATGATCGTGTTGATCACCTCGTGGGCCCCGGTCCGCGCCTTGAGGATGCCCGGGATGAAGCCCCAGATCGCACCGCCGGCCGCACCGGCGATCAGCGCCACGAGTAGGTGCACCCCCGGCGGCAGCGGCAGCGCGAAGCCGGCCGCCGCGGCCAGGATGACGCCGATGGTCGCCTGCCCCTGGGCGCCGATGTTGAACAGGCCGCCCCGGAAGGCGAGCGCCACCGACAGACCGGTGAAGACCAGGGGCGCGGTGTAGGTGAGCGTCTCCGAGATCGGGCTCAGCGCGGCGGTGAAGCCGGACGCCTCCGGGTCGAAGATCGCGCCCTTGAACAGGTTCGCGTACGCCTCGCTGACCACGGTCCAGCTGGAGTTGATCGCGTCCGAGGGCCGGGCGGTGATGTAGCCGTAGGTGGCCAGCACCGCCGGGTCGGAGACGATGATCAGCACCGCGCCGACCAGCATCGCCAGCAGAACCGCGAGCACCGTCACGGTGACCGTGTTCGCCGCCCAGAGGTTGTCCAGGAACAGCCGGCCCAGCGAGGGGCGGGGCTCGGCCGGGGGCTCCTTGGTGGCGGTGGCGGCCACCGCACGCTCGGAGTCGCCCGCGGGCGCGGTCGGGTTCGCCCGTGCCTCGCTCCGCGCCTCCTGCGCCTCGGTCGCCGGCTCCTTGTCCGGGGAGCCCGACACCGGGTTCGGGTTGCTCATGCGTTGTCCTCGTTGCCAGGGCCCTCGGGGGCCGCCGCGGCGGTGTCCGGGGTGATGCCCGCCATCAGCAGGCCGATCTCCTCGCGCGGGGTGTCCGGGCTGACGACGCCGATGATCCGGCCGCGGTACATCACCGCGATCCGGTCGGCCAGCCCGATCACCTCGTCCAGCTCGCTGGAGACCACCATGACGGCGGTGCCGATGTCCCGCTCGCGGATCACCCGGCTGTGGATGAACTCGATCGAGCCGACGTCCACGCCCCGGGTCGGTTGCGCGGCGATGAAGAGCTTCAGCGGCCGGGACAGCTCCCGGGCAACGATCACCTTCTGCTGGTTGCCGCCGGAGAGCGTGCCCACCGGCGCGTCCGCTGAGGAGGTACGGACGTCGAACTGCTCGATCCGCTCCTTGGCCGACTGCGCGATGGCGTCCGGCTTGAGCGACAGGCCCTTGCCGAAGGGCGGCCGGTCGTAGATGTCCAGCACCAGGTTCTCCGCGACGGAGAACTCCTTGACCAGGCCGTCGACGCTGCGGTCCTCCGGCACGTACCCGACGCCGGCGCGGAGCACCTTCTTGGTCGGCCAGCCGTGCACGGTCTCGCCGTCCAGGGTCACTGTGCCGGCGAGCACCGGCCGCAGGCCCATGACGGCCTCGATCAGCTCGGTCTGGCCGTTGCCCTGCACGCCCGCGATGCCGAGCACCTCACCGGCGTGCACGGTCAGGTCCACGCCGTCGACCGCGCGTACCTGCCGGTCGTCGTCCACCACCAGGCCGGAGACCTCGAGGATCGGCTTGCCCGGGGTGGCCGGCTTCTTGTCGACGGTCAGCCGGACGCTGCGGCCCACCATCAGCGCGGCCAGCTCGTCGCGGCTGGCGCTCGGCGAGGCCGTACCCACGGTCTTCCCGCGGCGGATCACCGTGATCCGGTCCGCGATCGCCTTGACCTCGCCCAGCTTGTGGGTGATGAAGACGATCGACTTGCCGGCGGCCTTGAGCGACCGCATGACCGCGAGCAGTTCCTCGGTCTCCTGCGGGGTGAGCACCGCGGTCGGCTCGTCGAGGATCAGCAGGTCGACCTCGCGGGTGAGGGCCTTGACGATCTCCACCCGCTGCTGGATGCCGACCGGCAGGTCCTCGATCACCGCGTCCGGGTCGACCCGCAGGTTGTACCGCTCGGAGACCTCGGCGACCTCGCGCCGGGCCCGCCGTCGGTCCAGGAAGCCGGTGAAGCCGCCCTTGACCTGCTCGGCGCCGAGCATGACGTTCTCCGCCACGGTGAAGACCGGCACCAGCATGAAGTGCTGATGCACCATGCCGATGCCGGCGGCGATCGCGTCCGACGGGCCCTTCAGCTTCAGCGGCCGGCCGTCGACCAGGATCTCGCCCTCGTCGGGCTGGTAGAGCCCGTAGAGCACGTTCATCAGGGTCGACTTGCCGGCGCCGTTCTCGCCGAGCAGGGCGTGGATCTCTCCAGGCTCCACCGTCAGGTCGATGTGGTCGTTGGCGACCAGATCACCGAACCGTTTGGTGATGCCGCGCAGTTCGAGTCTCAGCGCAACCTCCTGGAGTGCGAGCGATGGTGCAGCGTAGCTGCTGCCGTGCCGGCCGCCTGGCCGGGCCGGGGATGGTGCGGACCGGCCGCCCCGGCGGGCGCGGGAGATGTCCCCACGTGCGCCGAGGCGGCCGGATCGTCATGCGTAGTGCCCGCCGGCAACCGCGGCCGATGATCCGCGGCGGCCGGCGAACGGGTCACTTGGTCGGCTGGGCCTTCGAGGTGACCGTGATGGTGCCGGCGGCGATGTCCGCCTTGATCTTGTCGACCTCGGCCTTCAGGTCCGCCGGGACCTTGCTGTCGAAGTCGTGGAACGGGGCGATCGACACGCCGTTGTTGGCCAGGGTGCCGACGAAGCCCGGCGTGGCCTGGAGCTTCTCGCCACCAGCGGCCTTGAGCACGGCGTCCTTGACGGCGTCCTGGATGTTCTTGACGACGGTGGTCACCAGCGCCGGGCAGTTCGGGGTGCTCTTGCAGCCGTCGGTGTCGACCCAGATGACCGAGTACTTGCCACCGGAGGCCTGGGCCGCGGCGGTGGTGCCGAGGCCGGCACCGCCGGCGACCGGCATGATGATGTCCGCGCCCTGGGCGACCAGCGCGTCGGAGACCTTCTTGCCCTCGTCCTGCTTGGTGAAGTCGTTGGTGAAGGAGCCCTTCTGGGTCGCCTTGTCCCAACCGAGCACCTGGACGTTCTTGCTCTTGGTCTTGTTGAAGTACGCGACGCCGTCGGCGAAGCCGTCCATGAAGATGGTCACCGGCGGGATCGGCAGACCGCCGTAGGTGCCGACCTTGCCGGTCTTGCTCATGCCGGCCGCGAGGTAGCCGGCCTGGAAGGCGGCCTGCGCGGTGTCGAACTGCATCGGGTAGACGTTGGCCACACCCGGGTTCGAGTCGACGATGCCGAACTGCTGGTTCGGGTTCGCGGTCGCGGCCTTCTTGGTGGCGTCGGCCATCAGGCCACCGACGGCCAGGATGAAGTCGCACTTCTGGTTGACGAACCCGGTCAGGTTGACCTCGTAGTCCGCCTCGGCCTTCGACGCGACGTACTTGATGTCGATGTTGTCGTTGGCCTTCTTGGCCTCCTGGAGGCCGGCCCAGGCGGAGGTGTTGAACGACTTGTCGTCGATGCCACCGACGTCCGTCACCATGCAGGCGCTGTACTTCTTGGCGCCGCTGCCGGCGCCGTTGTTGTCCTTGGGGGCCTCACCACACGCGGCGGCGCCCAGCACGAGGCCACCCGCCACGAAGGCGGAGGCGACGATCCGCATCCCACGCACAGAGCGCAAGACGTCTCCTTCCCATTGCACACCGCGTTGTCGCGGTGGCAGCCCTTTCGCCGGCCTGCGGTGTGCCCGCCGGCGTCCCACGTTACGGACGGGAGCGTACGCCCGCGCCCACCCACCGGCCGACAATCGTGCACGACTGTTGAGCGTCCGTTACCCCGGTGTAACCGTTGGGTGGGGCAAATCACTTCGCGTGCCCGCAGGCCTCCGGAGCGGCGTCACGAACGTCCGTTTTCACGTGGCGTTCCCGCCGCTGACGGGCTACCGCCAGAAGACCGCCACCGCCGCGTTGACCAGCGTCAACCCGATGATGGCGAGGAAGTGGCCACGGTTGACCGACTCCCGTTTGCGGGAGAAGAAGACCATGACAAAGATCAGCAGCGCGAGCACCAACTTGGTAACAAGTTTGGCGGGTGCCGGCTCGTGCCCGTCGCGCAGCGGGGCGGACAGACCGATTCCGGTCAGCACCTGGATCACCGAGCCCCAGAGCATGGCCGCGTTGATCCGCAGCCGACCGCTGACGTACTGGGCGATCGAGCCGCCGAGCAGCATCGCGAACCCGATCAGATGGACGTAGAGAAGAACCAGCCGAAGAGCTTCCACGCCGACCATCCTGCCCCAGCAACGACGGCTTGTAGTAGTCGGCCCCGGCAGCTGCCGTCATACCGTGACCTTGGTTGGCCGCACCCCCGGCGTCGCGCTTCGCCCGTCGGCCCCGGCCCGCCGCCCACTGACCAGGACCAGACCGATACCGACCACCGCGTACCCGGCCAGCACGGCAAGGGGCCGGGTGCCGCCCGCGCCGTCGAAGAACGCCGCCGCGCGCAGCAGCGTGCCGCCGGCCCCGACCGGCAGGTACTGCCCGACGGCTCCCCACGGCTGGGGTAGCAGCTCCGGCGCCGCGCTGACCGCGGAGAGCGGGTTCCCGACCAGGAAGACCAGCAGCGCGCCGAGCCCGATGCCGGGACCGCCCAGCGCCGCCCCGAGTCCGGCCACCGTGCCGGCCGCGGCCAGCGCGAACAGCCCGATCGCGCCCGCCTCGCGCCACAGGTCACCGGCCAGGATGCCGAGCCAGCCGTGCAGCACCGCCACCCCGGCCAGGCCGGCAAGAAGGGCATAGGACAACAGCCCCAGCAGCCGGGCGCCCCGGCGGGTCACCAGGAAGATCATCAGTGCGCCGGCCAGCATGCTGGTCAGCGCGAACGGCAGGAACCCGGCGGCGAACCCGGCGCCGCGCGGGTCGTCCGGGTCGGCCGGGACGACCTGCTCCACCGGCACCGGCCGGCCACCGGAGAGCTGCGCGGCGGCCTCGGTGAGCAGCGCGGCCACCGTCGGGCTCGCCGCGGGGGCGGTGTGCAGCGCGATCCCGTCCGGACCGGCGACGAAGGCGGCGTACACCTCGCGGTCGCGGAGCGCCCGGTCGGCCGCTGCCGCGTCCGGCAGCGTGGTCACCTCGAACGCGCCGGGCCGGGCGGTGGCCAGCTGGGCGGCGAGTGCGGTGGTCGCGGGCGCCGGCCCGGCGACGGCGACCGGCAGGTCACGGGGGGCGAGATGCGCCGCCGGAGCGGCGAAGAGCGGAACGAGCAGCGCCTGGGCCGCCACCGCGAGGGCGGCCAGCAGGACGGCGAACAGCCAGGGCGAGCGGACCTGGGACGGGTGAGCGAGCATCTCCGCCTCCTAAAACGAACGTTCATTCTCTTAGGTTGAGGATGCGCCCCGGTCGACCTCCGGTCAAGAACGAACGTTCGCTTTACACTGTCGGTCGTGCCACGCGTATCGGACGAACACCTCGCGGCCCGCCGCCAGCAGATCCTCGACGCGGCCCGGAGGTGCTTCCTGCGCGACGGCTTCCACAACACCTCGATGCAGGACGTGATCCGGGAGGCCGGGCTCTCGGTCGGGGCGGTCTACCGCTACTTCCCCAGCAAGTACAACCTGGTCACCGCGATCGCCCAGGCCGTGATCGGCGGGGCGGACCAGGTCTTCGCCGAGCTGGCCCGCCACGAGCCGCCGCTGCCGCTGACCGAGGTGCTGGCCCGGGCCCTCGCCTACGTGGACTCCCAGACCGGCCCGGACGGCGTGCTGCGGCTGGCCATCCAGGTCTGGAGCGAGGCGCAGCGGGACCCGGCGCTGGCCGACTTCGTCCGGGCGACGTACCGCGGTTTCCGGGACCACTTCGTGGCGATCGCGCGGCGGGCGCGCGAGGCCGGCGAACTGCCGGTGGACGCCGACCCGGAGGCGGCCGGGGCGGCCCTGTTCGGCCTGATCCCCGGCTACTTCATGCAGCGCATCCTGACCGGTCAGCCGGACCGCCACACCTATCTGGCCGGCGTCCGCACGCTCCTCACTGGCAGCGCCACGTCACCCGTCAGCGGTTAGCAGGCGCCCCCTGTGCAACGGAATCCGTTGACCGGGGGCCTGTGCTTACACCTAGGCGAGCCGCCAGACCTGGAAGGTGGGGCCGTCGGCGGGCAGCGTCACCACGCCGTCGGCGGCGGGCCGCAGGGCGGGCGCGCCGCCGTACGCGTTCTCCCCAGCCGGCAGGCCGGCCAGCCGCACCGGGGTGCCGGCCGCGCGGCGGGCCAGCACCAGCACCGTGCCGGTGGGCGCCTCACGCAGGAAGACCAGGGTGTCGGCGTCCGCGTGCACCCAGCGCAGACCGCCGTGCCGCAGCGCCGGCTCGCCGCGGCGCAGCGCCAGCAACGACCGGTACGCCTCGAACGTGCGCCGGTCCCAGCTCTCCGGCCGGTGCCACGGCATCGGGGTACGCGACCCCTCCCCGTTCGTGCCGGTCAGCCCCAGCTCGTCGCCGGCGAAGACCACCGGCGTGCCCGGCATGGTGGCGAGCAGCCCGGCGGCCACCTCCTGCCGGGCCGCGTCACCGACCACCGTCCGGATCCGGGCCGAGTCGTGCGAGCCGAGCAACTGCCACGAGTGCACGTACGACCGCCAGGAGACCAGCGACCGGTAGCTGTTCATGGTGGCGAGCACGGTGCCCGCGTCCCGCCGCCGCACCCCGCCCGGGGTGCCGAGGAAGTTCGGCAGCGGGTCGTCGCCGTGGCGCAGCCACGACCAGACCGGGTCGGTGAAGCCGACGTAGTTCATCGTGCCGTGCCAGCCGTCCCGGTCTAGGTCGCCGGTGTGGTCGTGGCCGTGCTCGGCCAGCAGCAACCCGTCCGCCCGGGTCTCGGCCACCACCTCACGCAGCAGGCGCGCCACCTCGTGGGTGTACGCGTCGGCGCCCCGCCGGCCGGTCATGTTCGCCACGTCCACCCGCCAGCCGTCCAGCCCGTACGGCCGGCGCAGCCAGCGGCGCAGCAGCGAGTCCTCGGCGGTGGCGAAGCGGCGGCGCAGCTCGGCGCTGCCCCAGTTGAGCTTCGGCAGCGACTTGACCCCGTTCCAGGACTCGTAGTCGGCGGTCGCCTCGTCGAAGTAGTACAGGTCCCGCTCCGGCGCGGTGACGTCGGAGGCGGCGGCGGTGAACCAGTGGTGGGCGTCGCCGGTGTGGTTGCTGGTGATGTCGCCGAGCAGCCGCCAGCCCCGGGCGCGCACGGCGTCGGCCAGCCGGGCGAGGGCGGCGTCCCCGCCGAGCAGCGGGTCGACCGTGTCGAAGCTGGACGCGTCGTACCGGTGGTTGGAGCGGGCCGGGAAGATCGGGGTGAGGTAGACGGTGTTGACGCCGAGCCGGTCCAGGTGGTCCAGGTGCTCGGTGACGCCGTCCAGGTCACCGCCGTAGAACTGGCGCGGCGTCTCCGGCCCGCGCCCGATGACGGGGGTGTCCCAGTCGCAGGGGATCGCCCACTCCGGTGGGGTCCGGCCGTCGGCCGCGGCGGACCGGGCGAACCGGTCCGGGAAGATCTGGTAGATCACCGCGTCCCGGGCCCAGGCCGGCGGCGGAGCGTAGCTGACCAGCTTGAAGTCGCCGTGGTCCGGCACGTCGTGGTCGACCAGGCCGGCGGCGTTGAGCCAGCGGCAGCCCGCCCGCCCGTCGAGCAGGAACCGGTAGTTGCTGACCGGATTGCGGACCTCGACGTCGGCCCGCCACCACACGTCACCGCCCTCGGTGCGGTCGACCACGGCCTCGGCGAACCGCGGCTCGCCGTCGCCGGTGGTCCGGACGTGCACCTGGTGGACGTCGGCGCCGGCCGGCACCCGGACGAAGACCGGCACGCGGCGCCCGAGCGCGGGCTCCTGCTCCGGCACGTAGGTGGCGGATCCGTCGTGGTGCGGCTGGAGGGACATGGGACAGCCTTTCGCGTCGTCCGGACAGGGAGGGGAAGGGTCGGCCGCCGCGGCCGATCTCTCCGACCGCGGCGATCCGCCCGTGAACCGCTCCGGTGTACGCCGACACGACGCCCTTGCCGCAGCGTGAGCCGAGGAGGCTCAGCCCTTGACCGCTCCGGCGGTGAGGCCGGAGACGATGTAGCGCTGGAGGTACTGGAACACCAGCACCGTGGGGATCGCGGTGAGCAGGGTCGCCGCCGCGAAAATCCCGAAGTTGACGTTGCGCTCGTTGCCCTGGAGCATGCCGTACATCCCGACGGCGAGGGTCTTCGAGTTGGTGCTGGTGAGGAACACGTTCGCCATCAAAAACTCGTTGATCGTGCCGATGAACGCCAGCAGTCCCGTCACCGCCAGGATCGGGGCCACCAGCGGCAGCATGATCCGGAAGAACACCTGGGCGTGGGTCGCGCCGTCCATGGTCGCCGACTCGTCCAGCTCCCGGGGGAGCGTGTCGAAGAATCCCTTCATCAGCCAGGTGTTCACGCCGAGCGCGCCACCCATGTACAGCAGCAACAGGCCCCACGGGGTGTTGAAGCCGATCCCGGGCCACAGCTCGGTGATGGTGCCGAAGATCAGGAAGATCGCCACGATCGCCAGAAACTGCGGGAACATCTGAATCAGCAGCAGCGAGAGCAGCCCGACCCGCCGGCCCCGGAAGCGCATCCGGGAGAAGGCGTACGCGGCCAACGCCGAGAGGAAGACCGACGCAAAGGACGCGACCCCGGCGATCAGCAGCGAGTTGAGGAACCAGCGCGCGAACGCGGTGCGCTGGAACAGTTCGCCGAAGTTGTCGAACGTCACCCCCGCGGTCGGCACCAGCTCGGTGGACGACAGCGTGCCCAGCGGGTTGAGCGCGGCGGAGAGCACGAACACGATCGGAAAGAGGCTGAACAGCACCCCGAGCACGCCGACGAGGTGCCGCCAGCCGACCTGGGTCAGCCAGCGGTTGCCCCGCCGGCGGGCGGTGCCGGCCGGGTTGCGGGTGGCCGGAACGGCGGTGGACGTGGTCACGAGTACACCTCCTCCTGCTTGCGAGTGCGCCGGAAGCTCACCGCGGACACCACCGCGACGATGGTGAAGATGAACAGCGAGATCGCCGCCGCGAACCCGAACTCCGCGCCCTGCGCGCCGAACGCGAGCCGGTACGTGTAGGTGATCAGCAGGTCGGTCGCCCCGTTCGTCGGGTTGTCCGCGGGGAACGGCGCCCCTTCCGTGGTCAGGTAGATCGCGTTGAAGTTGTTGAAGTTGTACGCGAACGACGAGATCAGCAACGGAGAGAGCGCGACCAGCAGCAGCGGCAGGGTGACCGAGCGGAACGACTGCCAGGGAGACGCGCCGTCGACCGAGGTCGCCTCGGTCAGCTCGCGCGGGATCGCCTGCAGCGCTCCCGTGGTGACGAGGAACATGTACGGGTAGCCGAGCCACAGCTGCACCAGGATCACCGCGAAGCGGGCGGTCCAGCTTCCGCCGAACCAGTCGACGCCCAGCCCGAACAGGTTGTTGAGCAGTCCGAAGTCGGTGTTGAACATGTCCCGCCAGACCATCAGCATCGCGAACGACGGCATGGCGTACGGCAGGATCAACAGCACCCGGTAGAGGTTGGTGCCCCGCATCCGGGGCGAGTGCAGCGCCAGTGCGATGAGCAGGCCGAGGACGAACGTCCCGCCGGTGGAGGCGATCGCGAAAGCGAAGTTCCAGATCAGTGTGCCGAGGAACGGCCCGGAGATGTTGTCGTCGGTGAGCACCCGGGTGAAGTTCGCCAGGCCGACATTGACCTTCCAGCCCTGGGCGAGGCGCTCGCCGTCGGCAGCGACGAAGGAGCCCGTCGCCTCGTCCGCGGTCCAGGTCTTACCGGTTTCGCCGTCCTTGATGCAGTCGCAGCCCGTGTCGTACGCCCGGATTGCCTTGCCCTCATAGGCGCGGGACAGGCCGTTGGAGCGGATGGCGCCACCGGAGGTCGGCACGATCAGGTCGGTGATCTCCTTGCTCCGGACGCTGGCCTGACCGAAGTTGAGCACCGTGTAGCCGTCGGCGGCGGTGACCTTGCCGGTCGGGCTGACGGTGACCTGGCCGGCGTCGAGCTTGCGCAGCCCGCCCGCGTCGCCGACCGAGACCTCCTTGGTCTTCGGGTCGGTCAACAGGAAGACCAGCGGGTCGGCGGCCGGATCACCCGTGGTGGCGATGGAGAGGGAGTACTCGGTGGAGCCCGGAACCTGCTTCACCGAGGAGCTCTGGATGGCGACGATCGCGTCGTCCTTGCTGCCGCGGTGGCCGTCGCCGAAGTTCGTGAACGCGGTGCTCGCGGTGTAGAGCACCGGGAAGACCTGGAAGGC
>NZ_LWLS01000138.1:88303-106063 GCF_001905095.1 Micromonospora sp. CB01531
CGGGGACCAGATACTTGGCCGGGACGTGCCGGCGGCCGAGGTAGAGGTAGAACAGACCAGCGGTGGTGATCGCCAGGATCGCCAGCCCGATCCAGTGCTCGGCCTCGATCAGCGGGAACGCCGCCCAGATCGCGATGCCGGCCACCAGGCCGAGCAGGATCACCTTGACGAGGAGGCCGGTCGCGGTGATCGGCGCGTGGTTCCGCGCGGTACGGGACGGGCGCGGGAGCCCGCGGCGAACGGGCTCCCGGCCCGGCGCCTGCGTGGCAGGCTCCGGGCCGGACAGCGACGTGCTCATTACTTGATCTGACCCGCGATGGTCTTGCCGGCGGCGGTGATCGTCTGCGCCGGGTCGGCGCCGCCGATGACGGCGGCCTCCGCCTTGCCGAACGGGTCCCAGATCGCGGCCATGGCCGGGATCGCCGGGAGCACCTGGCCGTTCTTACCGGCCTCCTGGAACTTGGCCAGGTCCGGGTCCTCGCCCTTGACCTGGTCCAGCGCTGCGGTCAGCGCCGGCGGGCGCGGCTCGGCCTCGTACAGGGCCACGGCCAGATCGGGCTTGGTGACGTAGTTCGCCACGAACTCCTGGGCCAGGGCCTTGTTCTTGCCCTTGGCGGCCACGTAGAAGGCCTGCACGCCCACGAACGGCTGGGCCTCCTTGCCGCCGGCGAAGCCGGGGACCGGGGAGATGTCGTACTTGACGCCGGCCTTCTTCACGTCGGCGGTCGCCCACGGACCGGAGACCAGGTAGGCGCACTTCTTGCCGGTGAAGTTGGCGATCGAGTTGGTGTCGGCGATGGAGCGCTTCAGCACGCCCTCGCCCTTCTCGCCGAGCTTCCCGATCTTCTGGAAGGCAGCGATCGACTCCGGCTTGCCCACGCCCAGGTCCTTCGGGTCGTAGTCGCCGTTGGCCGCGGTGCCGAAGAGGTAGCCGCCGGCCGAGGTGTACAGCGGGTAGATGTGGTACGCGTCGCCGTTCTGGCCGACCTGAAGGCAGAGGATCTCGCTGACCTTCTTCTCGGCCTTGAGCTTCTTGCCGGCGGCGACCAGGTCCTCGATCGTCTTCGGGGCCTCGGGGGCCAGCTCGGTGTTACGGATCAGCGCCAGGTTCTCCTGCGCGTAGGGCACGCCGTAGAGCTGGCCGTTGAAGGTGACAGCCTTGACGGCGACCTCGCTGAACCCGCCCTTCTGGTCGGCCGCGAGCTGCACCGGGTCGATGGCACCGTTCTGGACCAGGTTGCCGATCCAGTCGTGCGCGCCGACGACGACGTCCGGGCCGCTGCCCTGCTGCGAGGCGGTGACGAAGTTGGTCTGCAGGTCCTTGGAGACGGCGTTGACCTCGACGGTGACCCCGTTCTCCTTGCCGAACTCCTCGGCGAACGGCTTGAGGGCTGCGGTCCGCTTGTCGTCGGCCCAGATGACCAGCTTGCCGCCCGCCGCCTTGGCGGACTCCTTGGCGGCCGGCTTGTCGCTGTCACTGCCACCGCAGCCCGAGGCGGCGAGCGCCAGGCCGAGGACAGCGACCACACCCGCGGTACGGATGCGCATCGGTACTCCTGTCGTCATGGCGGCCCGCCGGGGGAAGGGCGGCCCGCCAGTGGAAACCTCTGGAATTTCTTGCTGACCGGCGCTGGGTGCCGCGCCGCTGCTCTCGCGTGTTGCGGGGACGTTAGCAAGGCGTTGCAGAGAATGGAAGGTATTGCAGGAGTGTACGCAAGAACTTTCCCGTGAGCTAAAGTGCCGCCATGCGCGCTCGACTGTCCGACATCGCCCAACAGGCCGAAGTCAGCGAGGCCACGGTGTCGCGGGTGCTCAACGACCGCCCGGGAGTGGCCCCGGAGACCCGGCAGGCCGTCCTCACCGCCCTCGACGTGCTCGGGTACGAGCGCCCCGCCCGGCTGCGCAAGCGCAGCGCCGGCCTGGTCGGCCTGGTCGTGCCGGAGCTGGACAACCCGATCTTCCCGGCCTTCGCCCAGATCATCGAGTCCACTCTGGCGCAGAGCGGCTTCACCCCGGTGCTCTGCACCCAGACCCCCGGCGGCGTCACCGAGGACGAGTACGTCGAGATGCTGCTGGACCGGCAGGTGTCCGGGATCGTCTTCGTCTCTGGCCTGCACGCCGACACCGCCGCCAACCACGATCGGTACCGCGCGCTGATCGCCCGACCGCTGCCGATCGTCATGATCAACGGGTACGCGCCCGGCATCGCGGCACCCTTCGTCTCCTGCGACGACGGGGAGGCCACCGAGCTGGCCATCGCCCACCTGGTCGCGCTCGGCCACCGGCGGATCGGCCTGATCACCGGCCCGGACCGCTTCGTGCCGGTGCAGCGCCGGGTGGCCCGCTTCCGGACGGCCCTGACCCGGCTGGCCGGCGCGACCGAGGTGGAGGTCGCGGAACTGGCCGAACTCTCCCTCTTCGGCGTCGAGGGCGGGGAGGCCGCCGCCGGCCGGCTGATCGAGCGCGGGGTGACCGGCATCGTCTGCGGCTCCGACCTGATGGCGCTCGGCGCGATCCGGGCCGCCCGCCAGCGCAGGCTCGCCGTCCCCGACGACGTCTCCGTGGTCGGCTACGACGACTCCCCGCTGATGGCCTTCACCGACCCGCCACTGACGACCATGCGCCAGCCGGTCGCCGCCATGGCCGTGGCCGCGGTCCGGGCCCTGGTCGACGAGATCAACGGGCATCCCGCTCCGCACTCCGAATACCTGTTCCGCCCCGAGCTGGTGGTACGCGGCTCCACCGCCGTGGTCCGCCCGGCCGACGCCGCCCCGGGGAGCGGAGCTGGGCGCCAGCGTCCGCCGACCTCCTCCCTCGCCGTGCCCGCCTGAGCCGACCCGCCCCGGCCCACCGGCCAGGACGCGGCCGGCGTGTTCGCCAGGTCGGCGACCGAGCGGGATCCCGGGCGCCCGAAGCGCCCGTACGTCCCGCGCGGTGGGACAGATGGGGGCTGGAGAGCGACCCCACCCGCGCCAGTGCTGTCATTTCTTGCGCAAGGAATGCTTGACTCTTGCAGCGCTCGGGCGGCATCCTGCTCAGACACCGCGCCGTCACCCACACCGCGCGGGGTGCTGCCCTCCCGCGACAGAGAACGGGGATCGTCACCGATGACCGCCGCCACCAACCCCACGCCGCTGACCTCCGACGACGACTGGTGGCGATCCGCGGTCGTCTACCAGGTCTACGTCCGCAGCTTCGCAGACGCCAACGGCGACGGCGTGGGCGACCTCCAGGGCATCCGGGAGCGCCTGCCGTACCTGCGCGACCTCGGCGTCGACGCGCTCTGGCTGACGCCGTTCTACACCTCGCCGCAGGTGGACGCCGGCTACGACGTGGCCGACTACCGGGACGTGGACCGACTCTTCGGCACCCTCACCGACTTCGACGCGATGATCACCGACGCGCACGCCCTGGGCCTGCGCATCATCGCGGACCTGGTACCCAACCACACGTCCAGCGCGCACCCGTGGTTCCAGGCGGCGCTCGCGGCCGGCCCGGGTTCCGCCGAGCGCGAGCGCTACCTGTTCGCCGAGGGCCAGGGCGAGGCGGGTGAGCTGCCGCCGAACGACTGGGAGAGCATCTTCGGCGGCCCCGCCTGGACCCGGGTGGCCGACGGCCAGTGGTACCTGCACCTGTTCGACCCGGCCCAGCCCGACCTGAACTGGCGCCACCCCGAGGTACGCGCCGAGTTCGAGGACATCCTGCGGTTCTGGCTCGACCGGGGCGTGGACGGCTTCCGGATCGACGTGGCGCACGGGATGATCAAGGCCGAGGGGCTGCCGGACGTCGGCTTCAACTCGATGACCACCGGCCAGCGCCAGTCCGAGCTGCTGGGCAAGGGCCGGCTGCCGTACTTCGACCAGGACGAGGTGCACGACATCTACCGCGCCTGGCGGCCGATCCTGGACAGCTACCCGGGCGGCCGGATGGCGGTGGCCGAGGCGTGGGCGGAGACCCCGCAGCGCCTCGCCCGCTACATCGGCCCGGACGAGCTGCACCAGGCGTTCAGCTTCGACTTCCTCGACGCCACCTGGTCGGCCGACTCGTTCCGCAAGGTGATCGACACCGCGCTCGCCGAGTCGACCATCGTCGGCGCGCCCACCACCTGGGTCCTCTCCAACCACGACCGGCAGCGGCACGTCACCCGGTACGGCGACGGCGAGGTCGGCCTGCGCCGCGCTCGGGCCGCCGCCCTGCTGATGCTCTCCCTGCCCGGCTGCGCGTACGTCTACCAGGGCGAGGAACTGGGCCTGCCCGAGGTGCTGGACCTCCCCGACGAGCTGCGCCAGGACCCGGCGTTCCTGCGTACCGGCGAGAGCCGGGACGGCTGCCGGGTGCCGATCCCGTGGAGCGGCGAGCTGGCCCCGTACGGCTTCGGGCCGGCCGGCAGCGAGCTGAGCTGGCTGCCGGCGCCGACGACCTGGCGGGCCCTGTCGGTGGCCGCCCAGACCGGGGTACCCGGCTCGACGCTGGAGCTCTACCGGGCGGCCCTGCGGATCCGGCACGAACACCCGGCGCTGGCCGGCACCGACGGCATCACCTGGCTGGAGACCGAGCCCGGGGTGCTGGCGTTCCGCCGTACCGCCGGGGACGCCGAGTTCACCTGCGTGATCAACATCAGCGGCACCGAGGTCACGATCGCCGGCCACGACCGGCCGATCGCCGCCAGCGCCGACCTCACCGAGCAGGGCGACGGGCACGTCCTGCCGGTGGACGCGGCTGCGTGGTTCGAACGGCGCTGAGCCGGGTAACCCGCCATTGACCTGGTCGTCCGTTGTGCTCCGCGCCGACGGGCGGCTGGGCTACCGACCCCTTGTGGTGGGGGGTGAGGTGGCGCCGGCGCCTCGGGGAGTCCGCTCCCCGAGGCGTCGGTGTCCATCTGGAACGCCACGTTCAGCGCAGGTCCGCACCGGCGCTCGGCGCCCGCCCGGCGGACGTCGGCCGGTCCGCGAGGAGGGCTTCGTCGTCCTCGCCGACTCGAGTTCTGCGTACTCGACCACGCACCGCGCCGGTGAGCGGGGTCAGTCCCCCTTGCTGGTGAGCAGCTCGGCGATCCGGGCGAAACCGGCCCGCACCTCGTCCCGGCTGGGCGGTGTCACCGGCTCGGCCGCCGGCTCCTGCTCGGCGGCGAGCTCCAGCTCCTCGTCGATGGTGTCCTCGAAGTCGCCGTAGAGGTCCGCCTGGTCGACCTGGGCCGTCTCTTCCTCGGCGGCGAGCTGGGACGCCGCGATCTCGCCGCGGATCTCCTCGGCGGTCAGCGCCGGCAGCAGCGGTTCGACCACCGCCATCAGCTGCTCCTCGGCCACCACCGCCTCGGCCAAGGCGAGCGCGTGTGGCCGCTCGTACGGGCCGCAGACCACCGGTTCCCACTCGTCGGCGTCGCCGAGCGGGCCGAAGGTGATGATCCACGGCAGGCCGAGCATCGGCGAGTCGTCCGGCAGGTCCAGTGTCACGAGTGCGCCCACCGGCCCATCATGGTCGCTCCCGCCCGGCAGATCCGCGCAGATTCACGGAAAGTGTGGTCTCCGCACGTCGGGAGGCCCCATTTTCCGGAAAGTGAGCGAACCCCGGTCGAGCCCGCGGCGGCCCTGCGCGGGGTCCGCCGGGCTCAGGCCGGGTGAGTGGCGTCGAGGGCGGCGCGGATCAGGGCGAGCGCGCGGTCCGGTGGGACGCCCAGTCGGACCGCCTCGGCGGCGTACTCGGTGGCGGCGCGGTGCAGGCGGTCGGCGGCGTCGTCGCGCCCCGGTGCCACCACGGTCCCGTGCCGCCCCCGGGTCTCCACCAGCCCGGCCCCCTCCAGCTCCCGGTACGCCCGGGCCACGGTGTTCACCGCCAGGCCCAGGTCGCCGGCGAGCTGCCGGACCGCGGGCAGCCGGGTGCCGACCGGCAACCGGCCGTCGCCGATCATCCCGGCGAGCTGCCCGCGCACCTGCTCGTACGGGGGCACCGTCGAGCCCGGGTCGATCCGGATCCGCATCTCAGCCCGCTCCTCCCGGCGTACCCGGCTCGGGCACCTCGTCGGCCTCCACGTCCACCTCCCGGGCCGCGCCGCCCTCGGCCAGGTCCACCACCCGGCCGTACCGGCTGGTGGCGGCCAGCGCCGCGCCGAAGAGCACCAACTGGTTGAGCAGGTAGAGGTAGAGCAGCAGCCCCACCGCGGTGGCCACCACCGTGTACGCCGGATTCCGCTCGGTGCGCATCACGTAGTAGCGGCCGACCGTGTTCAGCAGGGTGATGCCGACGGCGACCACCAGCACCACCGGCCGCAGCCGGCGACGGCTCATCCGCAGCCGGGGGACCGCCACCAGCAGCGCCACCGCCAGCACCGCGTTGATCACGACGCTGAGCACGGCGCTCACCGTGGTCAGCCCGAACGACCCGGTACTGCGCAGCAGGAAGCGCAGCAGCGACTCCAGCGCGTCGACGGCGGCGACCGAGATGCCGAGCATCAGGAAGACCACCACCAGCACGCCCAGGTCGACCAGCCGGCGGACCACCAGATTGCCGGGCTGCTGGTTGAAGCCGTACATCAGCCGCTGCGAGGAACGGATCGCCTCCACCCAGCCGATCCCGGTGATGACCAGGATGACCAGGCCGACCACCCCGACCGTGCCGCTGCTCTGCTCGATCTGGTCCGGCTTGAGGAACGGCAGGTTCTCCCGGAGGAAATCCGCCGCCGCCCTGCTGACCTCGTCGTTGTCCTCGATGATCGCGCCGAGGACCCAGTATCCGACCAGGGCCAGCGCGAAGACCGCGAAGAAGCCGTAGTAGGCGATCGCGGCCGCGAGCCGGCCGCCGAGCACCTCGGCGTAGAGTGCCCCGGCCCGCCACAGGTGGTCGAACGCCGCCGACCGGAGCCGGGCCACGTCGATCCGGCGCCCCACCGCGGCCTCGATCCGGCCGAGCACGTTCACCACGTCATCCTCACCGATTCCCCACCCGACGGCGGGCCGGCCACGCGCTCAGCTCAACCGCCCAGGCGGAAGTCGCGGCGGGGCTGCCACCGGGTCGCCCCGCTGTGCGAGAAGAGGGTGAACCCCTCCACCTCGAACAGCGCCGAGAAGTCGGCCAGATCCTCGTACACCTTGTCGAGCACCTCAGGGGGGACGTCCTGGGCCACCGTGACGTGCGGGTGGTACGGGAAGCGGGCCTCCCGGTGCAGCTCGGGGGCCGCGTTGATGGCGGCGGCGAGCAGCTCGCACTCGCTGATCCCGGCCGCCACCGCCACGAAGACCACCTGGGTGACCGGGCGGAAGGTGCCGGTGCCCCGCAGGTGCAGGGTGAACGGCAGGTGGGTGGCGGCCACCCGGGCCAGGTGCGCCTCGACCGCGGAGAGAGCGCGTACCGGGATCTCGGTCGGCCCGAGCAGGGTGACGTGGGCCGGGACGGCCTGCGGGTCACCGGCCTCGACCCGGCGGCGGGTGAGCATTCCGCCCCACGGCTCGGGGATGTCCACCGCGATCCCGATCTGGATGGAGTCGTCGGCGTCCGGCGCCCCGTCCCTGCGATCCACGCTCCGCGCCACCCCTCCGGCCACCGACTGCGTCCACCCGTTCCCGTCGCGCCCGGGCCGCTACTCGAAGCGGACCGGGGGGAAGAACCCGATCCGCTCGTACGCCGTCCGCAGCGTCGCCGCGGCGACCGCCCGAGCCTTCTCGGCGCCCTGGGCGAGCAGCTTGTCGAGCTGCGCCGGGTCGTCCAGGTAGCCGCGGGTGCGCTCCTGGATCGGAGTGACGAACTCCCGAACCACCTCGGCCAGGTCCTTCTTGAGGTCGCCGTAGCCCTTGCCGTCGTACGCGGCGACCAGATCGTCGATGCTGCGCCCGGAGAGCGCCGAGTAGATGGAGAGCAGGTTGGCGATGCCCGGCTTGCCCTCGGCGTCGAAGACGATCTCGCGGCCGGTGTCGGTGACCGCGGAGCGGATCTTCTTGGCCGAGCGGGCCGGATCCTCCAGCAGGTCGATGATGCCGGCCGGTGAGGAGGACGACTTCGACATCTTGGCCGTCGGGTCCTGCAGGTCGGTGATCTTCGCGGTGTCCTTGACGATGTGCGGCGCGGGCACCGTGAAGGTCGGGCCGAACAGCGTGTTGAACCGCTGGGCCAGGTCGCGGGAGAGTTCCAGGTGCTGCCGCTGGTCCTCGCCGACCGGCACCGCGTGCGCCTGGTAGAGCAGGATGTCGGCGGCCTGGAGGATCGGGTACGTGAAGAGGCCGACGCTGGCCCGCTCGTTGCCCTGCTTCTGCGACTTGTCCTTGAACTGGGTCATCCGGCTGGCCTCGCCGAAGCCGGTGATGCAGCCGAGCACCCAGGCCAGCTGCGGGTGCTCGGGCACCTGCGACTGGACGAAGAGGGTGCTGCGCTCCGGGTCGATCCCGACGGCGAAGAGCTGCGCGGCGGCGATCCGGGAGCGCTGCTTGAGCACCTTCGGGTCGTGCCCGGCGGTGATCGCGTGCAGGTCGACCACGCAGTAGAAGGCATCGTGGCTGTCCTGCAGGGCCACCCAGTGCCGCACCGCACCCAGATAGTTGCCGAGGTGGAACGAGTCGGCCGTCGGCTGGATGCCGGAGAAGACGCGGGGGCGGGCGGGTACGTCGGACATGCCGGCAATTCTGTCAGCAAGGCCCGGCGTACGTCATGACGGGCCGGCGGGTCGGCGCTCGGCGGACGCGACCGGGGTCGGGACCTCACGCCGCTGCTCGGGCAGCCGCGCGGCGGAGACCGCGAGCCGGGACACCCGCCGCCCGTCCAACGCGAGCACCCGCAGCAGCCAGCCGCCCGGCGGGTCGTCCGGGTCGGGCCCGCCCGGAGCCACCGGCACCTCGTCCCCGGCCACCGGCAGCCGGCCCAGGGCGGCCATCACGAACCCGCCGACCGTCTCGTACGGCCCGGCGGGCAGCGGCACCCCGGTGCGCTCGGCGAAGTCGGCCAGGTTGAGCCGGCCGTCGACCACGGCGGGCAGGCCGGCGTGAGCCGGGTCGGGTGGGCCGTCGTACTCGTCGTGGATCTCCCCGACCAACTCCTCGACCAGGTCCTCGCACGTGACGATGCCGGCGGTGCCGCCGTACTCGTCGACCACCACGGCCAGGTGGTGCCCCTCCCGGCGCATCTCGGTGAGCGCGGCCAGCACCCGCTTGCTGCCCGGCAACCGCTTCACCTCGCGGATCAGCTCACCGACCGTGCCGTGGCGCTCGCGCTCGGGGCGGAGCAGCACGTCCCGCAGGTGCACGAAGCCGACCACGTCGTCGTGGGTGCCGTCGACCACCGGGTAGCGGGTGTGGGTCTCGACCCGGACCAGCCGCTCCGCCTCAGCGACGGTGAGCCCGGCGGACAGGAACACCACTTCGGTGCGCGGCACCATCACCTCGCGGACCAGGCGCGCCCCGGCCACCAGCACCTCGTCGATGATCCGCCGTTCGTCCGGGTCGAGCACCGTGTTGGCGGCGACCAGGTCGCGCAGTTCGGCCTCGCTGATCCGCTCGCGGCCGGCCGTCGGACTGGCCCCGAGCAGGTCGGTGACCAGGCGGGTGGCGCCGTCGGCGGCGCGGACCACGAGCCGGGCCACGGTGCGCGCGAGGGGGCCGGGCTCGCGTCGCGGTCGCCCCGGAGGCCGTCGCCGGGGCCCGCGGCCGCCTGCCTCCCGCATGACAAGGATGGTAGACAGCGGGCAACCGGGCAGCGGGGCAATGTTCGGATCTGTTCAATCATGGCGGGTCATGGTGGAATGGCAGGAAGCCATGTACAGCCACGGCCCGACCAGCGGCCTTAGGGTGATCACGGACGGCCGCCACGGAACGCGGCCAGGCAGGAGGACCCGACGTGAAACTGCTCGTCACCGGCGGCGCCGGCTACATCGGCAGCGTGGTGACCCGGATGCTGCTGGACCACGGCCACGAGGTGACCGTCCTGGACGACCTGCGCACCGGCCACCGAGCAGCTCTCGCCCCCGAGGCCACCCACGTCGACCTGCCGGTCCACGAGGTCGCCCGGGTGCTCACCCCGGACGCCGGCTTCGACGGCGTGCTGCACTTCGCCGCGCTGATCGCCGCCGGCGAGTCGATGGTCAAGCCGGAGCTCTACTGGGCGACCAACACCGTCGGCTCGCTCGCCCTGATCGACGCGGCCCGCGCCGCCCGGGTGCCCCGGCTGGTCTTCTCCTCCACCGCCGCCGTCTACGGCAACCCGAGCGAGGTGCCCATCCCGGAGACCGCCGTGAAGGCCCCCACCAACACGTACGGGGCGACCAAGCTGGCCGTCGACATGGCGCTCACCTCCGAGGCGATCGCGCACAACCTGGCCGCCGTCTCGCTGCGCTACTTCAACGTCGCCGGGGCGTACCTGCACGACGGGCAGGCCATCGGCGAACGGCACGACCCGGAGACCCACCTCATCCCGCTCGCCCTCGACGTGGCGGCCGGCCGGCGCGAGAAGCTCCAGCTCTTCGGCGACGACTACCCCACCGTCGACGGCACCTGCATCCGGGACTACATCCACGTCGAGGACCTGGCCCGGGCGCACCTGCTGGCGCTGACCGCCGCCGTCCCCGGCCGGCACCTGATCTACAACCTCGGCAACGGCAACGGCTTCACCAACCGCCAGGTGATCGAGGTGGTCCGCGAGGTCACCGGCCAGCCCGTACCGGTCGAGGTGGCCCCCCGCCGCGAGGGTGACCCGGCCGAGCTGGTCGCCTCCTCCGCGCTGGCCCGCGAGGAACTGGGCTGGGTGCCGCAGAAGCCCACCCTGCACGACATGGTCGGCGACGCCTGGGCCTTCTACCAGGCGCACGTCCTGGGACAGCGGTGACCACCGCGACCCCCACCACCGCCACCGCGCCGTCCGGCGACGTCGCCGCCCGCGCCACCGCCGGCTTCCGGCAGCGGTACGACGCGGAGCCGGCCGGCCGCTGGGTCGCACCCGGTCGGGTCAACCTGATCGGCGAGCACACCGACTACAACGAGGGCTTCGTGCTCCCGTTCGCGCTGCCGCTGCGTACCGTGGTCGCCGCGGCCCCGCGGGACGACGAACGCTGGACGGTCTGGTCGGAGCTGGCCGACGAGCCGGTCGAGTTCGGCCCGGCCGAGGCCGACGAACCCGGCCGAGTCACCGGCTGGGCCGCCTACGTGGCCGGGGTGGTCTGGACGCTGCGGGCCGCCGGTCACCGGGTGCCGGGGGCCCGGCTCGCCGTCGCCTCCGACGTGCCGGTCGGCTCCGGGCTCTCCTCGTCGGCGGCCGTCGAGGCGGCGGTGCTGGCCGCCCTGGTCGAGCTGGGCGGGCTGGACCTGCCGGCCGACCGGTGGCCACGGCTGGCCCAGCGGGCCGAGAACGACTACGTCGGGGCGCCCACCGGGATCATGGACCAGTCCGCCGTGATCCGCGGGCGCCCGGGGCACACCCTCTTCCTGGACTGTCGCACCGAAGACGTCGAACAGATCCCCTTCGACCTGGCGGCGGCCGGGCTGGCCATGCTGGTGGTGGACAGCCGGGCCCCGCACCGGCACGCCGACGGCGAGTACGCCGCCCGCCGCGCGTCGTGCGAGCGGGCGGCGCGGACCCTCGGGGTGCCGGCCCTGCGCGACGTGGCCGTCGCCGACCTCGACACGGCGCTGGCGAGGCTGCCCGACGAGGAGACCCGACGCCGGGTCCGGCACGTCGTCACCGAGGACCAGCGGGTGCTCGACACGGTCGCCCTGCTGCGCGCCGGCCGGGTACGCGACATCGGACCCCTGCTGACCGCCTCGCACGCCTCGATGCGCCACGACTTCGAGATCACCGTGCCGGAGGTGGACACCGCGGTCGAGGCGGCCCTCGCCGCCGGGGCGTACGGCGCCCGGATGACCGGCGGCGGCTTCGGCGGCTGCGTGCTCGCCCTGGTCGACGCCGACCGCGCACCGGCGGTCGCCGACGCCGTCACCGCCGCGTACGCCGAGCGCGGCTTCGCCGCCCCCCGCACCCTGACCGCCCTCCCGGTCGGCGGCGCCACCCGCCTCGATTGAGGCGGCCACCCGTCCTCACCGGACGGCGGGTAGGGTGTGGCGGCGTGAGCGACGCCGGACTGCGCGCCCAGGAACGAGCGAACGCGCTGTTCCAGGTCGGCCGGTACGCCGAGGCGGCGGAGGTGCTCAGCGAGGCGGTGGCCGGGCAGCCCGAGCACGTCGGCCTGCTGGTGCTGCTCGCCCGCTGCCGGCGGATGCTGGGCCAGCTCGCCGAGGCCATGCGGCTGGTGGACCGGGCGCTCGGGCTGACCAGGGCCCCGCAGCACCCGCTGGCCGAGAAGGCCCGGATCCTGCTCGACGCCGGCCACCCCGGGTACGCCGCGGCCGCCGCGCAGCAGGCCTTGGAGCTGGTGCCCCGCTCCTGGGAGTGCCACGCCCTCCTGGCACAGGCGCTGCTTGGCATGGGCAACCCCAACCGGGTACTGGCCGCCCGCCGGCACGCCGACATCGCCCTGGAACTCGGCCCCGACAACCCCGACCTGCATGTGCTCGACGCCCGGGTGCACGCCCGGATGGGCCGGCTCCGCGCGGCCCGGGACGCCTGCGGCCGGGCCCTCGCCGTCGACCCGGCGTTCGAGCCCGCGCTGCGGGAGCTGGCGAGGTTCGACGCCGGGCAGGACCGGACGAGCGCCGCCGCCCGCGGCTTCGGCGACGCCCTCGCCGCCAACCCGCGCGCCGCCTGGAACGTGACCGCCCACGAGGTTGTCTCCCTCGCGCTGGGCTGGCGGCTGTTCGACGTCACAGCGCTCGCCGCCCTCGCGTACTGGTCGGTGTTCGCGCTCGTCGACCCCGCGCCCGGCGGCGCACGTCCGGTGACAGCCGGACTGGTCCTGGTGGGCCTCGCCGGCGCGACCGGCTACGCCTGGCGGCGGCAGCCGGCCCCGGTACGCCGGCAGCTGCGGCGGTGGGCGCGCGCCGGGGCGGCCGTGCCCGGCCTCCTGCTCGTCCTGGCGGCGGTCGCTTCCCTCGTGCTCGGTGCCCTGGCGCCACGACTCGAGAGTCCGGCCGGTGGCGTGGCCACCCTGCTGCTGATCCCGGTGGGCGCGGTGCTGGCGTTCCGGCTCTGGCGGCAGCTCCGCCGCCGCGCCGGCATGGCATTCCGCCGCCTCGCCTACACCATCTGGCCCCGCCCCACCCCGCGGACCCCCGCGCCCGCGCCGACACGGCATTGATCAAGAAGTTTGCGCCTCAAGCGAAGATCGACTTTGACCGCGAGTGGGTCCGGCCGGGGTGCCGGGTGGGGTCAGCTGGCCTCGACGATCATGCCGGCGCCGACGGTCCGGTTGGTGCTCTCGTCGATGATGACGAAGCCGCCGGTGGTGCGGTTGCGGCGGTACCCGTCGGCGAGCAGCGGCACCGTGGTGCGCAGCCGCACCCGGCCGATCTCGTTGAGCTTCAGCTCGCCGGCCGCCTCGTCGCGGTGCAACGAGTTGATGTCCAACCGGTAGTGCAGCCCGCGCACGATCGCCCGCGCGGAGCGGGTGGTGTGCTTGATGGCGTACTTGCCGCCGACCTGCAGCGGGCGGGTCTCGTCCATCCAGCAGACCATCGCCTCGATGTCCTGCGCGACCGCCGGGGCGTTGTTCGGCCGGCAGATCATGTCGCCGCGCGAGATGTCGATCTCGTCGGTCAGCCGGACCGTCACCGACATCGGCGGGAACGCCTCGTTCACCGGGCCGTCGGCCGTCTCCACCGAAGCGATCCGGCTGGTGAAGCCGGACGGCAGCACCATCACCTCGTCGCCGGGCTTGAGCACCCCGGAGGCCACCTGGCCCGCGTAGCCGCGGTAGTCGGTGACGGTGGTGGACTGTGGCCGGATCACGTACTGCACCGGGAAGCGCACATCGACCAGGTTGCGGTCGGAGGCGATGTGCACCCGCTCCAGGTGGTGCAGCAGCGACGACCCCTCGTACCAGGGCATGTTGTCCGAGCGGGCGACGATGTTGTCGCCCCTCAGCGCGGAGATCGGCACCACGGTCAGGTCCGGCACGTCGAGCTTCGCGGCGAACGCGGTGAACTCGTCGGCGATCCGCTCGAACACGTCCTGCGACCAGTCCACCAGGTCCATCTTGTTGACGCAGAGGACCAGGTGCGGCACCCGCAGCAGCGAGCAGAGGAACGCGTGCCGGCGGGACTGCTCCACCAGGCCCTTGCGCGCGTCCACCAGGATCAGCGCCAGATCGGCGGTGGAGGCGCCGGTGACCATGTTCCGGGTGTACTGGATGTGCCCCGGGGTGTCGGCGATGATGAACTTCCGCCGCGGCGTGGCGAAGTATCGGTACGCCACGTCGATGGTGATGCCCTGCTCCCGCTCGGCCCGCAGTCCGTCCGTGAGCAGCGCCAGGTTGGTGTATTCGTCGCCCCGGGCCGCGCTGACCGCCTCGACGGCGGCGAGCTGGTCGGTGAAGAGCGACTTCGTGTCGTACAGCAGGCGGCCGATCAGGGTCGACTTGCCGTCGTCGACGCTGCCCGCGGTGGCGAACCGCAGCAGGTCCATTGGCCGGGCCTCCGGCCCGGGGGCCGTCGCGTCCGGTGCCAGCGTCTCCGCGCTCATCAGAAGTAGCCCTCCCGCTTGCGGTCCTCCATGGCGGCCTCGCTGACCCGGTCGTCGCCGCGGGTCGCACCGCGCTCGGTGATCCGCGTGGCGGCCACCTCCTCGATCACCTTCTCCACCGTGTCCGCCTCCGAGCGGACCGCCGCGGTGCAGGAGGCGTCACCCACGGTCCGGTAGCGCACCTGGGCCTTGAACGAATCCTCACCGGCGCGTGCCCGGAAGAACTCGTTGACCGCGTAGAGCATGCCGTCCCGCTCGATCACCTCACGCTCGTGCGCGTAGTAGATCGACGGCAGCGGGATCCACTCCCGGGCGATGTAGTGCCAGACGTCCAGCTCGGTCCAGTTGGACAGCGGGAACACCCGGATCGACTCGCCCGGATGGTGCCGACCGTTGTAGAGCGCCCACAACTCCGGGCGCTGGTTCTTCGGATCCCACTGGCCGAACTCGTCGCGGAAGCTGAACACGCGCTCCTTGGCCCGGGCCTTCTCCTCGTCCCGGCGGGCACCGCCGAAGAGCGCGTCGAAGCGGTGCTTCTCCACCGCGTCGAGCAGCACCGGCGTCTGGATCCGGTTGCGCATCCCGTCCGCCGACTCGCGGACCAGCCCCTTGGCCAGCGCCTCGGGCACGCTGGCCACGATGAGCTGCAGGCCGAGCTCGGCGACCCGCTGGTCCCGGTATTCCAGGACCTCAGGGAAGTTGTGCCCGGTGTCCACGTGCATCACCGGGAACGGGATGTTGGCCGGGGCGAACGCCTTCTGGGCCAACCGGAGCATCACGATCGAATCCTTGCCGCCGGAGAAGAGCAGCACCGGCCGCTCCATCTCGGCGACGACCTCGCGCATCACGAAGATGCTCTCCGCCTCCAGCGCGTCGAGGTGGGAGACCCGGTACGCGGCCGGGGCCGTCATGACACGAACTCGATTCGCTCAGATCCGCACATCCGGATTCCAGACCTTTCCGGTCGGACTCGTGAAGAAATCAGGCTACCCGGAATGCCGCTGCAACGCTGCAAGCAACCGACTGGCGAGATCCTTGCGACACACCAGCAGGTCGGGCAGGCGCGGGTCGGCCTCGTTGTATTTCAGCGCAGAACCGTCGATCCGGGAAGCGTGCAGGCCGGTGGCCGTCGCCACAGCGACCGGAGCAGCAGAGTCCCACTCGTACTGGCCGCCGGCGTGGATGTACGCGTCGACCTCCCCCGTGACCACAGCGGCGATCTTCGCCCCCGCCGAGCCCATCGGAACGAGATGAGCGCCGACGTCCTCTGCCAGATCGGTCAGAAAAACCGGCGGACGACTACGACTAGCCGCCAACCGGATGGTCCGCCCGCCGCCCGACGTGGCCGCCTCCAACGTCATCGGCGGGTACGCCGGCGGGTAGTCCGTGGCCAGCACCCGGTGCTGCGCCGGCAGCCCCACCGCACCCGCCACCAGGCCGTGCGACGCCGGCGCGTTCCGCGCCCAGAGCGCCACGTGCACCGCCCAGTCCGACCGGCCGTCCTCCGAGAACTCGCGGGTGCCGTCCAGCGGGTCGATGATCCACACCCGGTCCGCGTTCAGCCGGGACACCGCCTCGGAGCTCACCTCCGCCGTCCAGGCCAGCCGCGAACCCTCGTCCTCCTCCGACAGCACCGCGTCGCCCGGGCGCCACTTCGCCAGCTCGGTACGGATCAGGTCGTGCGAGACCTTGTCCCCGGCCGACTTCAACGCCCCGGGATCGGCGAAGCCCATCTCCGCGCGCAGGTTCATCAGCGCCTGCCCGGCCCGCGCCGCCAACCACCGGGCGAAGGCACCGTCGATCATCGGAGGATTAGCCATCTTCTCCCGCTCCCGTCGCAGGCATCCGCCACGTCAGAAAGGCGCAGACTACCGGCCCCGACCAGCCGAACCCGGTACGCCCCGCCAGGCGCTCAGGCGCCGTGGTAGAGGTTCTGCGTCGGCTCCACCCCACGGGTGACCACCGACTCCACCACGTCCGCCGCCCGGTCCACCAGGAACTCCAACTCCTTGCGTTCCAGCGAGGAGAAGTCCGACAACACGTAGTCTGCCGGGTCCTGCCGCCCCGGTGGCCGGCCGATACCGAACCGCACCCGTACGTAGTCCTTCGTGCCCAGCGACTTCGACATCGACCGCAGGCCGTTGTGGCCGCCCTCGCCGCCGCCGCACTTCACCCGCAGCTGCCCGTACGGGATGTCCAGCTCGTCGTGCACGGCGATCACCCGCCCCGGCGGGATCTTGTGGAACTGCGCCAGCGCGACCACCGGCCCGCCGGAGAGATTCATGTACGTCAGCGGCTTCACCAGCACCAGCTTCGGGCCGCCGAACCCGATCCGCCCCTCGGCGGCCTCCGCCATTGCCCGCTTGTGCCGGCCGAACTTCGCGCCCAGCCGGCCGGCCAGCAGGTCCGCCACCATGAAGCCGACGTTGTGCCGGTTGCCCGCGTACTCCCGACCGGGGTTGCCCAGGCCGACCACCAGCCACGGCCCCGCCTCGTCCGTCACGCCACGTCCCTTCCGCTCCTACCACGACGACTCCAGCTCGGCGCGTCCACCGACCCGCCACCGCCCGGAGCCGTCGAGCGACAACACCAGCTCGGCGCGTCTGCCCAGCGCGCCACGATCTGGTGCCGTCGCCTGGTGGCCGGCTCCGATACAGCGACAGGCGCCCCCGAAACCGGGGACGCCTGTCGCACAGCCTGCGGACCGATCAGGCCTCGGTCCGCTGCTCCTCGGCCGGAGCCTCCGCGCCCTCGGCGGCCGGAGCGCCCTCGGGAGCCTCAGCGGTCTCCTCGCCGACCTCAGCCTCAGCCTCTTCCTCGGCCGCCTCGACCTCGGGCAGGGTGGCCTCGAGCTGCTCGGCGGTCGGGGCGGCGGTCACCGTGGCGACCGGCAGCTCCGGGTCCGCGGCCAGCTCGACACCGGCCGGCAGCTTGACGTCGGCGGCGGTGACCTGGACGCCCGGCACGGCGCCCTCGATCGAGGCCTCCAGGTGGTCCGGCACCCGGGTGGCGTCGGCGGTCACCGACAGGGTGTCGTGGTCGTGCACGATCAGGGTGTCCTGCGCGGCCGCACCGGTCAGCTCGACCGGCACCTCCACGGTGACCTTCTCGCCACGGCGGACCAGCAGCAGGTCGACGTGCTCGAAGGTGTCCTTGATCGGGTCACGCTGGATCGCCTTCGGCAGCGCCAGCACCTGGGTGCCGTCGCTGACCTCG
>NZ_LWLS01000138.1:106111-251320 GCF_001905095.1 Micromonospora sp. CB01531
GAAGAGCTGATTCGCACCGCCCTTGCGGATCGCGGCGGCGAACTCACGCGCCGGAAGCGCGATGTGCTTCGGCTTCTCGCCGTGGCCGTACAGCACGGCGGGCACCTTGCCGGCCCGGCGGGTACGACGGGCACCACCCTTGCCGAACTCGGTGCGGGGCTCGGCGCTGATCTTTACCTCGGACACGGGGAAACTCCTGATGCTTTTCGCTGCGGCGGCTTGTCGTCTTGCGGTGCTGGGGCGAGGGGCTCGCTGGGGCTCATGCGTCTAGTCGACTGCCCGGAGCACCGCGTCGATGACGGCGCCTCCGTGCGGTGCTTTTCAGCGGCCCGCCGGGCACCCTCGCCGTGGCAACCGCACCAGTCTACCCGAGCCGTTTCCCAGCAATCCGGCAGTCCCCATATCACCGTTCAAACGGGCCCGCAGGACAACCGGCACACCGCCGGCGACCGTCCGCGACGGCCGCCGGGCGGCGGCGGTGGGTCAGCTCAGGCCACCGAACAGGGTGGTCACCGACCCGTCGTCGAAGACCTCCCGGATCGCCCGGGCCAGCAGCGGCGCGATCGACAGTACGGTGATCTTGTCGAGCTGCTTCTCCGGCGGCAGCGGCAGCGTGTTGGTCACCACGACCTCGCTGATCGGGCTGTTCTTCAGCCGCTCCGTCGCCGGGTCCGACAGCAACGCGTGGGTCGAGGCGACCACGATCTCCGCCGCGCCGGACTCCTTCAGGATGTCGGCGGCCTTGGTGATCGTGCCACCCGTGTCGATCATGTCGTCGACGATCAGGCAGACCCGACCCTCGACCTCACCGACCACCCGGTTCGCCACGACCTGGTTCGGCTTCAGCGGATCCCGCGTCTTGTGGATGAACGCCAGCGGGCAGCCACCCAGCCGGTCCGTCCACCGCTCGGCCACCCGCACCCGGCCCGAGTCCGGCGCCACCACCGTCATCGGGCGGCCCGCGTACTTGTGCTCCACGTACTCGGCCAGCACGTCCATCGCGAACAGGTGGTCCACCGGACCGTCGAAGAAGCCCTGAATCTGCGCGGTGTGCAGGTCGACCGTCAGGATCCGGTTCGCACCCGCGGTCTTCAGCAGGTCGGCCACCAGCCGCGCCGAGATCGGCTCCCGGCCCCGGTGCTTCTTGTCCTGACGCGAGTACGGGTAGTACGGCAGCACCACCGTGATCCGCTTCGCCGAACCGCGCTTCAGCGCGTCCACCATGATCAGGGTCTCCATGACCCAGGTGTTGACCCCGTGCGTCACGGACTGCACCACGAAGGCGTCCGAACCACGCACCGAGTCCTTGTACCGTACGAAGAGCTCACCGTTGGCGAACTCGTACGAGTCGGTGGGCGTCGGCGCGACGCCGAGCACCTCACCGATCTCCTTGGCCAGCTCCGGAAAGCCACGTCCGGAGAAGAGCATCAGGCTCTTGCGGTTTTCGGCGACGATGCTGCCCATGGGCCCGTCTGCTCCCGTGTGTCGGTGGTTCCCGGCGGCGGTGGAGCCGGGGACTATTCGGTTGCAGTATCCCCCGCGTTAACCGGTCCTCCCACGGTCTCCGGCCCCTCGTGGATTGGCTCACCTTCCCTTGCGGGCGAGGCCGCACCCGACGCATGCTCACGGGCCCGCTGCGCCGCCTCCGCGGCCGCCGTACCAGCGCGCTTGCGCAGCACCCAGCCCTCCACGTTGCGCTGCTGGCCCCGGGCCACCGCCATCGCGCCCGGCGGCACGTCCGCAATGATCACCGAGCCCGCCGCCGTGTACGCACCGTCACCCACCCGTACCGGCGCGACGAACATGTTGTCCGCCCCGGTACGCGCGTGACTGCCGATCGTCGTGTGGTGCTTGCGTACCCCGTCGTAGTTCACGAAGACCGACGCCGCGCCGATGTTGCAGTGCTCGCCGATCGTCGCGTCCCCCACGTACGTCAGGTGCGGCACCTTGGAACCCTCGCCGATCGTGGCCTTCTTGGTCTCCACGAACGTGCCGACCTTCGCCTTGCGGGCCAGCCGCGACTGCGGCCGCAGGTACGCGTACGGCCCGACGCTGGCCTGCGGGCCGACCTCGGCACCCACCGCGTGGCTGCGCACCACGCTCGCGCCCGCGCCGACCGTGGTGTCGACCAGCGTCGTGTCCGGGCCGACCAGCGCACCCGTCCCGACCACCGTCGCACCCTGGAGCTGGGTGTTCTGGTCGATCACCGCGTCCCGCTCGACGGTCACCGTCACGTCGATCCAGGTGGTGTGCGGGTCGAGGATGCTCACCCCGGTGCGCATCCAGCCCTCGTTCACCCGGTCCCGCAGCAGCCGGCGCAGCCCGGCCAGCTCGACCCGGTCGTTGCAGCCCAGCGTCTCCACATGGTCGGGGGCGCAGTGCACCGCCACCGGCTCCCCGGCGTCGCGCAGCAGCCCGAAGACGTCGGTCAGGTACTCCTCGCCCTGGTCGTTGTCGGTGGAGAGCTTGCCCAGCGCCTCCCGCAGCCGCGCCACGTCGAACGCGTAGATGCCGGCGTTGATCTCCCGCAGCCCGCGCTGCTCCGCGGTGGCGTCACGCTCCTCGACGATCTGCTCCAGCCGCCCCTCGACGTCCCGCACGATCCGGCCCAGGCCGGTCGGGTCGGGCACCTCGGCGGCGAGCACGGTCGCCGCCGCGCCAGCGCTCTCGTGCGCCTCGACCAGGGCCGCCACGGTCTCCGGCCGCAGCAGCGGCACGTCGCCGTTGATGACCACGACCGTGCCGGTGGCCTCGGCGACGGCGTCCAGCGCGATGCGTACCGCGTGGCCGGTGCCGAGCTGCCGCTCCTGGAGCACCGGGGTGGTTTCCGGGGCGATCTCGGCCAGGTGCGCTCGGACCTGCTCGGCACCGTGCCCGACCACCACCACCGTGCGATCCGCGTGCAGCGGCTCGGCCGCCGCCAGCACGTGTCCGAGGAGGGTACGACCGAGCAGCGGGTGCAGCACCTTGGGCAGGGCCGACTTCATCCGCTTGCCCTCACCGGCGGCGAGCACGACAACGGTGCGGAGGCGGGGCTGGGACACGACGTGGCTCCCGTCGGGACGGCGACAGTCTCGCGGCCATGCTAACCAGACCGCGTCGGAGGCTGTCGAATACCCCGACAAGGGGCATCCGCACCAGAAACGGCTCGGCCGCCAGGGTTCGAACCTGAAACACGGGTACCAAAGACCCGGGTGTTGCCAATTACACCACGGCCGAAGGATCGTTCACAGCTTAGCGCCTGGTGTCCGGTCCCAGGTTGCCCACACCGGGCTGCGGACCGGCCACGAGGCCCTCCACCACGCCGGCGATCCAGAGATACAGCTCTCGGGACCTCGGCACACGCACCACCAGACAACCTCGGTAGTCCTCACCGACGTTGGTCCGCGACGTCGTAGGATTGTGCCGCTTCAACGTCGGACGCTGGATGTTTCCCGCAGGTCCGGCGCCCCGGCCCACTTGGCCGCCAGGCCGCGCGCTTCGCGTTCCGCGTCCTCGCGTCGCTCTCGCTGACCTGCACGGCTGAGCACTCGGCGCGCGTCAGCGGCCTGTTGCCGCTCGGCGGCAACCTCGGACGATGAGTCGAGCGGAAGATGTCTGACCCACTCGTAGGCGGTCGACTTGGCGACCGTCAGCCGCTCCGCGATCTCGTTGACCGTGTGGCCGTCGGCCCGCAGCCGCAGCGCCGTCGCATGTAGGTCGTCCTTGGCATTTCGACGTCGGAGAGATGCAGGTGGCGGAACATCCCGCAACATCGCTTGCACTCGGACCCGACCGAGGCCCAGACGTGAGCAGATCTGACGGATCGACAGCTGCTCCACGGCACGGAGACGACGGACCTCTGCGGCCAGGGAGTCAGTCATGTTCGGCAGGCTAGAACAGCCGTACGACGAAACTCGCACGTGGCAGAGGATCCTCAATCGCTCGTCGACTCGTTGCGCGTGGCGGCGAAGAGTTCGGCAACCAGTCCTTCGATCCGCCAGTACAGCTCGCGGCTGCCCGGCACATTGATCACCAGACAGCCGTGGTAGTCGTCACCCGTGTTCCACCGTAACGTGACGATCCGGTGCCGTTTGATGGTCGAACGCTTGATGCGGTCGGCGGGAAGCCCGAGTCTCTCCATCCACCATCGGACCGCCGCCGCAGCGTCGGCCGATTCATGGATGCTCACCCGGTAGGTCGGCACTCCCCGATCGATCCCGCACGCTGCCAAAAGACGCAGGAAGGGCGCGATGATGCCGGGATCGCTGTTGATGAACTGGAGGTGGTCGTCCCGCCGCCAAGGGCTTCGACTTGGTGTCCTCACACCAGTAGATCGCCGCCCCAAGGAGCAAAGGTCCCGTTCATCAAGTGTGCCGACCGCCGCCGCCCCGCGCGACTGCTCGGCCGCCTGCGCGGCGTCGCGCGCCTCGCGGTGCGCCGACCACCGGGCGTCGGTCATCAGCTTCGACCGGGCCCGCCGCCGCTGCGCCGCCGCGTCGTCCGGATCCAACGGCAGGTGCTTCACCCACTGGTACGCGGTCGATTTCGCCACGCCGAGCTGCTGCGCGATCTCGTTGACCGATCGCCCGCCGGCGCGCAGCCGAACCGCCTCGGCCCGCAGCGCGTCCTTGGCGTTCGGGCGCCGGGTCCACTCAGGCGGCGGAACGCCACGCAGCAACGCGGACGCCCGGTCGCGGCCGATACCCAGGCGGGCGCATATCGCACGGACGGAGAGCTGCTCCTCGACGCGCAGGCGGCGCGCCTCGTCGGCGAGCGGATCGGTCACGGTCGCAGGCTAGAACGCGCGTACGACAAGGAAGTCCATTCACAGACGGAACTGTCCACTGCGATCTAGGCCGCCGCTGGTTACGGTGACGTAGGCGTAGCCCGTTCCGCTGGGAGGTGCCATGTCGACCGCCCTGACCGGCCCGGAGACCGGGCCCAAGCCGCTGACCCAGGGCCACCAGTCCCGGGGCATCCTGATCGCCCTCTGGGCCTTCGTGGTCATACCGTTCCTCGCTCTGCTCGCCGCCGTGCCGATGGCCTGGGGCGGCTGGCTGGGCTGGAGCGACGTGCTCGTGGCCGGCTTCTGGTACATGCTGTCCGGACTCGGCGTCACCGTCGGCTACCACCGCTACTTCACCCACGGCTCGTTCAAGGCGAAGCCGTGGGTGCGGACGGCACTCGCGGTGGCGGGTTCGTTCGCCGTGCAGGGCGAGGTCATCCAGTGGGTGGCCGACCACCGCCGGCACCACGCCTTCTCGGATCTGGAGGGCGATCCGCACTCGCCGTGGCGGTTCGGGGAGAGCGTCGGAGGGCTGGCCCGGGGGCTGTTCCACGCGCACGTGGGCTGGCTGTTCAACCGGGAGTTGTCCAACCGAGAGCGGTTCGCCCCGGACCTGCTCGCCGATCCGGCCACCCGCCGCGTCGACCGGCTGTTCCCGGTGCTGGTGGCGGTCTCGCTGCTCGGGCCGGCGGCGATGGGCGGGCTGCTCACCTGGTCGTGGCAGGGCGCGTTGACCGCGCTCTTCTGGGGCGGGCTGGTCCGGATCGCGCTGCTGCATCACGTCACCTGGGCGATCAACTCGGTCTGCCACGTCTACGGGGAGCGCCCGTTCGCGATGCGGCAGGGTGACCGGGCGGCGAACTTCTGGCCGCTGGCGCTGCTGTCGTTCGGGGAGAGCTGGCACAACCTGCACCACGCCGATCCGACCAGCGCGCGGCACGGGGTGCTGCGGGGTCAACTCGACCCGTCGGCGCGGGCGATCTGGCTGCTGGAGAAGGCCGGGGTCGTCTGGGCGGTGCGGTGGCCGAAGCCGGAGCGGATCACGGCGAAGCTGGTGGAGCCGGAGCGGATCCGGGCCCGGTCGGCGGGGCGCGAACGATAACCGGTCGGTCGGGCGCGTGGCGGCCTGGCAGGATGGCCGGATGACCGACCTTCAGCGCCGCCGACCGGCTGGCCGGATCCGCAGCGGCCGCGACGCCGGGCCGCGGGTCCGCGGGGGGACGACATGAGCGCGCAACTTCCCCGCCAGGGCGGCACCGAGCGCCGGCGAGGTGACGAGATGACCGAGGTTCCCGGCAAGGACGCCGGCGCCGCCCGGCGGCGGGCGGTGCCGGCGGCGAAGTCGTCGTCCCGGGTACGGATGTCCGCGACGCAGCGCCGCGAGCAGTTGATCTCGATCGCGCGGCAGATTTTCGCGGAGCGCGGTTTCGACGCCACCTCGATCGAGGAGGTGGCCGCCCGGGCCAAGGTCTCCAAGCCGGTGGTCTACGAGCATTTCGGCGGCAAGGAGGGGCTGTACGCGGTGGTGGTGGACCGGGAGGTCCGCTCGCTGCTGGACCGGATCACCACGGCGTTGACCGCGGGGCATCCGCGGGAGTTGCTGGAGCAGGCGGCGTTGACGCTGCTGACGTACATCGAGGAGGAGACCAGCGGCTTCCGGGTGCTGGTCCGGGAGTCGCCGCTGATGTCGGCGACGGGCAACTTCAGCAGCGTGATGAACGACGTCGCGCATCAGGTGGAGCACATCCTGGGGGCGGAGTTCTCCAGCCGGGGGTACGACCCGAAGCTGGCCGAGTTGTACTCGCAGGCGCTGGTGGGGATGGTGGCGTTGACCGGCCGCTGGTGGTTGGAGGTGCGCAAGCCGCGCAAGGAGACGGTGGCGGCGCATCTGGTGAACCTGGCCTGGAACGGCCTGTCGCATCTGGAGGCGAAGCCCGGTCTGATCACGTCCCGCAAGCCGGGTTGAGCCGGCTGCGGGTCAGTGGTTGCCCTCTGCGACCGCGTGGCGGCGGCGGCGCATCTCCGCCTCGGCGTGCTCCGGCGGGCCGATCTTGTCGTAGAGGCCGGTGGCGAGCAGGATCAGCCCGAACAGCATCGACACGACGACGGTCGACATCGAGAAGTTGAGGATGTTCGCCGTGGTCTGCAGCACGGACATCATCGCGATGCTGGTGACCAGGAAGACCACCCCGGCGGTCAGATTCATGTAGTGGCCAAGGTTGGTGCGGCGGGACGCTCCGATCAGGAGGAAGGCGCCGAACAGCACCGACACGATCGAGAACGCGAGGTTGGTCCGGAGTCCGAGCGCCCAGTGGCTGCCGCGGGCGAAGAGCGACTCACCCGCGGTCAGGAAGACGCCGTACACGCCGAAGACCAGGATGTACAGCCCGATGATCCCGGAGAGGACCCGGTAGAGCGGCCGGGCGGGATGGTTCACCGGTAGGTGCGGCATGGGGATCCTCCAGCCAAGGTGACCGATTTCCGGCAATTGTCACCCGCACCGTTCGACCCCGTCCCCGGAAACGCAAAAGGCCCGGCCGAGGCCGGGCCTTTCCACAGGTGGGCTCAGAGCACGAGCCGAGCCTTCTCGAAGGCCTCCCGCTCCTCGTCGGTGCCGACCTTGCCGTACATGCCGGCCATCAGCAGCACCAGGGCGAGGGCCAGCACCACGATGACCGTGGCGACGCTGAAGTTGAGGATGTTCGCGTCGGTGCGCAGGAACGCCAGTGCGGCCAGGCCGAGGGCCATCAGGGCGTACGACAGCCACTGGTTGATCACCACGTCAAGGTTCCGGCCGATCACGGTGCCGAGCAGGATCAGGGCGCCGACGATGATCGAAACGAGCGAGAAGCCGAGGTTGGTGCCCTGGCCGAGGACCGTGGTGTCGTCCTGGGCGAGGAAGTCGTTGCCGAGGCTGACGATGACGCCGAGCACGCCGAAGACGACGAAGTACAGACCAACGAGCCCGCCGATCGCCCGGTAGATCGGCCGCGCGGGGTGGTTGACGGGGGTGTGGGCCATCTCTGCGTCTCCAAGACCGTTCGGATGAGGGGTCGGGGTGATTGTCCCGCACGGCGAACTGTGACGCCGCACACCCCCCACCCGTGTCGAGGTCAGCCGGCCGGCAGTTCCTCGGCGAGGGTCAGCCAGGCCTCCTCGGTGCGTTCCCGCTCGGTCCGCAGCTCCTTCAGCTGGGCGTCCAGCTCGGCGACCCGGGCGTAGTCGGTGGCGTGCGCGGCGATCTGTTCGAGCAGGTCAGCCTCCTTCTGCTCCAGCTTGGCGATCTGCCGTTCCAGCTTGCCGAGTTCCTTCTTCGCGGCGCGCACCTCCGCGGCCGACATGCCCTCGCGGGCCGGGGCTGCCCCGGCCGGGGTGAGGTCGGCGGGGGCCGGGCCGTTGCCCGCGGCGGCCCGGGCCAGATACTCGTCGACCCCGCCGGGCAGGTGCACGAGCCGCCCGTCGCCGAACATCCCGTACGCGACGTCGGCGACCCGCTCGATCAGGTACCGGTCGTGGCTGGCCACCACGATCGTGCCGGGCCAGGAGTCGAGCAGGTCCTCCAGCGCGGCGAGGGTGTCGGTGTCCAGGTCGTTGGTGGGCTCGTCGAAGAGGAGCACGTTGGGTTCCCCGGCGAGCAGGCGGAGCATCTGCAGGCGGCGGCGCTCGCCGCCGGAGAGGTCGCTGACCGGGGTCCAGAGCCGGCGGTCGTCGAAGCCGAAGATCTCGGCGAGCTGGGCGGCGCTGATCTCCCGGTCGCCGAACTGGACGCGCCGGGCCACCTCCTCGACGGCCTCGAGGACGCGCAGGTGGCCGGGGAGTTCGGCGAGTTCCTGGGAGAGGAAGGCGGGCCGCACGGTCTGCCCGGTGGTGAGGCGCCCGCCGTCGGGCCGGGTGACGCCGGCCAGCATCCGCAGCAGGGTGGTCTTGCCGGCGCCGTTGCGGCCGAGGATGGCGATCCGGTCGCCGGGGCCGACCTGCCAGGTGACGTCGTGCAGGATCTCCTTCGGGCCGGCGTGCAGGGTGACCTGGTCCAGGTCGTACACCTGCTTGCCGAGCCGGGCGGTGGCGAGCCGTTGCAGCGACATGGTGTCGCGCGGCGGCGGGACGTCGGCGATGAGCGCGTTGGCCGCGTCGATCCGGAACTTCGGCTTCGAGGTCCGGGCGGGCGCGCCGCGGCGCAGCCAGGCGATCTCCTTGCGGAGCAGGTTCTGCCGGCGGGCCTCGGTGGCGGCGGCGACCCGCTGCCGCTCGGCCCGGGCGAGGATCCAGGCGGCGAAGCCACCCTCGTACGCCCGGACGGTCTGGTCGGCGACCTCCCAGGTGGTGGTGCAGACGGCGTCGAGGAACCACCGGTCGTGGGTGACCACGACGAGGGCGCCCTTGCGGGTGACCAGGTGCCGGGCCAGCCAGTCGACGCCGCCGACGTCGAGGTGGTTGGTGGGCTCGTCGAGGATGAGCAGATCGGCGTCGCGGACCAGCAGCGCGGCGAGCGCGACGCGGCGGCGCTCGCCGCCGGACATCGGGCCGACGGGCGCGTCGAGGCCGAGGTGTGGCATACCGAGGCCGTCGAGGATGGCCCGCACGCCGGCGTCGCCGGCCCACTCGTGCTCGGCGCCCATGCTCTCGCCGAGCCAGGCGGTGCCGAGCACGACGTCCCGGACGGTGGCCTCGGGGGCCAGGTTCAGGCTCTGCGGCAGCCAGGACACACGCAGATCGCGGCGGTGGGTGACCCGGCCGTCGTCGGGGTCCTCAGTGCGGGTGAGCAGCCGCAGCAGCGTGGACTTGCCGGCCCCGTTGAGGCCGACCACGCCGACCCGGTCGGCGTCGTCGAGACCGAGCGAGACGTCGGTGAGCAGCGGCCCGGCAGCGCCGTACCCTTTGGACACCCGGTCCAGGTTGACGATGTTGGCCACTTCCCCACCTTTCATGATCAAGGCGTCCCGGTGCGGGCGGGCACCTTGGGACGCCTGGCCCCTCAGGGTACGCGGGTCCGCCCGATGGACGTCAGGCCCCGACGCGGGTCAACGACCGCTGCCGCCCGGTTTGTTCCGGCCGCCGGTTGGTCCGCGCGCGAGGTCGCCGGCCCGGCGGCGTCCGGGCCGCCGGGACACCGCCACATCGGCGACGCCAAGCCGACTTGCCCGACCGAACGGGCCGGACCTGGCCAGGTCGGGTCGGGCCAGGTCGGGTCGGGCCAGGTCGGGTCAGAACGCCCGGCAGACTCAGACGATGCGGGCGCCGGCCACCGGGCCGTGGGCGACCCGGGCTTCCCGGCAGACCCCGGCGGCCGCCAGCTCGGCGGCGACCCGCCCGGCGTCGGTCTCGTTCGCGGTGAGGAAGACGCAGGTCGGCCCGGAGCCGGAGACGATTCCGGCGAGCGCGCCGGCCGCCTCGCCGGCCTTGAGGGTCTCGGCGAGCGTGGGGCGCATGGTGAGCGCGGCGGCCTGAAGGTCGTTGCCGAGCGCGGCGGCGAGCACCCGGGGGTCGCGCTGGCGCAGCGCGGCGAGCAGCGTGTCGGTGCTGCCCAGCGGCTCCCCGGCGCTGCCGGCGTCGCGCAGCCGGTCCAGTTCCCGGTAGGCGGCGGGGGTGGAGAGGCCGCCCTCGGCGATCGCCACCACCCAGTGCCACGAGGTGGGGCGGGCCAGCACCGGGCTGACCGCTTCGCCCCGGCCGGTGCCCAGCGCGGTGCCGCCGTGGATCAGGAACGGCACGTCCGAGCCGAGGTCGGCGGCGATGCCGGCCAGCTCGTCGCGGGACAGCCCGGTGCCCCAGAGCGCGTCGCAGGCGACCAGGGTGGCGGCCGCGTCGGCGCTGCCGCCGGCCAGCCCGCCGGCGAGCGGGATCTGTTTGCGCAGGTGCAGCCGGGCGTGCGGTGGGACGCCCGCGTACCCGGCGAGGGCGTGGGCGGCCCGGATCACCAGATTGGTGTCGTCCAGGGCCAGCTCGCCGGCGCCCTCGCCCTCCATGGTGAGGGTGAGTGTGTCGCCCCGGCGGGCGGTCAACTCGTCGTGGATCGAGATCGCGTGGTAGACGGTGTTCAGCTCGTGGAAGCCGTCCCGGCGCAGCGGGCCCACCCCGAGATGCAGGTTGATCTTGGCGGGCACCCGGACCTTCACCGGCCCGCTGGCCCCGCGCCGCTGCCCGTCCTCGTCGTCCGGTCGCCAGGCCTCGGTCACGGGGCGATGTCCCGTGGGCGCAGGCGGATGTCGAACGGCTTCTCCACGATCAACTCCTCGGCGGGGTCGGGCAACGGCGCCCAGCCTACTGGGCGACGGCGGGGACGGCCGGGGCCGACGCGGCGATGGCGGTGAACTGCTCCACGGTCAGCGACTCGCCACGGGCGCCTGGGTCGACGCCGGCGGCGGTGAGCACCGCGGCCGCCCGGTCGGCGCCGCCGGCCCAGCCGGCCAGGGCGGCGCGCAGGGTCTTGCGGCGCTGCGCGAACGCCGCGTCGACCACCGCGAAGACCGCCTCCCGGCGGACGTCGGCGCGGGGTGGCTCCCGGCGGGTGAAGGCGACCAGCCCCGAGTCGACGTTCGGCACCGGCCAGAACACGTTCGGCGGGACCTTGCCGGCGGCCCGGGCCCGGGCGTACCAGGCGAGCTTGACCGACGGGACGCCGTACACCTTGGAGCCGGGACCGGCGACGAGCCGGTCGGCGACCTCCTTCTGCACCATCACCAGGCCGTGCCGCAGGGTGGGCAGTTCGGCGAGCAGGTGCAGCACCACCGGCACGGCGACGTTGTACGGCAGGTTCGCCACCAGCGCGGTGGGGGCGGGTTCCGCCAGGTCGGCGGCGCTGACCCGGAGCGCGTCGGCGGGGTGGACGGTGAGCCGGGCGGCGTCCGGGCCGGCGAACCGGGCGGCGGTCTCCGGCAGCGCGGCGGCCAGCGCCGGGTCGATCTCCACGACGTGCACGTGCGCGGCGACCGGGAGCAGGGCGAGGGTGAGCGAGCCGAGCCCGGGGCCGACCTCCAGCGCCACGTCGTCCGGGGCGAGCCCGGCGGTGGTGACGATCCGGCGGACGGTGTTCGGGTCGTGCACGAAGTTCTGGCCGAGCTTCTTGGTCGGCGTCACGCCGAGGCGCGCGGCGAGCTCCCGGATCTCCGCCGGGCCGAGGAGGCCGGTCACGCCCCGTAGCGTATGCGGCCCGGCCGGGTGGCACGGAGGGGCCCCGGGCAAGAACGGGCCCCTCCGGTCACCACGGGCCGAAGACGCGGTCGCCGGTCGCGGAGATCGCGGCGCAGAGCTCGTCGAGGTCGGTCCCGGTGGTCGCGGCCAGGAACCGGACCGTCAGCGGGATCAGGTACGACGCGTTCGGCCGCCCCCGGTGCGGCATCGGGGTCAGGTACGGGGCGTCGGTCTCCACCAGCAGCTGGTCGACCGGGGTCACCGTGGCGGCCTCGCGCAGCGCCCCGGCACTGCCGAAGGTGACCGTGCCGGCGAAGCTGAGCAGGTAGCCCCGGCGGACACACTCGCGGGCGAAGTCGGCGTCACCGGAGAAGCAGTGCAGCACGACCGTGTCCGGGGCGCCCTCGTCGTCGAGGATGCGCAGCACGTCGGCGTGCGCGTCCCGGTCGTGGATGACGAGTGCCTTGCCGTACCGCTTGGCGATGGCGATGTGCGCGCGGAAGCTCTCCTCCTGGGTGGCCCGTCCCTCGTCCCCGGTACGGAAGAAGTCCATCCCGGTCTCGCCGACGCCGCGTACCCGGTCGCGGGCGGCCAGGGCCTCGATCTCGCGCAGCGCCTCGTCCAGGTCGGCCAGGCGGGGCGCCTCGTTCGGGTGCAGCGCGACGGTGGACAGTACGGCTGCGTAGCGCTCGGCGACGTCGGCGCCCCAGCGGGACGACTCGACGTCCACACCGACCTGGACCAGCCGGTCCACGCCGACGCCGGCGGCCACCGCGATGACCGCGCCGACCGGGTCGTCGGTGGGTCCACCCCCGGGTACGCCGGCCTCGCTGACGGTGATGTCGAGGTGGGTGTGGCTGTCCAGCACGGGACGGGGCAGCGCCTCGGGGGCGGGCGGGAACTCCCCGGCCCGGCGGGCGGCCCGTTGCTTGCGGGTCTCGGTCCGCTCGCTCATCTGTTCGGTTGGCTCGGTCATCAACCAAAGGATCACACACTGGCCGGGTCCACCCGGCCGCCACCTCGTGTTCATCTTCACTACCCAGCGCGAACCTACCGTCGCAGCGTGACTGAGCGGAGCGAGCGAACCATCGGGCACAGGAGCAAGCGGACGATCCGTGCAGCGATCGTGACGCCATGAGTGTGACCCCTCAGGCTGGCGGGGCCGCCTCCGAGCGGACCGGCCTGCACGTCACGTACGAGGGTCGGGTGCACCCGGCGGAGGAGATCGCGCGGGGCGCGGCGTACGAGCTGTTCAGCGCCGAGGAGGTGCCCGGCTTCGAGTGGGCGCCCCGGCCGGGTGTGGCGTACCCGTGGCGGAAGTTCGTGCACGTCAGCGAGGTGAGCGCGGTGCACGGGGCGGCCGAGCCGACCGAGGACGCGGACCCGCCGCTGCTGATGCCGGTGCACCGCACGCACGGCTGGGCCCACCTGCACCAGCTCAGCCAGCAGCCGGCCGCGGCCGGCGACCCGACGCTCGCCGCGGTACGCGCCTCGGCGGTGATCCGGCCGGGCACCCGGATGGTGAAGGTGCTCTCCGCCCGCCAGCTCGCCGGCTATGTGCGGGGCTGGCTGCCGCACGGCTTCTGCTACCGGGAGCACGACGTGGCGCACCTGCGCACGCCGGCCGGGATGGCGGTGCTGCGCGGCGACGGCGAGGGCGGTGACGTGGCCTACGCGCTGCGCTGGCGGGCCGCCGACCCGGCCGACTTCGACGTGCCGGTCGGCCCGGCGCACCAAGGCCTCACCGCGCTGCCGCCGCGGGACCGGCTGGGGCCGCCGGTGCTGGGTACCGGCTTCGTGCCGAGCAACGGCCAACTCGTCCCGGAGTTCGTCACCCGGGACTTCGCCGACCTGCCGATGCCGGCGAACGCCACGCTGCTCGCCTACCCGGCGGACGGGGTGGAGGTGGTGCTCTACACCTACCAGGCGGAGCAGCGGGGCTGGCTGCGCCTGGTCGGCCGGCAGTGGCGGCACCTGCTCGCGGCGGTGCCCGGGCTCTCCCCCGACCAGGAGTACGTGCCGACCGGTGACGCGCCGCGCTCCACCCGGCTCGTCGGCGCGTACGGCGGCAACGAGTACGAGGCGGTGGCCGACCAGCCGGGCGGCTTCCGCGTCCTGGCGATGACCCGGGCGGCCCGGTACCCGGTGGAGTCGGCGGCCCGGCGGCTGCGGTACGCCACCTGGCGCGGGGTGCCCTGCCTGGTGCTGCGCGAGGAGTCGGGCTGGCTGCGGCTGCGGCTGTGCCGGCCGGATCCGGACGCGGTGGTCACCACCGGGGCGCAGTGCCACGAGCGGGGCGTCTACGAGGCCTGGGCGCCGGGCACCGAGGTGACCGACGACCAGGTGCTCGACCTGCCGTACCGCGCGGCATAACCGCCGTCGGCGCGGGAATCCGCCGGGGTCCGATGCACCCCAGCTCAGGAGACCCGAGATGCCCTTCATCACCGTCGGCACGGAGAACTCCGCGCCCATCGACCTGTACTACGAGGACCACGGCTCCGGGCAGCCGGTCGTGCTCATCCACGGTTTCCCGTTCAACGGGGCGACCTGGGAGAAGGTGACCATCCCGCTGTTGAACGCCGGATACCGGACGATCACCTACGACCGGCGTGGTTTCGGCAGTTCCGCCCAGCCGGTCGCAGGGTACGACTACGACACCTTCGCGGCCGACCTGGACGTGCTGATGACGGAGCTCGACCTGCGCAACGCGATCCTGGTCGGACACTCGATGGGCACCGGCGAGGTGACCCGCTACCTGGGCACGTACGGGTCGAGCCGGGTGGACCGGGCGGTGCTGCTGGCCCCGCTGGCGCCGTTCCTGCTGAAGACGCCGGACAACCCGGAGGGTGTGGACAAGAGCCTCTTCGACGGTTTCCAGCAGGCCATCCTCAACGACCGCTTCGCCTTCCTGACCCAGTTCTGCAAGAACTTCTTCAACTACGACGAGAACAAGGGGAAGTCGGTCAGCGAGGAGGCGTTCCGGGCGCACTGGGAGATCGGCACCCGGGCGTCGGCGAAGGGCACCCACGACTGTGTCGACGCCTGGCTGACGGACTTCCGCGGCGACCTGGGCCGGATCGACGTGCCGGTGCTGATCGTGCAGGGCGACAAGGACGCGGTGCTGCCGTATCCGGTGACCGGGCAGCGGTTGCAGCCGATGCTGCCGGGCAGCCAGTTGATCACCCTGCGGGGCGCCCCGCACGGCACGCCGTGGACCAACGCCGCCGAGGTGAATAAGGCGATCATGGAGTTCATCGGCGCGCCGTCGATGGCGCGCGCCTGACCGCGCGGACGGCGCGGCCCCGGGGAGATGTCCCCGGGGCCGCGGTCGGCCGTCGGATCAGCCGGCGAGGCGGGCCAGCTCCTCGTCGACGATGGACGGGTCGAGCTTGCGGAACACCGGCTTCGGCGCCGCGAGCGGCCGACCCACCGCCAGGGGTACGGACTCCCAGCGCGCACCGACCGTGTAGTCGCCGGTCAGCACCGGGTACGCCGGCCCACCGTCGAGGTCCCGTACCTCCTCGATCACCGGCATCGGCGCGTGCACGCCGGTGCCGCCGAGCAGCTCGTGGATCTTCTGGGCGGCGTGCGGCAGGAACGGGGTGAGCAGCGTGTTGGCGTCGCTGACCACCTGGAGGGCGACGTGCAGGATGGTGCCCATCCGTGGCTTGTCGTCCTCGCCCTTGAGCTTCCACGGGGCCTGCTCGGAGAGGTACTTGTTGGCCTCGGCGACCACCTTCATCGCCTCGCCGATGGCCTGCTTCTGCCGGTGCTTGGCGATCAGGTCACCGACGACGGCGAAGCCGGCCTTGGCGGTGGCGAGCAGCGCCTCGTCGGCCTCGGTGAGGCCGGCCGGGTCGACCGGCGGGATCGCCCCGAAGTTCTTCGCCGCCATCGAGACGGACCGGTTGACCAGGTTGCCCCAGCCGGCGACCAGTTCGTCGTTGTTCCGGCGGAGGAACTCCGACCAGGTGAAGTCGGTGTCGTTGCTCTCCGGGCCGGCGACCGCGATGAAGTAGCGCAACGCGTCGGCGTCGTACCGCTCGAGGAAGTCCCGGACGTAGATGACCACCTTGCGGGAGGAGGAGAACTTCCGGCCCTCCATGGTCAGGTATTCGCTGGAGACCACCTCGGTGGGCAGGTTGAGCCGGCCCAGTTCGCCCGGCTCGCCGTCGCGCGATCCCTCGCCGGAGTAGCCGCCGAGCAGCGCCGGCCAGATCACCGAGTGGAAGACGATGTTGTCCTTGCCCATGAAGTAGTAGCCGCGGGCGTCCTTGCCCTCCGCGTCGGCGGACCACCACTTGCGCCAGGCCTCGGGGTCGCCGGTGCGGCGGGCCCACTCGATGGAGGCGGACAGGTAGCCGATGACCGCGTCGAACCAGACGTAGATCCGCTTGTCGGTCCGGTCGCGCCAGCCGTCGAGCGGGATCGGCACGCCCCACTCCAGGTCCCGGGTGATGGCCCGGGGCTGCAGGTCGTCGAGCAGGTTCCGGGAGAACCGGAGCACGTTGGGGCGCCAGCCCTCCCGGGTGTCCAGCCACTGGCGCAGCGCCTCGGCCAGGGCGGGCAGGTCCAGGAAGAAGTGCTCGGTCTCGACGAACTCTGGCGTCTCCCCGTTGATCTTCGAGCGGGGGTTGATCAGGTCGATCGGGTCGAGCTGGTTGCCGCAGTTGTCGCACTGGTCGCCGCGGGCGCTGTCGTACCCGCAGATCGGGCAGGTGCCCTCGATGTAGCGGTCGGGCAGGGTGCGGCCGGTGGACGGGGAAATCGCCCCGGTGGTGACCTTCGGGACGATGTAGCCGTTGCGGTGCAGCCCGAGGAACAGCTCCTGCACCACCGCGTAGTGGTTGCGGGTGGTGGTACGGGTGAACAGGTCGTACGACAGCCCCAGCGCCCGCAGGTCCTCGGCGATCACCCGGTTGTACCGGTCGGCCAGCTCGCGCGGGGTGACCCCCTCGGCGTCGGCCTGCACCTGGATCGGGGTGCCGTGCTCGTCGGTGCCGGAGACCATGAGCACGTCGTGACCGGCCATTCGCATGTACCGGGCGAAGACGTCGGAGGGAACGCCGAATCCGGATACGTGGCCGATGTGGCGCGGACCGTTGGCGTAGGGCCAGGCGACCGCGGCGAGAACGTGACTCATGAGCAGCAAGCCTAGTGAGTGCCCGGGGGCAGCCGCGAACCAATAGGACGCGTCCCACGCATAGACTCCGGCGGCTCGCCCGATTTGTCGCCGACATGCTGCCTGAGCTGCCCGTCCGGCCTCCCGTACCGCTGTGGAATGAACGGCGTGGCCAGCAGCGGAGGCGTTTCGGAGCAGGGCGGACCCGACCCGGTTCGAGGTCCCGCCGGAGCCGCCCGACCCACCGGGCTCCTTCAGCTGTGCACGACGGTGTAGACCTCGCGCCGGCGCAGCCCGTACTCGGCGGCCACCTCGGTGATGGCGTCCCGCCGGGACAGGCCGGCCGCCTCCCGCGCGGCCACCGCGGCGCGCAGCGTGTCGTCGTCGGGCCGGGCCGCTGCGGCTGGCGGCGCACCCGCCACGACCAGGGTGATCTCGCCGCGCGGCTCACCCGCCACGGCCCACTCGGCCAGCTCGCCCAGCGGCCGGCGGACCACCTCCTCGTAGGTCTTGGTCAGCTCGCGGCAGAGCGCGGCCGGCCGGTCCGGGCCGAACGCGGCGGCCAGGTCGGCCAGTGCGCCGGCGATCCGGTGCGGGGCCTCGAAGAGGACCAGGGTGCGCTCTTCGGCGGCGAGGGCCCGCAGCCGGGACCGGCGGGCGGCCGGCGTACGGGGCAGGAAGCCTTCGAAGCAGAACCGGTCGCAGGGCAGCCCGGAGAGCGCCAGGGCGGTGGTCACCGCGCTCGGGCCGGGGGCCGCGGTGACCGGGAAGCCGGCGTCGAGGGCGGCCCGGACCAGCCGGTAGCCGGGGTCGGAGACGCTGGGCATGCCGCCGTCGGTGACCAGCGCGACGGTGTAGCCGGCGGCGAGCACCTCGACCAGCTCCGGGGTCCGCCGCTCCTCGTTCCCCTCGAAGTAGGAGACGATCCGGCCGGCCACGGTGACGCCGAGGTCCCGGGCCAGCCGGGTGAGCCGCCGGGTGTCCTCGGCGGCGACCACGTCGGCGGTGGCGAGCACCTCGCGGAACCGGGCCGACGCGTCGGCCGGGTTGCCCAGCGGGGCGCCGAGCAGCACCACCCGTCCGACCTCGGACATTTCACCCACGGAGTGCGCTCCTTCATCGACAGCCGTACCAATCTCGGGGACGACGGGCGCCACCGGGCACCTTCGCAGCCTACGATCGCCGGGTGACGAGTGCCTCGACAGCACAGAGCGCGGACGCCGGCCGGGCCGGATCGGACCGGACGGCCGCCGGTCAGCCGATCACCGATCAGGCCGCCGAGGCCGCAACGACCGACCGCGGCGGGGTCCCGGCCGTCGTCCGGCGGCGGCTCGCCACCGTCGACGCCCGCCTCGACGGGCACGCCTGGCTGGCCACCGCCGTCGTGGTGGCGATCGCGGCAATCCTGCGCCTCGTCGGGCTGAGCGGTCCCAAGGGCAAGATCTTCGACGAGATCTACTACGCCCGGGACGCCTACGGGCTGATCGACAAGGGCGTCGAGTGGAACTACAAGGACAACGGCCCGTCGTACGTGGTGCACCCGCCGCTGGGCAAGTGGCTGATCGGGTTCGGTGAGTGGGCGTTCGGCTACCAGGACGCGGAGACAAAGATCTCCGTGCCGGGGCACCTGACCACCACCGCCCCCGAGTTCGGCTGGCGGATCGCGGCGGCCGTCGCCGGCACCCTGTCGGTGCTGCTGTTGGTCCGGATCGCCCGGCGGATGTTCCGCTCCACCGCGCTGGGCTGCGCGGCCGGCCTGCTGCTCGCCCTGGACGGCTTCCACCTGGTGCTCTCCCGCACCGCGCTGCTCGACATCTTCCTGCTGCTGTTCGTGCTGGCCGCGTTCGGCGCGCTGGTGCTGGATCGGGACGCCCGGCGCCGCCGCTGGGCCCGGGCGCTGGCGGCGGGGCTCGACCCGTCGACACCGGGGCGGGCCGGCCGGCCGCCGTCGGGCTGGCGGAACTGGCCGTGGTGGCGGCTGGCCGCCGGGGTGCTGCTCGGCTGCGCCTGCGCGGTCAAGTGGAGCGGCGTGTACTTCGTGCCGGCCTTCGCGCTGCTGGTGATCTTCTGGGAGGTCGGCGTCCGCCGCTCGGCGGGGGTACGCCACCCGTGGCGGGACGCCCTGCTGGACGAGCTGCCCTGGCTGCTGCTGGCCGGGGTGCTGATGGTGGCCACCTACGTCGCCACGTGGTCGGGCTGGCTGTTCACCGACGACGGCTACTACCGGCTCGCCAGCCGCTACCCGAACACGCCGGGGCTGAACGACACCCCGGTGATCGGGCCGCTGATCAACCTGTGGGAATACCACAAGGCCGCGTACGGCTTCCACACCCAGCTCGACGAGCCGCACAAGTACCAGTCCTGGCCGTGGCAGTGGCTGCTGCTGGGCCGGCCGGTGGCCTTCTACTGGTCCGGCGACGGCAGCTGCGGCGCGCCGCAGTGCGCGAGTGAGATCCTGCTGCTGGGCACCCCGCTGCTCTGGTGGTCGTTCCTGCCCGCGCTGGCGGCGCTGGCCTGGCTCGGGCTGGCCCGGCGGGACTGGCGGGCCGGGGCGATCCTGCTGAGCGTGGCCGCCGGCCTGCTGCCCTGGTTCTGGTTCGCGCTGGACGGCCGGACGATGTTCTCCTTCTACGCCGCGCCGGCGCTGCCGTTCCTGGTGCTGGCGGTGACCTACGTACTGGGCGCGATCGTCTCGCCGGCACCGGCCGCCGCCCCGGGCACGGGGGCGCCACCGGGCGGGCCGGACGTCGCCGACCGCCGGCTGGTGGGCGGGATCATCGCGGGCGCGTACGTGCTGCTGGTGGGCCTCTGCTTCGCCTACTTCTACCCGGTCTTCGTGGGCCGCCTGATCAGGTACGCGGACTGGTCGGCGCGGATGTGGCTGGACGGGCGCTGGATCTGACGCCCGGCGCTACCGGCGGTGGGCTGGACAACGCAAAGAAGCGCGCCCCGATCGCCTGCCACGGGGGAAGCGGGCGATTGGGGCGCGCAGAAGAAGCTTAACCACCCCGGATCAGCGGCACAACTGGTCGTCTCCGGTCAGATTCCCGACCGGCGAGCCCCCACGAGGATGATTCGCCCGCAGGTGGCGCCGGTGGTCACGGCGCGAAGACCTTACGGGAGCCTTACGGCTTCGTTCCGCCGCCGGCCGAGGGGCGCCCGCCCGGCCGAACCGCCAAGGGGAGCGCTTTCCGGACCGCGCGGGCCCGCAGCCGGTGTTGATCTCCGGAGCTTTCGTCATCGTTGATGACCTATAGGCTAGAACTACCTGTTTGTCTGCTAAGCCCGCTCTATGGTCTGCAATCCGGATATGCGAATGATGAAATATCCCTCGTCGGCCAGCCTCGCGGACTTGGACATACCTCGCTATTCGCCCTCATAGCCTCTCCCGGTGGCCGCTCACCTTCCGCTCGCGGAGCCGGGCGCCGCCAGCCCCTTCCACCGGCCACCGGCGCACCCGAGGCATGGTGCGCCGGCCGACCAGCCACGGGAGGGGGTGATGTCCCGACGATGACCGACAACCCATGACCAGCTGGATGATCACCCGGGTGTCACCACCCGGATGATCATCCGAAGTGGATCTCACTACACTTCGGCCGGTGATCAACAAGAGCAGATCGGCAGCGGTCCTCATTGGACTGCTGGCGACGACCGCGCTGATCGGTCCGGCGCCCGCCCGGGCCGGCGACGACACCCCCGAAACCCCCGCCGAGCCGCCCAAGGTCGAGCTGGTCCTCGACGTCAGCGGCTCGATGCGGGCCCGCGACATTGACGGGCGCAGCCGGATCTCCGTTGCCCAGCAGGCGTTCAACGAGGTCGTGGACGCGCTGCCGGACGAGACCCAGCTCGGCATCCGGGTGCTCGGGGCCACCTACCGGGGCAAGGACAAGAAGCAGGGCTGCCTGGACACCCAGCAGATCGTGCCGGTCGGCCCGGTGGACCGTACGCAGGCCAAGGCGGCCGTGGCCACCCTCCGGCCGACCGGCTTCACCCCGGTCGGGCTGGCGCTCCGCTCCGCCGCGCAGGACCTCGGCACCGGCAGCACCGCCCGCCGGATCGTGCTGATCACCGACGGCGAGGACACCTGCGCCCCGCCCGACCCCTGTGAGGTGGCCCGCGAGCTGGCCGCCCAGGGCACCAGGCTGGTCGTCGACACCCTCGGCCTGGCCCCCGACGAGAAGGTACGCCGGCAACTGCTCTGCATCGCCGGCGCGACCGGCGGCACCTACACGGCGGCACAGAGCGCGGACGAGCTGACCGGCCGGATCAAGCAGCTCGTGGACCGGGCCCGGGACACCTACACCGCCACCCCGACGGTGGTCGGCGGGGCGGCCGAGTGTGCCAACGCGCCGCTGCTCGGCCCCGGCGTCTACACCGACCGCGAGGCGTTCTCCGAGCACCGCTGGTACCGGGTGCCGGTGCGTCCCGGCCAGGAGCTGCGAGCCTCGGTCAGCGTCGCACTGGACCGGCCGGTCAACCCCGACTACGGCGTACTGCTGCGGGCCACCGCGACGGACGGGCGGGAACTCGTCCGGGGCGTGGACGCCGGCAGCGGACGTACCGATGTGATCTCCACCGGCCTGCGCTGGTCCGCGGCCGAGGACACCCCCACCCCGAGCCCCAGCGGTACGCAGACCGCCGAGACGGTGTGCCTGGTGGTCAGCAACTCCTTCGCCGCCCGCCCCGGCACCCAGGTCACCCCCGGCATGCCGGTGGAGCTGACCGTCGACGTGGTCGCCGCGTCCCCCGCCCCGGACGGGCCGGACCTCGGCCGCGGCTGGGCTCTGCTGCTCCTGCTCACCCTGGCCGGGCTGGTCACCGGGCTGGTCACCGGGCTGCTCACCCGCTGGTGGGTCGCCACCTGGAGGGAGAACTGAGGATGCGTACCCTGATCCGCTCCGCGGCGGCGCTGGCCGCCGTCGGGCTGACCCTCACCCCGGCCGCCGCCTCGGCCGAGCCCACCCCGTCGCCGGGCGCCGCCACGGTCACCAAGGCCGGCACCTCGTTCCTGACCGCCACCGCCATCGCCGCCGGCCAGCCGGTCCAGGTCGGCGCGTCGACCGGCGACCACCTCTACTGGTCGTTCCGCGCGGAGGCCGGGCAGACCCACGAGATCGGTGCCAACGTCGCCTTCCCGAAGGGCCGCACCGGCCCGTCCACCTGGACCGTCGAGGTCTTCGACGGGCTGCGCCGCCGGCAGGCCTGCACGGCCGGCGCGCAGACCCCGACCGCCGACGCGACCGCGACCGGCGTCACCCTCGGCTGCACGCTGCGCCGGGTCCGGCCCTGGGCCGAGCCGTGGTCCGGCGACCCGCTGCCGGGCACCTACTACGTCCGGCTCTCCGTGACCGAGCTGCCCGAGCCCGACCTGGGCCTGCCGATCGACGTGGACCTGCTGGTCAGCGTCGACGGCGATGGCGGCGCGTCCGGCGACGACGGGAAGCTGGCGGCACCGCTGGTGCCCAACACCCGGGCCGGGGCGCTGCTCACCGCCGAGCCGACACCCGAACCGGTCGCCGAGGAGGAGCTCAGCCTCACCGGCTGGCTCCCCGAGGCCGGCTCGCGCTGGGTCTGGACCACCGCCGGTGGCGTGCTCGCCGCCGTGGCGGGCGTGGTCGGCTTCGCGCTCACCCGGCGACCCCGCCGACCCTGACCCGCGCCCGGTGGCCGCCGCGGACCCGAACGCGGCGGCTACCGCAGGCGACGGTCAGGTGGTGCGCGGGCTCCGCGGCACCCAGCCGATGAACCGGTCCTGAAGCGACGACACCGGCACGGCCCGCAGGTCCCGCGTGGCGGCGGCCAGGCAGGAGCCGAGGTAGACGGTCAGCGAGGCGCGGTCCACCCGGTATTCGGCCAGCAGCCGGCTCCGCTTGGTGGTGCACGGCCACTCGTCGCCGCAGGAGTTACAGGTCCAGTCGGGGGTCACCGGCGTGTGCTCGTCCGGCTGTGGTCCCGACGCCTCCGCACCAGGCGTCATCGGCTGTTCCTTCCCATGTGGACGTATTTGCTCCTGGAGGTTCCCCGCCCCATTGACTCCCCTACAGCGCCCCGGGACGCTCCGGCGTTACATCGTTGCGGTACGTTCACCGTCGATGGCCGCCGTCAACTTCCCCGAGGGGGCAGAAGTTCCTCCCTACCTGTGCCAACGCGCATCGGGGGCGAACGATGCGTGACCTCCTGCCACCGGCGGTCGCGGTGGCCGTGGCCGGCCCCGGGGACTGGTCCGGCACCCTGCTCCCCGCCGAGTCGGCCTGCCTCAGCGACCACGCGGTGGAGAGCCGGCGCCGGGACTTCACCGCCGGCCGGATGTGCGCCCGCCGGGCCCTGGCCGGACTCGGGCTGCCGGCCGCCCCGGTCCCGTCGGCGCCCGACCGGTCCCCGGTGTGGCCGGCCGGGGTGGTCGGCACCATCACCCACACGCGGGGTTACTGCGCGGCGGCCGCCGCCCGGGCCACCGAGGTCCGCTCGGTGGGTATGGACGCCGAGCGCCACCGGGAGCTCAACCCGGGGGTACGCCGGGCGATCTGCCTACCCGAGGAGGAGGCGGACCTGGCCCGGCTGCCTGCCGGCGTCCCCTGGCCGACCGTGCTGTTCAGCATCAAGGAGACCGTCTACAAGGTCTGGCACCCGGTCGTCGGGACCTGGCTGGACTTCCACGACGCCCGGGTCACGGTCGACCCCGAGGCCAGGGCGTTCACCGCCCGGATCGCCCCGGCGCGGCTCGCCGCGGCCCCGGCCACCGATCCACCGGCATCGGTCACCGGCCGGTTCGCGGTGGACGCCGAACTGGTCCGCAGCGCCGCCGTCCTGGGACCCCGGTGACGTCCTGACGGACAACTTGGCGGCGGCTTGTACCGTCTTCCCGACTGAAGAGCTTCGAAGGCGCCAAGGAGACCGGTGAGCCACCCTCAGCCTCCGTTCGGGCCGCAGGACCCGAACCAGCAGCCCCCGGAACCGCCGACCCAGCCGTTCCCCACCGCGCCGATGCCGGCGGTGCCGGGCAGCCCGTACGCGCCGGACAGCCCGTGGGCACCGCAGCCGCCGGTCTCCGGGGCACCGCAGCCGCCGATGTCGGGGGCACCGTACCCGCCGCCGGCCGGCCCGCAGCCGCCGACCACGCCGTTCCCGCCGGTCGCGGGCACGCCGCAACCGCCGTACCCGCCGACCTCCGGGACGCCCTACCCGCCGCAGCCGCCGACCCCCGGGACGCCGTACCCGCCGGCCGGGGCGTACCCGCCGGGTGGGGCGTATTCGCCGGCGCCCGGCCAGCCGTTCGGCGCGCCGCCGGCCAAGAAGTCCAACAAGAACGTCTGGATCATCGTCGGCATCATCGCGGCGGTCCTGTTGCTGCTCTGCTGCGGCGGCGGCATCTTCGCGATCTACAGCGGTGCCAAGAAAGCCCAGGACGCGGTCGAGAGCCTGCCCACCCCGGCGGGGTCCTACGACGCGCCCACGCGTGGGTCGGAGCCGACGCCGGAGGCCGGGCAGACCGACGGCGAGACGTTCAACATGAAGCCGGGCGACACGCTAATCATCAACGACGACGATGGCACGGTCGAGATCACCGTCAGCAACTTCCGGACCAAGGACAAGGCCTGCCAGGCGTATATGCCCGGGCCGAAGAACGGCATGTACCTGATCGCCGACGTGACCGCCGAGGTCACCAAGGGCACCGGCTCGATCAATCCGTTCTACTTCAAGTGGATCGGCGCCGACGGCAGCGAGGCAAACGGTGTGGCCGGGGCGCTCTCCGGGTGCGGCAAGCTGCTCGGCTCGGGCAACGACCTGGCGAGCGGCAGCAAGCGCACCGGCCAGCTCGTCTTCGACGTCAAGGACAAGAACGGCACCCTGGAGTACGAGCACCGGCTGGAGACGGCCGGCTCCTGGAAGCCCTGAGCCGCGACGCCCCGCACGGGGGTCGGTCCCATCCTGGGACCGGCCCCTGTCGCATTTTCGGGGTCCGTCCGTCACGGTAGCTGGCGGACGACCAGTTCGAGCATGGTCTGCTCGGCTGGAAGCCGTCGTAGACCCGCTCGGCCTGCCGATCGTTCCTCCCGCTGCCCGACCGGCACTCCGACGGTCGGTCAGCTCATCCAGCAATCCGGACATCACCGGGCGTCGAAGCGTCGACACAGATGGTGGCCGATTAGCCTCTGTCAATTATTGAGGCCGCAAGCACACTGGGACGAGTGACCTACCAGCCTCCGCAGGACCCCTGGCACCCAGTGCCGCCTCCCCTGCCGCCGCCTCCCTCACCGTGGCAGCCGAACGCCCAGGTCGTACCGGTGCTGCCGTACCCGACGGCACAGACCCCGGCTGCCGGCCGGCACGAGGTGCACGGCTGGGCAACGGTTCCGGTTGGCGTCAACGGCGCTCCTGGCAAAGGCCCGAAGCGACGCGTCACTCGTGGGCAGAAGATTGCCGGGGGCATCCTGGGACTGTTCCTGCTGTGCTGCTGCGGCGGCGGCCTCGCCGCCATCGGCAGCTCCGGTGACGACAAGCCGGCCGCCAAGGAGTCGGCAGCAGCGGCGCGAGCGCTGGCCGAACCCGCCGTCTCCCAGCCAGAGAGCCCCATGCCGTCGATCGAGTCACCGAACGTGGCGCCCACCACAAGCCGGCCGAGCCCGGCGCCGAAGCCGACGCGGAACAGCCCCAAGCCGGCGCCGAAGCGCACCACCAGCGCCCCGCGCACCACCAAGCCGGCAACGACGCGCAAGTGCGACCCCAACTACAGCGGCTGCGTACCCATTGCCAGCGACGTGGACTGCGCCGGCGGCAGCGGCAACGGCCCGGCCTACGTTCAGGGCCCCGTGCGGGTCATCGCCACGGACATCTACCGCCTGGACGCGGACGGGGACGGGATCGCCTGCGACAAGTAACGGCAGACCAAGGCCAGCCACACATCCAAGCAGGACGGATGCAATGGACGAGATGTCACGGAGGCCGTTCCCGTTAGGGGACGGCCTCCGTCGTCATCCTGACCGGGTCAGCGATCGCCAGGCCGCGAACAGCCAGTCCGGATCGTCGCCCGCCACGTCGGTCAGCACCGTCTCCCGGCAGCCATGGGCATGCCGCTCCGGTTGGAGCGCGAACGCAGATGCTGTCCGATCGGCCGCTGGCGATTGGTTCGTCCGCCAGCACACTGGGTCGGTGACGCACCAGCCCCCGCAGGACCCCGGGTACCGGCAACTGCCGCCACCCCCGCCCTACCAGCCGCCAACCGCCCAGTTCGAGGCAGTCCCGCCTGATCCGACGGCGCAGGATCCGGCTGCTGCCGGGAACGAGCAGCAGGGCTGGCGAACGCCCTCGGGTCCGACCGAGGTTGTTCCTGACAACGGGCCGAAGCGACGCGTCACTTCCGGACAGAAGGTCGCCTTGGGCTTCCTCGGACTGGCCCTGCTGTGCTGCTGCGGTGGCGGCCTGGCCGCCATCGGCAGTCCCGACGACGACAAGCCAGCCGCGAAGCCGTCCGCTTCGGCGGAGCGGGCCATGGCTGACCCTGCTGTCTCCGACTCGCTGAGCCCCACGGCCACGACCGAGTCGCCGAGCCCGACGGCCACCACCAGGTCGCCGAGTCCCAGGGCGACGACCAGCAAGCCCAGCCCGACGCCGAAGCCGACGCGGAGCAGCCCCAAACCGGCGCCAACGCCGACCCCCAGCACGTCCCGCACGACCAAGCCGACGACGCCACCAATTCAAGTCGGCGTCCGTCCCGGCGCATTCTGCAGTCCGGAGGGCGCTTACGGGCTCACCGACAAGGGCAGGCTGATGCGGTGTCAGAGGTCGGCCAAGGACGGCCGGCTGCGCTGGACCGCCGCTTGAGCTCACAGCAGCTGGCCGCCAGCCGGACGGCAGCTCACCGGCCCCACCGGCGACCGTTACGCGTCCGCCCGGCATTCCCGCCAGTGATAGCGGCATCGGCGACCTGGACCGCGAAGAATGCCGGGCACCGGTAGCGTGCGCATCGTGCGCGAGGACACGGGCAGGCAGCAGGTGTCTGGGTCGGCCGGCCAGCCGTCCGGCACGGGCGAGGCACCCATGATCGACCTGGACGCGCCGTCCAGGCAGGCGCAGCCTCCGCTTTCCCACCAGGATCCGTTACGGCACCCCTGGCGCAGTTTCCGATCGGCGCGTGTCCCGCTGCCACTGGTCCTGGCGCTGCTTGTCGGCGCGGGAGCCGTGGCTGGCGTCGGCACCTACCAGTGGCAGGCGCGGCAACAGCGCCTGGCGGATGAGTCGGCTGCCGCAGTGCTGGTTCTCGGGAAGAACGAGGTGGCGGGCGGCGAGCGCGAGGGTTCACTGGTCCGGGCGGAATCATCGGTGATCGTGGTGAACCACGGCCCCTTGCCGGTGGAGGTCACCGACATTCGCGCGTCGAAGGGCGACCTCGGCCTCTCCTCGGTCAGATCCGATGTGGTGCGGCCAGGGGCACAATCCTTCAGCGTGCGGCTGACGCTCAATTGCACGGCCAGAGTGCCGAACGAACCGGTCCCGGTCGTGATATCGGTCCGCACGGAAGACGGAACGACCCGTCAGGTCACCTCCAGAATGGCAGCCACGCCCTGGCAGTTCGCATTCAATGGGATGTGCGAACAACTCCCGCGCTGAGTCGCTCCGCATGACGATTACCTGTTGAGGTCAGAGTTGCCGCCCGTGACGCACGAACAGCTGAAGGACCACTTCGCGAAGCAGGGCTACCGCCGGTTCGGCCTGCTCGGCGAGGGCATGGAAGGGGTCGTCTTCGCCCTCGGCGACGGGCACGTCGGCAAGCTCTGGTTCCGCCGGCAGCCGGCCGAGTTGCGGTTCATCACGGACTTCTACGAGCACCTCGGGTCACAGGGCCTTCCCTTCGCCGTACCCCGGATGGTCGACGTGGACGAGGTGCGCGGTCACGGGGTGACCATCGAGCGCGAGCTGCCCGGCCGCAACCTGAGGGAGGCCGTGGCGGCGGGTGCTGTCTCGGTCGACACGGCGGCCAGCTGCATGCTGACAGTGGTCACGGAGCTTGCGAAGACGACGGGCAGCGCGTCCACCCGCCGGCTGACCGTGCTCGACGAGCCCGCGCCGATGTGGCAGCCTGGGCCGGTGCGCTACGCGCCCTCGTGGACAGGCGGGTCGCCGGTTCCCACCCCTACCTGCGGGACGCCGTCGACCGGTTCGATGAGAAGATCGCTCGCGTCCACCACCTGGTCAACGGCCTCCGTCCGTCCCGCACCGTCACCATCCAGCGGCGATCTGGTACCGGCAAACGTGCTGGTCACGCCGGCCGGCGAGCCGGCGGCCCTGCTCGACTGGGGCTTCCTGTCCACCGAGGCGGATCCGGCCTTCGAGGCGAGCATCGCTGCAGGCGTTTTCGACATGTACGGGCCGGCCGCCCGCAGCCTGGACGACGAATGGGTCGAGACGCTGTGCCGGCTGTTCGGCCACACCCCGCACGAGTTGCTCTTCTATCGCGCGGTCTATGCGCTGCTGACCAGCAACTCCTACGACGCGGAGGGGAAGGACGGCCACTTCGCCTGGTGCGCGGCGGCACTCAACCGACCGGACATCACCGAGGCGCTGTGGTCCGACTGGGCGGCGTAGCACCACTACCGCGGCAGGTACTTGATGAAGCGAGCGGACCGGCCGCAAGCCCGCCCTAGCGGATCCGAGCGATTGCTGACACGCCGCTCGGCTCCGCCTGCGACAGCGCCCGGTGCCGGACGCTTGAACGGTGACAGGACCTGTTCGGGGATCGGGACGAGCAACACCTTTCGGCATGGAGCGCCATCCTTCGCGGGTCGTCGCGTTCAGCGATGCGGTCATCGCCATCGCCGTCACGCTGCTCGTCCTGGAGATCCGCCCGCCGCAGGACACCCGGCACCTGTTCCACAGTCTCGTCACGCTCTGGCCGTCCTACCTGGCCTACGGCGTCACGTTCATGTTGATCGGGCAGGCGTGGGCGAACCATCACGCCATGTTCGACCAGATCCGTAGCGTCGACCGGACGGTGTTGTTCTTGAACACCGTGCTGCTGATGGACATCGCGTTCCTGCCGTTCGCCGCCTCCGTGCTGGCCCATGCGCTCCGTGACGGAGAGGGTCAGCGCGTTGCCGTCGTCCTCCACGGCATCACGTTCGAACTGGCCGCCATTCTGTTCAACGCCGTCTGGGCGTACGCACGCCGCCACCCCCGACTGCTGGTGACCACCCTCGACTCCGCCGGCGCGAGAGCCATCGGCCGACGCTTCCGGATCGCCCTTACCTGGATCGCCACCGGAACCCTGTTGGGCGCCCTACTTCCTGCTCTTGGCGTGGCGGTGATCGCCGCCTTCATTCCCTTCTACTGGCTGCCGATCCGGGGCGAGACCGCTAGGGCGAGGCCCCGCCCCGGCGAGGATGGCGGTCCGGCGTGAACGCGGGAAGGTTCATGCCGGTCAGTCCCGTCAGTCATCCCTGATTCCTCGACGGCCGGGCACCCCACGGTCTCCGGCCGCCATTGGCGTAACCGGTCAGTGGGCGTGGTGGTAGTGGTGCACGACGGCGTGGCCCTTGCCCCGCGAGATCAACCACCGGTTGATCGGGGTGGTGAGCAGAAACGCGACCAGCAGTGACGCGGCCAGCGCGGCCCAGAACAGCAGGCTGGTCAGGCCGGCATCCATGGCGCCGGGCACGGCCACCATGAACGCGTTGTCCAGCAGCTCCATGACGGCGATGGAGATCGTGTCGGCGGCCAGGGCCACCTTCAGCGCGGTACGAACGCCGACCCCGGCACGCAGCACCCCGCGCATGGTCAGCCCGTAGCCGAACACGAAAGCCAACGCGATCGACAGCACCACGGTGGCGGCGTTGTGCAGGCCCAGGCTGGTGCCGATGACCATGCCGAGCACCTCACCGATCGCGCAGCCGGTGAGGCAGTGCAGCGTCGCCGCCGCGGCCATCGCCCACGTCGCAGTCGTCTTCTCGCGCTGGCCATGGTGAGCATGTGGGTGCCCCGCTGCCACCGCTGCGCTCACGCCCGCCGGATCGTGTTGCTGGTGATTGTGAAGATCCATGTCCGCACCTCCCTGAGTCGACCTCAACATACCCTTAGGGGGTACGGGCATCAAGGTGTGCGCCGCCACTCGGCCTGACTGCTGTCGTCAGACGAGGTGCCGCAGCCGCACCTTGGGCCGCTCGTTCCGCAGATGCTGATGCTTGTGCTGGCGTACCTGCTCGTCCCAGACCTCCTGGTCGCAGTCCGGGCCCGGCGGGATCCACCGGTGCGAGCCGTCGCTGTAGTGAAACCTCTCGTCACCGGCCCGCAGGATGCTCACCGCAGCCAACCGAGGAAACGGCGGTGCAGCGCGCCGGCGGCACCCAGTGCAGATCCGCGGAGGCGCGCACCAACTGCGCCCCCCAGATACAGCGCCAGTGACACCGCCGCCTCCGCGTACCCTGCCCGCAGCTCCCGCCACCGCGTCCCGCGCGGCCACGGCCCCGCCACAGGCCGCCGCACGTCCAGATCGGCAGCACCAGACCGCGTGTGGTCACCGCCCATCGCCCAGGAAGCACGCGGTCCGCGTCCGGGGCTTGCCGGCTGGTCGCCCACTCCACCTGCCAGCACGGGTACGGCAGCAGCAGCGCCCCCACCACACCCCGCACCCCTTGCACATCCCGTCCGGCCCACGCCGATGTACGCCTGCGCCGGGAGGCCCTGTGCCTGAAGCTGCCCACTCAGAGGCCGCCCGCGATATCCGCGAGCAGATCAACTCCGGCGAGTCGAAGGGCGACCCAACAGAGCCTCGACACAGCCACCAAACTCAACCAAAATACGTTGATGGGACGCCGGTCGTGGCACCTGTTGGCGATAATCGCGGCAATTGGAACCGTCTGCCTGGCGGCGGCTTCTCTCGTCTGGGGCGGCCGGGCCATCGAGTTCGCGAGCTGGATTGCCGGCATTGGCGGCCTGGCGCTGGCGGCTGCCGCATTGCTGGCCGGACGACCGATCGAAAGCGCCGCATCGCCAACCTTGATAGTGTCCGTCGCCGAGGATCAAACCACCGGCTTGGATGACGACGCCCGGAGCCTGCGCTACAAAGCTCGACACGACGGCGCAAAGCTGTTGATTGAGCCGCAGATTCCTATCTCAGCCGGGTACGTGACGGCAGCGAACTGACACCCCTGGACTATTGGCACAGCCCTTGGGAAGGGTCGTTCCACTGGCCGATTCTTGACGCCAAGATCGTCAACAACTCCAACAGGACAGTCCTGGGCCGCAGGAACCTGCCCGCCGCTTGCGAGGCGGGCAGGTTCATTGTGCGATGTTATTTCTTCGGGTTCTTCGGGCCGGGGCCAACAACTGAACAGCGATACACCTCGTCCGTCACGTTGAGAGTGATTAGCCCATCGCGCTGAGCTGCCAGGACCTCGTCGTCGGAATGGAACTGCTGAGGCGTGACCCCCGGGTTGAAAACGATGAGGACTTGGCGCCACAGGGGGTTGAACCCGTCACCCTGGATGGCATCGATCACAGGAATAAACTCCTGTTCCTCGTCCAGGTCGTTGGTTGCGAAGATCATGTTGATGCTCGGGTTATGCGCGATGAGTGCGGCCGAGGCACCGGTCGGCATCTCTTTCATGTTGACGGTGTGCATTACGTCATCGTAGAAAGCGGGCATCTGACCAGCCCTACCATTCATGCTTGCTGCGTGTGCCGCCCCTGCGCCCAAAATGACGGGCAGCAACGCAAGAGGGATGGAGATGAACGCACGAGCCGATTTCCTGCGGATGTTCATGTAGGCCTTCTTTGATCGCTGTGGTGGGAAAATGCAGATGGGATTCGTGGGGTTTATACGCGTACTCACGGACGATAGGCACTGCCGGTGGAGCGTGTCTCGGTCTTCGTGAAGTTGAGGTGGCCGTCCCCCACCTGGGTGAACCAGCGCGGGTTCCATGGAGACTCGATTGAGAGGATGAGTCATGTCACGGAAGTCCCATATCCTCCTGGGTCGCGGGATCGCGGTTCGGATGGTCGTCGGAGACGCCCACGGCCATTACGCTCGATCGCGCCGCGTCCCCGGGGTGCCCAGCCGGCGTCCGTGCCGCTTTATGCGGCGCACGGGCAGCCCGTTGACTGCCTCGGCGACACATCGTCCCTGCGTAAGCCCTCGCTCGATCGCCGGGCGGAAATGAATGCCGCCGTACAACCGGGATAACGCCGCCTCCTCAGCGGCCGCAGTGAACGAGTCGAAACGCCGCGGCGCGAGTCCCCGGTTGTCGTGCGTGTGATCGTCGAAGGAGTACGAGTCGCCGAACAGGTCCGCGAGCACGCCGAACGCGGCGGCGGACTGTACCGAGTGGCCCGACGTGTACTCCGGGAAGGGCGGCGTGTTCAGCAGCGGCAACCAGGCCGGGTCGATGAGCCGCTGGATGTACGTGACGGGGCGGAGCAGGTTGTAGATGTACTTCGTCTTCCAGCAGGCGATGAATGCGTCGCACACGGCCATGCCGACCTTGGCATAAGTTTCCGCGGCGAGCATCAGCGAGGCGTCCTCGATGCGCAGTACCTGCGTCGCTACCGAGATCGAGTGACCTGGGGGGCTGGCCGTCACACCGGGGTCGTCGGCCCAGAAGAGTGCGATCGCCTCCTGCTCAGGCGTGCGGTTGTTGACCGCGTCGTACACCTCCCGCGCTTCTCCGAAGAAGGCAGACTGCCGCTGCTCGGAGTAGCGGGTGGGATCGTCGGGTGCGCAACTGCGGCAGTCGAGCGGCACCAGCGGGCGGTTGTCGCCCCATCTCGGCTGCAGCGCGGGCTGGAACGCCGGTGGGGTGGGGACCCAAAGCCCAGGGCCGGAGGGCGGCACGTAGTCCGGCGGGAAGTTGCGCAGATAGCCCTCGTGGCCGCCGTCCCCGCGAGACCAGTCGAACACCGCGCGCGCCACCTGCGCACCGCGCCGCGCCGACGCGGCGACTTCCGAATGGGAGGAGCGGCCGCGCGCATGCTCGCTGAGCTTGGCCTCCAATGCGTCGACCGCGGCTAGGTTGGCCACACTCGTGTTGGCGTAAAGCGAGCGCAGAATGTCGGCGAGCGCGGCATTGGCTACGACCGGCCAGTTGCCGCCCCGCTCGTCACGAGGCAGCCCACGTAGACCCGGCCACTGCCAGGCGAGCGATCGGTACTGCCGGGATCCTGGAACGACGGCCTCGTACAGCGTCACACCGGCGTGGCCCAACGCGCGCGCCGCCACCGGCGGCGTGAAACCAGGCGTCGTCCGCGTCAGCGCCAGCGCAAGGTCGAACCAGGCGAGCGGAACGGACGCATCGAAGTCCTCAGGACGCCGATCGCCGGTCGCCCCTACGGCACGTGGAGCTCGTCCCGCGACGACCGCGGCTCCAATGCCCGCCAGGACAATGCGGCGGGAGATGAGCTTGGCAGACGGCGATTGGTGGCTCATGGCGTACACCTCTACCCCGTAGTTCGTGGCCATCGGCCGCTTTGATTGGGGTAGGCCAATGTGAATCGTCTCGGTCGTCAGGCCGCGCCGTGCTGGTGTCGGTGGGCATCAACACGCCTATCACCTGCGGCAACTGAACGAAGCCTAGCTAGAGTAGGGCGGCCCGAGCGGAAGAACAGAACTCCCAGTCCCATTTCGCCTGCGCCAGTTGCCCGGCCGCCAATTCGGCCTGACCCGACCAGCTACGAGTCGGCCGGGCGACGCTCCGGCAAGGGCCCACATCAGCAAGATCGGCTCGGTCGAGCTGCGCCAGGCGATCATCGCCCTGGACGTCAGGATCACCCTTCGCCACCCCGACTTCGCCGCCTCCATGCGCCGTCTCATCGGCGCCGGGTGAACAGTTCCGTTGAGCTGCTGGACTTCGCTGCTGTACAAGATCGAAAAAGGCCGTCTCCCACCACGGGAAACGGCCTTTGAGCTGGGGTGGAGCTGAGGGGATTTGAACCCCTTACACCCACCGTAGTGGGTGAACATCATCAACCGGACCGATCGGCGCTCCGACCAGGACGGAGCCTGCCGACCCTTGCCAACGCCTGTCACCGCTGGTCGCTCTCAGTTGTAGTGGATCTGTACCCGATGATCTTGCCTAGCCATCGTCCGTTGTTCACCTTCCGGTCCGCCTGACAGCCAGGGCCGACGGGCCGGTTGGGCACAGATCGGGCATGCCGATGCAGGAGGACCCCATGGCTGGTGCACGCGCAGTAGAGTCGGGGTGTGACCGAGCCCGCACCCTTCGTCGAGCTGCGCATGAAAGGACAGCGGTTCGATCACCCTGGCATGCCCGTGGAAGCCCTCTCGGAGCTTGTGGCATACAGAGAGCTTCTCGTCGAGGTGGCGAAGGCCTTGTTCCTCCGCAATCATCGCGGCAGGCAACGTGTCCCGAAGGGATTTGTTGAGCGACTGCGTCTGCGCTTGAGGCGGGTGGAGGAGGGCAGCTCAGTACCGGTACTCGAACGAATTGATACCGAGGCTGAGGGATTTTTCCCGAAGGAGGACGAGTTCGTAGTCGCCCGCCGTCTGATAGAGACGGCGATCTCATCCGTCGCAAGTGAGGACACCCTCCCGCCGGACTTTCCAGAGGATGTTGTCGGGTACTTCAACAGATTCGGACGAAGCCTGCTGCCTGGCGATTCCATCGAGCTGCGAGAGCCCGGACACGAGCGGGGTGCGGTCTACACCGCCAACGTTCGGCGCCGTCTGCTGTTGTCTCAGTCAAGCACTTATCGCGTCAATGCGACCCTCGCGGGTCGGATCGTTGAAATAGACGCCGAAGACTCAGCCTTCAACCTTCGCACGTTTACTAACAACGTGGTCCGGTGCCATTTCGAGTCCGAACTATTCCCGTTCATTCGTAACGCGCTGCTACCTGATGGGGCGGGGCCAGCAGTTAGAGTTAGCGGCGAAGCGGTCCTCGATAGGATCGATAAAGTCGTTCGAATGGAGGTCACGGAAGCAGGATACGCGGACGAGGCCGACGAAGCATCGGATACGTTCGGCCTCGAAGGCGAAGCGGAAGACGTACCGCTGCGGCGGATCCCGCGTCAAAGCGATCCCGCAGCTAAGGTAATGCGTCGGGTCGATGAGCTCGAATCGTTGGAGCCGGGATGGCTGGATGGTGAAGGAGAGCCCCCGGCACAAGAGGTGCTAGCCCGTCTCCGTCGGCTCGCCCTGGTGCTCGCTGCTCCAATCCACCCGCCGGTGCGCATCTATCCCACCCCGGAGGGCGGAGTGCAGCTGGAGTGGACGAGCGGAACACACGAGTACAGCATTGAAATCCACCCAGACCTGAGCGCATACGTCGTCCAAGTTGATACGTCGACGGACGACTTCCGCGAGCGGATGTACAAATCGCTAGACGAAGAATCCCTCACCAACATTCTCCTCGGCGGTGTGACCGTATGACTCAACCCGGCCCCTCAGTTCGGCTGGACGACGACGAACTTCTAGTGGAGGACGCTGCTGAGTTTGTTTGGAGACAGGTTCACCCGCAGTTCCTGTCGGACGGGCAGCCGTCGAGTCAAGCCTTCAAACCCACTCCTAAGGATGAGGGCAAGCTCTCGGTGAGTCGGCAGTCGGTAACCGCGGAGGAAGCCTTCGAGCAATACGAGCACTCTTCTGCTGGCACATGGGGCGTTCGTGTCGGCGAGGTCGTGCAGGCTGGTACCCGTGTAGTAGACGACTCCGCGAAGCCTGAAACACCGAAGGCTCATGCCTATATCGACTTTCGCGGCTTCACGAGGGGCCAGGTCGAACGGATCGCAAAGACTCTGAGGTCGGCTACCAACGCACACGGCTGCCGGTACTCACCGCCGACCAGGACCACTATTGACGGGTGAACACCCTCCCACCTGATCTGTGCGGGCGTAGCCCCGGAACTGGTTCACTCCCGACGGATCGACGGGCTGGCATGGTTGCTGTCTGAGTTCCTGCCCGCGCTCGTTGCCTTTCTCCTTGCTCGGCCTGCTAGCCATCCCGTCGGCCTTCGTCCGCACACCGTGGAGTGGGTAGGGCCTGCCCGGTCAAGGTGGAGCACCCAGCGGCTGAACGACCTTGACCGGGCAGGCCCTACCCACTCGGCTTCGCCCGGACGGAGGCTGTCGGGATGGCGCCAACCATCCCGGAGTGCCCGAGGACCCCGCCGGAGGCACTGCCCGTGTCTCGAAACAACGGAAGCCCCGGACCTGCCATCAACCATGGCGGCCCGGGGCTTCGTCGTATGTCGCGCCGCCGGCGGGCTGCAACCGCCGGGGTGCGCCCCGTGCGCTTGCGCTAAGGGGCGCGGGGTCCCCGAGCGGCGGCCCCGTTGGGGCCGGCCCAGGTTCGGCGGCGCGAGCGGCCGGCAGCGCCGGCCGCACTTGATCTCGTACAGAAAGTTCTCACACGAGCGAACAAACAGCAGCGAACAAACAGACTAAGGAACAGATGATGGCATTTACAGCATCAGCGCTGGTTCGAGCCCTCTTCGGCAGAGCGGATCGCATGAGCCGTCTGGGCAAGGACCACCTCTGCTTCGTCCAAGTTCTCGCGTGTCCTTTGTCGCAATGTGGTCATTCGGTTGAGGTTGGCACGCGCCCGCTCAATCTCACGCTCCATCGACTCCAGCTCATCGCCCGTCGGGAGGTTCTTGCCCTTCGCTCTGGCCGCAAATCGGGATTCCACCTCCGCTAAGCGCTGATACGCTCGCTGATAAAGATCCTCGGCCATATCCACCTGAATGAGCAACTCCCTCTTTCTCGCTTCCGCGTTATCTCGCATGTCCTGCAACAGCTTTTTGGGCACCGCATACTCCGGTTGTGCCGCCACCTTTGCGGCCTGTTGCAGCGTCTCGGCACTGACGTCCGCGTCTAGATGTTCGCGAGCGTACCGAAGAAAGGACTTGGTGGGCATCACAACGAGACGCGCCCCGCTCTTCTCGGAGCACTCATCGGCCAATTCCGGCCTGCCAATTATCGTTTTACCCTTAACTCTCAAGTACCAATCGTCTTTGGTGTCCGCTGTTACAAAAACGACGTACTTGGGTTGCTGCCGCGACACTTCGTCAAGCGTCTGAACCCACACGAGGTAGTCACCGCTGCCGTCAGCCTTGTTAGCGTCCTTGTATCCGGGCGGAATTCCTTCGGCTATTCGCCGTTGAGCTTCTTCCTTCGCCTTTGCGAGTTCTTCCTGGCCATAGGGTTCACCCACCCGCTCCTCAAAGATCAGTTCTAGGCGCTGCAAAACTAGGTCAATGCCTGCGGGCTCTACAAGGCCGTGTGATTTGTGCAGAGCTTCAACTGCCTTGTGTAGAGGATTTAACCCCTGCCGGGCCATGCTCAACAGCCGCTCTCGCTCCTTATCCGCTAGGGCAACTCTATTGGATAGCTCGCGAATCTTACTCTCCAACTCCGACTCGATTACCTTCCGGTGTTCTTGAAGAGTGTCAAGCAAAGACCTGTATGCCGCGTCATGCTCGGCGATGACATTGAACCGGTTTTTGTGGAACTCGTACGCCACCTGATGTGGAATCCAAAGCCTATCGCGCACTTGCTCCAATGCGGAGAGCAGTTCCTCGCGAGCCTTCGAGGCGAATCGGTAAGCACCTAACAACACGTTTGTGTCGAGCACGACAAGGCCCGTTTTCATGGCGTCCGCCACAGTAGCCTGATCGGGAACAAGGTGCCCCGTGAAGTTGGTGCTGAAGCTAGGCATTACGTTCCGCTCCCGAATCGTGATCCGGTGTGTGACTTAGGACAGTAGCAGCATGTTCGGACTCGTGGGGGCGTGGATTTACGAGGGCAAAAGAGGAAAAAGGCACGGGGGAAGTCGCGTACTTCGACGGGTAGCCACGAGGACATGACGTCCGTACGATGCAAGAGTGAGCGCCTTGGTCCAGCAAGCGGCGGCGACCGCCGAGGAGCACCTGCGCGAGGCACTGCCTCGGCGCTGGCGTCATGTAAGGGCGGTGGGGCTGAAGGCCCAGACCCTTGGAGTCTTACCAGACGTTGATGCGGACATTCTTGCTGCGTCGGCTTGGCTTCACGACATCGGATATTCTCCACGGATAGCTGACACAGGTTTCCACGCACTTGACGGTGCACGTTGGCTACTAAGAGAGGGTTTCAGTAGGCGCCTGGCCAGCTTGGTGGCTCACCATTCGTGCGCCTCCTATGAGGCCGACGAGCGAGGGCTCGGCGAGGTGCTTGCATTCGAATTCCCGCGCGAGGAATCAGCAACCTCAGACGCCCTTTGGTACGCGGATATGACGACGGGGCCCGACGGACAGGATCTCACTGTCGAGCAACGGCTCGCGGAGATCCGGGAACGCTACGGGCCGAACGACCTCGTGACGCGGTTTTGGGAGAAGGCAGAAGTGCCTCTTCTCGAAGCGATACAACGGACGGAGAGCCGCCTAACAGCTCAACCTATGTAGGGCGCATTTAGCTGCTCGAATCCGTGATCGATACGCAGCCGCATTGATGGATGGATCGAGAGGTCGTCGAGTTCGCCTCTGGCCACCCACTTCACCGCCGACGACTCATCGCTGGTCGTCGGTTGGCCGCCGATGTACCGGCCACGGAAGCAGATCGAGAACTGCTGCCGGACCTCGCCGTCGCTGTACTCCACGACGTGGTTCGGGTTGGTATAGATCCCGACGACGCCGGTCACCTCGACCTCGACCCCGCTCTCCTCACGCGTCTCCCGCACGGCCGTCTCGGCGATGTACTCGCCGAAGTCCTGGGCTCCGCCGGGAAGCGCCCAGAGGCCGTTGTCGGTCCGCTGGATGAGCAGTACCCGTCCCTGCTCGTCCTGGACGAACACGGTCACTGCTACGACGATGCTGTTCGGCTTCGGGGCATTCGGGTTGTTGAAGTGCTCGATCCGGGCCATGCCTCTAGCCTCTCACCGCCGGCGGCTCAGTGCTCAGGCCAGACGGCCCGCTTCTTCCCGAGCACCTGCTTGAAGCTTGCAACGTAGTTGTCGAACAACTCCCCGCCGCCGATGCGGCGTAGGTGCAGCACCGGGGCGTAGGCGGCCGGCGTGCCGTAGAGGTGGGTGTTGACCAGCATCTCGTCGTCAAAGCGGTAGATGGAGTTGTAGAGGATCGTGTCGTGGTAGTAGATCCCCACGTTATCCAGGTCCCGCAGGTCCTTGTAGAAGGCCAGCGCGTTCAGGATCTTGCTGGACATGGCCGGGCCGATGCCCTCGTCGTCCCCGCGCTCGGCGATGTGCTTGCCCTCAGGGTCGCCGAATAGCAGCTCGACCTGGGCCCCGGCCAGCGCCTTCTCGCGTAGCGTCGGCACCCATCGGTGGTTGAACTCAGGCAGGAACAACCCGCCGTAGACCAGGACGCCGACCTGTCGGGTGGCCTTCTCCAAGAGCTGCTGCCAGAGGTCGGTTGGCACGGCCCCGCGGCGCGGGTAGATGTGGACGACCTCGGACTGGCTGACCTGCACCGCTCGCTGCGTCGGCAGGGCGTCCGGCCAGAGGTACGACTCGCTCTCGCCCAGCAGCTCGGCGATGGAGTGGCGGTAACGCGGATACGGGTTCCGGCTCTGCGTGACCCACCGCTCCACGGTCTTCGGATCGACGCCCAGCTGGTCGGCGAGCGTTGCCGGCGTCAAGCCCTTCTTGAGCATCCCGCTGCGTAGGCGGTCGTTCGTCATCTCGACTCCTGCTCGTTGAACGATGGGGACGAATTGGAGGGACGACTAACTCTACCAAGGACGTCCCTAGTCGTCCATGTCTCGTGGTGAACTCGTCACTATCGATCGACGCATCCTGATTCCACACGAGCTGCCGTCCAGAGAGGACGCACTTGGCCCGCCGATACGGGCTCAGCTCACTAGTCGAAGGAGTCAGTCATGGGACGTCTGCTGCTGGACACCTCGCGGGTGTCGTACGAGGTGTCGGTGAACCCGGTGCCGAAGCTGGACCAGAACGGTCAGCAGAAGTTCGACCGGGAGACGAAGAACCCGATGTGGACGGTGCACCTCTACGCCCTCTCCGAGGGGAGCGCGGAGGTCATCAACGTGACGGTAGTCAACCCGGTGATGCCGCCGGTGACCGTCCGTCAGCCGGTCGTTCCGATGGACCTGGAGGCACTGCCCTGGGTCAACGACCGGGACGGCAAGGTCCGTTCGGGTGTGGCGTTCCGGGCCTCGGCCCTGAACCCGCTGGACACCGCCGCCTAGCGGCGGGCGTGTCGATCGGCTCCACAGAAGTCAAGTGGTGGACCCGGGGTCGCCGTTGATTGGCGTCGTCTGCGACCCCGCGTCCTGCCCCAACAACTCCGGTCCCTACCTAGGGAGGACTTGTCGTGTCCAAGTCTACGTCGCGGTCCCCGTTCGGCTGGTCGAACCGTGGGGGCAACGTCACTGTCATCGAAGCCCCGGTCGCCCGCTCCTACCGTCGTCGGGCCACCATCGCCTTCTGGGTCACCCTCGGCGTGGTCGGCCTCCTGGCCGCCACGGTGGCCTCGCACTACCTGCACCCCATCCTGGGCGCCCTTCTCGGCGGCGTCATCGGTGTCGCGGTCGGCGCGGTCGTGTTCGCGCTGATCGTGGCGTGGCCGGTCCTGCGCGTCTTCTGGCACTGGCTGACCGAGATCGTGCTCGGCCTGGTCGCCGTCTACGGCTGGAACGCGCTGATGCAGTCCACCCCGCTGTGGGGGTCGCTGCTCATCGTCGCCCTGGTCGTCGGCGTCCCCGCCGCGATCGGCCCGGTCCGGCGACGGATCGTCGCCTGGATCTGGTGTCTGGTCGTGCGGCATCGGCTGCGGATGTGCTTCGCGGCGTTCATCGCCACCAACCGCTCCGGTTCGCTGCCGCTGATCCTGCTCGCCCGGCCGACCCCGGCCGGCGAACGAGTCTGGGTGTGGCTGCGGCCTGGCCTGTCCCTGCGCGACCTGGAACAGGACGGCCAGGTGCAGAAGCTCGCCGTGGCGTGCTGGGCCAACGAGGTCCGCGTCATGCGCGCCTCCCGCAAGTACGCGGCGCTGATCCGCGTAGACATCACCCGCCGCGAACCACTGGCGGCCAAGGTTCTGTCTCCGCTGCCGGACTACGTCCCCACCGACGTGCCGGCCAACGCTCCCACCTCACCGGGCATGCCGCCTGTCGGCCTCGACCTGCCCGACGTGCCGGACGAGCCGGTCACCGCACCGACCGACACCCCCCGGCCGCGCAAACCGCGCAACCCCACCACCACCACGAGCCCGAGCGACGGGTTCGACCCCTCCGACTACGCCTAACCAACCACCGGGACGGCGCGGACCAAGCACCCCTCACGGGGCCAGGCGTCCGCGCCCTTCCCTCCCCCACCCGCCTTTGACACGTACGTGTCAACCGACCCCGGGAGCCCGCCATGGACCTCACCGACACCATCGAACTACCCACCACCTCGCCGGACACGGTGCCGGTCGGCGCTGGCCTGTCCATCTTCGACCCCGTCTTCCTCGGCATCGACGAGTTCGGCCAGCCGGTCTACCTGCCGATGATCTACCGAAACATCCTCATCGGCGGCGAGCCCGGCGCGGGCAAGTCCTCGCTGTTGAACACGATCGTCGGTCACGCCGCCCTGTGCCCGGACGTGCGGCTGTGCCTGCTGGATGGCAAGCAGGTCGAACTCGGGTTGTGGGAGGACGCCTGCGACGTGTTCGTCGGCCCAGACCTCAACCACGCCATCCGCACCCTGCGCCGTGCGCAGACGGTGATGGACAACCGCTACACGTTCCTCAAGGCTCGGCGTCGCCGGAAGATCGGCCCGAACGACCTGTTCGGTCAGATCCTCGTCGCCTGCGACGAGATCGCCTACTTCTCCGCCACCGCCGGGGACAAGAAGGACCAGGAACTGTTCGCCGCCCTGCTGCGCGACATCGTGGCCCGTGGCCGCGCCGTCGGCATCATCGTCGCCGCCGCCACGCAGCGACCATCCTCGGACATCATCCCGACCTCGCTGCGGGACATCTTCGCCTGGCGCTTCGCCGGCCGCTGCACCACCGACGTGTCGAGCGACATCGTGCTCGGGCACGGCTGGGCCGCCCGCGGCTTCTCCTCCAACACCATCGACCCCAACAACCAGGGCGCCGGCTACCTCATCTCCGAAGGCGGCATCCCGGCCCTGGTCAAGGCCGCCTACATGACCGACGCCGACATCATCCGCGTCGCCGACTACGCAGCCTGGACCCGCCGGCAAAGCGGCCTCACCACCACCGCCGAGCGGCACGCCACCACCGACATCAAGGCGGCGGCATGAACACCACGACCGCTGTGCCGACCCGGGTCCTAGACCTGGTGCTCGTCGGCACCGGCGAGGACATCGCCGCACTCACCACCATCGCCCACCACGCGGGCGCTCTCGTCTTCCGATCCGCACCCACCCGCGCCGACGACGGCCGGCAGCGGGTGTTCCTCCGGCTCCACCTGCACCACCGATAGAGGAACGGCCGACAGACCGGGACCAAAGCCCTAGGAAGCTCCCCGATCTGCCGGCCACCAACCAACGCCCACGAAAGGACGTGGCCGCCATGAACCCTACCCAAAAACAGCCCCACACTCCCGGCGCGCTGGCCGACCTGACCCCGGCCGACACCCTCCGCTGCGCCGCCCGCTACCTCGAACTGCACGGCTGGACGCGAGGCGTCTACTACCGCGTCACCCACGACACCCCCTTCCCGCCGGCCTGCGCTGCCGGCGCGATCGGTATGGCCGCTCACGGCCGCTGCATCTGGCTTCCGCACGACTACAAGGCCAAGCCCGGCGTCCGCGACTACACCCGCGCTCTCGACGCTCTGTCCGACTTCCTCGACGTCAACGGGGACACCGGCTACGACGACCCGTTGGACTGGAACGACGACCCTTGGCGCACCGCTGAGCAGGTCATCACCACCCTGCGCGCCGCCGCCGACGACTACGACCGCACCCACGGCGGTGCCCGATGACTCCCCGAACCCGCGCCCTGGTCACCGCGACGGCCATCAGCGCCGCCGCGACCGCCGGCTACCTCACCGCCCGCCACAGCCTGCGGGCTGAACTCGCCACCGTGCGGCACGCCGCCAGCCACGACCCGCTGACCGGCATCCACAACCGCGCCGGCCTCTCGGCCGCCGCCGACACCCTGATCACCACCGCCCACACGACCGGTCGCCCGGTCGCTGTCGTCCTGGTCGACCTCGTGGGCTTCAAGAAGGTCAACGACACCCACGGCCACGACGCCGGGGACCACATCCTCACCGTCGTCGCCAACCGGCTGACCGGCATCGCCGGCCCAGCCGGCCTCGCCGCCCGCCTCGGCGGTGACGAATTCGCTGTCATCACCACCGGCCCCGCCCGGCGTCACGACGACGCCACCACCTGGCTGGCCGACTGGCTCACCCACATCCACACCCGGCTGACCACTGCGGTCACCTACGACGGCCGACACCTGGCTGTCGGCGCGACCCTCGGCGCGGTCCCGGCCGACCCCGGCCACCCCGCCGCCGTGTGGCTGCACCGCGCTGACCTCGCCATGTACGCCGCCCGCGCGAACCGCCGGACGACCGCCGTCTTCACGGACACCACCGACACCCCCGCCGACCTGCGGGCGACCGACCGGCCCCGTGACCTGGCCCGTCCCACCAGTCCTCTCGCCGCCGCCCACACCGCCTGGAGGGCCGCATGACCACCGCCATCGACATCACCGACGTGACACGTACGTGTCAAAACGACATCTCCACCGCCGCGCTCATCAGCGTCCTCGAATCCGCCTGGGCCACCATCCGCGACCGGCACCCGGAAGTCCCGGCGGCGGTGATCGTCGTCGGCTCCGGCTCCCCCACCAAGCCCAACCAGGGCATGAAGTGGGGCCACTTCGCCGCGCTGCGCTGGCAGGCCGGGGACGCACAGGTCCCCGAAATCCTCATCTCCGGTGAGGGCCTGTCCCGCGAGCCCGAGGCCGTCTTCACCACGCTGCTGCACGAAGCAACTCACGCCCTGGCCGACGTGCGGGGCATCCAAGACACCTCGCGGCAGGGCCGCTGGCACAACAAGAAGTTCGCCACCCTGGCCGCCGAACTCGGCTTGTCCGCCACCAAGGACGACAAGCTCGGCTACTCGCCCTGCACCCTGACCGACCTCACCCGCGCCCGCTACCGGACGGTCATCGCTGACCTGTCCGAGGCGCTGCGCTTCTACCGCCACCCCGAACCGACCGGGGAAGGCAAGCAGCGCACGAACAACAACAACGGCGTCTCGTGCGAGTGCGAGTGCCCCCGCAAGCTGCGTATCTCCGCTACGGCCTTCGAGGAAGGCCCGATCGTCTGCGCCGTCTGCGGTGCCGCGTTCCTGCCCGAGGACATCGACCGCGACACCTACGAACACCCCACCTTCGCCACCGGCCCCGCCGGCAACGGCGACGGGGACCAGGCCGACGGCGACGACCCGGAGGACGACGACTCGATGGTCTTCTACGACCCCACCGGCGAGCGCTACGGCCTGCCGACCTATCCATTCAAGTTCGCCCCCGACGGGCTGCTGACCCGCCGTCAGCTCCGCGCCCGCGAGCTGCGTCCCGGCGGCCAGGACCCCGCCGCGCAGATCCTCTGGCGCCGCGGTAAGCGCGTCGCCTACCTCTTCCGACTCGACCTGGCGGTGCCCAAGCGGACCGCCACCCCGGCGCAACGCGCCGCCATCGACAAGGCGCTCACCGCCCGGCGTACCTGCCCCACCTGCGGCCAGGTCAAGCCCTACTACATCCCCCGCCGCACCGGCTCCTGCCTCGACTGCATCTCTGAGGTGACCCGATGACTGCACCCATGCCCAAGCTCTCGATCACCGCACGCCTCCAGGACGGCGTCCTGGTCCTCATCGTGCTGCTCGTCGGTGCTATGGCTGGCGCTGCCTCCTTCAACCACGTCCACGACTGGACCATCAGCAACAGCCCCGCCGACACCGCCGACTGGTTCGGCTGGGCCAACGCGGTCATCACCGAACTCATCCCGATCGCCGCAATGATCGTCATCATCCGCCGCCGCAAGACCGGCGGCCACATCGGCTACCCGATGTTCCTGCTCGTCGCCGCCGTCGGACTGTCGCTGACCGCACAGTTGGCCGTCGCCAAGCCGACCGTCTTCGGCTGGATGGTCTCCGCGCTGCCCGCGCTGGCCTTCTTCGCCCTGTCCAAGCTCGTCTTCACCGCGACCCGGCCCACCAACCCTGTCCCGGCACCCGCGCCGGCCACCACCGCCGAGGCCCCGTCATCCGACATTCCGGTCTCGCCGCTGGTCCGCCCGGCCGCCGCGACCCTCACGGCCACCGAACCCGCACCCACCAACGACGCACCCACCCTGGTTGAACCCACCCAGGCGAAGAAGACCACCCCCGCGATCGCAGCACCGAAAACCACCGCGACCGAGGACACCCCGGCCCCGGTGACACCGCCAGCCGTACCGGCGGTCACCCCGACCGTCACGACGCCGGCTGCGCCTGCTCCGGCGCTGCTGTCCAACGCCCGGATCGTCGCCACGGCCCACGAGAAGGCCCACGGTGAGCCCATCACCGCCGGCCAACTCGCCGTGCGGCTGCGCGTACCCACCAACACGGCCGCCGACATCCTGACGGCCCTGACCAACACCAACCCGACCATCAACAAGCACCAGCACAACGGCACCGCCGTCGGAGCCACCGCGTGACCTCCTCGACGCTGCCTCTCGCGCCCGAAACCACGACGGTTTCGGGCACGGGAGCCTACGCCGACGCAGACACCGGCTACTGGCCCTGGGCTGCCCCCACCACCGGACCCCGCGACCTAGCCGCCGACGGCTGGGTACGCGGCCACGACCCCCGCACCGTCGCCTCCGGCCGCGACCGTGCCCAGGACCCCGACTACCCGGAATGGCTCAGCCACGTCCGTGCCGCCTCCGCCTGCAAGCACCCCATCCGGCTGGCCGGGCAGATCCACGTCAACGACGCCGACGGCAACCGCATGGCCACCATCGACACCGAGGACATGCCCGACGGCGCGATCTACACCCCCTGCGGCAACCGCCGGGCGTCGGTCTGCCCGTCCTGCGCTGAGGTCTACCGCCGCGACACCTTCCACCTCATCAAGGCCGGACTACAAGGCGACCGCTGGGGACTTCCGCCACTGCACGAGCACCTGGCCATCTTCCTCACCGCCACCGCCCCCTCCTTCGGGCCGGTCCACCACCGGGTCGTGAAGGTCCACGCCGTGGACTGCCGCAAGAAGGACGGCTGCACCTGCCGGCCGTCGGTGTGCCACCCGTTCGGGCGGGCTTGCCCCCACGGCGTCGACATGCGCTGTGGGCAGCGGCACAAGGCCGGCGACGCGCACTTGGGACAGCCGTTGTGCCTGGACTGCTACGACCACGCCGGCCAGGTCGTGTGGAACCACGAAGCACCCGAACTGTGGCGCCGCACCATCCAACAGGTCGACCGGGAGCTACGCCGGCTCGGCCGCGCTCACGGTGTCGAGCTGCGCCGCCGCTACATCAAGGTCTACGAGTTCCAGGTACGTGGCGTCATCCACTACCACGCGCTGATCCGCCTCGATGGCCACAACCCCGATTGCCCCGGCGCGATCGTCCCACCCCCGTCCGTGATCAGCCGGCAGATGTTCGCCGACGCCGTGGAAGCCGCCTTCGTCAAGACGGCCTACACGTCGGCACCGCACCCGGCCAACGACGGGCATGGCTGGCACATCGCCTGGGGCGACAAGGGCCTGGACCTCAAGCACGTCAACGCCCCCGGCGGTGATGTCAACCCCGCCCAGATCACCGGCTACATCGCCAAGTACGTCACCAAGAGCACCGAAGTGACCGGGTTGAACCTGCGCCGCGTCGACGACCTCAGCGTGGAAGTCCACGGCGACCCGGGCACCCATCTCGGGCGGCTCATCCGAGCCTGCTGGGACCTCGGGGAACACCCCGACTACGCGCGGCTGCGGCGGTGGGCGCACCAGTTCGGCTACGGCGGCCACATCACCACCAAGAGCCGCGCCTTCTCCGCCACCCTCGGCTTCATCCGAATGCAGCGCACCATCTGGCGCCGCACCGAGGGCTACCCCCACACCTGGGACGACGAACAGACCGAGCGAGTCATCTACGAACTCGGCTACCAGGCCACCGGCTGGATCACCACCGGAGACGCCCTGCTCGCCAACACCGCCGCCGCCATGGCCCGCGCCCGACACCAAGCCGGCCTCGACGCCCTGGCCGACGAGCTGGCCACCCACCGCGCCACCACCGACCAGCCCGCCGCCGCTTGACACGTACGTGTCAACACCTGCAATCCCTGTTCTTTGACAACTCCATAGAGGACACGCGAACGCGCCGCCCCGGCCACCCACTACAGGAAGGAAAGACGATGGCCGACACCCGCCCCGTGCCACTTCTTCAGGTCCGGGTCATCGCCGACCCGGCTCACGCCCAGGTCCTCATCGCCGAAGTCGCCCAGCAAGCAAGGCAACTGCTCGGACCTGGCGTCGCGATCCGAACTCAGACCCGATCCGCACGCCGGACGGGACATGTCCGCCTCTACCTCACGGCCAGCGAAAGGAGAGCCGATGACGATAACCACCACTGAACCGCTCTGGACCATCGAGGAGGTATCAGCGTTCCTACGCATTCCGGTAGACACCCTCTACCAGTGGCGGTCCCGTCGCACCGGCCCTCGCGCCTTCAAGGTCGGCCGGCATCTCCGCTACGACCCGGCCGACGTCCGGTCCTGGCTGACCGAGCAAGGGGGCGACGATGGCCGTTGATGACCTGTGGTACCTCAGCAAGCGCGGCCCCGACGGAGAGCGGGTGAAGTCGAAGCGCCACGGCCGGGGGAAGCGCTGGCGCTGCCGCTACGAAGATGCCGGCGGGCGCACCCGAACCCGCTTCTTCGACCGCAAGGCCGATGCCGACGCATGGGACAAGAAGGCCAGCAGCGGCGCTGTCGAGGAAACTCAGGTGGACCAGGGCGAGCGGCGCACGACCTTCCACGATTACGCGGAACGATGGCGGCTGTCCCGCCAGATCGGACAGGCGCTCGACTACCAGCGCCATATCGAGTCCCGGCTACGCCACCACCACTACCCGCACTTCGGCCACCGGCCGATTCGGGCGATCAACGTCACGGACGTGCTGGAGTGGGTCGCCAAGCTGCTACAGAACAACGTCGCTCAATCGTCGGTCAAAACCTACTTCGACCTGCTCAACAACATCATGAACTCGGCCGTAGCCGACAAGGTGATTCCCGATAACCCGTGCAAGTCGATCCGACTTTTCGCGATCCTGCGGGGATTCTCCCGCGCGCCGAAGTGGGTACCGACCGATGACGACGTGCTCGCCCTGGTCGACGTGGTGCCGGACGAATATCAGGCAGCCATCTGGGCGGGCGCCGGCGAGGGAATGAGACTCGGCGAAGTCCTCGGCCTGGAGGACAGCACCCGGTGCGTCGACCCGGAACATCAGGAAGTCCACGTGGTTCAGCAACTGCGGTTTCACAAGGCCACATACGGCGGGTTCTACCTCGCCCCGCCGAAGGCCGGCTCAGTCGGTGACGTGGACCTGGACGATCACGTCGCGGCGGTCTTCGCCGAACACGTCCGCAAGTACCCGCCCGGCCTGGTCGACCTGCCCGACATCACCGCCGGCACGCCAGACCCCGGCAAGGAACCCAAGCGGCGCTTGGTGCCACTGCTGTTCACCGACGACCAGGGCCGACCGATCCACGACCAACGGTGGTCCGATCTGTGGCAGATCTGGCGCAAGGCGGCCGGCTGGCCCGACGAAGGCACCTTCCACTCCCTGCGGCACTACTTCGCCACTCGCCTGATCACCTCGGGTGCCGACCCGACCGATGTGCAGAACGCGCTACGTCACTCCAGCCTGCGGATCACCCTGGAGACCTACGTCCACTGGTGGCCGAAGAAAGACCGCCGCCGCAACATCATCAGCAGCGCGCTTCGCGACGCGAGCGCCAAGCGGCAGCGCTCCCGGGAAAACCAAGATCCGCGCTGATTTGTACCGGATATGTACCCGCTGATCTTGCTGGCAGCGTTTCCGCTGCTCAACGGTGTTACTGGTGGAGCTGAGGGGATTTGAACCCCTGACCCCCTCGATGCGAACGAGGTGCGCTACCGGTCTGCGCCACAGCCCCTCCGCTGGCGTACCAGCGTCGGTCCCACCCGGCTTGCACCGGGCGGGCCGGCGACAAGGCTAACAGGTCACCGACCTCCGGTGCGAATCGCCCCACCGGAGGAGGAGATCTTGGCAGGAAAAGGCCCCCAGAGGGCCGAAACCTACCAAGATCTCCAAGCCACCGGGCCGCGAGGGGCGAGCTAGGCCGGGGCGTACGACAGGTTCAGCACTCCGCTCTTGAACGTCTCCTGGCTCACCAGCCGCAGCGGGTACGTCGGCGTCTCCTCGAACAGCCGCTGCCCGCGCCCCACGGCGATCGGGTGGACCAGCAGTCGCAGCTCGTCCAGCAGTCCGTTGGCCAGCAGCCATCGGACGGTGGTGGGGCTGCCCGACATGGCGATCTCCCCGTCGGTCTGCTGCTTGATCTCCCGCAGCCGGGCGGCGACCTGCGACGAGTCCCCCGACAGCAGGGTCGAGTTCTGCCAGGTCGCCTCGGTGAGCGTGTTGGACAGCACGTACTTCGGCACCGAGTTGATGAAGTTCGCGAAGTCGGCGTCGAAGCCGTCGCCGGTGTGGTTCGGCCAGTATTCCGCCCACTCCTGGTACTGCCGGCGCCCCATCAGGAACGCCCTCGCCTGATCCACTCCACGGCTGACGGCGGCACCCATGTCGTCGTCGAAGTAGGGGAAGTGCCACTGGTCGGGCCGCTCCACGACGCCGTCCAGCGAGATGAAGAAGTTCGACACGATCTTGGCCATGATGTGCGCTCCTGTGCGTCGGTGGCGGCCGGCCCTGCGCCGGCCTTCACCATCCCGTCGGACGACCCCCGCCGGATTCGACAACCCGGTCCAAGATTTTCCGCTCCAGCTCGGGGAAGTTGCGGCGTCCCGGTCACCCGGATACCGCAACGCCCCCGAAGTGGGACCAACCATCGCCCCGAAGTGGGGCCGAGCAGCGTCGCCGAAGTGGCGTCAAGAGGGATCAGGCGCTGTGGGAGCCGCGGCCGGCCTCGTAGGCGCGGCCGCGGAGGCCGCCCGCCCGCCGGTAGGAGACCGAGCCGCCGCTGGCCGCCGGCGGCAGGTCCGCCGGTCGGTCCAGCCCCATCGCCGTACGCCGGACCGCCTCGCGCTGGGCGGCCAGGCGCCGCTGCGCCTCCCTGCGGGCCGCGGCGCGCCTCGCCTGCTCGCGGCGTACCTCGGCCTGGCGGGCGGCCAGCCAGGCTGCCTCCCGGGCCTCCCGGCGCCGCCGTCGCTGGTCGGCCAGGGCGAGCTTCCGCAGGTGTACGACGTACGTCACGAGCAGGGTGCCGGTCACCGCGAAGCTGATCCAGAACCCGGGGCCGACCGCCACCACGCCGATCAGCTCGACGAAGTTGAGCAGCAGCAGCGCGGCCAGCACCCGGCGCCGGCGGTAGATCGCCGGGGTGTGCCGGCGGCGCTTCGGGGGGTGCCGCCGGCGGGACTTGGCCGGGGCGGGCGGCACCGACCGGAGCCGGCTCGACCGGCGCGGAGCGGGCGGCGCGGAGACCGGCTTGGTCAGACTCCCCGTGTCGACGTTCTCGCTGAGGGTGACGATGAGGTGTCGGGGCGGGTGGATGGGCCGCCGCCCGGGCACGGTGCGCTGCCGCCGGCGGCGCTGGAGCACCCGCGCCGTCGACTGCGCCCGCTCCGCCACCAACCGCTCGGTGGCGTCGTACCGACGGACCAGCGCCGGCGCGAGGGCGAGCAGGCCGGCGGCGGCGAGGACGGCGAGGAGCACCGAGGTCGGCACCCTCACCCCTCCCGTCACCAGATTCGAGGCGAGCGCCACTCGACCGCACCTTGTTCCGCCGTACGTCGTTCACGACGCAGATCGTGCGAGGCCCGCCGCGCTTGCCCACAGCTTGCAGTTACTTGAGGTTACGGGCCGCCGACCGAGTTGACCGTGCGCCGCGCCGGGCGCGCCGGGTGGGACGCTTCACCCGCGGCTGTCACGTACGCGGTGCCAGCGGACCAGCAGCCCGCCCTCGGCCGCCACTTCCTCGCTGGTCATCGCGTATCCGATGTGGTCCCGCCAGGCGCCGTCGATGTGCATGTAGCGGACGTGGTACGCCTCCTCGCGGAAGCCCAGCTTCTCCACCACCCGCCGGGACGGCCGGTTCTCCGGCCGGATGTTCACCTCGATCCGGTGCAGCCCGCCGGGCCCGAACGCGTGGTCCACGGCCAGCGCCACCGCCGTGGGGATCACGCCGCGACCGGCCACCCGGGAGTCCACCCAGTAGCCGACGTAGCCGGAGCAGAACGCGCGGCGCACGATGCTGCCCACGTTGAGGTGGCCGACCAGCCGCTCCTGCCCGTCCTCGCGCAGGCAGACCGCGAACGGCATGCCCTCGCCGATCCGCGCCGAACGGCGCTGGTCGGTATGGACCAGGCGGAACGCGGCCGGCGAGTTCATCTCGTCCCAGCTTCCCGGCAGGTGGGACTCCCAAGGGGACAGCCAGGCCCGATTGGCGCGCCGGATCTCCGACCAGGCGGCCGCGTCGGAACGCCGGTAGGGCCGCAGCACCACCGGACCGTCCACCAGCACCGCCGGCCATCCGGGTGCCCGCCGAAACAGGCTCACCGGGCTAGCCCTGCGCTCGCGACCGCGGGGCTCGCAAGCTCACTCCTCGCGCTCACCTACGGCGATCCAGCAGGAGGACGTCCACCGTGGAGCCCGCGGCGGCGGTGGTGACCCGCTCGCCGAGGACCAGCAGGCCGTTCGCCTCGGCCAGGCCGGAGAGGGTGAACGGCCCGCCGGCCAGCGGCTGGACCGTGTAGCCGCCGCCGCGCCGCTCGGCCACGTGCGCGGGGCGGAACTCGCGCAGTCCAGCCGGGGACGAGACCGTCTCCAGCAGGTGGGCCCGGACGCTCGGCCGGAACACCGGCTCGGCGCCGGCGAGCAGCTGGATGGCCGGGCGGGCCAGCACCTCGAATCCGATCAGCGCCGCGCCGGGCTCACCGGGAAGACAGACCACCGGCACCTCCTCGGCGCCGACCGTACCGAATCCGAGGGCCGTTCCGGGATAGAGGGCCACCTCTGTGAAGGTCACCGGTCCGGCGCGGCCGCCCTCGCGACGGGACAGGATCCGGCGGACCATGTCGCCGGGGCCGGTGCCGGTGCCGCCGGTGGTGATGATCAGGTCGGCCCGCAGGGTCTGGTCCTCCAGCAGGCCGCGCAGCCCTTCCGGGTCGTCGTCGCAGATCCCCACCCGGTACGCGAGCGCGCCCGCCTCGGCCGCGGCGGCGGTCAGCGCGTGCGAGTTGGTGTCCACCACCTGGCCGGGCTGGCTGCCCCGGCCGACGTCGACCAGTTCGTCGCCGGTGGCCACGATGACCACCCGCGGGCTGGGCCGGACCACCACGTGCCCGATGCCGGTGGCGGCGAAGACGGCGACCAGGGCCGGCGAGACGTACGTGCCGGCGCGGGCGAGCAGGGTGCCGGCGGGCAGTTCTTCACCGGCGCGGCGGACGCCGTACCCGCGCTTGGGGGCGCGGAAGATCTCCACGGCGGCCATGCCCTGGTCGGTCCACTCCACCGGGACCACCACGTCGGCGCCGATGGGCAGCGGCGCACCGGCCGCCACCGAGAAACACGAGCCGGGGGTCAGCCGGACCGGCCGCCAGCTCGCCGCGCCCAGGTCGCCGACCACGTTCAGCCGGATGCTGCGCCCACCACGCGTACCGGAGGGGGCCGGGACGTAGCCGGGCCCCCGGCTTCCTCCGGAGATGTCCTCCCAGCGCGCGGCGTACCCGTCCACCGCCGCCTGGTCGAAGGCGGGGAACGAGTGCGGCGCGACAACATCCTCGGCGAGGACGTTGCCGTACGCCTGGGTGAGGTCGAGGTCGAGCGGAGGCAGCGCGCGTAACCTGCGCAGCACGCTGCCCAGGTAGTCGGCGAGCGGCGTCAGCTCGTTCGCGGCCGCCTCGGCGTCGGCCGTCGCGGTCATGTATTGGGACCGCCCGACGCGTCGCGCACCCGGTCCAGGATCGCCGAGGTGACTGTCTCGTCGCCCTGGTTGACGAACTCGGCCAGCCACTTGCGGAACTCGGCGCCCAGGTCCTCCCGCTCGGCGGCGATCTGGACGACGGTCTGGAGATAGCCGAGCGGCATGCCGGTGTCGTAGCGGGTGCCCCGGTAGACGATGGCGTGCACCGGCACCCCCTCGGTGCGCAGGATCTCCATCGCGTCGGTCAGCTGGATCTCCCCGCCGCTGCCCGGCTCGGTACGCCGGATCGCGTCGAAGATCCGCCCCGGGAGCACGTACCGGCCGAGGACGGCGAGGTTGCTCGGGGCGTCCTCTGGCTTGGGCTTCTCCACCATGCCGGTGACCTTGACGATGTCGGCGATGTCGTTGTACTCCGGCTCGGCCGGCTCGACCGAGGCGATGCCGTACCGCTTGGTCTCGGCCGGGTCGACCTCGAAGAACGCCAGCACGATGCCGCCGGTGCGGGCCTGAAGCTCCAGCATGGCCGGCAGCAGCGGCTCGTCCATCTTGACGAACTCGTCGCCGAGCAGCACCGCGAAGGGCTGGTCGCCGACGTGGGACTCGGCGTACCCGACGGCGTGGCCGAGGCCGAGCTGCTCGGGCTGCCGGCAGGTGTAGATCTCGGCCAGGTCCTCGGTGCGCTTGACGGCGGCCAGCAGTTCGGGCTTGTTCGCCAGCCGCTCCTCCAGGTCGGGCCGGCGGTCGAAGTGGTCCACCATGGCGGTCTTGCCGCGCCCGGTGATCAGTAGCACGTCGTTGAGCCCGGCCTGGGTGGCCTCCTCGACGATGTACTGCAACACCGGCCGGTCCACGACCGGCAGCAGCTCCTTCGGGACCGCCTTGGTGGCCGGCAGGAACCGGGTGGCCAGGCCGGCCGCCGGGATCACGGCCTTGACCGCACGGGGGCGACCGGTCGCGGCGGCCGCTGAGGGGTTCGCTGAGTGCTCCGACATGTCGCGAGACTATCGGCCACGGCTCTGCCGCGGCGGGTGAGGACCGGAAGACGCGCCGCCCTGCCCTCCGCCCGAGGTGTCCGGGGTGCCGGCCCGGGGCAGTCCGTCGGGCGGGCTGACCGCGGCGACCACCACGGGGATCTCCCGGGTGGATGGCGGGTCGGACGGCTGGGCCAGCCGGTAGCCGTCCCGGCCTGCCGCCTTGGCCGCGTAGAGGGCATCGTCGGCGGCGTCGAGCACCTGCTGCCCGCCGGCGGCGTGGTCGGGGTAGACGGCGATGCCGATGGAGACGGTCACCGCCACCCGGACCGGCTCGCCGCCGTGCCCGTCCACCGGCACCGGCTGGTCCCGGACCACCGCGCCGAGCCGCTCGGCGACGATGGTCGCGCCCCGGGCGTCCGTCTCCGGCAGCAGCACCACGAACTCCTCGCCGCCCTGCCGAAACGCCAGGTCCACCTCGCGGATCTCGCCGCGTACCCGGCGGGCGAACTCCACCAGGACGGCGTCCCCGGCGGCGTGCCCCCAGGTGTCGTTGACGTCCTTGAACCGGTCCAGGTCGAGCGCGAGGACGCTGAGCATCCGGCCGAACCGGTTGGCCCGTTCCACCTCCCGCCGGATCGACTCGCGCAGGTAGCGGTAGTTCCACAACCCGGTGAGCGGGTCGGTCAGGGAGAGCCGCTGGGTCTCCTCGTGCACCCGGACGTTCTCCACCGCCACCGCCGCGTGGGCCGCAAAGGTCCGCAGGGTGACCAGATCGTCCTCGGCGAACTCCTCGGCCCCCAGCCGGTCGTACAGGGCCAGCACGCCGAGCGCGGCGGAACCCGCCGGAGCCGCGTCGTCGTCGGCCGGCGGGTGCCCGGGCCGGTCCGGGTCGCCGCGCCCGGCCAGCTCCGCCGCCCCGGGCGCGGCGAAGGGCACCGCGATGTACGTCTCGCAGGTCGGTTCCCCGGTCGGCGGGTCCGCCGGCTCCCACCGGCCACACAGCGGCTCCCCGGTCGCGGCCACCGTGCCGACCACCCCCGTGCCGGCCGGCACCCGCAGCGTCGCCGGGTCGGACCCGTCGTCGCCGGGCCGGCGCCCGTCCAGCCCCTCGACGCACTGGCCGACGAGCACGCCGTCGCCGTCGAGCAGCAGCACCGCACCGGCCCGGGCGCCGGTCGCGGCGATCGCGCTGTGCAGGATCACCCGCAGGATGCGTTGCAGGTCGTGGGTGCTGGCCAGGGTGTCGCCGAGCACCGCCAGGTGCCCGCGCAACTGGTCCCGGCTGCTGGTCAGGGCAGCCACATAGCTGCCGGTCTCCCGGGTCATCCGGTTGAACACGCCGGCCAGCCGCCCGATCTCGTCCCGGCTGCGTACCGGCACCCGGGCGGTCAGGTCGCCGTGCGCGACCCGGTCCACCGCGCCGGCCAGCTCCATCAGGGGCCGCGTGGTCACCCGGGCCAGCCGCCAGGCGGCCAGCACGGCCAGCAGGGCGGCCAGCACCACCGCGCCGACCAGGGCGACGTGCAGGCCCGGCGGGCGCTCCCCGGGCACCGAGAGCACCAGCGGCAGCGGCTGCCCCGGGGACGGGCCGACCCGGCGCACGTACCGCCCGTCGACGGTCTCCGTGACCCGGTCCCCGTCGACCGTGCGGGCGGCGGCGAGCACCGCGGCGCGTACCTCCCGGGTCTCGGTGGTGAGGGTGACCGGGTCGGTGCCGGCGGGATCGTCGAGGAGGGTGACCGCGACCCCGGTCACCGCGGCGAGCCGCGCGACGAAGGCCGGGTCGACGGGCTGCGCGGCGGTGACCGTGCCCAGGTCGGCGCCGGCCGGGTCACGGAGCTGGACCTCGGCGGCGAGGGCGCGGACCGAGCCGGCGGCGGGCGGCTCGCTGGAGCACTCCTGCCAGGGCCGCGCCGGACCGCCGGGGGTGGCGTAGCTGGTCGTGCCGGCGCTGTCGATGGTCAGCACGGCGGCGGCCAGGCCGCGGCCCACCACCTGGTCGGCCGCGCGGTGGCGGGCGGCGGGGTCGGTGACCAGCGCGACCGCGTCGGCCGCGGCGCGCAACTGCTGGCAGAGGGCGTCCACCGAGGTACGCACCCCGGCGGCGGCCAGGCCCAGCCGCTCGGCGGCGCGGCTGTCATCGACCGCTGCCATCGTGGCCCCGACGAAGAAGGCGCCGAGCAGGACGGGGCCGAGCACCACCGCGAGGAAGGCCGCCGTCAACCGCCCGCGTAGCGTCAAGCTTCCCCCCGGAAGTTCTGCGCCCCTTGCTGCGATGCTGACACAGAGCGACGGGGAGACAAGCGTTGCGTCAGGAGTGTTGCGTGCCGGAATTTACGGATGAAGTGGATGCGACGCATGCTGCGAAGCGAGAGCTGCGGGTCACCCTGCTCGCCCACCGCCGGTCACTACCGGCACCGGCCCGGGCGGCAGCGGCGGCGCGCGTCCAGGCCGAGCTGACCTCCCTGGTACGCCGGCTCCGCCCGGCCCGGATGACCGCCTACGTGCCGGTCGGCTCGGAGCCGGGCGGGAGCGATCTGCCGGCGGTGCTGCGCGCCGCGCTGCCGCCCAAGGCGGAACTGCTGCTCCCGGTGCTTCGCGACGACCTGGACCTGGACTGGGCCGGCTACACCGACCCGGGGTCGCTGCGGGCCGCCGGGCGGGGCCTGCGGGAGCCGGCCGGGCCCCGCCGCGGCCCGGACACGGTGGCCGAGGCCGCTCTGGTGATCGTCCCGGCCCTGGCAGTGGACCGCCGGGGGATCCGGCTAGGCCGGGGCGGCGGCTCATACGACCGGGCACTCGCCCGGGTGCCGGCGGACACCCTGACCGTGGCGCTGCTGCACGACGGCGAGCTGGTCGAGGCGCTGCCCGCGCAGCCGCACGACCGACCGGTCCGCGCCGTGATCACCCCCACCGACGGCCTGCGTACGCTGGCCCGGGCGACGGTTGTCTGACGGCACACTTCCGCTGGACGAATCCTCGCCGATGACGCACCATTGGCACTCGGAAGCGTCGAGTGCCAACCGACCGTGCCAAGATCCGGAGGAGAACGTGCCCACGTACCAGTACGCCTGCACCGCGTGCGGCCACCAGCTCGAGGCGGTGCAGTCCTTCTCTGACGAGCCGCTGACCGAGTGCCCGGCGTGTGAGGGGCAGCTGCGCAAGCTCTTCAACTCGGTCGGCATCGTGTTCAAGGGCTCCGGCTTCTACCGCACCGACTCGCGATCGTCGGGTTCCGACACCGGCACGAGCAGCACGAGCAAGCCGGCCACGTCCGAGTCGTCGTCCAGCAGCTCGACCAGCTCGTCGAGCACGTCGAGCACGTCGAACGGCTCGAGCAACGGCTCGTCCGCCAAGACCCCGGCCGCGAGCACCTCTTCTTCTTCCTCCTCCTGACCCGAGGCGCCGCCCTCCCGTGGGGCGTCGCGGGGCCCAAGATCCGCAAATTCCCCGAAAGAGTGGCGTTCCCGCGGGAATGGCCACTCTTTCGTGACTGGGCCGCCGGGGTGGGTGGTGGCTCGGCCGGGCGCTAGCAGAGCCGGGCGAGGTTCGGGGGTTATCCACCGGCGGGTGAGTTTTCCACAGGGCGGCCTGCGGAGACTGCCGCTGCGCACATCGGGTTCCTAGCGTCTCTGGTCAGCTTAGTGATCCTGAGTCGGATTGAGTTTCCGGGATCGTTTCCCACCGTGGTGGGGATGCATGGGCGTGCAGGTGAAATCCTGCGCCCAAGGCGGCTCCTCGTGGCCGGTGGCCGGTGGTGGGTGTGCTGATCGTGTTCACGACCTGGTGTCGGTGGGCTGCGCGGGGCAGCCGGGTCCGGTCCGTTGGTGCGTGTCCCTCCGGACGCTTTCCCGCTCGGCTTTGGGGCCGGGTGGGGGAGGGTGCCCTGCGTCGCCTGGGCGCGGGGCGTGTTGCCTTGTGCCGGGTAGGGCCGGTCTTCGACCGGTCCCCCCGACTGGTCCTGGTGATGACGGCTGTGGCTTCGACCTCGGCGACGACCGAGCGGATGACCATGTGCCCGCTGGTCTTGTCGATGACGGTCTTGCCCTGGTGGGTGAGGCCGCGGGCGGCGATCCGGCGCCAGGCGCCCTGGTCGCGGTCGCCCTGCCAGCCGCGGTGCGCTTGCGTGGATCGGCCGGCCAGGTCGCCAGGACCCCGGCGGTTACATCGGCACGCCACCCCGCCGAGCGAAGAGCACGCCCGGCCTGCTCCTGGACCATCCGCACGACCCGGTCATTGACCTTCACACCCACAGGGGCGGCGACGGTCCACCCCAGGCGCCGCAGCGCCATCCACGCGTGCGACGGAAGTTTCCGGCCGCCCGCGTCCTGCCCGGAGGCCAACACCTCCACATCCGCGGCGTTCCAATGCTCACCGACCAGAGCGCCCACCATGCCCGCCACCAGATCGGCACACCAACCGATCCGTTGCGCAAGCACCGCCGGGGACAGCACCTCACCGGCCGTCTCGTCCACACCCCCACGCACCAGAGTGCGGACACCCGCGGTCCGGGCAACCTCGCCATCGGCCAGCGGCAGCCTCCCACTCACCGGCCCACCGCCTCAACACCAATCCACGAGAACCGGCGCTCACGGTCGACCCAAGCCACCGGAATCCTCCCCGACCCAACCCAAAGACCAAGCGTCACCAGGTGAACACACCCAGACGCTTCACGACCTTTGAAAGCCGAAGAAATTCCACCTATATGATCACTAACGATTCCTAATCAAGTTGGTGAGCCTGCGGCAAGTTGGTGAGCCTGCGGCATCTGATCGGGTGTCGTGCGGGTGGGAGGGGCGCGGGTGGCGGCGGGCGAGGAATCACTGCAGCCGGTGCGCTGGCGCGGGCTGCCGCCCGGCAGGACCCTGCTCCGGGTGGCGCTGGTCGCGGTGCTGCTCGGCCTGGCCGCCGCCGTCCTCCAGACACCCGTTGGCTGTCCGCCCGGCAGCGCTCCGGCCGGCCCCACCCCGGCCGCGAGTCCCGCGAGCCCTGCCGCAAGGCCGTCGAGCGTGGCGCTGCCCCTGCCCAGCGGGTCGGTCGGCGTACCGGTCCGGCTGGCCGAGCCGGCCGCCCTCGCCGTGCTCCGCCCGGGTGCCCGGGTGGACCTGCTGGTCATACCGGCCGATGGAGCCGGCAGGGAGGCGACCCTCCTCGCGCCGCGGGCGCTGGTGCTCGACGTGGTCGGTGCCGGTTCGGTCGACGGCTCCTCCGCGCTCTACCTGGCGCTCCGGCCGGAGCAGGCGCAGCAGGCCGTCGGCGTGCCCGAAGGCAGCCGCTTCGCGGTGGTGGTACGCGGATGACGGCTCGGCAACCCGTGCCGGACGTCACGGCGCCGGTCCTCGAAGAGGCCGGTCAGCCCCAGTGCGGCGGCCGCTCGGCCAGCAGCCAGTCGTCGTTGCCGCTGGGCCGCTCGCCCCAGCCGCGGTCCGTGTCGTCGGTGGTCTGCTCGGGCAGCACCACGAAGTCGTCGCTGAGGTCGACCACGCGGTCGTCGTCGCCGCGCGCACCACGCATCCCGGGATCCTCCACGAGCAGCAAGGATACCGGCGAAATCGGCACGGCTCGACCAGCCCGCGCACCACCCGGGCGTGGCTCGCCCGTCGCGTCCGGCGGGCCGAGCGGCCGGGGCGTTGGTAGCGTCGGACGGCGTGACGACGCCGAGCGGTGGCAGCCCCGAGGACGAGTTCTGGCGACGCCCGACACCGGACCAGACAGTTGGCGAGGTCAACGGCGGTCAGTCCGGCGATCCGGCGTCGAGTTCCGGGCCGTCCGCCGGGGCGGGCACCCCCGAGTTGACCGGCGCGAGCCCGGACGGCAGTCCCTGGTCCGGCGCGTCGGCAAGTCCGTGGTCCAGGCCGGCCGCGACCGGCGAAACAGGCCCGGCGCCGGCCGGCAGCAGCGGCCAGCCCGGTGCGGGTGGCTGGCCCGCGAGCAACGCGGCGGCCGGCGGTTACCCGGGGCCGCCGCCGACCACCCCACCCCCACCCGGTTGGCGACCCCCGATGCACGTGCAGCCCGCGCCGCCCCGGCGGCTGCCTCCCCAGGACATGGCCGCCATGGATCAGGGGGAGCAGCAGGCCCAGCGGCTCACCTACGGCATCGGAGCGGTCGCCGGGGTCGTGCTGGTGATCCTCATGTGCCTGCTCTGCTCGCGGGTGATCTTCTGACCCGGCCGTCCGGTGTCAGTGAGCGTCCGGGAACTCGGCAGGGCGCATGGTCACAAGGCGATGAAGCACGGCGTGTAGTGGATCGATATGGAGCGAGCTCCTGGTAGATCGGCGGTTGTCTAGGCCAACCGTTCACCAGGAGCTCGCTGTGTCATTGTCGCCTGCGTGTGTCTGCTCGTCATGCCCAGCCCACCCGGTGGGCGTGTCAGCACCGCCAACCTGCGGGTTCTACCCGTCTTCGTCGCTGACCGACGCCCAGTGGGCGATCATCGAGCCATTGCTGCCCGCGCCGGGCAACACTGCCGGGCGGGGCGGGCGGCCGGAGAAACATCCTCGTCGCCTGGTGTTGGACGCGATCTTCTACCTGGTGCGGGGCGGGATCGCGTGGCGGCAACTGCCGGTCGGGTTCCCGCCACCGACCACCGTCTACGACCGGTTCCGCGCCTGGGCCAAGGCCGGTGTGTGGCAGGGCATCCATGACGCGCTACGCGACCTGGTCCGCCTCTACGAGGGCCGGGACCCGCAACCGACCGCCGCGATCATCGACTCCCAGTCGGTGCGTGCAGCGGACACCGTGCCCCGAGCCGGCCGAGGATACGACGCCGGCAAGAAGATCAACGGAACGAAACGGCACCTCGCCGTGGACACCGGCGGCCTGCTGCTGGCCGTGATCGTCACGATGGCCGGACTGCAAGACCGCGACGCCGCCCACCGACTACTGGCCGGACTCCGCGAACGCTTCACCACCATCGCCCTGGTCTGGGCCGACGCCGGATACGCCGGACGGCTGCTCGTCTGGGCCCGCAACGTCCTGCACCTGACCGTCCAGATCGTCAAACGCACCGAGCCGGGCTTCGTCGTCCTGCCCCGCCGGTGGGTGGTAGAGAGAACGTTCGCCTGGATCAGCAAGCATCGGCGCTGCGTACGCGACTACGAGACCAAGCCCGGCCACCACGAAGCCATGATCTACATCGCCATGATCATGACCATGTCACGCCGACTCGCCCGCACCGGCAACTGGTAACCCAAGTTCCCGGACGCTCACTCAGACCTGGCCGCTCCACACCAGTTGGGCACCGCTGTCGCCGGTCAGATAGACGTAGACCAGCGCGAACACGGACAGCACGAGCACGACACCGGTCACCAGCCAGCTGAGCCAGGAAGGCAGCCGGGCCGCCCAGGGGGTGTTCCAGGTCACCGCCAACAGCACCAGGGCCGCCACCGCGAGGCCCAGGGTGAACCAGAGCAGCGTGTCGCCGTACTCGGAATGCTCGCGGATCTTCTGGAGGAATTCCCCAGCCACGCCCCTCGTCCGCTGGACTTCCTCGAACGCCTCGCCCGATTCGGTGGCGAGGAAGGTCGCGATCGGGGCCACCACGGCGAGGGCCGCCACCGCCCACCCGAAGCGGGACCGCCACCGGGGCAACAGCCCGTAGGCGGAGGCCAGCAGCGCCAACAGCGGGACGAACACCACGACGGCGTGCACGATCAGGACGTGGCCCGGCAGACCGTTGATTTCCTTGAACACCGACACCTCCGGCAGTGGATGCGGCTTCCGCGGCAGCCAGCGTACGTCGGTCAAATGTGCGTGACGGAGCTGACGAACCGGTACACGCGCAACCCGTCCGACCGGTTCAGTCCACCCCGGCGGCGTCTCCGCCCGGCCTGTGGTCGCGGCCACCCCTACGAGACTTCACTTGTCGGCCGTCGGGGCCCGTGCTGTCATTGCTGCATGTCCAGCGGTGAGGAACTGCTCCGGTCGAAGGGCCTGCGGGTCACCCGACCGCGGCTCGCCGTGCTGGAGGTGCTCGCCGCCGGCGGTCACCTGGAGGTCGACGAGATCACCCGTCGGGTCCGCGAGCGGCTCGACTCGGTGTCCACCCAGGCGGTCTACGACGTGCTCGGCGCGCTCTCCCGCGCGGGGCTCTCCCGCCGGATCGAGCCGGCCGGCAGCCCGGCCCGGTACGAGGCCCGCGCCGGCGACAACCACCACCACGTGGTGTGCCGGGGCTGCGGCGAGATCGCCGACGTCGACTGCGCGACCGGCCTCGCGCCCTGCCTGGACCCGAGCCCCGCACACGGCTTCGAGGTGGACGAGGCGGAAGTGACCTTCTGGGGGCTCTGCCCCGCCTGCCAGGCCCGCCGCTCCGCCGACGACTGACAGAGACGCACCCTCGTCGGGCCGCCGCCCCTGTTGTTCGGCGACTGCGGCCCGGGACCGCGAGGGCGGCCCGGAGCGTGGCACTCTTGGGCGGTGGACTCGGATGACCTCGGCCTCTTCGGTCCCGGATCGGTCACGTGGAAGGTGCACGAGGAGCCGGTCCTGATCGTCGCCGGCCTGCGCTCGCTCTACCTCCAGGCGCTGCACCCCCGGGCGATGGCCGGGGTCGCCCAGAACAGCAACTACCGCACCGACGCGTGGGGCCGGCTGGTGCGTACCGCCACCTACGTGGCCACGACGATCTACGGCACCACCGACGAGGCGGAGGCCGCCGGCCGGCGGCTGCGTACGCTGCATGCCCGGATGCGAGCCACCGACCCGTTCACCGGGGAGGAGTTCCGGATCGACGACCCGGAGCTGCTGCGCTGGGTGCACGTCACCGAGGTCGAGTCGTTCGTCAGCACCGCCCGGCGGGCCGGGCTCGCCCTGACCGATGCCGAGATCGACGGCTACTACACCGAGCAGCGCCGGGCGGCGGCCCTGGTCGGGCTGGACCCGACCGACGTGCCGGGCACCGCCGCCGAGGTGGCCGACTACTACCGGCGGATCCGTGCCGACCTGCGGATGACCAGGGAGGCGGCGGAGACGGCCCTCTTCCTGACCGCCCCGCCGATCCCGTGGAAGCTCAGCCTGCCGGTGAAGCTCGGCCTGCATCTCGGACCGGCGCGCTGGGCGTACCTGGGGATCGCCGGCACCGCGATGGCGCTGCTGCCGGCGTGGGCCCGCCGGCTGTACGGCGGCCTGGGCCTGCCCACCACCGCGCTCTCGGCGGATCTCAGCGTCCGCGCGCTGCGGCTCGCCCTGGCGGCACTGCCGCGCCGCTACCGGGTGGGGCCGTTGCAGCAGGCCGCGAAGGAACGTGCCGCCCGCCTCGGCCTCGCCGCCTAGTTGTCCGGACCGGGGACGTTGGTTGCGAACGGCGCCCAGGTGATCTCCATCGTCGGCAACGGCAACGTCGCTGCGGGATCGAGCCTCACGAGGCCAACCGCTCACCTTCGTAGCGACCTGATCTTGCGAGTTCGACCCCGCCGGCCGACTGGTTGATCTCCGACCACACCGCATCGAGGGAAAGGCCGAGGACGTCGGCGATCGCAGCGATGGTTGGGAAGGCAGGGGTGGCTACGCGACCGGACTCGATCTTCCGAAGAGTCTCCGGCGAGACACCTGCGTCCAGCGCGGTGCCGAGCATCGAACGCTCTCCCCTGGCTCGACGCAGGAGGGCGCCGAGGCGCTGTCCGCGTTCGACCTCCGCGGGAGTGAGCGGCAACCTGACCATGGCCCCGATTCTAGTACCGGGATAATATGGCCGGGATATTTATTGGTTGCACGAGTGAAGGCGCCCCGTGATCGAGATCCTGAACCCCACCGAACTGCCCCGAGCCAGGGAGGCAGGCGCCCTGGTCGCCGGCATCTTGCAGACGCTGAGGAGTCGCTGTGAGGTCGGCACGAACCTCCGGGACATCAACCGGTGGGCCCAGGCCATGATCACCGAGGCCGGAGCGCAGTCCTGTTACGTCGACTACGAGCCGTCCTTCGGACGTGGGCCGTTCGGCCACTACATCTGCACGTCAGTCAACGACGCTGTGCTCCACGGACTGCCGTACGACTACCCGCTTGCCGACGGCGACCTGCTGACGCTCGACCTCGCCGTCTGCAAAGGCGGAGTTGTCGCTGACTCCGCCATCAGCTTCATCGTGGGCGACTCGAACCCCCCGGAGAGCGTTGCGATGATCAGCGCGACCGAACGCGCATTGAGCGCAGGGATTGCCGCGGCCGGCCCAGGGGCTCGCATCGGTGACATCTCCCATGCCATCGGCTCGGTCCTCAGCGAGGCGGGATACCGGATCAACACCGAGTTTGGCGGTCATGGCGTCGGATCGACGATGCACCAGGACCCGCACGTCCCGAACACGGGGCGGCCAGGTCGCGGATACCGGCTGCGCCCTGGGCTGTTGCTGGCATTGGAGCCCTGGGTCATGGCGGACACCGCCGAGCTCGTCACCGATGCCGATGGCTGGACACTCCGAAGCGCGACAGGCTGCCGGACAGCGCACAGTGAGCACACCATCGTCATCACCAACGACGGAGCCGAAGTTCTCACCTTGCCGAAGCAGGCGCAACCGTGAGGTGACCGCCCTCCGCGTCCCCCGCGCCCAGCAATTCATCACCCGTCGCTGGAGTGGCGGTCCATGGCCGCCCAGGGGTCCTTGCCCGGGGTCTGCGCGCCGGCTGGGCAGGTGCGCCGGTAGTCGCACCAGCCGCAGCGGGGCCCCGGGGTGGCCGGGAACTCCTCGTCGGCGTCGGCGCCGTCGGCGACCGCCCGCTCGGCGGCCATGATGTCCCGGGCGGCCTCCTCGGCCCGGGTCAGCTGCCGCTGCAGCGACTCGGGCGTGTGCTCGTGCGCGGCGACCGTGCCGGTGGGCAGGTGGTGCAGCTCGACCCGGTGGCACGGCCGGCGGAACACCCGCTCGGCCGCGTACGCGTAGAGGGCCAGGGCCTGCGAGCCGCGGGCGTCGTCGGCGTCCAGCCCGGTGCGGCCGGTCTTGTAGTCGACGATGACCAGCTCGGGTCGCCCGTCGGGGCCGGGACGCGAGTCGATCCGGTCGGCGCGGCCGTTGAGCGCGAGCACGGCGGTCTTCACGGCGACGACCCGCTCCACCCCGACGGGCTCGTCAGCCGGGTCGAGGCCGGCGATGTACGACTCCAGCCAGGCCAACGCCCGGCGGAACGCGTCCCGCTCCTGCTCCTCGTCGCGGTAGCCCTCGCGCACCCAGGTGCCCTTGAGCAGGGTGGCCAGCACCTCGGGGCGGCGGCGGTCCGGCGCGAGCGCGTACCAGTTCTTCAGGGCGGTGTGGACGCTGGCGCCCAGCGAGTTGTGCGCCCACGGCGGCCCCTTGGGCGGCGCGGGCCGGTCGACGTACGCGTAGCGGTAGCGCCGGGGACAGTCCACATACGCCCCGAGCTTGCTGGGGGTGCAGACGAAGAGCCGCTCCGGCATGCCCTCGAAGCCGAGCTGCTCGGCCTGCTCGGCGCGGGGCCGGGGCGGGTGGCCACCGGTCGGTCGTCCGGTCGGGGAGGGTCGTCGCACGCCTGCGATCCTGCCATCCCGGTACGACAAGCCCGCCGCCGGCGGCCCGGGGACGCAGCCGGCAGCAAGGCGCCGGGGGTCAGCCCGTGGTGATGAAGTGGGTCACGAATGCGGCGATCGCGTCAGCGATGAGCTGCACCGCGATGGCGGCCAGCAGCAGGCCGGCGATCCGGGTGAGCACCTCGATGCCACCCGGCCGCAGGATCTTGACGATCACGCCGGAGAAGCGCAGCGCCAACCAGACCGTGACCATCACCGCGACGATCGCGAGGGCGATCGCGAGGTAGTCGGTGGGCCCGCCGGCCCGCTGCACGAAGAGCATGGTGGCGACGATGGCGCCCGGTCCGGCCAGCAGCGGGGTGCCCAGCGGAACCAGGGCGATATTGGACGTGGCCGGCTGGCTCGGGTCGTCGGCCTTGCCGGTCAGCAGCTCCAACGCGACCAGCACCAGCAGCAGCCCGCCGGCGGCCTGCAACGCCGGCAGGGAGACGTGCAGGTAGGCCAGGAGTGTCTGCCCGGCCACGGCGAACACCACGATCACCCCGAGCGCCAGCGCCACGGCCTGCCAGGCGGCCCGGTTCCGGTCCCGGGCGGCGAGCGGGCCGGTGAGCGCCAGGAAGATCGGCAACATGCCGGGCGGGTCGACGATCACCAGCAGGGTCACGAAGACCTCGCCAAAGAGCTTGAGATCCACGCGGACACGGTAGCCGCGCCGCCCGGAGGCTTCAGCCTGAAGCGATCGGGGTCACTCCGGTGGCAGCGGCCACGATCCGCTCGTACGCCTCGGGACCGGTGGTGTGCGCGCCGAGCCGGACCGTCTTGTGCGTCCCGTGGAAGTCCGACGACCCGGTGACCAGCAGGCCCAGCTCGGCGGCGAGCCCGCGGACGTGGGCGCGCTCGGCCGGCGTGTGGTCCTCGTGGTCGGCCTCCAGGCCGGCCAGTCCGACCGCGGCCAGCTCCGCGACCAGCTCGTCCGGCACGATCCGGCCGCGCCGGCTCGCCCGGGGGTGGGCGAAGACCGGCACCCCGCCGGCCGCCCGGACCATCGCCACCGCCCGGAACACGTCGATGTCCTCCTTGGGCAGCCGGTACCGCTCCCCCAACCAGTCCGGCCCGAACGCCTCGCTGGTGGTGGCGACCAGCCCGGCCCGGATCAGCGCCTGGGCGATGTGCGGTCGGCCGACGGACCCGCCGGCCGCGCCGGCCAGAATCTCCCGCCAGCTCACGTTGATCCCGTCGGCCTGCAGCAGCCGGACGATCCGCTCGCCGCGCTCCTCCCGGGCGCGCCGGACCCGGGCCAGCTCCGCGACCAGTTCCGGCTCCGCCGGGTCGAAGAGGTACGCGAGCAGGTGCAGCGGGAGCGCCGGCTCGACGCCGTGCCAGCGGCAGGAGAGCTCCGCGCCCCGCACCAGGGTGAGCCCGGACGGCAGCGCGCGAGCCGCGGCTTCCCAGCCGGCCGTGGTGTCGTGGTCGGTGATCGCCACGACGTCGAGACCGGCCTCGGCGGCGGCCCGGACCAGCTCGGCGGGGCTGAGGGTGCCGTCGCTGGCGGTGGAGTGCGCGTGCAGGTCGATCCGGGCGGCCGAGGTCACCCCGCCGACGCTACCGCCCGACCACGCCGCCCGCCGCCGTGGGCGGCACGCCGGGTCAGGGGCGGGTGTCGGCCACCACCACCGGGCGCTCGCCCGCGCCGACCCCGTCGACCGGCAACCCGGTGGGGCGCTCGCCGGCCAGCACCCGGTCCGGTCGTACCCGGACCAGTTGGCCGGTGGCGTCGACGTGCAGGGCCACCCCGGCACGGCTCCACGCCACCGCACCGGCCACCGCCGGCCCGGCCGGGCGGCCCGACACAGCCGCGCCCAGGGTGTTCAGGTCGACCAGGAGGGCGTTCTTCCGCGTGCCGTTCACCAGCAGCCACCGCCCGTCGGCGGAGACCCCGCCGAGGCCGTCGGTGGCGAGTGCCGGCCCGCAGCCGGTGCGGACGGTGCTGAGGGCGCGGGCCGGGTCGAGCAGGGCCAGGCAGGGGCGTCGGGGCGTACCGGCGGAGACCTGCCCGACCACCCGGCCGTCGGGCAGCGCGCCGTAGACGTTCAGCACGTCCCGGTTCGCGGCGCCCGGCACGCCGCCGGCCGCCCGGCGCCAGACGCTGAATCCGCCCGTGCCGGGCTGCCGGATGAGGACCGCGTCGCCGGCGAAGCCGACCGGCACCGCCCCGTCCGGGGCCGCCGCCCCGGTGGTCGCGACGAGCTGGCCACCGACCAGGCCGGCGGCGCGGAGTTCGGCACCGTCGCGCCAGGCCACCTGCCGCCCGTCCACCGCGACCGCGACGGCGTCCGCGCCGGCCAGCAGCACCTGCGGAGGGCTGCCGTTGGGCGGCAACCACCAGAGGGTTCGGCCGGCCGCGGTGGCCGCCGAGGTGATCAGCCAGCCGCCGTAGTCGGGGACGCGCTGCGCCCGTTCGATCGGGCCCGCGCCGGTCAGCTCGCGGCGCTCGCCCCCGCTGGTGTGCAGCCAGGAGCCGATGAGCAGGTCCAGTTCGGCGCGGACCGGATCCGGCGGGGCCGGCGCGACGGTGGACGCGGTCGAAAGCGGGGAGGGCGTGAAGCCGCGCGGGTCGCCGAGCACCACGGTGGGGGTGGTCCCCTGGCCGGCCGGCCCGCCGAGCTGTGCCATGCCGGTGGTGACCAGCACCGTGGCCATCCCGGCCAGGGCGAGGCCGGTCAGCGCGCGGCGCCGGCCGGTCCGGCGGGCCCGCCGGATGGCCAACCCGGCCGGATCGGCGGCGAGCGGGCGCGGCGTCTCGGCGCGACGGGTGAACGTCTCCCGCAGCGCCCGCTCCAGCTCGTCCTCGCTCACGGGGAATGAACGCTCCAGGCCGCCCGTCCGGTTGTCGCAGGAGTTCGGCGTACTGCTCATGACTTTTCCTCGCCGCGCTGGGGAGCGCCGTGCGGCACCACCGCGCTGAGCCTGATGGATCGCTCGCTCATCGGGTCTCCACCGGGACGGTGGCGGCACGGCGGACGGCGGCCGGGCCGCCGGAGAGCGGCGCCGGCCGGACCACCGGCGGGTGGCTGGCCGCCGGTGGTTCGACCGGCGACGGCTGCACCGGCGCGGCGGCGGTACGCGGCGCGGGCCGGGCCGGTGCCTCCGCCGGCTCGGCGGGCAGGCCCAGGGCCGCCTCGGAGCCCAGCCGGCGGCGCAGGGTGTTCAACGCGCGGGAGGTCTGGCTCTTCACGGTGCCCGGCGAGATCTCCAGCAGTGCGGCGGTCTGCGCCTCGGACATGTCCTCGTAGAAGCGCAGCACCAACACAGCCCGCTGCCGGGCCGGCAGCGCCTGGAGGTGTCGCCAGAGCGCGTCCCGGTCGAGCTGCTGCTCGATCTCGTCGACCCCGGCCCGTTCGGGCAGCACCTCGGTCGGGCGCTCACCGTGCCACCGGCGCCGCCACCAGCTCGTCGAGGTGTTGACCATGACCCGGCGGGCGTACGGCTCGATGGCCTCGATCCCGCCGAGCCGCTTCCAGGCCAGGTACGTCTTGGTCAGCGCGGTCTGGAGCAGGTCCTCGGCCGTCGCCCAGTCCCCGGTCAGCAGGTACGCGGTGCGCAGCAGAGCGCCGGAGCGGGCCGCGACGAACTCGCGGAACTCCTCCTCCAGCGGATCCCTGCTCGCCACGCTCACCTCCGCGCCCCGTCCTGCCTCGCAGGTTGCCACGTGCCGGGGTGTCAGGTCGACGGCAAAAGGTGTGCAGTTCATCCGATGTTCGGACGAAAACTTTCAGGCGCCGTCGTCGGCCTTGGCCTCGTCCGCCTCCTTGCCCAACCGGGCCTCGACGGCCTGCGGCTCGTACATCTCCTCGACGACGCGCAGGTAGAGCTCGTTCGGGTTGGGCAGGCTCTTGATCTCACGAAGCGCCTGCTCCTGGCCAGCCGACTCCAGCACGAAGGTGCCGTAGTTGAGCGCCCGGCCGGCCGGGGACTGCTCATACTTCATGTCGGTCACCCGGACCAGCGGCATCATCGCCACCCGCCGGGTGACGATGCCGTCCACCACCATCACCCGTTTGTTGGTCAGGATGAAGCGGTTGTACCACCATTCGGCGACCTGCCAGGCGACCCAGCCGATCACGAGGAACCAGAGCAGCACGGCGACGGTGGTCAGCGCGCCGGTCTGCCGCCCGGCGAGGAAGCCGGAGAGGTAGCCGAGGATGAAGGTGGCCAGGATGCCGATGATCAGCGGCTTGGCGATGTAGACCCAGTGCCGCTTCCACTCGCCCCGGAACCGCTCGGTGGGGAACAGGTAGCGCGCGGCCAGCGGGCTCGGCTCGTCCTCCAGCGGCAGCACCCGGCGGGGTGCCCCGCCGGAGGCGTCGCCGCGCAGGCCGGCCAGCTCCTCCTCGCTGATCGGGGGCGGCTGGTAGCCACCCTCGGGGTCGCGGATCCAGGCGCGGCCGGAGCGGCCTTCGCCGGCGTAGCCGGGGCCGTCACCGAAGGCGACGCCCTCCGAAAGGGAGGGGCCCTCGCCGTAGCCGGCCCCCGCGGCGAAGCCGGGACCGTCGTCGGGGTCGATTCGGGGGATGGGCTCGGTGTCGTGTTCCCGGCGCTCCCGATCGGGGTCGTCGGGGTCGAAGGGCGGACCGGAGGGGTTTCCCATCGGTGGCTAGGCGACCAGGCTGGTGAAGAAGTCGCCGAAGCCCTGGGCGATGTCCATGATGCCGCCGCCGAGGGACTTGAAGACGTCGGCGGCGGAGTTCGGCCGGTAGGCAACAAAGAAGATCAAGAATGCGATGCCGGCCCAGGTGAGGACCTTCTTGACCATGGCGGGCCATCCTCTCGCGCGGCGCCGGGTTTACCGCAGTGGCACCCAGAGTATCAGTATGGTGTCGTACAGTGAATATCTGCGTACGTTCCCCGACCCGTCCGTGCTGGCCGGTCAGGCCCGCCCGTGCAGGTACGGGGATGGTGCGCCGTACACGAGTTCGGGCGGAGTCCACTCGGTGAGGTCGCGCAGCACGACTTCTTCCGCGAGGAGGTGACCCGCACTCGCCGGCCAGGCTATCGCATGCAGCCACATTCCCCGAGCCTCGCCGGCGTACGCACTTCGATCCGTGGGGGAATTCACGAGCCACAGTGGAGTGGGGTGGCCGCCCACCCGGATCTTGGCGTGCGGCACGCGTTCGGGGTGGCCCGGGCCGGGGTCCGTGAGTGCCTCCGCGACCTGCGGCCCCGGATCAGGCCCAGGCAGCCCGGCGAAGCGGGACCCGAGCCCGACGCCCGGCTCCTCGGCCACGAAGAGCAGGTCGGCCGGTCCACCGTCGAGGGGAGCCGGTCCGGCACAGGCCACCGCCGTGGCACGCACCCCACTCCGGTCGTCCCCCGCCCAGGCCACCCCGGTCAACGTCCACCCGGCCGGCAGCGGCCACGGGCACCACAGCGGCACCCCCCGCCGGTCGGTCGACTCACCGTCGGCGGCCACCCGCTCCACCACGCTGGTCAGGATCCCGGCGCCGATGTGCTCGGGAACGTGCAGCGGCGGCACGGGACCGCAGCGCAAGCACCGGGACTCACCGTGCATCAGGTCCGGCTCCCGGACCGGGCCCGCGCACCTCGGACAACTCACCGCGACACTCACGTTCCCACCGTCACCCCAGGGCGGCGGGGCGTCAAGCGGAGCGGCGGGATCCGGGAAACCGGTCAGTCCGGCGGCGGCCCGGCGTATGAGCGGATCCACGCGTGCATGGCGATGCCGCTGGCCACTCCGGCGTTGATCGACCGGGTCGAGCCGTACTGGGCGATGGAGAAGAGCTGGTCGCAGGCGGCACGGGCGACGTCGGACAGCCCCGGCCCCTCCTGGCCGAAGAGGAGGACGCAGCGACGCGGCAGGGTGCTGGTCTCCAGCGGCTTCGAGCCGGGCAGGTTGTCGATGCCGACCACCGGCAGGCGCTGCGCCGCCGCCCACCCGACGAACTCGTCGATCGTCGAGTGGTGCCGGACGTGCTGGTAGCGGTCGGTCACCATGGCCCCGCGCCGGTTCCACCGCCGCCGCCCGACGATGTGCACCTCGGCGGCGAGGAAGGCGTTGGCGTTGCGGACCACCGTGCCGATGTTGAAGTCGTGCTGCCAGTTCTCGATGGCCACGTGGAAGTCGTGCCGGCGCCGGTCCAGGTCGGCCACCACGGCCTCCCGCCGCCAGTAGCGGTAGCGGTCCACCACGTTGCGCCGGTCGCCCTCGGCGACCAGCTCCGGATCGTACCGCGGGTCCTCCGGCGGGTCGCCGGGCCACGGCCCCACACCCACGTCGAGCTGGTCGTCGGTCACGGTTTCCAGAGCGTACGGCCCGGACCGGCCGCGCCGCCGGTGACCCCGGTCAGCGCAGGTCGAGCGCGCCGGCGAGCCGGTCGAGGAAGCGCCGGTCGGCGGGACTCGCCCCGGCGTCCCCGGCCCGGCAGACCCGGGCCGCGACGGACTCCACCCACTGCCGGTAGGCCGCCCCGTCGGCGGGATCGGCGCGCCGCCGGAGCACCCGGACCGCGGCCCGGCAGGCGGCGAGCAGGTCGACCAGGTCGGTGAGGCGTTCGTCGCGGTCGGCGGCGCCGTCGTGGCGCGCGTAGATCGCGGAGACCACGGCCCGGACCAGGTCACTGTCGAAGGCCCGGCCGGCGGCCACGGCGTCCAGGCCGGCGAGCCCGGCGGCGACCCCGCGCGGCGGGCGTCCGGGCCCGGGCGAGGCGGCGGCGACGAGGACCCGACCCGGCAGGTCGGTCAACAGGTCCCACTCCGCCGTGGAGTAGACGGCGGTGGTCAGGATTCGCGCGCTGCGCTCGCTCATCGGGGGACCTCCGGCGCCAGCATAAGCCCCGGAACGGGAAAAGGACCCCTTCCCCACGGATCGGAAAGGGGTCCTTCGCCGTACGTCGGCAGGTCAGCGCGGCTCGGGGAAGCTGGGCCGCTCCGGATCGACGCCCTCGGGCACGGCGGCGGCCGCGTACTCCTTCTTCGGGACCATGACCTTGCGGCGGAAGACGCAGACCAGGGTGCCGTCCTGGTTGTAGCCCCGGGTCTCCACCGCGACCACGCCGCGGTCCGGCTTCGAGGAGGACTCCCGCTTGTCCAGCACCGTGGTCTCGCCGTAGATGGTGTCGCCGTGGAAGGTCGGGGCGACGTGCCGCAGCGACTCGATCTCCAGGTTGGCGATCGCCTTGCCGCTGACGTCCGGCACCGACATGCCCAGCAGCAGCGAGTAGATGTAGTTGCCGACCACCACGTTCCGCTTGAACTGGGTCGCCGACTCCGCGTAGTGGGCGTCCAGGTGCAGCGGATGGTGGTTCATGGTGAGCAGGCAGAAGAGGTGGTCGTCGTATTCGGTGACCGTCTTGCCCGGCCAGTGCCGGTAGACCGCACCGACCTCGAACTCCTCGTAGTAGCGGCCGAACTGCATCCTTGTCCCCTTCGACGGGCGGCGATGGAGTTCGGCACAGCATGCCTTACCGCTTGTTAAGGCGGCGACAGGGGCGCTGGCGGCGAAGTAATGTCACACCGGGACCACCCGGGGGGAGACGCAATGAGCGGCGGGGCCCTCCCCGGCACCCGCCGCCCACGCTCTGATGCCCAAGATTCTGCCGTACGGCAATGCCGCGCCGACAGAGACCGCCGTCACATTTACCTTTTTGTAACAACACCGTGCGTGACCGACGTACGCTCCGGAAGCGATCTCTGCACGTCGGATAGCTCCTTGTCAAGCGGCAAATTGCTGATTCGCGCGGCCCGATCGTGTCGATCTCTTTGGAAGCGCTCCCATTACGCGTGGTCACGCAAGTGCGACGTGCACTTGCGATCCGCACGGCCGATGGAAGAGATTGGGTTCGTTATCCCCAGGGTCACCGAGGCACTGCGCTGCGTTTCGTCGCGTACGTCACGGGAATGGAAGGACGTCCGCCCTGGTTCCACCGGACGTAGGCAATCCGCGCTGATCGGAGAGTGCAATGGCAACGGTTGAGCTGACCACAGCCAACTTCGACGAGGTGACCGAGAGCGACGGCATCGTCCTGCTCGACTTCTGGGCAGACTGGTGCGGTCCGTGCAAGCGCTTCGCCCCCGTCTACGAGCGCTCGTCCGACACGCACCCGGACATCGTCTTCGGCAAGGTCGACACCGAGGCGCAGCCGGAACTCGGCGCCAAGTTCAACATCCGCTCGATCCCCACGGTGATGGCGATCAAGGACGGCGTGATCGTCTACGCCCAGCCGGGCGCGCTGCCGGAGTCCGCCCTGGAGAACCTGATCGAGCAGGTCGAGAAGCTGGACATGGACGAGGTTCGCAAGCAGATGGCCGAGCACAAGCACTGACCCACCGCTGACTCCGGTGAGGGCCGGGTCCCGGAACGGGGGCCCGGCCCTCGCCGTCTCGCGGCACCCGGCGCGGGTACGACAGGCAGCGACACGGCCAGCGAGGACTGGACGACGGACGGAGGCCCCGGAAGGGTCCCGATCCCGTATCGTGACCAGCCGATGGAGACCTTGACCACCCGCGGGCGCGCCGTCCGGCTGGGCGCCACCGTGCTCGGGTTGGCGCTGCTCCTCGCCGGCACCGTTCGGGGCACCGACGACGACTTCCCATTCGGGCCGTTCCGGATGTACTCCACCTCCGACCCGCCGGACGCACCCGCGCCGGACACCCGGGTCGAGGGGGTCGACCGCACCGGCGCGCTGGTTTCGCTCGGCCAGGACGCCACGGGCATCCGCCGCGCCGAGATCGAGGGCCAGCAGGATCGCTACGCCGCCGACCCGAGCCTGCTGCGCCGGGTCGCCGACGCGTACGCCGAGCGGCACCCGGCCGCCCCCGCCGTGGTCGAAGTCCGCATCGTGATCCGCTGGTACGACATCCAGGGCGGCCGCCCGACCGGCCGCTGGACCGACCAGACCGCCGTCCGCTGGCAGGCCAACCCGTGACCCGCTGGCTGACCGAGGCGGTCCCGCGCGGCCGGATCGCCGCCTTCCGGACCCTCGTCTACCTCTTCGTCGCCGCCGACCTGGTCGTCTTCACCCCCTGGGTACGCACGCGGGTCGACGTGCCCGGCGACCTCTACCAGCCGCTGCTGCTCGGCCGGCTGCTCCCGCTGCCCACCCCCACCCCGGCCCTGGTCGGCGTGATCTTCTGGGTGCTGCTGGTGGGCTCCCTGCTCGCCGCGACCGGGCGGGCGCCGCGACTACTCGGCTGGACGGTCTTCGCCCTCTATTTCGAGTGGATGATCGTGGCGATGAGCTACGGCAAGGTCGACCACGACCGGTTCGGGCTCCTCGTCGCGCTGGCCGCCCTGCCCACCGCCGGCCGGGCCCGGCACGGCGACCCCACGCGTACCCAGGCGGGCGGCTGGGCGCTACGGGTCACCCAGATCGCGGTGATCTGCACGTACTTCCTGGCCGCCTGGGCCAAGTTCCGCTTCGGCGGCCTCGACTGGGCGACCGGCTCGGTACTGGCCCGGGCGATCATCCGACGCGGCACCGACCTGGCCGACCTGATCGCCCAGGTGCCGCACCTGCTGATCGTCGCCCAGTTCGGCATCCTCGCCTTCGAGCTGCTCAGCCCGCTGGTCTTCGTGCTGCCGGAGCGGTGGCGGCTGGCCGTGGTCGGCTTCTTCTACTCGTTCCACCTGGTGACCATCGCGACGATCACCATCTCGTTCGCGCCGCACCTGGTGGCGATGACCAGCTTCCTGCCGCTGGAGCGGGTCCGACCGGTCAGCCTGCTGCGCCGCCGGCGGTCACCGGCCTCCCTCGGCCAACTCGGCGATCATCCCCTCGCAGCTGCGGACGACGACCTGAGCGCCGCGCCGCTGGCCCAGTCGTAGCAGCGGGTCCTCCGCGCGTTTCCGCCACCGCCACTGTGCCTCGGCGGCAACCTCCCAGAGCCGCTGCACGGTCGCGTCGTGCTCCACGCCGAGCCGGGCCGCCAGCCCGACCCCGTCGCCGCCGACCAGCCGCTGCGCCTCGGCCGCCAGCTCGGTGTCGAAGCCGAGCCGGTTGGTGCGCAGCGTGGCCAGCAGGCGCAGCTCACGGAACTCGTGCGCCCCGGCGAGGATCTGCTCGACCCGGCCGAGCAGCTCGTCCGCGCCCCGGACGGGCTCGGCCCGCAGCAGCGCCTCCACGGCGGCCAGCGCCGAACGCGCCTTGAGCGTGTCCCGGCGGTCGATGAGGGAGCGGGCCATCGACTCGCGCAGCTCGGTCAGGCCGCTCCGCCGGATCAGCTCGGCGGAGAGCTTCGCCCGACTGTCGCAGCCGGTACGGACCAGCGTGGTGGCCAGCCGGAGCCCGAAGAGCCCGAGCCGGTCCAGCAGCGCGGCGCGTACCCCCGGGTCCAGCCGGATCGGCAGCTCGCCGCGGACGAAGCGGTCGGCGGAGAGCAGGTGCGGGTCCAGCTCCGGACGAGCCACCCGGGCCAGCCCCGCGAGCACGGCGTAGTCCGACTCGCTGAGGATCCGACCGGCCAGGCCGAGCAGGCCGCTGCACGGCACGACCTGCACACAGAGCGCGTTCACTCGCGGGTCGCGCTGCTGCCGCCGGGCGAGCTGGCGGGCGGTGAGCAGCCCGTCGATCCGCCCGCCGCCGGTCTCGTCCACCCGGGACAGCACCATCACGACGTTCACGGCGGCGGCCTGCCCGACGGCACTCTCCCGGCTGGTCTCCAGCGCCCGCAGGTCGCTCTCGCGGCCGTCGCGGGTCAGGTACAGCACCGCGTCCGCGTCCCGCAGCACGCGCTCCATCACCGGCGCCCGGCCCTGCTCGTCGAGGCCGGTGGCCGGCGTGTCGATCAGCGTCACCTGGCGCAGGGTCCGGGTCGGCCACTGCACCACGATGTCCCGCAGCTCGCCCGCCCGCCAGCCGACGAGGTCGACCCGCATCCCGGTGGCCGACTTGGCGATCGCCAGCTCCTGCGGCGGATGGCTGGTCGAGTACGCGGTGGCGCTCGGCTGCGGTCCGTCCTCGTACCAGGTGAAGACGGTGCTGCCGTCCACCCCGTCGACCGGCGCGACCTCCTCGCCCATGATCGCGTTCAGCAGCGTCGACTTGCCGGACCGCCACGGGCCGACGACCGCGATCCGCAGCGGTTCCTCCAGCCGGGCCAGCTGGTGCCGGAGATGGTCGACCGCCCGCCGGTCGTCACCGTAGAGCTGGAGGGCCTGGTTCAGCAGCCCCCACACCGCCTCGTCCAACCGCAGCCCGACGGTCATGCCCGGGGCCCCAGCGACGCCGGGGCGGGCCGCCCGCCGGTCAACTGCTGGGCCTGTTCGAAGAGCGTGGCCAGCCGGGTCATCTTCAGCCGGATCTCGCGCTGCCGCTGGTCGCGGGCGGCCGCGTCGGTATCGGCGGCCTGCTTGGCGCTGCGGAACGACCGGATGATGGCCTCCTGCAGCTCCTCGGTGAGCGCGCTGAAGTGGTCCCGCAGCATCCGCTGCACCTGCCGGGCACCGTCCCGGCGCTCCTTGGTCACCCGGACGAAGAAGTCGTCGACGTGCCGCTGGATCGCCGTCTTGACGGTCGCCTGGCGGCGGCGGAGCAGCTGTCGACTCTCGTCGTGGATGCTCTTGCCACCGAACAGCGCACCGACGCCGATCGAGAGCGGATTGATCATGGGCATCCCGGCCAGCGTCGTCGCGAGACCGACCATCAGCAGGCCGCCGTACGAGCCGCGCATGCCGGTGATCAGCTTCTGGCTCGGGGTGAAGCGGTCGATCTGCGGCCGTTCGATCTCCGGCAGCCGGTCAGCGAGGTCCGGTGGTGTCGCCAGGGACCACGGCGGCAGCACGTCACCGCCGTACCGGGCGAAGGTGTCGGCCACCCGGCGGGCGGCCCAGTCGCAGCGCTGGACCAGCCACTCGTGGTTCGCCTCCGCCGCCTCCACCAGGCTGCGCTCCAGCCACTCCTGGAAGGCGTCCCAGCCGACCAGCGGGTCGGCCTCGTCGAACGCCTCCTCGACCTGGCGCAGGACCTGCCGGGTCCGGTCGCGCAGGTCGTACTCGATGTCGGAGAGCAGGTCGGCCATCTCGTCGGCGAGCGTGTTCTGCCACCTCATCGAGCAGCGACGCAGCTCGTCGACCTCGCGCTGGGCCGCGTGCAGCCGGGAGATCGGACCGGACTGCTCCTCGGCCTCCTGGCTCGCCAACTCGGCCCGCAGCGGCGCGGCGAGCTGCTCCACCACGGTCCGGGCGACCACGCCGACCGCGGTCCGGGCCAGGCGGTCGGACTTGCCGGCAAGGTCACGCTGCAACCGGGCGATCAGCACGGGGAAGCCGGACTCGGCATTGAGCTCCCGGTCGTCGACGACGGCCGCACGCAGCCGCAGGACCGCCGAGACCGGGATGACCGGCGCCGGCACACCCGCGTCGGCCAGGTGCTGCCGGTTGCGCTCGGCGACCGCGCGCCAGTCCGGCACGAGATCGGTCTTCGTCTGCACCACCACCACGTTCGGGTGCGACCGGGCCAGGTGCAGCAGCATGGTCAGCTCGCCGGCCGAGAGTTCCCGGGTGGAATCGGAGACCAGCAGGACGGTGTCCGCCCAGGCCGGCGCGGCGGTCGGGCCGGCCGCGCCGAGCGCGGCGACCTCGTCGGTGCCCGGCGTGTCCACCAGCACCAGTCCGGTGCCGAGCAGGGCCCGGGGCAGTCCGATCTCGACATGCGCGGGACCGCCGCCGGCCCGGCGGCCAAGCGTGCCGGCAACCCCCGCGGCGGCCTTGTCCAGCGGTACCGGGATCCGCTCGGTGGTCACCGGGACCGCGCCGCCGGCGGACCGACCCGGGGTCGCCAGCGGGGCCTGGACCACGGCAGCCGACGGCACCTCGGCGTGCTGCACCACGGTCGGCAGCACGGTGGTGCGGCCGTCGCCGACCGGGCAGGCCGGCGCGTTGATGATCGCGTTGATCAGCTGGCTCTTGCCCTGGTGCGACTCGCCGATGATGAGCACCCGCAACCTGGGGTCCAGCAGTTGGACCCGCTTCTGCCGCACCGTCTGGAGCAGGTCACCTCGCCCGTGTGCGCTGCACGTACGGGCGATCTCGTCGAGCACGTCCAGCCAGATCGCCGCGATCACCGCACCAAGTGTGCTGATTTCGGCTCAATTATCAAGAGGGGCCCGAACCAGCACAGGAGCGGAAGGCCGGCCAGCCGGCCTTCCGCTCCTGCTCGGGAGCCCTGCGTCAGAGCAGACCGCCCAGCAGACCGCCGTCGGAGGAGGCGTGCACGTCGCCGTGGACGGTGGCGCTACCGTGGGCCCCGGCGTCGCCGGTCACCCCGGCGGTGAGGCCGCCGACCGTGCCGGAAACCCCGTTGACCGTGCCGGTCACGCCGGACAGCGTGCCGTTCACCTGCTGCGTGACGCCGTCCACAGTGGTCGGCACGTGGACCGGCGGGACGACCCCGCCCGCGCCGTCACCGAGGCCGAGCCCGCCCAGGGTGTGGTCGACGCCGAGCGAACCGACCACGCCGTTGACCTGGGCCTGGGTGCCGGAGAGGACGCCCAGGTCACCGCCGAGCACGCCGTCGCCGGACAGCACACCGGTGCCGGTGGCGGTGCCGAGCGGGTCGCCCGCCGTACCGGCGAGGTCCCCGACGACCGGGTCGACGGCGGTGTTCACCGCGCCCACCACGTCGGAGTCGAGAGTGTGCGCGACGTCGTGCGCCCCGGTCAGGTCGGTCGCGAGGCCGCCCGGCCCGATACCCAGTCCGATCCCCGGCAGCACGGCCGCCCCGGCGTACAGGCCGGCCGGGTCGACCGCGATGGCGCCCAGCGCACCGGCCGAGACGTCCACCCCGGCGTACGTGCTGTTGACGCTGATCTGCTGCGGCGCGGCCGCGAGCTGGCCGACCACGTCGGTGGCGTCGCTCGCCAGCGGGTCGAGCCCGAGCTGCCCGGCCACCGGGGCCAGCGGGGCGAGCCCCGCCCCGGGGGCGGCGTAGTCGACCACCAGCGGCACCACGTCCTGCACGTCGGCGGCGGTGACGTCGGTGAGCCCCGCGGCCTGCAGCGCACCCTCCGGGTCGAGGTCGAAGGCCGACCGGGCGTCCGGGTCGGTGAGCAGGTTGAGCACGAAGTCGTGCAGCGTCTGGGACGAATCCACCGACTGCTGCGAGTTGACGTGCAGGCTCTGTTGCGAATCCATGGGGGAGTTCTCCTCGAACGTAGCGTCAGCACCGTCGTGCTTCGACAGTGACGCTATGAGCGGGGGCCGCTGTGGTCATCGGGGAGCGACCCGAAACCGACCGGGAGCGGATTAGGGCCTTCCCCCCCTCGTTCGTTAGGGGGAGAGGGGGAGCCGGGCCGGCCAGAGTTAGGGTACCGGGACGGAAGCGATCTCTGGTACGAAAGTAGGAGCCCACGGGCTCCCCGGGGGTGGGTCGCCACGGTGCCGACACCGTCGCCAGGGCCACTCACGGTGGAGGAAGAAACACATGCCGTACGTCCTCGGGATGGACATCGGAAGCACCAGCACAGTCGCAGCAGTCGCCCGACGGCGGAATGAGACCTGGGCCCGACCTGAGGTGGTCGCGCTGGACGCCGGGGAACCCGTCGTACCGTCGGTGCTGCACCTGTCGCCGGACGGGTCGCTCACGGTCGGCCAGCCCGCCGTCGACGACCCCGGCCGCACCACCCGGGACTTCGTCCGCCGGATCGGCGACGACGTGCCCCTGCTGCTCGGCGGCGAGCCGTGCCCGCCGGAGAACCTGATCGCGGAGCTCGCGGCGTGGGTGGTGGAGCGGGTCGCCGCCCGGGAGGGCGGATTCGCCGAGGCGGTCGTGCTCAGCCACCCCGCCGGGTGGGGCTCACACCGGCGCGACCTGCTGCGCCGGGCGCTGTGGCACCTCGACGTGCGCAACGTGACGCTACTCCCGCACCCGGTCACGGTCGCCGAGAACCACGCGGCACGCGGCTTCCCGGGCACCACCGCCGCGGTCTACGCGCTGGGCGGCAGCACCTTCGAGGCGGCGCTGGTCCGCCGCAACCCGCAGGGCACCTACGAGGCGTTCGGCCTTCCCCAGGGCCTCGACCCCCTCGGCGGCACCGACTTCGACGAGGCGCTCGCCGAGCACGTCCGTACCGTGCTCGGCCGGGATTTCGCGGGCACAGCCCGCCGGGAGACCCACCCGACGCCGCACGGGCTGCTACGCGAGTGCGACCGGGTCAAGCGGGAGCTGGCCGTCGGTACGGAGACCGACGTCATGCTGGCCCTGCCGACGGGACCGGTCCGGGTGCCGGTGACCCGGACACAGTTCGAGGACCTGATCCGGCCGGCGGTGCGCGCGACCGTCGACCTGCTGGTGCGGGCCGTACACTCCGCCGGCCTTACCCCCGCGCAGCTCGACGGGGTCCTCCTCGCCGGTGGCTCCGCCCGGATCCCGCTGGTCCGCGAGCTGCTCGCCGCGGCCTTTCCGGTCCCCGTCGAGGTGGAGCCGGATCCCCAGCTGACCGCCGCCACCGGGGCGGCCCTCGCCGCCTGCCAGGTGGTGTCCCCGCGCCGCCGGCCGGTGCCGGCGCCCCCGTCCACGCCGGTCAGCGGCGCCGGGACGGCGGCTTTCCCGGCCCGGCACAGCGAGCCGCATCACGCCCCCCACGGCGAGCCACCACCCCGCCCGCCGATCCGGATCGCCCCGCTGAACCTGCCGAAGCCGTCCCGCCTGGCGCTGGCCCGGGGCCGGGGACGCGAAGGATGACCATGATCATGAGTAGCGTGACGGAGGCCCGGCTCGTGCTGGGCAAGCGGCCGACGGCCCTGCTCGGGGCGGTCGCGGCGGACCCGGGTACGCCGCTCGCCGTCAGCGTGACCGGTCCCGGCGGCCATGGCAAGACCGCCCTGCTCACCGAGCTGGCGCGGGCCCACCAGCGAGCCGGGGTCACCGTGCTGGAGGGCGTCCCGAGCCCGGCCGGCCAGGTCGACCCCGAGGCGGTACTGCTGGTCGACGACGCGCACCTGCTCGACGACGCGCGGCTGGAGACGCTGCGCCGACTGGTGGACGCCCGCCGGCACCGGCTGCTGGTCGGCTACCGCCCGTGGCCCCGGTCGGCGGCGCTCGCCGACCTGGCCGACGCGTTGAAGCGGGACGGGCAGCAGATCGCGCTCACCCCGTTCACCCCCGAGCAGACCGGCGCGTACCTCGCCGGCGTGCCCGAACTGGGCCGGCGGAGCGATCTGGTCGCCTTCGTGCACGCGCAGACCGGCGGCGTCCCGCGCGACGTCGAGCGACTGGTCCGCGGGCTGCGCGGGCAGGAGGAACCGGTCACTGTCTCGGCCGAACCGCCCCGGCCGGCCGTCCTCCAGTTCGGGCCGGACCTGGAGGAGCTGCCGCCCGACGTCCGGCGGCTGCTGCTGGCCCTCGCCGCCGGCGTACCGCTCCCGGTGGACCTGCTCGGCGCGCTGCTCGATCGGCCGCCCGAGGCGGTGGACGAGCTGGTCACCGCCACCCGGGCCGCCGGCCTGCTCGGCGCCGACGGCCGGCTCTCGCCGCTCGTACGGCGAGCCGTCGTCGCGCTCAGCCCGGCCACCGAACGCACCGCGGTCTGGCGCCGGCTCACCGAGCTGCAGCTCAACCGCGGTGCCGCGGTGCTCCCGCTGGTCCTGTCGCTGCGCGCGGCCGGCGTACTCGGCGACTGCCCGGCCCCGGCGCTGCGGGCCGCGGCCGAGGAGGCGCTCAGCGGGGAGCCCACGCTCGCGGCCGAGCTGTTCGCGGCGGCCACGGCGGCGGGGCTGCCGGCCGGCGCCCGGCAGGCGCTCGCCGCGGCGCTCGCCGGCGACCTGGACGCCGCCCTGCGGCTGGCGGACCGGCTGCTCGCGACGGCCGTCCCGGAAGAGCGGGTGGCGGCGGCGACGGTGGCCGCGACGGCCCTCGCCCACCGCGGCCAGGTGAGCCGCAGCGTCGAGCTGTACCGGTGGTCGGGCAGCCCCTCGGCCGCCGCGTTCGCCGCCGTCGGCGCGCTGGCCGTCGGCCGCCCGACCACCGCCGGGGACGGGCCCGGCGACGACCGGGCCGGCGGGCCGCCCACCCTGCACGCCAGCGCCGCCCGGCTGATGGCCGAGGGGGTACGGGAGAGCCTCACCGGCCCGCCAACCACCGCCCTGTCCACTCTCGTGCAGGCGGCCGCGCTGCTGGAACCGGACGGGCGGGCGGTGCTCCTGCCGGACAGTCCGGCCGCGCTCGCCGCGCTGACCGCGATCCACTGCGCCGAGCTGGACATCGCCGAGGGAGTGCTGGACCGGGCCGTCGCGACCGGCATCGGGGGCCCGCTCATGGCCCGCCGCCACCGGCTGTTGCAGGCCTGGATCCTGATGGTCCGGGGCCACACGGCCGCCGCGGCCGAGTGCCTCGCGGCGGTGGACGCCGACCAACGCCCGCTGGAGTCCCGCGACCTGCTCCTGGCCAGCGCGCTCCGGCTGGGCATCGCCCGGCGCAACAGCGACCTCGGGGCGCTCCACCAGGGCTGGGTACCCGCGCTGGAGGCGGTGGTCCGACACCCCGTCGACCTGTTCACGTTGCTGCCGCTCGGCGAACTCGCAGTCGTGGGCGCCCGGTTGGGCGACCTGGCCCGGCTGGAGCCGTACCTGCGGGAGGCATGGTCGCTGCTGGACCGGCTCGGCGGCCCGGCACTGTGGAGCGCCCCGCTGCACTGGACCGGGCTGCACGCCGCGATCCTGACCGAGGAGCCGGTGGTCGCCGACGAGCACGTCGCCGCCCTGCTCGCCGCAGCCGACCACAGCCGGTACGCCGCGGTGGTCGCCGCCGCCGCCGCGAGCTGGGTCGAGGTGCTCCGTGGCGTGGTCGACCCGGTGCGGGTGGAGGCCGCCGCCCGCGGGCTGTACGACGCCGGACTGTGCTGGGACGCCGCCCGCCTCGCCGGGCAGGCCGCGATCCGCACCTCCGACCGGCGGGCGATGACCAGCCTGCTGGAGTGCGCCCGAGTGCTCCAGGGCCGGCCCACCACGCCCCGGGGCGGCCGGCCGCCCACGTCGGGCGACGGCCCGGCCCCGGTCGCCGACGCTGTCACCGGCCCCGCGCAGCACCGGCTCAGCGACCGGGAACACGAGGTGGCCGGGCTGGTGCTGGCCGGCCTGACCTACCGGGAGATCGGCGACCGGCTCTTCATCTCCGCCAAGACGGTGGAGCACCACGTGGCGCGGATGCGGACCCGCCTGAACTGCGCCAACCGGGCGGAGCTGCTGGCGCTGCTGCGCACCGTCGTCGCGGACCGGTCGAGCACCGCCGGCCGGCAGCCGTGGCCGGAACGGTCCGCCCGGTGAGCCACCCGGTGGACCGGGCGGAGCGGGGCGCCCGGCAGCCCGGTGACGGGCGGATCCGGCTCAAGCTCGCCGCGCTGGCGGCCGTGCTGCTGACCCTCTGGGCGTACGCGGCGTTCCTGACCGGCCGGGAAGCGGCCGAGCTGGTCCGGGTCCGGGTCCTGACGGAAACCCTCGGCCAGCCCACCGACCTGCTGATCCTCAACCTGCAGGCCGAGCGCCGGCTCACCGCCGAGGCGCTGGCCGGGGCTGGCCGGGCCCGCGCCGATCTGGCCGGGGCGCGCGATCGGACCGACCGGGCCGCCGCCCCGGTGCATGCGTTCACCGAAGGTCACGACCTGCGGCTGCTCACCGCGGGCACGGTCCAGGGCCGGGCCGGCGAGCTCGCCCGTCGGATGGCCGGGCTGGCCGCCCACCGGTCCGAGGTGGACGCCGGGCGGCTCGACCGGGTCGGCGCGGTCGCCGGTTACGACCAGCTGATAGATGCCGCCTTCGCCGTGTACGGCCCGGAGTGGGGCGGGCGCGAGGGCGCGCTGGCCGACGAGACCCGGGCGGTGATCGCGCTGGCCCGCGCCCGGGAACTGCTCGCCCGGGAGGACACCCTGCTCACCGCCGCCCTGACCGGCGGACGGCTCAGCGCCGACGAGCGGCACCAGCTGGCCGAGCTGGTGGCCACCCAGCGGTACGCCCGCACGACGGCCGCCGCGGAGCTGCCGGCCACCGGGCGGGACCAGCACCGACGGCTGGTGGAGGGCCCCCGGTTCGCCGGTCTGCTCGCACTGGAGGACCGGCTGCTGCGGACGGCGGACGCCGGCGCCACGACGGGAATCAGCGCGCAGAGCTGGCGGGCCGCGGTCGACCCGGCGCTGAGCGGCCTACGCGAGCTGGTGATCGCCGCCGCCCACAGCAGCGCCGAGCGGGCCGCGCCGGGCGCGGCACTGGTGGTCGCGCGGACCGGCGCGGTGGTGGGCCTCGGGCTCGTCGCGGTGCTCGTGGTGCTGATCGGCTGGCCCGGCACGATACGCCGGCTCATCACCGGGCCGGACGACCGGCCGGGCGAGCTCCGCCTCGCCGACGCCCCGACGATCCAGCTGCCGCCGGTCGCCGCCGGGCACCCCGACGCCCGCCCGACCGGCCAGTACGGCGTGCCGGGTCCGGATGCCGCCAACCGGCATGCTCCGGGGCCTGAAGCGGCCACCCGGGAACTGTTCCTGCGGCTCACCCAGCGCAACCAGGCCCTGCTGCGCGACCAGCTCGACCTGCTCGACACGATGGAGCGGCGCGAGCGCACGGCGGAGGAGACCGCCGATCTGTTCCGGCTCGACCATCTCGCCACCCGGATCAGGCGCAACGTGGAGAAGGTGGTCACCCTCGCCGGCGCGACCCCGGCCCGCCGCTGGCGACGACCGCTGCCGCTGCTCGACGTGGTACGCGGGGCGGTCGCCGAGGTGCCGGACTACCACCGGGTCCTGGTCGCACCGCACTGGCCGTGGTCGCTCGCCGGGGCCGCCGTCACGGACGTCGTCCACCTGCTGGCCGAGCTGATCGAGAACGGGCTGGCCTGCTCGCCGGAGCACGCCACCGTACGGGTCGCCGGTGAGCCCGGTCGGCAGGGCTGCTCCGTGGTGATCATCGACGACGGGCCCGGCCTCACCGCCGCCGGACTGGCCGACGCGAACGAACTGCTGGCCCAGCCGCCACCGGACGGCCCGCCCACCGGCCGGGCCGGGCTGTACGTCGCCGCCCTGCTCGCCGCCCGCTGCGGCGCCCGGATCTCGCTACGTCCCGGCCCTCGCGGCGGGACCGCGGCCGTCGTACTGTTTCCGGTCGGGCTGGTCACCGGGGCCGGGCCCGAGGATGGCAGGCTTGCCGGGGCGGGGCACCGGGTGCCGGGCGGCCTCCCGTACCCACGGACCTCGCCGGAGGGCGCCGACGGCGGCGGGCTGCCGACGCGGGTCCGCCGCCCCGGGGTGAGCCGGCCCGCACCCGGCACCGGCCCCGACACCGCCGGGATCCCGTTCGGGGAACGCAGCGAGAGGACGAGATGACACATCCAGTGGTCACCATGGACAGCCTGACAGTCGCCCTGGACGGCCTGGTCGACCGGGTGCCCGGTGCCGAGTTCGCCGTCGTCCTCTCCCCCGACGGGCTGCTGCTCGCCCGGTCCCGTGCCGTGTCGGACGAGGTGGCCGAGCAGCTCTCCAGCGTGGTCAGCGGCCTGTACGCGCTGGGCCAGGCCGCCACCCGGGTGTGCGCCACCGGCACGCTGCGGCAGGTCGTCATGCAGATGTCGCGCGCGTTCGTGTTCATCGCCACCACCCGCGGCGGGGCAATCCTCACCGTCCGGATGGGCGGTGACGCCGAGGTCGGCGACATGGCGTACGAGGTGGCGCTGTTCGCGGCGCAGGCCGAGCGGAACCTGCCGGTCTATCTTGAGCCGGCCCGGGTGGCGACAGGCGGGGACAGCGGTGCGGACCACTGGGGACCATGACGAGGCGTGGTACGACGACGAGGCCGGACCGGTAGCTCGCCCGTACACCATGACGCGCGGGCGGACCACGTCCGACCACGGCCAGCTCGACGTCATCTCCCTGGTGGTGGCCCGACCGGCGGTCCGCGCCGCCGCGCAACTGTTTCCCGAGCAGGCCCGGATCCTCGAGCGGTGCTGGCGTCCACTGTCGGTGGCGGAGGTCGCGGCCGCACTGGACCTGCCGTTGGGTACCGTCCGGGTGCTGCTCGGCGACCTGTTGGGGACCGGGCTGATCGAGATGCACGAGCCGCCGACGCTGTCCGGGCGACCGTCCATGGAACTGCTCGAGGCGATTCTCGTCGGGCTCCGCGCGCTCTGAACCGGCGGGACCGGAGGGCGCGGACGCCGGCCCGCCGGACGATCTGAAGGGGGAACGGTCCAGTGCCGGCACCACCGTCCCAGCCACGGCGGACCGCGGCGATCATTCTGTTGGACGGGATCGTCGCCACAGCCCGGGCCGCGCGACGCACCCTCGCCAGCCGGGGGAACGGATCGCGGCTCGCCCAGGTGGCCGGCGTCGCCGCACTGGGGGTGCTGCTGGCGACGGCGTACTCGGCCGTCACGGTGCTGCGTACGCCGGATCGGCTGACCCCGGTGGCCGTCGAGCCGCCACCGGACCTGGTGGCGCCCGCGGCGCCGGCCACCGGGACACCGGGCCGGCAACCCGAATCGGTCAGCGCCACACCCCGCGCGTCCACGCACTCCGCGACCACCGCACCGACCGCAACGCCGCCGGCCGCCCCGCCGCCGGCCGGCGCACCGTCGGCGCCCACCACGCCGCCACCCGCACCGGCCGCGCTGCGCGCCGACTTCGCCGTCGAGGACAACGCCCTGCTCAGCTACGGTGCCAGGGTGACGATCACCAACCCGGGTACGGCCGGGGCGACGGACTGGCAACTCGTCATCGTGCTGCCCCGGGAGTCGCTCGAGGTCGGTTCCGTAACCGGGGCCAGGGCCAGCCGGGACGGCGCGACGTGGACGTTCACCCCGGACGGGAGCAACGCGACGGTGCCCGGCCGCGGCTCGATCCGGGTGACGTTCCGGGTGAGCGGCGCGGCGATCAGCGCCACCCCCAGGGCGTGCACCATCGACGGCGCCGCCTGCACCGGTCTGCCGAGCTGACCGGCCGGCCCGGTGCCGACGGGCGGGTCGGCCCGACGGCGGGCGCACGAGCGGCGGCCGGCGGCAGGCTCGGCGGCGCGGTCAGGGCCGGTTGGCGGACGGCACGGCGCAGGCCGCGGTGCCGCCGGGCAACCGGTGGCGGTTGCGGGCGACCCAGCGGTACGCCGGCCAGGCGGCGGCCCGGACCGGGGGGAACCGCAGGCCGGCCCCGGCGATCCGCCACAGCGGGCCGCTCTCCCCGAGCAGCCGGGCGATGGCGTCCGGCCCCGCGGCGCGCACGCCGTCGGCGCCGACCCACTGGACCGCCTCCTCGCACTCCGCCTCGGTCAGGCCGAGCGCGGCGAGGTCGGCGAACTGCCACGGCAGCACCCGCGCGCGGGTCGGGATCCGGCGCTCGATGAACTCCGCGCAGCGGGTGCAGAACGCGCAGTCGCCGTCGTAGACGAAGGTCGACGTCTCCATGCCTCCATCCTGCACCCGCCGCCTCGGGTTCGGGCCCCGGTGTCCGGCGAGTCACTTGCGCTCCCCTCGTACACATGTTCGAATAGTGCCTGTGCGCTGGGACAACCTTTCCGCTCCCCCGGACGAGGAGGTCCCTGGTCGGGCAGCGCCAGCGACTCCACCCCTGCCGCTGGCGCTGCCCGGCGCGGTTGCCCGCACCTTCGACACCCCCGGCTTCGCCGGGATGACCTTCTACGAGGTGCAGGCAAAGTCGATCATCAACCGGGTGCCCGGCGCGTCCCGCATGCCGTTCGAGTGGACGATCAACCCGTACCGGGGATGCAGTCATGCGTGTGTCTACTGCATGGCTGGCGACACTCCGATCCTGATGGCGGACGGCCGCACGAGGCCGATCAGCGAACTGGAGCCGGGCGACCGGATCTACGGCACCGAGCGGCGGGGCGCCTACCGGCGGTATGTGATCACCACCGTCCTTGACAAGTGGTCGACGGTGAAGCGGGCCTACCGGATCACGCTGGAGGACGGCACCAGGCTGGTCGCCAGCGGGGACCATAGATTCCTGTCCGACCGGGGCTGGAAGTACGTGACGGGCGCGATGAACGGTGCTGGGCAACGTCCCTACCTGACCACCAACAACCGCCTGATCGGCACCGGCCGCTTCGCGACCCCGCCGAAGCCCTCGGCCGACTACCGCCGGGGCTACCTCTGCGGAAGGGTGCGGGGTGACGCCCACCTTGGTGCCCACTCGTACGCCTATGGGACGGTGCACCAATTCCGGTTGGCCCTCGTCGACGGCGAGGCGCTGGACCGCACGCAGCGATTCCTGACCGATGCGGGCGTCGAAACCAAGAGCTTTTCCTTCGCCCCCGCCAGTGCAACCCGGCGGGCGGTAACCGCCATCCGGACGTCGAAGCGGCGCGACATCGAGGCCATCACGGAGCTGATCCGGTGGCCGGACGCCCCCGGTGACGACTGGCGGCTGGGCTTTCTCGCCGGCATCTTCGACGCCGAGGGCAGCTGCAGCAGGGGCATCCTCCGGATCAGCAACGGCGACGACCGGATCCTCGAGGAGACCGGGGCCGCCCTGAACCACTTCGGGTTCACCTGGGTGCTCGAGGATCCGGGCCTGCCGAACCGAGTGCGGCAGATCCGACTGACCGGCGGTCTCACCGCCCGGCTGCGCTTCTTCCACCTGACCGACCCGGCCATCACCCGCAAGCGTTCCATCGAGGGGGCGGCGCTCAAGTGCCAGGCGGCGCTGCGGGTGGTGAGCATCGAGGACCTCGGGCTGGAGCTGCCGCTGTGGGACATCACCACGGGCACCGGCGACTTCATTGCCAACGGCGTGGTCAGCCACAACTGCTTCGCGCGTAACACCCACACCTACCTCGACCTCGACGCCGGGGCGGACTTCGACCGGAAGGTGATCGTCAAGGTCAACGCCGGCGAGTTGGTCCGGCGCGAGCTGGCCGCCCCGCGCTGGCGCGGCGCGCACGTCGCGATGGGCACCAACGTGGACTGCTACCAGCGGGCCGAGGGGCGCTATCGGCTGATGCCGCCGATCATCGAGGCGCTGCGCGACTTCGCGAACCCGTTCTCCATCCTGACCAAGGGCACCCTGATCCTGCGGGACCTGCCGCTGCTCCGCCAGGCCGCCGAGGTCACCCGGGTCGGGCTCTCCTACTCCGTGGGCTTCGTCGACGAGGCGCTGTGGCGCGCGGTCGAGCCGGGCACGCCCAGCCCCCGCCGCCGGCTGGACGCCGTCCGGCAGCTCACCAACGCCGGGTTCGAGGTGGGGGTGCTGATGGCGCCGATCCTGCCGGGGCTCAGCGACGACGACGAGTCGATCGAGGCGACCGTGTCGGCGATCGCCGCGGCCGGGGCGACCAGCGTGACGCCGCTCGCCCTGCACCTGCGCCCCGGTGCCCGGGAGTGGTACGCGCACTGGCTGGCCCGGGAGTTCCCCCATCTGGTCCCCCGCTACCGCCAGCTCTACCGGGCGGGCGCGTACGCGCCGCAGGCGTATCAGCGGGAGCTGACCGCGCGGGTCCGGATCGCGTCCCGCCGGCACGGGCTGCACCGGGGCGAGCAGGGCGACAACCGTCGGTCGCCCGAGCCCCCACCGCCCCCGGCGGAGCAGTTGACGCTGCTCTAGGTATATCCGGCCACGACGTGGTTCGGATCGCAGCGATTGGGCCGGATTCATGGACCCAACTTGACCCTCACGTCGCGTGAGACCGGAGGGTGGGGTGCATGAGTGATTACTACAACGCGTTTGAGATGAGTCCCGTGCCCGCTCCCGGCCCGGATGTTTCCAGGATGTACTCCTCGTCCCGGCGGCGAGCGTTCCGGCGCACGCACCAGCGATGAGCTTCAGTTTCGCGTGCGTGCTCAGCCAGGTCGATTCCCTTGTCGAGGCCTGTCGTGCGTTGCTCCCGAAGTCGGTCGATGGCCCACGGGATACTCCCTGGAACACCCGCGATGTCACGGTGATCACCCCCGAGAACGCACGGATCGTTTTCACTGCGGCGAAGCCCTTTGATCCGGCCAGTCAGGAGGCGCGGAACCTTGAGGCCGTCGGGATCACCCCACCGGGCGTCGGTCGCGGCGACAATGCGGAGCGTGCCTGACACTGACGCCGATGGCCTGATCGCCGGTCAGGGTTAGGCTCGCCTGGTGCGCTCAGCCCAGCAGATCCTCGCCGACTCCGCCGTGATCGCCGTCGTGGGCGCCTCCCGCGACCCGCACAAGGCCGCACACCAGATACCGGCCGAGATGCAGCAGTACGGCTGGCGGATCATCCCGGTGAACCCGATCGTGGACGAACTCTTCGGCGAGAAGGCGTACCCGTCGCTGGCCGACATCCCGCACCCGGTCGACCTGGTCGACGTGTTCCGTCCCGCGGAGGACGCGGTCGACGTGGTCCGGCAGGCGGTGGCGGTCGGCGCACCGGCGGTCTGGTTGCAGCTCGGGATCGTCTCGGCGGAGGCGCGGCGGATCGCCGAGGAGGCCGGGATCGACTACGTCGAGGACCGCTGCCTCATCGTGGATCGGGCCGCGGCGGGGCTGACCCGGCTCGGCTGACCAGCCAGGTCAGGGCGCCGGCGAGCGCCGGGGCGGCGCTGCACGGCCGCGCTGTGCCGCGGGCTCGGGGCCGAGCAGCAGGTCCAACTGGGCGTCCAGCGCGGCGAGCGCCGTCTCCGGCGGGTAGTGCCCGCCGAGCAGGTAGACGCCCAGCCCTTCCATGACGGCGAGCAGCGCCACCGCGGCCCGGTCCGGGTCGACGCGGGTCTGCGTCGCGCCGGCGGCCTGCGCGGTGCGGATCTGCCCGGCGATGAAGGCCAGCAGCTCGGCGGACTCCTGATGCAGCCCGGCGGCGACGGCGGGGCGTACCGCGGTGAAGGCCAGGAACGCCAGCGCCACCCGGCCGTCCGCCCGGCGCGCCTCGTCGAGCGGCAGCAGCTCGGTCAGCATGGTCCGGAGCAGCGTACGCGGGGACGGTTCGTCCCCCAGTGCGGAGACGGCTCGGGTCACCCGGGCTTCGCTGCGGTCGCGCACCACCGACAGGGCGAAGGTCATCATCTCGTCCTTGGTGCGGAAGTAGTGCTGCACCATCCCGGAGGAGACGCCGGCCTCTGCCGCCACGTGGCGCAGGCTGACCGCCTCCAGCCCGCGTTCCGCGGCCACCCGCATCAGCGCGTCGGCGATCAGCTTCCGCCGCTCCCCGTGATCAACCCGCTTCGGCATCTGCCCATGCTTTCACAGTGCGACTGCATTGACACGCCCCCGGCCAACCGATTACGTTGCAACTGCAATGCAAAAACGATGTGAAGGGCGGGTGAGCCGTGCGGAAGCAGAGTCCTCCGGTCGCGTTACTGCGTCGCGTGCTCGCGTACGAGGTGGGGATGTGGCTCAGCCTCGCCCGCTGGCTGCTCCGGCGGCCCCCCGCGCTGGAGGCCGGGGCGGCGGCGTTCAGCTACGTCGGCGTGGTGCAGCCGATCCTCGTCGCCTTCATCGCGCTCTCCGCGATCGAGATCCCGATCTTCGACCTGATCCTCCGGCACACCGTTCCGTGGCCGTCGGTCCGGCACACCGCGCTCGTGCTCGGCATCTGGGGACTGCTCTGGATGTTCGGTCTCTTCGCCAGCCTGCGGATCCACCCGCACGTCGCCGGCCCGGCGGGGCTGCGGCTCCGCAACGGCATCTCGGTCGACTTCGTGGTGCCCTGGTCGGCCGTGGCCCGGGTCGAGCACCGCTACCGGTCGCTGCCGTCCAGCCGCGCCGTCCAACTCGAGCAGTCCGATGAGGGGACGATCCTGAACGTCGGCGTCGGCAGCCAGACCAGCATCGACGTCGTGCTGCGCGAGCCGCTCTCGGTCCGGCTGCCGAAGGGCCCGAGCGGGCCGGTGCACGAGATCCGCCTCTACGCCGACGACCCGGCCGCCCTGGTCGCCCGGGCCCGCGAGCACCTGGCGGTACGGCTGCCCGGCTCCAACGGCTGACCCCACCCACCACCGCTGTCCCGCAGAGCGACCGCCTGTGTGCCGGTTGGTCGCGGCGCACGGGGCGGGTGATGCTCAGGGTGGCGGAGGGCTTGTACCGTGCGCTGGTGCCCCTCCCCCTGCTGGGTCGGCTGCCCGCACCCGGCGACGGCCTCTGGGCACGCCGACTGCTCGCCCTCGGCGCCGCTGCGGCGGTGGCGGTGCCGGTCGCGGCCGGGCTGTTCCGCGTGCCGCCCCGCGACGACTTCGACCTCAGCTGTTTCGTCTGGCTGCTCCTGGGTGCACGGTGGCTGACACAGCGGTGGTGGCCCCGGCGCGACGGCCGCCTGGTGTGGCGATCACGGGTGGCGGGCCGGCGCTCGGTGGAGCCCGGCCTGGTGGCGCAGCGGTCCCTCGCCGGCTGGGCCGACCTGGTGACCGAGACGATCGCGACGGCGGCGATCGCGGTGGGACTGATCGGCACGCTCCCCGAGGAGTCGTGGTGGGGCGTGCCCCTGCGGCCGCTGCTCGCGGTCGGCGCCGCCGCCTGGATCGGGCGGACGGTCCACGAGGAGGTCCGGTTCACCGGGCGGCTCGCGCTCACCGCGAGCGGCATCCGGCACGGCCGCCAGACGTACGCCTGGACGAACATCGACCGGGTCAATCCGAAACGGCAGGACGGCCGGGTGGACGGCGTTCGGCTGCGCCAGATCGTGCGGCAGTCGCTGGAGCCGGAGCCGGTGGTGGGCGGCCGGGACACGGCGGTGCCCGAGGAGCGGCTGGTCGCCGCGATCGAGCACTTCCGGACCCGGTCGGAGATGCTGGCGGTGGGGTTGCCGGTCACCGCACCGGAGCCGGCCGGCGGGTGACCGGGGCGCCGGTTAGAGCTTGTACTCCTTGAGCAGGCCCCGGGAGATGATGGTCTTCTGGATCTCCGAGGTGCCCTCGCCGATGAGCAGGAACGGGGCCTCCCGCATCAGCCGCTCGATCTCGTACTCCTTGGAGTAGCCGTAGCCGCCGTGGATGCGGAACGCCTCCTGGACGACCTCGGCGCAGTATTCCGAGGCGAGCAGCTTGGCCATGCCGGCCTCGACGTCGTTGCGCTGGCCGGCGTCCTTGAGCCGGGCGGCGTTGACCATGAGGGCGTGCGCTGCCTCGATCTTCGTACCCATCTCGGCGAGCTTGAAGGCGATGGCCTGGTGCCGGGCCAGCGGCTGGCCGAAGGTGCGGCGCTGCTGGGCGTACGCGACGGCCAACTCGAAGGCGCGGATGGAGATGCCGCAGGCGCGGGCGGCCACGTTGACCCGGCCCACCTCGATGCCGTCCATCATCTGGTAGAAGCCCCGGCCGACCTTCGCCTCGCCGCCGAGCACGGCGGAGGCGGGGACGCTGACCCCGTCGAGCACCATCTCGGTGGTCTCGACGCCCTTGTAGCCCATCTTGTCGATCTTGCCGGGAATGGTCAGGCCCGGCGCCGTCTCGCCGAATCCGGGCTCCTTCTCCAGCAGGAAGGTGCTCATGTTGCCGTACACCGAGTCGGCCCCGGTCTCGGTCTTGACCAGGGTGGCCACCACCGACGAGTACGCCCCGTTGGTCAGCCACATCTTCTGGCCGTTGAGGACGAAGGTGTCGCCCTCGCGGACGGCCTTCGACTTGATCGCCGAGACGTCCGAGCCGCACTCCGGCTCGGACATGGAGAAGGCTCCGCGCACCTCGCCGGTGGCCATCCGGGGCAGCAGCCGGGCCTTCTGCTCCGCCGAGCCGTGCTGCGAGATCAGGTACGCCACGATGAAGTGGGTGTTGACGATGCCGGAGATCGACATCCAGCCCCGGGACAGCTCCTCGACCACCAGGGCGTAGGTCAGCAGAGACTCACCCAGGCCGCCGTGCTCCTCGGCGATGGTGAGGCCGAAGAGGCCCATCTCGCGCATCCCGTCGAGGATGTCGGTGGGGTACTCGTCGGCGTGCTCCAGCCGCTGGGCGTGCGGGATGATCTCCTTGTCGGCGAACTCCCGGACGGTCTCCAGGATCGACCGCTGCACGTCGGTCAGGCCGGGCGTCTGGGCGAGTCGGGCCATCTCAGCCTCCGGGGGGATCGGAGCATTACTCGTGGGTAACTGAACGCTCGGTCAGTATCGGTCCCGCGACCGGCGGAGCCAAGGTGACCAGTCCACACAACCGCTGTGAAAAGGTTCACCGCTGCGGGTAGCGTCCGCAAGAGAGAGGGTCGTTGACCTGCGACGGAGGGGACGAGCGGCCGTGAGCCAACCACCCGGTGAGCCGGACCAGCCGCCGTCGCCGTACGAGCCGCCGGCCTACGGCCAGCCGTACGGGCACCCGCAGCAGCCACCGTGGGGCCAGCAGCCGCCGTACGCCCCGCAGCCCCCGTACGGCCAGTACGGGCCGCCCGGGCAGGGGCCCCGACCGCGCGGCGGCGGGCCCAACCTGCTGGCCATCCTGTCGCTGGTCTTCGCCTTCGTCTTCGCACCGGCCGGGATCGTCCTCGGTCACCTCGCCAAGCGGCAGATCCGGCAGACCGGTGAGGAGGGCGACCAGCTCGCCACCTGGGGACTGATCCTCAGCTACATCTTCACCGCGCTCGGGCTGCTCGTCTGCTGCGGCTGGATCGGCCTGGCCATCTGGGCCAACTCCGACAACGGCAGCTACCGCTGACGGTCAGCGGAACTGCGCCTCCCGGACACTGTTGCCGCCGTCGACCACCAGCATCTGCCCGGTGATGTACGAGGCGGCCGGCGAGCAGAGGAAGGCGATCGCGGCAGCCACCTCGTCCGGCGTGCCGGGGCGCCCGACCGGGGTGCCCAGCCCCTGCTTGATCTCGGTCATGGTGGACGCCGCCGTGTGGATGATGCCGGGCGCGACCGCATTCACTGTCACCCCGTCGGCGATCATCTCCATCGCCAGCGCCCTGGTCAGCCCCACCACGCCCGCCTTCGCCGCCGCGTATCCGGCCTCGGTGGGCAGCGCGTTGACCGGGCCTGCGGTGGCGGCGAGGTTGACGATCCGCCCCCAGCCCCGCTCGGCCATCCCGCCGATGAACGCGCGGCTGCACAGGAACGCGGTGCTCAGGTTGCGGTCGATCTCGCCGCGCCACTCGTCGTAGCTGAGCTGGGCCACCGGCCGCAGCACCTCCGGGCTGGCCCGGCTGGCCAGGCCTGCGTTGTTGACCAGCACCTCGACGTCGCCGAGCTGCTCGGCGACCGCGTCGGCCAGCGCGCCCACCTCAGACTCGTCCGTGAGGTCGGCGACGAACCCGGTCACGCCCAGCTCACCGGCGCGCTCGTGGATCCGCCGGGTGGTGGAGACGATCGCCACCCGGGCGCCCAAATCGGCGAGGCGGCGCGCGGTCGCGTACCCGATGCCGTCCGGGCTGCCGGCCCCGGTGACCAGGGCGACCCGGCCGTCCAGGCGCATGGTGGCCGGCTCGGCGAGCGGCGCCGGCTGGTCCTGGTCGGCGGACCCGGCCGGGCCACCGCCGCGGTTGCGCCGCACCAGCCCTGGACGGCTCACGTCCCGTCGCGACCGACCGCCGCGCGCGTCAAGTGCCATGCCGAGATCCTGCCCGCTGTGGACGTTGCGGGCAACGCCGGCACCCGGAAAGGGGGTCTTCGGCGCGGCGGCCCGCTGACTACCCTGACGACACCACGTCTACGGAGATGATTCTGATGAGCTATCCCCCACCGTCAGGTGGCTGGCAGGACCCGTCGGCGTCGGGTCAGCAGTCGAGCCCACCGGCCGACCCGACGCTGCCGATGGGCAACCCGATCCCGAGCCAGCCGACCCCGGCCGACCCGTACGCGGCGCCCGGCTACCCGCCCGCCGGAGGCGACCCGTACGCGGCGCCCGGCTACCCGCCCGCGGGAGGCGCCCCGTACGCCGCGCCCGGCTACCCGCCCGCCGGAGGCGCCCCGTACGCGGCGGCCGGCTACCCGCCGCCGGCCCACCCCGCGTACGGCCAACCGTCGAGCAAGACCAACACCCTGGCCATCGTGGCGCTGGTGCTCTCGCTGGTGGGCTTCACCTCCTGCATCACCGCCCCGATCGGCGCGATCATGGGACACGTGGCCCGCAAGCAGATCCGGGAGACCGGTGAGCAGGGCGAGGGCATGGCGAAGGCCGCCATCATCATCGGCTGGATCCTCACCGTGCTGATGGTGCTGCTGATCGCGGTCTATGTCGTGATCATCATCATCGCCATCGGCTCGGACACCGGCGGCAGCACGCCCACCTTCTGACCCGCGGTGCCGCCCCGGCTCCCGGGGCGGCACCGGCGGTCGGCCGTCAGTCCGTGGGCGGGGTGAAGGACGAGGTGCGCGTCATCCCGGCCGCGCGGCCCTTGGCGGCGATCACCAGCGCCATCTTCCGGGACGCCTCGTCGATCATCTCGTCGCCGAGCATCACCGCGCCGAGCTTGCCGCCCGCCTCCGACGTGTACCAGTCGTACGCGTCGAGGATCATTTCGGCGTGGTCGTAGTCGGCCTGGGCCGGGGAGTAGACCTCGTTGGCCGCGTCGATCTGCCCCGGGTGCAGCACCCACTTGCCGTCGAAGCCCAGCGCCGCCGAGCGCCTGGCCACCTCGCGGAACGCGTCCACGTCCCGGATCTGCAGGAACGGGCCGTCGATCGCCTGCTTGTCGTACATCCTTGCGGCCATCAGGATCCGCATCAGGATGTAGTGGTAGGGGTCGCCCGGGTAGTCCGGGATCAGCGCGCCGACCACCAGCGACTTCATGTTGATCGAGGCCATGAAGTCGGCCGGGCCGAAGATGATGGTCTCGACCCGGGGCGAGGCGGCCGCGATGGCGTCCACGTTGACCAGGCCGGCGGCGTTCTCGATCTGCGCCTCGATACCGATCCGGCCGACCTCCAGGCCGAGGGTCTTCTCGATCTGGGTGAGCGTCAGGTCCAGCCACTGCACCTGGGCGGCGTCCTGCACCTTCGGCAGCATGATGCAGTCCAGGTTGGCGCCGGCGCCCTCGACGACCTCGATGACGTCCCGGTAGGTCCACGGCGTGGTCAGGTCGTTGACCCGGACCACCCGGGTCTTGCCCGCCCAGTCACCCTCGTTCAGCGCGGCGACGATGTTCTTCCGGGCGTCCGGCTTGGCCAGCGGAGCGACCGCGTCCTCCAGGTCGAGGAAGACCTGGTCCGCCGGGAGCCCCTGGGCCTTGCCGAGCATCTTGACGCTGGAACCCGGCACGGCGAGGCAGGACCGGCGAGGGCGACCGACAGCGGCCATGGATGCGCTCCTTCCAGCGTCTGCGGGCACGCCGACGCGACCAGACGGAAATCCGCGAACTTAACGATCCCAAAGGGCGTAGTGACGCCACGGTAACCTCGTGCCGTGACCGGGGTGAATGAACCTGTGGAAGATCTCACTGGGCGTCGGACCGTGGTGGTGACGGGCGCCAGCTCGGGCATCGGACTGGCCGCGGCGCTGGACCTGGCACGACGCGGTGACCAGGTCGTGCTGGTCGGCCGGGACCCGGCCCGGCTCCGGGCCGCCGGCGACCGGGTACGCGAGTGCTGCGGCGAGCCGCCCGAGCTGTTCCGCGCCGACTTCGCCGTGCTGGACGACGTACGCCGGCTCGCGGAGAAGTTGCGTACGGCGTACGACCGGATCGACGTGCTCGCCAACAACGCCGGCGCGATCGTGCTCCAGCCGGTCACCACCGTCGACGGCTTCGAACTGACCGTGCAGGCCAACCACCTCGCCCCGTTCCTGCTCAGCAACCTGCTGCGGGATCGGATCGGGCGGATGGTGGTGACCGCCTCCGGCGCCCACCGCAGCGGCGTGCTCGACCCGGACGACCTGAACGTGGTGCTGCGCCGCTACCGGCCGATGCGTGCGTACGGCACCAGCAAACAGGCGAACATCCTCTTCGCCGCCGAGGCGGCCCGGCGCTGGCCGGACGTGCCGGCGTACTCATTCCACCCGGGCGTGGTGCGCACCCGGTTCGGCAACGAGAGCCCGCTGGTCGCCCTCGGCATGCGGCTGCTGCCGTTCCGCAGCCCCGAGCGGGGCGCGGAGACCCTGGTCTGGCTGGCCAATCAGGACCCGTCCCGGCTGGTCGACGGCGGCTACTACCACGACCGGCGGCTCCGTCGGCCGCTGCCGAAGGCGGCCGACCCGGCGCTCGCCGCCCGGCTCTGGACCGCCAGCGCGCAGGCCGTCGGCCTCGACGGCTGAGGCGTTTTCCGCTGTCGCGCCGGCCGGGTCCGCGGGGATACTGCGCCGCATGACCGAGGACGAGGCAACCCTGCAGGTTGGTGGCACGGACGACGATCTGGCCGCCCAGGTCGAACGGGAGCTCACCGCGTACAACAACGCGGCCACCGGCGCCGACGACGAGGCCGACATCTCGATCCGGGTCACCGGCGCGGACGGCGAGTTGATCGGCGGGCTGACCGGCTGGACCTGGGGTGGCCGGGCCGGGATCAACACCATCTGGGTACGCGCCGACCAGCGACACCGAGGCTGGGGCGGACGCATGCTGCGGGCCGCCGAGGCGGAGGCCCGCCGGCGGGGCTGCACCGAGATCTCGGTGGCGTCGTTCTCGTTCCAGGCGCCGGCGTTCTACCGTCGGCACGGCTACACCGACACCGGGATCCGGGACGGCATCCCGGGCGGACAGGTCGACCACCAGTTCTGGAAACCGCTGGTAGACGACCCGGCGGGCGTGCTCCGGGTGGTCGCCCTGGTCGACCTGGGCACCGACGCCGAGGCCGGCCGACGGTACGAGGACGGGGTGCTCGCGCTGCTCGGACGGCACGGCGGACGGCTGGAACGGCGGCTGCGGACCGGGGACGGGCGGACCGAGGTGCACGTGATCCGGTTCGCCGCCCGGGCCGGCTACGACGGCTTCCTGGCCGACCCGGAACGGGCCGCGCTCCGCGCCGACCTGGGCGACGCCGCCCCCACCGGTCAGGTGCTGGAGGTCCAGGACGTGTGAGCCCTACTCGGCGACGTGAACCGGGACGCTGGTGACCACCACGCCGGGCAGGGCCCGCAGGGCGGCGCGCAGCCGCTGCTCGGCACGGCTGTGCAGCAGCCGGTGCCAGCGGTGGCGGAGCACCACCTCCGGCACGATCACGGTCAGGGTCAGCTCCGGCCGGGTGGCGTGCAGCGCCTCCAGGTAGTGCGCGAGCGGCCCGATCACCGCCCGGTACGGCGACACGATCGTCTCCAGCCGCAGATGGTCGCCCCAGGCCCGCCACTGGTCGCGGAACCGGTCCGCCTCGGCGTCCTCGGGGGCGATGTGCACGGCCAGCGTCGGCTGGCCCAGCGACGCCGCGTACGCCATGGCGCGCAGCGACGCCCGGTTCAGCCGGGCCACCGGCACCACCACGAGATGGCGTACCTCCTGGGGCAGCCGCTCGCCCTCGGCCGACCCGCCGGGTCCCCGCGGCGCGTTACCTGACGTGGGCCCGGGGGACGACGGTTGGTGCAGCGCCAGGTTGTCGTCCAGCCGGGCGTAGTGGCGATGGATCCCGCGGCTGAGCAGCACCAGGGTGGGTACCGCGATCACCACCAGCCAGGCACCCTGGGCGAACTTGCCGATCGCGGCGGTCACCAGCACCAGCCCGGAGAGGGTGGCGCCGACCGCGTTGACCACCAGTCGGCGTCGCCAGCCGCGGTCCCGGTGCCGGCGCCAGTGCACCACCATGCCGGCCTGCGACAGCGTGAAGGCGAGGAACACGCCGACGGCGTAGAGCGGGATCAGCGACGCGGTGTGCCCGCCGAAGGCGACGAAGATGAGCGCCGCGGCGACGGCGAGCGCGACCAGGCCGTTGTTGAACGACAGCCGGTCCCCCAGGTGCAGGAACCGGCGGGGGGCGTGGCCGTTGCGGGCCATGAAGAAGAGCAGCCGGGGAAAGTCGTTGAACGCGGTGTTCGCCGCCAGCAGCAGGATCAGCGCGGTGGCGGCCTGGAGAAACGCGTACCAGGGCCCGGTGGGGAAGGTGAGCCGGCCGAGCTGGGACAGGATCGTCTGGTCCGGCCGGGGCACCAGGCCGTTCAGGTGGATCAGGCCGATCAGCCCGGCGAAGAGCACCACCAGCATGGTGACCATCCAGCCGAGCGTGGTGCGGGCGTTGCGCCACTCCCTGGGCCGGAACGCCGGGATCGCGTTCGACACCGCCTCGATGCCGGTCATCGACACCGCCCCCGAGGAGAACGCTCGCAGCACCAGCAGCAGGCCCAGCCCCTCCGTCACCGGCACGGGCGGCGGCGGCACGGGCGCGAAACCCCGGGCCGCCGCGCGCGCGTAGCCGACCACCAGCACGGCCAGGACCGCGGCCACGAAGGCGTACGTGGGCAGCACGAAGATGTTGCCGGCGGTACGCACCCCGCGCAGGTTCCCGGCGAGCAGCACGGCGATCACCAGCACCCCGAGCGGCACGGTGAACGGGGTGAGTCCGGGCATCGCCGAGGTGATCGCGCTCACCCCCGCCGCGATCGACACCGACACCGTGAGCACGTAGTCGAGCATCAGCCCGGCCGCGGCGGTGAGTCCCGCCGTCGTCCCGAGGTTGTCACCGGCCACGATGTACGACCCGGCGCCGTGCGGGTACGCGGGGATGGTCTGCCGGTACGACAGCCCGACCGCGATCATGAGCACCACCAGCACTGCGGCCAGCGGCAGGGAGAGCCCGAGCGCGCCGCTGCCGGCGAGCACCAGCACGACCAGCATCGCCTCCGGCCCGTACGCCACCGAGCTGAGCAGGTCGGAGGAGAGGATCGGCAGGGCGACGAGTTTCCGCATCCGCTCGTAGAGCACGGCGGAGCTGGACAGCGGTGGGCCGAAGAGCGTCCGGCGCAGCCGGGTGAGCACCCGCCCGGTCCGGGAGCCGGGCTCGTGGGCCGGCCCGGTGGCGCACAGCTCGTCCGGTTCCTCGACGGTGAACATGTTGATCGGGGCCAGCCGCCCGAACCGGCTCGGCGACGGACCGGGCCGGTTGCGGCCCAGGGTCGGGTCAACAGGCAGTTCGTCGACGTGCCGGGGGGTGTGCCAGCGTTCCCCGATCCGGCCCAATGCCGCCTGCTCCTCGGGGCCCAACGGCGGGAACTCGGCCGAGGGGGTGACGAGTGTGCCCCGATCGGGCTCGTCACCCTGCCGCTCCGTCTGCGCCCCCACCCTCCGCACTTTCATCGAAAGCGGCGGCTCGGGAGGCGGAATCGCCACACTCCCCGGGAAAGTGTGGCCGCCGCGTCACGGCCGGCCGGTGTCAGTCGGTGAGCGGGGCGGCGTCGGCGGGGATCGGAACCGGCTCGGCGCGGCGGCCGGCCCGGGCGCCGCCGAGCACGACCACGGCCACGCCGGCCAGCAGCAGCGCGAGCCCCGGCAGGGCGAGCGGGCGGGGCAGTTGGCCGAGCCAGACCCAGGCGATCAGGGCCGCGCCGGGCGCCTCCAGCAGGATCAGCACGCTGACCGTGGTGGCGGAGACCCGGTGCAGGGCGTAGTTGAACATCGAGTGGCCGAGCAGTTGGGCACCGGCCACCAGGCCGAGGATCGCCAGCCAGGTGCCCGCCGGGTAGCCGTGCAGACGTACCCCGCCGAGCAGGCAGACGACCAGCAGGATCGCCGCGCAGACCCCGTAGCAGATGGTGGTGTAGGTGGTGGTGCTGATGGTGGTCCGGGCGCGCTCGCCGAAGGCGGTGTAGATCGCGACGAACAGGCCGCCCGCGACGGCGAGCAGGTCACCAGCGAAGGCCCGGCCGGAGACGGCAAAGTCGGCGCCGGTGGCCAGCACCGCGCCGAGCACCGCCACCGCGATCCCGGCCCAGACCGCCCGCGGGAGGCGGCGGCCCTGCCAGCGGGCGATCAGCCCCTGCCACACCGGCTGGGTGGCGACCAGCGCGGTGGCCGCAGCGACCGTGGTGAGCTGCACGCTCGGCATCCAGGTGGCGAAGTGGGCGGCCAGCGCCACCCCGGAGAGCACGCAGTACAGCCCCTCGCGCCGGCCGGCGCCCACGGTCAGCGCCCGGAACTCGGACCGCCGCCGGGCCAGCGAGAACGGGCCGAGCACCGCCACCGAGAGCAGGTTCCGCCAGAACGCGATGGCGAGGGCCGGCGCGGCGGCAAACGCGACCAGTGGGGCGGACGACGAGACGGCGGCGACGGCCAGCACGAGCGCGCCGAGAGTCAGCGCATCGGGCGGAGGGCGGTACGGAGCGGACGACACGGAGAGCAATCCTCACACGAACAGGGGACACCACGGATCGTCAGCACTCCGTTACGATCATGCGCGTCCCGGCGACTCCCCCTCGACGTCCGGAGGCACTCCCCCATGCCCAGCTACCAGGCGGTGCTGTTCGACTTCTTCGGCACCCTGACCCGCTGCGTCCAGCGTGGCTCCGCCCACCAGGCGGCCGCCGAGCTGCTCGGCTGTCCGGCCGACACGCTGTTCCAGGTACTCGACCGCACCTACTACCAGCGCGCCAGCGGCCAGTTCGGCAACGCCGAGGCGACCCTGCGCTGGGTCTGCGACCAGGCCGGTGTCCACCCCACCGACGCGGTGGTACGCGCCGCCGTCGCCTCCCGCCACCAGGCGATCCGCGCCGACACCCGGCTGCGGGACGAGGCGGTCCCGGTGCTGGCCGCGCTGCGTCAGCGGGGCATACGCACCGGGCTGATCAGCGACTGCACCCACGAACTGCCCGCCTTCCTGCCCCAGCTCGCGGTCGCGCCTCTGCTCGACGTACGGGTCTTCTCGGTGCAGGTCGGGTGCTGCAAGCCGGACCCGACGCTCTACCTGGCCGCCTGCCGCCGGCTCGACCTCGCCCCGGCCGACTGCCTCTACGTGGGCGACGGAGGCAGCCAGGAACTCACCGGCGCGGAGCGGGCCGGCATGACGGCGGTCCGGCTGGCCGCCCCGGACCTGGCCGGGCACATGGTCTTCAACGCCGACCGGCGCTGGGACGGCCCGGTGCTGACCTCGCTGACCGAGGTGCTGGACCTGCTCGACCCGGTCCCCTGCGCCGTTACGGTCTGAGGTTCAGCGGCGGCGCACCTTGTGCAGCCGGAACGGCTTGCGGGTGGCCCGCACCACGGGGGCCTCCCGGGGCGGCTCGGCCAGCGACTCGGCCGGCAGGTCGGCACCCGCCACCGGGGTACCCGCCGGCGCCAGCCGGTTCAGCGCGCAGCCCTCGGTGGCCCAGCGTCCGATCAGGTCGGCGGTGGGGCCGGAGGCGTTGAGCCGCTTCGCCGCGACCAGCGGTGCGGCGGCCTCCCACTCCTCGGTACCCGGTTGCAGCCGGGTGACCCGGGCCGGCCAGGTGACGATCCGGCCGCCATGGTCGCCGCGCAGGGTCACCTGCGCCGCGTCGGCGTCGGCCAGCCCGGGAGCGGACTGCTCGCCGGGGCCGCTGACCACGAGCAGCGTCCCCTCCAGCGGCAGGCACCAGAGCGCCACCGCCGGGCCCTTCCCGACGCTCACCCAGCAGACGGCCGCCTTCTTCACCGCCTCGTCCACCAGCGGCGTCACCTCGCGGCTGTCCAACTCGTCCGTCACACCGGCATCCTCTCGTACGCGCGCCCGTCGGCGGTGGGCGCTGGTCAGCCCACGAAGGGCGGGACGGCGATCTCGCCGCGGGCCACCGGCATCACCTGGCCGGAGACCGTCGCGCCCACGGCCACTCCACCGGCCGCGGTCACCGTGCAGGCCAGCGCCGACGGGCGGTTGATCTCGATGCCCTGGCGGACCGCGTACGCCGAGCGCCCCTCGCCGGGCAGCAGCCCGCTGGCGACCAGCCAGACCCCGAGGCCCAGCGCGGCCGAGCCGGTGGCCGGATCCTCCGGCACGCCGAGCCCCGGCACGAACACCCGCGCGTGCGCGGTCTGGGTGGCCGGGTCCCAGGAGAAGACGCTCACGTGCTCCACGCCGTACCGCTCCGCCGCCGGCGGGTTCAGCTTGGCCCGGGCCACCACGTCGGGGCGTACCGGAAGGTAGGGGAACTCCAGGCCGCAGCCGGCCACCCGCGGTGCCGGGCCGGCGTGGTCGGCGGCGGTGAGGCCGACCATCTCCAGCAGCGGCTCCGGGTCGAGCTCGGGGCCGAGGGTGGGCGTGCCGCCGGTGAGGGTCGCGCCCGTCGCGGTCACCTCGATCGGCAGCACCCCGGCACCGCACTCCTGGCTGACCTGGCCCGCGTCGAACATGCCACGTCGGCTCGCGGTCACCGCCGCGCCCACGCTCGGGTGGCCGGCGAACGGCAACTCCTCGGCCGGGGTGAAGATCCGCGCCCGGTACGTCGCCCCGACCTGTGTCGGCGGCAGCACGAACACCGTCTCCGACAGGTTGAACTCCAGCGCGAGCGCCTGCATCTGTTCGGTGGCCAGCCCTTCCGCGCCGAACACCACGGCCAGCGGGTTGCCGGCGAACGGGCGGTCGGTGAAGACGTCCACGATCTCGTAGGCCAAGGTCGACATGTTGATAAACACTAGGCCCTTAGGCTGGTGCTGTGAGCACGCCGAACCGGGTCTACCTCGCTCGACTCGCCGGAGTCGCCGTCTTCGACCCGAATGGCGACCAGGTGGGCCGGGTCCGCGACGCGGTCGCCCGGCTGCGGCCGAGCCCGCAGTCGCCCGAGGTGGTGGGTCTGGTCGCCGAGATGCCGATGCGCCGGCGCATCTTCCTCTCCATCAACCGGATCACCTCCATCGACCCGGACGCCGTCGTCCTGGGCAGCGGCACCCTCAACCTGCGCCGCTTCGAGAAGCGCCCCAACGAGCTGCTGGTGCTGCAGGAGCTGCTGGACCGGCGGGTGCAGTTGGAGAACGGGCAGCCCGGCACGGTGGTCGACGTGTCGATGGAACGCAGCCGCGGCGGCGAGTGGCCGCTGACCCGGGTGGCCGTCCGCGAGCAGACCGGCCGGCTCACCCGCCGCGGCCACCTCCAGCAGGTCGAGTGGGACCGGGTACGCGGCCTCGGCGGGGTGGGCGACACCCGCGGTACGGCCAACCTCCTCGCCGTCCTGGAGGACATGCGCCCGGCCGACCTGGCCAACGCGTTGCAGGACCTGCCCGACGCCCGGCGCAACGAGGTGGCGGCGGCGCTGGACGACGAGCGCCTCGCCGACGTGCTCAGCGAGCTGCCGGAGCACGACCAGGTGGAGATCCTGGCCGCACTGGACCGGGAACGCGCCGCCGACGTGCTCGAGGAGATGGAGCCGGACGACGCCGCCGACCTGCTCAACGAGCTGCCGCCGCCGGAGCAGGACGTGCTGCTGGACCTGATGGAGCCGGACGAGGCAAACCCGGTACGCCAGCTGCTGCGCTACGCCTCGGGCACCGCGGGCAGCGTGATGACCTCCGAGCCGGTCATCCTGCCCCCCGACGCCACGGTGGCCGAGGCGCTCGCCCGGATCCGGGAGCCGCAGCTCTCCCCCGCCGTGGCCGCCCAGGTCTTCGTGACCCGCGCCCCGATGACCACCCCCACCGGCCGCTACCTGGGTATGGTCCACTTCCAGCGGCTGCTCCGGGAGCCCCCGGCCGACCTGCTCGGCGGGGTGGTGGTCAACGACATCGACCCGCTGCGGCCGACCACCCCGCTGCCCGAGATCACCCGCCGGATGGCCACCTACGACCTGGTCGCCATGCCGGTGGTGGACCGCAACAACCGGCTCGTCGGGGCGGTGACCGTGGACGACGTGCTGGACCACTCGCTGCCCCGCGACTGGCGCAACCGGGACGTCGTACCGGCCCCGGCCGCCGCCGAGGCAGAGACCCTGGACGGTGGCGATGGCTGACCAGCGACGGGCCGAGCGACTGGACCAGCCACGCGAACCCCGGGGCGTCCGGCTGCCCCGGGTCGACCAGGAGACCTTCGGCCGGTGGTCCGAGGGGATCGCCCGCGGCATGGGCACGGCCAACTTCATCGTCTACATGACGCTGGTCATCGGCGCGTGGTTCGCGTGGAACACCCTCGCTCCGCCGAGTTGGCGCTTCGATCCGTACACCTTCACCTTCCTCACCCTGCTCCTGTCCATCCAGGCCTCGTACGCGGCCCCGCTGATCCTGCTGGCCCAGAACCGGCAGTCGGACCGGGACCGGATCGCGCTGGAGGAGGACCGGCGGCGCGCCACCATGCAGAAGGCCGAGACGGAATACCTGGCCCGGGAGATCGCCGCGCTGCGGATCGCCGTGGGCGAGGTGGCCACCCGGGACTTCGTCCGCTCGGAACTGGCCCGGCTGGCCGAGGAGCTGGACGAGGCGGCGCAGCGGCGGCAGCGGCGGGAGCGCCGGCAGCCGGGCCGGGAGCCCCGGCGGCACGGCGGCGAGCCACTCGACGAGCCGCAGGACGAACTGGACGGCGACTACGCCCGGGACCGGCGCCCGGAGGGCTGAGCCGGGCGGTGACCGGCACCGCCGCCCGGGCCGCCGACAGCCGCGGGAAGTATTGAACGCCGCGCGCCTCAAGGGGCCAGGCGAGCGGCGTTCGTCTCGATCGTCCCACTTCGCGGCACGGCCCGTCCACCCCTCGGTCGCGTCATCGATTCGCTCACACCGGCCCCCGCCAGCGGCGGACGCCAATGACCAGCGACGTAGCATTGCGGGCATGTCAGCACCCGTCAGCACCGTCTCCGACGCGATCCAGGCCGCCCTGGCCACCGTCAACGACCCGGAGATTCGTCGGCCCATCACCGAGCTCGGCATGGTCCGTTCCGCCGAGGTCGGCGACGACGGCGTCGTCCGGGTCGAGCTGCTGCTCACCGTGGCCGGCTGCCCGCTGAAGGACAAGCTGCGTACCGACATCACCGCGGCCGTCGGCGCGGTGCCCGGCGTGACCGGCGTCGAGATCGAGTTCGGCGTGATGAGCTCGGAACAGCGCCAGGAGCTCCAGTCGAAGCTGCGCGGGGGCGGCGGCCAGGAACCGGTCATCCCGTTCGCCCAGCCCGGCTCCCGCACCCGGGTGTACGCCGTCGCCAGCGGCAAGGGCGGCGTCGGCAAGTCCAGCGTCACGGTCAACCTGGCCGCCGCGCTGGCCGCCCGCGGGCTCTCGGTCGGCGTGGTGGACGCCGACATCTACGGCCACTCGGTGCCCCGGATGCTCGGTGCCGAGGGCGCCCCGACCCGGGTCGAGGACATGATCATGCCGCCGCAGTCGCACGGCGTGAAGGTCATCTCGATCGGCATGTTCACCCCGGGCAACGCGGCCGTCGTCTGGCGCGGTCCGATGCTGCACCGGGCGCTGCAGCAGTTCCTCGCCGACGTCTACTGGGGCGACCTGGACGTGCTCCTGCTGGACCTGCCCCCGGGCACCGGCGACATCGCGATCTCGGTGGCCCAGCTGCTGCCGAACGCGGAGATCCTGGTCGTCACCACCCCGCAGACCGCCGCCGCCGAGGTGGCCGAGCGGGCCGGCGCCATCGCGCTGCAGACCCACCAGCGGGTGGTCGGCGTCATCGAGAACATGTCCTGGCTGGAGCTGCCGGACGGGTCCCGGATGGAGGTCTTCGGGGCCGGCGGCGGCGAGGCGGTCGCCGAGTCGCTGACCCGGACCATCGGCGCGCAGGTGCCGGTGCTGGGGCAGATCCCGCTGGACACCCGGGTCCGCGAGGGCGGCGACGCCGGCACCCCGATCGTGCTGACCCAGCCGGACGCACCGGCCGCCAAGGCGATCCTGCAGGTCGCCGACCGGCTGGCCGTCCGCCGCGAGTCCCTGCTCGGCAAGCCCCTGGGCCTCAAGCCCGCCGGCCGCTGACCCCCTGACCCACCTCACCGACCCTCCCCGGCCTCCCGCCCGGGAGGGTCGCTGACGTTCCGGCCCGCCTCGTTGATCATGGGGGTTGGCGGTGCGACACGCCGATCCGTGCGCCGCCAACCTCATGATCAACGGCACCGGGAAGTCGGGAAGCCCTGGGGGCAGGCGGGTCAGGTGGCGTCGTCGTAGCTGGCGCGGGGGGCCGGGGCGGCGGCCGTGCCGCCGGTGGCGGTGATCGGACGGGTGGTGTTCCGCACGTCGGCCGCCTTCGCGACCTCCTTCAGGTCGTCGTGCACGCCGCTGACGTCCGCGCGTAGGCCGTCGTACATGCTCTGCAGCGGCTTCCGGATGGCCTGCTCGTCCTCCTCGCTGAGCAGGTGCTTCCGGATGAACGCCTTCGGATGCAGGTCCTCCAGCTGGATGTCGGTGCCCAGCTCACGGCTCAGGTCGCCGGTGGCGTTCCGGGCCATGGCGCGCAGGTTACGGACCATCCGGAGCCCGTCGTTGATCACGGTGGGCAGCCGGTCGCCGAAGATCAGCAGCGCCAGGAGCAGCAGGGCGCCGATCTCCCACCAGTTCAGGTTCTCGAACACTCCGGCCTCCTCGTCCGCGTCCATGGCAAGACTACGCACGTCACCGGGCTGTCCGGGAGGGGGAGAGGGGTGCTCACTTCGCGTCCGCGGCGAGCGTTACCGAAGTGTTCTGCCGGGTTGTACCCCGCCGATACTCCACCGTCACCACCGATCCGGGGGCGTACTTGCGGACGAGTGCCACCAGATCGGTCGGGTCGGTCATCGGGTGCCGGTTGAGCCGGAGCACCACGTCCCCGGCACGCAGCCCGGCCGCCGCCGCCGGCCCGGACGGCTCGACGGCGTTGAGACGTACGCCACCGCCGGACACGCCGGTGCCGCCCACCTGGGCGCCGATCACCGTGCGCCGAGCCTTGCCGGTGCCGATGATGTCCTGGGTGATCCGCTTCGCCTGGTTGATCGGGATGGCGAAGGCGAGCCCGATGTTGCCGGCCTCCTGCCCGTCGGCGACCAGCGACTTGATGGTCGAGTTCACCCCGACCACCCGGCCGCCGGAGTCGACCAGCGGGCCGCCGGAGTTGCCGTGGTTGACCGCCGCGTCGGTCTGGATCGCCGCGTAGTAGCGCGTCGGGCCGCCCGGCTCGCCGGCCTGCATGGTCCGGTCCACCGCGCTGACGATGCCGGCGGTGACCGTGTTGGCGAGCGAGAGCGGCGAGCCGATGGCGAGCACCGGGTCCCCGACGGCGAGCCCATCCGAGTCGCCGAACTCCACCGGCCGCAATCCGGTACGCGTCACCTTGATCACGGCGATGTCCGACTCCGGATCCTGCCCGACGACCGTGGCCGGCGCGGAGCTGCCGTCGTTGAAGATCACCGTGGCCTTGCCGGGGCCGCCGGCGACGACGTGGTCGTTGGTGATGATGTGCCCCTCGGCGCTGACCACGAAGCCGGAGCCCTCGCTGGTGCCGCCCAGGCTGGCCACCCGGATGGTCACCACGCTGGGCAGCACCTTCTCGGCGACGCCGGCCAGGGACTCGGGCTTGCGCTGGGCGAGCGCCGGAGCCGACGGGGACGGCGCGCCGAGGGTGGTCACCGCACTGCCGTGCAGGAAGGCGTACGTCAGGGCACTGCCGAGCGAACCGGCCAGCAGGGCGGTGATGAGCGAGACCAGCACCACCTGCCGCAGCTTCGGCCGGCCCTGCGCGTCCGGATCGGTCACCGGCTCCGGTTCGCCGGCGCCGACCGGTGCGGCGGGGACCACCACCGCGGCGGGTGCGTACGGGTCGCGCCACGGATCGGCGAGTGCGTCGGACCACCAGGGCGAGGTCGTGCCGCCCCCGGCGCCCTGAACGCCCTGCGGCCAGCTCCCGGGGAGCGTGCCGCCCCCGGCGCCGGATGTGCCCTGGGGGCGCTGCGGCGGACTCCCGGGGGTCGTGCCACCCCCGGCGCCCGGTATGCCCGGGGGCGGACTCCCGGGCGCCGGCCCTCCCGCCGGTGCCGGGGTCCCGCCGGGCTGGCGCCAGTCCCAGCCGTCGGTCACGTCGGTGCCTCCCAGTCCGTCCCGCACGTCCCGTGGCGCGGGGCCGGCGAAGCCGGCCGTGCCGCACGGGACACCGTCCAGGATTGCACGAATGCCCCGAACGGAGTCAGGGGTTGCCCGGCCGTGATCGTCGCGCAGCACACTCGCGGCTGCGCGCCTTGGATCGCGCCTCTAGGCTCATAGCGCAAACCGACCCCTCGCACCACTCCCGCCGCCCGGAGGTGTCCCATCGCCACGGTCGCCAGCTCCGGCAACGCGACGGCCCAGGCGCTCCAGTTCGCCGAGTCGTACGTCACCGAGGATCTCGTGCTGCGGACGGCCCGCAGTCTCGCCCACGAGGTGGGCGTGGAGGCGGTGACGCCGGGGGCCGGGGCCGCGCTGCGACTGCTCGCCGCCGCCGGCAACGCCCGGGCGGTGGTGGAGATCGGCACCGGCACCGGGGTCAGCGGCGTCTGGCTGCTGCGCGGCATGCGGCCCGACGGAGTGCTCACCACCATCGACCTCGAGGTGGAGCACCAGCGGATCGCCCGGCGGCTCTTCGTGGAGGCGGGCTTTCCGTCCGGGCGTACCCGGATCATCACCGGCCGGGCCCTCGACGTGCTGCCGCGGCTCGCGGACGGCGCCTACGACCTGCTCTTCGTCGACGCGGAGGCGACCGGCTTCAGCGCCTGTGTGGACGCCGCGCTGCGGCTGTTGCGGCCCGGCGGGGTGCTCGCGCTCAACGGCACCCTCGCCGGCGGCCGGATCGGCGATCCCGCCGCCCGGGACGTGGAGACGGTCACCGTCCGGGAGACCATCAAGGCGATCCGGGAGTCGGAGCACTGGATCCCCGCGCTGCTGCCGGTCGGCCACGGCCTGCTCGTCGCCGTGAAGGCCTGAATCGCCGGGCGGCCTTCCGCCGGCACCGGCTGCGACGGGTCGCACCCAGGGCTCAGCCACACCGGGCCCGGGGTGCGCCCGCGCCCAGGGGTCGACCGCGCCAGCCACGCGGCGCGAGGTCCGCCCGCCGTCAGCCCAGGGTCGCCAGCCAGCGCAGCAGCCCGCGTACGCCCCAGCCGGTGGCGCCCCGGGTCAGCTCGCCGTGCACGTCCTCCGACCACGAGGGGGCGGACATGTCCACATGCACCCAGCGGTCCCGCAGGTCACCGGTGAACTCGCGGAGGAAGAGCGCGGCCACGACGGAGCCGGCGCCCCGGTCCGGGGAGCTGTGCAGGTCGGCCACGTCGCTGCCCAGGTACTCGACGTAGTCGGTGGGCAGCGGCATCCGCCAGGCGCGCTCGCCGGCCGCCTCGATCGCCGTCAGCAGGTCGGCGGCGAGCTGGTCGTTCTCGCTGTACAGGGCGCCGTGCCGCTTGCCCAGCGCCACCGCGTTCGCGCCGGTCAGGGTGGCCAGGTCGACCAGCAGGTCGGGGCGGAGCTCGCGCTCCGCGTACGCCAACGCGTCGGCCAGCACCAGCCGCCCTTCGGCGTCGGAGTTGGTGCTCTCGCTGGTCAGGCCGCCGTAGTGACGAATGATGTCGCCGGGGCGGAACGCCGAGCCACTGACCATGTTCTCGGCGAGCGGCGCGAGCGTGGTGACCCGCACCGGCAGCCGCAGCGCGGCGGCGCCCAGGGTCGCGGCGACCACCGCGGCGGCGCCCGCCATGTCCTTACGCATCAGCTTCATGGCCGGCACCGGCTTGATCGACAGGCCGCCCGTGTCGAAGGTGATCCCCTTGCCGACCAGCACCACGTGGGTACGCGCGTCCGCCGGCCGCCAGTCCAGCTCGACCAGACGGGGGCCGCTGGCCGAGCCGCCGCCGACGGCGAGGATGCCGCCGAAGCCCTCCGCCGCCAGTTCCTCCGGCCCGCGTACCCGCAGGTGCAGGTCGGGACGGTCGGTCGCCGCGGCCGCGACCTGAGCGGCGAACCAGTCCGGGTTCTTGGTCGAGGAGGGGGTGTTGGTCAGGTCGCGGGCCAGCCAGGTCATCTCGGCGGTGGTCCGGGCGGCCGCCAGGGTCGGGGCGAGCGCGTCCGGGTCGCGCACCACGACGTCCACCTCGGCCAGCGCGGGCGTCCCGCCGGCCTCGGTCAGCCGGAACCGGTAGGAGCCCAGCAGCAGCCCCTCGACCAGGCCGCGGAGCGCCTCCGCCGCGTCCGCCGGGAGGGCCACCGTGACGTACGTCTCATCCTTGGCGGCGCGGGCCAGCGCCGCGCCCGCGCTCCGCCAGCCGTGCTCGTCGCCGTCGCCGACGCCGAGCAGCACCAGGCGCGCGGGCGTGCCACCCGGGCGCAGGTGCTCCCGGACCTCGCCCGCGGCACCGGTCAGCCGGGCGGCGGGGAGCAGCGCGGCCGCCTCGGCCCGGATGTCGTCGCCGGGCGGCGAGGCGGTGGGGACCAGCGCGGGCGGGCGGTCCGGCCCTTCGGGACGAACGGGCAGGACGAGGGTGTCGAGCCGCTCGGGCTCGCGCACCAGACGAATGGCCAGCACGCTGGACCGCACCTCCGAAAAGTTCTCAAAACGGGATAACTCGCCGAAGCGAGCCGACGAAGGCCCTGAGCCACCGGCGTTGCCGGTGGCTCAGGGTAGGACGAACCGCTCGCGCGACCCGGGCCGCGCGGACCGCTCCTCGCTCAGCCGGCGGCCGCCTTCAGCGCGTCACCCAGCGCGGTGGCCTCGTCGGGAGTCATCTCGACGACGAGCCGGCCACCACCCTCCAGCGGGACCCGCATGACGATGCCCCGGCCCTCCTTGGTGACTTCCAGCGGACCGTCGCCCGTCCGCGGCTTCATCGCCGCCATGTTGTCTCCCCTCAGACCTACACCAGGGTCGGTGGGTTGCCCCACAGCCACTTCGCCATAACCACCCGCAACCATCGCGGGGGCGTCGACCAACGATTTTCCCTGATGAACACCGCCGGACCCAAACCGAAGCAGCATTGATGTAACAGCATCTAGCATATCTTGGATAGGCCTGTCACAATGTGCGGTCATGCAGGCACGGTCGGCACTCTTCGACCTGTACGGCGACCATCTCCGGGCGAGGGGTGGGCGCGCACCGGTCGCCGCCCTGGTCAAGCTGCTGGCGCCGCTCGGGATCGCCCCTCCAGCCGTCCGCACCGCGGTCTCCCGGATGGTCCGCCAGGGCTGGCTCGATCCGCTCCGGCTCGCCACCGGGCCCGGCTATTCGATCACGCCAAAAGCGGCCCGGCGACTCGACGAGGCGGCCTCCCGGATCTACCGCACCGGGCGGCACAGCTGGGACGGGCGGTTCGACCTGCTGGTGCTGGAGGCCCCGACCTCCCGGCGGGACCGGCAGCGGCTCGCCGCCAACCTGACCTTCCTCGGCTACGGCACGCTCGACGACTGCACCTGGGTGGCCACCCGCCCTGGTGAGGACGTCGACGTCCTGCTCGCCGAGGCGGGCGTGCACTACGAGCGGTTCACCGCGGCCCACGCCGCCGGCAACCCCGGCGCGATGGGGGTGGTCCGCCGGGCCTGGGACCTGGCCGAGATCGGCCGGGCGTACGAGCGGTTCGTCGCGGAGCAGAAGCCCCTGCTGTCCGGCGTCACCGTGCGCAGCAGCGACGAGGAGGCGTACGCGGCCCGGTTCCGGCTCGTGCACGCGTGGCGTACCTTCCTCTTCCGGGATCCGCAGCTGCCCCCGGCGCTGCTTCCCGAGCGCTGGCCGGGCACCAACGCGGCCGGTTTCTTCGACCGGCACGCGGCCCGGCTCCGGCCGGCCGCCGACCGGTACGTCGAGCACTGCCTCGACGCCAGCAACCGCCTCGCCCGACAGAAGGGTCGTTAGAACGTGACCGAGCCGCTGCTCGTCGACCGCACCGACGCCGTCGTCACCCTGACGCTGAACCGCCCGAACGCGATGAACTCGCTGGACGTGTCGCTCAAGGAGGCGCTCCGCGACACCCTCGCCGAGCTGGAGACCGACCGGTCCTGCCGGGCGGTCGTGCTGGCCGGGGCGGGCGGCTCGTTCAGCGCCGGGCAGGACCTGCGGGAGCACGTGCAGACCCTCGAATCCACCGACACCGACCAGCTGGCCACCGTGCGGGCCCACTACAACCCGATCGCCGCCCGGCTGGCCAACCTGCCCAAGCCGGTGGTCGCCGCGGTCCGGGGCATGGCTGCCGGGGCCGGCGCCTCGCTGGCGTTCCTCGCCGACTTCCGGATCGGCGGGCCGAAGACGAAGTTCCTGATGGCCTTCGCCGGAGTCGGGCTCGCCGCCGACACCGGTGCCTCCTGGACGCTGCCCCGGCTCGTCGGGCACGCCAAGGCCGTCGAACTGCTGATGCTCGCCGAGCCGGTGGGCGCCGAGGAGGCGAACCGGCTGGGCCTGCTCACCCGCCTGGTGGACGACGACGAGCAGGTGCTGCCGGCCGCGCAGGAGCTGGCCACCCGGCTCGCCGCCGGCCCGACCGTCGCGTACGGGGCGATCAAGCGCCAGCTCTCCATCGCCGACGCCGGCACCCTCGCCGACGCCCTCGCGGCCGAGGCGCAGGCGCAGTCGATCTGCGGCGCCACCGCCGACCACAAGGCGGCCACCATGGCATTCGTCAACAAGCAGAAGCCGGTCTTCGAGGGGCGCTGACCCGTCGCGCGCTTCGGACGGCCACGCGCTTCGGACGGCGTGGCCCTCCGGCGTCGCATGCGCCCTCTTTCCAGCAATCAGACACCGCCGGGCGGGAGGTAACCGGACCGACCGGGGTCAGTCGTCCTCTTCGGGATCCTGGTTGGCCGCCACGCCGAGCACGTACGCCTGCATGGCCAGCTCGTCGCCGGTGGGCGAGACGAAGGCGGGCAGCTCGCGGGGGCCCAGTTCCTGCACGTACGACCAGAAGAGCCGGACCGCCTCGGCGGGCGAGGCCGCCTCGATCGGCAGGTCGAGGCTGACCAGCCAGGACCGCCGGGCGGGCGGCGGGCCGAGCAGGGCGGCCAGCTGCCCCCAGGCCGTTAGGTCCAGCCCGGTCACCGGCCCGTCGAGGGCCACGTCGTCCACCGGCACCGGCTCGTCGAGCACCCGCCGGGTGTACGACACGACGAGCTCCCCCGGGCCGGCCTCGGACAGCGGGTCGTCCGGGTCCTCCCGGGTCTCCGCGGTGGCCAGGGCGACCCGGCCGAGCGCCACCAGCCGCAGCGGCTCGTCGACCAACACGGCGACCGGGTCACCGGGCCGGGGCCGGGCGACGCCGTCCAGCCCGGTGAGCTCCAGGGTGTCGTGGTGCACCAGCCGCTCGGCCTCGTACCGTTCGGCGGGCAGCAGCACCGCCCAGGCGCCGGACACGGTGCTCTCGGTCGTCCCGCTCGTACGGAGCTCGGTGTCGGTCATGGCGTCAATCCCATCACGCCGGGACGGTGCTGGTCCCGGCACGTCCGCCGGACGCCGCCGGCGTCACGTCCCGACCGTGTCGAGGTTCACGTGGCAGCCGGCGAGGTGGTCGTCCACCATGCCGGTGGCCTGCATCAGCGCGTACGCGGTGGTGGGGCCGACGAAGCGGAAGCCCTGCTTCTTGAGCGCCTTGGCCAGCGCGGTCGACTCCGGGGTGAGCGCCGGCACCTCGGTGAACGACCGGGGCCGGGCCCGCCGAGGCGGCGGCGCGTAGGACCAGAGCAGCGCGGAGAGGCCGCCGGGCAGCTCCAGGGCGGCCCGGGCGTTGGCGACGGCGGCTTCGATCTTGGCCCGGTTGCGGACGATCCCGGCGTCGGCCAGCAGCCGGGCCACGTCGGCCTCGCCGTAGCCGGCGACCTTATCGATCCGGAACTCGTCGAAGGCGAGCCGGAACGCCGGCCGCTTGCGCAGGATGGTCAGCCAGGACAGGCCGGACTGGAACGCCTCCAGGGTCAGCCGCTCGTAGAGCGCGTCGTCGCCACGGAGCGGCCGGCCCCACTCCCCGTCGTGATAGACGGCGTAGTCCGGGGTGCTAGCTCCCCAGGCGCAGCGGTGCAGCCCGTCGGCGCCGATCACCAGGTCAGTCACGGCGTCAAGGCTAGGCCGACCCACCGACAACGAGCGACGACGGCCCCCGCGGGCTCAGGGCAGCCGGCCCTGCTCGACCAGCCGGGCGAACTTCTTCAGCGCCTGGGTGAGGCTGAACTTCGAGCCGGGCCAGAGCACCGGCCAGGCCACCCGGCCGGCGGTCCCGCCGGGCAGGTGGAACCACTCGTGCCAGACCACCTGGGTCCGGTCCCGCTCCACCGGGGTGCAACGCAGCACCCCGGGACCGCGCAGCAGCTTGCCGCAGTGAACCACGCCGACCTCGTACGGGGCGTCCACCCGGACCACCCGCATCTCGTCCCGCAGCACTGCCGGGCCGAGCGTGGTGACCGCCTCGACCAGGCTCCCCTCGCCGCCGTCGCCCTCCACCACCCGCACCGTGGTGAGCGGGATCCAGTCGGACTGCCGTTCCCAGGCGGTCAGCGCGGCGAAGACCCGCTCGGCCGGCGCATCGACGATCACCGTCGCGGTGACCTCGGCGGCACCGGGTTGGGCCGCCTCGCCGAGCGATTCGCCCTCCGGGCCGGTCACGCCGACTCCGAGCGGACCACCGCGCCGCGCTCCCGCTCGCCGTCGGGGGCCGGGGCGGTCGCCCCGGTCGGACCACCGGCCGGGGTGCCGGCGGCCGGGTTGGAGGTGGGGCCGGCCGGCGGCCGGCCGGCGGCGGCCCGACCGGCCGCTGCCTCGTCGGCGGGTGCCGCGACCGGGGCTACCGGGCCGGGGGGCACCGGGGTGTCCGAGGGGAGCATCGCCTCGTCCTCCACCGCCGCGGCGGCCGGTGCCGCGGCCAGCCCCGCCTCGGCGGTCAGCGCGTCCGTCGAACTGTCGGCGGCCGGCGCGTCGGCGGAGGTCCCGGTGGTCTCGCCGGCCCCGTCGGCCGGGGCGTCGGCGGGGCTGCTCCCGGCGGTCGGGCTGTCGGCCGGCTCCGTGCCGGCGGCCTGCTCCCGGGTCCGGCGCAGCGCGTCGGCCTCCTCGGTCCGCCCCGCCCGGAGCGCGGCGAGCTCGGCCTCGAGCACGCCGATCAGCTCGGACTTGTAGCCGATGTCGTACGCGGCCCGGCGCATCGCCTGGTCGACCTGGGCCATCCGATAGCCGCGCAGCGCGGTGTCGAAGCGCACCTCGGCGATGTCCGACTCGTCCAGCGGGCGGCTGCCCGGCAGGGGCACGGCCCACCCGTCCGGCTCGGTGGGCACCAGGCCCGGGTCCCGCCCGGAGACCAGCACCGTCACCCCGAACACCACCGCCGCGACGGTCAGCGCCACGACCAAGAGGAGCAGAACGTCACCCATGGGGAGATCGTGGCATGCGGGCGCGCATCGGGCGAGCCCTCCACCCGCACCGATCATGATTCGAAACCCGGCGTACCGGGCGGGCCGGCCGGGGACCGACCGGATAGCGTCGGGGGCGCCCGGCGGACGACCGGAGCCGGGGCGGAGATCAGGAGGCGGGCATGGCCGGGGCGCTGCGGCTCGGTGGGCGGACCTTCTCCCCCGGCGAGCTGGTGGTGATGGCGATCGTCAACCGCACCCCGGACTCGTTCTTCGACCGGGGTGCCACCTTCGCGCAGGACAGCGCGCTGCGGGCGGTGGAACGGGCGGTGACCGAGGGCGCCGGGATCATCGACATCGGCGGGGTGAAGGCCGGTCCGGGCGACGAGGTCGACGTGGCCGAGGAGATCCGCCGGACGGTGGACACCATCGCCGCCGTCCGGGCCGCGTTCCCCGACGTGGTCATCTCGATCGACACCTGGCGGGCCGAGGTGGCTGTGGAGGCGGTGGCGGCCGGCGCCGACCTGCTCAACGACACCTGGTCGGGGGCGGACCCGGCGCTGGCCCGGGTCGCCGCGGAGACCGGTGCCGGGCTGGTCTGCTCGCACGCCGGCGGGCTCACCCCGCGGACCCGGCCGCACCGCGCCGCGTTCGACGACGTGGTGGCCGACGTGGTCGCCACGGTGACCGGGCTCGCCGACCGGGCGGTGGCCCTCGGCGTACGCCCGGACGGGATCCTGATCGACCCGGCGCACGACTTCGGCAAGAACACCCGGCACTCCCTGGAGATCACCCGCCGGCTCGGCGAGCTCACCGACACCGGGTGGCCGCTGCTGGTCGCCCTGTCGAACAAGGACTTCATCGGCGAGACGCTGGACCTGCCGGTGCCGGACCGGCTGGAGGGCACCCTGGCCGCCACCGCAGTCTCGGCCTGGCTCGGCGCCCGGGTGTTCCGCGCCCACCAGGTCCGCGAGACCCGCCGGGTGCTGGACATGGTCGCCTCGATCAAGGGGGACCGGCCGCCGGCCCTGACCCGCCGCGGCCTGGCCTGAGCCAGGTCACGTCCAGCGGAGGATGTTCTTCCGCCAGGCGTAGAGGATGCCGAGCGCCACCACGGCGACGAAGACGGCCATCTCCACCACCGTCGTCACGCCGAACCCGGGCCGGTCGAAGACCAGCGCCCAGGGGAAGAGGAAGACCGCCTCGACCGCGAAGAGCACGTACAGGTACGCGTAGACGTAGTACCTGATCTGCATCTGCGCCCAGTCGCCGCCGACCGGGTCGAGGCCGCACTCATAGCTGGCCCGCTTCCCCCAGGGATCGGCCGGACGGCTGGGACGTAACACCCGATTGGCTGAGAACGCCGTGACGAAGAAGAGCACGGCGGCGAGCAGCAGGAGACCGAGGGTGGCGTACGAGCCGAGATAACCGGTCACGGTCGGGAGCCTACCGCTCCTCCCGCCGGCGGTCCCGAACGCAGGTTTGTTTCGTTTTGGGTCCAACGCCCGATGACAACAATGGCCGAAAAACGGAAACGAGCCTCACCGGAGGACAGATGACCCGCCCCCGCGTACGACCCACCCGGCGGGCCGTGCATCGACGTACCTCGGTGCTGCTTCCACCCGCGCTGGCCGCCGGCCTCGCGGCGGCGCTCGGCGTGGCGCCCGGGTGGGCCACCGCGTCGCCAACTGCGGCCGGCGTGGTGCGCGCGGCCACCGATCCGGCGACCGAGCCCGGCAGCGGCACCCCCACCGGGGAACCGACCACGACCGAGCCGGCACCGACCACGGCGCCGCCGACCGAGAGCGCACCCCCGGGGACCACACCGCCGGCCCCGACCAGCACCGCGCCGGCTCCGACCAGCACCGCTCCGGGCAAACCCCCGCCCACCACCACCGCGCCGACCGCCACCGCACCGGCGCCGCCGGCCGCCCCGCCCGCCACGCCCGGTCAGCCGGCCGGCGCTCGGCTCGGGGTACGGGTCACCACCGAGGACGTCACGCTGCCCTCGGCGTACTGGAATGCCGACCGCACGGTGACCACGCTGCGGGTGACCGTGACCAACACCGGCGGCAGCACCGCACGGATCCGGCTCGGCTACACGCTGCCGGCCGGCCTGACCGACGTGGGGACCGCGGGCTGCGCGCCCGCCGGGGGCGGCAACTACCGCTGCGGCGAGTGGACCACCCCGCCGGGCGCCCGGTTCCGCAGCGCGATCCGGGTCCGGGTCGCCGGCACCGCCTGGCGGTCCATGCCGCTGGCCGGCTCGGTCCGGGTCACCGCCACCGCACCCGGGGTCAGCGGGTCGGCCACCGACGACGAGGGCTTCGCCGTCATCTTCCCGCCCGGGCCGCCGGCGCCCGGCATCGCGCTCCGCGCCGAGGAGGTGCTCCTCGACAACAGCGGCGGCCCGACCACCCTGGCGGTACGCCTCGGCAACACCGGCCGGGTCGACGCCGCCGGCCGGGTCGACGTGGTCCTCCCCGACGGGGTGGCCCCTGCCGGCCCGCCCGCCGGCTGCACCGCCGTGGCCCCGGACCGCACCCGGTGTGACCTGGGCACCGTGCCGGCGGGACGCACGGCCACCCTGCGGTTGCCGGTGGCGGCCACGCCGGAGGCCCGGCGCCGGGCCCCGCTGTCCGGCGCGGTCGCCGGCCGGCTGGAGCCCCGCAGCGGGCGGGACCGGCAGGTGCAGATGAGCTTCCGGATCACCTCAGCCGCCGTGCCGGCCAGCCCGGTCGTCGGTACGCCCGGCTCGCAGGGCGACCTGGATCACGCGGGGCGGGCCGGGGGCGAGGACGACGCCAGCCCGGTGCGGACGGCCGTCGTCCTGATCGCCGCCTCCGGACTCGTGGTGGTGCTCGCGCTGGTCCTGGCGACCACCTCGCTGCGCCGCCGGATGAGCGGCGGCCCAGCCGCGGCAGCCGCCACCCGAAGTGATCCGCCGGACCACTCCAGGGGTGCGGTGATCTGAGTTACGGTGACGGTACTAATGCCGCAAAGCCGGGCATACAGCCGGCCGAACAGGTCCCACACGTCGGACCTCCACCAAGGTGGCCCTAACGGACCGACGTAGGCTCTGACGTGAGAAATGGAGCGGGCCGAACCGGGCACGGACGGCTCGCGGTAGCAGCGCGTCAAGGAGGGCACGTGGCCGGGCAAGGCGGGGTCACCATCATGTTCAGCCGCCCGTGTGACGGCGCTGAGCGAAGCGAGGTGCGGGCGTGACCAAGCAGATCCGTCAACTGGACCGGGTGGTCATCCGGTTCGCCGGCGACTCCGGCGACGGCATGCAGCTCACCGGTGACCGGTTCACCTCGGAGACGGCCCAACTGGGCAACGACATCTCCACGTTGCCCAACTTCCCGGCCGAGATCCGGGCCCCCGCTGGCACCTTGCCGGGCGTGTCGAGCTTCCAGGTGCACTTCGCCGACTACGACATCCTGACCCCCGGCGACGCGCCGAACGTGCTGGTGGCGATGAACCCGGCCGCCCTAAAGGCCAACCTGGCCGAGCTGCCGCGCGGCGCGGACATCATCGTCAACACCGACGAGTTCACCAAGCGCAACCTGGCCAAGGTGGGCTACACGACCAACCCGCTGGAGGACGGCTCGCTCTCCGGCTACGTGGTGCACCCGGTCGCGCTGACCTCGATGACGATCGGCGCGCTGGCCGCGCACGAGGTGTCCAAGAAGGACGCCGAGCGGGCCAAGAACATGTTCGCGCTCGGCCTGCTGAGCTGGATGTACTCCCGCCCGTACGAGTCGACGCTGCGCTTCCTGGAGCGCAAGTTCGCGGCCCGCCCCGAGCTGGTCGCGGCGAACGTGGCCGCCTTCCGGGCCGGCTGGAACTTCGGCGAGACCACCGAGGACTTCTCCGTCCGGTACGAGGTCAAGCCGGCCAGCATGGTGCCGGGCACCTACCGGAACATCACCGGCAACGCCGCGCTGTCGCTGGGCCTGGTGGCCGCCGGCGTCCGCTCCGGTCTGCCCGTCTTCCTCGGGGCGTACCCGATCACCCCGGCCTCGGACATCCTGCACGAGCTGAGCAAGCACAAGCGGTTCGGCGTGATCACCATGCAGGCCGAGGACGAGATCGCCGCGGTCGGCGCGGCGCTGGGTGCGTCGTACGGCGGATCGCTCGGGGTCACCACCACCAGCGGTCCGGGCGTGGCGCTGAAGGGCGAGACCATCTCCCTGGCCGTGGCGCTGGAGCTGCCGCTGGTGATCGTCGATGTGCAGCGCGCCGGGCCGTCCACCGGCATGCCGACCAAGACCGAGCAGGCCGACCTCAACATGGCGCTCTACGGCCGGCACGGCGAGGCCCCGGTCGCGGTGATCGCACCGAAGTCCCCGGCGGACTGCTTCTACGCCGCCCTGGAGGCGGCGCGGATCGCGCTGACCTACCGCACCCCGGTGATCCTGCTCTCCGACAACTACGTCGCCAACGGCTCCGAGCCGTGGCTGCTGCCGGACGTGGCGAGCCTGCCCGATCTCCGGGTCGACTTCGCCAGCCGGCCCAACGGCGAGGACGGCACCACCTTCCTGCCGTACCTGCGGGACCCGGAGACCCTGGCCCGGCCGTGGGCCGTCCCGGGCACCCCCGGGCTGGAGCACCGGATCGGCGGCCTGGAGAAGGCCGACAAGACCGGCGACATCTCGTACGACCCGGCGAACCACGACTTCATGGTGCGGACCCGGGCGGCGCGGATCGAGACCATCCCCGTGCCGGACATCGAGGTGGAGGACCCGGACGGCGACGCCCGGGTGCTGGTGCTCGGCTGGGGCTCGACGTACGGCCCGATCGGGGCGGCCTGCCGTGGCCTGCGGCAGCGCGGGCTCTCCATCGCCCAGGCGCACCTGCGCCACCTGGCCCCGATGCCGGCCAACCTGGGCGAGGTGCTGCGCGCGTACGACCGGGTGGTCATCCCCGAGATGAACCTCGGCCAGCTCGCCCACGTGATCCGGGCGAAGTACCTGGTCGACGCGATCGGCTACAACCAGGTCCGCGGCCTGCCGTTCACCGCCGCCGAGCTGGAGACGATGCTGGAAGAGGTCCTGAAGAATGTCTGAGCCCATCGCCCTCAAGCTCACCGCCAAGGACTTCAAGTCCGACCAGGAGGTGCGCTGGTGCCCCGGCTGCGGCGACTACGCCATCCTGGCGGCCGTGCAGGGCTTCATGCCGGAGCTGAACATCCCCCGGGAGAACATCGTCTTCATCTCGGGCATCGGCTGCTCGTCCCGCTTCCCGTACTACATGAACACCTACGGGATGCACTCGATCCACGGCCGCGCCCCGGCGATCGCCACCGGCCTGTCGGTGACCCGGCCGGACCTGTCGGTCTGGGTGGTCACCGGTGACGGCGACGCGCTCTCCATCGGCGGCAACCACCTGATCCACGCGCTGCGCCGCAACGTCAACCTCAAGATCCTGCTCTTCAACAACCGGATCTACGGCCTGACCAAGGGGCAGTACTCGCCGACCTCCGAGGTCGGCAAGATCACCAAGTCGACCCCGGTCGGCTCGGCGGACGCCCCGTTCAACCCGCTGTCGCTGGCGCTCGGCGCGGAGGCCACCTTCGTCGCCCGGACCATCGACTCCGACCGCAAGCACCTCCAGTCGGTGCTGCGGGCCGCCGCCGAGCACCAGGGCTCCGCGTTCGTGGAGATCTACCAGAACTGCAACATCTTCAACGACGGCGCATTCGACCAGCTCAAGGAGCCGGCTACCCGGGACGACTACCTGATCCGGCTGGAGCACGGCCAGCCAATCACGTTCGGCAAGGACGGGCAGTTCTGCGTCGTCCACCCGCCGGGCGGCTTCGGGCTGGAGGTCCGCGACACCGCGGCCACCCCGGCCGAGGAGATCGTGGTGCACGACGCGGGCGTCACCGATCCCGCGTACGCCTTCGCGCTGTCCCGGCTGCCGGGGGCGGACCTGCGCAACACCCCGATCGGCGTGTTCCGCTCGGTCACCCGCCCGGCGTACGACAGCGTGGTGCAGGAGCAGGTCGCCACGGCGAAGGCCACCATCGACGAGACGCCGGAGCAGCAGCTCGCCGGCCTCCTCGCCAGCGGTGACACCTGGACGATCGGCTAGCGTCCCGACGGAGAGGCCAGGAAAGGGCCCGCGACCTGTGGTCGCGGGCCCTTTCGTTGAGCTGTGGAGCGATCCCGGTCAGAAGACCAGGTTGTAGGAGCCCCAGCCGGTGGCGATCACCTGGCCGCGGCCGTCGATCCACTTGCCGTGCCCGTCGGTGGTGTAAATGCGCATGCTGTTGGTGCCGTCGACACCCAGCATGTCCACCATGTTGTCGCCGTTCCAGTCACCCGGGGTGAGGATGTTCTTGAACCCGCCCCAGCCGGTGCCGATGAGCGTGCCCTTCGGGTTGGTCCAGCCACCCGTGCCGTTGGACTGGTACAGCTTCAGCTCGCCGACGCTGGTGCGGCCGATCAGCACCTCCAGGCCGTCACCCTTCCAGGCGCCCGGGGTGAGGAACAGGTTGAACGTGTTCCAGCCGGTGCCGATCAGGGTGCCCTTCGGGTTGTCCCAGCCGCCCTGGCCGTTGCTGGTGTAGCGGATGAGCTCGCCCTTGGAGTTGCGGACCATCAAGCTCGGGCGGTTGTTGCCCAGCCAGTTGTTCGTCACCATCAGGGCGGTGAAGCCGCCCCAGCCGGTGCCGATCAGCTTGGGGCTGCCGAGGAAATTGCCGGTGCCGTCGGTGTTGTAGATCCACAGCTCGTTGGCCGTGTTCACCGCCATGATCGACGGCTTGTTGTCGCCGTTCCAGTTGTAGACCCGGAAGACGCGCTTGAAGCTGCCCCAACCGCTGCCGATGATCCGGCTCGACCAGATGCCGCCGTACCCGTCGTTGAAGAACCCGCTACCCAGAAAGAGCCGCAGGTTGCCGGCCGTGTCCCGGCCGATCAGGTCGGTGTGGCCGTCGCCGGTCCAGTCGGCGTTGACCAGCGGCGGGCGGGTGTAGTCCGCCTTGATCGCGTTGGAGTAGTAGCCCAGTTCCTCGTAGAAGCCCGGGTGCTCACCGCAGTTGCCGTAGCCCCAGTCGGTGAGGCCGACCTGCTTGTTGTTCACCAGCAGCGGGCCGCCGGAGTCGCCGCCGCAGGTGTCGGCGGACGGCGCGGCGGGGGTGCCGTTCCCGGCGCAGAGCATCCGGTTGGCGTCGTACCCGATGCCGGCCCGGTTGGCGTCGGCGGCACAGTAGCTGTCGGTCTGGATCGGCACCGACGCCTTGCGCAGCCGGGTGTCACCCTTGACGTTCGGGTCCGACGTCGTGACGCCGTACCCGACGATGTCCGCCATGTTGCCGGGAACGTACGCCGTCTCGCCCTGGGCGCTGAAGGTGACCGGCGTGTACTCGACCGGCAGGTCCTTCTTGAGCGTGAGGACGGAGACGTCGTCGAGGATGGTCTGCGCCGTGCCGGCGTACTGCGCGGCGATGTTCCAGCTCTGGTGGGTCCAGGTGGAACCGACCTCCGCGACGTAGCCGGCGGTGGTGATGATCTTGCCGTCGGCGTCGAGAAGCTGGTCGTGCCCGGCGATGACCCGGGTGGTGCCCGCTCCGTCAGCGGTGCAGTGCGCCGCCGTCAGCACCTTGTTGCGGGCGATGATCGTGCCGGTGCACCAGCCGTAGCCGCCCCCTTCGAGGTAGGTGACGACCCCGACGATGTAGGGGTAGTCCGCCGCGTTGACGGTGGTGCCGCCGACGATCCGCGGAGTCGCGCCAGTGCCCTTCGACTGGAACCGGGGACCGTACGCACCGGGGGCGGGCGGGGTGAAGTTCCCCTCCCGGAAGTGCGGCAGCTTCGTCGGCCGTTCGGCCTGGGTGGCGCTCCCCGCGTCGTACGCGCCGCCCGCCGGGGCGGCCTGGACGACCGTTCCCGGCGCGACGATCGCCGCACCGCCGAGAGCGATGCCGGCCACAATTCCGGCCGCCCGTCGCCGTCGGGTTCCTGCGTTTTCTGCCTCTTGAGCCATAGTTTTCCCGTCGTTTGGTTACCGAGGCACTCGAAACTGCCGTCGCGACGCGGCACCCAGCGGAGGCTGAGAACGAGACACACGAGCTCCATGCGCTCGCGTGACAGTGAATCCCCCGTGCCCGGGCCAAGGTAATGGCGCCGGCGACCGACCGGTTGCCGCGCCCGTTGGCAGTTCCAAGCGGCCACACGCTAACAAGTCCGCGCCGAAAGATAAACATCCAAGTGGTTGATCGTGAATGTCCGACCGACCCTTGGTCCGGCATATCGCGGAACCCGACCACCTGGCCCGGCACCCGAACGCGCCCGACGGCAACCGGATCAGGGTGCGGCGGCCGTGGCCTGGGGGCGGTCGTCACGGACGTACACGACCATGTCTCCGGTCTCGATCTCCGCACCGGCCCGGTCGGTGAGCGTCACCACCCGGCCCCGCCGGACCAGGGCGATCACCAGGGAGTCCAGTTCGCGCGGCGACCTGCCCACCTCGTCGCGCTCCGCCGAGCGCATGGCCAGCGCCATGCCCTGCCCCGGGGTGAGCAGGTCCTCCACCACGTCGATCAGCGGCGGGGCGGAGGTGGAGAGGCCGAGCAGCCGGCCGGCGGTCGCCGAGGAGACGATCACGTGGTGCGCGCCGCTCTGCTTGAGCAGCGGGGCGTTCTCCGCCTCGCGTACCGCCGCGATGATGCGGACCTGGCCGGCGGTGAGCTGCCGCACGGTCAGCGCCACCAGCACCGAGGCGTCGTCGCTGTCGGTCGCGATGATCACCGCGCGGGCCGTCCGGATGTGCGCCTGCTCCAGCACCGCCGACCGGGTCGCCGAACCCTCGATGGCGACCAGCCCGGCCGAGGTGGCCTGCCGCAGCGCGGCACCGCTCCGCTCCACCACCACGATCCGGGACTTGTCCGTCCCGTTCTCCAGCAGCGCGGAGACCGCGCTCCGGCCCTTGGTGCCGTAGCCGCAGATGATGACGTGATCCTTCACGGTCCTCCTCCATCGCGACAGGCGACGGCCGGTCCGGTACTGCTCGGTCAGGACTTCCAGGGTGGTGCCGACCAGAATGATCAGGAACAGCACCCGGGCTGGGGTGACGAACACAACGTTGACCAGCCGCGCCGAGGGGCTGGCCGGGGTGATGTCGCCGTAGCCGGTGGTGGAGAGCGAGACCACCGCGTAGTAGAAGCAGTCGAGGAGGGTCATCCCGTCCTCGTTGACGTCACGGTAGCCGTCGCGATCGAGCCAGACCGCGGCCACCACGGCGCAGACCAGGGCCAGGGCGGCGAGCAGGCGCAGACTGAGCGCGCTCAGCGGCCCCCGCCGTTGCGCGGGAAAATGGATCACTGGCGGTCCTGCTCCGCCACGGTCACCTGCACGAGCACAAGATAGCCGTTGCGGCGGGCGCCGGCCTCCCGGGTCGCGGTCCGCGCCCGCGTGACGTGCCCGGCCGCCGGACGGGGCATGATGGGGACGTCCCGGGACGACGACCGCGAGGAGGCCCGCATGTCGTTGCTGCGACGGGTGATCGGCGGGGTGCTCCGCCGGGTACGGCTGCGGCAGGGCCGGACGCTGCGCGAGGTGGCCCAGGCGGCCGGGGTGTCGCTGCCGTACCTGTCGGAGGTGGAGCGCGGCCGCAAGGAGGCCTCCTCGGAGGTGTTGGCCGCCATCTGCCGGGCCCTCGGGATCCACCTCTCCGACCTGCTCGAGGAGGCCCGCGACGAGTTGCGGCAGGTCGAGCGGCGGACGCCGGTGACATCGGGGGTGGCCCTGGCCCGGCTGGACCGGGTGCCGGCGACGCACGCCCCCCGCACCGGCCCACACGTGCGGGTGGGTGGTGCACCCCGGCTGCACGTCGCCCGGCGTCCCGCCCTGCCGACGCCGCTGCTCGGCGGGTCGCTGCGGCTGCCGGAGGCCGCGTTCCCGCTCGGCGGCGCGAGCCTCGGATACCCGTCGCCGACGACCGTCGGGTCCGGCACCCGGGTCTGGCTGTTCCCCGCGCCGACCGACGCGCGGCGTCGCCCGCGTACCTCGGCCACGCTGGCCAGGCGGCGGGCCCGGGCGGGCCGGCGGCGACTGGCCGCGGCCTAGGGCCCGCCGGTTCTGCCAACGGCGGATCTGCCGCGGGCAGAAACCCTGGGCCCGGGGCCACCGTCCGCCGGACGCTGGAGACCGCCGGTTCCCGGGCGGCCCGTCGCCCGCCGGTGGCACGGAGGGTGGTCAGGTTATGGGGTACGGCATCTGGATGCTGGACGAGGGGCAGCCGTCCCTCGGCGACCGGGTCTTCGAGCGGCTGCTCGCCGAACGCATCATCTTCCTCGGCACCGAGGTCACCGACGCCTCGGCCAACCAGATCTGCGCGCAGATCCTGCTGCTCGCGGCCGAGGATCCGGAGCGGGACATCCTCCTCTACATCAACTCGCCGGGCGGCTCGGTCAGCGCCGGGATGGCCGTCTACGACACGATGCAGTACGTCAAGAACGACGTGGCGACGCTGGCGCTCGGGATGGCCGGCTCGATGGGGCAGTTCCTGCTCTGCGCCGGGACGGCCGGGAAGCGGTTCGCCCTCCCCCACTCGCGGATCATGATGCACCAGCCGTCCGGCGGTTTCGGTGGCACGGTCGCCGACATCAGCATCCAGGCGGAGAACATGCTGCACGTGAAGCGGACCATGCAGGAGTTGATCGGCCGGCACAGCGGGCGCCCGCTGCCGGAGATCCAGCGCGACTGGGACCGGGACCGCTGGTTCACCGCCGAGGAGGCCCGCGAGTACGGCCTGATCGACCAGGTCGTCACCCGAGCCGAGCAGCTCCCCGCCTGACCACCGCCTGTCGGCACGGGGGCGACCGGCCGGGCGCGCGTGGCACAGATCGCCCGGAACGTGCGCGGGCATCGGCGACGGCCGGTGCCGGACACGCCCCCTCGATCGCGTCCGACACCGGTCGCGGGTGGTGGCCGCGAAGGCTCGATATGCATCGGAGCCTATGGTCGGGACGGCGCCTGTGCACGGTGGAGCGGGCACAGCGCCTTCCGGTGAATTTTTGTTACCTCACCGGCGCGCCGCGCCCGCGCCCCGTCTCACGGGTAGCTGATCACCGGGCTGGTCCCGTACGAGCCGACGACCGGCGTGCCGGCCTCGTTGATGGTGCGTTCGATGCCGCCGCTGCCGTCGAGGAAGACGGTGATCGCGTCGTGGAACCGCACACCGGCCCGGCGCGGCGCCTCGATCGCCCGGTCACAGCGGATGTCGACGCCCTCGTTGAAGTACGAGTAGACCCCCAGCCCCCACGCCTCGTGCGCGCGGACGTGGTCGGCGACCTGGTACGACGCCCAGCCCCGCCCGGTCGGGCTGTGCCAGGCAGCCTGGCTCGGCGGGTCGTACGGCAACTCGCTCTGATAGAACACGGTCCGGCCGCGCTCACCGTTCCAGACGGTCTGCCACCGCTGGTAGTGCTCGACGAAGAGCCCGTACGCGGTGACGTCGTCGCCGTTGACCACCACTCCAGTGCCGGCGGTGTTGACGGTCCAGCCGATGGTGCCCGGCTTGCCGTGGTCGCCGCGCCAGGCCCAGATGTTGTCGATCAGGGTGTGCCGGCTGTTCACCACCAGGCTGGTGACCGCCCGTCCGGCCGAGGGTCCACCGATCCGGAAGAAGACGTCCTGGAGCGAGATCGGGTTGGTCGCGTGCGACCGGTGGCTGTTCCGCTTGCCGACCTCGACCAGCACCTCCGACTCGACCGGCCCGGCGTCGACCAGTACCCCCGCGATGCGTACCCCGTCCACGTCCTCGATGCGCAGGGCCGCGTCGCCGGTGGTCGGGGCGAGGCTGGGCATGCCGAGGCCGAGCACGACGGTGTCCGGGTGCTTGACCCGCAGTGCCCGCTCGAGGTGGTAGACGCCCGGGGTGAGCAGCAGGTGTCGACCCCGGGACAGCTCCTGGTTGATCCGCTGCGCGGAGTCGGTGGGCCTGGCGACGAAGAAGGCGGACAGCGGCAACGAGGGTACGACCGCGCCCCAGCTGGTGCCGGCGGTGTCGTGCCGGAGCCCGGGTACGGCCACCCGCCAACGGCCCGCGCCGTCGACGAAGAGGTACGGCTTCTCCCGGATGACCGGGCTGGCCGGCAGGGTGGTGTACGGCGGGTTCGGGAAGCCCTGCGCGGGCGCGCCGAGCACGCCGGAGAAGACCTGGTTCCAGACCCCGTTGGTCCAGTCGCCGCCGAGTTCGCTGTCCCGGGTCAGCCACTGCTGCTGAGAGCCGTTGATGGTGATGCCGTCCACCTTGGAGTCGGCGATGTAGCCGCCGCTGGAGTAACCGCCGTTGCCCGGCTCCAGCCAGAGGATGCCCTTGATGTGCACCCGGCGCATCGGGGACGCCTGGGAGACCGCCCACTGGTTCGACCAGTCGGTCGGGGTCACGGCGAGGTTCTCCACCGAGCGCCAGAAGTTGGTGAGGGCGGAGATGCCGGCCGGCGAGTTCGGGTCGGGCTGCCCGATCACCCGTACCGCGCCGTGGATCTCCACGTCGTCGGGGTGGGCGCCGAGTCCGGCGACGGTGGTGTAGTAGCCGAGCTTCGCGTTGACCTCGTACCGGCCGGGCTTGAACAGCACGGCGTACCGGTCGGCGCCCATCTCGTTGCGTTCCTGCGCGGCGAAGAGACGGTCCAGGGTGGACTGGATCTCCTCGGCCGGGGTGGTCGGGTCGTACACGAAGACGTTGGGGCCGAGGTCCGGCTCGGCGTCCTCGGGATGGCCGGGCGCGGCGGGGGCCGGGAGAGCGGGGAGCCCGAGGCCGGTGAGGGACACGGCCGAGGCGGCGGTCAGGGTGAGGAAGCGGCGGCGGGAGGGGTCGAGTGGTCTCATCTGCCTGCCCTGTCGGTGGTGGGGTAGGTATCGGCCGCGAGAGCCGTGAGAGCGCTCTCTGGGCCGGGACGCCCTGTTCCTACCCCATCGACGCCGATCGCGCCAGGGTGCGCCGGTTCCGGAACCGTCAGCGGGCGTCGTAGCGGACCCTGGCGGCCTCCACCTCGTCGAGGTGGGTGGTGGCCCATGCCTCCAGGCCGGCGACGAGGTCCAGCAGGCTGCGACCGAGGTCGGTGAGCGCGTAGTCGACCCGGGGCGGCACGCTGGCCTGCACGGCACGGGTGACGAGGCCGTCGCGTTCCAGCCCGCGCAGGGTCTGGGTGAGCATCTTCTGGCTGATCCCGTCGATCCGCTCGGCCAGTTCGCCGTAGCGCTTCTGGCCGCCGGCGAGGGTGAGCACGATCAGCACGCTCCACCGGTCGCCGATCCGGTCGAGGACCTTCCGGCTGCCGCAGTTCCGGTTGAACGGGTCCGCCTGCACGAGCTTCACTCTCCTTTGGTGCGTATCGAACTTGAAGGTGCCTACTCTCCAACGGGAAGTAAGGCTGCGATGTTCCCGTTGCTGTGCGAAGACAGTGTTCTCAGCACCGACCGCAGGGAGTTCCCATGTCCATCGTCGTCACCGGCGCCACCGGCCACCTCGGCCGCCTGATCGTCCAGTCGCTGCTCGACCGGGGCGTACCGGCTGACCAGATCGTGGCGGCCGGCCGCGACGTCGACCGGCTGGCCGGCCTCGCCGGGCGCGGCCTGGCCACCCAACGGGTGGACTACGACGACGCCGAGTCGTTGCAGGCCGCCTTCGCCGGCGCGGAGAAGCTGATGTTCGTCTCCGGCAGCGAGGTCGGCCGGCGCGTGGTGCAGCACGGCAACGTGATCACCGCCGCCAAAGCCGCGGGCGTCGGGCTGGTCGTCTACACCAGCATCGCCAAGGCGGACACCTCCAGCCTGCTGCTCGCCGCCGAGCACAAGGCGACCGAGCAGCTGATCCTGGACTCCGGCCTGCCGCACGTCTTCCTGCGCAACAGCTGGTACCTGGAGAACTACACCGGGCAGCTCCCCACGTACCTCCAGCACGGGGTCGCCGGCGCGGCGAACGACGGCCGGGTCAGCGCCGCCACCCGCGCCGACTACGCCGAGGCCGCCGCCGTCGTCCTCACCACCGAGGGGCACACCAACCGGGCGTACGAGCTGGGTGGCTCGCCGTTCACCATGACCGAGCTGGCCGCCGAGGTGTCCCGGCAGAGCGGCAACAGCGTGTCGTACCTCGACCTGCCGGTCGACAAGCTCACCGAACTGCTGGTCGCGGCCGGTGTGCCGGAGGGGTACGCGGCCGTGCTCGCCGACGGCGACCGCGGTCTCGCCCAGGGCGACCTGGAGGTCGGTGACGACCTGGCGAAGCTGCTCGGCCGCACGCCGACCACGCTCGCCGAGGCGATCCACGCAGCGCTCTGAGGCGCCTGGGAGACGGGCCTCAGCACGCGCTGAGGCCCACTTCCGGCTCGGCGATTACGCCCGCTGGGCGTGCCGCCGGACCAGGTCGTCGACGAGCACCTGCACGTAGTCGGCCGTCTCCTCCCAGCAGGTGACGGCGTGGCACTGGATGCCCATCGCCTTGACCGGGTAGTCGTTGCCGCCGTGGTCCAGTCGGTCGCCGACGAAGAGCACGTTGTCGTGCTTCAGGTCCAGGCACTCCAGCAGCTTGCGCATGCCGTACGCCTTGTCCACGCCCTTGCGGGTGACGTCGATCGAGGTGGAGCCGCCGCCGCGTACCTCCAGGTCGGGCAGCTGCTCGGCGACCGCGTCTCGGAGCCGCTTCTTCTTGCTGCCGTCCGGGTCCCAGCCGTACTTCTCCTGTGGCGGGGCGGACTGACCGAGCGCCGAGAAGGTGATCTGGCTGCCCCGGTCCTCGATGATGTCGCCCCAGGTCCGGTCCTCCCAGAGGCCGAGCGCCTTCGCCGACTCGGTGAGCGCCGCGACGATCCGGACCTTGTCCGCCTCGCTCAGGTCCTCGGCGTAGACCAGCCGCCAGTCGCCGTCCCGCCAGCGGTAGTAGCGGGTGCCGCAGGTCGGCATCAGGTGCAGCCGACTGCGCTGCTCCTCGGTGAGCTCGAGGTGGGCCAGCACCTGCGCCTCGAACTGCTCGAACCGGCCACCGGAGATGATCAGAACGTCCACCTCGGTGAGCAGGTGGCCGAGGAGTTCCGCCATGCGACGATCGATCTGCGACTTGGAGACGGCCAGGGTGTCGTCCAGGTCGAACGCCACCACTCGAAGATCGTTCATCAACAAACCACCATGTCGTCGCGGGCAGGCCAGGACTAGCAGGGTACCGATGTGACACCCTCCGCCGGCCGCGAGTCCGGAACGTGACGGTACGCAGTCCTCCCGCGCGGAGCGTAACAGCGCGGCGCGTGGGCCCGGGCCCGGACGACACGGCAGCACCCGATCGGCGTCACGTCGCACCGCCGCCACCCGGCCAGCCGGCCGTGCCGACACAGGCCTCGTTGCCCTCGGGGTCGGCCAGCACCCAGTTCGACGGCGCGTCCGCGTCGCTGACCAGCCGCCCGCCGGCCGCCAGCGCCGCCGCCACCCGGGCCTCGGCCTGGTCGTACGGGACCCAGACGTCGACGTGGACCCGGTTGCGTTGCGGTCGCGGCGCGTCCATCGCCTGAAACCAGAACGCCGGCCCCCGGCCGCGCGGGTCGACCAGGTCCTCAGGGCTGCCGGCCCGGTGGACGTAGCCGAGCAGGGCACGCCAGAACGGCGTCACCGCCGGGCCGACCTGCGCGTCGATGGTGACCTGCACGGTCTGCACGGCCGACGGGTCGGCGGGTATGCCCAGCTCCCGGGCCACCGCCGAGATCCGCCGGGCCAGCTCGAGGTCGCGCCCGGTCAGCCCGTAGTAATCGGACGTGAGAGTGATCAGCCGGACGGCCACCCCGCCGTGCCGCAGGTCGACGTCCGGATGGTGGTTGTCGAGGCCGGGCAGCTCGCCGATCGCCTGGACAAGGCGGGCACCGGCCGCGAACGAGCCGGTACGGAACCAGGCACACGCCCCCTCGCCCAGCACCCGCCATTCCTCGACCCCGGCGGCCGCATGGAACTGCCCCGGCGTGATCCGCTCCGACAACGTCTTCTCCCTCGGGATGCGGCTCGGTCCACCGAGTCTCACCCGAGTTCCCGACACCCTCTGTCGTATACGTCGGCAAACATGGGACCGTGCGTGCGTCACGGATGATGACCCTGCTATTGCAGCTCCAGGTGCGCGGCCAAGCCAGCGGGCGGGAGCTGGCCCGGCAGTTGCAGGTCAGCGAGCGTACGGTGCAGCGCGACGTCGAGGCGCTGGTGGCCGCCGGCATTCCGGTGCGGTCGAGCCGGGGGCCGGCGGGTGGCTACCGCCTCGACCGCAGCTACCGCACCCGGCTCACCGGGGTCGGCCTGGACGAGGCCGGCGCGTTGGTGTTCCTCGGGCTCGCCGGCCCGGCCGAGCAACTCGGGCCCGGCGAGCTGCTGGAGGGCGCCCGGGTCAAGGTGTGGGCCAGCCTGACCGGCGAGGCCCGGGAACGCGCCGGCCGGACCGCCGAGCGCTTCCACCTCGACCCGGCCCGCTGGTACGGCGCCCCCGAGCCGGTGCCCTGCCTCCCCCAACTCGCCGACGCGGTCTGGCGCGACCGCCGCGCCCGCATCGAGTACGTCCGCGACGGGCGGCCCACCACCCGCGAGGTCGACCCGCTCGGGCTGGTGCTCGCCGCCGGCGACTGGTATCTGGTCGCCCTGCGCGACGGCCGGCGACGCACCTACCGGGTCTCCCGGATGCGCGCGGTGGACGTCCTTGACGAGCCGGTCGCCCGCCCGCCCCGGTTCGACCTCGCCGGATCGTGGACCGAGGCGCGCCGGCCCCTGGAGGACGAGGAGCCCGCCGTCGAGGTCACCGTACGCGTCGCTGCCCGGGCCCTGCCCCGCCTGCGCCGGCTGGTGCCCGCCCCCGGGAAGGACCGGGTCCCGGTCACCGCGACCGGGGCGGTCGAGCTGACCATCCCGTTCGAGAACGAAGGGTTGGCGCTTTCGGCACTGCTCAGCCTCGGCGCCGCCGTAAAGGTGCTGGCACCGGGCCACCTTCGGGAGCGGGTGGTCGAGGAGCTACGCGCTGCCGTGGCTCAATACTGATCACGTGGTGCTGTCGCGCCCGCCCATGATCAAGCCCGCTGGCCACGTTGCCGGTCGGTGATGGCGGACCATTCCCCGTCGGGCGGGAGTTTCTGAAGCCGCGTATGTGGCGACAACAGAGCTGGGAGGCTGACGGAGACCCCTACGTCGGCAGGACCAGGCGACCGCGAGGAGAGCCCGATGGTGGACCGCGACGATCTTCCCGCACCACGGCAAGGTCTGGTTGTCACACACTTCCTCACCGTGCGCGACGTCGCCGTCTCGCGGAAGTTCTACGCCGACATCTTCGGTGGGCAGATCGTCCTCGTCGAGAACCCGACGATCGTCAAGATCGCCAACAGCTGGATCATCATGAACCCCGGCGGCGGGCCCACCCCCGACAAGCCCGACATCACCCTGACCCCGCATGAGCCGGGCGACCCGGTCTCCGCGTTCCTCAACGTCCGGGTGGCCGACATCGCCGCCTTCTACGCCGACGCCCGGGCCAAGGGCGGGCAGTTCCTGACCGAGCCGCTCGACCGCAAGGCCGAGGTGCGCTGCTACCTCCGCGACCCGGACGGCTACCTCATCGAGATCGGGCAGGCCACCGGGATGCTGCAGGGCGTCTACGCCGACCCGCCTGCCAGTTCGAGCTGATCGTTCCCGCCCTGGGCGGTGGCCGCCCCGCAGAGCAGCGAGCCCAACCCCCGTGTCGCATGTGTGCGGCTATTCCCCGGCTAACCGATGAGCTCTGGGACTGATCGGTCAATGTTGATGGTCAGCGGACCGTCCGGCTGGAAGCCCGGAAGACCCACAGCGCGATCGACCGACGCCAACCATTCGGGGAGCGCCGACTCCACCAGGTCGATGGATGTGGTCACCGGCGAGTATCAAATATCGAAGGCACGAATTCTGTCACCTATCTCCATCCTTACGTACTGCCACCGGAAACTGGCGCGGTCCGCGGCGCGCAGCGTCAACTCGGCATTATTCATGGAGGCGACGAATTTCTCCGTAACACCGATCACCTCAGGATCGGTGTTACGACTAACGAACGTAAAGACATTCTCCACCTGCTCACCGCACGAGAGATACGACCTGAAGTCCGATGCTTTCTGCACCGAGGCGAGGTCGGCATCGAGCAGCCAGGCAGATTTTCTCAAGCAGAAGGTCGGGCCCTCCCCTTCCGGCTCCCGCCCCAGGGAAGAGTCGGTCCGGTAGACCCCCGTGACGGAAACAGAGCTGCCCTCATCGATCATGACCGTCAACCAGGGCTGGAACACCAGGCGATCCCCTGAGAAGGAGGCACTGATCATTCGAATTCCGGCCAGCTTGGCTACGGCGATGCGCTTGAGCGTGCCAACGTTCTGCAGGAGGCGAGGCGATCGCATCACGCTGAAGCCAGGGTACCCAGCCTCCGAACCTTCACCCTCGCTCACGGGACCCATCCTTCAATATGTTTCCGAAAGAAGAAGGCGTTGTACGGCTCCGTGGCCGGTAGATGAACTGCGAGTGCTCCCGGCCGCCGTCGTCCTTGTGCTTGATCTGGGTCAACTGCTGACCCCACGGCGCGTACTGGTACGACTTCTCCGCCTTGCCGGCGACCTCCTCACACAGCACCCCCGGGCATCCACAATCCCATCAGCCGCTCGATGTTCTTCGAACATCAACATCACCAACTCGGAAAGACGGCATAGCAAAAACCGAACCGATTTGCAACGCGACTGTCGGGGGCCAACGGTTCGCTAGACGAACGGCGCCAGATTACTACCTTTCGATTTACCTTTTTCGCGTACTCGTCTGCCCATCTCCTTGCTTGGAACAGCACGGGCGGGCCACCCGGCGATTGCTTGGTACTAGCTTTCAGGGACTCACGCAATCGACTAGCCAGAGCCTGCTCACCCGCGTCCTCGGCAAGGATCAAGGCTTGAACGCGTCGTCCGACATAACTGCACTTATCCTGCCAAGCATAGATGTCGCCACGCACGACTTCCGACTCCGACGCAAGGACATTGATCAAGCCCCGTCTACCCTTGAGGAAATCCTGCTCTGCGCTTATAACTTTCTGAAAATAGCTGACTTCCTGATCCTCAAGTACCTTCCTCGCCGGCCAGGGAATGCCCCGCAGCCTTAGTCTCAGGCGCATCGCCATGCGACCAAACTCGTCCATCAGTGGCCCTAGTCGAGCGTCGCCGACGTTCATGACCGCCTTCACCAACCCGACTGGATCCTCTTCCAGCCAGGCGATAAACTCCAGATCGCCTTTTTGCCATGTGGCACTCCCACGGCTGGTGACCATGGCACCCTCGGGTACCCGAGCCCGGCCAACTGCCGCCAAATGCTCGCTGCCGAAACCCTTCCCATACCAATCCTAGAACTTCAACCACCTGCGCTTGGCACCCGGGCCACTCTGGCCTCACTCCCGTGCTGCCAGACGGCGGCGAACATCGCCGGTACTCACCAAGAGGTCTTGACTTACTCCTGCGCTTTAGCGCATCTGCCGACGGTCGGCATCCGTCAGCTGATACTGCCGTCGTCTGTGTAATCGCCGATCGCAACGTCATCGATCAGGGACCGCCAGAAGCCCGGTTCATCTGCCAACGCTGACGGGTCGATGCGCGGAATTTCATCCTCCAGCGCTTGTGCGATTTCTTCCGGATCCGGCTGCCCCGGCCCTTGTGCGCCAACCTCATTCTTAAGATCGAAAACGGCCAAGTAGTCCGCAAGGAGTTCGGGTGAATCGTTCACATGCAGTTCGGTCGACTCGTTGGCGACCACGAACTTAACTGCCCCAGTAGCGCAGTCCACGTAGTAGGCACCAACGTCGTCGCTGTCCGACGCTTCACCGATTCTTAGCAACTCCCGATTCGCCAACCGCAAGACCGCGCTTCTCCCCGACGTCTCGCGAGCCATGAATAAGACGTGCATGACGGGTAGACCAACTTCAACGAGAAACTCACGGGTTGCAAGCTCTCGCACGCGCTCGACGTAGCCTGCTGAGTAGCGGAAGTTGTCGGTCGTCATGTGCGCCCTCACCTCTCCGTCACTGAGTTGCTTGTTGCGCCCGAGGATGTGGACGGGCTGATTGATTCCCTGTTGGCGGGATCGATCCACCGTACGTCCAGCTAGGCTAGCCGCCGCTCCCGTTAGGCTAGTGGCGCTCTCAGCCGTATTGACCCGGCCTTGTCAGCTACCGAAGAATGCTTGCCGCCGAAACCCTCTCGCCCAAATGTCTGCGAGTTGGCGATCCTCCGACCACTCACAGCGCGTGCATCAATTTGCCGTCCTCTTTAGATTACAGGTCGATGACTACTCGCTTACAGGCGACCAACGGCCGGTCAGTCAATAGCGCCGGACATACGCCTCGTCCAGGCTGGCTCCAGCCATGACATTGAGAGCGATACCGGCAGCTACGCCTATCCAGCCCTGGTGACTTTGTGCCAAATCAACTAGAGCGGCGCGATCGGCACCGGAAAGAGCCCGACGTAGGTCGTGGGTGGTGTCAAGGCCGATCTCTGAGCAAATCCAGTGCGCCACGATCACCGCATCACCAACGGCCTTGGGGTCTGCGGCGACTTCGGCAGCAATGTAGGGCAGCCCTCCATCGTTGGCACCGTACCGTAACGCGAGGGCGACCAGCGTACGACCGGCGAGCCGGTCGTACGGGTCGCGGTCGACCCGCCGCCTGGCATACTCCTCAAGCTTGAAGATCGTGAGGCGATCGTTGGCCCGCCCCGACCAGAAGTCGTCCGACCGCGGCAATGCAGCCAGGTCTCCCATGGTGACCCGCAGCGGTGCCACCAGGCGCTCTACGATGTCAGGATGTCCAACGGCTTCCGCCGTATCCCTCAGAAAAGCAGCGACCAGGGCGACCTGCTGCTCGACCTCCGCAGTCGTCATGATCAACAGCACCTTCCGTGAGGCGTCGCGACCGAAACCTGCATCCGTCTGTGGCGGTGGGGTGCAGAGGGTGGCCGCAACCATAGCAAGAGCAGGTAGTCAGCAGGAGCGACCACCGCGGCCAGCTTGCAACAACAAGGAACGGGCATCGCCAGAGGAGCCCGGGCCGGGCGCAACATCTGTCGCGCCTCGGCCCGGGGCCATTCCATCGCCAGGCATCTACCGTCATGCTTCAACGGGCAGTAGATCTGGACGCGTTACCCTCTCCGCTATTTCCTCCGATATATCAGTGTCTCCAGCAGTTCCGCGGCAATTTTGCCGCCATCGGTGCGCTTCATTGTTCCGTAGGCATGGGCCGGATCGAGCCCGGTGCGGCCTACCAACTCGAAGCCGGCGTCCTCAATCTGCTGGGCACTCGCCCGCCCGTACTTGTTCTTCTTCATCACGGCCGTCACCTTGAGAATGCCGCCCGGCTTCATAACACGCGCCGTTTCCGCGCTCACCGGATTGTAGCCGTACGGGTTCATCGCGTGCACCTCGTCGAAGGTGCCGTTCTTAAAGGGAAGGGCCTTCGCATCGGCGACCACGTCCACGCCCGGCTTCGCCGCGATGTCGACGTTGACCGCGCCCGGCATCGGGTTTTCACCCGAACCGAGATTGAGCTTGTTCGGATCGGCCGTCTCGCCGTTGATCGGGCAGGCGTCGTTGTGGGCGAGTACGGGAGTCTTGCCGGCGAGGACGTAGTAGGTGTGCTGTCCGTCGACGGTGAAGTTGTGTACTCGCTGGACGCGGGTCTCGTGCCGGATGGCAGCGATCTGGACCCAGGTGCCAGATGACGTCTGGAGCCAGGCGCCGACCTTGAGCTGGCCGGCGGTCACCCAGACCCCGGAGTCCGGCAGGTAGAACCGGTGACCGTCAGTCGCGACGATCGTGCTGGTCTTGTCACCGGACTTGCCGTCGGTGTCGACGACGATGGTGACCAGCTTCTTGATCCCATCACCCTGGATGAGCTGGGTGACGGGCCGGCTCTGCTGGTCCGCCGATTCCACGTCGGTGGCCAGAACCCGGTCCCCGACCTTCACTTCCTCGATGGGCTTGCTGCTCCCATCGCTGAGGAGCACCTTCGTGCCAGGGACAAAGCTGTTACACGGGTTCTCAGTCTTCGGGTTGGGAGTGTTGGTGGGAAGTGCCTTCGATCCGTCCGTGGTTGCCTCGACGGCCTTGCGGGTGTCGTTGGCGGTGTCGATGCCGTCGGCGATCTTCTTACCCGTCTTGGCCAGTTTGGCCGCAGCCACCGCGTTGCCCGCGAGGGGGATGGCGGAGGCCATGGACATCGCCGCGTCGACGTAGTTGCCCTCGGCCAGATACCAGATGCCGTTGGCGACGTCGGCGACCTCACCGATCACCGGCACCATTCCGGCGACGTCGAGGGCGGCGTGGCCGATGTCCGACCACGACATCCCGAACAGGTGCCCGTCCAGCTCGATGAAGCTGATCGGGTTACCGCCGGCGAACGCGTACCGGTTGCCGGTGAACGGGTCCATGGCCAGACCCATGTCCGCCATGGCGCCGCCGTAGGTGTCCCGGGTCAGGAACCGGTTCAGGCCCGGATCGTAGTTCCGGAACCCCATGTCGTAGGTGCCCGAGCCCGCGTCCCACCGGGAGGCGTTGAACCGGAATGCGTTGTACGGCTCTTCACCCTCCGGCTGCGTGCCCGGCTTGTCCACACCGGTGAACTGGGACTCGTCGTCCTTGCCGTACGCCGTGTAGCCGTAGGTGGCGCGGGTGTTGCCGTTCTCCTTCGTAATGCCGATCACGTCACCACGCGGCCGGTAGATGAACTGCGAGTACTCCCGGCCGCCGTCGTCCTTGTGCTTGATCTGGGTCAGCTGCTGACCCCACGGCGCGTACTGGTACGACTTCTCCGCCTTGCCGGCGACCTCCTCACGCAGCACCTGGTTGTCCATCCCCAGGTACGTGAACAGCGTCGTCTTACCGGCCGCCGTCTGCGACACCGTCCGGTCGAACGGGTCGTACACGTAGGTCGTCGACTTGGCGTTCGCACCGACACCCGCGGTGGTCTTCGCCGTGCGGTCGAAACCGTCGTAGTAGTACTTCTGCGCCCGCTCACCACCGACCGACACAGTGTCCAGGCGGCCCAGCGGATCGTAGTTGTACGTCGACGTCACCCCAGCCGTGGTGGTGGAGTGCAGCCGGTTCCGGTCGTACTTACTGGTGCTGGTGACACCCTGGATCGTCTGCGACACCGTGTTGCCATTGGCGTCGTAGACGTACGACTCCGTCGAGGTGCTGTCACCGGTCTTGTCGAGCCGGCTGATCCGGTCCTGCGGGTCGTAGGTGAAGGTGTAGGTGTTGTCGATGTAGTCCGACGAGTTGTCGGCGTTCATCAACTTGAGCACGTCCCGTGACGGGTGGCCGTTGGCCTGGTACTCCAGCGTGTGCTCGGCGACGGTCGCCCCGCCGGAGGTCTTCTCCAGCTGGTGCTTGGTGGCGCCGTCGAGGTAGTACTCGAAGTCCACGGTGTTGCCGTTGGGCTTGGTCTGCTTGAGCAGCTGCCCGCGAGCGGTGTAGGTGAACGACGAGATCTGCTGGTTGCCCGCGGTCGGCGAATCGGCGTTGGTCACCTTGGCGACCATGTCCCGCGCGTCGTACTCGATCTTCGACCAGGTCAGGTCGTGGGTCGAGGTGAGCGGGTTGCCGTTGTCGTCGTACGTCAGCGCCGTGGTGTTCTTCGGCGTCGTGTCGGTGGCGCCGGTGAACTCCTTGACCGTGGAGATCTGGTTGAGCTGGTCGTAGGCGATGTCGTACCGGCTGATCTTGGCCCCGGGGCTGAGGTCCTTGACCTCGACCAGCAACCCGTTCGGGTTGTACTTATAGGTGAACTCCTTCTTCTCGTTGTCGACGTCACCGGCGTTGTCCCGCACCAGCTTGACCGCGTCGGCGAGCACCTTGCCCGTCGCCTGGTCGGTGAGGGTGATCTTCTGAATGCCGTCCTCGACGAAGGAGTAGCTGCCCAGGCTGATCCAGGTACCGCTGTTCTGGGTCTGGTTCACCGTCTTGGTGACGCTGCCACCGTTGTGGGTGATGGTGAACTTCGCGTCCGTCGCGGCACCGGTGACCTGCGGGTGCTGCACGAATACCTCGTAGCTGCCGTCCCGGGGGACGTTCAGCTGCCAGTTGAACTGGGCCGAGCCGCTGCCCGCCGGCGCGGTGGCCACGTCGTAGCCCCACTGCCCGGTCGCGCCGCCGTTGGTCCAGGTGCCCTGGCTCGCGGTGTTGTTCGAGTCGGAGTTGTCGACCAGGATCACGTCCTTGCCGACCGGCAGGCCGTCCTCCGACCGTCCCTTCTCGTTGCCGGACGGGAAGTAGTCCCAGGTCATCGTCCGGGTGGTCGACCCGCCGGCCGAGCTCAGCGTGTTCTTGGTCTGCTGGCCCAGATCGTTGTAGTCGTACGAGTTGACGATGTCCCACGGGTCCTTGGACGTCCTGGTCCACCCGTTGTCGTAGTAGGTGTATTCGGTGTCGTTACGGACCGTCTGCCCCTCCGACGGCGGCGCGCTGACCTTCGCCAGGTTGCCGATCTCGTCGTAGGTGTAAAAGGTCTTGTCCGGCGTGTTGTAGCGGCTGTCGTCCTTGTCATAGGACGACCACTCCTCCTTCTTGCGGTTGAGCGTGTCGTAGACGGTCACCACAGCGAAGTCGTCGGCGTCGTCGGTGGTGTTCACCCCGCGCGGGGTGATCCCCTTCGTCTGGTTGCCGACCTGGTCGTACTCGTACTTGGTGGTGCGGTAGGTGATCGTGCCGGCGCCGTCCTTGGTGTGCGGCACCTTCGACTCGATCAGCGCGCCGCGGGCGTCGTACGTCGCCAGCGACTCGTTGCCCTCGGCGTCGGTGGTGCCGAGGGTCAGGCCGTCCTTGTCGAATCGGGCGGTGGTGAACTTGCCGAGCGCGTCGGTGGTCTTCACGACCCGGTGGTTCCAGTCGTACTCGTACTTGGTCGTGAAGTCGTTTTCGACGCTGGCGGTCTTCTTCGCGTCGTACAGGACCGTGACGTTGCCGACGTTGTCGTACTCCGAGACCACCTTCTGGCCGAGGCCGTTGGTGACCTCGATCGGCTGGTAGATCGCGTCGTACTTGGTGGTCGTGGTGTAGTCGCCGACCTCGGAGGTCAGGTTGCCCTGCGGCTCCGTGGCGGTCAGGACGTTGCCGACCTTGTCGTACGTCGTGGTGGTCTTGCGCTCCGGGTCGGTCGCCAGGTCCTTCGGCGCGTACGACTCGATCACCTGGTCGGCCTTGTCGTAGACCGAGGTCGACGCCGTCCCGTTAGCCGCGTACGCCGTGACGATGTTGTCGTTGGCGTCGTACACCGAGGCCTTGGTGGTAATGAACCGGTTGTTGGCCGCGTCCATCGGCTCGACCTTGTCCTTCGGCCGCCCGAAGGTGTCGTACCCCTGGGTGACCTTGGCGTTCTTACCGTTCTTGACCTCGAGAACGTTGCCCCGGTCGTCGTAGGTGAAGTACGAGAACCCGTTGCCGGCGTCCTTGATCCTCGCCGGGTAGCCGCTGGCGTGGAAGTCGAGGTACTCGGTGGTGTTGCCGTTGGCGTCCTTGGCGGCGACGAGCTGGCCCCAGTCGTCATAGGTGTTCCGGCTCGTGTAGTCGCCGTCGGTCGCCGTGGTGTTGCCCACCGGGTCGGTGACCGTCTCGACGTCACCCTCGGCCGTGTACGTGAAGGTCCACTTCCGCCCCTCCGAGCTGGTCTTGCTGACCACCTCGGCCACGTACCCGTTGAGCTGGCGCTGGTAGGTCAGCACCGTGCCCGGCCAGCTGTTGCGGACCGCCTCGGCGTCCTTGACCTCGGTCGGGTAGCCGGTCTTCGGGTCGTATGCCCAGGTGGAGACCGCTCCGTTGGCCTCCTCCAACCGGATGACGTTGTGGTCGTCGTCCCAGCCGAGCTTCGTGACCTCGTTCTTCGCGTTGGTCGTCTGGTACGCCCGGCCGTAGCCGTCCAGTAGGTACTGGGTGGCGTGGTTCTCGGCGTCGGTGACCGTGGCGTTGATGTTGTTGCCCTGTGGGCCGTCGGGGTCGACGTAGCCGAACTGGGTGAGGTGGCCGAGCCGGTCGGTGTAGGACTTGGTGGTCCAGTGGAACTTCGGGTCGTCGCCGTTCTGGGGGTAGTTGTAGGTCAGGCTGGTGGCGTTGCCGCGCGGGTCGGTGACCTTGACCAGCTTGACGTTCTTGTTCCCCTGCGTCATGTCGTAGGCGAACTTGAACGTCTTCGGCGCACCGTCGGTCGACCCGGCTCCGTCGATCAGCTCACCGAGCAGGCCCTTGTCGGTGTAGGTGAAGGTGAGCTTGCGTCCGGAGATGTCGGTGATCTGGGAGATGTGATCGATGATCTTCGGGTTGGTCAGGTTGGTCGCGGACTTCCGCGTCCAGGTGGTGTCGTCGATGTAGTCGAACGACTGACCCTTGGCGTAGTAGTCGACGGTCAGCGTCTTCCGACCGGTCGGGTCGGTGATGTAGCGGAGGAACTTGGTGGGCTTGTTGTTGGACTTCCGCTCCTCGTAGGTGAAGAGCATCTCGTTGCCGTTGTTGTCCACGATGCTGGACAGGAAGCCCTCGCAGTCGTAGAAGAACTGCGTCCGGTCCGGCCGGGTCAGCACCCACGCCCTGCGTTCCTGGATGTTGGGCTTGCAGTCCACGCTGCTGTTCTTCTGCAGGTAGAGGTGAACTCCCTTGGGGCTCTTCCACTCGTTCGCGGCCGCGTCCCAGGTGAACCAGTGGCTGGTGCCGTCACCGTCGGTCAGGGTGACCTTGGTCGGGTTCGGGTTCGGGTGGAAGTCCAGTGGTGCGCCGAGGCGCATCATCGACGAGGCTTGCAACGACCATCCGTAGCCGGCGACGGTGTCGGATGTGTCGAGGGAGTTGTAGGACATCCGCACGAACGTGGACAGGCCCCGGGAGGGGTTGCTGAACGCGTTGTACGACCAGACGGTGTTGCCGGCGTACAGGTTGTTCATCAGGGTGCCGCCGGCGCCGGTGTTCTTCCCCGCGTAGGAGTAGAACTTTTCCAGACCGAGCTGGTCGGAGGTGGGTTCCTCCACCGCGACGTTCTGCGGCAACGGCTGGATCGCCGGCGTGGTTTCCGACAGTTTCTTGCCGGTCAGCTTGTTGCGCAGGTCCCACTTGAGCACGTAGTCGGTGCGCTTGTTGCCGTCGGTCGACGACGGCGGGGTCTTCACCTGGGCGTTGACGTCGACCGTGCCGCCGGCGGGAACGCTCTTGGGCAGCGGGGTGACGACCTCGAAGCTGGGGTCCGCGCCGTCGGTGGTGCCGTCGGCCCGCTTCCAGTCGTAGCCCAGCTCCCAGTCGGTCGGGTTCCAGGTGGTCAGGGTCGGGTTGGACAGGGTCACCGGCACCGTGTACGTGGCGTTCGCGGTTGCCACCGTCGGGGTGGACGCCGCGTAGTAGGTCGACTCGCCGGTCTGCTCCAGATAGGTGACTTCGAGGGTCGGGCGCAGCAGCGGTTCCTCACCCTCGGAGGAGAGCAGCATCGCCCGGGCGGTCTGGTTGACCTCGTCGCGCTGGCGCAGCAGCAGGCCGTAGTTGCTGGCCGGGGTCTTCACCCAGCCGTCCACGGCGGTGGTGACGTCCCAGGTCTCCCACTCCGGGTCGTTGGTGAAGCCGTTGAAGCTGGCCTTCCAGGCGGTGTCGTAGTCACCGCCCGGCGCGGTCCACGCGTTCAGCCCGTCGTAGGTGTTCCAGGTCGCCTTCGTCTCGTTGAAGCTGCGCTTGAGCTTGTAGACGTCGACGTACTCGTCCTGGTCCGTGCCGGGGTACAGGTAGGTGTTGTACATCCGCAGCTCGGC
>NZ_LWLS01000139.1 GCF_001905095.1 Micromonospora sp. CB01531
CAACCAGCTCTTACGTTGGTGCTTGGAGGTGTTGCGGGCGGGGACGGTGACCACGGCGATCCCGTGCTCGGCGGCGAGGTGCCGCATCCGGTCGCTGATCTTTCCGCGGACCTGCTGGGACAGGCGCGTGTTCAGGCTGTGCCCCATGCCCCGCGCTTCCATCGACCGCAGGTCTTCCAGGTAGATGACGGACGCCCGGGCGGCGATCGCCTGGTCCACCGTCCAGCGGGCGGCAGCCCACGCGAGCGCGTCGTTCAAGTTCGCGCGGCGGGCGGACAGGTGGCGGATCTCGCCGGCCAGCAGCCCGTGTTTCGCTCTCAGCTGCTCGTCGGGGCGGCCGCCGAGCAGCCGCTGGTAGTGGTCGGCCTTCGCGTGCAGCCGCTCGCTGTGGCGACGCAGGCGGTGTTGCTTGGCCAGGATGCCGGCGGCGCGGAATTGTCCACCGGCCCCCAAGGCCGTGATCCGCCCGTCCTTTCCCAGTCGCAGGGCACCGGCGCTGAGGAGGGTGTTGAGGCCCCAGTCCACACCGACCGCCACCGTGTGCCCGGTCCGCGCGGCTTTCGGCACCGGGTGCGTATATGCCAGGTCGGCGCGGACCGTCCCGTCGGTGACGCGGAGGGTGGGCAGGTGCAGCACCGCCGTGGCGGGAACCGTGGACGGCAGGCTGATCGGGCAGGCGACCCACGTCCAGTCCCGATACGTCTGCGGATCCGGACGGGTGGGCAACTGCAGCCGCAGCAGCGCCCTGCCCGGGTCAGTGTCGCAGCGCTCGATCGTGGCCTGCTGCCGATCACACGCGGCCAACAGCAACATCCGCCCGATTCTCGGGACGCCTTCGAGTTCGAACACGCCCACCGGCAGCCGACCAGTGGCCTTGACGAACGTGACAACCTGCCGGGTGCGGCCCTTGATGACGTTGGATGGCAGATGCTGCCCGCCGGGGATCGAGGCCCGCACCTGATCCCACTCGCCGGGGGTCCGCTGACGCGGATCGGCCGGCCACGTCGCCAGGACCCCGGCCGTCACATCGGCACGCCACTTCACCGAACGTAGAGCACGCCCCGCCTGCTCCTGGACCATCCGCACGACCCGGTCATTGACCCTCACACCCTCCGGCGTGGTCGCGGTCCAGCCCAGCCGCCGCAGCGCCATCCACGCGTTCGACGGCAACCTGCGCCCACCCGCATCCACCCCGGCCGCCAGCGCCTCCACATCCACGCTGTTCCAATGCTCGCTGATCAGCGCGGCCACCATGCCCGCCACCAGATCAGCACACCAACCAACCCGCTGCGCCAGCACCGCCGCAGACAGGACCTCGCCGGTCTCCTCGTCCACGCCGGTGCGCAGCAAGGCGCGGGCGCACGCCGTCCGGGACGTCTCGCCTTCGGCCAGCCGCAGCTTCCCGCTCACCGACTCAACGCCTCAACACCGATCCAGAAACACCGGCCCTCACGACCGACCCACGCCACCGGAACCCTCCCGAGCCAGCCCAAACGTGATGCGTCACGGATGAACACCGACACGCTCCACAGCATTGGCGAGCCGAAACGTTCCACACACACCAATCTATGATCAATGACGATTCATAATCAAACTGGTTAGCCTGACACCAAGGTCGTGCACAGCGATCCGGCGGACCCGAACAAGCCTGCCACCACCACGCTGACCTGGCACCGGGGTTTTGACTTCACGGTGGTTCCGCAGACGCCCGGCATCTACCGGGTCTCGGTCAACGGCGTGTCCGTAGTCGCCGGGGAGGTCTATGACTACTCCGGTAACGGCCCGAACGTCTCCTGCCAGGTGAAGCGGAAGGACAAGGGCCACTGCCTGCGCGAACTCGAATCCCTCAAGGACGGGGACACCGTCACCGTCACCGCCGAGCACGCCACCGGCCCCGTGGCTGGCCGAGCTGCGCTCGGAGTTCCAGGGCCCTTCAGCGCGGGGCTGACCCACGGTCGCCCGCTACCCGGATCCGGATCTCCGTTCACGGAGGCCGTCCCGCTCGGGGCGGCCTCCGTCGTCATTCCGACTGGGCCACCCGATCGCCAGGGCGCGAACAGTCAGGCCGCGGGTCGGCTGGTCGCCCGCCTTGAGAGCGCCGACCTGCTGGAGCGCTACCTGTGCGACACGGACCGGCGGGGCGCCTACACGCAGATCACTCTGGCCGGGCGTGCCGTTCAAGCGGCCGCGGCAACGTATGACGACGTGCTGCGCGGGGTGCTGTGAGCCCCGCTCGGGCACGCCAGTTGGCTGCCAGCGGGTGTCGGCCTCCCCACTCTTGGGGCCTCCCGACGTCACGGCGCAGCCTGCCCGATCAGCGGTCTCCTTCAACAGCACCATGACCTGACCGTGCGCGGGCGGGCTGCCCAGGCGATCTCAGGGGCCGGGCGGGCGGATCGGCACCCGGAACCCGTACGGCGGCACCTGTGGCACGTGCGGCGCGCGACGTGCGGACCGTACCAGCGCCCAGAGCCAGAGCAGCCCCACCACCGCCACGAGCGCCAGCCCTCCCAGGTCCAGTACGGCGAAGAGCGCGACCTGCCCCGCGGTCGGCCGGACCAGTTGGCCGTGCGGCGTCGTGGTCCCTCCGGTCAGCAGCAGCGTCAGGAGCAGCGCGATCACGTGCATGGCGTCCCAGAGCGCGTGCAGCAGGGACACCCCGAGGTAGGCCAGGACGAGCCGCCCGGTGATCACGAAGTGCTCGCGGGTGCTGGAGGAGAAGAGCACCCCGCCGAGGATCGCCGTCCACAGGCCGTGACCGAACGGTGTGACCACGCCGCGCAGCAGCTCGGTCTCCACCACCTGGGTCAGTGACAGCCCGTGGGCGGTGAACAGCGCGGTGAACGCGTAGCCGGCGGTTTCCAGGGCCGCGAAGCCGAACCCGACCGAGGCGCCGAGGATGATGCCGTCCCGGGTCGCTTTTACATGCATGTGCCGGGTCAGGAACGCCAGCACTCCGAGCTTCACGGCCTCCTCGATGAGGCCCACGCCGAGGAACAGCCACCACGACGGGCGGAGCAGGTAGGACTCGAGCAGCGACGCGGCCAGCACGCCGATCACACCGCCGGCCAGGAACGTGCTCAGGATCAGGCCTGGGGTCAGTTCGCCGGTCTCCCGTCGCTGGAATGCCCACACCACGAACGTCACGGGCACCAGGAAACTGCCGAGCAGCACCAGCGTCGGCACCAGGGCGGGGTTGCCGGTCAGGAAGGTGACGACCACGGTGGCGAGCCACAGGGCCAGGCCGATCAGGAAGATGCGCAGCCATGGCCGCCGGCTCCTCGTCAGGGGCGGCGGCTGGGGGTATGCCTGGACCACCGCCGCCTCCTCGGAACTCGTCCGCGGTCTCCGGCACCGCTCGACGCAGATGTGAGAGCTGAGAGTCCATCGTAAAAGGTGTGCAGCGCCCAAAAGGGGTGTTACGAGAGATCGGCCGGCGGGCGGAACAGGCCGGGTGGGGTGCTGATGGCCCCGTGCCGGTGACAAGGTCGCGGAACCGGCGGCGGGCGGCCGGGAAGCTTCATAGCCTGGCAGGCGGGAGCACTCGGGGCAGCTGTCGGAGGGCATCGTGGCCAACGCGATCAGGGACGCTTTGCAGGGCGTCAGGGAGGTCGAGATCACCGTGACCGGCCGGAAGTCGGGACGGCAGATCTCGCACCCGGTGTGGTTCGTGCAGGAGGAGGACAGTGTCTTCCTGGTCCCGGTCACCGGCTCGAACAGCGACTGGTACAAAAACGTCCGGCGCACGCCGATGATCCAGATCGCCGCGAACGGCACGGCGTTGAGTTCCAGCGCCACCCCGATCACCGACGCGGACCGGGTCGACCACATCGCGGCGATGTTCCGCGACAAGTACGGCGCGGACCAGTTCGAGGCGTACTACCCCAACCACGACGTCGCGGTCCAGGTCCCGCTCGGGTAGCCCCGAGACCGTCCACTACCAGCGCAGAATCGGCCACTCCACCAGCCGAAAGATCAAGTGACGTTGGAAGCTAAGCCGGCGGCGAATCGCCGGGCCTACGGAAGACCTCGCCGCAGACGTCGACGCAGTGCGCCAGCACCACGTCAGCGGTGAGCACCCCGGTCGTGGTGAACACAAAGACTTCGCGGTCGACGCGTTCGACCGATTCGGTCCACGGCGCGGCCGTCAGCACCTGCTCGAAGACGTCGCTGCCGGGATTGGACAGGTCGAAGACGGACAGCATCCCGTCGTCGAAGCTGAGGGCCCACTCCTGGCCGTCTTTCGTGCCGACCGACAGATAGCCCGGCAGATCCTCCAGCGCTGGGTCCTGCGGCAGGCGTGCGGCGGCCTCGGTCACCGCGGGCAGCCCGGCCAGAGCGTCGCCGTCGAAGACATCCCAGCCGCCACTGCTACGCCGCGGCTCGACACCGTCGACCGCATAGGCAGGGCGGGCGCGCCGCAACCAGCTCATGACTCTCACTATCCAGCGGAGGGTCCGGCCGGTGTTGCACCGGGCCCCACCCGGAAAGGGATCAGGGCCAGAAGGAGTCGTTCGTCAAGGTAGATCTTGAACGGGATCCGGTTGCGGCGCAGGCAGTCGAGGAGATTCTGCGGGACGTCCAGCGACCCGTTGGCGTCCGGCATGAAGTGCCACGGCGGCTGCGGACCCAACTCGGCCGCGTCGCCGCCCACGGTAAGAATATTGACAATCATAAGCAGTTCTCCCACGTCATATTTATCTCCCCCCATGTCATCTGACAGGGTTGGATGACGGGGCACATCCGTGCGTAGAACTCGACATGGGGGAGTTCATGTGAAGACAGGTCGATCCATCCGCGCGGTCCTCCTCGCGGCCGCAGGCACCATCGTTGTCGCCCTCACCTCCACCGCCCAAGCCGTCGGCGCCCCGCCGACGCAGGGCCGGGACGCGGTGGTGGTCTCTGTGCAGAAAAACCCGGACGGCACGATCACCGAAACCGCCTACACGCCTGCGCCGGGGGTTACTCCCGATGATCTGGCTGCGCGGCTCACGGCACGGGGGGCGCCGAACGTCGCCGTCGCTGACGAATCCGACATGGGTGCGCTCGTCGCGGCCTGCTCGTCCGGGACCGCCCGGACCTGGCCGTCGTCGGCGACGTGCTTCGTCCGCTGGGCGTACAACGGCTACCTGCGGCCGCAGGTCTACTTCATCGACCACTCCGGATCGGAGTGGCCCGTCGGTCGCTCGGTAACCAAGTGGAACGAGACCTCCGGCATCGACTCGGTGTACCGCACCCCAAGCTCCGGCTGCCCGGGCGGCGGTATCCACTGTGTTCATGTCTACAGCGGAAACTACGGTTCCGGCTGGACGGGTCAGACGAGCCGGACCCTCAACGCCGCGGGAACCTACTACGCTGGCGCGACGGTCCAGCTGAACACCTACTACAGCGGCACCGAGTACGAGCGCTGGAACACCGCCTGCCACGAACTCGGGCACGTGCTCGGCCTGGGTCACAACACGTCAACCGGTAGCTGCGTGTACGCGTACCGCAGCTCGCAACGGTATCCGAACACCGACGACTTCAACCTGTTGGAGCGCTACTACTGAGCCGTCGCGTACGGGCCCGGCCAGAATCGGTCGGGCCCGTCGCCGTCGCGGCGCGTCAGGAACCAGCCCCGGTTCGGTTACCACCCAACTGCCCCGTCACAAACGCCGCCGCGCACCCCCGCGGCTCCAGCCGCAGGAACCGGCCCGCGAACGACCCGGGCACCAAGGCCAACACCCGCTCCCTGCCCTCAGGGCCTCGCTGTGGCCCGCGGCCACCGCAAGATTTGAAGTCCTACCCGGCCCCGGCCAGCAAATCCTCAAGCGGCGGCTGCCGTACTATGGTGCCGGCGTGAATCAGGATCACCGAGAAATGCCGGTGCCGCTTGCCGAGGCGCACGAGCCGGGATTCGACTACGCCGCGGGCGACGGGGTCGACTTCGAGCCGTACCCCGCCTTCCTCACCGCCGATGAGACTGCAGAGTGGCTGCGGGCGTGGACCGGCAATCCGGAGTTCGACGGCGGCGAATTCCGGGTGTTCGGGCAGGACGGCACCGGCGGCATCGCCGCGTTCTGGCTGGTCCGCCCGGGCGAGCCGGTCGAACGGCAACCCGTCGTGTTCCTCGGCTCTGAGGGTGAGACGGCGGTGGTGGCACAGGATCTGCCGGCGTACCTGTGGCTGCTCGCAGACGGCTTCGGGCCACTGGAGGCGAGGATGTACCCACGGCACGAATACGTCCCGCGGGCCGACGCGCACCGGGCGCGGATTGCGCAACGGTGGGCACCGCAGGCCCGGCAGTCGGCGGCCAACGTCATCACCGCGGCGCGCGCGGAGTTCCCCGGGTTCGAGGAGCTGATCGACTCGATGTGCCGGTAGGCGTTCAGCGGATCGTCACGGCGACCGGTAGGCCCTGCTGCACCTCGAGGACCGCCCGCTCCCCCAACGGTCGGGCCAGCTCGACGGTGGCGCTGCGCCGCGCCCCGACGTCCCCGCACGACTCGGCCCGGGCGTGCCGGTGCTCGATGACGATCACGACTACCGCCTGGTCCGACTCGACTGCCTCGGCGCTGTAGTCGGCTCCGCACGGCTTACTGCGCGGGTCAGGGGCGCCGGTGAAGGTGACGGCCAGCTCACGGCTGGTGGTCGTCGTGGTCGCCGTCTCGATCCGCAGCCCGCCGGTCGCCTCGTCGGGGTCCCAGGACGGCGGCGCCACCTGGACCGCGGACGAGGCGGCCACCGCCGGTCGGGCCACCCGCACGGCGGTGCCGTCGAGGGTGAATTCCCAAGCCGGGACGGTCGCGGAGCCCCGCGTGGTGGAGATCGTCATGGTGGTCAGGCGGGCGCCGGTGACCTTCAGCGGCGCGCAGTCGACGCAGTCGCCGGTGGCGGCCTGGCGCATCTGCGCCAACGTTTCATCAGCCGCGACCAACGGCAGGGGCTGCTTCCTGCCGTCGGCCCAGGCGAGGTTCCCGGTCGGCGTCGGCGCGGTGGGCAGCGCTGCCGTGGCCTCGACGCGGCCCGCCGCAAGGCTCTCCTTGTAGGCACCGTTCGTCAGCTCCCAGTCGCCGAGCTGCCGGGTCAGCTCTCCCACCGGTACGAACCGCGCGGTGTCGCCCGCGTCGCGTACCGCCTGGTCATAGCGGTCCAGGGCGGCGCGCGCCTGCTCGCGCAGCCCGTCGAGGTCCTCGCCTGCTGCACTGCCGCCGGCGGCCGAGCCGCAACCGCCGAGCAGCGCCACGGCGGTGACCCAGGGCAGCAGGAGCCGCATCCTCGTTGTCTTCACGTGGCCAGCCTCTGCCACGCCGGTCACGGTTACAGCTCACCGACCTATCGGCTTTAGCTCGAAGTGGACCGTGCGCGGCACGGTGATCGCGCGGCGCCGACGCACATGCGGCTCTGGCGGCAGAGAACGGCCATCGCTTTGCCGCGGTATGCGCCATGCGCGGATGCGCTGGAACACCCCGTTGTCTGAGGAGCACGCCGCGGCCCATCTTGACCATGCCGAGCCTCTGTGCGAGGTGCAGCGACTGCGTGAACAGGCCGACGAGCGCGTCCAGGCGGCGGCGGCGGAAACGGGCGATCGAGCGGTAGTCGGGGGCCTGGTCGGCGGCGAGGTATCGGAACGCGACGTCGTCGGCGCACTTGCGCTTGATCGCCCGCGAGGATCGGACGCCGGTGGTGTAGCCGTAGATCAGCAGCCGCAGCATCAGTCGCGGATCGTAGGGCGGGTAGCCGCGCTTGTCGGTGTAGTCCGCCAAGATCGGGGAGAGATCGAGTACGTCGTCGCCCAGGTCGGCGACGAACTGGGCCAGGTGGTCCTGGGGCAGCCAGTCGTCCAGCGACGGGGGCAGCAGCAGGACCTGATGTGGGTTGAACGCCCGGAACGTCTTGTCCACTGCCGCCCCACGGCCCTGCGGCTGCTTCTTCTCGACCGGCTCGATCTCGAACAGCCCATCCCCATCACGCATACCAGCATCATCCCGCACGAATGATCATGAAACGCCGGGGGTGTCGGCTGCTGGGATGCGCGATCCCGCCAGGATCGGCCCGGTCTGTGACCGGCGGAAACGGCTGGCGGTAGGCCTGATGACCGGGTAGGAAGGGCGCCATGAGCTCCTCCGCGCCCCCGCCTGCCTCCCAGAACCCCGCCGACCGGCGGACCTTCGTCCGCACCACGCTCGACCTGGGCGATGTGCTGCTACACCCATGGGGCCGGGAGACCGCCGAGCCGAAAAGGATGCTGGACGGCCTGATCGCCGCCGCGTCGGACCCGCTGATTGCCCTCTGGAACCCTCTCGCGACAGCCGACCGCAGCGACGCCTTGGCATGGCTGGAATCTCGCGACGGAGGCTGGGACCGCGGTGCCAGCGCCTCCTTCGCCGCGCTGACCGCTACCGACGGCGCCCTGCTGGGCAGCGTCACCCTGCGCTGGGTCGACCGCGCGGACGGCCTGGCGATGATCGGCTACTGGACGCTGCCGACCGCCCGCGGACAGGGCGTGGCCACCCGAGCAACGAGGGCGGTCACCAACTGGGCCTTCCGGACGGCCGATGCCCGCCGGATCGAGATCGCCCACGCTGTCGGCAACGAGGCCTCCTGTCGGGTGGCCCACCGCTGCGGCTACCTCCCCGAAGGCACCCTGCGCGACTCACACCGCTTCGGCGATGGGGCATACCACGACGAGCACCTACACGCCCGCCTGGCCATTGACCCGGAATCGACCTACCCCACGGGGGAGCCGACGACGTACTGCAACCCGACCACCGGACGGGCAAGCGACGCGTCACAGTAGTCGACGAAGTCCTCGCCGTTGAACAACTCGGCAGACTGCCGACCTCCGGTGCAGGCGGTACTCAGAGCCGGAAGCTGCCCAAGTGACCGCTTGCTCGTTACTGACCCACGCTCCTAGGTCTTAGGTACTTCGTCCTCGGTCGCTGACCTGTGGCAACTCACCGTGCTCGCCGTTGTCAGGGTGGGGTGGGCTGTTCGTCGGGGTGGCGGTGTGAGCGCCTGGTATCGGCGATGGCGACGGCGAGTAGCACGATCGCGGCGGCGCTGGAGACTGCCAGTGGTGGGACGAGGGTCAGCGGGGCGATCAGGAGCACGAGGGCGGCGATGCTGGCAGGGCGGGGCAGGGAGACGCGGGCATAGACGACGTACTCCAGCACGGAGCGGCCGACGAGGAAGATGGCGGGCCCGGCGAGGATGACCGACGACCAGGTGAGCGGGGTGTGCATGGAGGGGTGCTTCTCGACCAGGTCGTGTCCCACGCTGGAGGTGATGATCCCGAGGATCATGGTCAGGTGGGCGGCGCCGGCGACGCGTCCGGTGTGGGCCGGGTGCGAGGCGGCCAGGACCGCGTCGTCGACCAGTTGACCGGCGACGTGAAAGTACAGGCGCCACAGCAGGACGGTGGTCAGGAACGCGACGACCAGTGCGGTGATCCGGTACGGACTGGCCGGTACCTGGGTGAAGGCGACGCCCACGGACAGCAGCGGCTCACCGAGAGAGATCATCAGCAGTTGTTGGTAGCGCTCGGCGAGGTATCGGGCGGCCGTCGCCCACAGGTTCGCCAGGCCGGCGCCGAGTCGGGGCACGGGCCAGCCGCGGGCGTTCGCGACAGCCTCGACGAGCACCGCCAAGGCCCACAGGGCTGGGCGGACGATTCCGTGGGACACCGCGCCGATCAGCCACGGGACGGAAATGACCGCGTACCAGCAGAAGTACCGCAGATTCGCGGTACGAACCTCGGGCACCGTGGCGAGGAGACCGATCGCGAGGGTCCGGCCGGCCTGCATGATGATGTAGGTGGATGCGAACGCGACGGCACGCCCGTCGAAGGCCCACGACACGCTGACGCCGAAGATCAGCACACCGAACACGCTGGCGATGACGCTGCCCTGCACTGCGGGTCGTCGCGGATCGAATTGGGCGGTGATGTATGTGGTCAGGGTCCAGACCCGCATCAGTGGCAGGAACAGCAGCAGGGCCTGCCCCAGCACTACCCAGCCTGGCGTGCCGGGTGACTCGGCCAGCACGTCGAACGCCGTTGCGACCAGCCGGCTGAGGATGAACACCATGGCCAGGTCGAAGAACAGTTCGACGAAGGTCGCCTGCTCCGCCTCACCCTTGCGGAGCAGCGAGCCCCGGTCCCAGCGCGGAACGTTCCTGGTCACCACCTGGGTAAACCCAGGCGTCGGCCACGAAAACATCCCATGAAACGGCGCCCGACGAGGTGAGCCGAGCGTAGGCCGCCAGCAAGCGGTGGGAACCAATGCCGTCGCACGCCAGGTCCAGCCAACGGCTCACTGACCGCGCCGCCACGGGTGCCGAGATTGCTCGCAGGCATACTGAGTATGCTTCCCGCCGTGCGACCTGGTCCTCGAACGGTGGCGCTCACCGCCGTGGTGGGTGGTTTCCTGCTCGGCTTCCTCGGCTTCGCCTGGATCAAGTGGGTGCCATACCCGTTTGCCGAACTCGGCAACTCCACCGCCACGTGGGCGGTTGGCGCCTTCGCCTTCGGATACTGGGCCCGGTCGGGCTGGGTGCGCTCGGCGGTGGGCGCCGCTGTCCTGCTCGTGGTCGCGGTGCCCAGCTACTACCTCGCCGCGACTCTCATGCAGGGCGACGACCTGGCCGTGGTGTGGGCGTCGACGTCGCTGCTCTGGATGGTCTTCGGTGTCCTCGCCGGGGTGGTCTTCGGCATCGGCGGCGACTGGGCGCGCGGGGCGGGCTGGCGGCAGGTCCTCGGGACGGCGCTGCCGGCTGCGGTGTTCTTCGAGGAAGCGGCACGGTTCGCCCGCCGGGCCAACGATCCCAGCTACCCCTCAGGCTCGGCGTGGAACGTAGCCATCGACGTCACGCTCGGCCTCCTGGCCGTCGTGCTCATCGGCAGGTCGAACCGTCAGCGGGCGCTCGCGTTGGCCGTAGCCCTGCCTCTGGCCATGGTCATCTTCGTCGGATTCGCGCTGGCCGGCGGTTAGTTAGGCCGCCGCCCCGCTCATCGTCCTTACCGGTACGGCTGGCCGCGACGGCGCGTGCGGCCGCGACATCGCAGCCCATCTGTATCTCAGCCCGCGCACGGTCGGCTACCACCTCTACAAGGCCTTCCCCAAGCCGGGGAAGGCCCTGTAGGCGGAGCTGGCCGCGATCGTTACCGGAGCTTGCCGTACAGCTCGGTGATCTTTGCTTCGTTGGCGACGAGCGGCAGCTGGTCGAAGGTGAGGGTCCAGTCACTCGAGACGCCGCCGGTGTCGCCGACGCGCTCGATAACGCCGAAGCTGACCGGGTCGGTCTGGCCCTCGGGCAGGACCGTGCCGTGCCATTCCAGGTATGTCGCGCCGTCAACCTTGATGGCCTGGCCCGGCAGCAGCTGGACATTGCTGACCTGGTCGAAGAACGTCCTCAGGTAGGCGAGCTTGCCCTGCGTGGTGCTGAGCGTGCCGCCATTCAGGCCGGGAGCGGACAGCGGCGCGCCGATGAGCCGTCCCACGAGCGCCTCGACGTCCTCGTTGTTCCATGCCTTCGCGCGTTCAGCGAGCTCGTCGGGGCTGAGGACAGGTTGGCGGCCCCGGTCGGGGCTGCCGCCGTCGGCGACGTTGGCGAACAGGTCGGGCAGGCTGGGGTCGAGCGGTTTGAACCAGCTGTGCCGGTCGTAGTAGCGGCGGCCCTGGATGACCTTGCCGTCGTCGGTCAGCAGGACCCGGTAGACCGCGGAGTAGGCGACCTGGTGGCCCTTGAGCGTGGCCTCGTTGTGCGCTTCGAACATCACCGCGGGGCCGTTCACGACGATGCGTGTGCCGCGGAAGCGGAAGTCGGGCACCAAGGCGAGCGAGCCGCTGATCGCCGTCCTGATGTTGTCCAGACCCTGGACCGGCGGCCTGCTCGCGTTCGCCGGTTCCCACAGCGTCGCGTCCTTGGACCACATGTCGACGTAGGCGTCCACCCGGTCGGGGGTGGTGACCTTCCCGAACTTGATCTGCCGCTTGATGAACGAACACGCGCCGGGCGACACCCAGCCGCTGATGGAGGTGACCTCCGGCCTCGCCTCGGCGCAGCCCGCGTTCCCGGCGCCGGGCTCACCGGCGGCGAGGCCCGCGCGGTCCAAGCCTCCCTTGGTCGCCTGCGCCGGGCTCCCGAACGTGTACAGCGCGAGCACGGCCGCGGCCGCGAGTCCCATCGCCGCACCTCGAGTCGCCTTCATGACCTGCCCCTTTCGGTGTTCTTTCTGGTGACACCGAAATTAGGCTGATCTTGTCCGTGGCGAATCTGTCAGCGTGACGGTAGTCAGGCCGGCCACGGGAGTGGACGACCTCGCCGCGTTCATGCAGCAGCTCGCCGAGGACTGGCGCGGGTGGCCGGGACGGCGCTGCTGGCATGCTGGCCTACTCAGGGAAGGGCCGGCCGCGCGGCCGGACGGTATGACCCGTCCGGCCGCGAACGTCGGTGAACCTGATGTTCGTGGGTCTGCCGGGGTTCACTCGTTGCGGGCGGTCTCCGGGCCGGTGATCCGGCGCAGCAGCGGCAGTGTGGAGGCGATGATGCCCAGCGACACCGCCAGCCCACCGGCGACCATGAGATAGAACGACAGGTGCGGTGCCAGCAGCGTGTAGTGCAGCTGCGCCCGCAGGAACAGGTGCGCGGCCAGGAAACCCATCCCGATCGCCACCGCCGCGACGAGCAGCAGCGGTACGACGGTCTCCAGCGCCACCACCCGGCGCAGGGTACTCAGCCGCACCCCGGTGAGCCGCAGCATGCTGAACGGCCGCTTCCGGTCGCTCAGCCCACCGGCCACGCTCACCGCCAGGCTGCAGCCCGCGATCGGCAGGCTGGCCAGCATCACCACGTTGGCCAACTGCTGGAACTGCACCATCTGCCGCGCGGAGTTCGCCTCCCACTCGCCGACGCTCGCCGGGAAACGCCCCAGCGGGAACGCGTTGATCAGCATCGTCCGGGCCTGTTCGAACGCGGAACGGCTGGTGGTGTTGACGACCACCGACAGGATCGGCTGCCGGTCGACGTCCGCGGGGGCGGTGCCGGCTGCCTCCCAGACGTACGTGTCGTTGGTCAGGTCCATCGCGCGCAAGCCGATGAGGTCGCCGGGCACGGCGGCGACCTGCGCGCCGGCAGGGCAGCTGCCGTACACCGCGAGGCGGTCCAGCTCGGCGCACGTGATCAGGCCGTGCCAACCGTCCGGGTCAGGGTTGCGGTGCAGCACGGAAACGCTGCGTACCCCGGGGATCGCCTGGAGCCCGGTGGGGATCTGGTCCGCGGTCGGCGCGGGGCCGTCCTCGGGCCAGAACGTCTTGCTGACAGAGGTGGCGGCCACCGAGTCGGTGCGCGGTGCGCCGCGGTTGGCGACGAACGTGGTGATCGTGCCGGTCGCCACACTGGTCACGAACAGCGCCACGATCAGCCCGCTGACGGACCGGAAGCCGGCCTGCGGGTTGTCCGCGAGGCGCCGCCCGGCGATGAGCGTGGCGGGCCGGCTCGCCCGCCCGGCCAGCACCCGGGCGCCGATCATGGTCAGCCAGGGCCCAGCCAGCACCAGCCCGATCAGGATCAGCACGAACCCGGACAGGTACGCGGTGATCTGGCCGTTGGTCGTGGCGGGCCGCCGGCCGATGAACCAGGTCAGCTCGGCGAGCCCGGCGATCAGCGGGATCAGCCGCCAGGCGCGCGGCGGTTTGGGGGTCACCCGCCGGCTCACACCCAGCGGCGTGATCTGCACCCGGCGCAGCGCCAGCACGGACGCCACGACCGCGCCGAGCGGGATGCCGAGCGCGACCGCCAGGACGTTGATGACGGTGAGCGACAGGTCGGCGGCGAAGAACGGTTCGCCGGAGAACGGGATCCTGGCGAGCCCCGGCCGGCACGCGAAGAACAGGCCGAACCCGACAGCGGTGCCCGCGGCGGCCGCAAGTGTCGACTCCACGGCCGAGATGACGGAGATCTGGCGTGGCGTGGCCCCGATCAGCCGCATCGCGGCGAACCGCTGCTCCCGGCGGCTCGCGGCCAGCCGGGTCGCGGTGCCGATGAAGATGAGCACCGGGAACAGCAGCGCGGCCGCGACGACGGACAGCACGAGGGTCAGGCCGGAGCCGTTGATGCCGATGTAGCAGCCGTGGCTGCAGTCGCTCGGGGAGGTGGTCATGATCTGGGTGACCTTCGTGGCCCCCAACGGCTCCAGCTCGGCCGGGGTGCGGCCGATGACGATCAGCAGCGAATCGGGGGAGGGTAGCGCCGCCCGGCCGATCGTGCCGACCTCGTGGCCGGGGTAGCGGTCGCCGAGCTCCGCGGCCGGGGTGGTCCGCAGCAGCTTGCCGAGAGCCGGCGAGACGTAGTACTCCCCCGGCCCGGGCAGGCGCGGGATGCCCGGCGGGACGGGCGCGTCCGGGCCCAGCGCCGCGACCTCGACCCGGCCGATGGACGCACCGTGGTAGTAGTCCTCCCGAACCAGCCACCACAGCGGGTCGACCGACGCGTCGGAGGAGGCCGGCGCGGCAGCGGTGTTGAGCCAGCCGTACCGCTGGTTCTGCGCGCCGACCGCGTTCATGCCGGCGATCGTCGTCAGGAGCATGCCGACGCCGAGCGCCACCGCGGCGGCGATGATGACGAGCCGGACGGCGGCTTCCCGACCGCCGGCCACGGACAGCCGTAGCGCGAACCGGATCATGCGGCCACCAGCGCGTTCACCTTGCCGTCACGCACGATGACCTGCCGGTCGGCGTACGCGGCGACGCGGGCCTCGTGGGTGACGAGCACGACGGTGGTGCCCTGCTCGCGGGCCGAGGCGACCAGCAGGTCCATGACCTGCTCGCCGGTGAGTGAGTCGAGCGCTCCGGTGGGCTCGTCGGCGAACAGCGCGCCGGGCCGGGCGACCAGGCCGCGGGCCAGCGCGACCCGCTGCGCCTGCCCGCCGGACAGCTCACCGGAGCGGCGCCGCTGCAGCCCGGCTAGGCCGAGCCGCTCGAACCAGGGCCGCGCCTGCTCGAGCGCCGGGGCCCGCTTGACCCCGCTGAGCAGCAGCGGGAGCGCCACGTTCTCCTCGGCGGTCAGCTCGGGTACGAGCTGGCCGAACTGGAACACGAACCCGAACTGGTCCCGGCGCAGGACGCTGCGCTGGTGCTCGTTGAGGGTGTCGATCCGGCGGCCGTCGAAGTGGATCTCACCGGCGTCCGGCACCAGGATGCCGGCCAGGCAGTGCAGCAGCGTGGTCTTCCCGGAGCCGCTCGGGCCCATGATGGCGACGATCTCGCCGGGAGCCACCGCGACGCTGGCCCCGCGCAGCGCCGGGGTCTCGCCGAAGGACAGGTGGACGTCACGCGCCTCGATGGCCTTCATCGCCGGACCACCTTCCGCAGGGCGTCCAGCCGGGCGACCGTGGTGTCGATCCAGTGCAGGTCGGCTTCCAGGTGGAACAGGCCGTGGTCGGCCAGCATGGTGTCGACCAAGTCGCCGCCGCGCCGGATCTCGGTGAGTTCCTTCATCCGCCGCAGGTGCGCGGCGCGCTGCCGGTCGAGGTATTCCTCGGCGGGGCGGTCGAGCATGAGCGCCAGCACGACCTTGGTGAACAGCACCGTCTGCAGGCTGGGTTCGGCCTCGACCGGATCGGTCAGCCACGACTCGACCTCGGTCGCGCCGCGCTCGGTGATGACGTAGCGCTTGCGCTCGGGCCCGACGCCCGGCTCGACCTCACCGATGACGATCTTGCCGTCGCGGGCGAGCCGGCCGAGGGTCGCGTAGACCTGACCGAACGGCAGCGGCTTGCCCCGGCTGAAGAAGGTGTCGTAGTCGCGCTTGAGGTCGTAGCCGTGGCTGGGCTCGCGTTCGAGCAGGCCAAGGAGGGTCATGGGAACGCTCATGCCGACACCATACTCCGAGGGTATACCCCGCGTATATACCCCCAGAGTATATCGACCGTCGTTGTACCAGCTGGCGCCTGTGTCGAAGCCACCCAGAGAGGAACGCCTGAGGGCGGACCAGGTTCGCGCGCTGTTACCGCACCCCAACCATCACCCAACGACAAGAATGCCGGTGGGGCGGCCGAACCTGTACCTCGTCGCAGCGTCTAGTGTGCGTGTCCCGTAGCAGGTCGCATGCCTGACGGAGAAGGGCGGTGGCGCGGTGAGGACCAGTCGGCTGGAGGCGTTCAGCGATGGCGTGCTTGCCATCATCATCACGATCATGGTGCTGGAGCTGAAGGTGCCGCACGGCCACGACTTCTCCAACCTCGTCCACACGGCCGGCACCGGGCTGCTGACGTACCTCCTCAGCTTCGTCTACGTGGGCATCTACTGGAACAACCACCACCACATGTTCCATCTCGTGCAGCGGGTCAGGGGCGGCGTGCTGTGGGCGAACCTGGCGCTGCTGTTCTGCCTCTCACTGTTCCCCTTCACGACGGCCTGGATGGACGACTCGAAGTTCGAGCGAACCCCGGTCGTCGTCTACGGCCTGAACCTGTTCAGCGCGGCCATCGCATACTTCGTGCTCCAGACGGTGATCATCCGCCAGCAGGGACCGGAATCGCCGCTGCGGCGGGCCATCGGCACTGACTTCAAGGGCAAGGTCTCCCCGGTCTTCTACATCACCGGGATCCTCAGCGCCCTGCTGCTCGAAGGGCGTATCGGAGTGGGGATCGCCCTGGCGTGCTTCGTCGCCGTGGCGATCATGTGGGTCGTCCCCGACCGCCGCATCGACCGGGTGATCCGCCAGTCCGAGACCCCGGGCTGAGGGACGCCAGCCCCACGTCGCCGCTCATCGCGTCCCCACGGACTCTTCGGCCACCGCACCCCGGCGCGGCTGCGTCCTACGCTCAGCTCCGCTGCACAGGATTGCGTTTCAGCGACGCAATCCGCGGCGTTTCAGCGCCCGCCGTCGCCACCGGGCTCAGCGCGAAATGCACCGTACGGCCGGTCTTCGCCCGCCCGAGCCGGTGCATCAACGGCACCAGCACCCCGTGCAGCATCGGATGCTTCCGCATCAGCGCACGGCTAGCCGCCCGATACTCCGCCCCGGTCAACCGCCGCGCCACCGCCTCCACGGCCACCCCGGTCGGCTTCCCCAGCGCCGTCGACGGCGCCAGGGTCACCCGCGGGTTGTTGCGGATCCGCCGGGTCTTCCACGCCTTCTCGAAGCTGCGCACGTACGCCCGCTCCCCGACCACGGCCACGCTCAGCGCCGTCGGCACACCCTTGCCGTCTCGCTTGAAGGTCGTCAGCACGAGCGTCTTCTGCCGCGCCAGCGGCGCCCAGGCAGGGGCCGGGGCGGGGTCGACGTAACCGACCACCCAGCCGAGCTGCCGCAGCCGGGCGACCAGCGCGGCCAGGGCCAGGACCGCCGACAACCCGACCACCCAGGTCTGCGCCGCGCTGCCACCGACGGGCGCATCCATCACGTGCGACAGCGTGTGCGCCGCCCCGCCGACGACGTATCCGACCAGGGCGACCGCTAGGCCGTCGGCCCAGATCAGCCCCAGCAGCAAGGTCGCGCCGATGCCGAGCTGGAACGCCCCCACGTCGTGCACGAAGTGCTGGTGCGGCGGGAACCCGACCGCCGAGCTGAACGAGTCCGGACGCGTGAGCGCCCACACCCCGACCACCACCGCCGCCGCGCCGAGCAGCGCGGCCACCGCCCGTACCAGTGCTCTCATGGTGGTGAGACGGGCCCGCGGCCGCCGATGTGACCGACGGCCGACCCCCGGGCGCGCAGAAAGGCGGGCGGTACCCGCCGGTACCGCCCGCCCTCGATCAGGCCTGGCCAGGGCCCTCGTTGACCCGGCGGACGTCGACCTCGACGTCGATCCCGTGGTCGGTGAAGACGTTGATGAAGCGCTTACCCCACTCCACCGCTTCCTCCTTCGACCGCACCTCCAGCAGCGCGAACCCGGCGATGAGTTCCTTGGTCTCGGTGAACGGCCCGTCGGTGAAGGTGGTCTTGCCCTTGGTGGCGGTGATCCGAGTCGCGTCCTCCTTGCTGCTCTTGTGCAGCCCCTCGGCGGCGAGCAGGATCCCGGACTTGGCCACCTCGTCGATGAAGGCACCCATCTGGATCATGAACTCCGGGCTCGGGTCGAACGCGCCAGGAGTGTTCTCGTCCAGCTTGTGCATCAACATGTAGCGCATTGCGGAGTTTCCTTTCAGGACAGTGTCCAGCATGCCCCGCCGGCGGTCCAGCAGCCAGCACCAACCCACTTCCAGCGCCGCGCAGCAGGGCACCGACATTGCCGTTTGAGGAGATCATTCTCGGAGTCGACACGCACAAGGACGTCCACGTCGCCGCCGTGATCAGCACGGTCGGCGCGCTGCTGGGCACCCGAGACTTCCCGGCCACAGTTGCCGGCTACCGCGCCCTGCTGACCTGGGCCCGGACCTTCGGCACCGTGCTACGCGCAGGCGTCGAGGGCACCGCCTCCTACGGAGCTGCACTGAACCGGATGCTGAACCGTGAGGACGTCACGGTGATCGAGGTCAACCGACCCGACCGAGTCGACCGACGCCGCAGAGGCAAGACCGACGCCACTGACGCCGAAGCAGCCGCCCGTGCCGTGCTGTCCGGTCGGGCCACCGCCATCGCCAAGGCCGGCGACGGCCCGGTCGAGATGGCCCGCATGTTCAAGCTGGCCAAGTCCTCCGCCGTCAAGTCCCGCACCCAGGCAATCAACCAGCTCAAGGCCGTCCTGGTCGGCGCCGACCCGGCCCTGCGCGAGCAACTGTCCGGGCTGAGCACCCCTCTGCTCGTGCGCGCCTGCGCCGCGCTCGAGGTCACCGACCCCACGACCGACACCAGCCAGGCCGCCCGGCACACCCTGCGTCTGCTCGCTGAGCGGATCACGCTACTCACCAAGGAGATCGACGATCTCGACACCAGGCTGACCGCCGTCCTTGCTACCCACGCGCCGGACCTGCTGGCCCGCAACGGCGTGGGACCCGACACCGGTGCCACCCTGCTCATGGCCGCGGGCGACAACCCCGACCGGCTCCGCTCCGAAGCCGCCTTCGCCGCCCTCTGCGGGGTCAGCCCGGTCGAGGCATCCTCCGGCAAGACCCAGCGCCGCCGACTCAACCGTGGCGGCAACCGGCAGGCCAACCCCGCCCTGCACCGAATCACCCTCGCCCGCCTGCGATGGGACCTCACCACCCGCGCCTACGTCGAACGCCGCGTCCGGGACGGCAAGACCCGACGCGAGGCCATCCGCTGCCTCAAGCGCTACATCGCCCGAGAGCTCTACTCACTGCTCACGACACCCGCGAGCAGACCTCCAAGCTCCGCCCTCACGGCCGCTTGACATCCATAGGAGTCTCCGATGTCCCTATCGCGACGCCCATGCCGGGCGTGAAAATGGGGGTGGTCGCTCGCCGACGTCGTTGATGCCTGGTGCTTCGAGCCCGGATAGGAGTCTGACGCTGGGAATGTGATCAAGCGGCCCTGCCTTGTCGCTTCGAGCACGCGAGTCCGCCTCTATTTGCTACCCCGACCGTTCCCGCGGGCGACCGCCGGGTCCCGCACCCGACGAATCCGGGTCGGCGAGTGCAGGAGGTCCGCGAGTACGCATCCGTGACGCCGGCCTTGCTGGCCCTGGCCGACTAGCTACGGTGTGAGCGGGTCGAACTGGTGGCCGTGGAAGCCACCTCGGCCTACTGGAAGCCAGTGT
>NZ_LWLS01000140.1 GCF_001905095.1 Micromonospora sp. CB01531
CTAGGTGACTGGTGTTAAACGATGGCTGCCATCGGCGTGGCGGCCATCGTTTTGAATCTATTTCAGGTAGTTTGCTGGGATGACGTTGGGCAGAGCGTCGCAGCAGCTCGACCTCCTCGATCCGGTCAGCCGGTTCTGCGCTGAGACCCTTCCGGCGAACTCGATCTACACGTTCCTGCACGATCACCGCGACCGGTTGTTCCCGGACAGCTTGTTCGCTGATCTGTTCACGCAGGTCGGGCGGCGGTCGGTGCCGCCGTCGGTGGTCGCGACGGTGATGGTGCTGCAGCGTTTGGAAGGACTGTCGGACCGCGAGGCCGTCGACCGGTTCGCGTTCGATGTCCGCTGGCGGTACGCGGCCGGGGCCGGTGGCTGGGACGGCGCTTCGCGGGCCGGGTTCGCGCACACGGTCCTGGTTGACATGCGCGAACGGCTGCGCCGCTCGGCGAACCCGGACCGGATTTTCGAGGTTGCTCTCGCGGCGGCGCGGGAGGCCGGGCTGCTGGGGCGGCGCCGGGTGCTTGACTCGACCCCCTTGTATGACGCGGTCGCCACGATGGACACGATCACGTTGATCCGCTCGGCGGTCCGCGGGCTGCTCACCGCGGCCGGCCGCGACCTGGCCATCGCACTGCGGGCCGTGTTGACCAGCGGCGACGACTACGCCAGCACGGCGAAACCGGTCGTGGACTGGGTCGACAAGACCGCCCGGGAAGTATTGATCGACTCCAGGGCCCGGGACGGGTATGCCCTGCTCGCCGCCCTCGACGGCCGCAAGAAGCTGCCCGAGGCGGTCACCGAGGCGATGCGGCTGCTGGCCACGGTGCTGGGCCAGGACCTGGAAACCGGCGACGACGGGGTGCTGCGCATCGCCCGCAAAGTCGCCGCGGACCGAGTGATCTCCACCGTCGACCCGCAGGCCCGGCACGGACACAAAACCAGCCACCGCGGCTTCGACGGCTACAAAGGGCACATCGCCGTCGACCCGGACAGCGAGATCATCACCGCCACCGAGGTCACCGCCGGCAACACCGGCGACGCCGCACCCGCCGCCGACCTCATCACCGACCTCACCACCGATGACCGCGATCCGCACGACACCGAACCCGCCGGCGACGCGGCGGTCTACGGCGACTCCGCTTACGGCGCCGGTGAAGTCCTCGAACACCTGGACACCGCCGGGATCGACGCCAAGACCAAGGTCCAGCCACCGGTCGCGCCCGGCGGGAAGTTCACCAAGGACCGGTTCACCATCGACCTCCCCGCCGGCACGGTCACCTGCCCGAACCAGGTCACCATCGCGATCCGCCCGATCACCGGCCACGACCGTCACGCCGGGAAAGCCGACTTCGGCCGGGCCTGCACCGACTGCCCGCTCCGCACGCAGTGCACCGAGTCGAAGACCGGCCGGCAGATCACGATCAGCCGCTGGGAAACCCACCTCACGACCGCCCGGACCCGGCAGACCGACCCGGCCTGGCGGGCCGACTACCGCGCCACCCGCCCCAAAGTCGAACGCAAGATCGCCCACCTCATGCGGCGGCGCCACGGCGGCCGCCGTGCCCGCATGCGCGGCCTGGCCCGCGTCGCCGCCGACTTCAAACTCCTCGCCGCCGCCACCAACCTGGCCCGGCTCGCCACCCTCAACCTCGGCAGCAGCCAGCTCGGCCGGACCCCCGCCTGACCACCAGCAACGACCCGACCAGGCGTTATCCAGCCCAGCAACAGCCCCCCAGCCCCACATCCGCCCGCCGAACCACCGATCAGCCAGCCCAGCGACTACCCCGTCACGACAGCCAACGAGCCGTCAAACACGCGAGTTGACCGGGCCACCGATCAACCCGCGTTTAACACCAGTCACCTAGCGTGTCTCTGGATCTTGCGGTGTGGTTCGGCTATCACGTCTGTCGTGAGTGGGCGGCTTGAACCGACCGAGGTCGAGTACGCGCGGATCGCGCCGTTGGTGCCGGTGATGACGCCGCAGCGTGGTGGGCGGTGGCGTGATCACCGGCAGGTGATCAACGGGATCGTGTTCCGGGTAGCCGTGGCGGGACGTCCCGGCGCGGTACGGGCCGTGGAAGACGCTGTACAAGCGGTTCACCCGCTGGCAGGAGGACGGGACGTGGGCGCGGATCGAGGCGATGCTGCAGGCCGACGCGGACGCCGCCGGGAGCCTGGACTGGCAGCGAGACGCCCTGTGACCTGGGCCGAGGCAGGTCATCGATGGTCATCTGTAGTCGCCGCTGGTCGGCCCTCAGACGGCCTGGAGACGGCCTGATCTTGATGGGCCTCACGGCCCGTCGGCGGAACAGCTCCCGGTGGTCAGCGCTGCTGCTGCCTCCACTGCTGCATACGGTTTAGGAAGCGTCCGCTGGGCGGGCTATCGCTCCACCAGGGCATCCGCCCGCCAGGCCGCCAGCAGGGCGCTTGATCATTCCGCGCATGTTCCGGATCTTGGCAAGCCACCTATCCACTGGAACGCGCACAGCACGTCGGTCAGCTGGCCGTTGCCTGGTTAGGAGAGCAGGACGCTGGGCGCGGCAGCAGCCCTCGCCGGCGGTCAGGCCCTACAGCCATCGGGAGGTGCGTCTGATCGGTGGGCGGCGCGGCGACGTGGTACGACTGCTTCAGCGACAAGCCGACGAAGTGGGCGGGCCGGTGACGACGAACAGAGTGGCCAACCTGCTGCGCAAGCGTGGGAGTCCGCAGCGGCCGACCTTCCTGGAACTGTTCTTCGATCTGGTGTACGTCTTCGCGCTCACCCGGATCGTGAACGAGTTGGTGCTGGACTACACCACCGGCCACGTCGCCGAGACGTTGACCACCACCCTTTCGGAAAACGGCGAGACTCTGCTGCTGTTCCTGGCCATCTGGTGGATCTGGACCCAGACGGCGTGGATGACCAGCCGATTCGACCCGTTGCAGCCGGCGATCCAGATCGTTGTCCTCGCGACGATGCTCGGGAGCCTGTTCCTGGCGGTCGCGATATCTGGGGCTCTCGCCGAGACCGGCCTGCTCTTCGCGAGCACGTACGTTGCGATCCAGGTGGGCCGTACCCTGTTCTTCGTACTCACCCTGCGGGGCCACGAGCTGCGCCGAGTCAACATGCTGGCGCTCGTCTGGTTCGGCGCTTCGGCCGTACCGTGGCTCGCCGGAGCTTTCGCACCAGAGCTGACGCGCAATTTGCTGTGGCTGCTGGCCTTGGCGATCGACTACCTGGGGGGCACACTCGGCTGGCCGGTACCGCGGCTGGGGCGCTCGCGGGTGTCCCCGTGGGCCGTCGCGGGCGAGCACCTGGCCGAACGCTACTGGCTGTTCGTCATCGTCGCGCTTGGTGAGACGATCCTAACCACCGGATCGACTCTTCTACACGGTCCGATCGTCGCTGAACGAATATCGGCCCTTGTACTGTCGTTCGTCACCACGGTGTTGCTGTGGCGGATCTACTTCTACCGAGCCGGCCAGATCTTGGGCGAGGCCATCGCGGCATCCGCCGATCCCGGCCGGCTCGGTCGGTCGGCCGAGCTCTCCCACCTGCTCATGGTGGCCGGCATCGTCGCCACCGCGGCTGGATCCGAGCTCGTCCTCAACGATCCGTCCGGACACGCCAAACCGGCCTGGGTCGGCGCCATCCTCGGCGGTCCCGCGCTCTACCTCGCCGGCCGCGCAGTATTCGAGCACGTGGCCTTCGCCCGCGTGTCCCGGCCACGACCGATCGGGATCGTCGTCCTCGCGGTCATAGCGCCGGTGATGGTCGGCTTGCCGCCACTCGGGGTCGCCGCAACCGCTGCCGCCGTCCTGCTCGGCGTCGCCGTCTCGGACATGATCCGAGCCCACGGACGCCCATTGGAACAGGCCTCGCCGCCCCGCTGACGCATGCCCGTTGTCCCACCAAGTCGGAGTCGATCCAGGGCAAATTCGTGTGATCGAAGATCACCTGACGGCAACATTCCGCGGGCCCGGATGCTGGTGAGGGGAGGGGTTGAAGTGCAGGTCAGCGCACTTGCCCCGGCTACTTGGCGTTGAAGTAGTTGGCCTCCGGGTGGTGCACCACGATCGCGTCCGTGGCCTGCTCCGGCACCAGCTGGAACTCCTCCGACAACTGCACGCCGATCCGGTCCGCGCCCAGCAGCTCCACGATCTTCGCCCGGTCCTCCAGGTCCGGACAGGCCGGGTAGCCGAACGCGTACCGGCAGCCGCGGTAGTCGGTGCGCAGGAGGCCGGCCAGGTCCGCCGGGTCGTCGTCGGCCACCGTACGCCCGCTCGGCAGGGTCAGCTCGGACCGGATCCGCCGGTGCCAGTACTCGGCGAGTGCCTCGGTGAGCTGCACGGACAGGCCGTGCACCTCCAGGTAGTCGCGGTACTCGTTGCCGGCGAACATCTTCGCCGTGTACTCGCTGATCGGCTGCCCGACGGTGACCAGCTGCAACGCCACCACGTCCAGCTCCTCGCCCTTCGGCCGGAAGTAGTCGGCCAGGCACAGCCGCCGCTCCTGCCGCTGCCGGGGGAACGAGAACCGGGCCCGCTCGCTGTGCCCGTTCTCGTCCAGCACCACCAGGTCGTTGCCCTCCGCGTACGCCGGGAAGTAGCCGTACACCACGGCCGCCTCGAGCACCTGGTCGGAGATCAGCCGGTCCAGCCAGTACCGCAGCCGCGGTCGGCCCTCCGTCTCCACCAGTTCCTCATACGACGGGCCCTTGCCACCCCGGGCGCCGCGCAGCCCCCACTGCCCGAGGAAGGTGGCCCGCTCGTCGAGTAGCGCCGCGTAGTCGGCCAGCGGCAGCCCCTTGACCACCCGGGTGCCGAAGAACGGCGGCCGCGGCACCTCCACGTCAGCGGCCACATCGGAGCGGACCGAGGCGTCGTCCAGCTCGGGCAGCGCCTCCCGCACCATCGCCCGCTGCCGCTCGCGCCGCTCCCGGCGGGCCGCCAGTGCCGCCTCCCGCTCCGGGTCGACCATCGGCGCGCCGCCCCGCTTGGCCGTCATCACCCGGTCCATCAGTGACAACCCCTCGAAGGCGTCCCGGGCGTAGTGCACCTGCCCCGGGAACATCGCCCGCAGGTCGTCCTCCACGTACGCGCGGGTGAGCGCCGCCCCGCCGAGCAGGACCGGCCACCGCTCCGCCACTCCGCGCGCGGCCATCTCGGCCAGGTTCTCCTTCATGATGACCGTGCTCTTGACCAGCAGGCCGGACATGCCGATCGCGTCGGCCCGGTGCTGCTCGGCGGCGTCCAGGATCGCGTTGATCGGCTGCTTGATGCCGATGTTGACGACCTCGTAGCCGTTGTTGGACAGGATGATGTCCACCAGGTTCTTGCCGATGTCGTGCACGTCGCCCTTGACGGTGGCGAGCACGATGCGCCCCTTGCCGTCGTCGTCGGTCTTCTCCATGTGCGGCTCCAGGTAGGCCACCGCGGTCTTCATCACCTCGGCGGACTGGAGCACGAACGGCAGCTGCATCTGGCCGGAACCGAACAGCTCACCGACCACCTTCATGCCGTCGAGCAGCAGATCGTTGATGATCGACAGCGGAGAGCGCCCCTCGGCCATGGCCGTGTCGAGGTCGGCCTCCAGGCCGTTGCGCTCGCCGTCGATGATCCGCCGCTTGAGCCGCTCGTGCAGCGGCAGCGCGGCCAACTCCTCGGCCCGGGTGGCACGCGCCGACGCCGCGTCGACGCCCTCGAAGATCTCGATGAACCGTTGCACCGGGTCGTAGCCCTCCCGGCGGCGGTCGTAGATCAGGTCGAGCGCCACCTCGCGCTGCTCGTCCGGGATCTTCGACATCGGCAGGATCTTGCTGGCGTGCACGATCGCCGAGGTCAGCCCGGCCTCCGCGCACTGGTGCAGGAAGACCGAGTTGAGCACCTGCCGGGCGGCCGGGTTCAGCCCGAAGGAGACGTTGGAGATGCCGAGGGTGAAGTTCACCCCCGGGTAGCGGGCGGCGATCTCCCGGATCGCCTCGATCGTCTCGATGCCGTCGCGGCGGGTCTCCTCCTGGCCGGTGGCGATCGGGAAGGTCAGCGCGTCGATGAGGATGTCTTCCCGGCGCAGCCCCCACCGGCTGGTCAGGTCCTCGATCAGCCGGACCGCGACGCGTACCTTCCAGTCCCGGGTGCGGGCCTGGCCCTCTTCGTCGATGAGCAGGGCGACCACGGCGGCGCCGTGTTCCTTGACCACCGGCATCACCCGGGCGTAGCGGGACTCCGGGCCGTCGCCGTCCTCGAAGTTAACGGAGTTGACGACGCAGCGCCCGCCGAGCATCTCCAGCCCGGCCTCGATCACTGGGGGCTCGGTGGAGTCCAGCATGATCGGCAGCGTGGAGGCGGTGGCGAACCGGCCGGCCAGCTCCCGCATGTCCTGCGTGCCGTCCCGGCCGACGTAGTCGACGCAGAGGTCCAGCAGGTGCGAGCCGTCCCGGGCCTGGCCGCGGGCGATCTCCACGCACGCTTGCCAGTCGCCGGCCAGCATCGCCTCCCGGAATGCCTTGGAGCCGTTGGCGTTGGTCCGCTCCCCCACCATCAGGACGCTGGCGTCCTGGGCGAACGGCACGTGGTGGTAGATGGACGAGACGCCCGCCTCCGGCCGCGGCTCCCGGGCCACCGGCCGCGCTCCGCGCAGCCGCTCCACCAGCACCCGGATGTGCTCCGGGGTGCTGCCGCAGCAGCCGCCGACCAGGGACACGCCGTACTCGGCGACGAACTGCTCCAGGGCGTCGGCCATCTCCACCGGCGTCAGCGGGAAGTACGCGCCCTCCGCGGTCAGCACGGGCAGGCCGGCGTTCGGCATCACCGACAGCGGGATCCGCGAGTGCCGGGACAGGTAGCGCAGGTGCTCACCCATCTCCGCCGGGCCGGTCGAGCAGTTGAGCCCGATCAGGTCCACCCCGAGCGGCTCGATCGCGGTCAGCGCCGCCCCGATCTCGCTGCCCAGCAGCATCGTGCCGGTGGTCTCGACGGCGACGTGGCAGATGATCGGCACCTGTCGCCCGAGCTCGGCCATCGCCCGCTTCGACCCGATCACCGCGGCCTTGACCTGGAGCAGGTCCTGGCAGGTCTCCACGATGAGCGCGTCCGCCCCGCCGACGATCAGGCCGGCCGCGTTCTCCTGGTACGCGTCCCGCAGCGACGCGTACGCGGCGTGGCCGAGGGTGGGCAGCTTGGTGCCGGGGCCGATCGAGCCGAGCACGAAGCGGGGCTGGTCCGGCGTCGCGTACGTGTCGGCGGCCTCCCGGGCCAGCCGCGCCCCCGCCTCGGACAGCTCCCGGATCCGGCCGGCGATGCCGTATTCGGCGAGGTTCGGCAGGTTGGCGCCGAAGGTGTTCGTCTCGACGCAGTCCGCGCCGGCCGCCAGGTACGCCTCGTGCACGCCGCGGACGACGTCCGGCCGGGTGACGTTGAGGATTTCGTTGCAGCCCTCGAGGCCGTCGAAGTCGTCCAGAGTCAGGTCGGCCGCCTGGAGCATGGTCCCCATCGCCCCGTCGGCGATGAGGATCCGGTCCGCCAGCACATCGAGCAACGAAGTCCGCACAGAGCCAGGTTAGTGCGCTATGTCGGCACGGGGATATCGCAACCGTGCCTTCCCACATACTGTCAGCGGGATCACCCGTCCCTTTAATCCGCTTCAGCCGGGTTGGTCACCCGGCCGACCGGCGCGGCCGACGGGCCGCAGCCCGCGCCGGCACGTAGGCTGACGGACGTGAAGGACATCAGGGGCGCGACCGTGCGACGGCTCCAGGTCGCGGCGCGGGGTCAGACGCGCCGAGCTGGAGCCGCCGCAGGCGGGCGGACGTCCGGGCGACGGCCCGACGCCGCTCCCGGCGAGCAGGGTGAGGTGGCGGCGTGACCGAGTTCGACGGACTGCCCGTGCTGCGGTCCCCGGTCGCCATCGCGGCCTTCGAGGGGTGGAACGACGCCGCGGACGCCTCGACCGCCGCCGTGGAGCACCTGGAGCAGGTCTGGCAGGCCCGGCAGGTGGCCGAGCTGGACCCGGAGGACTTCTACGACTTCCAGGTGAGCCGGCCGACCATCACCATGGCCGACGGGGAGACCCGCCGGGTGGAGTGGCCGACCACGCGCTTCATGGTGGCCAGCCCGCCCGGCACCGAGCGGGACGTGGTGCTGGTCCGTGGCATCGAGCCGAGCATGCGCTGGCGTACCTTCTGCGAGCAGGTCCTCGAGATCTGCCACAGCCTGGAGGTCGAGCGCGTGGTGCTGCTCGGCGCGCTGCTGGCCGACGTGCCGTACACCCGGCCGCTGCCGATCAGCGGCAGCGCGTCGGACGCGGACGCCGCCAAGCGCTACCAGCTGACCCCCACCCGCTACGACGGGCCGACCGGCATCGTCGGGGTGCTGCACGACGCCTGCACCCGGGCCGAGGTCGACGCGGTGTCGTTCTGGGTGCACGTCCCCCACTACGCCAACAACCCGCCCTGCCCCAAGGCCACCCTCGCGCTGCTGCACCGGGTCGAGGAGGTGCTCGACCTGCCGGTGCCGATGGCCCACCTGGCCGAGGAGGCCGCCGAGTGGGAGCAGCGGGTGCGCAGCGCCGCCGAGCAGGACGCGGAGCTGGGCGAGTACGTCCGCGAGTTGGAGGAACGGGTCGGCGACGCGGGCATCACCCCGCTCACCGGTGACGAGATCGCCCAGGAGTTCGAGAAGTACCTGCGCCGCCGCGGCGGCTCCGCCGGCCCGACCGCCGGCTCCTGGTAACCGCTGCCTGATCAGGCCCACCGGGCCCCGGGCCTTGTCCGGGGCCGGTTTTCCGCGTGTCGGGGGTGGCGCGGTCACCCCTGCTGCGGCATCCTAGGAACCTAGCTGTCATGAGGAGGTGGGCATGCAGATCAACCCGGGAGCGGCCGAGTTCCCGCACCGGCAGATCGCCGCGCAGCTCAAGGCCCAGGTCCGCCGCGGCGACTGGGGGCCCGGTGAGCGGCTGCCGTCCATCCCGGCCATCGCCGAGATGTTCGGCGTCGCGAAGCAGACGGTGCAGCGCGCCGTCGACCAGCTGCGGGTCGAGGGCATCCTGATCACCAAACCCGGCTCCGGTACGTACGTCCGGGGCACCCGGCGCCGACTCAACCGGCTCTCCCGCGGCCGGTACGGCGGCTTCCGCGGCTACCACACCGACCTCGCCGCCCGATACCGGCAGCAGCTCGTCTCGGTCGGCCCGGCCCCCGCCCCGCCCGAGGTGGCCGACGCGTTCGGGGTGCCCGACGGCACCGAACTGCTCTGCCGGCGGCACCTGGTCCGCACCGACGAGTCGCCGGTCGAGGTGGGCGCCTCCTGGTTCCTGCCGACCGACACCGCAGGCACCTCGCTGGAGCGGGCCGAGGCGTTCGGCCGCCCGCTCTACCAGGAGGCCGAGGAGGCCACCGGCCGCAGGTACGTCACCGCGACCGACACGATCAGCGCCCGGCAGCCCAGCCGGGAGGAGGCGGAGACGCTGCAGATCCGCCCGGACACCCCCGTGCTGCACCTGCTCCACATCGCCTACGACGAGCGGCGCAAGCCGATCGAGGTGGCACAGGCGACGTGGCCGGGCCCGATGACCACCCTCACGGAGGAGTACAAGATCCCCGCTCCGGCCGAGCAACCCGACCCGGACCCAGGGCTCGTCCTCGGCTGACCGCCCGCCTGCACCCCGCCGTCCTGCCACGGACGAACGGAACGAGTGGTTGTCCGCGGCGAAACAGCCGCACGTTCCGGGAACGCGGGGCCGCCGGCGGCGGATGGGTCTGCCACGCGGACGCGAAGCCCTAGGGTCGGCTCTTCGCCTTCTGTCGGGCGTAGTAGGCGCGGGCGCGGTTGCGGTCGCCACAGTCCTTCGTGTTGCACCAACGGCGGTTCCGCCGCGGTGATGTGTCGAGATAAACCCAGCCGCACTTGGCGTCTTCGCACTGGTGAAGGCGGTCGAGGTCGTCGCGCTGGGTGAGAGCCACGAGCCCGCGGACAATGCGATTGCGGGGCAGGCGGAGGTCGGTTTCCCGGTCTCGCCATTGCCAGCGGTCGCCCGTGCGGACCAGGTCGGCTGCGGCAATCGCCGCCCGGTACATGCCCGCGAGGTCTGCGGCGGCTCCGGGGTCATCCTCGAAGAGAGCTGCGTAGACCCTCTCGCGCGCTTCGATGACCTGTTGCCGTTCCCGCTCGGCCCAGGCGTCGTCCCGGCCGGCGAGGTCGCGCAGGGACACGGCCTCGTCTCCGCTGATCAGGTCGGACTCGACGCACCAGTCGACGACGTCGGAGAAGGTCTTCAGGTTCTCAGTGCGGTCGCACCCGCCGAGGCGCCAGCCAACGGTGTTCACCAGGTCGAGCAGGCGGTCGCCCGCGATGTGACCGAACCTCACCACCAGCTCCTCTCATGACCAAAAGCATTGTTGCACGTGAGACAGCCTCCTGGCATGCTCATTCCCAATCGGCCAATCACCCATGAGAAACCCGCCAGGAGAACTGATCGTGCCTGCCGCCGCCCCACGCACACCGTTCACTGCGCTGTGGGCGTCCCAAGCGTCCTCAAACCTCGCCGACGGGCTGCTGCAGGCCGCGGCGCCGCTGCTCGTCGCCACGCTGACCCGTGACCCGCTGGTAGTGGCGGGCATGACGGTGGTGCAGTTCCTGCCCTGGCTGGTCGCCACCCTCCCCGCCGGCGCGATGGCCGACCGGATGGACAGACGTCGGATACTTACCGCTGGCAACTGGCTGCGCGCGGCCGCGTTCGCGCTGCTCGCCGTGGCCTTGTCGAACGGATGGCACCACGTCGCACTGCTCTACGCCGCAGTGTTCCTAGCCGGTTGCGCCGAGACGATGGTCGACAACGCCGCCCTGACCATCCCGCCCCGTCTCCTGCCACGCGAGCAGCTCGAGCGCGCCAACGGCCGGTTGTTCGCGACCCAGTCTGTCATCAACACCTTCATCGGTCCGCCTGCCGGGGCGGCGTTGTTCGCGCTGGCAGCATCAGCGGCCTTCTACACCGGCGCGGCCGCGTTCGCCCTCGCCGGCCTGGCAGCTCTGCTGCTGCCCGCGCTGCGCCCCACCAGCGAGGAACGGGAGGACCGCCGCTCGACCCCGACCACGATCACCCAGGACATCCGCTCCGGATGGACCCACTTCTGGCGCCACAACCTGCTGCGCCGAGTCGCCTTCATCTCGGCGGCAATCAACTTCTTCGGCTCGGCCACCGGCGGGTTGCTCGTTCTGCTGATCACCGGCCCGTACCAAATGCCCATGTCGCGCTACGGCCTGTTCGTCGCCGTTCCCGCCGCCGGTGCGATCGCCGGCTCACTGCTCGCCGGACACGTCGTGCCCCGCATCGGCGGCGGCCCCACCACCTGGCTCGCCGCCCTCGTCCCGGCCGCCAGCTACGCCATCCTCGGCCTGGGCCACAACACACCCCTCGCCCTCGCCGGCATGTTCTGCGCCGCCATTGCCACCTCGCTGAACCAGATCGTCGTCAGCACCCTGCGCCAAGCAGCAGTCCCCGACGAACTCCTCGGCCGCGTCACCGCCGCCTACCGCCTGATCGTCCTGGGTGTCGTCCCCCTCGGAGCCCTCGCCGGCGGCGTGCTCGGACGCAGCCTGGGGATCCGCGCCCCCTTCATCGCCGCAGCCCTCGGACTCGTGCTCGCCGCGCTCCTGCTCGCCTCCCGGGTCACCACCCAAGCCCTCCGCGACGCCGAAACAACCCATCACGACGAAGCGATGCGCCAGGCTGACGCCGAGGTTCACGACCACGAGACGCCGCCACCGCCGCCGGAGTCCTACACCGCGCGGTCCAATGGCTCGCCGACCGACCTGTCACCGTCGAGCCGTCATCGCTGACAACGGTCCGCCTACTTCACGCGATTGACCAACGTCCCCGATCACTACACGTGGAGGCGGATACCCAGGAGGGCGTCGACGGTGTCCGCGAAGAGCTTCGGGGCGGCGGCGTCATCGGCGACCCCGGCCAGAGCCTGCGCGGCCCAGGTGTCCGCCACGGCCAGAGCGCCGGGCGTGTCCAGGTCGTCGGTGAGGCGGGCGCGCACCCCTGCGAGCAGCTCGTCCGCAGCCGGCCCGGCCGGCAAGGCGGCGGCCCGCCGCCAGCGCGCCAGCCGCTCCTGCGCCGCGGCGAGCAGCTCGTCGGTCCACGAGCGGTCGGTGCGGTAGTGCCCGCTCATCAGGGCCAGCCGGACCGCCATCGGATCCACCCGGTCCGCCCGCAGCCGGGATACGAAGACCAGGTTGCCCTGGGACTTCGACATCTTCTCCCCGTTCAGGCCGATCATGCCGGCGTGCACGTAGTGGTCGGCGAACGGCGCCTGGCCGGTCAACCGCTCGGCGTGCGCCGCCGAGCACTCGTGATGCGGGAAGAGCAGGTCGTTGCCGCCGCCCTGCACGGCGATCCGGTCACCAAGCAGGTTCAGCGCGATCACCGTGCACTCGATGTGCCAGCCGGGGCGCCCGGCGCCGAGCTCACCGCCCGGCCAGGACGGTTCGCCCTCCCGGGCCCCGCGCCACAGCAGCGGGTCCAGCGGGTCCCGCTTGCCGGCCCGCTCCGGGTCGCCGCCGCGCTCCGGGAAGATCTCCAGCATCTGCTCCCGGGAGAGGTTCGACTCGTAGCCGAACTCGGGGGCCGCGCTAAGGTCGAAGTAGACGTCGCCGGTGCCGTCGTCGAGCCGGTAGGCCGCGCCGTCCTTGAGCAGCACCAGGACCTTCTCGGCGATGTCCGGGATCGACTCGACCGCGCCGACGTAGTGCGCCGGCGGGATGATCCGCAACGCCTCCATGTCCTCCCGGAACAGGGCGGTCTCCCGCATGGCCAGGACCTTCCAGTCCTCGCCGTCGCGCTCGGCCCGCTCCAGCAACGGGTCGTCGATGTCGGTAACGTTCTGCACATACCGCACGGACAGGCCGGCATCTCGCCACATCCGCTGTACAAGGTCGAAGGCGATCATGGTGGCCGCGTGGCCGAGGTGGGTGGCGTCGTACGGGGTGATGCCGCAGACGTACATCGAGGCGACCCCGTCGGGCTCACTGGAGTGGACACCTTGCCGCGCCGAGTCGTACAACCCCAGCGGCTGGCCCTTGCCCGGCAGCCGTGGCACCTCGTGTCCCGCCCAAGACTCCATGACCGTCAGCCTAACGATCCGTCAGGCGCTCGGGTGCCGCGCCTCAAGTGATCAACGCGACAACGGCTCACATGGGCGGCCAGGGCATCGCCGGCCACTCCTGCGGGGGCAACGGGAACCGCCCGCTCTCCCGCAGCCGGTCCACCCGGGCCGCCAACTCGGCGACCTCACCGATGGTGAGGTGCTCGGCCAGCTCGTCGCCGAGCGTACCGGTGAGCTGCCCGGCCAGCCCGTCCAGCATCTCCACTGCGTCCGGCGGCAGCTGCCGGCCCGCCCAGCCCCACAGCACCGTACGCAGCTTCTCCTCGACGTGGAAGCAGACGCCGTGGTCGACCCCGTAGATCCGGTCGTCGGGGCCCACGATGACGTGACCGCCCTTGCGATCGGCGTTGTTGATCACGGCGTCGAGGACGGCGAGGCGGGCCAGGCGCGGGTCGTCGGCGTGCGCCAGGGCGTACGCGGCCCCGTCGTCGTCCCGGGCCGCGGCGACCGGAAACCAGCGCGGTGGCAGAGCGTCGGCGGGTACGAAACCGACGAGCGACTCGGCGTCCTCGGGCTCGTCGATCCAGAGCTGGCAGGAGCCGGGGCCGAACGGTCCGTCCCGCAGCACGGTGGGCGGCACCAGATCCCAACCGCTCGCCCGGGAGACGAGATAGGCCGACACCTCCCGGCCGGCGAGCGTCCCGTCCGGGAAGTCCCAGAGCGGACGCTCGCCGCGGACCGGCTTGTAGACACAGCGTGCGGCCACCCCGTCGCGGGTGAGGATCCCGCGCAGGGTGGTGTTCGAGGCGTCGACCAGCCGCCCCTCCAGGGTGAGCTCACCATCGGTGAGCAGCCGCAGCGCAGCGGCTCCGTCCTGTCGGGGCTGGAGTTCCGACGAGGTCACCGGTGATAACCGTTGTGCCGCGGGCAGAGGTGTCCGGCGGGGTCCAGGGGTTGGCCGCAGAGCGGGCAGGGCGGACGGCCGGCGTTGACCACGCGGCGGGCCCGCTCGATGAACGCGCGGGTCGCCTCGGGGGTCAACCGCACCCGCAGCCGGTCGAGGTCGTCGTCCGGCTCGTCGGGGTCCTCGTCCTCGTCGTCGTCGGCCTCGCCCAGCGCGACCTCGACCTCGGTCTCACCGGCGGCGATCGCCTCGATCACCACGGTGGCGCTGTCCACGTCGAAGGCCAGCCCCAGCGTGCCGACCCGGAACTCCTCGTCGACCGGGGTGTCCAGCGGGTCGTTGTCGCCAACGACGGGGGCCGCCTCCGGCAACTGGACGCCGAACCGGCGCTGCGCCTCGGCGAGCAACTCCTCCAGCTTCTCGGCGAGCAGGGACACCTGGACCTTCTCCAGCGCGACGCTGACCAGCCGGCCACCGCCGCGCGCCTGCAGGAAGAACGTACGTTCCCCCGGCGGGCCGACGGTTCCGGCGACGAACCGCTCCGGCGGCTCGAAGGCGTGCACCTGGTGGGTCATACCCACGACCCTATCCGGCGGGTGGAACCGCCGTGCAGCGCACCGACGCTGAATCCGCCCAGGGCGAAACACCGGCACCCACGGGGGCCGTTCCCGGGCGTGGCGGACCGGCTCATCGGCTCACTCCTCGCGCTCACGGGGCCGCCCCCGCGCCGCCGCCCACCGCCGCGTCCGAGTCCGCGGCCCGCGCCGCGCGCCGCCGGCGCTTCCGCGGCGGCGGCACCAGCCCGCTCAGATCACCGCCCGTGTCGTTGAGTCGGACCAGGAACGGCCGCAGCGCCGTGTAGCGGATCGCCGTCACCGACGCCGGGTCCGCGACAATCCGCTGGAAGAGATCCAGGTGTACGCCGAGCGCGTCGGCCACGATGGCCTTGATCACGTCGCCGTGGCTGCACGCCAGCCAGACTGCCTCCGGCCCGTGCTCGGCGGTGATCCGGGCGTCCCAGGAACGCACCGCCGCGACCGCCCGCGCCGCCATCGCCGCCATCGACTCCCCCTCTGGGAAGACGGCCGCGCTCGGGTGCTGCTGGACCACCGGCCAGAGCGGCTCCTTCGCCAGCTTCTTCAGCGGCTGCCCCTCCCAGCTGCCGTACCCGCACTCGATCAGCCCCTCCTCCACCACCGGCTCGGCCTGCGGCAGGGCCAGCTCCAGGGTCTGCCGGCAGCGGATCAGCGGGCTGGTCACCACCGCCGCCAGGGGCAGCCCCTTCAGCCGCTCGCCGACGGCCGTGGCCTGGGCGCGACCGGTCTCGTCCAGCTCGACCGGCTGCCGGCCGGCCAGGCCGCCGTCGGCGTTCGCGGTGGTCCGGCCGTGTCGCAGAAGCAGAAGGGTCGCCACCCTGACCAGCCTAGGCGGTACGGCGTCTGTCTTCCGGCTGCGGTTCGGGTGTGGCCCGCCGCGCGCACCGTCGTGGGTCGCTGCCGGCTTTGGTGGCGGTTGGGGGTGTGGCCCAGCGTGCGGCACCGGGCGGTCAGGCTTGAACCCTCCGCCGGTCACGGCGGGCCACACCCGTGTCGTGGTCCAGCGCCGTCCGGGTTGTGCGACCTGCGTGGCTCGTGCCTCGGGTACGGGCTGGAGGCCGGTCCTGGCTGGCCTGTCCTCGGTCCGCCACGGGTGTGTTCAGGGGCGCGCTCTCGCCGAAAGTGAGGCCTTCCGGCGGCGCGAGGGGCTGCTTTCCCGGAAAGTGTCGCCTCGTTTGTTGTGCCGGGCGGTGATCGACTCCGTGTGCGGTATGTGGGGGTGTCGTGGGTGCCGGATACCGCCTCGTGCGGTACCTGGAGTGGATCTACGGGGGTTGCCGGCCGTCCGCCCGGGCGTTGTGGTGCGTGGTGTCCGGTTTGCGGGTGACGGCCGGGGTCCTGGGCCGGGAATGGTGGGCGCCCGGGGGTCGTTGAACACGGGTGCACGGCCGAGTAAGGCACCCCGCGAGCCGGGGTCGCCCGGGTGGGCCCGGGTCGGGATGACGATCGGCCGCCCGTCGTTTGCACATGAACCGCGCGACCGATGCCCGGTGAGCCGGGGTGGTCGGGCCCGGAATGATGGTGGGCCGCCGGTCGTTGCACATGAACCACGCGACCGATGCCCCGGTGTGGTGGGGTGGTCGGGCCCGGAATGTTGGTGGGCCGCCGGTCGTTGGACATGGTCCCGGCGCCGCAAAGAGGCGAACAGCTGTTGCCCCGCGAGCTAGCCGGTCGAAAGACTTTCCCCCTCTTTTGAGCGCCTGACGGTGCTTGCGCACATGTAGCCGACCCCCATCGGTGTGTGCGCCAACCCCCGAATGGAGCTTTCGTCATGAATTCGATGCTGCGTAAGAGTGTTCTTGGTGTTGCTGGTCTGGCTTTCACCGGTGGTGTGTTCGCCGGTCCGATCGCCGCCCACGCCGATGCCCCGGCCACCGCTGCTGGGAAGCCGGTCGCGGCCGTGCAGGCCGACAAGCCGGACATGGGCAAGCTGGTGCCGCATGGTGTGCAGGGCGCCCAGTCGAAGATCACCCTGAACGACGAGCAGACCGCGAACGCGAAGGCGATCATCGCCGCGACGAAGAAGGCGGGTCTGCCGGAGCGGGCCGCGGTGATCTCGATCGCC
>NZ_LWLS01000141.1 GCF_001905095.1 Micromonospora sp. CB01531
CCCACCGTGCGGTGTTGCCGGACTGTTCGCCGATCTGTCCGACGGCACCGCTGATGACGTCATCGACCGCAGCGGGGTCGATTCCGATGCGCTCGACGAGTGCCGCGAGGGTGTGAGCGTGCAGGTCGACGGGGTGGATGTCGGAGTAGGCGCCGCCGGGCTTGCCTCTGGCGATCGGGGTGCGGACGGCGTCGATGATGGCCAGGCCTGGCACTGGCCGGCATCGGCAGCGCACTGCTCGTGGCACCGTCGACTGCCGCAGCCGTAAACAGCGTCAGCCCTCTCCAAGCGGGCATGGCGTCGGCAACAGTGAACCTGTTTCGCCAGCTCGGCTCGATGCTCGGCCCAGCCGTCCTCGGCACCATCGCCACCAGCCGCTTCCCCGCACTACTGGCCGACCACCTCGGCGGCGACGGCCTACCTGCTGACAGCGCCACGTCAGTCGCCGCCGCCATCAGCCACGGCCAGGCACCGACAGTCGATGACGCAACGCTCCGGTTGCTCAGCCACGCCGTACCCGACGCCCTCTCCACGGCCTTGCACGGCGGACTGCTCACCGGCGGCATCGTCCTGCTCGTCGTCGCAGTCCTCGCTGCGCTCTTCGTACACCACCGCTGAAAGGAACCCATCATGACCAGCGCCTACATGTGGGGAGAGCTGCTCGGCGACGACCACCGCACCGGTGTCGAGCTCGTTCATCGCGACTGTGAGGCCCCGCTCTCAGCCCACATCATGTGCGCCAACGGCCACGAAGTGCCGCTCGACCAAGCCGCCGTGCGCCTGAAGGACGAGGCCTACGTCACCGCAATGCGAAACCGGTCTCGCGGGTCCCGTTGACGCAGCGCGTCGGCATAGGGCTCTGGGCGCCGTCGTGGTGACACCGGTCCGGGGCCTGGGAGCTGAGACTCGATTCCCACCGGCAACCCGGTAAGGCGCGGCTGCGGCGAGCGCTGCACGCGCTATCGATAACCGCGCTTGAGCAGGTACTTGGCTCCTGCCTCGAAGCCCTCGGGGCTGAGCACCTCGAAGCCGAAGGCGTCGGCGAGCCGGTCGGTCGTGTTGAACGCGACGCAGACCGCCAACGCGTCCTTGACCTGCTGGCGTGAGGCGCCGACGGCCAGCACTTGCCGCATGTCCTCGGCGCTGAGCTTTCCTTCGGCGGTCAGCTTGCCGAGCATCCGCAGCGTTGACCGCAGCGGTTCCTCCACGGGGGCCGATTCCAGGTCGGCCAGCACAGCCGTGACCATTGGCCCGTCCTGGTATGCCCGCCGAGCGGTCGCGGTGTGCGCGGCTGTGCAGAACGCCGACCCGTTCACCTTGGATACGTAGGCCGCCATTAGTTCCCGGTCGCCTACCGACCAGGCGGACGGCCCGCGCATCGCCTCGTGAGTGAACTCCTTTGCCCGGGTGCCGTAGAAGTCGGGCCGGTAGAAGGCCAGCTTGGCGGCGTCTGGTACTGGGTGCCCGGAGAACAGCCGGATGAGCGCGAACAGCAGCTTGGTTGCGGGGCTGTAGCCGTGGTCGAGGATGTCGAGGCGCATTATCTGGCTCCTCCGTTGGCGGTTGCTTCGGCCAGGGCCGTCAGTCCCGCTTCGTACAGCCGGGCGGATTGGCCGACCGCTGCGCATATCACCAGCTCGAATAGCTGGTCCTCGCTGAAGCCCGACGCCTTTGCCGCAGCGAAGTCCGCCTCGGTGACTTGCGTGGGCCTCGTGGCGACCTTGCCGATCAGCGTGTTCAACGGCGGGGGCAGGCCGTCGTTGCCGAAGGCACGTGCTCGCTGCTGCGCGGATGACCTACCCTCTCCGTTCAGGATGCGATCCACCAGCGCTCGGTGCGCTGCTTGCTTCTTGTTGTCCGGCACAGTCCCTCCGCCTCCTCCGCAGCTCGCCTATCTGCCCTCGTTATACGACGATCGGCGCGCCACCGGACACGACACGCCGCCGAAGAAACGGCCGTGGCGGACCAGGTTTCAGGGCCCTGCCGGCATCCGACTCCGTTGCCTGACGTTTGAGCTACGAGGGCTACCCAGCAGCAGCGACACCGCATGGCAGGGACTGACAGCGTTGGTCAGCGCTGACACCACCGGCAGACGATCGCACCGACCACACGCCGCCAACTCGGGGCGCGACGTGCGGCAAGCATCAGATCGTCGTTCTTGACCACAACGGCGCGGTTCGTTGGCGCAGCAGCTGGGATCGGCTCGGCGGCAGCGCCGGCGCAGACTTCGACCTGGACGGCAACCACATCCTCTGGATCCGTCTGGCCGATACCCCCAAGGAACGCTGCTCTGACCACACCGCCCTGCCGCCGGCTATGCCCGTTCGGCGATGCGCTGAAAACCCGCGTTGAACGCCTTTGCCATCACCTTCAGCGACCGCTCCCCGGCCGCTGAGAACCACTAGAAGTACCGCCGGAAACACCGTCAGCGAGTGAGTCCCAGCCGAGGATCAAGTGACGTTACGTGCTAACCCAGACTCAGGTTGTGCTGATCGAGCGCGTTCTGGATGATTTCGAGCGCCTTCGGCCCCATGCCGTGCAGCTTAGCCAGCTCAGCACGCGACACCCCGGCAAGCTCACGCAGAGCCGTGTAACCAGCGTTGTTCAAGGCCCGCGTCGCTGGCGCACCGATCTTTGGCAGGGTGTCGAGGGAAGAATTCACGCTCTTCATGATGTCGCCTCCGGGCCATGACCGCACCATCACGTACTCCCACACGTGCGCGCCGCGCCCCGATTGGGGGAGTTCCAGCGCTGCTGGAACACTGCTACCGCAGGCGGCTTTGGGGTAGGTCAGCGCGTCGAGCATCGCCGCTGGGCCGTCGAAATCGGCGACTGGGAAGTGACAGGCGTTGTCCGTCAGCAACGGATACAGGTCGATGAACCTGTGTCATCGCAGGCCCGCTGCTGCGGGTCCGGCCCGGCAGCATCGCCGCTGCCTACCTGCCGGACACCGCCGCCCTCAACCCGTCTAGCGGCGCCGCCGCCACGGTCGTTTGGACACTCTCCGCCCTAACGCTCGCCGCCCTCACTCTCCACCGCCGCGACGCTTAACACTTCCTGGTGCCGCCATGGCGGCATCAGGAATCCACGATCCGTCACCGGCCGCGAACTCGCACAGCGGCCACGAGCGCGGCGATGGCGGCGAACGCGACGGCCAGGTACAGGGGGAGGAACTTCACCCTGACCGGTTCCTTGGCCACCAGCATGCCCGCAACCGCGATGAACTCGGAGAGCAGGACGCCGAAGATCAACCCCGCGGCGGCGCCGAGCAGCACCCAGACCAGGATCTTCACCGCGGACCACCCACCGGCGTCGGCACCGGTTCTGAGGCCTTCTCCAGCGCGACCCGGGGCAGCAGGCGGGCCAGCGTGGCCGGCAACCACCAGGCCCACGTGCCGAACAGATGCATCACCGCGGGCAGGATGAGGCAACGGATGATCAGCGCGTCCACCAGGACCGCGACGGCCAGCCCGAGTCCGAACTGCTTGAGCATCCGGCCGGGGTCGAGCAGGAACGACCCGAAGACGACGACCATGATCGCCGCCGCGGCGGTGACGATCCGGCCGGTGGTCGCCATGCCCTCGCGGATCGCGGCCGGGGCGTCGTGGTGCCGCTCCCAGTGCTCGTGCATCCGGGCCAGCAGGAAGACCTCGTAGTCCATCGAGAGGCCGAAGGCGATCGCGAAGATCATGATCGGGACGAACGCCTCGATCGGTCCGGGCTGCACCCCGAGGATCCCGCCGAGCCAACCGTGCTGGAACACCAGGGTCACCACGCCGAGGGAGGCGCCAACGCTGAGCAGGTTCAGCACCGCGGCCTTGACCGGGATCAGCAATGAGCGGAACACCAGCAGCAACAGCAACGCCGACAGGCCGACGACGACCAGCACGAACAGTGGCAGCCGGTCGGCGACCGCGGCGGCGAAGTCCACTGTGGCGGCGGTCGGCCCGCCCACCAGGATGTCTGCCCCGGTATCCCGCTCGACGGGCGGCAGCACGTCCGTCCGCAGCCGATCCACCAGTTCCTGGGTGCGCGCGTCCTGGGGTTTCGTCTCGGGCGCGACGATCAGCAGGGACAACCCGTCGCCGGCGGGCACCGGTGGCGGCACCTCGGCGACCCCGTCGGCCCCCGTCACCGCACGACGTGTGGCCTCGGCGGCGGCCCGGTCACCCTCGACCAGCAGGATCAGCGGGCCGTTGAAGCCGGGACCGAAGCCGTCGGCCAGCAGGTCGTACGCCTGCCGGCTGGTCCTGGCCTCGGTGTTGTTGCCGGCGTCGGCGATGCCCAGCCGCATGCCCAGCAACGGTGCGCTCAACGCCAGCAGCGCTACGGTGGCGACGAGCGTTGCCGCCCATGGGTGCCGCTGGATGCCGGCGGTCCACCGGGCCCAGCCGTGACCGTCGGGCCGTGCCTTCACCGTCCGCTTCCGGATGGACCGCTCGATGCGGCCTCCGAGCAGCCCGAGCAGAGCCGGCAGCAGGGTCAGCGCCGCGAGCATGGTGGCAAGCACGGTGAGCCCTACGGCGACCGCCACGCCCTGCAACGAGCCGAGGCCGAGTACCACCAGACCGAGCAGGGCGACGATCACGGTCAGGCCGGCGAACAGCACGGTACGTCCGGCGGTGTCGACCGCCCGCCGAGTCGCCTCGGGCCGATCGAACCCAGCGAGGATCTCGGTCCGGAACCGGGAGAACAGCAGCAGCGCGTAGTCGATGCCGACACCCAGCCCGACCAGGATCATCAGTGGCGTGGTGAACTCGGCGACCGTGGCCACGTGCGAGGCGAGCATGGCCAGCCCAATCGCCGTGCCGACCGCGAAGATCGCGATGACCAGCGGCAGGCTGGCCGCCAGCACCGAGCCGAACAGGAACACCAGGATGACGAGCGCGGCCAGCATGCCGATGCCCTCGGCCGGGCCGCCCCCGGCCTCCTCGACGCCCTGGACAGTCTCGCCGCCGAGCTCGACCCGGAGCCCGTCACCGTCGGCCCGGCGCGCGGTGTCGACCAGCGTCCGGGTGTCCTCGGCGGGCATCTCCGTCGCCTGCACGTCCAGCGTCACCGTTGCGTACCCGATGGTGCCATCAGCCGACAGCGCTCCCGGATTGCGGTACGGGTCGTCCACCGCCGCGACGTGGTGCAGGTCCTGGACCTCGGCGAGCATTGCGGTCACCCGTTGCTGAACCGCCGGTGTCCGTAGCCCGTCCTCGGCGGCGAGCACGATCTGCACGGTGCTGCCGGCGGCCGCCGGCGCCTCGGCCCGGAGGGTGTCCAGCGCCCGCTGCGACTCGGTGCCGGGTAGCGAGAAGTCGTTGCGGTAGTCGCTGTCTGCCGCCTGCGCCGCGGCGCTTACCCCCGCCACCGCGACGACCCAGATCAGCAGGGCCAGCCAGCGGTGCCGGTACGACCAGCCGGCGAGCCGGGCGAACCGGCTGCCCGGGGGTGTTCGTGGATTGTCGTGCATCCCGATCTCCTCGTCCGCGTGACAGAGCGGGACCGACGCTACGAACGGAGATCACCTCGCGGAAACCTTCCGCCGGGTGAACCCGACGTCCCCCCGGGGAGGTAGCCGGGATGCTTCCGGCGGGTGACTCGGGGGCCCGCGCCCGCGGGCTACCCTCGGACCCGTGACCCGTCGTGCCGCCCTGATCGACGCGGGCGCGGCCCTGCTGGCGTTCGCCGCGACGATCGTGTTGCTCGCGTTGCACGGGTTCGGCACGCCGTCGCCGGAGGCGGTGCCGCTGGACGGGCGGGGTGTGTTGCTGGCCATGGGAGCCGCGTTCCCGCTGGTGCTGCGCCGGCGCCTGCCGTTCGCCTGCTACCTCGCGGTCGCGGCGTCCTCGGCGGCGCTGCTGGCGCTGCGGTTCCCGCTGGACTTTCCGATTGGCTGCGCGGTGGCGGTGTTCACGCTCGCCGCCGCCTATGGCGGTGATCCTTCGCCGATGCGTCGGTGGGGCGCCCGGGCCTCGGCCGCGGCATTCGTGCCGGTGGCTGCCAGCCCGAACGTGGCCGGCGAGGGCTGGAGCGACGGACTGGTCTCGGGCACGCTGTTCTGGGCCGTCGCCTTTGCGGGCACCTGGTTGCTCGGCGATCTGAGCCGGATCCGTCGGGAACGACTGGTCGAACTGGAGGAGCGGGCGGCCCGGACGGCCCGGGACGCCGAGCGCGAGCGCCGGCTCGCCGTCGCCGAGGAGCGCACCCGGATCGCCCGGGAGTTGCACGACTCGGCGGGCCACGCGATCAACGTGATCCTCGTCCAGGCCGGCGCGGCCCGGCTGCTGCACGAGCGCGATCCGGACCGGTCGAAGCGGGCGATCGCCACCATAGAGGAGGTGGCCCGGGCCACCGTGGGCGATATCGACCGGCTGGTTCACGTGCTGCGCGAGGAAGGGGCGGACGCTCCGCTGGAACCGGCCACCCCGGGCACCCTGGAGGAGTTGCTGGACCGGCACCGGGCGGTTGGGCTGCGTCTGGAGACCGAGCTGGTCGGCACCGCGCGGGACGTGCCGACCGGGGTGGCCTGGGCGGCGTACCGGATCCTGCAGGAGGCGCTGACCAACGCCGCGCGGCACGGCACGGGCAGCGCGACGGTGCGGGTGCGCCAGCCACCGGGCCGGGTCGAGATCGAGGTGACGAATCCGGTCACGGGGTGGCGCGGCGGCCGCGAAGCGGCGGCCGCCGCCGGCCGTGTCCCGGCGTCGGGCAGGTCCGGCTCTCCTGCCGGTACCGCGGTCGGGGCCCGTGCCGGGCACGGCATCGTCGGTATGCGGGAGCGGGCCGCCGTGCTGGGCGGCACGCTGGAAACCGGCATCGATGGCGAGGTGTTCCGATTGCGGGCCGTGTTGCCGTACGGAGGCCGGGGGTGAAGCCGCGGCGGGTGTTGTTGGTCGACGACGACGACCTGATGCGCGCCGGGTTGCGCGCGGTGCTGTCGGTGGACGAGTCGATCGAGGTGGTGGGTGAGGCGGGCGACGGCCGCCGGGCGGTCGCGCTGTGCCGGACGCTGCACCCGGACGTGGTGCTCATGGACATCCGCATGCCGGTGCTGGACGGGATGGCCGCCACCGCGGAGATCGTGTCGGCGGAGCCGACGCCTCGGGTGCTCATCCTCACGACCTTCTCCGACGACGACTACGTGTTCGGCGCGTTGCGCGCCGGGGCGTCGGGCTTCGTGCTCAAGCGCATCCAGCCGGAGCAGCTGATCGCGGCCATCCACACTGTCGCCGAGGGTGACTCGCTGCTGTCGCCGTCGGTGACCAGGATGGTGGTCGATCGGGTGGCCCGGGATGGCGGGCCACTGGATCCGGCCGCCGGGCGGCGGTTGCTCGTGCTGACCCCGCGGGAGCGGGACGTGCTGGAGTTGATCGGCCGGGGCCTGTCCAACGCCGAGATCGCTGGCACCCTTGTGGTGGAGGAGTCGACGGTGAAGACGCATGTCAAGCGCATCCTGGCCAAGCTCTGGCTGCGGGACCGGGTGCAGGCAGTGGTGCTCGCGTACGAGACGGGTCTGGTCCGGCCGGGGGAGCGGGCCCCCGGCCGGTGATGACGCCCGCCGACCGTCGCACTGTCGGCGATCCGTCAGGCACTCGGGCCGTCGCTGTCATGGTCCTCGTCATGCGGGTCCGTGGGAGCCGTGGTCGTCCTCGCCATCGTCCAGGTCTCGGTCGCCCGAGGCCGGCTTCATCACCGGCAAGTCCTGGTCTGCGCCGGCGGCTGCACCTTCTTACTCTTGGTGTCCAACTCGCCACCACACCGCAGAACTCCTTCCAGATGACGACGACGTCGTAATCGTGGAAACCTTCGTCGGCGAGACCACCCACCGCGACGACGAAGCCGCCGCCAACGCCAAGGCCATCGAACGACTCTGGAATTAAGCCGTGGCCGGAGAGGACGCCCCGGAGACTCTTAATCCGCGGGTTCGGGGTTCGAGTCCCTGGCGGCGCACCTACGAGCAAGGCCCTGACCTGGTGGTTCACACCGGGTCGGGGCTCTCTTCGTGTACGTCGGTGGTGGGTGGTCGCTCGGTGGGTGCTCGGGAGCCGTTGGACCGGTCTGGCGTTGCTCGGACATGTCGTTGTTCCGTGGACGCCTGCGCCCATCGTCATTTCTGAGGTGGCCAGGCTGAACCGAGCCTTCGGGGTAATTGGCGCATCCGGCTGCCCAGGGGCGATGGGCTTCCTTCGAGCACCCACGCGGAGCCGGTCGTCGGCGATTACGCTGGCGGCGTGGGGGGACAGCCTCGGGTTCGTGTGCAGGGGGATCTCTATCACCCGGTAGTGCCGCACGGCGCCGTCTATGTGGGGCGGCAGGGGTTCGGGTTGCGGCGTTCTCCCTGGGCCAATCCGTTCAGCCTGCGAAAGCATGATCGGGCGGAGGCGTTACGTCTCTATCGGCAGTGGCTTGTGGGGCAGCCAGCCCTTGTTGACCGGGCGCGTCGGGAACTGACGGGGAAGCAATTGGCGTGCTGGTGCCGGGTCGAGGATGCGTGCCATGCCGACGTGCTGGCCGACATCATCGGTTGACGTGCAACCGGTACCGAGCGGTGGGCCGTCTCGGTGCGTAGACACCGCCGATGCTGAAGGACTGCGGTCTTGCCGCTTGGTTGCCTACATAGAAGGCGACGTCGCGGTCAGCGGCGCAGAGTTGGGTGAGGAACTTGTTTCTCAACTGCTCCGCAGCCTCCGCGTCGGTGAGCTGCTCCAATCGGCGTTGTAGGGCGACGAACTCCCAGTCCCAGAGTGTCTGCTGGTGACCGCGGCAATGACGGTCTGCGCAGCGGTAGCGGTAGGCGCCGGTGAAGCGCGGTGCTTGAAGCGGGCTGCGCTCGGCCGGTTCCAGCAGGTCGAGCTGGTTGAGGTAGCCAGCGATCTTCTTGCGATCCTCCGCCGACCAGCCGGAATGTCGCTTGACCTGAAGAGCCGAGATGTCGGCCACGCGAACCAGCGCGATCGATCGTGCGCTCGGGTCGTCGCGGGCCTGTTTGTTGAGCCGGCACATGGAGTCTTCGACGAGTGGATCGAGGAGGTTTCGACGCGACTGCCGACTGGCAATGTGCCGCTCGGTAGTGATGGTGTCTACGATCGGCTTCCAGCTCTCGCGCCGCTGGTCTTGCCTGGCTGGCAGTGCCTCGACGTGGATGATGTCGTACTTGTGAAACTTGCCGTCGTCGTCGAGGTCCCGATAGTGGACCGGGTAGAGGCGGATCCAACCCGTCCAGGGTGGGTCCATGCCCAGTGCCCCGACACAGACCGTCTCCCCGTACCGCGCGGAGGGGTTAGGTGCCGCCTTCACTGTGATCAGGAGGCGGAGTTTTGCTGGTCGTGCCAGGAATGGCTTCGGTCTCGGATCTTCGTCGGTGCTCGGTCCCCACAACGGAAGCTGTTCCACGGAACCACCTACATCGCTAAATGCAGCTACTAGGACACATTTAGTTACATAGACAGTCTCACATCTAGTGGATCTGGCGCTAGTCGGCCGGGGGGAGGGGTAGCTGCCCAGCCGAACGCCGGCGCGGAGGGCTCGCTTGGACTTGTCACTTTCAGTAACCACTGTCTCAGTGTGTGGCGCGTCATCGCTGAGCTGGGAAAGCGCGTGTCAGGCGTTTATGGAGATCGGTGCCCCGGTCCGCGCTATCCGTGGAGATCAACTTTGGTGGCCCGGTTTGACCGCTTCGCTTCTTTAGTCCTCGGCTCTTTGGCTGATTCACTGAACAGTGATCTCCAAAATCGGCCCCAAACCACGATTTGGGTGTGCCGGTGCTCGCACGGCCCGCCGACGCCTCGCCCAACGGCCCACGGTGAGCGCGGTCTCCGGTCACGGCGGTCCTGGCTTCCGATCTCCCGGTCGGAGCATTGACCACTCTCTGTTACAGCTGTGGGAAACGGGATGTCGGACCGCCGGGGCTCGGAGGGATCATCGGGGAATGGGTGACCAGGATGCCGCGCGGCGGTTGTCCCCGCGGCGGTGGCGGATCCTGTCGTACCTGGCACAGCATGGTTCCGCGTCGACGTTGGACGTGGCGCTTGTCTGTGCGGTGTCGCGGCTGACCGCTCACCGGGACCTGGTGGGCCTGCACGAGGCGGGACTGGTGCGCCGCGAGCGCTCGCCGGAGGACCGGACCCACACCTGGTGGTACGGGGTCACGGCCGAGGGGACCGACGTGCTCCGCCGCGCCCTGACTGCGTGGGGGCGACCGGTTCCGTTACGGTTGGGTCAGCGGCCCTCCGGCGCGGCGGGTGCCCTGCTCTTTCTGCCGTTGGTCGAGGTGTCGCGGCGCAACCCGGGGCGGTGCGAGCTGTTCCAGTGGCTGGCAACGATGGAGACCTCGGCGTGGTTGGGTCAGCACGACCTCGCGCGGTTGCGGGCCGACGGCTACGGCGTATGGCTGCAGGCCTGCGGTTCCTGGTACACGTTGACCATGGCCCGCTCGGCGACGTTGTCGCCGAGCACGAGCCGCCGGCGTCAGGGCTGGGTGGACTGTGGCCGGCTACCGGCGAGCGGGCCGGTTGGTGCCGGTCGGGGCGGTTCTGGTGATCGCTCAGGACGCCGAGCGGGAGGAACGGTTGCGGGCCAACCTGCTCCGGGGGCCGCTGCAGAACGCTGTCGCCACGACCAGGCGGCAGTTTTTGTATCGCCACTGGCCGGACGAGCAGGTATGGCAGGTGCCGGGCGAGAGTGGTAAGCGCCGCCTCATCGAGGTCGGATCCTGACGTCACCACGTCACGATGCCCCTGCCGCCGCCAACTTCCTGATCGTGACGAGGCCGGCGGCGTGGTGCTGGAGTCAGCGGCGTCGTGCTGCCCTGCTACCCCTACGCTGGCAGCATGAGGGAACCCAGCGCGGACCGGACTGGTAGGTGCTGATGAACCGGCATGCGGCGGCACCTGCTGAGGCGATCCCTGACGCGATCCGGGCGGATGTGGAGACGCTGTGGCGCTACCACGACATGGGTCACGAGTTGCGCCCGTGCGACGTGGGAATCGGGCTGGGCAGTCATGACCTCGGCGTGGCTGTCATCGCGACGCGCTTGTTTCACGAGGGCCTGTTCCCAAGGATCGTGTTCACCGGCGCGAACGCCCCGACGACCGTCGAACGGTTCCCACGGGGAGAAGCGGTGCACTACCGCGAGTACGCCATCGAGCAGGGCGTACCCGCGGAAGCGATTCTCGTGGAACCGCGCGCGACGAACACCGCCCAGAACCTCGAGTACTCGCGCAAGCTCCTCACCGAACGACAGATCTCGGTGCACTCGGTGCTGATCATGTCGCGGCCCTACCAGCAGCGTCGGGCCTACGCCACGTGCAGGCTGATGTGGCCGGAGGTCGATGTGGTGTGCGCGTCGAACCGGCTCGAACTGGACGACTACGTGAGCAGCATCGGCGACCCGCGGCGGGTGGTGGACATGCTGGTTGGCGACACGCAGCGGATCGAGGTGTACGCCGAGCGCGGGTTCGCGATCCCGCAGGAGATGCCGGACGAGGTACAAGCGGCCTTCGAGCGCCTGGTGGCGGCTGGCTATACGAGCCGGCTGATCTGAGCCCAGCTACCAGCGCGGTCCTCCCGACCGGACGCCCATCCGGTCGCTGAGTTCGACGGCCAGTCGAGGTGGCCGGGGGCGGGTGAGGATGTCCCGGACGAGGTCGCGGGAGAGCTGGTGGTAGCGCACCTGGTCGGGGCCGGTGACCTCGGCGTCCAGCAGCGCGGTGAGCGCGTCGTCGATGCGGTTCCACCGGGCGAGGGCTCGGGCGGTTTCGATGGCGTGCCGAACCTGCCGCTCGACGGGCACGGTGCTGGTGTCGAGTGGGGCGCCGATGGCGATGGCGCGTTGCACGTCGCCGAGTTCCATCGCCACGGTCGTCTTGTGGATCGACACGTTGGTCGGCCCGAACGCGGTCCACACGTGGTTGCCATCGGCACCGAGCCGCTGTGCGGCGGCATCGGCCTCCGTGATGTGGGTGTCGGCCGAGGCGCGGTCGTCGTCTCGGGCGGCCTGCGCGGCATGCAGATCCTGGCCGACGAGGGGCTGGGGTACTCGGTGATCTGTGTGATCACCCCGGAAACCATCGACCACGCGGAAGCCCTCGTCGACTTCTTCACCGGCCTGCCCGGCTGCGAGTCGGTGGGCTTCAACATTGAAGAGCATTTCGGCGCGCCCGATTGAGAGCCGCGCCTCTCCCAACTACAGCTTTCCCTCGGCCATTGTTGCGACACCTGTGCTCGGCGGACATCGATCCCCCGGGCTCCGCGGCTACCTGATCGCGGAAGTGGCGAACTGCGTGGTGAACCATGCGGCGGCCTGGCCGTGCTGGCCGGCGGCGGTGATGGCGCGGGTGGCTGCCGCGGCGAGTCGGCGGTGCCGGCTGGGTAGTGCGTCGGGCGTCAGGTCGTTCCAGTACAGTCCCCATGCGCCAGCGACGGCTTGGCCGATGCCTGGGGCCGACAAGGCCCGCGAGGTGAGCGACACGGCAAGCGGATGCTTGACCATGGCCGAGTGGACAGGCGCGTTCGTGCGATGGTGCGCTGTCGCGCCGTGCAGGTACCTCAGGTAGAGGTGGCCAGCGTCGCGCGGTCCCGCTTGCACGATGGCGTTGGCGGCCGCTCGGCCGCTGGCCATGGCCTGGGCGATGCCTTCGCCTTGCAGCGGGTTGACGAGTCCGGCTGCGTCACCGACGAGCAGCACGCCGCTGCGGGTCGGTCTGGTGCCGAGCACGCCCATCTTGAGCCAGCCGCCGGTTCGTGCGCGTAGCTCCGACCTGGGCAGCAGGCCCTGGCGTTTGAGATGGGTGAGGAAGTCCTCCAGCTGCTCTCCGGCGCGGCGGCTCGCGCCGCGGTCGGATCCGAACGCCAGGCCGAGGCCGACGTTTATCCCGCCGCCCGGCATCGGAAATGCCCAGCCATAGCCGGGAAACAGTTTCCAGCGTTCGGGTTCCCACAGCACGATGTGGGGAAGGTCGAGGTTGCCGTCAACGTAGCCGCGCAGTGCGAAGCCCCACAGCGTCTTGGCGGAGTCGACCAGGCCGGCGGTATGCGCTATCGAACTGGTCGCGCCGTCCGCGCCCAGCACCACGTCGCCGCGGATTGTCGCGCCGCTGCTGAGCTGGACGCCGTCGACGACATCGTGGTGGTACACCAGACCGGTGACCCGTCGTTGCACTGTGACAGCTCCGGCCGCCACCGCCGCGTCGAATAGCAGCGTGTCGAACCGTTCACGGCTTACCGCGATCGCATGATCGGCATAGCTGCTGCCGGGTAGAGCGGGCAGCAGCACCCGCCGGTTGTTGGGCGCCACCACGATCATGTCCCCAAGCGGTCGCGCCCCTGGCACGCGGATGCCGAGCTCGTCGAGCAGTTGAACGCCGCGCGGGCCGACGAGATCGCCGCAGGCCTTTTCGCGTGGAAACCGACGTCGGTCGACGAGTGCGACACTTACCCCGGCACGGGCCAAAACAAGTGCGGCGATGCTTCCGGCCGGGCCCGCGCCGACCACTATGGCGTCGTGACGTCGCATACAGTTAGTCCTAGCCGGTAGCGGAGGAGGCGACGTGGGTAGCGTACAGCGATCCCGAAGTGAGCCCACCGTATTCGCGAGGGAGCTGTTCCAGGGGCTGCCCTCACGGTACGACCTGCTCGCCGAGGCGCTCTCGTTCGGACAGAACCACCGGTGGCGCCGTGCGATGGTGGACGCCGTGCTTCGACTGAACGGCGGTTCCGGGCGGGTGTTGGACGTCGCGACCGGCACCGCCGGCGTCTCGCTAATGCTTACCGATCGCAGCGACGTGACAACCACGGGCCTGGATGTCAGCAAAGACATGCTGCGGTCCGGGCAGAGTCGCGTTGCGCGCCGCTCCCGTGGCGACCGGATCCGCCTGGTGCTGGGGAAGGCTGAGCAGCTGCCGTTTGCCGACGGCACCTTCGACGCCCTCACCTTCACGTATCTGCTGCGGTATGTCGCTGACCCGGCGGCCACCTTGCGCGAGCTGTTCCGAGTCGTGCGTCCCGGCGGGGCGATCGGCAACCTCGAGTTCCTCGTACCAGGCAACCCGGTGTGGCGGGTCAGCTGGGTCGGGTACACCCGGGCGGTGCTGCCGGTTGCGGGGTTTATCACCGGTGGCCGCGAGTGGGCCAAGGTGGGCCGCTTCCTCGGGCCCTCGATCAGTGAGCACTACCGCCGCTACCCTGTCGAATGGACGATCGGCGCGTGGCAGGCGGCCGGTGCCACGGATGTGACGGTTCGCCGGATGAGCCTGGGCGGGGGGCTCGTCATGTGGGGACGGAAGGCCGGTGGCTGACGAGCCGGCTTCCGCGAAGGACGCTCAGCCACCTGCCGGGGCGGGTCCTGCTGATCCGGACGGGCAAACAGCAGCGGTTTCGGGTGCCGCGTTCTACGCCCGGCGCGGCGGGCGGGGGGCCGACTGGTGGACTGTGCTGCACCCGCCGTATACCGCATGGCATGTCTCCTACGCGGTGATCGGCGCTGTGCTGGCGCCGCGTGTCAACTGGCTGGTGCTCGGCGCTACGGCGCTCGCGTTCTTCCTCGCGGTTGGGCTCGCCGCACATGCTCTGGACGAGCTCAACGGTCGCCCGCTGGGTACGTCCATCACCGATCGTGCGCTGTGGGCGGTCGCGGTCGTCAGCCTGGTGGTCGCGGTCGCGCTCGGCGTGGTGACCATCGAGTACACCGGGCCGGTGCTCATCCCCTTCATCGTCGTCGGCGTGTTCCTCGTGCTCGCGTACAACCTTGAGTTGCTCGGCGGCCGGTTCCATACCGACTTCGGGTTCGCCGCCGCATGGGGCGGCTTTCCGGTGATTGTCGGGTTCGTCGCCCAGGCTCCGCCGGTCACCGCGGCGGCCTTTCTGAGCGTTGTCGCGGCCGCCCTCGGCGCGACCGCTCTGTCGCATGTGCAACGCCGATTGAGCACCCCGGCGCGCACTCTCCGTCGGCGGGCCCGCGAGGTTACCGGCGCCGTGATCCTCGTGGACGGGGCGCGCCGGCCGCTCGATCGGGAAACGCTGCTCGCCCCGCTGGACGGCGCGCTGCGTACCCTGTCATACGCCGTGCCGCTGCTGGCCGTGGCGCTCGTGTTCGCGCGACTCGCGAGCTGACCCGTTCGAGCGGCCCACCGGGGCAAACGTGGTGACCGCCAGCGCGAGGCCGCGCAGTATCGTCCGGGCGGACTCGTCAACCAACGGCGCGCGTTCCAGGGCGACGAGAGCCGCCGAACCAAGCCTGGTGACCTCGTCCTCCACGAACGTCCGGGCGCCGCTGTGTTCGATCAATGCGCGCAGCTCGGCGACGGCGTCCTCGGTACCCTCGGCCAGCAACCAGTTAATGCGCCGGGCGTCACCGTCCCCGCCCCGGCGGCGCGTCTCTGCCAGCAGCAGTGTGCACTTGCCGTCCCGCAGGTCGTCACCGGACGGCTTGCCGGTGGCGTCGGGGTCGCCAAACGCGCCCAGCAGGTCGTCCATGAGCTGGAACGCAACGCCTAACGGCAGGGCATAGTCGGTGTAGGCGGCAAGGAGGTCCTCGCCCGCGCCGGCGAGCGTCGCGCCGAACCGCAGCGGCCCTACTGTCGTGTTCGCTGCCGTCTTGGCTTGGGCGACGGCGATTGCATCCTCGGCCCGCAACGCCCCCTCGGCCTGTGTGATGAGGTCCAGGTACTGGCCCCGAATGGTCTCCGCGCGCATCGCGTCGAAGACAGGGCCCGCCCTCGTCAACGATTCGGGTGGCAGCCCGCTGGCGCGTAGCATCTCGTCCGCCCAGACGAGGCACAGGTCGCCCGCAACGATCGCTGCGGCCAGCCCGAAGTGGTCGCTGCGGCCTCGCCAACCCTGGGCCTCGTGCTGTGTGGCCAGCTCGCTGTGCACGGCCGGGCCACCCCGGCGCAGCCGGGAGGCGTCCATCACATCATCGTGAATCAAAGCGCAGCCGTGTAGCAGCTCCAACGAGGTCGCCGCGGACAGCACCTCGTGGCAATCGCTCCCTCCGGCGCCGCGCCATCCCCAGAAGCAGAACGCAGGCCGAAGCCTCTTTCCGTCACGCAGCAGCAGGTCGACCACGGGTTTGAGGAGGACCCGATCATGACCCGGATCCGGTGTCTGCGCCAACCGCGCGGACAGGAATCCGGTCAGGTGTCTCTCGACCCGCTCTCGCAACGCTGACACGTTCAGCATGGCTCGTACCAGGTCTGCCGGATCCGCCGGCAACGTTCCTCGTTCGGATGCCATTACAAACCGCCGTCGGTAGTTCCACGTCGATAGCTGGAGTGGGGGAGGAGTTGACACCGGGGAGGGGTCGACCCCCGGTGCCCATCCTAAGTGCTCATTTCCGTTAATTCGTCGGGGG
>NZ_LWLS01000142.1 GCF_001905095.1 Micromonospora sp. CB01531
ACGGCTAATCAAAACTGAGACGGAACACTAGATGATTGAGTCCGAAGTTCGGGCTGCTCAGTGGTCGTACGCGATAAGCGATCGCTTTCTGGGCGCTCCGACCATGGTGTTGTGCCAGATGCAGGTCGCCATCGCGAGGAGGCGCTGGCCGACCCGCGCGTAGATGCCGCCGCGGGTACGCGCGCCGTGCTGTTCGAGGCTGAGCTGGCCTTTGAGCGTGTCGAAGATCGCCTCGATCCACTGACGCATATGCAGCAGGGCCCGTTCGGCGGGGCTGGGGGCAGGGTCGGAGGTGTTCTTCCTGGCCGGGCGGACCAGGTGGGCGCCCAGGTCGTCGCGGAGGAACTTCTCGAAGTCGGCGCCGGCGAAGCCCTTGTCGGCCAGGATCACCTGCCCGGACTGCACGAGGTGGTGGTCGACTTCCAGCAGGGCGGCGATCACGTCGCGTTCGTCGAGTTTCGGGTGGGCCAGGCACCAGGTGACCGGCATGCCCTCGACGGTGGTGACCAGGTACAGGCGCATGCCCCAGAAGTAGCGTGAGTGGGAGGCGCAGTAGCCGTAGCCGGCGTCGCCTGCCAGGTCCGAGCGTTTCGCGGTCTCACGGGAGGCTCCGCAGGGCACCGGGGTGGAGTCGATCAGCCGCAGGATTGGCGCACCGGTGGGGGTGTTGGCCGCCAGGTGCCGGATCACCCTGGCGATCAGCGGGCCGGCAGCTCGTAGCCGTTTGCCATATCCGGACTGGTCGGGCATGTAGGGGAACAGGTGGCGCAGGTTCTTGCGGGCGTAGCGGATCCAGTGCCGTTCACGTGGGAAGTCCAGCAGGACCTGCGCGATGGCCAGGCACAGCAACTCAGCGTCGGACAGCAGCGGCGGGCGACCGATCCGGCGACGGCCGATGACGTGATCGTCGAGGAACACGTAGAGTGCGGTCAGAAGGGTATCGAGGTCTGTCTTCACAAACTGACATCGATACCCTTCGCCATGCTCCAGTCAAGCCCGCGCCGCCGTGCAGCCCAGACTTCGGACTCAATCATCTAGCTGCCACCTTAGCTGCGCTGCCACTTATGATTGCGCGATGTCGCTCCCAGTGCGCTGGACTCGGCTGCTGATGGTGGTATCGGCAGCCGGCTTTACAGGCGCGGCCTTCGCAATCCGCGCCGCGATGGACGGGCCTATCGAACAGTACTCAGGCGCCGCCTTGTCCGCGGCCATCGTCTACACGATAGTGATCCTCATATGGCCGCTGATCTCCCCACTACCTGCCGGCGGCGCCGCGATCGCATACTGCTGGTTCATCGAGTTTGCACAGCTCACCCCCATACCCGCGGCACTCTCCCAACGCAGCTGGCTCGCCCGCCAGCTGCTAGGCGCCCAGTTCGACCTCATTGATGTTGCCTGGTACCCCGTCGGCGTCATCCCATTGGTCGCCGCGCATTGGCTTCTCCGCGCCCGCACACGTTCCCATCCTGCTCGGCTGACCTCACCCACCGTCACCGCCGAATGTGCACCAGAGCCCAAATAACGGCTGATCGACCGATCAAGGGAGAGACGCCAGATGACGACCGAGATCACCTCGGGGCACGAGCCGGCCCCGGGTCGGTGAGTGCGGTCACGGATGAGCAGTTGATCGCGATGCTGGTCGATCGGGCTCGTGGTGACGGGCTGAAGCTGACCGGTGAGGGTGGGTTGCTGCAGCAGTTGACCAAGCGGGTCCTGGAGTCGGCTCTGGACGGTGAGATCACCGACCATGTCGGCTACTACAAGCACGATCCTGCCGGTCGGGGCAGCGGGAACACGCGGAACGGCAGTCGGACCAAGACTGCCGGGCAGCGGCGCGGTTGATGCGGGTGAACGCGGCGTGGCCTATCTGGCGGAACCTTGTCGGGCAGTGGTCGTGGCTGACTCGCATCAGCGCACAGGGGTCTGTCTCGGAAGCCAGGCTTGTTACATCCACCCCGCGTCACGGGCGATGCGGATGGCGTCGATGCGGTTGCGGCCGCCGACCTTGCTGATCGAGTTTGACAGGTAGTTGCGCACCGTGGCGGGTGACAGGGAGAGGCGCACGGCGATCTGGTCGATCGGATGGCCACCTTCGGCGGCTCGGAGGACGTCGGTCTCGCGGGCGGTGAGCGGGCTATTGCCGATCTCCACCGCCGCGGCGACGAGGTCCGGGTCGACGACGCGCCGGCCGGCGGCGACCTCGCGGACTCCCTGGACGAGGGCATCGCCCGGCGCGTCCTTGACAATGTAGCCGCGCACGTGGGCCCTCAGCGCACGCAGCAGGTTCCCCGGCTTGCCCTGCCCGGTCAGGATCAACGCGCGGCACTCGGGCAGCCGCTGGTGCAACAGTTCGGCCGCGGTGATCCCGTCCATGCCGGGCAGGTGGATGTCGAGGACGGCAACGTCGGGCCGGGTCCGCAGCGCCGTTTCAACGACCTGGTCGCCGCGGTCCAGTTCGGCGACGACCTCGATGTCGTCCTCCAGCTTGAGCAGCGCCACCAGCGCGCGACGGATCAGGTGCATGTCTTCGGCGATCAGCACCCTGATCATTGGGCCTCCTCGGGCAGGTCGACTACCAGCTCGAACGCATGATCGTCGATGTGTCGGCCGTGCGCGGAGCCGCCTCGCGCCGCCGCCCGGGCGGCGATACCGTTGAGCCCGCTGCCGGTGGCCGCCAATGGCGTCCCGGCGCCGTTGTTCCGGACGGTGAGCCGGACGAGGCCGTCGTGCCGCTGGATGCCGATCGAGCACCATTGGGCGTCGCTGTGCCGCAGGACGTTGGTCACGCCTTCCCGGACCGTCCAGGCGAACACTTCCTGCGTCCCGGCGGAGAGCTCGCCGTCGGCGGTCTCGACGGTCACGGTGACACCGGCGGCGACCAGCAACGCGGTGGCACCATCGAGCTCGGTGCGCAGCGACACCCGATGCTCGTCGTGGGTCACCGCGCGCATGCTCCGCAGCGTGTCGCGGGCCAGGCCGGCGAGCTGCTCGACCTCCGAGCGGGCCGCGCTGGGATCCTTCGTCAGCAGCCGGAGCGCCAGGTCGCCCTGCAGCGAGACCGCGGAGAGGTTCTGGCCCAGCACGTCGTGCAGGTCCTGGGACAGCCGGAGCCGTTCCCGGGTCACCGCGAGCTCGGCCAGTTCATGACGCGCGGCATGCAGCTCATCCAGCAGACGTACCAGCCGCGCGGCGCCGAAGAGCGCCCACGGCGGTACGAGCGACAACGCGTCGTACAACACCGCATAGACCAGCGCGGTGGCGGATGCGGACAGGGCCGGCCCGAGGCTTCTCGCCTGCACGGCGAGGAGGGCTGCTACGCAGGCGACCGACAGCGCCGAATGCACGGCGACGCGTACCCGGCCGCGGAGCAGCATGAGCGTCGAGGCGAGCGGAAACCAGCACCCCACTGTCCAGACCGGCAGCCAGCCCGGCAGCAGCAACGGCGCGAACCCCAGGACGACGAGCACCGGCAGGGTCCAGCGCCAGCCGGCCGGGCGTCGTTGCCGGGTCGTCGAGAGGCTGTGCCGCAGCTGCAGGCCGAGCATTGCCAGCCCAATCGGTGCGGCCGCGACGGCGTATTGTGGCGCGGGGACGTCGGCCGCGCCCAGCATCGTGAAGCAGACCGGCACGGCCACGATCGGCAGATGCAGCCCGATCAACAGCCAGAACGCCAACCGTCCGGTCATGCCGTCCCACTTTGACGATGAGCCACGACCAATCGGGTGTCGCCGCCGTGGTCGACAATTTCGATCGTGCAGTCCCGGACGCCGTCGGACTGCAGCAGCCGGCTGACCTCGGCGTGCAGTGCCGCCAGGAGGGTATGCGGTGGCGGCTCCGGCAGCTCGTCGGGCACCACCAGCCGGACCCGGATGCCGGCCGTGCGCAGCAGTGTGGCGGCCGACTCCAGTTCCGTGCGCAGTGCCGGCGGGCGGAAGCCGGCGGTCAGCCGACGGCCCTCCGCGACCGCGTTGCGTGCGGTGCCGATCACGGTACGCAGCGCCGCGTCGGCCAGCCCGGGTTCGGCGCCGATCCGGCGGGCCGCGAGGTCAGCCTCACCGGCGATCGTCTCCAGCGCCGAGCCCAGCGTGTGCCGCAGCTCATCCTCGACCCGCGTGCGCTCCCGCACGACCGCCTGATCGGCCACCGCGGTCCGGGCGGCCCGCAGCTCGCGGATCGTCGCGATGAGCCACACCGGGACCGCCAGCACCAGGCCGTACAGCAGGACGCCGGCGCTGAAGTAGATCACCCACTGCTGTCCTCCCAGCATCACCGCCGCCACCCCGGGCAGCGCGACCAGCCCGGCGAACAGTGGGATCGACCACCGTGGGCGCAGGAGCAGCAGCACCGAAGCGCTCAACGGGTACAGCGCGGCCAACCACTGCACGCCGATCACCGGCAGCGTCGCGACGATCACGACGGCCATCAGCGCGAGACTCCACGCGGCCCCCGCCGGCCGCCGCCCGCGCAGGGCGTGCTGGACGTGCCACAGGTGCAGCGGCAGGTACGCGCTGGTGGCCGCCACCGCGATCGCCGTGTCGCCGGGCTGCCCCGCGGCGATCCGCATGACCCCCACCGTGACCCAGAGCGCACTGGCGGTCACCACGCCGGCCCCAGCGAGCTCGAGCACCCGCCCTGACCTCATGTGCACGATCAGTTTCGTCCTTGCCGGTGGTAGCGACACGTCGCGCCACCGTACGCATACCGCCATTGGCAGAACAAAGGAAATCGTCACCGTGGTCGCCCATCTCACCTCCGCCGCCGGGTGCGACAGCGGCCAGCCTGACCCGGTCGGCACCAGGCGCACCAGATGCGGATGTCACCAGTACCGGTGGAGGAACACCAGCCGGTTTTCGAGAAATCGACGTCTGCTGCCCGGGGTGCCCGCCGAACAGACTGCTCACCGAAGCATCCACCGGACGAGAAGGAACACCATGAGTGAGCTCCACCCGTACAAGATCGATATCGCGCAGGATGTCCTGGACGACCTGCGAGACCGGCTGGACCGGACTCGCTGGACCGACGACGCGCCGGGCGGCGACGCACGGTACGGCGTGGAGCTCGGCTACGTCCGCCGGCTCGTCGAGCGCTGGCGCACCGGGTACGACTGGCGGGCATGGGAGGCGCGGCTGAACGAATACCCCCAATATCTCACCACCATCGACGGGCAGTCCGTCCACTTCCTGCACGTTCGGTCACCGGAACCGGACGCGTTCCCGCTGATCCTCACGCACGGATGGCCGGGCTCCGTGGTGGAGTTCCTGAAGCTGATCGGCCCCCTGACCGACCCCCGTTCCCATGGCGGCGACCCAGCCGACGCCTTCCACCTGGTCATCCCGTCGATCCCCGGGTTCGGACCCGCCGGCCCGACGGTCGATGCGGGCTGGGACACCACCCGGACCGCACGCGCCTGGGCCAACCTGATGCACCGGCTCGGTTACACCCGCTACGGTGCACACGGCAACGACGGCGGCTCGATGATCTCCCCGGTCCTGGGTGTCATCGACGGCGAGCGCGTTGCCGGCGTCCACGTCACCCAGATCTTCTCCTTCCCCTCCGGCGACCCGGCCGAGTTCGAGGGCATGTCGGCGGAGGACCTGGCCGCGATGCAGAAGCTGCAGTGGTTCTACGAGCACAAGTTCTCCTTTAGCCAGGTGCACTCGCAGCAGCCGCAGACCCTGGCGCACGCGATGGCCGACTCGCCGGCCGGACTGCTCGCCTGGAACGCCCAGTTGTTCACGCCCGACGCGATGGGCACCCAGGACCTTGACGACGATTTCGTACTGACAAATGTCGCCCTGTACTGGTTGACCGGAACGGCCGGTTCGTCCATCCGCTTCTACTACGAGAACGCCAGGTCCCAGGAGCCGGCCGAGCCCACCACCGTGCCGCTCGGGCTGGCCGCGTTCGACGGCGACTTCAGGTCCATCCGCCGCTTCGCCGAACGTGACCACAAGAACATCATCCAGTGGCACACCTACGACGCTCCCGGCGGCCACTACGCGGCACATTTGGAGCCCGACCTGATGACCAACGACCTTCGCGGTTTCTTCCGCGGTCTTCGCTGACGGCCACGCTCACCGGCGGCCACGGCAGCAACCTGTCCCGCGAGGCGGAAGCAGGCCACCCGCGGCCGCCACGGCCCATCGGCAGAGACTGGCCGCTTCTCCGTGGGCTTCGTTCTTCGCGAGATCAGCGGCGGGCGTCGTATGCGTCGGCGATGTACCGGGCCGGCACCAGGGTTGGGTCGACCGCCACTACCGTGTCGGGAACGGCAAGAGCCAGCAGCCCGCCGAGCCCGACGGTCAGCACGGACCGCCCCACCCTGCCGTCCGCGATAGGACACGCACACCAGCGGACAGCCCGCTCGCAGCGACGCCGCCCGCCACCACAGCGTCTCCACCCGCCTGCCGGCGCCGAACTCTCGCGGGATCTCCCGCACCGCCGCGTCACCGACAAGGCGGGGGCCCAGCAGGCACCGAGGCCAGTGCTCGGGCAGCGATCTGTTCGGGGGTGGGAGCCGGCGGGACGACCCTCTCCCTGCCCGCCAGCTCCCCCTGCCCACCGCCACGCCCGCCCGAAGGCGCGCAGGCGGCGAGCCGATCGGGCTGCTCGTCCGATGGGCCTTGCACGTCCGCCTCCCCGTAAGGCCTGCCGTACGGCACAGACCGACATCGATATCGGTGCGGCCGGTCCCCCGTTACTGTCCGGGCGGAGGGGCTGCGGGCGTGCGAGGGCGGCGCAGCATGGCGCGGACCCGGGCCACGAGTTCCCGAGGGCTGAACGGCTTGGTCAGGTAGTCGTCCGCGCCCACCCCGAGGCCGACGAGCTTGTCGACCTCCTCACTGCGAGCGGTGAGCATGACCACGTAACAGTCGGTGAACGTCCGGATCTGGCGGCAGGCCTCGATGCCGTCCAGCCCGGGCAGGGCAAGGTCCAGAACCACCACATCCGGCCGGTCCCGCCGGACGGCGGCCACCGCTGCCCGCCCGTCGAAGACGCAACTGACCTCGTGACCGTCACGCTGCAGATAACTGGCGACGACCTTGGCCAGACTGCGCTCGTCGTCGACCACCAGCACACGTCCACCCATCTGGCACATCCTGCCTCGCCGAGCCGGACGGACGCGGCCGGGTGGCGGCGACACCGCGCCCATGAAGATTCACTGAAGAAACCCGCCCGGCGTGGTCGCCGAACGGGAGCGGGAGTCAGGCTGCAGGCAGGGTTTCCGCAGGCAGAGGAGCAGCCATGTCGCCTACCATCACCCGCCGCCGGCTTTTGGCCGGGATCGCCGGGACGGTCGGGCTCGCCGGCGCGGCCGTTGCCGTCGCGTGGGCGGGCGGCGTGTTTGACCCTCGTCTCGTCGGTCCGAGCGACGCTCTGGTGGCGCGGACCGAGGCGGCCCGACGGCGGGATGGCGGGCGCGTCGTGCCCGCGACGCTGAACCCCGCCCGGTCACCCTCGACCTCGGCAGCCGGCAGGTGCAGACCTGGGGGTACAGCGACTCCGCCCCCGGACCGCTGATCCGGGCGCGCGCCGGAGATGTCCTCCGGGTCGAGGTAACCAACGGCCTTGACACCGAGACGAGCGTGCACTGGCACGGTGTGGCGCTGCGCGTCGACATGGACGGGGTGCCCGGGCTGACGCAGCAGCCTATCGCCGCCGGCGGGCGGCACACCTACGAGTTCACCGTCCCCGACCCGGGCACCTACTTCTACCACCCCCACTCCGGGGTCCAACTCGACCGCGCGCTCTACGGTGTCCTGGTTGTAGACGATCCGCACGAGCCAGGCCGGTATGACCAGGAGTGGGTCCTGGTGCTTGACGACTGGGTCGACGGCACCGGCCGTACCCCCAACCAGGTGCTCGCGTCACTCCAGTCCATGGGCGGCCATGGCGACATGGCAGGAATGGATCACGGCAGCATGGGCGGCATGCACGGCATGTCGATGGGCGGCATGGCGACCATGACCTCCCCGCTGCTCGGCGGGGCCGGGGACGTTACCTACCTGCACTATCTGATCAACGGCAGGACGCCGCAAGCCCCGCTCACGTTGACCGGCCGGCCACGCCAGCGGGTGCGGATCCGTCTGGTCAACGCCGCCGCGGACACCACGTTCCGGGTAGCTCTCGGCGGCCACCGCCTCACCGTCACCCACACCGACGGGTTCCCGGTCACTCCCACCACCGGCGACGCCCTCGTGCTTGGGATGGGTGAGCGGGCAGATGTCACGGTGGAACTCGGCGATGGTGTCTTCCCGCTGGTCGCGGTCGCCGAGGGTAAGACCGGACAGGCGCTCACGCTGGTTCGCACCGGTGCCGGGGGCGTCCCCGACGCCGCTGTACGGCCTGGGGAGTTGGACCGTCGAGTACTGCTCACCGGCGGGCTGAAGGCCACAGACGATGTCACCCTCGACCGACGCAAGCCGGACCGAATTCATCGTCTGGTGCTGGGCGGCTCGATGATGCCCTACCGCTGGACCATCAACGGCTCCACGTACGACAAACTGGAGCCGCTGCTGGTCGGACAGGGTGAGCGGGTGCGGCTGGAGTTCGTCAACGAAACGACGATGTTCCACCCGATGCACGTGCACGGACATACCTTCGCGGTCTCCGGCAACGGTACGCGGAACGACACGCTTATCGTCGTACCGAAGCAGACGGTGAGCGTCGAGTTCGACGCCAACAATCCGGGCCAGTGGATGACCCATTGCCACAACATCTACCACGCGGAATCCGGGATGATGGCCAACCTTGCATACTGGGCGTAGAGCTGCGACGTGCCAGAGCGCGCAGCGCGTCGGTCCCGGGGTAGGTGTGGAGGTCTTCCGAGGATGGAGGTTCCTACGCCGCCCATCTGGAAGACCTCGACGTGCCTGACGCTATCTTCGGCTGCCCTGACCTGACCACGTTCTGCCGCCTGGATGAGCTCGGCCTGGTCGTGGTCGGCCAGCGTCTGGGGGTTGGCGAAACCTATCAGAGCCACCCGCGGCGTGAGGCCTGCAGGCCGGCCTGGAAGCGGGTGTCGGCGTCGAGCGCGGCGAGCAGACGCTGCATGCGTCGGCGAAGGGTACGCACGCCGATGCCCAACTCGCGGGCGATCGCCTCGTCCTTGGCGCCGGCCGCCAGCAGGGCGAGCACCTGTCTGTCCTCGTCGTCGACCGCACCCGTCTCGGCGGGCTGCTGGGCGTCGAGCGGCAGCGCTCGGCTCCAGTACAATTCGAACAGCGTGACCAAGGCGTCGAGCAACGTTGAACGACGGATCACCGCGCTCTGCCGGATCTCTGTCTCCAGCATGAGCGGTATCAGGGCAATGCGGCGGTCGGCGATGACCAGTTTCATCGGCAGGCGCGGTAGCAACCGCGCCTGCTCGCCCTGCGCCGACAGCTCCCGGACATGGGCGCGGGCACCGTACCGCTCCAGCGATTCGGCGGAGTAGATCGTGCGCCAGCGGACCCCGCGGGTGAGTACCTCGCTCTGCTGCGGGTTGTCCGGTCCGGCGGAGTAGGGCGGTCGGTCGAACAGCAGGATCTCGGTGGTGCAGGAGTTCTGGATTTCGGCGAACCGTTGCGCCACCGCCCGTTCCCCGTTGACGATCTCGACTAGTTCCCCCGGGTCGTCCTGCCGGCCCGCACGGTACTTCCCCATCAGGTCGGCCACAGCGGCACGGGCTCCGAGCAGCTGGCTTTCGCGGATGTGTACCAGGGTTTCGACGGCGACGTCTGGGGTGGTCGGGACGTAGCGTCGGGGCCGGCCTTCGACTCGCCCCAAGAACCCCAGATCTTCGAGTCTGCGTAAGGCAGAGGCGACGCGTGCGGGGGCGAGTGAGGTCGTTTCGGCGAGCTGCTGCTGGCTGCTACGCGGATGCAGGAGCAGTACCCGGTAGATCTGTTCGTCGATGTCGGGAATGCCGAGGGACGCGAGTTGCCGCTCACCTGGCTCGTGGGCTTCGCGCGCGGGGCCCACCGTTTGCCTCCATTTTGATTAGGACGTCGGGGATCCGTGTGCGGTGGCCGGGACCGGCCGATGGCCTCTCCCGGCCACGGAGGAGTCTAGACCGGCGATGTCCGCGGTGTCAGGGTGTCAAGGTCAACTGCCGTATCGATCGATCGGACCACCGTGAACGCATTTGCCCACTCGCCGGTCGTACCGCCGGCACGTCACCGGCTCCGCCGCGCCGTGGCGCTGCTGCTGACCGCGCTGGTGATCATCACCGTGCCCGCGTCGCCGGCCGCCGCGGCACCCGCCGCCTGGGGCGGCCAGACACCGTCCGGAGAGCCGGGAGTGGACAAGATCGAGCCCAAGCTCGCCCAGGCGTTCGAGGCACCCGGCTTCGAACCGTTCGTCATCGAGTTTGACGCGAAAGCTGACCTGACCGAGGCGGCCCGGATTGACGACTGGACGCGGCGGGGCGCCACCGTCGTGGCCGCCCTCCAGAGCGCCGCCCGAAAGAGCCAGGCAGAGGTCGCGGCAATGCTGGACGACGCGGGCGTTGAGTACGACTCGTATTGGGTGGACAACACCATCCACGTGCGTAAGGGCGACCGCCGGGTCGCGTCGCTGGCGGCCGCGGAGAAGACAGTGACGAAGGTTCGGCAGGCGGGCGTCCTCGCCCTCGAACAGCCCGCACCGGCACTGCGGGCCGCAGCAGCGGCCGGCGTCGAGTGGGGCGTCGCCGACATCAAGGCCGACCAGGTCTGGGACCAGTTCGACGACCGCGGCGACGGGATTGTCGTCGCCAACATCGACTCCGGCGTGCAGTTCGATCATCCCGCATTGGCCGCCTCGTACCGTGGCAACACCGGCAACGGCACCTTCGACCACAACTACAACTGGTTCGACCCCGCGTTGATCTGCGGTCGTCCCTCCGTGAAGCCGTGTGACAACAACGGTCACGGCAGCCACACCATGGGGACGATGGTCGGCGACGGCGGCGAGGGCGCCAGGATCGGTGTCGCCCCCGGGGCACAGTGGATCGCGGTCAAGGGATGCGAGTTCAGCGGCTGCTCCGAGTCGTCGCTGACGGCAGCCGCCCAGTGGGTGCTCGCACCGACCGACCTACGGGGAGAAAATCCCGATCCGGCCCGCCGCCCCGACATCGTCAACAACTCGTGGAGCGGTCCCGGCGGCGACGACTGGTACGAAAACTTCGTGCGGGCCTGGGTGGCCTCCGGCATCTTCCCCGTGTTCTCCAACGGCAATGAAGGACCGCAGTGCCGCACCACCGGTGCGCCCGGCGAATACCCCGAGGCGTACTCGGTCGGAAACTACGCGGAGAACGGAATCATCGCCCCCACCTCCAGCCGCGGACCCGGCTCGTCGGGCGAGACCAAGCCGAACATCTCCGCCCCGGGAACGGCGGTGCGGTCGAGTGTGCCGACCGACGGGTACCGGGTGTACAGCGGGACCTCGATGGCCGCACCGCACGTAGCGGGCACGGTCGCTCTGATGTGGTCGGCGGCGCCGTCCCTGGTGGGCGACGTGGCTGCCACCCGACAACTGCTCGATGACGCTGCCCGGGATGTCGCCGACGACCAGTGCGGCGGCAGCGCCAAGGACAACAACGTCTACGGCGAGGGCCGGCTCGACGCGTTGGCAGCGGTCACCGCATCACCCCGGGGGGACGTGGGAACCCTGCGTGGCCGGGTCACCGCAACCGGATCGGATGAGCCGATCGCCGGGGCCACGGTGTCGCTGACCGGGTCGACGTCGCGGACCGCTGTCACCGACGCCGACGGCCACTACGCGCTGACGCTCACCACCGGGACCTACGACATCGCGGCCCGGTCCTTCGGGTACGTCACGGACGGCGTCGAAGGCATCCAGGTCGCACCGGACGCCACGGTGACAAAAGATTTCCAGCTCTCGCCGGCGCGGCGCGTGCCGTTGGAGGGCACGGTGACCGACGGTTCGGGTCACGGCTGGCCGCTCTACGCGCAGGTCAGCATCGCCGGCACGCCCCTGGACACCTTCACGGACCCGGTGACCGGCGCCTACCGGATGTCGGTGCCCGTCGGCGACGACTACCAGGTCAAGGTGACTCCTCAGTACGACGGGTACACGGCACGCACGATGGACCTCACGATCGCCGATCACACCAGACGCGACATCACCTTGGCGGTCGACCCTGCCTCCTGCACAGCACCCGGGTACCGCCGCGACGACGGGTTGCGCGAAAGCTTCGACTCTACCTCCACGCCCGCGGGCTGGGATGTCGTGGATGCGGCGCGGGCCGGCCAGACATGGACCTTCGACGATCCCGGTCGCCACGGCAACCTGACCGGCGGTGCCGGCGGCTTCGCCGTCGTCGACAGCGATGCGTACGGCCAAGCCGGCTCACAGGACACGTCAATGGTCTCGCCGACGGTGGACCTGTCGCGGACAGCCAACCCAGTCGTCGAGTTCCGCACCGACGTCAACGCCAACTGGCTCGAACGTGCCGACGTCGACATCTCGACCGACGGCGGCACCACGTGGAGCAATGCCTGGCGGGCCAAGGGCGACGTGCGCAGCAGCAAGATCACGGTCCCAATACCGTCAGCGAGCGGCAAGTCCGACGTGCGGGTGAGGTTCCGGTACTGGCTGGCCGGTGACGACTGGTGGTGGCAGATCGACGACGTGTACATCGGCGAACGCGACTGCCGGGCCGCGCCGGGCGGGTTGGTGGTCGGCCGCACCACGACCTCGTTGACCGGCCAGGCACTCGACGGCAGCAAGGTGGTGGCCACCAACGATCCGCACGCGTGGACCACGAGCGGTCCCACCACCGACGACGTGCTGGGCAACGGCTTCTACGCGCTCTTCTCCGCGAACACCGGACCCGTGAAGCTGGAGGCATCGGCCACCGAACGCAACATAGCAATCGTCACCGCCCACGTGTCACCCGACCGCGTCACTCGCCGAGACATCGGGCTGACCTCGGGCCGCTTCACAGCGTCGACGCACCTCATCGAGCGGAGCGTCCCGCTCGGCGAGAAGGCGACCGCGACCTTCAAAATAAACAACACCGGCGACGGCCCGGCACGATTCGAATTGGACGAACGCGACGGCGCCGACGTCGCGCGCCTCGCCCCGCCACCCGGGTCCGTGGGCGACACCCCAGCAGGTGGCGGCGCGCCGCTGCGCACCCATCGCGTGGCCGCTAGCCCGTTGCGCACGGGCGGCTCCAGCGGCGGCGCAGCGATCACCGGTCCTCCTGATCCGCGGCTCGCTGACGCCCCGTGGCGCACCTTGACCCCGTACCCATCGCGCATCAAGGACAGCGCCGCGGGATACCAGAACGGGCTGCTCTACTCGTTCGGTGGCACCACCGGCAGCGGTGCCCCGCTGCGCAGCGCGTACACCTACAACCCGGCCAGCGGCGCCTGGTCGCCGATCGCCGACCTGCCCGACGGGCGGCAGCGGCCGTCCGGTGCGTTCATCAACGGCACATTCGTCATTGCCGGCGGATGGGGCGAGGACAACTTCACCCCAGTGGCGAGCACCGCGATCTACAGCCCCGAGAGGGACTCTTGGACGACCGGGGCGGTAAACCCGTCTCCCCATGCCGCCTCGGGGACGGCGGTACTGGACGGCCAACTGTACGTCGTCGGCGGATGCGACGTCGACTGCGGCAACACCGACGTCCTGCGGTACGACCCGAAGTCGGACACCTGGACGCGGCTGGCCGACTACCCACAGAACACCGCCTGGACCTCCTGCGCCGGGCTGCGGGGACACGTCTACTGCGCCGGGGGAATCGGGCCCGGCGCCGACAAGCTGTCCACCTACGAGTACGACCCGGACACGAACCGGTGGAAGCAGGTGGCGGACATGCCCGTCGACCTGTGGGCCAGCGCAGTGTCGATCTCAGCCGGCCGGCTGGTCATCGCGGGCGGCTCGGCCGAGCGGAGCTCGATCATCACCAACCAGGCCATCTCCTACGACCCGACCACCGATATCTGGACCCGGCTACCGAACTCGACATACGCGCTCTACCGCACCGCCGGGGCGTGCGGGTTCTTCAAAGTCGGCGGCTCCGAGGGCTACGCCGCAGGCGACCCTGCGGTCGAGCAACTGCCCGGAAACTACGACTGTGCGCCGTCCAACGACCAGGAGTGGCTGGAGCTGACGCCGGACGAGAACGTCCTCAAAGCAGGCCACCACACGACCGTCCGGGCCCGGCTGGACACCACCAAACTGACAAAGCCAGGACGGTACGTCGCGGACGTCCGGATCGGCGAAGGGACTCCGTGGGAAACACCCACCATCCAGATCGTGTTCGACGTCAAGCCGAGGCGCTGACCTTGCCGAGCCGGCCGTGATGCCCAGGCAATTCCCCGGGCATCGCAGCCGGCTCGGACCCCGGCAGCGGCGAGGTCATCGGCGCTGGCAGCGAGCAGGTCGACGGCCTCGCGCAGGTACCGCCACACGGTGGCTACCTACGCCGCGAAGCGGGCGGGGGTGCCACCGTTGCGCAGGTGGGTCAAGGCCATCGGTGCCTGCTACTGCGCCGGCAGCCTGCGCCAGCGGCCGCCGAGCGCGCGGCGCTGGTCGCCGCCAGTTCGGGCAGCGGGTCAGGCTGCGCGTGGACAGCGCGATGCTGGCAGGTGAGGTCAGCAACGAAGCTTCCGTACTGGCATTGCGTCTTGGCCGACTGCTGTCCTACCGGGAGCTTCGTCCAATCCCGAGCGACGACACGCCACCGCCTACCTGCCCGGGCACCCTGATCACGAGAACGGTCAAGAACCTTCGAGGCCGAGGCCGTTACGCGCCGTCGGCGGCCTGCTGGCGCCGTCCGCGGCGATGGCGAGCGGGTGTGGCTGGCCGGTCATGGCGGCCAATGAGGGCGGCGACGCCGTGCAGGTCGGCCTTGATGTAGGTGGTGGTGGCGGGTCCGGTGGAGTCGGTGTGCCCGGCGTATGTGCGGGCGATACCGTAGCCGAAGTGGCGCTCGACCCAGGTGACGGTGGTGTGGCGTAGCCAGTGGGTGGAGATGCTCTGGGCAGCCATCCACGGCAACTGCTGGCCGATGCGTTTTCCACAGGTGGTCGTAGCGGCGGCTCGTGATCGCCTGCCCGGTGCGGTAGCGCAACAGGCGATCGGTCGGCAGCACCGCGCCCCGGGTGCGGGCAGTTTATCGAGGTGTGTGGCGAGGTCGAGGGTGATCGGTTGCCAGCGCAGCGTGGCACCGTTCTCGGTCAGCCGCACGAGCCCGCGGTCGGTGTCCGAGTCGGCCAGCCGCAGCCCGAGCGCACCACCGCGGCGGCAGGCGGTCTCGGTGTGCAGCCGCAGCAGCAGCGCGTCGAGGAGGACGTCGTTACCGCTGGTACGAGCAGCAAGTTGATCTCCTCCAGCTCGTCCGGGATCAGGGCGCGGCGGGTGCTCGGTAGCCGACGCGGCTTGACCACCCGGTGGGCGGGCTGGCGGCGGCGTCGATGAGCCCGTCGACGATGGCCCGGTTGTAGACGGCGCGGGCAGGGGCAATGACCTGCTCGCCGGCGTGACGGCCGCCGCGGCTGTTACGCCGCGACCGAGCGGTCGCGGCGATTTGTCGTTGCATGGCCTCGATGTCACCGGCGGCAATGGCGTCCAGAGTTCGCTCGCCCCAGACGGCGGCCATGCGGTTCCACTAGCTTGATCTTTAACCCTTGCGGCGTGGCCTC
>NZ_LWLS01000143.1 GCF_001905095.1 Micromonospora sp. CB01531
CAGCACGGGCAGGCCCCCGCCAGGCTCATCCCGGGGCAACAACTGGACCCCGGTTTCGGTCATCGTCGATACGCTTACGACACTTCCTCAGCGGTTCACTCACGTTCGTCTTCTCGGATCCCACCTGACACCTCACCGGGCGCCTTTTCCGCGAGCTCACCACCACGGCTCTTTACCGCAGCAGTTCGCGGTGGTTTGCGACCTCCCCCTGCGCGGGCGATCGCGGAGGGCCCAACCTCCATCACCGGTGCAGCACCGCATCCAAGACCTCCTCCTTCTACATCGGAGCTCCCTTCAGCGCTCGTGGCGCACAGTCGTCCGCGAACCGCACGATGATCACATCGCCGTGCGCGTGGCGGCGTCTCCACCAGTCAACCCACAGGTCGAGGACGTGATGCAGGTACACGTTAGCGAGCAGCGGTGATGCCGATGCCCCCTGCGGTGACCCTTGCTCCGTCGCCGACCAACTCCCGTTCTCGATCACTCCCGCGGCCAGCCACTTGTCGACCAGCCGCAGGACCCGCTTGTCCGCGATCCGGTGCTCCAGAAACTTCCGCAGCCAAACCCGATCAAGCTGGCCGAAGAAGTCGCGGATATCCGCGTCGAGCACCCAGTTCACCTTCCTCCGCTCGATCCCGACCGCGAGGGCGTCCAACGCATCGTGCGGACCACGCCCCGGCCGGAACCCGTAGGAGAAGCCCCGGAAGTCCACCTCGTAGACGGCGTTCAACACCTCGACGACGGCCCGCTGGACGATCTTGTCCTCCAACGCGGCGATCCCGAGCGGCCGAAGCCGCCCATCCGCCTTCGGAATGTAGGCCCGCCTACTTGGCTTCGCCCGGTAGCGCCCCGACTGCACCCGCACGTGCAGGTCCTGAAGGTTGGTCTCCAAGCCCTGCCCATAGTCGGTCCACGTCACCCCATCCACCCCGGGCGCGGCCTGCGGACGAATCGCCCAGTAAGCCGCCCGCAAGCGTCCCAGACTGACGTGGTGCAGCAACGCGGTGAACCGCGCATCCTTATCCCGTCGCGCTACTTCACGCACACGGCCCAGCGCACTGGACGCGTCGGTTCCGGCACTGTGTCCGGGACGCGTTTTGCTGCCCGTGTTCCCCTTGACTCGTCCCCTTCCCTCCCCCACCTCCGCAGCCACGGCCTTGTTCGGCGGGTTCGCAGGTACTACGGAACGATCCGACTGCCCATGCCCGTCCATCTCAGGCGTACCGCCTCAGCGTTCCCTGAACGGCCCACCCATGATCAACTGGGCGAGCGGGCACGGGCCCTCCCGGTTCTCGCGCACGGAGGTTCCGTACATGCCCTGGTTCTCTGACCCCGCGGGGCCCGCCGACAGCTCGCGAAAACGCCCTCGACAGTGTTGCCTTCCGCCTGCGTGACAGCGTGGGCACCCCAATCCCGTTATTTCGAGGCTCAATAGCCCGGCCTGCACGTACCCCTACCAACGCTTCACCGACACCCTCACGGACGCCAGCGCATGGCTCGGGGCCGCCGTGGGTCGCTAGCCCCTTCGACGTAGAGCTCTTCCATCTCCTCCTCCATGCCGGTTTATCCCGGCGCACCACGCACCAACGGACCGGCCGAGGCTGCCCCGCGCAGCCCACCGACACCAGAGCGTGAACACGATCAGCACACCCACCACCGCCGGCCACCGGCCACGAGGAGCCGCACTGGGCGCAGGATTCCATCTCCACGCCCACGCGACCCCACCACGGTGGGAAACGATCCCGGAAACTCAATCCGACTCAGGATCGCTAAGCTGATCAGGGACGCTGTATGGCGTACGGGCCGACCGGCGCGGCGCTGGAAAGCTCAGCCCGCGGTTCAGTCCTTCAGGACGTTGAGCAGCGCGTCGGCCGGGCCGGGGCTGGACGGCCCTGCGGGCCACCACTGCCCGCAGCGGCGGCGGAACGGGTACCAGCGGCCATCGCGACCATAGCGGATCTGCACATCCCGCCCGATGGTCCAGCGGTTGCGCCAGTTCTTCAGCTCCGGCGCGGCGCTGCTGCCCTCCCACGCCTCGCGCAGCGTGTCGGTGGCCCGGGAGACGAGGTCCTTCGGCGGGCTGAAGACCGCGTCGACGGCGTCCACGCCGGCGGGGCCGGCGTACTCCCACGCCTTGATCGCTCGGGGCAGCTCGCCGGCCCGGCCGCTGGCCTCGGCGAGCCGCTTCGCGGCCCGGGAGGGCGGTATCCGCGACGCGAGCCGCACGGCGTCCTGCCAGGGGTCGTGTTCGGGGGCGAGCACCTCTGCGGGGGTGGCGACCAGCAGGCGTCTGGCACGGGACGCAGCGTCCGCGGCGAGCATTCCCAACGCCTCGGCGTCGATGCCCGGCGCATCGTGCGCGGCCAGTAGGGGCGCGAGTGGCATCGCCTCGCCCTGCACGGGCGTTGGCGGCTCGGGCAGCGACGGCGGGGCGGTGGCGTACGCTTCCTCGGCCCGGGTGCCGGTGGCATCCTTTTCCTCGGCGGTGATCGCCCGGCCGGTGTTGCGGGAGCGTAGTTCCTCGATCAGCTCCGGTTCCGCCCGTCCGCGCATCAGTAGCAGCACGAACGGGTCGCGGTCCAGTAGCCAGGACGCCTGGTAGGACAGGGCGGCGGCGTGTCGGCAGGGGTGGTCCCAGGACGGGCAGTCGCACTCGGGCTCCAGGTCGCCGTAGCCGGGCAGTAGTCGCACTCCGGCGTCGTCGGCGGTGTTCACCAGGTCTTGCGGCATGTCCCGGTCGAGTAGAGCGGCGATGTGCCCTGCTTTGGCGGCCACCCTGTCGAGCAGGCGGTCCCATTCGGCGTCGGGGAGGGTGCCGATGCGTATCACCGTGTGGTGCGGGGTGTACTGGTCGCCGTCGTGGACCGGCGCGGAGATCCGGCCCGGGCTCACCGTGATCGACCCGACCTGCCCGGCGAAAGCGTATCGTCGGCCCTTCTTGAGCTGCTGCGGGTCTAGCGCCGTGCGCTCCATCGACTCTATCCAGGAGTTGCCCCACCAGGTGTCGGCGAACTTTCTGCCGATCCGCTTGCCCGGGCCGAACGGCGGGAAGGTGCGGGCCCGCCCGTCGTGCTCGGCTGGTTCGGCGCTGCCGTTCAGCTCGTCGTCGAAGTCGAAGTCCACGTCCCTATTCCTCGTTGGGTAGCTGCACGAGCCGCAGCAGCTCGGCGTCGGACAGTTCGGTCAGGGCGGTCTCGCCGCCGGGGAGCACCGCGTCGGCCAGTTCCCGCTTGGACTCCAACAGTGCGGCGATCCGGTCTTCCAGGGTGTCCTGGGCGATGAGCCGGTGCACTTGCACCGGTTTGGTTTGCCCGATCCGGTAGGCGCGGTCGGTGGCCTGTTCCTCCACTGCGGGATTCCACCAGCGGTCGTAGTGGATGACGTGGTCGGCGCGGGTCAGGTTGAGGCCGGTGCCGGCTGCCTTCAGCGAGAGCAGGAACACGGGTACCGTCCCGGCCTGGAACTGGCGCACCATCTCCTCACGCCGGGGCACCGGCGTGCCGCCGTGCAGCAGCTGCGCCGGCACACCCCGCTCGGCCAGGTGCCGTTGCAGCAGTCGGGCCATCTGTACGTACTGGGTGAAGACCAGGGCAGCGCCGTCCTCGGCGAGGATGGTCTCCAGTAGGTCGTCGAGGAGCTGCAGCTTTTCAGAGCGTCCGGAGAGCTTGCCGTGCGGCTGTTTGAGATAGTGCGCCGGGTGGTTGCATACCTGCTTGAGTCCGACGAGCAGTTTCAGCACCATGCCACGGCGGGCGATGCTGGTCGTGGTGGACCGGATTTCGGCCATCACCTCGTCGACGACCCGGCGGTACAGCATCGTCTGTTCGCCGGTGAGCGAGACCAGGTGGTCGATCACGGTCTTGGGCGGCAGCTCTGGGGCGATGTCGGGGTCGGACTTTCGCCGCCGCACGAGGAAGGGTCGGAGCAGGCGGGACAGCCGCTCGACGCTGGTCGCGTCACGGTCCACCTCGATCGGTCGGGCCCAGCGGGCCCGGAACGCGCCGACCTTGTCCAGCAGGCCGGGGGTGGTCCAGTCGAGGATGGCCCACAGCTCGGAGAGGTTGTTCTCCACCGGCGTGCCGGTGAGCGCGACGCGAGCCCGGGCGGGGATCTGACGCAGCGCCTTCGCTGTGCCGCTGAGCCGGTTCTTCACGTACTGCGCCTCGTCCGCGACCAGCATTCCCCATGGCCGCCCGCTCAGCGCCGAGGCGTCCTGCCGCATGGTGCCGTAGCTGGTCAGCACGAAACCGCCGGCGAGGCCGTCGAGGGAGCGGGCGGTGCCGTGGAATCGGCGGACCGGTACGCCGGGGGCGAACCGGCGGATTTCTCGTTCCCAGTTGCCGAGCACCGATGCGGGACAGATGACCAGGGTTGGTCCGGCGTGAACTGGGTCGGTCTGGCGGCGCAGGTGCAGTGAGATGACGGTGACGGTCTTGCCCAGCCCCATGTCGTCGGCGAGGCAGCCTCCGAAGCCGAGTGAGGTCATCCGTTCCAGCCAGCGCAGTCCGCGCAGCTGGTAGTCGCGGAGAGTGCCGTCCAGTTCGGCGGGGGGCGTCAGCTGCTCCGGGCCGCCTTCCGGCTCGGCGATCCGATCGCGTAGGGCGCCCAGCCAGCCGTCGGCCACCACCTCGACCCGCTCGTCGTCCACCTGGGTGCTGCCGATCAGCGTCGCGGCCAGCGCGTCGTACGCCTTCAGCGGTGGCAGCTGCCGTTCCCGGGCCTTGCGGGCCAGTTCCGGCGCGACCGCCACCCACTGTTCGCGCAGGCAAAGGATGGGCCGCGAGGTGGCGACCATGTCCATCTCTGGGGCGGTCAGCGGCTCGCCGGCGAGGGTGAGCTGCCAGCTTTGGGCCATCGGGGCGGCGGAGCGGAAGAAGTGGGCCACTTCCGGCGGCTGCTCTGGCGGCGATCCGATCAGGACCCGGGCGTGGAGTTCGCGGGACAGCTGCGGCGGCCACTGGACGTCCACGCCAGCCGCCGCGAGCCGCGCCTCGGCCCCACCGAGCAGGTCGACCAGGTCCTCGTCGAGCAGCTCCAGCTGGACCGGGGCGGCCTTGTCGAGAAGCCGCTGAAGCGGTTGCCATGTTGCGGCGGCTCGACGCACCGCGAGCATCGCCTCGAAGGTGGCCCGCTCTCCGAGACCGTGCTCATCACCTTCCCACAGCGCCGCCGCGTCGCTGACCAACGTCGGGTCGGCGAGACTGCGCAGGCGGACCACCGCGGTGAGACCCGTCTCGAAGTTGCCCCGCCCCTCCAGCCGCAGCGCCACCCGCAGACCGGTGTCCACCCCCGTAGAGGCCTCCCGCGCCCATTCGCGCAGGTCCGTCACGGGCTCGGGGTCCAGGCCGGTGAACCGGGCGTCACCGGTCAGCCATGCAGCCGCCGGAGTCCGGGGCAGGGTGTCGGCCACCGCGTCGAGGAATGCCCGCACCAGCCCCTGCGCCTCAGGCAGCACGAGCTGCTCGGCGAAGGGATCGATCGGCACGGCACGGGCCTCAGGGGGCATCGCCGCGGCGAGCGCGCGGACACGCTCCACATCGGAGGCATCGAACGGGCCCACCCGCCAGGCGTCGTACCCGTTCGGGGAGACGCCGGGCAGCAACCGACCGCGGGCGACCAGGTGCAGGCCGGTGACCGCCACAGCCGACCAGAACGCGACGGCGGGCGTGACGTCCTCGTCGCGCAACGCGACGAGGTGCCGGACGGCGTCGCCGACCGGCACGGCACAGACCGGCACCTGCCACGCGGCCACCGGGCCGTCGAGGGGCAGGGCGAGGTCCAGCTCACGGCATTCGCCCAGCTCGTCGCCCTCGTCCGGCACCGCGCCGCCGGCGGGGTCGTAGAAGCTGACCGTGCCGGTGCGGGGTGGGTCGCCCGGCTCGAAGACGACCGCGAACCGCCCGAGTCGCAACCTGTACCTCCCGTTTGTCGACGTGGACGCAGCCGCCGGCGATGCCGCGACACGCGCTACCGTTTTGTCCGAATCATGTAGCCGGGGACTGAGGACACCGAGCCGCACGCCGGCCGGTACGGCTCCGGAACAGCTCACCGGGCCGGTCGCCGACCCGGGGTGAGATACCGTCTGCACGATTTCCCCGCCGGGCACCCGGCGGCCGATGCGGCCACCGCCGACCTGGTGAACCACAGCGCGCCGTCCGGGCCGGTGGTGGCCGCGTACGGCCCGCCGCCACCGGTCGAGCACTCCCCGATCGATACCGTCGTCACAGGTTCTTCTCCAGACCGTTCTCGGCGGCGATGCGGGCGATGTCGGCGGGAGCGCCGGCCATGAGGACGCGGGCGTGCTCGGTGACCAGGTCGACGGGCCAGTCCCACCACGCGGCCCGCAGCAGCCGATGAACGTCGGTGTCGTCGAAGCGCTGACGGATCGGGCGGGAGGGGTTGCCGCCGACGATCGTGTACGGCGCGACGTCGGCGGTAACCACGGCATCTGCGGCGATGATCGCGCCGTCGCCGATGCGCACGCCCGGCATGACCAGAGCGCCGAAGCCGAACCAGACGTCGTTGCCGACGATGGTGTCGCCGCGGCTGGGCATGCCGGCGACGATATCGAGGGTCTTCTCCGTCCACACGCCGCCGAACATGGTGAACGGGAAGGTGGACACGCCCATTGTCGGATGGGAGGCGCCTGCCATGAGGAACCTGGTGCCCGAGGCGATCGCGCAGTACCGGCCGATGATCAGCCGCTCCGGCCCGTAGGCGTAGAGCACGTTGCGGTGCTCGAACTCTGTGGCGCGCTCGGGGTCGTCGTAGTAGGTGTACTCGCCGATCTCGATGGTCGGCGAAGTGATCAGCGGTCGGAGGAAGACCACGCGTGAATGCGCGGCCAGCGGATGGACGGTGGTCGGATCGGGGACCGTCGGATCGGGGTTCACGGTGATGTCCTTTCACGTCGCAGTGGTATGTCGCTGCGGTCGCACGGAGCCTGTCCCGCAGCCCTGAGGATCTCGAGCACGCCGGTGATGGAGACCAGAAGTCTGGCTTGCGGGAGCCAGGGCGGCACCATCGCGACCAACTCCTCCCGCATGCCGACGAAGTGGGCGGCGCCGGTGGTCACGAACATCGCCGCGAGGCCGCGCCGCGGCCGGTCGCGGGCGCGGTTCCCCTGGTCGCCGAGCGGTGGCCAGCCAGACGACCAGGGTGACGACGACCAGGATCAACAGCGGGCGCCATGCGATGTCTCTCCTTCTCGAACGTGTCAGGGTGGCGGTGCCGCCATCACGACGGCACCGCCACTGCGCCGAAGGATCAGCCGGCGTGCTGTGGATCGGGCGGCGAGACCCACTGCACGAGCTGGTAGATCACACCGTTGGGATCGGCCATCTGGAAGTAGCGCTCGCCCCACGGCTCGGTCTCGATCGGGGTGACGATCTCGACCTCCTCCTGCTGCAGCCGCGCGTAGTCGGCGTCGATGTCATCGACGGTGAACACGACCAGCAGCCCATCGGCGCGGCCGGCAGCCGACGCCGGCTTGAACGTCGGCAGCCCGGTGCGCAGGTAGATGAGGTTGAACCCCGCCTCGGGGTGGGCCAGGGAGCAGAATCCGTCGGCGGCCATCACCTCGGTGAAGCCGAGATGCTGCTGCACCCAGGAGGCGGAGGCCTGGACGTCGGGGACGTTGAGTGAGATGGCGGACTCGGTGATGCGCATGCGGTGGGCTCCTGTCGACTCGGTGGACCCTGCGGCGGCCAGGGTGGTGGCGCGGGTGGTCGTGGTGCGGGTCATCGACGGCTCCCTCGTCCGGGTTGACGCCGTTGGTGGGTGCTCCGGCGGGTGACCTGCGACTGAGGGCCGCCCGAGGGGCGGCCGTTCGCGCCGGTGGGCGCGGGGCCGGTGGTCGGTGCCGGACGCGGCATGAGTACCTCCGAGGTGGCGGGACGGGGCATGGCCGATGAACGGTTGCGCAAGCAGGTCTCCTGTCGCAGTAGGCGATCGAGTTTCATTATACATCGTATACCGTACGCCGTACAGGGAAGGTGTGGCAGAATCGTTCCCGTGACCCAGAACCGCACCGGATCAGGTGAGCCCAGCCGCACGCTCGCCCTGCTGTGGGGGGAGCCCTCCGAGACGGCGCGGCGCAAGGGACCAGCCCGATCGCTGACCATCACGCAGGTCGTCGACGCCGCGCTCGCGCTTGCCGACGAGCAGGGCCTGACCGCGGTCACCATTCGCGCGGTGGCCGAGCGGGTTGGAGTCTCGGCGATGTCGGTCTACACCTACGTGCCCGGCAAGCCCGAGTTGCTCGACCTGATGGTGGACGCCCGTTACGCACGAATGACCCGTGCTCCCTGGGCCGGGCAACCGTGGCGCGAGCGGCTCACCACGGTGGCCGAGGCCAACCGGGACCTGCTCACCGCCCACCCCTGGCTCACCGAGGTCGCCGCCCTGAGCCGCCCCCCACTCGGACCGGGCGTGATGGCCAAATACGAACACGAGCTCGCCGCATTCGACGACACCGGGCTCTCCGACGTCGACATCGACGCCGCCCTGACCTACCTGCTCGGGTTCGTGCAGTCGCACTGCCGATCGGCCCACGACGCCGCCCGGGCCACAACCGACACCGCGATGAGCGACGCCGACTGGTGGGCCGCCAACCTACCCATCCTCGCCCGCGCCCTCGACCCCCACATCTTTCCCCGCGCCGCCCGCATCGGCTCCGCAGCCGGCGAAGCGCAGGGCAGCGCGTGGCACGCCGACCGCGCCTGGACCTTCGGCCTCGCCCGCACCCTCGACGGCCTCGCCGCCCTCATCGACGACGCCAGCTGAGGCCGACATGCTTCCTCGCACCCGGGGTGGAGACGAGCGTGGCTGCCTTGACTTCAACCAAGGTTCAGGTTGCAGGCTGATCGTTCTCGTCTGGACGGAGCTATCTGAATGATCGACGCGAAGGTAAATATTCGTCTCGCCCGGCCCACCCGGGACCTTGCGGCGATCGAACGCTTCTACGTGCAGGGGCTGGGACTGAAGGTGCTCTACCGGGCTACGGGCGACCACGGGAAGCATGACCTGCTGATGCTGGGCTGGCGCGAGGCGTCATGGCATCTGGAACTGGTCGCGGGCTCAAACCTCTCCGTGCAACCGACACCGACGGCTGAAGATCTACTGGTGCTCTATCTGTCCGAACCGATCGACGACGCGCTCGTGGCCCGCCTTGAAAAGGCCGGCGGCAAGCGCGTCTCGCAGGGCGCGTACTGGGATCGGTGGGGTATCACGGTCGAAGATCCGGACGGTTATCGCCTCGTGCTGTCCAGCCGCTCCTGGTCCAACGCTGAGTAGTCCCCAGCCCGCCTCCCACCGGGAACAACACTCACCTGTTCGGCATAAGCGGACGTGTTGCCAGTCCGAGGCAAGCGCATCGCCAGCCGACCTGGCACGAATCTGGCACGCCGATCCACCCAGCCGCCGGAAGTACACTGCCCTCTCATGTCATCCGAGCAGGTCACCGTCGGCCCGGTCGAACTCAGCTACACCCTCACCCAGGACGACTGGCTCGACGGCTTCGTCGCCCACCGGCGCCGCGTCCGGCGTCCCTGGCTGGTCCCGGTACTGTTCGTCGCCGCGCTCGTCGGGCTCCTCCTCGGGCTCCTCTCTTCTGACGGCTCCCGGGCCATGTCGGCGGCTGACCTCGCAGCCCTCGCCACGGTGGCGCTCGTCGCCATCGGGCTCGGTTTGCTGCTGTTCCGGCTCCTCGTCGCCGCCCGCTGGATCTATCGCTGGCAGGTACGCCTGCTCATGCGCGGGAATCCCTGGCTGTCCGAGCCAATCCGAGCCACCGTGGATGACACCGGGTTACGTCTCAGCAGCGCAAGCCGGAGCGAAACAGCCGCGTGGTCCCACTACCTGCGGTATGTCGAGACGGACCGGTCGTTCGTTCTGCGCGCGTCTGAGCGGCTTGGTGCGGCGATACTCGTACTGCCGAAGCGCGGGCTGGTTACGGGCGATCCCGCGCCGCTGCGTACGTTGCTCGAAACCCACTGCCACCTGCGTCACACGGTTTAGGGACGGTATAGCGACTGTTGCGCAGAACCTCCTGCTACCAGGACAGACACCGGACCTCTTGCCGGCGCTGCGCTTGATCATTCCGCGCATGCTCCGGGATCTTGGCAAGTCGCCTGTCCACCCCGCTGCGCCGTGGCGCACCATGGTCGCGTGCCAGGGACTTGCCCCCTGGTCCTGGACACTTGAGCCTTGGATCGTGATGGTCCGGGGAGATCAGGAGTCCCTGACAGATGGTGAACAAGCACTACCCCGCAGAGTTCAAGGCCGACGCGGTCGCGTTGTACCGGTCTCGGCCGGGGGCGACGATCGCGCAGATCGCTGACGATCTCGGAGTCAATCGGGAGACGTTGCGTAGTTGGGTGCGGGCCGATGATCGACGCAGGGGCGTAACCGCCGGGTCGGCGGCCTCCGTGGCGGGCTTGCAGGCGTCCGGATCGGTGGAGGACGAGAACGCGGCGTTGCGGCGGCGGGTCCGGGAGTTGGAGGAGGAGCGGGACATTCTGCGGAAGGCGGCCCGGTATTTCGCCGGGGAGACGCGCTGGTGAACCGCTTCCAGTTCGTCGCCGACCATCAGCAGCGCTATGGCGTGAAGCGGTTGTGTCAGATCCTCGGGGTGTCCCGGTCGAGCTTCTACTACTGGCGGTCCACGGCGTCGGCCAGGGCGGCACGAGAGGCCACGGATGTCGCTCTCGTGGGCCGGATCCGGGCGGTGCACGCCGAGCACGACGGCACCTACGGGGCACCGAGGATCACTGCTGAGCTGCACGATGCCGGACTGCGGGTCAACCGGAAGCGGGTCGCGCGGGTGATGCGCCGCTTCGGCGTGCAAGGTCTGCGGTTGCGCCGGCGAACTCGTACGACGGTGCCGGATCCGGCCGCGGCGAAGGCCCCTGACCTGATCGGCCGTGACTTCACCGCCCCCGCGCCGAACAAGCGCTACGTCGGTGACATCACCTACCTGCCGGTCGGTGACCGCGGGTTCCTCTACCTGGCCACCGTCATCGACCTGCACTCCCGGCGCCTCGCGGGCTGGGCGATCGCCGGCCACATGCGCACCGACCTGGTCATCGACGCCCTCCACGCCGCGCAACGCACCCGGGGCAGCCTCCACGGGGCGATCATGCACACCGACCACGGAGCCCAATACACCTCCCGGGCCTTCGCTGCCGCCTGCACGGCGGCAGGGGTCCGGCAATCGATGAGCGCGGTCGGTAGCTCCGCCGACAACGCCGCCGCCGAATCGTTCAACGCCACCTTCAAACGCGAAACCCTCCAAGGCCGCCGCGCCTTCACCGACGAACGCCAAGCACGGCTGACCGCGTTCCGCTGGCTGCACCGCTACAACACCGTCCGGCGCCACTCCCGGCTCGGACAGCAGCCACCGATCACCTACGAGAGGAACGCCCGGCCCGCGCCGGCTACGCTGGCCCCCGCCGCATAAACCCCGTGTCCAGGATCAGGGGTCAAGCCCCCCTGTACGCCACCTGTGGCATTCCCGACGCTGGCGCGCCACCCTGGCTGCCTGGAAGTGGCCGATACCCGTCCATCTCGGCGCGTGCCTACGCTACTTCCGTCTGAGCTCTGTGCAGCACGTCCGCGTTGATCCCGGACGGGTCGAGAGGTCGAGGTAGGGTGCGGCGCTGCGCGTCGGTCGACGCGGCTCGTGGGGTCCTTCCCGTGTTCGCCCGATCCGGACCCATGGTTTACGCACTGCCGCCTAGAATCGGGTAAAGCCGACATCACGGGCGCGAGCTGCTGTACCTCTCTCGCAACTTTTGGGCGGTTCTGCGGTACCGGCCGGTCCGGCCGGCATGCCCAACGGGGACGAATCGGAAGGACAGCGGCATGAGCTACATCACCGCCAAGGACGGCACCGAGATCTATTACAAGGACTGGGGTGCGGGCCCCGTTGTCACTTTCTCCCATGGCTGGCCGCTGAACGCGGACGCGTGGGACGGCCAGATGCTCTTCCTCATGCAGAACGGTTTCCGGGTCGTCGCGCACGACCGCCGTGGTCACGGCCGGTCAAGCCAGGCCTCTGGCGGAAACGACATGAACGGCTACGCAGACGACGTCGCGGCGGTCATCGAGGCGCTCGACCTCACCGACGTCACACTGATCGGGCACTCGACCGGCGGTGGTGAGGTCGCGCGCTACATCGGCCGCCACGGGACGAGACGGGTCGCCAAAGCCGTCCTCATCTCCGCCGTGCCGCCGATCATGGTGCAGACGCCGGACAACCCCGAGGGCCTACCCATCGCCGTCTTCGACGAGATGCGCGCCAACCTGATGAAGGACCGATCGCAGTTCTACCAGGACCTGGCGCAGATGTTCTACGGCGCCAACCGGCAGGGGGCGAAGGTCTCGAAGGGGATCCTCGACCAGTTCTGGCTGTGGAGCATGCAGGCCGGCCTGTTGAACGCTTACGAGAGCATCAAGGCCTTCTCCGAGACGGACTTCCGCGACGATCTCGCCAAGTTCGACATCCCCACGCTGGTGCTGCACGGCGAGGACGACCAGATAGTCCCGGTCAAGGACTCGGCGAGGAAGACCGCCCAGCTCATCGCGAACGCCAAGGACATCTACTACCCGGGCGCGCCGCACGGCATCACGTCCACGCTCCAGGACCAGGTCAACGGTGATCTGCTCGCGTTCCTGAGGAGTTGACCGAGGCGACATAGTCGTTCGGTTCCCGAGCTGGCCAGACCAGGCCCCGCCCCCTCGACGCCTCGCTTACAAGAGGAGCATGCCGCTGGCGCGCCACCCTGGCTGCCTGGAAGTGGCCGATACCCGTCCATCTCGGCGGGTGCCTACGCTACTTCCGTCTGAGCTCTGTGCAGGCCTTCCGGGCGCATCCGTCCTCGTGCGTGACCTCGGTCCGTCGTCCGTCGCTGGCCTTGGCCGGCCTCCGGTGGTTGGGCCCGTTGCTGTCGCCGTTGCTGTCGACAGCCACCGGGGGCAACAGGTTGTCCTCAACGAGTAGGTGTGGAAAAACCCGTTGCGGTCTCCGAGAAAGGGTTGGGGTGCGGGACAGCGCCCCGCCGCTCGTGATCAGCCGTGTGTAGGTGCTTCGAGCCACATGTCGATGCGCGGTTGAGACACCAGCGCTTCTCCCCAGTCGCCGGTCAGTTCCCAGACCTCGGGTCCGTGATCCGCCGCCAGGTGCAGGGTGTCGATGTGGCCGTAGTCGGGCTCTCCTGAGGCATCCGTAGCCGGTGGCGCCATCGACCGGCGGACGTGGATAGCCGCATCGCTCCGCACGGTCAACGTCGCTCTGCGATAGCAGTGCATGTCGCCGCGGCGGGCTAACCGGTAGGCAGGATGCTCCGGCGTGAGTGCGGCGTCGAGCTTGAAGACCACCACGGTCGCGGAGACCTCTACGTCCAAGACCCAGGAGTCCTCCAAGACGACGCCGGCCAAGTCGGAGAAGACCTCGTAGTACTTGCCACCCTCACGTCCTGCCACAGGCCAAGGATGCCTCCCCCTGCAAGTAGCGCTACGGTCGCCGGGATCGTCCGGTGAGCACGAGGCGACGGCGTTAAGAGAAGGCCCCCTCATACCGGTGTTAACGGCGCTGGCGGTGGTTGGAGTTGGAAGCACCGGCTGATCCGTAGCTCGGGGCAGATCAGATGCTCGCGGTTCGGTACGACGTCAACCGGCACTGCTGGGCGTGGTGCCGCGGTCTGCGGTCTGGTGGGTTGCTGTACTTGCGTGCGGTACCGGCGAGGCTGCGGCTCAGGACTGCGGCCGGTCGGCCTTGGTCGTCTGCCAGGTCGTTGATCGTCGGGCCGCCTCGTACACCGCCTCAATTGCGGTCGCGTCGAGCACCTCGGGACGGGCTTGCAGCCACTTGACCAACCGCATCCGGCTGACGACGTGGACGTCGGTGGGTGCCTGCTTGATGACGAGCTCGTCGGCGCCTACCGGGACGACCACCCCGGTGACGACCACCGGCCGCCCGGTTGCCCCGGTCAGGAGCTTGCTCGCCCGTTCGGCCTCGTGTCGGCTGTTGCGAAGATACGGCTGGCGCTGCCCGTTGACCATGAACGTGTTCCCACCGACCCACACCTTCGCACCCCGATGGTGCTTGGCGTTGAGCGAGTAGACGGCGCCTGGCCCGATCACGAGATGGTCGATATCGCTGCCGCGATCCCCGACCGGGATCGCGTGCAGCACCCGCCAGCGAGGATCACGCTTGATCAGCTTGGCGAGCTGGCCGGCGACCTTCTCCTCACCATCGGCACCGACCCGCCAGGCCCGCTCATCGGTATGCACCCCCAGCACCCGCGCCACAAACGTCCGCACCGGCGCCGCCTGCCGCAGTGCGACAGCCTGCTCGCGAGCCTCGGCACCGGCACGGCGCAGCGCCAAGTCCTCCCAATCCTCCACGGCCGCCGCGGGCTCCTCGCCGCCGACCGCAGGCGAGGTCTGCCGCCCACTCGGCCCGATGCCCTCCGGTGGCTTCCCGACATCGACCGCAGCAGGTTCGCGCAGCTGAACAGCAGCCAACGGATCGTCGGACGTCGGCTCGGCGATGGCCGGCGCAGCTGCGACGGGCTGAGTCACCATCACCTCCCCGGCAGTGAGCGATGCGCTCTCCCGCCAGTGCGCGGTCGCGGCCACCACGGCATCCCGGTCAGCGGTTGCCCCCACGTGCATCTCTCCGGACACGAGATCGTGCCAACCAACCCGCACGCCATCAACTGTGGACACGTACAACCGGTCCTTGCCGTACCTACGCCACCGCGTCACCGTCAGTTTGGGCTCCACTCCCGAATGATGCCGCCGTCTGGGCACCGGCGTAAGCGCCAGAAGGCATAACCATCAAGTCCAGCCGGGTGCACCGCCTTGGCGACTCGGACGGCCACTGCCTCGCCGGACCGGCTGCGACCCCCGTCGGGGGGAGCCTGGTCGCGGTTGTCGTTCAGTGTCAGCAGGCATCGTCCTGCTTGCTCAGGCATGATCCGCCAGGCTCTATGCAGGCCGTCCGGGCGCTTCCGTCCTCGTCCGTGACCTCGGTCCGTCGTCCGTCTCTGGCCGCCGCCGGCCTCCGGTGGTTGGGCCCGTTGCTGTCGACAGCCACCGGTGGCAACAGGGTGTCGTCAACGACCAGGCGGTGGCGCAACCGCCGTGCAGGCAGCGACGGGAGCACCGGGCTCCTGGTGCTCGATCTCGTACTGGCACTCGCTACACCGCTCCGGCGGCTCGTGTTCGCGCCAGTCATGCCCACATTCGGGGCAGTCGCCGTACCAGCGTGGTCTACGTCGCGCCTTCATGCCTCGCATTGTCGACCAGCACTGAGCGTCAAGGTGGACCCCCGTCGGGGGGAGGCGGGCACAGGCCGTCGACCGGTGAGATCGAGTGCCAAGCAAGGCTGGATCTCGCCCGGTGCCAGCAGTTACGATCTTGTGCGCAATTGCGTAGAGCCGTG
>NZ_LWLS01000144.1 GCF_001905095.1 Micromonospora sp. CB01531
GCTCTCCGGCCGCTACCACGACGAGGTATACGTCCTGAACACCGACAACGGCAAACTGCTAGCCCGAATCCCCGTCGGCCGCGGACCACACGGCCTCACCATCTGGCCCCAACCCGGCCGCTACTCCCTCGGCCACACCGGAAACATCCGGTAGGGCCGCCCCGGTCCCGGCCGGGCCGGCCGCGGCAGCCGCTTCCGTGCTCCGTCGCGCTCAAGAATCTGTCGCGGCGGCCTCGAAGGCGGGGTCGTCATCCCAGGCCAGCGAGCTCAATTTCCAGCCCGACGGGGTTTTGACGAACTGGGTCGTCTTCACGCCCCGGCCCTCGAACCACTCGCCGTTGAGGTAGCCGGACTTGTGGTACTCGCTGAACCGGTGGGCGATCGCGCCGTAGATTTCGGTGGTCTCCGAGGTCTCCCATTCCCGGAACTCGGTCAGCGTCCCGTCAGTGAGGATCTTCTCGCGAGGTTCGACGAACTGGCACAGGTCGTAGACCACCGGGGTCGCACCCACACTGTTGATGATCCTCCCTTCGGGGATGAACACCTCGTAGATCGCCTCGACGTTCGGCCTGGCGCCGCCGGGGTTGGCGAAGGCGCCCAGGAAGGTGGTCATGAGGCCGTCGAGTTCGGCCTTCACAGCAGCGGACATGATGCCCGTGGAGGCGAGAGGGGCCGGTCGGCCGGCGTGGCGGGCCTGCCACTCGTCGGCCAGCACGGACCAGATCTCGAGGTCGATCCGTCCGCCCGCGCCGTCCGGGTAGACCTGGCGCAGCGTTCCTTCGCGGCTCATGCCCAGCCGCTGCGCGACTGCGATGCTGCGCTCGTTGCGCGCGTTGGTGCGCCATTCGACGCGAGCAATGCCGCGTTCTTCCACGGCCCAGCCAATGATCCGCTCTGCGGCGCGGGTGATCAGCCCGCGGCCCTGTGCGCCGGGCTCAAGCCAGCAGCCCGCTTCGCAGACGCGCAGCGCGGTGTCGAAGGAGACGAACATGACCCCGCCGACCAGGCGGCCGTCCAGCCAGATGCCCCAGATGCCGCCTCCGTCCTGAGCCCTCTTGTCCGCGTAACGCTGCAGCACCGCGCGGGCCTCGCCGACGTCGCGGGCGACGAAGGCGGGCGAGACCCACGGCGCGATGTGCTCGCGCGCCCGGTCCAGGTGTGCGAGGAACTCCTCGGCCTGCCACGGTTCGAGTGGGCGCAGTACGGCCGAGTCGGCGAGGGGCAGCGCGAACATCATGACCTCCGTACATAACAAACGTTTGGCATGTACGCTAGCAGGCCATGAGCCCCGCACGCACCGACCATGACTCCCGCCGCCAGGACGTCTCGGAGGCGGTTTGGCAGGTCCTGGCCGAGCACGGCTTCGGCGGCCTCACCATGCGCGCCGTAGCGGCAGCCCTGGGCTCCTCGACCGGGCTGGTCACCCACTACTTCGCGGGCAAGCGCGAACTGATCGCCCACGCCCTCGACATCCTCGAGGAGCGCACCGCGCACCGCCCTCGGCGGGCCGCTCCCGCACCCGGACTGGCGGCGCTGCGCACGCAGATGCTCAACATCCTCCCGCTGACCCCCGCCGCAGCGGCGATGAACCGGATCTGGGTCGGCTCCTGGGACGTCGCCCTGTCCGACCCCGACCTGTTCGCCGCCCAGAGCCTTCGCTACGAACGTATCCGCGCAGGCCTGCGCACCTCCATCGAGGAAGCACAGCAGTTGGGCGAAATTCCTGACGTGGATCCCGGCCGGCTCGCGACTATGGTGCTGTCGTTCACCCACGGCCTGGTGGTCCAGGCGCTTTTCGACCCCGAACGGCTGCCGGCCGCGACACAGACCCGGCTCGTCGACGACTTCCTCGCAGCGCTCACCCGCGAAACCGCATAACCATCTACTCGCGCCGGCACTCGCCAGCGGCAGGGAGTCAATTGCGCTTGAGCATTACAGCTGCGCAATGACCGACCACGGTGATCGGAACTTGAGTTGGGGCCGGCAAGCGGCCGGCGAGCTCTCTGGTCCGTGATCCACCCGCTGATGCGCTGGGACGAGCGGCACTTCGCCACCGGCGAGCCGCTGCGGACCTTCCGGCACGCCGTGTGCGGCGCCGAACTCGACCCGGACAGCCGCTGCCCGACCTGCGGTCAGGTCGACGTGCCACCCGGCGATGTCGAGGCCCATCCCGGCCCGGGCATCCCGGCCGAGCCGCGCCAGGACCCGGTCGGCGTCGCGCTGCGGCAGCGCCCGCACCGGCTCCTCCAACCGCTGCTCTGAGCCGGCCCGGCCGTGGGCTGCGGAGGGGCGGTCGCCAGGGCGCTACCGGGTCGAGGAGGTGCTACTCGACTGCGCTTTCGGCGCCTCTGTGCTGTTCGCCGGGATTGGCGCCGTGGTGGTCGGCGCGGAGCAGGCAGCGCCGGACTCCGGACATCAGCGAATCTCCCGGCGTCGCAGCTGGCACATCGCGTATCACAGCCCTCTGGCCTCGGAGGGAAGAGCTGGATTCTGGCAATCGGCATCCGTCATCCGTGGTTACCTGGCACCGGGTCGCGCCCAGTTCACAAAGCTATTGACAGGGTTACGTCTTCTGGGGGGGATTTTGTTGACCAAACCATCAGTCACCCGCCTTGCAGGGGCCACCATGCTGGCCGCCGCGATCGGCCTGGGTTCCGCCGCACCAGCGTGGGCTGGGGGTGGCACGACGATCAACATCAATCCGGCGGACACCGGCACGACGGCGGCCGCGTTCGGCACTCACAGGTGCGACCCGAGTCTCGGTGGTGGCCCCTTCCAGGCGGAGGACGTCTGGGTCTTCGCCCTGCCTGCTGCGATGCAGCAGGGCACCTTCACCTCACTGACCATCGAGTTCGCCACGGAGGGTGGCCCCGTCACGGAGAGCATCACGACCACGCCTGCCGCTGACCGCGCGATCGTCGGCGACAGGGCGTGGATCAGGACGCCGGCCGGCCTGTCCTCATCCGGCGCGCTGGTGAATCCGTTCTCCCTCACCAACGCCACGGCGGTGATCACGGGCACCGATGGAACATTCGACCTGGCGCAGACCTGCCCGGCGACCGGCGGGACACCTAGCCCCAGCGTCTCTGGTCAACCAAGCGATCCTGGCTCGGACTGACTTTCCGGATCGTCTCCAGCGAGGCGGGAGCCGTGGGCGTGGAGGTGGAATCCCACGCCGCGAGCCCCTCGTGGCCGGTGTGACACGGCCCTGCCGGGTTCCTGCCCGGAGGGCCGCGAAGGCCATCGCCCATGACTGGATCTGTCCCTGGCCGACACCCGAACGTTCGGGTGTCGGCCAGGGATTGTCGTCCAGGTCGCCTCCTACCTTGCGCCGACAGCAAGAACACAGGCCCGGTTCAACCTGTATTTGATCGAGCCGCTGCCGCAGGTCGACCTGACGGAGCTCACCGCCAAGAAGCTCAGGGCCCCAGAGCGACGGCGCGACGCACGAGATCACGGCCACGGTTAGGAACACCGGCCGCATCCCGGACGCTCTCGAGCAGGCAAAGGACATCAGGATCGCCGCTGCGGACACCGTCAATGTCTACGGCGCGCCCGCGCCATGGCGCCGTGCCGCAGCTCTACCTGGACAGTGACGACCAGGAGAAGGTCCACCTTCTGGTTTACCGGCCCGGTGCCGTGCCGTGGTCGCTCCGCGGCGAATCAGCGGCGCAGGCGGCGGGCGCAGGAGCCGGCGCGGTCGGCGCGACGCAGGCACCGCCGCCGGCGGGAGCGCGACAGGCGTAGGAGCTACCGCTGTTGTTCTTCAACAGCTGCCCGATGATCGGCGAGCCGCCAATTCGTAGGTTTGGCACAGCCGCCTGGTAGCTTCCGACCAGCGCGGAGGACGGTGGTTGTCGGCAGCGGTCAGCCGGCAGGCGAAGCCACGCAGCTGTATTGACCGTTGGCAAGAGGGGCTGGTGTGCGTTTGCGGACGCGCGTTCGCGGGTCGGGGCCTACGGCTGGGGTTCGCGTGATCGGGCGGTTTGTTGTTCCGGCTCTGTTCGCGGCGCTGTTCGCGGCTCCGCTGTGGTTGATGGTGGTTGGCTCACTGCGACCGGCCGGCCTGCCCCCGCCACGCACGTTCGAACTGTTCCCGCCCGAGCCGACGTTGGCCGCCTATGCTCGGCTCCCCAGGCTGATACCTCTGTTCACCTACCTGGCGAACTCGGCGCTGGTCGTCGCACTTGCCGTTCCGTTGACCGTCCTCGTGGCCTCGCTGACCGGCTTCGGTCTCCGGTTGCTCACGCCGGCAGCCCGGCGGAGGGTGGTTTTCGGTCTGCTGGTGGTACTCCTCGTGCCGGTCACCGGGGTGTGGGCGACACGCTTCGAACTGTTCCGGCTGGCCGGCGTGGTCGACACCTATGTCCCGCTGCTGGCACCGGCGGCGCTCGCCGGCAGCCCGTTCCTCGTGCTGCTGTATGCCTGGAGTTTCGGCGGCATACCGGATACCCAGTTGGCGGCGGCTCGGCTGGAAGGCGCGGGGTGGCTGACCGTCTGGCGCCGGGTGGCCCTGCCCCAGGTACGTCCGGCGACCATGGCGGTGGCGGTCCTCGCCTTCACCTTCCACTGGTCCAACTTCATCGACCCGCTGCTGTATCTGCACAACGGTGACCGCTACACCTATCCGTTGGGTTTGCAGTTCCTGCGCCTGCTCAATCCCACCGACTGGCCGTTGTTGATGGCTGGCTGTGTGATCGCGACCGTGCCGTGCGCGGCGGTGTTCCTGCTGGCCCAACGGATCCTGTTGAACGACAACCCGTTGACGGCTTTGAGATCTGGAGGTCGCCGATGACTGGCGGTGCACGGCGGTGGGTGGCGCTCGCCACCGCGGCCCTGATGGTTGGCTCGGCCGCCGGCTGCGGTGGCGCCCGTGGCACGGACGACGCGGCGGGCGTCACCGTGGTGTTGGCGGGCAACGCCGAGGAGATAGCCGGCTACCGAAGCCTGGTCGCCGCCTTCGGGAAGACTGATCCCGGCGTCGACGTCACCCTTTCCCCGGTCGCCACGCAGGACGAACTGATGGCTCGGTTGACCACGTCGTTCGCGGGCGGGAATCCCCCTGATGTCTTCCTGTTGAACTACCGCCGTTACGGCCAGTTCGCGGCGCAGAAGGCGATCGAGCCCGTCCAGTCCTACCTGGACGGCAGCAAGGTGCTGAAGGAAAAGGACTTCAGCCCGCGAGCTTTGGAGGCCTTCCGCTTCGACGGGGAGAAGTTGACCTGCCTCCCGCAGAACATGTCTTCGCTGGTCGTCTACTACAACGCTGACCTGTTCGCCAAGGCGGGCGTGCCGCTGCCGCAGGCGGGTTGGAGCTGGGCGGACTTCCTGTCGGCGGCGCAGGCATTGACCGGCGACGGTGTGTACGGTGTTGGCGTGGCGCCGTCGATCGCCCGCGTCGCGCCGTTCGTGTGGTCCAACGGTGGTGAACTCGTCGACGACACGGACCAGCCCGCCGCGCTGACCCTCACCGGCAACACGGCCACGCGCAAGGCCCTCGACTGGTTCCTCGACCTCCAACTGGTGCACCATGTGGTGCCGCCGGACGCCGAAGAGCAGAGCGAATCAAGCGAGGCACGGTTCCTGCGCGGCGGCTTGGGCATGTACCTGAACAGCCGGGTGGCGGTGCCGACCCTGCGCACCATCAAGGGTTTCGAGTGGGATGCGGCGGCACTGCCGGTGGCGCCAGGAGGCGTACCGGCCTCGATCCTGCACAGCGACGCCTACTGCATGGGCGCGGGCCGGTCAGACCACAGTGCCGCCTGGCGATTCATTGAGTTCGCCATGGGGGTGCAGGGTCAGGAGATTCTCGCCGAGTCGGGCCGCACGGTGCCCTCCCGCCTCGACGTCGCCAACTCCCCCGCTTTTCTCGCCGCGGATCGGCCCCCACGCTCGTCGGGTGTCTTCCTGGACGCCGAGCCGCACCTGCGCAGCACACCACGCACTGCCACCTGGGCTCGGGTGGAGCGGGAGGCCGATAAACTTCTCGAAGAGGTGTTCTACGGACGGGTTGGGCGCGAGGAAGGACTACGCCAACTGGAGGAGCAGATCCGGCCACTGTTCACCCTTGAGGTGGGAACCGGACGGTGAGCATCGAGCACCACGCGATCCGGCTGGAGTCACTGGCCAAGTCGTACGGAAAGGTCACCGCCCTCGCCGGCGTCGACCTGGACGTCCGGGAAGGTGAGCTGCTGACCCTGGTCGGACCGTCGGGCTCGGGCAAGTCGACCATCCTGCGCCTGATCGCCGGACTGGAGCGGCCTGACGGCGGCCGGATTGTCGTCAACGGTCAGGATGTCGCTGCCCTCCCGCCGCACCGACGCGCGGTGGCGATGGTTTTCCAGGATTACGCGCTCTACCCACACCTGACCGTGCGCAGCAATCTGCTCTTCGGACTGCGGGTTCGCCGGGTCCGACGCGGCGAGGCCGACCAGCGGGCGCAGCAGGCCGCCGAGCGCCTGGGCATCGCGGACCTACTCGACCGCTACCCCGACCAGATGTCCGGCGGGCAGCGTCAGCGGGTCGCCCTGGCCCGGGCTGTCCTGCGCGATCCCCGCGTCTACCTGTTCGACGAGCCGATGGCCAGCCTGGACGCTCCGCTACGCTTCGCCACCCGCGCCGACCTGCTGGCCCTGCACCGCGAACTCGGCACCGCGACGATCTACGTCACACACGACCAGGCGGAGGCGATGACGCTCGGCGACCGGGTGGCGGTGCTGCACGGCGGGCAGGTGCGCCAGGTCGGCAGGCCGCAGGAGGTCTACGACCGGCCGGCCGACACCTTCGTCGCCGGCTTCCTCGGTAGTCCACCGATGAACCTGGTCCCGGGTGGGGGCGTGCTGGCCGGCACGGCCGGCGTGACGCTCGGCGTACGGCCGGAGGATCTGGCGCTCGACGCGGACGGGCCTCTGGAAGCCACGGTCGAGGCGGTGGAGGCGCTTGGCAGTGAGGCGATCGTGCTCACGCGCTGTGCGGACGGTACCCGGTTGGCGGTACGAACCGGGCCGCGGCCGGGTGTGCGGCCGGGCGATCGGGTACGGCTTCGCCCTGACCCGAGCCGGATCCACCGCTTCGAAGCCGACAATGGGCGACGCCGGTGAAGACTGGCCGGGCCAGACGTCCCCTCACCGCCTGGGCGTTTCTCGCACCGTACGCCGTCGCGGTCGTGTTGCTGATCGCGGTTCCCGCCCTGCTCAACGTGGGCTACGCCTTCACCGACCACACCGGGCTGACTCGCGATCCACAGTTCGTGGGTCTGGCCAACATCCGTCGTCTGCTCTCCGACGGCTTCCTGCTCGACAGTCTGCAGGCGTCGCTGTTCCACGTGGCGCTGGCGGTACCGGTCCGGCTGCTCGCCGCCGTGGGGCTCGGGCTGCTACTGGCCGCACCGCGCCCGGGTGGTCGGTTGTTCCGGGCCGCTGTCTACCTGCCGACGGTCATCCCGGACGTGGCGCTGGCAGTGCTGTTCCTCTGGGTGCTCAACCCGATGTACGGCCCGCTGAACCAACTCCTCGGACTGTTCGGCCACCCCGGCTACACCTGGCTGGCCGATCCGACCACCGCGCGGATCGGGGTCGTCCTCATGCTGGCGTTCCCGATCGGGGAGGGATTCATCGTGGTCCTCGCCGCCCGCCGACTCCTGGACGGCCGGCTGTACGAGGCCGCGGCGCTGGAAGGCTGCGGCCCGTTCGGTCAACTTCGGCGGCTCACGCTGCCGCTGCTCGCGCCGGTACTGGTGCTACTCGCGGTGCGTGACACGATCCTCACCCTGCAGGTCAATTTCGTCCCGGCGTACGTCCTTACCGACGGCCGGCCCGCCAATGCCACGCTGTACCTGCCGGTGTACATATTCGACCAGGTCTTCGAGTTCTCTGGGTTCGCCTACGGTTCGCTCATCACGATCATGCTCATGGCGGTCACCGCCGTCATCATCGCCCTGCAACTGCTGATGGTGCGACGCTGGCGCGTACTGCGCTGAGCGTGACATCCTGCTTCGGTGAGAGTCCGGGTGGTTGCCCTCGTCGTCGCGGTCGCGTCGCTCGCCGGCTGCGGCGACGGCACGAACTCACGCCGCGGCGCCGATCCCGGCCGGGCGATGCTCGCGAACCTGCCCAGCTGCGACCGGGTGCCGCTCGACGACGACCCCGAGATCAGCGCCGATGTCACTGGACTGGTGCTGCCCGACGGTGCGCGGGTCACCTCGGTAGTCGAGCAGGGCGTGCTGACAACGGTTGAAGCCACCGTCCGGATGACCCCACTGGACGTACGCGGGCACTACGAAAAGCGCGACGACATCGACCTGCTGCGCGCCGAGGACGAGACGTTCGAGGCTGAGGTGCTGATCCGCACGCCGCAGCGGCGGATGTACCTGCGGGCCGGCGCGCTCTGCGCGGACGGCACGAGCCTGACCGCGGTGGTGGGCCCGGACTCCGACGACGCGGGGCTGCCGCAGTTCCACACCGACTAGGGTGCCGGACCAGCTCAACAGCTGTCCTAACCCGACGGTGCGAATCCCATCAGATGCTTGGTGACGTTTGACGCCACCGTGTCTAAGGTCCGTACGGACGACCGGTCATCCCGGTCGCATCCGACGGACAGGGAGAGATCCTGTATGAATCGAACCCTCCTACGAGGTCGCCGCGGTCTCACGGTGACAGCAGGCCTGGCGCTGCTTACCGCGGTCGCGCTGACGGCATCCCTCACGTCCGCCAGTGGCCAGGAGTCGTTGGCCACGAGCACGCCGACCGGGCCGATGGAGCTGCCCGATGAATGGATGACCGCCCAACGGCTCAGCGACGGCAGCACGGAGCTGTCCACGGCCAAGTACGCACAGGCACGCGGTGAGGCGAACCAGCTCGCCGCCCACACCCGCAGCGTCTACCGCAACCTGGCCGACCGGAACTGGAGCTTCTTCGGCCCGACCAACATCGGCGGCCGGGTGGTCGACATCGCGGTGGACACCCAGGTCGAGGACCAGATCTTCATCGCCGCCGCCTCGGGCGGCATCTGGAAGTCCAGCGACGCCGGTGCGACGTTCACCGCCGCGTGGCCGGGCAGCTCGGGCCAGAGCATGGGTGCGGTCGCCATGACCAGCAACGGTGTGCTCTTCGCCGGCACCGGTGAGCCGCAGCCGGGCGGCGGCTCGATCACCTTCGGCGGCGACGGCATCTACCGCTCCCGCGACCGGGGTGCGACGTGGCAGCACGTCGGCCTGAAGAACAGCCACGCGATCGCCCGCTTCGCCATCGACCCGGGCAACGAAGACCGGATCTTCGCCGCGGCGACCGGCAACCTGTTCGTCCCCGGCGGTGAGCGGGGCGTCTACCTTTCAGAGAACGGTGGCGACACCTGGCGCCAGGTTCTTGCCGCGCCGAACGACACCACCGGCGCGACCGAGGTGGTCATCGACCCGAGCAACCCGGCTCGCATGTATGCGGCGATGTGGGACCACCGGCGTGAGCCGCACCAGCGCACCTACGGCGGCCCCGGTTCCAGCATCTGGCGTTCCGACGACGGCGGCCAGAACTGGCAGCGGATGACCAACGGCCTGCCGACCGACGCCGATCAGGGCCGTTGGGGGCTGGCGGTCGCCCCGAGCAACCCGCAGCGCCTGTACGCCTACGTCGGCACGGCCCTCGGCCCGTTCCGGGCGTTCTACCGCTCGGACGACGGCGGCGACACCTGGACGCAGACCCCGGTCACCGCCAACCAGGCATCCCAGTCCACCTTCAGCTGGTGGTTCGGCAAGCTCTTCGTCGACCCGAAGGATCACAACCACGTCTTCCTCACCGGGGTCAACCTGATGCGCTCGACCAACGGCGCGCAGAGCTTCTCCTCCGTCGGCGGCCCGCACGCCGACCAGCACGTGCTGCGGTGGGACCCGAAGACCCCCAACCGGGCCTACCTGGGCAACGACGGCGGCTTCTACCGGTCCGACAACAACGGCGCGAGCGGATGGGTGAAGTCGACCCACGAGCCGTACACCCAGTTCTACACGGTGGATGTCGCGGAAACCGATCCCGTACTGAAGGTCGGCGGCGCGCAGGACAACGGCTGCAACCGCGGCTACAACGGTCCGGGTGGCGCGTGGAACGCCATCGGCTGTGGTGACGGCCTCCAGGTGATCATCCACCCCGAGAACCCGAACATCGTCTTCGGGTGCAGCCAGTACGGCGCCTGCTACCGGTCGGAGAACGCGGGTGGGACGCCTCGTCAGAGCATCAGCACCGGCCAGACGGTGTCGCAGCGGCGCAACTGGCTGACGCCACTGCAGTTCGACCCGAGCGACCCCAACGTCATGTACTACGCCGGGAACATCGTCAACCGGTCGACGGACAACGGCCGTACGTGGACGGCGATCAGCCCGGACCTCACCGGTGGCGGCCCCAACGACCCGTCCGGCTACCCGTGGGGCACCGTCAGCACGCTCGCGGCCGCCCCGACCGACGGAAACAAGCTCTACGTCGGCACGGACGACGGCCGGCTGTGGTGGACCGACGACCTCGGGCAGAACTGGAACCGGGTCGATCAGGCGCAGCTGCCGGGTACGTGGGTGACCCGGGTCGCGGTGCACCCGAAGGACAAGAACATCGCCTACGCCACGTTCTCCGGCTTCCGGTCTGGCAGCGACCGCCCACACGTGATGGTCACTGCCGATGGGGGCCGCACCTGGACGGACATCGGCCGCGGCCTGCCCGACGCGCCGGTGAACTCCGTGGTACCGACCTCGGACGGGCTGCTGCTGGTCGGAACCGATGTCGGGGTGTACGTCTCCGGTTGGAACGGCGGCGAGTGGGCCTCCCTCGGCGCGGATCTGCCGAACGCGGCCGTGATGTACATGCGCTACCACGAGCCGACCCGCCAGTTGAGTGTGGCCTCGTTCGGTCGGGGCATCTACGACCTCGCGGTGCCCCGGTGCCCCGCGGCCTCGACCAAGCTCCCCTTGCGCGCGCCGGGCGTCGGCGTCGTGGGGGCGCTCGCCTCGTGCCGAGCGGGATAAACGAGCCAAATGTAGTCGGGGCGGGGATCTGGAGGCTTGCCTCCGATCCCCGCCCCGACCCTTTGCTGCCGTCCACTGGCAGGAGCCCGGGTTGGCCCGCCGAATCGGGCTCGATTGCCGTCCACGATGATTCAGCCGTCGGTGGACAGGTTAGCCAGCTCCGCCGCAGAAGAGATGACTGGGCCTGGCTCGCCGGAGGGGCCGTCCATTCTGTGATCGCTCGCATCGCTCGTTCTGCTGCGCACTTGATGCGGATTCCGGCCATTATGCCCGGAATTAGCCTACGATGAGGTCTCTTCATGGAGGTGAAGGACTATGCCGACGTATGTCGCGTTGCTGAACTGGACCGACCAGGGGATCCGAGCCTACAAGGACACCGCGAAGCGCGCCGAGGCCTTCGCCGCAGCGACCCAGAATCTCGGGGCGAATCTCCTGAACATTTACTGGACCGTCGGTCTGTACGACCTCGTGGCCGTCGTCGAGGCACCCGACGACGAAACAGCTACCGCGGCGTTCCTGCAGCTCGGCGAGGCGGGCAACGTCCGTACCACGACCCTGCGGGCCTTCGGTCGAGAGGAGATGGATCGCATCATCGCCAAAGCCGCTGGCTAAGGCCTTCCACACTGCCTACGACAGGTGGAACTCGTACATCCGCAATCGACTGTATACCCGGTGACGAGCATTTGGGGAGTCGGACGATGCGGGCAACCGCGGCCATCAGGCCAGGCGCTGCGCGGCCGGCAGGTCCGCGGCGACCGGCAGGTGGATGACGTGCCGCTGGGTCGCCGCCGATGTCCCGTCGCTGGGGCTATGAGCCGGGGCGCCGCCCGCCACCGGCACCCACCGGTTCGATCACCTGCCAGAACTCCTTCGAAAGCTGGGCCATCGCATTCTCGAACTCGTCACGGGAAACAGCCTCACGTAGCGTGCTGAGCACCGCGGGGACAACGGCACCGGCGAGCGCACGGTCGACGTCCGGGCGGTCCCCCACCCGCCGCACGAACTCGTCGAACCCGAACGACGTGGCCCGTTCCCGTCCAAGCGGTCTGCGCAGATGATCGGCCAGCTCGTCCGGAAGCTGATAGGCAAGGTCCTCAGCCTGGCCGGCGCTGATCCGATCTGCCAATATCTCCAACGTCGCGCCGGTGAGTGTCGCCGCCTGATCGGTCGACACCTTTGCCCGCGTGGCCACTGCGTTGATGAAATCCTGGTATTCCATCTGATCTCCTCTCCGGCCGGATCGCCGTCGAACCGCCAGTTGCGGAGCCCCTGACCCCAAATGCGCCGCAGCGCCTTGCCAACAGCCTGCTCTGCCGGTGGGTGACCCTGCCTCATCCCCATCGGGTGAATCGCCAAGGCGCCCTGCGGCGACATCCTCGACACCCCGACGGAGCGGGACAGGCGGGCGAGCTGTTGGCGAAGCTCCGCCGGTGCGGCTCCGAGGTCACCCGACGACGAAGTCATCAAGGTGCTCGACGGGCCTGCCAGCCGCCTGCCGCCAGCGGTGGGCCCACCGTGAGGTGCCGGATAGGCATACGGCCGAGTCAGCGGCGTAGCCGGCCGGACGCAGGGACGTCGTGGTCGGCGCGGAGCAGGCAGCCCTGGCCACCGGGCATGAGCAGGTCACACATGGCGGCCAGGGCGGCGTAGACGGCGGCCAGGTCGCCGGCGACCCGTCGAGGAACGCGTACACGTCGTCGGGGTTCAGGCCGGGGCGTCCGAGCCCGATCGCCCTGAAGCGGCGCTCGCGCACCTGCCACGGCAGCAGACTCGTGTACGTGCTGGAGCGGTAGGCAGCTCCGCTCCCCCGGGCCGGTCGCTGGTTGCGGGCGGTCATCCCGCCAGGCTCCCTCGCAGGTCGCGGGTGGATGGGGTGGGGCCACCCGCCCTCCCCGCACAGGCGGACCCACCCCGGCCCTGCCGCCGCAGCTCCACTCAGCGGTACGGCAGCACGGCTCTTGTGGTCAGCTTGTGACACCGCGAACCAACAGCGCAACGTTCCACAGCGGATTTCTCGCCAGATGTATTGACTTTCTTTACTGAAACCTGTACGTGTTACACAGCGACGTCACGCAGTGTTGCAGGATGAAATCAAGGAGTGCTCGGATGGCCGAGGACATCGGATCGACCGTGCCACGCCGGCAGCTCGGCCGGCTGCTGCGCCAGTACCGCACCGAGGCCGGCGTGACCCTGGACGCCGCCGCCGAGGCCCTCGAATACAGCCGGCAAAAGATTTGGCGCATCGAGTGCGGCCTGGGCGCCGTCCGGGTACTCGACGTCAAGGCGATGTGCGAGCTGTACGGGGTGCCGGCGGAGATGACCGATGCGATGAAGGGGCTGGCCGCGGAGACGAAGTCGAAGGGCTGGTGGCACGCGTACGGAGACGCGGTGCCGAGCTGGTTCGAACTGTACGTCGGCCTGGAATCCGCCGCTGCCCACCTGCGCCAGTACGAGGAGACACTGATCCCCGGCCTGCTGCAGACGCGTGAGTATACCCTCGGGCTGGCTCGACTCGACCGCCCGTCTGTCACCGAAGAGGAACGGGAGCGGGCGGTCGAGGTGCGGTTGCAGCGGCAGGGCCTGCTGAGCCGACGGCTGCCGAAGCCGCCTCGACTGGACGCGGTGCTGTCGGAAGCGGTGCTTCGCCGCGCCGTCGGCAACCGTAGTGTCATGGTCGGTCAGCTCAGCCGGCTCATCGAGGCCGCGGAGCTGCCGAACGTGTCAGTGCGGGTGCTCCCGTTCGCCGTCGGACCACACTCGGGAGCGGTCGCCGGCTCCTTCGTGATTCTGGACTTCCCCGCCCCGAAGGGCGGTCGGGCCGCACCGGAGCCGTCCGTCGCCTACAGCGAGTCGCTCACCAGTGCCATCTACCTCGACAAGCCGGAGGAGCTGGCCGCATATCGAGCCGCGTGGAAGAGCCTGGAGGCGCTGGCCCTTGATGAGGCACAATCGACCGACATGATCAAGAAGATCATCGGGGAGGTACGGCATGATTGACCTGGCCGGCGCCGTCTGGCGCAAGAGCAACCGCAGCGGCGGCAACGGCGGCAACTGCGTCGAGGTCGCCACCAACCTCCCCGACATCGTCGCCGTACGCGACTCTAAGGACCCGGCCGGGACCGCCCTGATCTTCGGACCGACGATCTGGGGTGAGTTTGTGGTTGCCGTCCAGACTCGGATGCTTCGGCACTGACTTCATCGAATGACAGCGTCAAATTCCCGAGCGGACACGAACACCCGCCCGCCGGTCCCATCGACGGGACCGATCGGAGGGTTACCCCGCCTGATCATCGAGCTGATACTCGCACCGTGACCTATCAGGACCCGTACGGCCGGCCGTTCCCTGCCCCGATCCACGTCCCCTTCCCCGTGCCCGTGGTGCCACAGAAGTCGGCCGGCGTAGCTGGCGCGCTGGAACTGGTGCTCGGGCTCCTCGGCATATTCGGGGTAGGCAACCTCTACGCTGGCCGAACGGGCGCGGGCATTGCCCTCATGCTCTCCTTCTGAGGGCTGTTCTGGGTCAACTTTCTTCCTCATCTTCGCGTTCGTCGGCATCGTCACGATGCCGCTGACGTGGATCGCGTATCTCGTCCTGGGTCCTCTGCTGGCGGCCTAGGTGACTGGTGTTAAACGATGGCTGCCATC
>NZ_LWLS01000145.1 GCF_001905095.1 Micromonospora sp. CB01531
AGCCCATGGACAGCCGTTAACGAAGGGCTGAGGTTAGTGGTGGGGGTGGCGACAACGGGCCGGAACGACTACGCGCTTCTATCTGCTGCACAACATCTTGCAGCCTGCTTATCGCCTCCTTTATCGAGTTGGAGAAGTTCGCCGAGGGCGCTCCCCGATACCGTCGCAGTTTCCCGATGAGCGTTAGCATGTTCTGCTTGATGACGTCGAGGTCGTCTTGCCAGCCCGATTCCTCTCGACCAGCGACGAGTGGAATCCTTCCCAATATTCGAATGGTGGTTGCCAGGTTTTCTCGGCTGAGGAACGGCGAATCACTCAACTGCCCCTGCAGGGCAAGGACCAAATCGAACGCTGGCAAAACGGCTTTCACCAACGGATCATGCCAGATTTGGTTGACCATCGCCTTCCCACTTCGGTAGTGGGAGGCCAAATCACGAAGGTAAACAGCATCATCGTGCAGCTTCTCACTCGCGTCGGCAATCTCCGCGAAATGCTGCCTGAATTCTTCCGCGGTTACCTCAATCCCCCGGAATGCACGCAACTCCGACAGCAGCAGCGGCAGCGGGCGTCTACCGTCGTTCGTATCCAGCTGAGAGTAATCACTGGAGGAGCTATTTACGCCAAGCGCCTCGTATTGACTCAAAGACACGCCGGGCGATGGAATCAATGCGTTGTTGAGATAATCCTTGATGCGGAAGTCGGGGGTTTCTGGCCTGCGGACTTCCAGTCCAAGGATGTCGCCGACTTCCGAGATACCCTTGTTCTGCGCGGCGGCACGAACCATACGATGGTTCCAGTCAAGGTAGCGGCGCTCGAACAGCGGTGCGATTTCCTCAGCATTTTCCCCGAGGAATGTTTGCGAATCTTTCGACAGTTGCTCCCTGACCACTCGGAGCGGGTTCCTCAGAGCGACAGGGGTCCGGTTCTTGGCGAGTGTATCCTCAGAAGAGAAGAGATCGCTCACCACGGCAGCTACCTGCATGTACGTGAGGGCAACGAAACTACGGAGAGCGACAAACTCCTCGACATGAAGGAACAGCTCCAGGGCATATTTTTGAATTTCGTGACCAGTCGCCGACTTCAGAAATAGACCGCCTACAATATCACCGAAGGCCAGACCGCCCCTGAGAGGCCCTCGATCATGAATGGATGCGCGATCCTCGGAGAGCAACCACCCGAAAAGTTCGTACAGAGTGGCCAATGGCAGACCAACCGTGTATTGGACGTAGAGGTCATCCACGCGCCGGACGTTGGGGCTGAAAATTCTCATCCTGCGGCCAATGGCCGCAATCTCCCATCCTAGGCTGGAAAGATCGCTAAGCAGATTTCCTCCGGATTCTGCGCTATCGCGCGTCCAGATCGGGGCGCTGTCCAACCACCCCTTGATCCTACCGAAGGAGTTAAACCAGGAATCACGAGTCACGTGGCCGCCATCGCCGACAAGAGTGGCGATCGGGCGACCGCGGACTTCCACGATAAGTTTGACTACCCAACGGGAGCGAATCCCCCTAGGAACGTCGGAAAGGTCGTGGTACAGACGGCCGGTTTCCGTTTCCCAAAAGCCTCTCCTATCGACCACCAGCGCCAATCCGGGTCGTTCGGCCAGGACAGCCCCGAGGCGCACCCTGGCTATCGCGGGCGGCAGTCCGATAATCCAGAGGCCTTCCACCTCGGGGCCGGTCGCGCCGTGTCTGTGCAAGACGTTGTCGGGGTCGGAGAGCGCTTCGACGGTGCGGTCGACCGTCGTTCTCCGCAGGGCGTCCAGGCTGGACGACTTCCGCTCCGCCGGGTCGAACAGCGCGATCCTCGTACCGGGGTGGGCAGCCAAGGCGCCGACCCAATCCTCCGTAACGTTCGCGAAGCTGCCAGCCTGCAGCGGATCCAACCGCCGCACCCCACGACCGTCATCGACCCACAACCAGTACGTGTGCCGCGGCCCGGGAAGCCCTTCACGCTGCTGGGGCGGATCCTCCGACACCAGCACCATCGCCCCAGGGCTAGCCCGCAACTGGGTCTTCAATGCGTTCAGGTCAACATCCCGTACCGCAGTCAGCTCGCCGTTGAGCCCGGCCAATACTCGCGACAGATCAGTCGTCGTTAGATGACTGTCATCAACCGAGACGTTCGTGAACCGGCCATCATCCGTCAGCAACCCATACGCGGTCGAGACCAACGGCACACAAACCTCCGCAGAGGCCCGCACCAGCAAAGGCTCCACAACGCGAAGGAACTCCTCCAACCGCGCACGCCTGTGCACCAACCGCGCCCGCCCAGAGTCCGGAGTCATCCCCGGTTCGGCCAAAATCTTCCACGCCCGCTCCCGCACCACAGCCGCCAACTCGACCGCCGAAACAACCGCCAGCGTGTCCGAGCGTTGGGACAGGACATCGCCCGCCAGAACCTCGGCCGCCCACGCCTTCCCACTTGCGGTGCCCGCGGGTCCCGTCAGCTGCGTACCAGGCGTCATCGAACTACCGGCCGCGCGATGACCCTGCAGGTGCGGCCGGTACATGCCGTGGCGTGTGGTGGCGGGCGGGTCCAACAGCTGCTGCGGGGTTCGGTTAGCCGATGTGGTGGCCTGGGGTTGCGGGCCGGCCCACACCTCCGGTGGAGCGGGTCGCCCGTCCGGGGCGAGGAAAAGAACCTGGGTGTTCGGCAACGCGAGCCACGTCACCCGTTCATCTCGGGTGCCATTGGGGAGTGTGACCGGCTGCGGAACGGTCGAGGCCATCGGGTCGATCAGCGTAAGAACGCCCTGCGCGTCGGACAGGAGCCAGAACGCGTGGCTTTCTCGGTCCGGTGGCTGTACCGACACCAGCGCCATCGCACCCGGCCGCGCCTGCAACGCCGGCAGCAGTACGGCGCCATCAGCCTGGGTCAACGTGCCGTTCAACGCCTCCACCAGCGGGTGCAGGTCCGTCGGATCCTCCAACAAGTCACTGACCTGACGGTTCCCCGTCCGTGCGTGCATCGCGATGAACGCGCCCCAGGCGAGGGGGACACAATCGAGCAGCCCCGGTTCGTAGCCGCTGTCACGGTCCCGTGGCACAACGGCCATCCAGCCGACCAACCGGTCGATGGAGGGACCCGCCGCCGGTCCCGTGTCGTTGGCGATACGCACCGCTGCGAGGAGTTGTTCCCAAGCCCACGGGGACAACCGCCGGCCCACGCTCGACCACGCCAGCGGCCGACCCGCCGGCGGACTACCCGCCCCCGTCGTAGCGCCAACCGCAGGCGCCGCCCCCACAGCCGACAGGACGTTGGTACCCGTCAAAGACCCAGCAGCCCTGGACCCGGCCGATGCCGGTGGCTGCCCCGACGCCGCCGGCCTGGCTGGACGCCTACCAGGGGGGTTCTGCGACAGCTGGCGCAGCACATCCCAGGACGGAAGCGGCGGAACGATCACCTCGCGCACTGTCCACCACAGTCCTTGCTGCCGGGGTTGGCCGTCCGCCGGCCTCACCACCGGTACCCAAGGCAAACGGCGATCGGCCGCGCTCCGTGCCGCAGGTCCGGCCGACGCGACGCTCAGCTGGCCGCGCGGCTGAGCCGAATCCTGGATCGAACCGCCAGCCGGAGAACCGGGCAGCGCCCGCGGTTCGTCCCCCGAGGCCACCACGGCCCGATCGCCCGCGGTCCACGTCCGCGGGTCAGCCGCAACCGCCGGTGACCCCGCCGCCCTCGGCGCCACAGGTGGCCCACCGGCCGGCGCGGAACGGCCGCTGCCAGAAACGCCGCGCGGCGACGACGAGCGGGGGGCGTCTTCTGGGGGCGCGGGTACGTCGGCGGGGCGGGCGACGACGAACGTGTGCGGCTGGTCCCCCACCCACAGGGCGAAGTCGGCCGCGGGAATCTGAGCGACCGTACCGAGCTGCGGGTCGAAGACAACGTACCGGCCGTCCGCACACATCCAAGCGGCCCGGGCCTGCCCGTCGGGCGTGGCCAGCCAGATCCGGGTGCCCTCGGGCGGCACGTCCTGCGACAGCGTGTCAGTGGGCTCGATAACCAACCCCGGCAGGGCATCGGCCAGCTGTTGCCGGACGATACCCGCCTGTTCCGGTACCGCCCTCGCGGCCAGCTCCGATGCCCGCTGGCGTGCGAAAGGAGACAGGCCGTCGATGCTCACTGCCGACCCGGGAAGGTTTTGGTTCAGCCATCGATGCGCCAGGTACCCGGCGCCGGGGGCGGGTTGCCGCGGCGCCACCACCGGCTCGTCGGCACGGCTGTGGCCGGCTACCGGCTGCGGGAACAGCGGCAGGTCGGGGGTAGGCCGCGCGGCAGCGTCAACCGCCGCCTGACCGGGCGACACCGGGCGTGGGATATACGGCGGCGGCGGCGCCGGGCGTGGGATATACGGCGGCGGCGCAGCGGACGCGACAGCGCCATGTGCGACCAGCCAGGGCTGGTTGGGCACCGACAGGTCGAGTTGGGCGAGCTGACCCGCCGGCTCGGCGACCAGCCAGATCTGCTCCGGCAGGGCAGACTCCGGGACGACGATCTCTTCGGGTCCCAACTCCAGCAGGTAGAAACCGGACTCGATGCCCACCGCCAGGAGGAAGTGGAATCCCCCGCGCGGGCGCCGGGCCTGAACCAGGGTGACCGAGTTCGTGCCGAGCGCGAGGAGCTCGTCGCGGGTCGCTGGCATGAACCTGCCGCCGAGCATGGCGGCAACCCGGCCCGCACCGGTGCTGTCCAATCCGCCGGAACCGGTGCTGTCCGACCCGTCGGAGAAGACCGTGTCGAAGTCGAAACCCCCGTCGGAGGGGGTGCTGGTCGGGGGCCTCAGCTCCGCGAGCAGGCGGGCGGCCAGGTTGGCGCCGCCGTCCGCCGGGACGCCGACGGAGGGGGGCAACGTCGCCATCGCCCGCCTGATCGCCTCCTGCGGCGTGGCGACCGGCGCCGGCAGGATGAACTGCCAGGTGCGGGCGGTCTCCTGGCTGGCGACTGGCGTGGCGCCCCAGTCGCGTAGCGCGGCGAGGTCGAGGACTGTGTCCGGGGCGCCCTCGACCCGCAGCTGCCGTACGAACCGGGCCGGCACCATCAGGTCCACCTGCTCGACGGTCGGCTCACCCTCAGCTGGCAGGGAAATGACCAGCCGGGCACGAGTGAAAAAGTCGTCGAAGCCGCCCTGGCTCGGGTCGCCCGCCAAAGCGACCCGGACCCGCACAGGTGAACTACCGACCACGCCGGGTGCGTCCACCAATGCCCGGCGGATCACCAGCTCCGCCGGGTCGTCCGGCCCCGTGACCCGCCCGCCCCGCAGCCGCCGGACGGCGTCGCCGACGCCCATCAGGCCGCCGCCCTCACCCAGCCAGGCGTACACCTCGCCGACCGAATTCGCCTGGGCGTCTATACCTACTCCGGTAGCCCGCCACACGGTCCGGGTACGCGGTTCGGCGTTCCCGGTCTCCGGCGCGACGTCGTGCCGCCAGACCACCACCGCAGAGGTGGCGAGGTCGGCGACGAACCCGGGGACTTCGTCGGCGGTGCGGGAATGGGTCAACAGCACTACCGGCGGGCGACCGTCAGGGGTGGGAGCCAGTCGGGCACGATACTCGTCGGCGGTCAACCAGACATCGTCCGACAGCAGCCGGCGGCCGTCCCCGCTCAGCTTCCCCGACTCCTGCACCAGCCGGTCCAACATGGCGACCTGGGTCAGCAGATGGCCGAGGTGCCGCGATTCGTAGGCCACCCGGCCCACCAAGCCTTGGCCGATACTCCGCCAAAAGGTCCGGGTAGGGCCCTGCGGCCCGACCTCCTGGATGCGCGAGACCACCACAGCGGAGGTAGCAAGGCCGGTGACGAACGCGGGGGCTTCTTCGGTGGTGAGGGGATGGGCCAGCAGCACTACCGGCGGGCGACCGTCAGGGGTGGGAGCCAGCCGGTCACGGTACGCGTCGGCGGTCAACGAGCCGCCGTCCACTGCAGACTCTAGCTGGCTTCCGTCTACGCTCAGCTGCCCCGGCTCTACCACCAGCCTGCCCAACAGGGCGCCCGGTATGACCTCCTCCAACCTCTGTCGCCCCACGTCGTGTGGAATCCGTACCGCGGCCAGGACCACACCGTCAGCGCCACGGTAGCGGTTGACCCACACGTCCCAGTCGCGCTGGTAGGGGTCGTGAGGATCGTCGATATCGACGGCACGCAGCACGAACGCGGACACCGCGGGTTCCGTGTCGGTGGCCGGCAGTCGCAGTACGAACGCGGCCAGCCCGGCACCGAGCTGGACCGGCACTGACGCGGCAACGGCCGGGGCGACCTCCCGCAACCCCCACCACCGCAGACACCCGCGGGCGGCCTCCAACTGCTCCAGCACCGTGGCGTCGGCACGCACCGGCACCCGAACCCTGTCCAGCGTACCGGTGGTCAGCTCGACGGCGGCCCTGCGCCGGTAGGCGGACAGCCCCAATCCGTGGTCACCAGCCCGCTCCCCGACCAGCGCGGCCAGCACCTGGTCGGGGTAGTGCGATCTGCCGCCGGCTAGCCGCGTACGCACCTCGCGGTCCAGATCAATGGGGGGCGGGGTGTGGCCGCGTGCCACATCCAGAGCATCGGCCAACGACCACCGCGGCCCGAACAGCTCACTCACGCCCGGAGTCCCGACGTACCACGCGAACAAGCCAGCCGACCATCGGCCAACCACCACCCCGTGCGGCGTCGGCAGTCTGAGGATCGTCCGATCGTCGATCTCGGCCTGCACCGCTCTGGCCACCCGCTCGCTTATGGACACCTGCTCGCTCGGCTGCCCGTCGCCGCGCAGGTAGAGCACCAGCACCCGGCGCTGCGGCTCGGACCGCTCCCCGATCGTTAGCGCATCGTCGCCAGAAATTGCGTCGATCAGGTCAGGCACGCGCAGCACGGCCCGGGGCTCCCCGTCAGCGGCCAGGCCGCCCCCGGTGTGGTCAACGTAGCCAGTGACCACGACAGCGCCCTCGGGCACTGTCATACCGGCCACGACCGCCGCGAGCTCCTCGACGGACACTTCCACGCCACGGACCTCGGGCGGCGGCGGGACCAGCCACATCCCGTTGGGCAGGGGCCGCACCGAGCGAGACCTGTTGCCCTTGCCCGTGGAACCGGTGATCGCCTGGTACGACTCCAAGGAGCCGGGTCCCTCAGGAAGCCCGACAGGACCGACAGGACCGACAGGACCGGCAGGGCTGGAGGAGGACGGGGTCCCGATCTCGTCGAGCGGTCCGCTGCTCGGGCTCGTCCGCGCCACCACCCAGATTTGGGCCAGTGCGCGGGGCGACAGCAACGGCCGCCCGTCGTCGCCAGTGCGGACCGCGTCCACGTCGCGGACCCCGAGCAGCCGCAGCAACCGGCGCAACAACTCCGGCCCGTCCGGGCCGCTAGGACCGGCATCAGACGGCCCCACCCGTATGACATGGTGCACGTCTTGCCCGCCTTCGGCCGTACGGCCGGGACCAACCACATGCAGATGGAACTGGACGCCACCAGGCAGCAGGAAACGCTCGTTCACGGCGGCGACGGCCTGTACCGCCCGCCGCCGGACCGTGTCCACCACCTCCGGCGCGACGCCGTCCGGCTGCCAGTCCAGCCGCAGCCGCACAACCTGCACCGGTGTCTGCCTCGGTGGCTGTGGGGTGGACCCGGCCAAGTCGCGGTCGGTCCCGAGTTCGACGTGGTCGAAGGCGATCGGCTCATCCGGGTCAACGGCAAGGGCCACCCGACGGAAATCGGGAGACCCGATCGAGGCGAGGTCGACCTCCACGCCGCGCACCGGATCCAACGCCCACCACCAGCCAGGCGAGCGCGGATCATCCGCATCGGCGACAGTTAACGCCGGTACGAGGGACTGCCGTAGTTGCTGCGGTATCCATCGCCCGCGAGCCCCGTGCCACTCGATTCTGAGCTCCCCGTTCGTCCCGGTTGAGCTGGCAGTGATCGCGTCTCGCAGCGCCTCGCCGACGTCCCAGCCATTGGCCGGGTTCGGCGCTCCGACTTCATCGACGTATTCGAGCAGCCTATCCGCGTAGCGATCCGCCCAGTGGAGGAGCTCGTCACGCGCGTAGTCGGCCCGCTCCGAGCCTTCCGGCCCGACGATGACGAGCGAAGGAAGCGGCAGGCCTACGATCCGCAGGAAGACAGTGTGTGCGGCGAGCCCGTGGATGATTGTGTCGCTGAAGGGCCCTTCGATGATCGCGTCGCTGGCAGGCCCTTCGCCGACCGGGCGCCTCTCCGCGAGCTGAGCCGGCGTCCGCGCCGCGTCGCCCTCCGAGAACTCGGCCGTGTTCAAGACGATGCTCTGCTCGCCGTCGGACGAATCGCCGTCGGACACATCATCCCGGTAACCAGTGCGATCGACGACGATCGCGGCCGGGTCGTCGAGCGGCAAACGTCCGCTGAACGGGCTCACCCGAGGTTCGCCCGCGTCGCGGGTGACGTCGATCCAGAACAGCTCGCCGTTCTCGTTGCGGACCCCGCCGTAACCGCGCCGGCCGTCCGGCAGCCGGCCGGAGACATAGGCGGTGCTACCCGAGCCACGCAGCCGCAGGCTGTCGCCGATCTGATCCGCGCCGGCGGGCTGCCAGGGGCCGAACGCCGTCCACGGTGAGTCTTGCCCGACCGCGCTGTCGCCGCCGTAGAACGCCCGGCAGACCATATCGAGCCGTACAAGCCCGTTGTCGTCATCCTGCGCGGCACCCAGGATCGTGTCGACCCACGCCGCCAGCCGGTCGACGGGCATCGGGATCACCGGCTCAGGGCCGACGCGCGGCTGCCCCGACGGCTGCCCCGCGCCGACCAGCTCGGTCACGTCGACCGGTCCCCCCTGCCAGATGTACCGGAGCCAGCCGTCCGGCGACGCGAGCTCACCATTCGGCGTGACGCTCCAGGCGCCGGTCGGTGCGAGCACGTCCAGGTCGGGGTCGGACAGCGACCAGAGGACGCGTTGCGCGACCTGGTTGCCGGAGCCGGTGCCATGCACGAGCAGCCGCAACGACGGTGGGTGCTCCGGGTAGAGCATCTCGACCATCGAAGTAATAGCGGTCGCGAGCGCATTGGCTGGCAGGTCCGGTGCCGCCGCCACCGCGATCGTGATCCGGTCGGGCAGCGGTACGACCTCTACCACGCCCTCCGGCACCCGCCAGCCGGGCTGCTCTAGGACGAGGTGCGGGCCCCGCGAGGTGAGCCGGAAGCCGAGCGGCGTCGATTCCCTCACCAGCTCAGGGTCCTGAACAGGGCCCCATACAGGATCCTGGGCAGGGTCCACCGGCTGGTTGGTTACCGGAGCCGGCGAGGCAAGCTGAGCGAGCCCGTCATCGTCGGTGAAGGCGCCCCGGATCGGCTGCGGCTCAGCGGCGGAGCGGGACGGACCGTACGGTGTACCCGAGGACGCATCACGTTCCCGGTCCGGCTGCAGTAGTGCGGCAAGATTGCGCAGTTGGTCGTAGTCGTGGTGCCAGACGGCCAGGCCTATGAGCTGGCTTGCCCACTCGTCACGCAGTGGCGGGGGCAGCTGCGGCAGCGCCCATGCTATCTGCGCGGTGAGGCTGGACAGGTCAACGTTGTTCCAGGCTAATCCGGCGGCCATTGCGATGAACGCTTCCGCTATGCCCGCGGGCGTGTCCGCGGTTGCCAATGCCAGGCAGGCCAGGTCATACAGCAGTACGGGGTCGTCCTCGGCGAAGGAGCCGAAGAGTACGCGTCTGCGGCCGTCGAGGCTGTCCTCCTGCAGCAGTTCATAACCGAGGTCGGCATGGTCACTGCCGGCGAGACTCAGGAGCGTGGCGTGTAGCTGTGGCTGCGGGTCACCCGGTTTGTCGTTGACCATCTGTGCGAGCCTGGCCCTGCTGCCGTCGCTGAGCAGAACGTCGCGACGCTGGTTGAGCAGAGCGCGTGACTCGTCCCAGTTGTTGGCGCTCAGCCAGGACTCCAGCGACTGCCCGACCGGGTCTTCTTCGGCGAAAGAACCGGCATCAGATGACCCTTCATCTGCCGATTCATCCACCGAACCGGTAACGGCCTCCGACTGCCCTGCTGGTTCGGGTTCGTGGTCAGCGCCCACTAGGACGTGCTGGTTGTTATCGCTGCCTGGTGTTGATGGCGTGATCTTGATGCCGTTGGTCAGCGCCACGAACTGGATCCGTGCCACATCTGCGGGTACCCGAGCCGGGGTGCCCGACTGCCCATCCAGCAGCGCCACCCCATCCTGATGGCGTACTGCGTTGAACACATGTGACAGCTGTCCGCCTGGACGCGACAACACCACCAGGCCCCGCGCGCCTACCGGCGCCACCCACATCGCCGCCACGAACGCCTCCACGTTCGCCACCGTCGCGAACCTGGCGTTGGCATAGTTCTCCAGAAACTCCAACCCCACCGGCTTTTCTGGCGGAACCTGATGGCCGACATCTTCCTGCAGCGACAGGTCCGTCCCGATCGCGGCCAACACACAGTTGGTGGTCCAATCCCCACCAATGTCACGCCACGGGTTCACCTGCCCCAACCACGGATACGCCCGCTTGATCGCCTCGGCCGACAATACCTGCGGCTCGTTATCGAAGAACGTGACCTCAGGCCCGGTGGTCACCGACGCGTCACCGACAAGCTGCACATCGGATTCGGGTGACGACGCTGCGGGGGCCAAGCTCTCCTGGTGGCCGGTATCGAGTTTGAGGGCCGGCTGCAGTAGTGCGGGAAGGTCACGCAGCGGGCCGTGGTTGTCGTGCCGGACGGCCAGCCTTGTGAGCTGTTCGGCCCACTCGCGGCGCAGTTGTGGGGGCAGGGCCGGCAGCAGCTGTGGCAACTGACCGATATGCCCGGACATGTCCTGGTTACCCCAGGCTAGTGCGGCGACCTGCGCGATGAACCCGTCTACTTTGCCCGCTGACGTGCTGCTGCCGGCTAACCGTGCCAGGACGCCCAAGCAATACAGCAGTACGGGGTCGTCCTCGGCGAAGGAGTGGAAGAGCATATTCCTACGCTGGTCGACGCTTTCCTCCTGCAGCAGGCGGTAACCGAGGTCGACACGGTTGATCTCGGCGAGACGCAGGAGTATGGAGTGTGCGAACAGCCAATTTGCCCGGTGCGGCTCACTCTTGATCATCTTCTCGAGCTGGGACTGGCTCACGGGTTGGAGCAGGTCGCCGCGATGCTGTTCGAGTAGTTGCTGTGAGTACCAGATGCCGGCGTTCAGCCAGACCTGCAGGGACTGCAGGACCTGCTCGTCCGAGGGCGGGTTCTGGTCCGCCTGCGGCTTGTGCTGGGCCTGGCCGTCCCAGAGGTTGCGGAAGCCGTCATACATCGCCTCTTCGGCGTAGGTGGCCTTGACCGGGTTCGCCGGGGCGGGATGCACCTGCGACGGATCCGGACCAAACAGCGTCGCCATCAACGGCGCCAGCAGAGGCTGCGTGGCGCGCACCCAGTCGGCCCCGTTGTTGTGGGACTGGCCGGTGCTGGCATCAGTGCCGTGGTTGGTGCCCAGGTAGGCGTTGCAGACCTGGGCGAAGAACTCCTGGTCGTCCGCGTGGGCGTAGGGGATCTCCTCATTGCCGTCGAAGTCGATGCGGGGGCCGTCCGGCGTGTCCGCGTCCGGGTCCAGGAGATTGACGTAGAAGGCGAGCAGGATCAGCCGCTGGTCGGCGCCCGAGAGCCCGTGCAGGTGGATCGCGTGCGCGAATTCATGGGTGGCGATGGAGGAGCCGTCCTCGCTGCGGAGCGTATCTCCGATCGTGGTGTCCCCGCCGAGCAGGTCCTCCTCCGGCACTGCATAGACGCGGCCGTAACCCGCCCCACGTATCGTGTCCCAGCTACGTCCACCCCCCGCCACACCGCCGGCGATTTGACCCTTCGAGCTGCGGAACGGCCCCACGTCGGTCAGCGAGACGTCCTTGGGGATCACGACCACCCGGACGCCGTTGGTTAACACACGCCGCGCCGTGTCGGCGTCCTGAAGCATCCAAGCCACCAGGGCCCGGGCCTCCCGACCCGCCGAGACGGGCTGATGCGTCCGGCCGTCGACGGAGACCATGAGCCAGGCGGCGGCGGTGGCGAACTCGCCAGGCGACAGCCTGTCCTTCAGCCCGTCGATGAACGCTGTGTTCCCCGCGAGCCAGTAGCGGTGTTCCGGCTTGAGCGAGCCCAGGGCCTGGGCGCGCTCATCCGGCGACATGCCCAGCAAATTGTCGACCAGCTGAGCATCTTGCGGATCAACAGGCTCGATATCGGTCGAATCGACGTACTTATGCGGTGGCGGGGCAGGAAGGTCTTTGACCCACCGCTCAGCCAGACGGCTGAGCTGGCCAGCCCACTCGCGGCGCTGGGGCTTCGGCAGGTTCGGCAGCACCTTTCGTAGCCGCTCGGTTATCGCGGGCATCTCAGCCCGGTTGCCGCTAGTCCAACCATCCACGATCGCCTGTGCGATGATCCCGTCCGCTTCGCCCGCTGGCGTATCCGCGGTTGCCGCTGCCAGGACACCCAGGCCATACAGCAGGACGGGGTCGGCCGTGGTGAAGGAGCCGAAAAGCACACGCCTACGACCATCGGGGCTGCTCTCCTGCAGCAGGCGGTAACCGATGTCGGCACGGTTTAACCCAGCGAGATCCAGGAGCACGGCGTGTACGAGTAGGCCCGGGTTTTTGGTGAGCTCCTCCTCTAACAGGGCCATGCTGGCGGGGCTGAGCAGGACGTCACGATGCTGTTCGAATAGTTGCTGTGACTCGGCCGAGTTTAGGGCGACGTTCAGCCAGGACTGCAGGACCTGCTCGGCCGAGGGCGGTGCCCCAATAGGGGCCTCAAGCCCGGGGAATACGCCGGGTTGGCGTGGGCCGATGGGCGGATCGAGCAGCGCATCGAGCAGACGACCATACCGGCTTGAGGCGGTCGGCCTGCCGAGTAGTCCGGCGATCGTTGTCGGCCGGCCGCCCGGGTCGAGCAGCAGAACCCGGGTGGTCGGCAAGCTCAGCTGCTGGGCCCACCAATCCACCCCACCCTCGCCCAGAACACTGACGGCGGTGTGCGGGGCGGTAGCCGAACGGTCGAAGGCACCCGGCACCTGCGTGTCAACCCAACGCGCAATAACAACGCCGGAGCGGTCATCGGCCACCAGCCAGAACACATGCGCACGCTGGCCGTCAGGCTGCGCTACGACCAACGCCATAACGCCAGGATTCTTGGTGACCGCATCCCACACGATCGCCGAATCCCCAACCGGCTCAGCCACCCCGTCAAGGGCAAACAGCAAACCAGGCAGGCCGGTCAGCGCACGGTCATCAATGACACGGTTGGCCCGACGTCCATGCATAGCGGCGAACGCCGCCGCCGCACGCGGCACACAGTCAACAGCCGGACCGGCGACAACCTCACCGTCCACCACCGTGTTCTCGCTGACCCAGTCAGCCAAACCAGCCAACGAACCACGCCTACCGGTATGCACGGCCCCGTCACGGGCTACGGCCTCAACAAGCTGGGCTGCCTCGCCCGGACCCGCCCCGTGCAGCCCCGCCCACCCCGAAAGCAGGAACAGCGTCCGCCACCGGCGCGACACCCGACCAGTCACCGGATACGGCAGAACACCCAGATCCGCCCGAACACCCGCCTCAACCGCCCGCCGCACCGTCACGCTGGTAGACAACCTGGCCGGCCGGACAACGAACCCGCTGCCCGGCCGGCCAGGTCGCCCACCAGCCACAACCTTCCTACCACCAACCGCTGCCTCCCCTGCCGCGCCCTCCTCCCCTGCCGCGCCCTCCGCCCTTGC
>NZ_LWLS01000146.1 GCF_001905095.1 Micromonospora sp. CB01531
TGCCGGATGGCTCACTCCCAGAACTCATTAGGCCCCACGATCCGACCTCCCGATCCAAGCCGACAACGTCAGCATTCTGGGGGGTATGGGATCTAACGGTGTTTCCGGCCTGACCCAGTGGGCGTTGTGCCTGGTGAGGAGGGCTCCGCGATGACCACAACACTGAACGATGCGACCAGCCGGAGGGTCAAGGCCGATCAGTGGGCGGAGGCGAAGGCAATCCTGTGTCGGCTCGGACGGGATCTGGGCGTCGCGGAGCCGAACGGGACGCACGCGGGCGATGACGCTCAGTCTCGGGTATCGCGCAGCGCCGCCGCCGCGCTGCGACACCCGCCGCCAGATCCTGATCATCGATGGCGGTGTCGTCCCAGGCCTGCGGCACGAACAACCGCCAATCCAGCGGGCATGACGCGCCGTCGCTGACCGCGTGCACGCTCACGCCGATCTGGCAGTTGCCAACCTTGCCCAACGTGCCGGAGTACTGCCGGGCCCCGCACGGCGACCCGGCACCGTCCTTTGGAAACCCGGTGTCGTCGATAACCCACGCTTCCGGGCCGACGACCTCGACCGCCCGGCGGGCAAGCCGCTGCCGCACCGCCGTGGTGTCCCACGTCGAGGTCGTGACGAACTGCTGCAACCCCTGATGGTCCACACCCAGCCGCACGGCCATCGGCTGCATCGACTTGCGCCGCCCGTCCAGCAGCAGCCCGCGAACATACAACTGGCCTTTGGCACGCTGATCAGAACGTGCCAGCGGAGCGAACACGTCCGCGACGAACGTCTCCAACCGTTGCCGCACAACCGAAAGCTCGTGAGGGGTCACCGCGACATGACACTACCGCGAGCCCGCCACAGCCCCGCCGACACGCCGACCTAACAAAGCACTACTAGTGTGCTGAGTCGTTAATTCGTTGGCAGTATGCGGCGATGGTTTCGAGGATGTCGTCAGCTGTCTTGGTCCAGATGAAGGGTTTGGGGTCGGCGTTCCACGCCTCGATCCAGGCGGTTACGTCGGCTTCTAGCGCGGCGACGCTGCGGTGGGCTGAGCGGCGGAGTTTGCGGTTGGTCAGTTCGGCGAACCAGCGTTCGACGAGGTTGAGCCACGACGAGTAGGTCGGGGTGAAGTGCAGGTGGAACCGGGGGTGCTTGAGCAGCCACTGCTGGATGGCGGGTGTCTTGTGGGTGGCGTAGTTGTCCAGCACGAGATGCAACTCCAGGCCGGGCGGGGTTGCCCGGTCGATGGTGCGCAGGAAGCGCAGGAACTCCTGGTGGCGGTGTTTGCGCTGAGTCTGGCCGATCACCTTGCCGGTGGCCACGTCGAGGGCGGCGAACAGGCTGGTGGTGCCGTGGCGGACGTAGTCGTGGGTGACCCGGCCGGGGACGCCGGGCATCATCGGCAGCATCGGCGCGGTCCGATCCAGGGCCTGGATCTGCGATTTCTCGTCCACGGCGAGGACCATGGCGGCCTCGGGCGGGTCCAGGTACAACCCGACGATGTCGCGGACCTTGTCGATGAACAGCGGGTCGGTGGACAGCTTCCAGCTGTCGACCTGGTGCGGCTTGAGGCCGAACGCCCGCCAGATCCGCGAGACCGCGGTCTGATTCAGCCCCACTGCCTTAGCCATCGACCGCGTCGACCAGTGGCTGTCCTCATCAGACGGCCGCTCCTCGAGGGTCTTCGTTATCACGGCCTCGACCTGGGCGTCGCCGATCTTCCGTGGTGCACCCGGTCGCGGTTCGTCGCGCAGCCCGTCCACCCGATCGGCCACGAACCGCTTACGCCACTTGCCGACCGTCGGCAGCGACACCCCAAGCCGGCGAGACACCTCGCTATTGGACAGGCCTTCCGCACACGCCAGCACGATCCGCGCTCGCACCGCCAACGCCTGCGCCGTCTTCGGCCGCCGAGCCAGCCCTTGCAACGCCTCCCGCTCCTCGGCAGTCAGTTCCAGCGGCGCGAGCTTCGGACCACGGCTATCACCCATGCCGGCAATCTACCAACGGACTAACGACTCGGGACACTAGCAGGGCCCAGGCCGGCACGCACCGCTCGCCAAGATCAGTGTTCCGTGATGTTCCGCCGTGGAGGCCCGGACCTGGCTGGCCCCAAAGGGAACGGCCCCGGAGTGCGTTTCCGCAGTCCCGGGGCCGCTTGGCCGCCAGTTCTCCGGCCTGGGACGGCTAGTGGTTTGCGACTGTCGGACGAGGAGATCCCGGAGATTTCAGGAACCTGGCGTTGTAGTGGCCAGGATGAGCCGGTGCATCCCTGAGGATGGATTGTTTTGGGGAAAAACGGTGCCATCGCCGACGTGGCGCCGATCTAGAGCAGCCGCGCGATGCGCCGCTACCTGCCGGTTCGCCATGTAGTTGGCTGCCTTGAGCCCTTTATCTAGCTGGCCATCAAGGGACCGACGAAGCCGACGCGCGGCATCGTTATCGAGCCAGGCTGCATGGTTCCGAAAATGCAGTATTAGCCACAGCTCAAAGCAAGGATTCGATATCGCCAGATTGATCTCGTTCCTATCGGCGAGTTCTAGGGCGTCGCGCAATCCTGGGTGGTTTCGCGGCCACTCTACGTCGAAAACGCACCAGAATTCATCGATTTCCCCCTCTTCGCGAGTCGCCCTATCCTTAGCGTCGATAGCCATCCGAACAAGTGTTAGAGGGACCGATCCGTAGCTCTGAGTTTCGATCCTCAGGTCCACAGCGGCCGTCTCTCGAACCGCAGGTTCGCGTTTCAAGGCTTCGAGGTATTCTGGCTCGGTTCGTTCACCTTCGCAAAATATCGCAATCGTCTTGCGTGGCCTGCGGATACCGACTTTGCGTCTCAGCGATGTTGGTCTGCGTTGGCGGTCCCGCCCCATCAGCGCTCCTCAGGGAGAAGGCCAAGGGCGCGCCGCAGGATATGTTGATCGAACTCGGGGACTGCGCCGAACCTGCCTTGGAGGTACGCCTTCTCAAGGTTCAGTGATCTCCGCACCTTGTCGCCGCCGTATTCGGCCAATGCTGTAAGTGATGTAGATCCATCCGAATCCTTTTCGGTAAGCCAAACCTCATCTCTATTGAGATGATTCAAGAGGCTTGTGTCGTGCGTTGTGAATATTAGCTGAGCTCCCCGGGGGTTGGTCTCAGGATCTTGGAAAAGCTCTAGGAGCCTTGCTGAGAGCTTAGGATGCAGGCTGGCATCGATCTCGTCGAATAGTAATGTTTGGCCGGTTCGCAGGGCTCGCACGGTAGGTCCGATCAGCCGGAACCAAGTTTGGGTGCCCTCGGACTCTTCGACTAGGTCAAAAGGCATATGTTGGTCTGCAGCTCGATGAATGAGTCGTAGGTACCGCCTCGTTTCGGGCATCGAGGCAACGCTTGTGCCAGCCGCCTCGGCAATGCCCTCCTCAACGACCTGGACGTCGTCGATCCCTAGGTCGGCAAACCTTAGAAGGGCTAACGCCGATTCTCGGCTACCGAGGCGATCGACTTCTGGTTCGCTGAATAGAGGCAATTGGTTTGGATCGACGCTGTCGAAGAACATTCTTTCGGTGGAATATCGCCGAATGTGGTTAAAAGATGATCCAAAGTATCGGCGGCTGCGTGGCCGGCGGCGTACGCCCAACACGCCGATGTTTGCAAGAGCCCGCCCGAACGATCGAACATCCGGATCCTCGAACCTCATCGCGGCCGAAAGCGCCAAAGTGGTTGGCGTCAGCAGTTCCCGGGTGCCTCCCGAGAGACCGCCTAATCCCCGTCTGAAATGAAGGTCCATGCCGTCGCGTTCGAAGAGAGACCGCCGCCGTCGCTCGGGATAGCTAGAGAGACCCTCGAAGGCTACCTCTGAGTCGTCAACCACTACGCTGTACGTATACCGAACTCCGTTGACCATCATCTCTACCTCAAAGGATGATGTGAGAGTCGGCCCGTCTCCGAACTTGAAGGGTTCACGGGGGATGAATTCGTCCCAGCCCCTTAGCGAGGTGCCGACGGCTTCCGAGATCCATGCCAAGGCGTCTAGGACATTCGACTTTCCCGAAGCGTTTGGCCCATATATGCCGGCAACCGTAAGCACTTGCTCGGTCAGCAACTCGAAAGGTCGTGCTGCTGGCCGGTCCTCATCAACGGCGATCATGGACAGCTCCACCGGCGCGGAGATTGACCGGTGGTTGGAGACCTCGAACCGCAGGAGCATTGCTCGTCTCCTTACGCCTGTGCTGCGTTCTGGTGACACTGTACGTCAAGATCTGACGAAAACGGGGGTGAAGCTGCGCTCACGCAGCGTGCAGCTCCGTCGCTGCCACCTATCGGGAGGGTGGCGAAGCCTGCTGACGGACACGATCCCTGGGTCGACGGTGGGCGACACGGCGACCAGCGGCAATCACCGACGCAGGCAGCAGTCTTGATCTTTGCAATGCAGGGACAGGCCGTTGCCTCGGCAGCGCTGCGGAGGGGCGCCGGCCGTACCGCAGCGGTACGGCCGGCGCCGCAGGGCGAGCGGTCAACCTGTGGTGGGCTTCCCGCCGCAGCGCTCCCCCGCTACGCCTCCGCCACGGTCACCGGCTCCGGGGCGGCGTGCCGCCCGCGGGTCGGCCGCTGGTCGCCGTGGCCCGGCCACCACGCCTTGTGCCCGATCAGCGCGGTCAGGGCGGGAACGAAGAACATCGACATGACGAACGCCGACAGCACGATGCCGATCGCCACCGCAAAGCCCATCTGCTGCAGGAACGAGATCGGCGCGAGCATCAGCACCCCGAACGTCCCGGCCAGGATCAGCCCCGCCGCCGCGACCGTCGGGCCGGCGTGTTCCACGCCGATGGCGGCAGCCTCGTACGGCTCGTTGCCCTCCCGCGCCTCCTCACGTAGTCGGGCGATCATCAGGATGTTGTAGTCGGTCCCGATCGCCACCACGAACAGGTAGAGGATGATCGGCAACTGGAACGTGACCCCCGGCTTGTCCTGCAGCCCTTGGAAGAGGTAGACCGTGGCGCCCAGCGTGGCGGCGAAGTTGAGCAGCACCGCGATCACGAGGTAGATCGGCGCGACCAGGCTACGCAGCAGCAGGGCGAGGATCAGCGCGATCAGGCCGGCCGCCACCGGCAGGATCACCGACAGGTCGCGGTTGTTCGCCGAGTTGATGTCCGCGAAGATCGCGGTGGTTCCGCCGACCAGCGCCCGGGTGCCGGGCGGGGCCGCCTTGTGCACGGCGTCGCGCAGGTCGTCGCGGACCAGGGTGATCGCCTTGTTGGAGACCGGGTTCTCGTTGAGCAGCAGGTTGACCCGGGCCACGCTCGGGTCGCTGCTGCGCTCCGCCGGCTGCACCCGGCCCACTCCCGGGGCGGCCGCGGCGGCCGCCGCGAAGTCGCTGATCTGTTGCTCGGTCAGCGGCGACCCGTTGCCGGTGGTCAGGTAGACCTCGGTGGGGGCGAGCGCACCGGCGGCGAACCCGCGCTGCAGGTCCGCGGCGGCCTTCGCCGACTCGGTGTCCTGCGGGAAGCCGGCGCTGAAGTCGTAGTCGGCCTTGTAGCCGAGCACGCCTGCGGCGAGCGCGACCAGCAGCGCGCCGGATGCCGCCGCGACGAGTGCCGGCCGGCGTCCGATGGCGGTTCCGAGGCGGTGGGACATGGTGGCCTTGGGGGCACGCTGCCAGGCCTTGGACGGCCAGAAGACGTACCGGCCGAGCAGCGAGACGACGGCCGGGATGAGGGTGAGGGAGGTGACCAGCATGACGCCGACGGCGATCGCGAGCGCCGGGCCGAGCGACCCGAAGAAGCCCAGGGAGGCCAGGAGCAGCACGAGGAACGCGACGATGACCGCTCCCGCGGCCGAGGTGATGACCTCGCCGACCCGCTCGACGGAGACGACCATGGCGGTGCGCTTGTCGTCACCGGCACGTAGCCGCTCGCGGTAGCGGAAGAGCAGGAACAGGATGTAGTCGGTGCCGATGCCGAACAGCACGATCAGCAGCACCGTCTGCAGATCCTGACTCACATTGAGATCGAATGCCTTGCCCGCCGCGGCGACGAGCCCGCTCGTGACGGCCATGACCCCGCTGATGACGACCACGGGCAGCAGCGCGGCGATGGGGCTGCGGAAGATGATCAGGATCAGTCCGATGATCAGGATGATCGTCGCGACGCCGACCACGGCGAAGGCCTTGTTGAAGGTGTCCTGGTTGTCGACGAAGCTCGCCACATCGCCGGCCACCCCCGCACTCAGCCCACTGCCCGCCAGCTCTGGGCCGATGGCCGCTCGCAGGTCGCGTACGGCGTCGAGCAGCGCCGGGTCGTCCGGGGCGACCGAAGTGAGGCCGACGTTCACCACCTGCACCGACTTGTCCGGCGCCACCGCCGGCGGGCCGGTCAGGTAGCCGGAGGTGTGCGCGATGTTCCGGGCCTTGAGCGACTCGGCGAGCTGGCCCACCTTCGCCTCGTCGGCCGGCGTGAGCGGCTGCCCGTCGGCACGTTTGACCACGATGATCGCCGTCGCGGTCGCCTGCTGCGGAAACGCCTTCTTCCCGAGTTCGGTGGCCTGCACCGACTCGTACGAGTGCGGCAGGAAGCTTTCCTGATCGGCGGAGGTGATGTCGCTCAGCGACGGTGTGGTGAAGACGATGGCGGCTGCCGCGAGCAGCCAGCCTCCGATCACCCACCACGCTCTGCGTACGACGAATCTGCCCAGCCGCTCAAACATGGTTACCCCCCGTTTGTCTGGCACCACCCGCCTTCCGAGGCCTGGCGCTCTCGGGTGCCGGCCCGTCACCCTCCCACGCCGCCTCGGTTACCTCCTGTCACACCATAGCGTCGGCCGGCACTCCTTCTGGGATGGCGACGCATGCGGGATCGGGTGTCGTGAGGGTTCTTCGAGAAGGAGAAGACCGATGAGTCCGGCAGCCGACGCGGACTCCCTGCTGCGGCCGATGCCGCCAGCGGCACACAGCGGCGGGACCAACACCGCGACGGCGTTACACCACTACGCCCGGCCCATGACGGCCAGGACTCACACCTACATTGCCGACGGGGTGCCAAGCAGACAGCGAAGGCCCAGCTCAACGAGCTAGACCTTCACCTCCACAGAGTAGGCAGCCCGCCGGCCGAAGCCGGCGGACGACCTGCCGCGTCATCCAACTATCTCCCCTCGATACGATCAGCCTCTCGTTCGAGTTCGTCCGCCACATCGTTCCAATCTGGACCGAATGCGATGAGGTCGGCAGCTGCAACTCGCCGCAACTCGGCGTCATCGGGCCGCTGTAGACATGCCAGACGGAATGCCAGGTTACGCGCCCAAGGCGGCAACCCCATCCAGTCTTCCTCTAGCATCGCACGTAGCATGTCGACAATTTCATCGGCTGCAGCGAAGGTCAGCTCTTCAATAAACTGACGTTCAATTTCCTCTCGTTGCTGCCGACCAGTGCCATCAGCCAAGGCGGTTACCATGCGTCGAGCCAGACCGAGTAGTTCACTCATCTAAAAGGCGCCCCATATGTGATCGGTGAGGTCGGTCACGGGTTCAGCCAATACGTCGAAACCCCGACCTTATCGGCCCCAATCTGCATCGAATTGTAGCTGATAGAGTACCCATCAACGTTGATCGTCCGCTCGAGGGGCCTGGTCCTGCCAAACCCTGCCTGAGGCAGCGAACCACCTGAAGTCCGGTAACCCTCAATGTCCTTGATAATTGCCGCCTCAACCTGATCCGGGGTTAGCCCGGTCGTCCTGAGGTCACCACCGCTCCTGTGCTTTCTGTTGAAGCCGTGACCGGTGTTGATTCGGTACGTCGTTCCATTTACATCAGCCTCTCGACGGTGGTTGATGTCGGTAATACCTTTGTCATCCAACGACCGGAAGGATGGGCCAGCCGGCAGCTTAGCAAACCTGCGAGCTGCGGCAGCCGCCCGAAGCGGCGCCGCCACCACCGCGCCGACCCCTTCGGTAACGGCCGCAGCCGCTACCGCGACCGTCGCATCCATCGCCACCTGGCTGGAGCCATACCCGCACTGGTACCAGTCGCCGTTTATACAGCTACTTGCCAGCTCGCAGAGTCCGGTTGCGGCGCAACCCACGCCAACGACCGGATCTCCGCCAGCTTGGTCGGACCAGTATTCCGCTTCGTCTTTCGCTGCCTCGAGTGCGCCGAGGGGATCGCTGGCGAAGCTGGTGACACCATCCCACCTGTCGCTCAGGTAACTACCCGTACCGTCCTGCCAACCGGCGAAGAAATCACCGGCAGCGCTCCAAAAATCGTGACCGTCAAGCTCGATGCTAGAAATCGGGTTTCCGCCGCCGATTGCGTACCGGTTCCCGGTCCATGGATTGAGACCAAGCCTCATGTCGGACAGCGCGCCGTTGTAGCTGTCCCGCGCCAGGAAGCGGTTCAGGCCTGGGCTGTAGTCGCGGAATCCCATGTCGTACGACTGGGAGCTCTGGTCCCACCGCTTGGCGTTGAACCGATATGCGTTGTACGGCTCCTTGGTCGGATCCGCCGCGTCCGGCTTGTCGATGCCGGTGAACTGGGAATCGTCGTTCTTGCCGTAAGCGGTGTATCCGTAGGTGGCCTTGGTGTCGCCGGTATCGTCGGTCAGCTGCTCGACGTCGGTGTGCGGGTCGTAACCGTAATAGGCCTTCTCCTCGGTGCTGTCGCTGCTGTGGGTGACCTGAGACAGGCGCTGTCCCCACGGTGAGTACTGGTACGACTTGGTGATTTTGCCGGCGACCTCCTCGTCCAGTACCTCGCCAGAGAGGCCGAGATAGCTGAAGGTGGTGGTCTTCTCGTTTGCGCCACCGGCGCTGGTGGTCTTGGTGGTGGTCCGGTCCAGCGGGTCGTACGTGTACTTGGTGGTGGTGGTGCTGGTGCCGTTGTTCTTGCGGTTCTCGATGATGTGGTCGAAGCCGTCGTAGACGTTGCGCTCGATGACCGTGCCTGCGGCGGTCACAGTGTCCAGACGGCCGAACGGGTCGTAGTTATACGACGCGGTCGTGCCTCCGGTGGTGGCGGCGAGGAGCCGGTTCCGGTCGTAGTTGAAAGTCGTCCTGACGCTCTTGATCGTCTGGTCGATGACGTTGTTGTTGGCGTCGTGGACGTAGTTTTCGGTGCCTGCGCCGTCGCCGGTCTTGGTCAGAGTGGCGAGACGGTCGCGAGGATCGTAGGTGTAGTCGCTGGTGGTGCTGAGGTACGCCGAGTGGTTGTCGGCGTTCATCTTTTTCGCGACGTCCTGGGTGCGGTTGCCGTTGGGGTCGTAGGTGTAGGCGTGCTCCGACACCAACGTCCCGTTGGGCTTCTTCTCGACCTGAGCCTTGAGCATCCCGTCGAGGTAGTAGGTGTAGTCGACGGTGTTGCCGTTGCCCTTGGTCTCCCGCAGTTTCTCCCCACGATCGGTGTAGGTGAAGGTGGTGGTCTTGTTGTCCGGGTCGGTGGCGGACTTGCCGTTGACCACCGTCGACACCAGGTCACGCTCGTCGTAGCCGTAGCCGGCGTACTGCTTGTCGTGGGTGGTGGTCAGCGGGGCACTGTTCTGGTTGTAGGTGAAGCTGGTGGTGTTCTTGGCCGCCCCCGACTTACTCTCGGTGACTGTCTGCACCTGGTTCAGGTCGGTGTAGTCGACGGTGTAGGTATCGATTCGGGCATGGGGGGACGAGTCGGTGATGGTCTTGAGGTTGCCGTTCGGGTCGTATCGGTAGGTGTAGTCGACCTTTTCGTCGTCTGCCTCGCCGGTGTTGTCCCGGACCAGCTTCACCGCGTCGGCGACGATCGTGCCGCCGGCTTGGTCGGACAGGGACACCTTGTGGGTGTTGCCTTCGGTGAAGCTGTAGGAGCCGAGGCTGACCCAGGTGCCGGTGTTGGTGGTCTGGTTGACCGTCCGCACCGTGTCGCCGCCACCGTGGTTGACCGTGTACTTCGCGTCGGTCGCAGCACCGGTGACGGTCGGGTAGCGGGCGAACACCTCGTACGTGCCGGCCTGCGGCACGTTGAGTTGCCAGGTGAAGGTGTTCGTGCCGGTGCCCGCTGGGCGGGTGGCGTAGTTGGTGCCGTATTTCCCGCCGGCCGTGGTCGCGGCGGTCCACGTGCCGGTGGCGGTCGTGTTGTTGAAGTCGGAGTTGTCGACCAGGACGACCTGCTTGCCGACCGGGACGCCGTCGTCCGAGCGGGACTTGAGCTTGCCGTCGGGGAAGTAGGACCAGGTCATGGTGCGGTTCGACGATCCGCCGGCCGAGGTGACCGTGCGGCTGGTCTGGGCGCCGAGCTCGTTGTAGTCGTACGAGGTGACGATGTCCCACGGATCCGACGACGACTTCGTCCAGCCGTTGTCGTAGTAGGCGTAGGTGGTGTCGTTGCGCACCGACTCACCGGACGACGGCGGCGTCGACAGGGTGGTCAGGCGGCCGACCGCGTCGTAGGTGTAGGTGGTGACGTCCGCGGTGGTGTAGCGGCTGTCGTCCTTGTCGTACGCGGTGCGGGTCTCCTTGACCCGGTTGAGCTTGTCGTAGACGGTGACGGTGGCGAAGTCGTCCGGGTCGTCGGTGGTGGCCACCCCGCGGGGGCTGATCACCCTGGTCTGGTTGCCGACCTGGTCGTACTCGTATTTCGTGGTGCGGTAGGTGATGGTGCCGGCGTCGTTCTTGTGCGGCACCTTCACCTGGGTCGGCTTGCCCCGGGCGTCGAGGGTGACCTCGGTGGTGTTACCCAGCTGGTCGGTGGTCGCGGTGACTAGGCCATCGCGGTCGTAGGTGCTGGTGGTGAACTTGCCGAGCGCGTCGATGCTCTTGGTAACCCGGTGCGCCCAGTCGTACTCCATCTTGCTGGTGTAGTCAGCGGGGTCGGCCGTGGCGTTCTTGCGCGGGTCGACCACGGTGACGACGTTGCCGACGTTGTCGTACTCGTAGGTGATCTTCTGGTTCTTGGCGTTGGTCACTGACGTGAGCTGGTAGATCGCGTCGTAACCATTGGTGGTGAGGTAGTCGCTTGCGTCCGGCGTCAGGTTGCCCTTCGGCTCGGTGGTGGTCAACAGGTTGCCGACCTTGTCATAGGTGAACGAAGTCTTTCGTTCCGGGTCGCCCGTGACGTCGACCGGGGCCAGCGTGTATTCGATCTGGTCGGCCTTGTCGTAGGAGGCGGTCGTGACGGCACTGTTCGGCGCGGTCGACTCGTAGACGTTGTCGTTGGCGTCGTACTTCGGTGCCGGGGTGGTGATCCACTCGTTGGTGGCCTGGTTCTTGGCCACCTTGTTCTCGAGCGGACGACCGAACGTGTCGTACGTCTGGGTGGTGTCGTGGTTGAGCGCGTCGGTGACCTTGAGGACCTGTCCGCGCACGTCGTAGACGAACTTCGTCTGCTTGGTGTCGGCGTCAATGATGGTCTGCGGGTAGCCGTTGGGGTCGAAGTTGCTGTTGGTGGTGACGTTGCCGTTGGCGTCCTTGGCCGTCAGCATCTGACCCCACGCGTCATACGTGTAGGAGGTCTTGTAGTCCTCCGGGTCGGGCGTGGTGTTGCCGAGCGGGTCGACGACCCAGGACAGGTCGCCGTCGGCCTCATAGCCGAAGGTCCACTTCCTGCCTGCGGGGCTGGTCTTTTCGGTGAGGTCAGCGACGTAGCCGTTGAGCTGCCGCTGGTATGTCAGCACGGTGCCCGGCGAACTGTTCTTGACCGCTTCCGCGTCCTTGATCTCGATCGGGTAACCGGTCTTCCGGTCATACACCCAGGTCGAGACGGCGCCGTTGTCCTCGGTGAGCTTGATGACGTTGTGGTCGTCGTCCCACTCGAGCTTGGTGACCTCGTTCTTCGCGTTGGTGGTCTGAACGGGTCGGCCGTAGCGGTCCATCTGATATTGGGTCGAGTTGTTCTCGGCGTCGGTGACCGTGGCGTTGATGTTGTTGCCCTGCGGGCCGTCTGGGTCGACGTAGCCGAACTGGGTGAGGTAGCCGAGCCGGTCGGTGTAGGACTTGGTGGTCCAGTGGAACTTCGGGTCGTCGCCGGTCTGCGGGTAGTTGTAAACCAGGTTGGTGGCGTTGCCGCGCGGGTCGGTGACCTTGACCAGCTTGACGTTCTTGTTGCCCTGGGTCATGTCGTAGGCGAACTTGAACACCTTGGGCGCGCCCATGGTGCCGCTGGAGCCGGACCCATCGATCAGCTCACCGAGGAGACCCTTGTCGGTGTAGGTGAAGGTGAGCTTGCGTCCGGAGATGTCGGTGATCTGGGAGATGTGATCGATGATCTTCGGGTTGGTCAGGTTGGTGCCGGACTTGCGGGTCCAGGTGGTGTCGTCGATGTAGTCGAACGCCTGGCCCTTGGCGTAGTAGTCGACGGTCAGCGTCTTCCGACCGGTCGGGTCGGTGATGTAGCGGAGGAACTTGGTCGGCTTGTTGTTGGACTTCCGCTCCTCGTAGGTGAACACCATCTCGTTGCCGTTGTTGTCCACGACGCTGGACAGGAAGCCCTCGCAGTCGTAGAAGAACTGCGTGCGGTCGGGCTTGGTGAGCAGCCAGGCCTTGCGTTCCTGGCTCTTGTTGTCGCAGGCCTTGTTCTGCTGCAGGTGCAGGTGAACGCCCTTGGGGCTCCTCCACTCGTTCGCGGCCGCGTCCCAGGTGAACCAGTGGCTGGTGCCGTCACCGTCGGTCAGGGTGACCTTGGTCGGGTTCGGGTTCGGGTGGAAGTCCAGTGGCGTGCCGAGGCGCATCATCGACGAGGCTTGCAACGACCATCCGTAGCCGGCGATGGTGTCGGATGTGTCGAGGGAGTTGTAGGACATCCGCACGAACGTGGACAGGCCCCGGGAGGGGTTGCTGAACGCGTTGTACGACCAGACGGTGTTGCCGGCGTACAGGTTGTTCATCAGGGTGCCGCCGGCGCCGGTGTTCTTCCCCGCGTAGGAGTAGAACTTTTCCAGACCGAGCTGGTCGGAGGTGGGTTCCTCCACCGCGACGTTCTGCGGCAGCGGCTGGATCGCCGGGGTGGTTTCCGACAGTTTCTTGCCGGTCAGCTTGTTGCGCAGGTCCCACTTGAGCACGTAGTCGGTGCGCTTGTTGCCCTCCGTCGACGACGGCGGGGTCTTCACCTGGGCGTTGACGTCGACCGTGCCGCCGGCGGGAACGCTCTTGGGCAGCGGGGTGACGACCTCGAAGCTGGGGTCCGCGCCGTCGGTGGTGCCGTCGGCCCGCTTCCAGTCGTAGCCCAGCTCCCAGTCGGTCGGGTTCCAGGTGGTCAGGGTCGGGTTGGACAGGGTCACCGGCACCGTGTACGTGGCGTTCGCGGTTGCCACCGTCGGGGTGGACGCCGCGTAGTAGGTCGACTCGCCGGTCTGCTCGAGGTAGGTGACTTCGAGGGTCGGGCGCAGCAGCGGTTCCTCACCCTCGGAGGAGAGCAGCATCGCCCGGGCGGTCTGGTTGACCTCGTCGCGCTGGCGCAGCAGCAGGCCGTAGTTGCTGGCCGGGGTCTTCACCCAGCCGTCCACGGCGGTGGTGACGTCCCAGGTCTCCCACTCCGGGTCGTTGGTGAAGCCGTTGAAGCTGGCCTTCCAGGCGGTGTCGTAGTCACCGCCCGGCGTGGTCCACGCGTTCACCCCGTCGTAGGTGTTCCAGGTCGCCTTCGTCTCGTTGAAGCTGCGCTTGAGCTTGTGGACGTCGACGTACTCGTCGGTGTCCAAGCCGTCGTACAGGTAGGTGTTGTACATCCGCAGCTCGGC
>NZ_LWLS01000147.1 GCF_001905095.1 Micromonospora sp. CB01531
TGCGCCCTGCCGAGTTCCCGGACGCTCACTAAAGAACATGCTGCCGTGAATGCGGCAACTCGGGCTGGCAGAAGACATGCACGCGTTAAGGTTCCTGGGGCCGGGGTGCTGACTCCAGCCGCCCCGGCCGAAGAGGGCGTCGCCGCGGACAAGCGCCCCGTCCCTACGTCCGATACTGCAACCCTCGGAGGAGGCGTCCCTGCCCACGAACGTCCTCAATTCGCCTAGTTGCGGATGCGAGCGGCTCAGGCACAGGTGACTGTTGAAGGCGTGACTGCAGCAGCCGGAAGCACTTGCTGCTCATCAGTAGGCCCGCGGATGCTCAGCCCGGGTCGCCGTAGTAGCCCTCCTCCTCGCCGAGCAGCAGCGGCACGTCATAGACCGACAGGTCCGGCCGGGCCCGCGCGTACCGCACGCGGTGGCGCCATCGTCCGTGTTCGAACGCCACGTCGGCGTCGATCTCCGCCACCACGGTCGGGTCTACCTGCACGTACGGCAGCGGCTCTGGCCGGTCCAACTGGCCAGACCAGGACGCCGGCAACGGATTCGGCCACGGGTGCGCGACCGCACCACGGCGCGGCATACGTGGCAGCGAAAGCTGCTCGGCCAGCGCCGCCCGCTGATCGGTGGTCAGTGGGTGGGAGCGACCGGTATACCGCAGCCGTCCCCGCCGGTCGAACCGGCCGAGCAGCAGCGCCTCCGGGCGACTGATGCTGCCAGTAACCCCGCCGACGATGGCCTCCGTGACCATGCGGGTACGGAACTTCGACCAGCCGCGGCGACCGGGCTCGTACCGGCCCGCCAGCCGCTTGCTGACCACGCCCTCGATCCCCACGGCGACGGTCCAGTTCAGCAGCCAGTCCGACACCTCCCGCATATCGGCCGTCTGCGGGCTCACGGTGAGCTGCGCCGGGGCGCCGGCGAGCAGCCGCTCCAGCCGGGCCCGCCGCCGCGCCAGCGGCAGGTTCAGGATCACGCGACCACCGACGTCGGCGAGGAGATCGAACAGCACGTAATGGGCAGGGCACTCGCGTGCCATGTGCAGCACAGCGCGGCCGGCGGTGACGCGTCGCTGCAACTGCGCGAAGTTGGCCCGGCCACGCTCCCAGACGATCAGCTCACCGTCCAGCACCACACCGGGCGGGACGGCCGCCCGGACTGCCCGGGTGATGTCCGGGAAGTAGGTCGTCAGATTCCGGCCGGCCCGCGACTGCAAATACACCCCATCCGCCTCGCGGAAGGCGATCGCCCGCCACCCATCCCACTTCGGCTCGTGCACCAGATCCCGGCCCTCGGGCACCGCGTCGACCGGCGCCGCAAGCATCGGCGCAACCGGCCGACGCAGCACCGGTTCCGCCGCCGCACCCACCCGCGCCCGGCCGGAACTCACCTCCAGCCCCGCCCATGAGCCCCTCTCATTTCCGCCCCCCTACGTCATCGTGGGAGGCAACCGGCTCGCCTCGGGCGGAGATCCGCGACAACGAATGCCGCAGTGGTCACAGCACCGCCATCGCCGGACGATCCAGCGCAGGAGGATGCACTCCCCCTGTTTCAAAGCACGTCCAATCTGCGCGGGCTACCGACCACCGCTGTCACCTCGTGACGGTGCCAGCGGCCGGGCTGCCGGATGAGGTCCTGGCAGTGCTCGCTCTTGGAACCCGTTCCACATACGCACAATTCGCCTGGTTCCAGAAGTGCTAGCACATTCAGTCATGATCAGGGCGTTTTACACAGCGGCGAACGTTTTCCACAGCATCCGATCCCGGGCTGGCGAGCGACGGGTGCCGAAGGTGAACCTGATCCGGTCGGCGAGGTCACCGCTCGGCTGCTGGCCACGGCAACGTGCAGGTGGAGCAGCCTCGGCCGCAGGCCACCGACGACCGGTCCCCGCAGCGAACAGTTGCGGGGACCGCGCCCTCCCCCGCGCCCATCCGGGTCCGGCGACACAGTCTCGTACGCCGCGTCCCGCCTTCGCCAAGCACGTACCGTCGGAGCGTGGACGTGCTGCTACGCGGCGGGCCCGGTGACGGCCAGGTGGTGCCCGGCCGCGGGGAAACCGTCGTGTGGCAGGCCTGCCTGTACGAAATCACCACCGAGTACGGCCACCGGCACGGCCGCGATCTACGGGTCTACCGGCACCGCGCCGACTGCTGCGAACCGTACGGCCGAGGCGCCGAAGACCGTTGCGAATGACCCACCGGCCCCGGCGCAGGCCGACTTGCTCGCATCACCCAGCAAGGACGGATACGAAGACTCGTTCCTGCCCAGCGGCCACACCGCCGGCACCGCAGAGGAAGCACTCGACTGCGCCTGCGGCCTCTACCTCAACGACCCCACCGCCTGGACCCAACCCCCGACGAATTAACGCCAGTCAGCACTTAGCAGGTGTGTGAGGGTCAGTTCGGGTTGGCGGCGTGGGTGAGGGTCTCCCAGGCTATGAACAGGTTGTTCGTGCCCTGCGGGCGGCGACTGTCGGTGTACGTCTGCGTGTTGGCCATGGCGATGCCGAGCCGGAAGTTGAGTGCGTTGAAGCCGACCTCGGTGACAGGGCCGAGGCCCAGGCTCACGGAGCCGCCGCACAGCCAGGACGGCACGGCCGTGCCGATTTCGTACTTGGTGTGCAGGCCCATGGCGTGGCGCAGCCGGTCCTTGACCTCGTTGTAGACGTCGTCGCCTTGGATGCGGGCGGTCTCGGCGACGTGGGAGATGGAGGAGATGCCGTAGCCGGTGTGGGTGAAGTCGCGGCAGGTCTCCTGGGTGAGGCCGTCGACAAAGGTGCTCTGCCCCTGCCAGAAGCTGATGATCTCTGACGGAGTGTCGATGCTGGTGCCGGCCGGCGGCACCGGGTAGGGGCCGTCGCTGGTGAGGTAGATGTAGGCGGGTACGCGTGCCCGGAACTTGGCCATCGCGGCGTTGTAGACGGCGCGGTCGTCGAGGAAGATCCCGATGCCGATCGCGGCCTCCATCATCACCAGTTCCCAGTTGCCGTTGTAGGTCGGCATGCCGTTGACGATCTCGGGCAGGTAGACGTTGCGCAGCATCGTGGCGAAGCGTCCGGCGTTCGGCCAGCTCGAGTAGGTGTGCTTGATGATCTCGGCGGAGCGGGCCCAGACGGCCCCGGACCAGCCGGTCTGCAGGGGGGCGTTGGAGTTGGTGTGGTCGGTGATCACGGCCGACCAGGCGTCCATGAGCGCGATCGCCTTGGACGCGTACCGGGTGTCGCCGGTGATGTACCAGATCAGCGCGTCGGTGTAGGCGGCGATGGCGTCCTGGCGCTCGTCGGTGCAGCCGAAATTCGGGTTGGAGATGGGGCCGCATTCGACGACGGCACGCGGCATAGGCGTGCGCGACAGCGAGGCGTAGGTGCTGGCGAACATCTGGTCGTAGGCGGCCTTCCAGGGCTGGGCGGCCGAGTTGACCTTGGTGCGGATGAAGTCGAGTTGGGCGCGGCTGACGAGTACGCCGGGGTGGGCGAAGTTGGCGGGTGGCGGGGTGCTCGGCAGGGTCCATTTCTGGTTGGCGTTGCCGCTGCAGGACCAGATCTGCAGGGCGGTGCCATCGGCGCTGCTCTGGTTGGTGGCGTCGAGGCACTTGTTGGACTGGGGGTTGACCAGCTCGTTGGCCGCGGTGGCGGTCCACTGCTGGGCCCCGGTGCCGTTGCAGTCCCAGATCTGGACCTTGGCTCCGTTGGCAGTGGAGCCGGAGGCGACGTCCAGGCACTTGCCGAGGGCGCGAACCGTGCCGTCGGTGCCGGTGGTCCACTGCTGGGCGGTGGTGCCGTTGCAGGTCCACAGCTGCACCTGGGTGCCGTTGGCGCGGCTGGCCCCGGCGACGTCGACGCACTTGCCGGCGATGCCGTTGATCGACCCGGTGGCGGCTGCCGCGGGTGAGACGGAGACGGTGAGCAGGGTCGCCGCGGTGGCCAGCACGGTGAGCAGTGCGACGGCCCTCCGGCGGTGGCGTGGGGTGATCAATGGGTCCATGGGACGGGCTCCGGAGGCCGGAGTGGACGGAGGCGGCATCCACTGGTTCTGTCAGGAAGGCTGGTGACAGATCTTTAGCAGTCGACGTGGCGGTTGTCAACCAAGGCGCATGCCGCAACCTTGGACGGATTCCAGATTGGAGATCTGGTTTACGGAAGTTGACATCCGTATGCGGATGCGGTGTGATTCCCCGCCCAGCGAAAGGCAGTCTGTCTTCCACTTCGCCCTCACACAGCGGCGTCAGCCACCCCGGCACCCCTCACCACCTGGAGGATCCATGAAGCGGCGTACCCTGCTGAGCGCTTCCGCGGCGCTCGGCGCCACCGTCTCGCTGGGCGTCGGCGCCGCGCCCGCCGGGGCCGCGCCGTCCGACCAACTGCCCAGCCGGGCCGAGGTGCTCGCGGCCATGGCCCGCGTCAACGACTACTGGATCGGGACCCACGCCAACCCGGGCGACAACGGGTGGGCGCGGGCGACCTACTTCAGCGGCAACATGGCGCACTACCGGCTCACCCGAGACGCCCGCTACCTGAACTACGCGGTGGCCTGGGCCGAGCAGAACGGCTACAACCTGATCGGCGGTGCCGCCACACGCTTCGCCGACAACCACTGCGCCGGCCAAGTGTACCTCGACCTGTACCAGGAGCTCGGCGGCGCATCCAAGATCGCCGTCATCGAGGACAGCCTCACCCGCATGGTCAACTCGACCAAGCGCGACGACTGGTGGTGGGTCGACGCCCTGCACATGGCGATGCCGCCGTTCGCCCGACTCGGCGCGCTGCGCGGCAACACGAACTACTGGCTGGCGATGTACCAGCTCTACCACCACACCAAGCGGCTGCAACTCGACACCGCCGGCCGCGCCACCGGCCTGTACAGCGAGGCGACGCCGCTGTGGTACCGCGACAACGGCTACGCGATCGACGGCCCCCAGCAGTTCAGCTCCAACGGCCTGCCGATGTACTGGTCGCGCGGCAACGGCTGGGCGGTCGCCGCGCACGCCAAGGTGCTGCAGTGGATCCCGCTGTCCAACAAGCGCGGACCCGAGTACGCCAACACCCTGCGGTCCATGGCCGCCGCGCTGGCGCCCCTGCAGCGCTCCGACGGCTTCTGGAACTCCAACCTCGGCGACCCGGCGCACTTCGGCGGCCCCGAGACCACCGGGACCGCGTTCCACGCGTACGGCATCGCGTACGGCATCCGGACCGGGCTGCTCGACCGCGCCGCCTACCTGCCGATCGTCGCGCGGGCGTGGAACGGGATGCTCGCCACCGCCGTACGCGCCGACGGCTTCCTCGGCTACTGCCAGCCCGTCGGCGCAGCACCGGCGCCCACCGACGCCTCGCAGACCGCCGACTACGGCGTCGGCGCCTTCCTCCTGGCCGGCACCGAGATCGCCGCACTCACCGCATAGCGGTCGATCGCGACACCAAGGAGTCGGCAGCTGGTGCCGGGACCCACCATGACCCGGCCGTCGTCGTCGTGGGGACGCGGCCCGCTGCCGGCACGACCTCGGCCTGTGCCCTGAGCGGCGGGTCCGCGGCGGCGCGGGAAAAGACGCGCTGGGTGAACCAACCTGCGAACACGCGCGTAGTGGGTGCAGTGCTGGTCCCCTCCCCTCATTCGTCCGGAGGCCAGTCTTGATCACTTGCGGAAAGGATGCTAAATGCCGTCTAAATTTGGTCGGCGCTCACCGGTCGTCTATCCCCTGTTCGTTGCTGCTGCGGCATTGATAACGTGTACGCTGCTGGCCGGAGGTTTGACGGTAGGGTCGGCGAGTGCGGCGGCCTCGTGCATTCCGTCGGGAACAGATGCGAATATTCAGGCAGCACTCACCGGGCCGGGGTCAGTGGCGGAACTGTGCCCTGGATCCACTTTCAATCTCTCTAAAAGGATCATCTTCAACGCTCCGAACCAGAAGATAGAGACGCAGGGGCTGCCGACCGACAACACCCGCGCACTTTTGAAAATTGTCGGCAGCGGTCTCACCGGGGCCATCCACGGAGTGCACTTGAACGGCCTGACCGTGCAGAATATTCAGATCGACGGGCAGCGTCCGCAACTCGGACTGGTGCCCGACGAAGCCGAGGCCCTCATGGAGATGGGCGGTGCCTCGACTGGCCAGGTAATCCAGAATGTTTACGCGCATGACCCGCGGGGCTGGTCGGCACTCCACCTGATCGGCGCAACCACGGGCCCCGACGGCACCGGCGACCAGCTCTGCCAGAACGCGCTGGTTCAGAACAACAGCTTTGGTCCGAATGGCACGCCTGACGGGCATTGGGCCGATGGCATTTCATTTCAGTGCGCGAACAGCCTGGTCCAGGACAACACCATCACGGATGCGACCGATGGCGGCATCGTCGTCTTCGGAGCCACTGGGTCGACGATCCGGAACAACACGATCATCGCCAAGACTCAAACCCTCCTCGGAGGCATCAATATGGTTGATGCCGGAGACTACACCGGCACAACCGTGACCGGTAATGTGATCGACGCCCAAGGCGCGCTCATCAAGGTCGGCGTGGGCATGGGACAAAAAATCTGGGGATGCGGAAACCACCCCGCTATCTCCGGCGCGTTGGTTACCAACAACACCCTTCAGGGCCAGCACATGGGCTATGGCTTTGCAGTGAGCGACGTGACGAACTGGACCGTTACGGGAAACGTGGACAACTCCACACACGTGGGCTACCTCTCCGCAACGACGTGCGACGGCGTACTGAAATCCGCCCCCAGTGGCTTCCAGAACGCCTCGGCGACGAACAGCAACCTCCAGCCCGAGTTCGTTTCCGGTCAGCAGTTGACCGGGTTGCTCGGCCTATCGGAAAGGCCTACCACAATCAGCCTGCGAGCCCGCGCCAACGGCAAGTTCGTGACCGCCGAATCAGGCGGCGCGCAACCTCTGATCGCAAACCGTGTTGCGGTCGGGCCCTGGGAGAAGTTCGATGTGACTTACCTGAGCGGCGGGTACGTCCGACTCCGCGCGGAGGCCAACAACAAGTTCGTCTGCGCAGAGAATTACGGGAATTCACCGCTGATTGCCAACCGTGACTCGGCGGGCACGTGGGAGACCTTCCGACTCGTGAAGAACACCGACCAATCAGTAAGCCTGATCGCGCAGGTCAACAACAAGTTCGTGACCGCCGAGTCAGGCGGCACGCAGCCCCTGATCGCAAACCGGACTACAAGCCTCGGCTGGGAGCGATTCGACCTGTTCGGCGCCGAATAAAGGGCCAGCACGCACAGAATATTCTGCGGGTCTGGCCAAAATTTTGGCAGACCCGCAGAATATTCTCACAGCCCTGAGGGGTCGGGCCGTTGGTCGCGTCAGGCGCCGAACCGGGTAATAGCAGCACAATGCTGCCCGCACAGTCGCCCCCGTTACCTTTTTGATCGTCCCCAGCCGGGGACTGCTCGGTCGCCCGGCCCGGTATGACTTACCGCCCCTGTCGTACGCATGATCCGGGGGGTGTTGTCCCCGGGTCGGGTGGCGTCGGCGGACCGCTGATAGGGACCCGGCCGCCCCGTGCTCGGGGTAGGTCTCCTCGTAACGTGGATGCCGGCAGTCCGGCGCCTGACCTGCGGCCGAGCCACAACGAGGTGGTGGGGAGGCCGGGAGTGCACGACGGGTTCGGCGTCTTTGTAGGACTCGACGTCGGCAAGGAAGGACATCACGCGGTCGCGCTGAGCCGCGAGGGTAAGCGGCTGCATGACGCCACGCTGCCCAACACCGGGGCGGGGCTGCGCAGGTTGTTCGACAAGCTCGGCCGGCACGGCCTGATCCTGGTCGTGGTTGACCAGCCCGCCTCGATCGGTGCGCTGCCCGTGGCTGTCGCCCGGGCGTGCGGGCATCAGGTGGCCTACCTGCCGGGTCTGGTCATGCGCCGGCTGGCTGACCTGCATCCGGGCACGGCCAAAACCGACGCCCGAGACGCGTACGTGATCGCGGATGCTGCCCGGACCCTGCCGCACACGCTGCGCCGGGTCGACACCGGGGACGAGGCCCTCGCTGAGCTGGAAGTCCTGGTCGGCTACGACGACGACCTCGCTGGTGAGGTCACCCGGATCTCCAACCGGATTCGTGGTCTGCTCACCCAGATCCACCCACCCCTGGAGCGGGTGCTGGGCCCGAAACTGCAGCATCCCGCCGTGCTGGAGTTGCTGTCGCGGTGCGGCGGACCGGCTGGGCTGCGCAAGGCCGGCCGCGCGAAACTCCTCGAGATCGTCAAGGCCCGAGCGCCGTTGTCCGGCGTTGGTTGGCGGTCAGGCTGGCTGGCTGCGACTACCACAGCCACAGCGCTCGGGGTGCCCTCCACTCCCGCTGTCCCCGCCACCCAGACGAAGGGTTCGTGTGTCGATGAGCAGCCCCATGCGGCCTCGGCTCGCCGGATGCTGGCGATCTGCGGTCGACCGGTGGAGTTGCTATCCGCACGTACGGAGTGGTCGCAGACATTCCTGAACATCGACGGGTCGCAGACGCCGGAGCAGACGATCGAGCCGACTCGGGTGCGTAAGGGCAACTCGTGGGCACCGATGGACACGACGCTGAAGGCGACGCCCGAGGTGTGGTGCCGCGGGCGACCGTCCTGCCCGTGCTCTTCTCCGGCAAGGGCACGGGTCCGTTCGTGCGGCTGCGCGACGGCTCCCGGAGCTGGCGTTGTCCTGGCCGGGGACGCTGCCACCGCCGCGCGGGCCTGGCCCAGCGCAGCACGTCGACGACAGCGTTGATCGCAGCCGGGTACAAATGCTCCGGGGCCAGTCGGTAGTCCACCGCCAGCACCTCGACATCGCATTGACATTGACAGGTGGAGCCCGGCGACGACGGTCAACGAACGGCTTACAATCCCGGGAGTGGTTGTTCCATTGGCCATCGGGGACCGACATCTGCCGGGCGCTGACGGGCCGATGAGATATGGCAGGGTCGAGAGTGCCTGCCCCTGGGCGGTTGCCCACAACCCGGCTCTGACCGCCGACCAGGACTCCGTCGACCTGTTGACAGTCACGACAGCACGAACCCGCTGACCGGGCTGGCAGGCGTATGGCGCGCCACAATCGGCGTGCTGACTCGCTGCCTTCGCGCCGACGCGTGACCAGTATTCTGGGCAGCCGCAAGCCCTCGCGGAACCCGCGAGGGCTTTGGTGTACCCGCTCGGACGCCTACGGTGCGATGTGGCCCAGCGCCCAACTGAGCATGGTCGCGTAGCTGTACGGCGCAGTCATGTGGGTGTTCAGGTCGTGACCGGTCGAGGGAACGATCACCATGTCGAAGGAGGTCGCGTTGGGGTAGAACATCATCTCGTTCTGCTTGACAATGGAATAGTTGGAGCAGTCGTACGCGTCCGGCGCGCAGAAGAGGGGGTCATGTTCGCCGAAGATATCGAGCACCGGAACGTTGACGTTCCGCGTGATGGCGGTCGACGCCGGTTCCAGGAACAGGCCGTTGCCGGTGTTGAGAGCTGGAATGGTGAAGGCGTCGCGGTTGGCATAGTCGACCGCGAATGCCTGAGGATCGGTGGTCGGAGCGTAGTAGAACAGGCTCGACCGGTCCGACTCAGGCAGCGAGATGTAGTTGCTGTCCAGGCCCAGCGGGGCGAACTTCGGGTCCTGCGAGGCAGGGATGATGATGGCACTGCCGAGCGTTGCAAGGCTCAGCGTGTGAGGGGCCCCTGTCGCGATGAACGCATCGACGTCGTGGTACCTTGAGATCTCCGCCCACCCGGCAGCGCTGCCCATGGAGTGGCCGACCCAGATCACCTTGCTGAATGCGACTGAGCCGATGGCACCCGCACGGAGCTTCGTGATCACGTGGTGGAGCGCCTCCGCGGCCGAGAAGATGGTGACCTGGCTGCCAGCCGGGTGGGAACTGTCCCCGGCACCGACGACATCCACTGCAAAGGTGGCGTACCCCGCCGCGACCGCGTAGTTCACGTACGAGTAGCGGTTCGGCTGGTAAGGAAAGTTCCAGTACGTCCTGTTGTAAGTGGCACCATGGACGAGCAACTGAACCGTCTTCGGTGTACCGAATCGTGGCATGCACAGCTCACCCACGACGGTCTGGTCGACTGGACCGCCCTCCGTCACCGCCACGGGGACGCTGTACACCGTGCAGGTGTTCGTGCTGCCCGGATATGAAGCGACAGCGGCGCTCGGCATCACGGTAGCCGCGAGCGCCACCATCGCCGCCGTAGCCAACGGCAGCCGCAATCTACTGGGGATCGTTGAGCCTCGCATGTGGTTCCTCCAGATTTGGATATCTCCCTTCAGGCAGGGGACTTCCAAACACGAGCAATAGTCAATACTTGTGAACGAAAAATCGGCCGACCAGCGCGCCGACCTTGACCGGCCGGTCGCCCAGATGACCACCTGGGCTACCGGGCAGGGCCTGACGGTGGACCGGGTGGTCACCGAGATCGGTTCCGCCCTCGATGGGCGCCGCGAGAAGTTCCTCGCGCTGCTGGCGGACGAGGCGGTGTCCACGATCGTGGTGGAGCACCGGGGCCGGTTCGCCCGGTTCGGTGCCGAGTACGTCGAGGCGGCGCTGTCCGCGCAGGGCCGCCGCCTGCTGGTGGTCGACCCGGCCGAGGTTGATGACGATCTGGTGCGCAACGTGACCGCGATCCTGACTTCGCTGTGCGCCCGCCTGTAGGGGCGTCGGGCCGCCGCCAACCGGGCCCGCCGCGCGATCGACGCCGCCACCGGCCGGGGGGCACCGGGTGCAGGTGGTGCAGGCGTACCGATGCGCGCTGGATCTGACCCCGTGCCAGGAGCGGGCGGTGCTGGCGAACGCGGGCGCGGCCCGGGTGGCCTATGAACTGGGCCCTGGCTCGGGGTGAAGGCCATCATGGACCAGCGTGCTGCGGAACGCACCTATGGTGTGCATGAGGAGTTGCTGATTCCGACAGTTGGGTGGAATCTCGCGGCGCTGCGGAAGGGCGTGGAACCAGGCGAAGGCGGACGTGGCGCCGTAGTGGCCGGAGTGTTCCAAGGAGGCGTTCAACACCGGCCTGGAGGCCCTGGCCTGCGGGTTGAAGAACTGGTCCGACTCGCGTACGGGTGAGCGAAAGGGGCGGCGGGTCGGGTTTCCGCTGTTCAAGTCCCGTCGCCGTAGCACGCCGAGTATCCGGTTCACCACGGGAGCGATCCGGGTGGGCCGGACCGCCAGCATGTTGTGCTGCCCCGGCTGGGCCGGCTCAAGCTGCACGAGTCCGCCCGCAAAACTTGCCCGCCGTCTGGAGGCGGGCACGGCCCGGATCCTGTCGGCGACCGTGCGCCGTGACGGCGGCAGGTGGCATGTCGCGTTCTGCGTCGAGGTCGATCGGGCCGAACGCACACCCTTGCGCCCGCGGGCGGTGATCGGCGTGGACGTGGGGATCACGCACCTCGCGGTGCTGTCCACCGGCAAAATGATCCCCAACCCTCGCCACCTGGATGACGCGGCCCGCCGGATGCGCCGTCTTGCCCGGCAGATGTCCCGCCGCGTCGGCCCCGGACTGGCGTACCGGTCAGCAGCCGTCGAGGCGGTGGGAACGGGCCCGCCGGCAGGTGGCCTGGGCGCACGCGCGGGTGGCGAACCTGCGCCGCGATGGCCTGCACAAACTCACCACCCGCCTGGCCCGCGAGTGCGGCACGATCGTGGTCGAAGACCTCAACGTGGCCGGCAAGCTCCGCAGCCGGCGCCTCGCCCGCCGCGTCGCCGACGCCGGGTTCGGTGAAATCCGCCGACAGGTGGGTCCTGCTGGCTTATTGCCTGGTTCATGCGGCCAGGGCGAGTCGGGCGAGGTGGCTGGTGCGGGTTCGGTCGAGGGGGTGACCGTTCCAGTAGGCGGTTAGCCGTGTCAGGTTGATCGCGACGGCGCTGAAGACGTTTTGCAGGTGGGTTTTGTCCAGGCCGCGGTAGCGGGCGTGGCGTATGCCGGTGACGTTGACGGCTTGGCTGATGGTTCCTTCGATGCCGGCGCGTCGGGCGTATTTGGCCTGCCGCCCGCACCGGTCCAGCCGCTGACCGTCGGGCGAGGGTCACCAGGTGTCGACGGCGCCGAGGTGTTCGCCCGCGAAGTGCTCGGGCCGGGGACGCACGTCCGCGATCAGACAGGCGATCTCCACCGGCGGCGGCAGGAAATGGTCATCATCACGGGTGTCCCGATAGTGCCCGAGTCCGATGGCGCGCATGAACGGCACGATCGCGTCGCGGCTCGTGCCCGCGTCGGCCGGACCACCGACCTCCAGCGCCTCACTCTCCGATTCCCATTCGTAGAGCGCCGAGGGTGTGCCATCAACAGACCAGCCAAGAAATTTCTCGCCGTCGTAGTTCAGGGCGCAGACGACTGCCTGGGTGCCGCGGGACATCTCGGCGATGCGGACGGCGCCGTCCATGCCGCCGTCCAGTTCGACGACCATCACCCAGTCATCGACCTGTGCCGTGAACACCCGCTTCGGCAAATGACCGTCCACGTCCTGAACCATCGCGAGGTCCGCGTACGTCACGGGTGCGATCCGCCCGGCGTCAACGCCCAGCCGCAGCAACGCCTCCCTGGCGGAGACACCCTGTACCAGCGTGATCGCGTAGTTTTCGTCGATGTCGAGCAGGTCGAACCAGTCGGCGGGCAATCCGCTCCCACGCGGCCGCGACGGCTTTGCGCGATCCTCCCGCTCACGTCGGGCGTACTCCCGCTCCAACTGGTCGAGCCTGGCTTCCTCGGCGGCGGTGCCGCTGCGATACACCTCCGAGCCGTCGTCCGAGACCAACACGACGTCGCCGTCGTCGCCTACGACCAGGGCAGAAACTGCGTACGCCGCCGGATCCACACGCCGTCCGGTAAATTTGGCCAGCACCGTCGAGTCGGTGCCGGTCCGCAGCACCCCGTCGTACCCGAGTGTCAGCTCCGAGCCGGGCACACCGGCGCGCCGCGACCAAACCGTCCCGCCGCGAGAGCGTTCGAGCACGGTCTCCCCGGCCGGGGTGCGCGACAGCTGATACCTGCCGTTTGGTGAGGTGAGCGTTCCGCCGAGACGCTGCCCCCGAGTCAGCCGGTCGCCGGAGGCCGCCTGGTAACTCGCGAGTTCGGCGTCCGTCAAAGGGTCCCGGCTCCAGCGCTGGAAACCGTCCGGATCCACCAGGACCAGCCGTCCGTCATTGGTCACTACCGCGGCGCTCACCCGCCGGTCGACGCCACCCGAGCGCCAGAGCGGGCGGCCACCCCCGTCCTCCAGCACCAGATATCCGTCGGACACCAGAACCAAGCGGCCAACGCCGTTCGGGACAGTACTAACCCCACCAAGGTGCTCGCCAGACGCCTCGCCACCTGCCGGTTGTCCCGCGGGCACCGCACTCGAGGTCACTGACAAGACCGGCTCCCCGAGGAAGGCAGAATCGACATGGTCAGCGACTGCACCCCAGCGGTGGACAAACTCCGACTCACCCTCAAACCCCGGGACCCTCCAGAGGTCACCGGCGCGTGCCCGGTTCCGCAAAGCCAGATCCCCGCCGCTGCGGTGCTCCAATGCAAAAGCACCATCCACCGACAAGAGCGACCCTAGCGACAGGGCCTCCCCGACTCGTAGAACGACCCGATCCTCAGCATCCACGTCTCCGACAACGTGCTGACCAGCCCCGAGGTTCAAACTCCCAAACTCC
>NZ_LWLS01000148.1 GCF_001905095.1 Micromonospora sp. CB01531
CCCCGCATCCCTTGGAATAGATCGTCTAGGTGTACTGCCCAGGGAGCATGCCGCTGGTCGCGGTACCAAGTTGGGTGTGCCCGAGAATTCGAGCCTCCCTCGGGTCAGGGAAATGAATCCCCTCGGGATGGGAGGCGGCATGGCGCCCTAGGCGACGATCTTGGTGGGGTGAGAGTTCACGGCAGCCCTCGTTGGGCGTACGGCACGCTCGCGTGGCTGATCTTCTTCGTCGTGTCCCACGTGGTAGCGGTGTTCCTCCCCGGCGACGATCCGACCGGCGACGGACCTTGGGGCCGAAGGGCGTACGTGATCTTCAACATCACTCTCATCCTCATGTCGGCCGTCGGGGCGGCTGTTGTTGTAGCCACCGTCCGGCCATGGGGACGAAGCGTCCCTCGGGGGGCGCTACTCACGCCGCTGTGGTTTGGCAGCGCGCTACTCGTCCTCCGAGGGGTTCCCGGGATGGTCGAAAACCTGCTGATGGCTACCGGTATCCGCCGAGGCGGCTTTGTGGGGGCGGAAGACATCTCCACGGCTGAGCTCTGGGCCGGCCTTGGGATCAACACCTATTTCTTTGTTGGCGCCGTGCTGATCGCCGCGACCACGGTCTCCTACTTCCGCCGATCACGGGGAGACGCTGGTACGCAGCGCGGCCACCGACCCGACTAGGGAACTGGCCGATCTCGGCCGGGTCGGAGCCGTGCGGCAGTACCGCCGATCGTCATCTGCCAGTGTGCGGTGGCGCGACGGGGAGTTGCACCGTGACGCAGAGACCCCCAGCGGGCCGGGGGATCAGAGTGAGGATGCCGTCGTGTGCCTGGGTGATGCTCTTCACGATTGCCAGGCCGAGGCCGACACCTGCATGGTCACCGCGGATGCGTGCGGTGCCGCGCTGGAACGGTTCGGTGAGTGTCGAGACCAACAGCGGGCTGAGCATCTCGCCGGCGTTCTCGACAGTGAGCACCACAGTCTTGGGATGAAGGCTGGTCGTGACCCACACGGTGCCCTGTTCAGTCAGGTTGTGGACGATCGCGTTGTGCATGAGGTTCGTAGTCATCTGCAGCAGAAGCGCGTGTGAGCCGATGGTGGGGGTGATGTCGCCGGAGGTCTCGATGGTGAGGCCGCGTTTTTCTGCGAGCGGGAGAAGCGTTTCAGTCGCCTCTTCCGCTATGAGGGACAGGTCGACGAATTCTCGGGTGAAGGACCGCTGGTCGGCGCGGCTGAGCAGGAGCAATGCTTCAGTGAGGTCGATCGCTCGGGCGTTGACGAAGTGGAGGCGGTCGACAAGTTCGCCGGTGTCGCGGTTCAGATCGTTGCGGGCCACGTCGAGCAGTGTCTGCGTGATCGCCAGCGGGGTGCGCAGCTCGTGCGAGGCGTTGGCTGCGAATCTCCGCTGTTCGGCGACGTGCGCTTCGAGCCGGGCGAGCATGGTGTCGAAGGCGTCGGCGAGTTCACGGAATTCGTCTTCGCGGCCTTCCAACTGGATCCGGTGGGAGAGTGATCCGTTCGCGGCCAGGCGTGTGGCATGTGTGATGCGAGCCAGGGGCGCGAGCATGCTGCCTGCGAGGATCCATCCTCCCAGGAGGCCGAACACCAGCAGGAACGCCAGCACTGCGGCCGCCGCCGGGGTGAAGGCGCGCACCAGGTCGGCCTTGAGGGTCCGAATCCCACCGATGGTGTTGATCACCTCGGGTACGTAACGCAGCAGGAACACCCACACCGCGGCGAGCAACAGGGCACCTGCAAGCATGAGGAAGCCCGCGTAGCTGAGGGTGAGTTTGAGGCGAACGCTCAAACCAGGCGCCCTATCCACGGCCCCCGTCCTCACGACCGATGCCGGATGCTGTGTCGATGCGGTAGCCGACGCCGGCCACGGTGGCGATGATCCCGGGTTCGCCGAGCCGTTTGCGCAATGCCGAGACAGTAATGCGCACGGCATTGGTGAAGGGGTCGGCGTTCTCATCCCACGCTCGCGCCAAGAGCTCTTCGGCGCTGACGACACCGCCTTCGGCAGCGACGAGGACCTCGAGCACGGCAAACTGCTTCCTGGTGAGCGCGACGTACCGGCCGTCCCGGTAGACCTCCCGGCGGAACGGATCCAGACGCAGACCTGCGATTTCCCGCACCGGCGGTCTGTTGTGCGCGCGCCTGCGGTCGAGCGCTCTGAGCCTGAGTACGAGCTCTCGGAGCTCGAACGGCTTCGTGAGGTAGTCGTCGGCGCCGAGCCCGAACCCGGAGGCCTTGTCGTCAAGCCGGTCGGCAGCAGTGAGCATCAGGATCGGCATGCCGCTGCCGGAAGCGACGATGCGTTCGGCGATCTCGTCACCGGAGGGCCCGGGAATGTCGCGATCGAGGACGGCAATGTCGTAGGCGTTGATGCTCAACAGCTCCAGAGCGGTGTCGCCGTCACCGGCGATGTCAGCCGCGATCGCTTCCAGGCGCAACCCATCGCGGATGGCCTCTGCCATGTAGGGCTCGTCCTCAACGACCAACACACGCATGCTCACGATGCTACGAGCCGGCGCATATCGTCGGCATACCGAAAACCACATACGGGCTGACAACAAGACCCTGCCTTGACTGACAGCATGAGTCAAATCACAGCAGCACGAACAAGGGCCCGCAGGCGGCCCATCGCCGTCGGCCTGATCGTCGTCGCGGCCGCGATCATCGGAACCCTCGTCTACCAGTCAACATCGTCAACGGCGCCCTCGCTCAGCGAAATCCTTCAGGGCGATCACGGGGGTACCGCTACCGAAGCTGACGGTGCCCTCCCCGACACCGTGACAGTATTTGATGACGAGTATCCCGGCGTAACCAACCTCGACCCGGATCTGCTCCAGGCCCTGCGTAAAGCGGCAACGGATGCCGCGCACGACAGCATCGAGTTCTACATCAACAGTGGCTGGCGTTCCCCCGAATATCAGAAACAGCTTCTTCGTGAGGCGGTCTCGAAATACGGCTCGGAAAAGGAAGCCGCCCGTTGGGTCGCCACCCCGGACACCTCTTCTCACGTTTCCGGGGAAGCGGCCGACCTCCGCCCCTTGAGAACCACAGAGTGGCTGTCAGAAAACGGCGCCGAATACGGACTGTGCCAGATCTACGGCAACGAGCCCTGGCACTATGAACTGCGCCCTCAGTCGATCGATCGTGGCTGCCCTCCCATGTATGCCGACCCCACAGGCGATCCGAGGATGCGGCAGTAGCCGGCGCTATCTTCCGGCCCCCACGGAACACGTCGTGGGTATCGTCGAGCACTCGGCGCAAGTGTGCACAAGGGCTAACAGCCCCACCCGGACGGGAGGCTGGACGGTCTACGACTGCCCGACGAGGAGATCCGCAAGCATGCCCCTGGCTAGCCGTGCCACTGCTCGGCGAGCAGTCCGTAGATCAGAGTGTCCGCCCACTCGCCCTTCATCCAGTAGTCCTGGCGCAGGTGCGCTTCCTTGACCATGCCCACACGTTGGCACAGTCGCGCCGATGCCTCGTTGCGCGCATCGAGTCGAGCAATGACCCGGTGCATGCCGCAGTGCTCGAAGGCCACGTCGATGAGAGCTCGAACTGCCTCAGTGGCAAACCCACGGCCGGACATCGACGGGTGGAAAATCCAGCCCATCTCACCCCGGGACAGCGTCTCGTCAGCCGGCCACAGAACAACATCGCCGACGACCTCGCCCTTGTGCTCGACCACCAGCGCCAGAGCGGAGTCGATCCCGGCTACACCCAAACGGTTGATGCGCTTGGCGACCTGCTCGGCCGCGTGCTCGCGCGACCACGGCTCCCAGGGAACGTAGCGAGCAACCAGCGGGTCGCCGTAGTAGGCGAGCAAGGCATCCACGTCATCCAGCCGATATTGACGTAGGAGCAGTCGGTCAGTACGAATCGGCAATGCCAACTCAGACATGTCCCACAACTTACCTTCCCTGACCATGACGTGATCGCGGCCGTCATACGGATTCGCGCCAACGACCTGCCCAGAGGACACACCGCACCCCCCGAGCTCGCCGCCGCGCCAGCGTGGCCGGGGGCGTCAAGATCCGCTTGACGCCGCCGACCGGACGGCGCCGCTCAAAGCATCGCCACTGGCACCAGTCGCAGGGCCTCGACGCCATCAAGGCGTTCAATCCCGGGCAGCCCGGTCCCACCCTTCCCGTTCAAGGGAAGTTGGAGCCGCAGCGAAGCGCGCGTCACCTGCATGTCCTGTTGTTCGGATCATCGGAACAAGCCGCTCTGCAGGATGTTGATCACGCCAGGCCCGAGCACGACGATGAACAACGACGGGAAGAGGCAGAACACCAGCGGGAAAAGAATCTTCACCGGCACCTTCTGGGCCAACTCTTCGGCCCGCTGCCGCCGCCGCACGCGCATTTCCTTGGCCTGCTCGCGTAACACCTTGGCGATGGGGATGCCGAGTTCACTGGCTTGGACCATGAGTGCGCAGAACGTCTTCAGCTCGACGACCTTCGTACGCTGGCCCAGCCGCCGCAGTGCGTCCACCCGGGTCATACCGAGTTGGATCTCCTGGAGGGTACGGGCGAACTCGCTGGCCATCGGGCCCCGGCCGTAACGCGTCACCTGGACCAGCGCAGCGTCGAACCCGAGTCCCGCCTCGACGCTCACCGTCAGCGTGTCGAGAATGTCCGGCAGCGACCGCCGGACCGCCTCCTGCCGCCGATAGCCCAACTCATAGATGATCAAGTCAGGAAGGTAGGCCCCGAGCACCGCACCGAGCGCGCCCCCCAGGATCGCAGCGGTCAGGCCACCGAGGAGCGAGCCCAGGCCGCCCCCGCAGACGGCGAGCCCGATCAGCCCCAGCCCCTTGACCTCATAGACGCGGTCCACCGTCCAGTACGCCGGGTTTCCAGCGAAATCGAGCCATCTCCGCAGCCGATCGATCCCGCTCGCGGGCGTCAGCGCACGGCCGATCCGCATCATCCGATCGGCCAGCGGCGAGATCACCCGTTGGCTGAACGCCTCATCGCCCGGTCCGGCCTGCCCTGCGGAGTAGACCTGGTCGATGGCGGTCAGGCCCTTGGCCACGCCGACCCGGTCGAAGCTGGCTGAGGCGATCGTGACCACGATGAGCGTGACTCCGACGAAAACGGCCGCACCCGCCCCGATGAGGATGGCCATGCCGCCCATCTCAGACCTCCACCTTCACGACCCGGACCATCCAGAAGATCCCGACGAGCATCAGCAACACGCCCACCACCAGCAGCGAGATACCCAGCGGCTGGCTGACCAGGGGGCGCATGTAGTCACCGCGGATGGTGAACATGAACAGGCCGAGCACGATGGGCAGTCCGATCAGCACCCACGCCGAGAGCCGGCCCTCGGCACTCAACGCGCGGACGTGGCGCTGCAGACGGCTGCGTTCGCGCATCGTGTCGACCGTCGTCTCCAGCACCTCGGCGAGATTGCCGCCGACCTCATGCTGGATCCGGATGGCCATGACGGCCCACTTCAGGTCCTCGCTCCTGGTCCGGTCCGCCACCCGCAGGAGAGCGTCGGCCAGGTCGGCGCCCAGCCGATGCTCCGCCAGCGCCCGGCCGAACTCCTCGGCGATCGGGTTCGGTGCCTCGCGGACCACGGTGTCGAGTGACTGGCCGAGCGAGAAGCCCGACCGCAGCGAACCGGTCACCAACTGCAAGGCGTCCGGCAGTTGCTCGACGAACTGACGGGTCCGGCGATCGGCCCGGAACGACTGATAGAACCGCGGGCCGAGCCAGCCGAGCAGCACCCCGAGCAACAGCCCGAGCCAACCGAGTACGGCCACGCCGAGCGCTCCGCCGGTCACCACCGCACTGGCCTGCATCAGCACCCACTCGTGTGGGCGCAGGCGCATCCCCGCCTGCTCCAACCGCAGGCTGATCCGCGCATCGAGACCGCGCGATCGGAGCACGGTGGCGCTCGCCGCCAGCACGTTCCTGGTGAGGAAGGTGGGGCCGGTCTCCGGCGTCACGGGAGACGGCTCGGCCCGAGCCGGCCCGAACTGGCTGATCTGCCGGATCCGCTCCTCCGTCGCCGCCGAGCGCGGCCAGGCCAGCAGCAGCACCACCAGCAGCAGGCCGACGAAGGAGACCCCGGCAACCACCCAGATCGCCCAGGCCGGCAAGCCGGTCTGCGCCAGGCTCGGTGCGGCAGCGGCCGGATCCGGCACCGGATCCACGAACGCCACCGGCACCGAGAGAGCCAGCGGCCCGCCGGCGACCGTCACCGTCACGACGAGGTCGGCGCTCTGCCGCGCCAGGGCGTTCGGCACCTGCGCTTCGACGGCGAGGAGCACGGAGAAGGTCGACGCGGCAACGCGGAACTTCTGCGCCAGCGAAGCGTTGTCGGCTGCGGTGAGCAGGTTTCCGCCCCCGGCCTGGGCGAGCGCCTTCAGGTTCTTCAGCCCGGCATCGGTGGCTTGCGCAGCCACGACGTCGGTGGGTAGGCGGCCGATGCGGAGGGCCTCGGCTACCTGGGGTCGGGTGGCGGTCGAAGCGGTGTCCGCACCGTCGGAGAGCACCAGCATCCGCCGATCCGAGTCCGGACCAAAACCCGCCTTCTCCAGCGTGTCGCGCCCAAGGAGGACCCCGTCGTAGAGGGCCGTCTCGCCCTTCGCGTTCAGCTTTCCGAGCGCCCGGGTGAACGCGGCCCGGTCGTCGGTCGGGCTGAGCAGGAGGCGCGGGCTGTCCGCGACCGCGATCAGACCCAGCCGTACATCGTCCGGCAATTTGGCGGCCAACGCGCGGGCGGCGGCGCGGGCGGCCTCCAGCCGGGCACCGGCCACCGACCCGCTCACGTCGAGAACCACCATGAACGCGCGCGCCGGCAGGTCCGTTGAGGTGCCGGCCGAGCGGTCGACCCGGTCCGCGCTGACGGGCAGCGTAGTGTCGCCCACGGCGACCTGCACCGTCGCCGGATCCAGCACCGAGTTGAGGGGCAGGTCACGCGCCGCCAGCAGGAACCGCACCTTGCCCGGCGACGCCGTCAGCCCGGACACGGCGAGGCTACCGGCCGGAGCGGCGGAAACCGGCGGCGGCGCCAGGACTGCCGCCAGGACAGCGAGTACGCCGATGAGGCCGGCCCTGCGGACCCGCCACCGGGTTGCACTGTTCACGATGCTCGTCGATCCCGTCATCGAAGGGGCGCGGTGAGGCCGAAGATTGCGGGATCGAGCATGACGCCCACATCCGCCAGTTTCTCGACGAAGCGCGGGCGCAGGCCGGTCGGGCGCAGCATGCCCGTGAGCTGCCCGTGCGCGTCCATCCCCGCCCGGTGGTCGTAGAGAAAGATGTCCTGCAGGCTGATCACATCCCCTTCCATCCCCACGACCTCGGTGATGTGCGTGATCCGGCGGGTGCCGTCACGGAGCCGGCTCTGGTGCACGATCAGGTCGACAGCGGAGGAGATCTGCTCGCGGACGGCGCGGATCGGCAGATCCATGCCGGCCATCAGGACCATCGTTTCCAGCCGGGACAGCGAATCCCGTGGGGAGTTGGCGTGCACCGTCGTCAGCGAACCGTCGTGACCGGTGTTCATCGCCTGCAACATGTCGAGCGCCGCGCCGTCGCGGACCTCGCCGACCACGATCCGGTCCGGGCGCATCCGCAGCGCGTTGCGGACCAGGTCCCGGATGGTCACCTCGCCCCGGCCCTCGATGTTCGGGGGCCGGGCCTCGAGCCGCAGCACGTGTTGCTGGTGCAGGTGCAGCTCGGCGGCGTCCTCGATCGTGATGATCCGCTCGTCGGGTGGCAGGAACTGTGACAGCACGTTGAGGGTGGTGGTCTTGCCGGTACCGGTGCCGCCGCTGATCAGGATGTCCAGGCGACCACGTACGCACGCGGCGAGCAGGTTGGCCACCGGTCGACTCAGCGTGCCGAACCCGATCAGGTCCTCGATGCCGTAGGGGTCGGCGGCGAACTTCCGGATGGTCAGCTTCGCCCCGTCGAGCGCGACCGGCGGCAGCACCGCGTTGACCCGGCTGCCATCCGGCAGCCGCGCGTCCACCATCGGGCTGCTCTCGTCGACTCGCCGGCCCACCCGCGCCACGATCTTGTCGATGATCCGCCGCAGGTGCTCCTCGTCGAGGAAGGCGGCGTCCACCGGCAAGATGCGCCCGCTGCGCTCCACGTAGATGCGATCCGGCCCGTTGACCATGATCTCGTTGATGTCCGGGTCGCGCAGCAGCGGCTCGATCGGGCCGTGGCCGAGGATGTCGTCGCAGATCTCGGCGGTGATCCGGCCCCGGTCAGCGCCGGTCAGCGCCGTCTCCTCACGGGAGAGCACCGCTTGCAGGGTCTCGCGTACCCGTCGCTCCATCACCTCCGTCGAGCGCTCGCTGTAGAGCGTCGGCCCGAGGATCTCCTGGAGTTCCTGGTGGACCCGCCGCCGCAACTCCGTCAGCATGGGACGCGCGGCTGGGCGCCATTCGCCTGGCTCACCATGGTGGCGGCCGATCCGCTCGGTCAGGCTCATCGCTTACCGCCCCGCCCGAACAGGCCGCGCAGGCCCTGCGAGGTGGGCTTGCTCGCCGCGGTGTCGGCCAGCTGGCCGGCGGCGAAGTCCCGGATCGCCTTGCTGACCGGGTGTGCTGGGCTGTCAGCCACGATCGGAATCCCCTTGTTGATCGAGACCGGAACGTCCCGGCTGGACGGCACGTACGCCGAGATCGGGACCCGGATGACGCGTTCGATGTCGGCGGCGGTCAACCCGACCTTGGCGTCGGACCGATTGAGCACCACGAGTCGTTGTTCGTTCGGCAGTCGCAGCAGGTCGAAGGTGTCCAGGGTGATGCGCAGGTTCTTCAGGGCCGGGATGTCCGGCGTGGTGAGCAGGACGTGCAGGTGCGACCGCTCCAGCGCGACCAGCACGTGTTCGTTGAACTGCGGTGGCGTATCGATCACCAGGTAGTCGAACATGCCACCGGCCAGGCCCAGCACCTTGGTGACGAGCTGTTGGGAGACCTGCTCCGCCTCGGTGGGGCCGGGCGGCGCGAGCAGGGCATGCAGGCCGGGGCTGTACGGGGTGAAGAGCGCACGCAGCGCCTGCTCGTCGAGTCCGGCACCGAACTCGGACGCGTTGGCGATGCCGCGCTGCGGTGCCAGTTGCAGCATGATCGCCACGTCGCCGAAGGCGAGATCCAGGTCGATCAGGCCCACTCGGCGGGTGCCGCCGGCGGCCAGCGCGATCGCCAGGTTGGTGGCGATGGTGGTCTTGCCGCAGCCGCCCTTGGCCGCGAACACCGTGATCACCTTGGCTTCCTGCTGGAGGCCGGCCTGTTCCGGGACCACCGGGCTGACCGGAGCCATCTGCCGGGAGATCTCGACCGACCGGGCGCATGCGGTGAGCAGCGCCACCCGGTCGTCGACCGGCACCACCTCGCGTACGCCGGCGCGCAGCGCCTCGCCCAGCAGCACCATGTCCACCATCACGCGGATCAGCACCACGCCGAGGGCGGGGCGGCTGAGCCGGTACTCGGACGCGATGGCCAGTGCCTCGGGCAGTTCGACGCCCGGTCCGAGGACCACCAGCTGCTCCGCGGGGCGTTCGGCGAGCAGCCGGGACAGGTCCTCGCGCGCCGCTGCCGGATGTACGTCGCCACCGAGCAGCACGGCGACCCGCTGGGCGTCGCGGGGCTGCGGCTCGTACAGGATGGTCATGGGTTCACTCCGTCCGCATCACTGGAAGATGGAGTCCACATGGGTGTCCTTGTCGGTGTTCTCCACGCCGCCGCCCGGCTTGGCCTGGACCGCGTCGGTGAGCAGGCCGAGATAGAGGCTGCCGGTGTTGAGACCGAGGATCAGCCGCTCCGCCTCCTTCTGGCCTACCGCGAGGGTGACCAGGAGAGTCCCGTTCCTGGCCGACGCGGTTTCGCCGGTCGTGGTGTCGTCCTTGGTGTCGCGCGGCGGGGTGTAGGTGCCGACGGCCATGACCTGGACCTTTTCCAGCAGTAGCCGGGTTCGTTGGATCTTGCTCTCCTGGCCCGCCTTGTCGAGGAGCTTGTAGGTGAGGAAGATCGCGACCTCGGAGCCGGGCCGCACGTATCCCGCGACCTGCTGTGGCGCGCCGGTCTGCACCGTCACCGCCATCTTGCCGTCCGGCAACTCCAGCCCGCTGGTCACCTGGCTCGGCTGGCCGAAGTTCGCCTTCAGCAGGACCTGACCCTCGGCGATGTTCGAGGTGACGACGAGCTTGTCGAACTCGGAGCTCACCGCCGGCAGTGCGTCGCTGGGCACCGACGACCTCGGCATCCGCTCTGTCCGGACCAGATGGTCGGCCTGAATCCGCGCGCCGGTCGTGCCGGACTGAATTCGGGCCGTGGCGACCACCACCGTCACCGCATCGGTGATCCGCGCCCTGGCCCGGGCGTCCGCACTCAAACCGTAAAAGAGCACTCCGGCGGTGCCGATCGCGGCAATCACGATGGCGAGCATGATGGTGACGATCCGACGTGTCATGAGGGGCTTCCTGGTCGTTCGATCTGGCGGGCGAGTTAGCCGATAAGGGAGATGACGGTGGCGCCGAGCGGGTCGAGCGGGCCGGTTTCCACCGGCCCCGGCCGCAGGACGTCCACGAAGTAGCCGTAGAGGCAGCGGTCTTCTCCGCTGCAATACTCCTTGCCGGTCAGCCAGGACGCCCTTCGTTTCGCGGCGGGAGTACCGAGAAAGTAGCCGGTGGGCACGAACGCGGCCATTCCGGCGATGTGGTATTTGGCTTTGCTGCCGGTGCCTGCGACCGTGTCGTAGATCGGGATGTAGAGAACTTTCGCGGCCGAGGCACCGGTGGTGACCGGCTCGAGAACTTCGGTGCAGTTCTTTTCGACAACGCCGGTCGGGCCTGCCGTGAACGTCTCCGTCTTGCACGCGCCATCGTCTTGCAACCAGCCGAAGCCGCCAGGGGCATCCCAGCCCGGGGGGCCCTTCTCGCCGGGGCAGAGGCTGCTTGGATCCTTCGAGTCGTGGGTCCTCAACACGACCTCGTACGCGTCGCCGGGACTCGGGATTGGGTTTGCCGGATAGGGCGGCGGGGCCGGGAAATGTTCCCCGTTCTTCGTGGCGTGATCCCATTCGCATTTCGAGAAGGTCACCGCCAGGCCAGCCTTCGGCGCGCCCCAGCTCACCCGGGCGCAGGCCCCGACCGTGGTGCCTTCGTAGTCCTCGTTACCGAGCAGGGCCCTGGCGAAGGACGGCGGCAGCAGCGTCGACCCGTCCGAGGTGGCCGTGCTGGTGCGCACCTCGAGGTAGCGCCCCGATCCGGAGGGTGCGCCATCGATGCACCTGGTCAAGTTGCCGGCCCGAGCGGGGCAGGGAAACAGGTCCGCCACGCCGGCCACGGAACCGCAGATCGTCAATGCGTTGGCGGCCCCATCCCGGGCGTTGTCTCTGGCGTACCGGCCAGCGATGTTCCTGCGGTTCACGTCGGTGCACGTGCTCAAATCGGCGGCACAGGACTTGGCAACGGCGATAGCCGCCGCGTCCGCGCCGCTCTGCAGTTCCTCCCGCTCGACGTAGAGCTGGCCGACGTCCACGACGAGCGCGAGCATGCCGAGCAGCACGCCACCGGCGAACAGGACGCCGAAGACGGTGGCGACCCCGCCGCGGTCGTCGCGCCGAAGGCGACGAAGAATCCCGCCCCGGCCCGGCCGCCGCGCCGCCGACTCGGGCGCTTCGGACGGATCGCTCAATGCACGCATGGCATCACACTCGTAGCCCTCAGCGTCGTCCCGCCGCTGCCGATCATGAAACCGAGCGGCGTGATGTAGGAGAAGGTGTACCTGACCTCGGCAGAGGCGTCGTCGCCCGACACCGGGGCCCCCGGGCAGCCTCTGATGGTTGGAGTGACGAGGGGGCTGTTTCCCGTCGCTTCCGCAACCCGTGCCCTGCCCGCGCTCGTATCGATTAGTGCGGCGGCACGGGCGCCCTCCCGTGCTGCCTGGCTGATGACGATCTGCGCGTTGAGCATCCGTCCGAAATCGATGATGGCGAAGACGACAAGCAGTACGACCGGCAGCAGCAGAGCGAACTCCACCGCTGCCGCGCCCCGGTCCAGCGGCCGCCTAGCCTTGCCCATTGCCGCCTCACCAGCGAGCATCGTCACCCTTTCCAAGGAGTGTTCCGGACCGCGTTTACCAACAGGATGGGAACCTGATTGGCGAGTGGTGGAGGCACCGCTCTTTGGTCGAATCGCTATTGACGCACCCGCTACTGCGCGACGAGGGTGTGTGCATGCGAATCCCGCCAGTTCGGGGATGGGCGGCCAACCGCCCATCCCCGAACTGCAGCAAGTGCTAGCGATCGCAGGTGGATCGCAGTACCGATCCACCTTGCGCTTGGCTACCAGGCGCCGATATCGGTGGCGAGGCCGCTGAAGAAGGTGTTCAGGGCCCCACCGAAAAGGCCAACGCCGACCACGATGATCAGGGCGATGAACGCCACCAGCAGGCCGTACTCGACGGCGGAGGCGCCCTCGTCGCGGCGCCGCAGTTTACTCAGAAGCTTGACCATGAATGTGTCCCTTCCGCATCCGTTCACGTCGAACGGGAATTTGTTGCCGGACGTTAACCTCGGCCCTTCGTTAAGGGCTGTCCAAGG